>CALRPT020000011.1:0-149358 GCA_943370085.1 Variovorax paradoxus | reverse complement strand
CGCCGCCTCGGCCGCGAGGGCCAGCGCATGGCCGTGATGGGCGAGCAGCGCCTTGTTGGCGGTGACCACATCCTTGCCGGCGGCAATCGCGGCCTCGGTCGCGGCCCGGGCCGGGCCTTCATGGCCTCCCATCACCTCGACAAAGACATCCACATCCGCCCGCCGCGCCAAGGCGACGGGATCGGTCTCCCAGGCGTAACCCGACAGGTCGGCATCGCGGTTCTTGGTGCGGTCACGTGCCGAGATGGCGGTGATCACCACCGGGCGGCCGGCGCGGGCGGCGATCAGGTCGGCGTGCTTTTGCACGATCTTCACCACGCCGATGCCCACGGTTCCCAGACCGGCAAGACCAAGGCGAAGGGGCGCAGGCATGGGATACTCCATCATTCGGGCAGGCTCATCGCCCCCTTAGCCGTTCATGGCAAGGCTTGCAACGCGGCCTAACCTGCTGTCCCCGCCTTTGCCCGCAGCGCCGCCCCGCGCGCCGTCAATGCCGCAGCCGCCTCGGCATCCAGTTGCGGGCTGTCGCCGGTCAGGATCTCTTCGATCGGCAAGAGCGCCGGGGTGGCCGCGGGTTCGGCCTTGCGGATGAAGCCCGGCTCGCTGCAGCCTGCAAGCAGGGCAACCGTGGCGAAGGCGAGGGCAGGGGGCAGGCGCATCTTTCGGGCTCCGGTCAGGCTGGCGCGCATCGGGATGCGCGCCTCATCTGCACCAAAGCCGCAAGCGCCGCTCGCGTCAATGCGCGGGTCGGATGAAGGTGCCGTTCTTCAATTCGGCCATGGCCTGCCGGATCTCGGCCTGCGTGTTCATCACGATGGGGCCGTGCCACGCCACGGGCTCCTGGATCGGCGCACCAGAGATCAGCAGGAACCGGATGCCATCCGGCCCGGCCTGCACCGTCACCTCATCCCCGGTGCCGAACTGCACCAGCGTGCGGTCGCCCGACATGTCGCGGATGTTCACCTCTTGCCCCATCACTTCCTTTTCCAAGAGCACGCCGGTGGGGCGGCTGGCATCGCGGAAGGTTCCCTTGCCGTCAAAGACATAGGCGAAGGCGCGGCGATAGGTATCCACCTTGAAGGTCTTCTTCCGCCCCGGTGGAACATAGATATCAAGGTATTGCGGATCGGCGGCGATCCCGTCCACCGGCCCGGTCTTGCCCCAGAACGACCCCACGATCACCTTCACCACCGTGCCGTCATCATCCATGATTTCGGGGATGTCCTTGCCCTTCACGTCCTGATAGCGCGGCGCGGTCATCTTCAGGGTGGATGGCAGGTTCGCCCAAAGCTGGAAGCCATGCATCTGCCCCTTAGCGTTCCCGCGCGGCATTTCCTGATGCAGGATGCCGGAACCTGCCGTCATCCATTGCACATCGCCGCCTTTCAGCAGGCCATGGTTGCCAAGGCTGTCGCCATGTTCGACGGCGCCTGCCAGCACATAGGTGATCGTCTCGATCCCGCGATGGGGATGCCAGGGAAAGCCGCGCATGTAATCGCGGGGGTCTTCGTTGCGGAAATCATCAAACAGCAGGAACGGATCCATCCGGTCCGGGTCGCCAAAGCCGAAGGCGCGGTGCAGATGCACGCCAGCCCCTTCATAGGTGGGTTGGGCGCGGTTTTCATGAACGACGGGACGGATGGACATGGGCGGTCTTCCTGCTGCTGGCGTGAGGCTAACCTAGGTCACGCAAACGGGGCGGACAACGCCGCCCCGTGCAGAAGGATGGTGCCGTGGCGCACAGCCCCGTAGGAGCCTTGCGTCACGCGCCGATCAGCAGGTCACGCCCGTGAGGCAGAGCGTGGGCAGGAAACGCGGCCGCATGGCGACGACTTCGTTGATCGTGTTCACGGTCAGGATCTCGGTCACCGGGGAATAGGGGACCACGACCTCGTATACCACGACGTTCGAGCCCACGGCCATCATCGGCACTTCCGAAATCACAAGGTTCAGGGTGGCATTCGTCAGCGGCGGCAGCGTGCCGCCCGGTGAATGCGACCACAACACCGTCAACCCGGTCGCCCCCAGCGGACCGCCCGAGTTGCGGCGGATGCTGGTGATCCGGGTGCGGGCATTGGTGCCGATAAGGTATTCCAGCGTGGTTTCCAGCCCGTTCAAGAAGGCCGGCGACGCGGGAACCATCTCGCGCGACAGCATGTCGGAAATGGCATAGGCCCCTTTCTGCACGCGGTTCTGGGTCTGATAGGCATCCCAGAAGGCGTAGAAACCCGACATCCCCATCGCCATGACCGGCACGATGAACATCAATTCTGCCAAGAGGCTTCCCGAGGTGTCTTTGGCGAAACGGCCAAGGCGCCGTTTGACGCCGGATGTGATCGAGGACAGGAAATTCATGAGACTGCCCTTCAGCTTGGTTCGTTGACGTAAACGGATGCAACCGACAGCCTGTAGCCGCCTTGGGCATCCAGTGTGATCGGCAAGGCAACGCTCGATGTCGGGAACAAGGCATCCACCGCCACACAGACGCGGATCAGCATCAGGTCATTCTGCTGGCCCGGCGTCACCGTGGTCACCGGTTGGATGATGTCGGTGTCGCGGGTCACGCAGGGTGCATCATTGTCCGGCATCACGAATGTGGCCCTGTTGATGCGGCGGATGTCGACGGCGATGTTCTGGAAGCAATTCTCGACCAGAAAGACATCATCGCAGATTTCCTGTCGCAGCAGCTGCGGCGTCGGGTTGGTGTATTGGCCAAGCCGAAGCGACCGTATGACCATGTCCGACGCGCGATCGATGCTGGACCAGCGCGACATCATCATCCCGATTTCGAGCGTTGCGACAAAGATCGCAAAGAGCAGCGGTACAAGGATGACGAATTCCGCCGTGGCCGAACCGTCCTCGCGCCGCCGGAAGCGGCGCATCATGGATGTCATACGCATCAGTTCACGAGCCTCAACTGGGTGATGTTGGTGGCGATGGCCTGGAAGGCGGCGTTCAACTGCGTGGTGTTGGTCGAGTTGAAGAAGTGACCGTCGGAAGACGAACAGCCTCTCACAGCGTTGGCTCCGCGCGTCGGGGCGTCAAAGGCGATCCCGTAGATCAGAATGCCCTGCTGCTTGGTCAAACCGCAGATCTGCTGCAATTCGGCGTCCATTTCCGGGGTCGAGGTGCTGGTTCCACGCTGCGAACGGAAGTTGTTGAACCAGGTGGTATACTGGCTCGACTGCGTGGAACTGGTCGTTCCCAGCGCGCGGGCATAAAGGTGCCAGGCCGTCCAGCTTACGTTCAGATCTTGCCAGACCTGCTGCCAGCTTTGCGGGGTGCCTGTCGTGCTAGTCGTGCCACCCCAAGAGGTTGCGCGCCATTCGTTGCGGTGAGGCACCCAGAACTGGTTGGTCCCTGCCGTGGCCGGACGGCCCGACGTGAACTGGATGGAATGGTTGCCATCGGTTCCCTTGAAGATCGGCGAGGGGCCGGTGCGATAGTTGTTGTTCAGGCGCACATCGCCGAAGTTTTCCCCGTCTGTCATCAGAACGACGATCTTCAGCGCGTCACGCTTGGAATAGTCGAACGGACGGTCGCGGAATTCCACCGGAATGGTGCCGGCATCGACATATTCGTTCACAACGCTGCGGAATTGCGGGTCCAGCATCGCGCCGCCCCATTTCATGCCTGCGTTGATCGACGTCGCACCGATGGCCGTCAGGTTGTCGATATAGGTGTGCAGGGCAGAGATGCTGTCATCCTGCAGGCGCACGACGTTCACGGTCGACGGCGGGCACCAGACGTTGCCTGCTGTCGGCGCGCGGCCGGTTGTCGAATAGCTCGTGGGGAAGGAACCCAGTGTTGAGAATGCATCCGCCCAGCCCGTAGCGGGCAGCGCCAGATCGCGCGCAATGCCGGTATAGCCGTAAACGCTCGCCGGCATGTCCACGCAGTTCACGTTCTGCGTTGCCGTCAGGCCAGGAACATTCGTCACGTTGAACTTGGTGCGCAGGGATGACCCAAGGTTGACCTGACCATTATACGGCACGACCGCGATGGAAATCTTGTCGGTGTTGTTGCCCAGAACTGTCGACACAAAATTCTTGGCCGAGGTTTTCAGCGAGGTCAGCTTGGTCCCGGCCATCGACCCCGACACGTCGAGCACAAGGACGATCTCGATATTGGTGGCCCGCTGTTCGGCAACCGACCGGGCGGCCACGTCGATCACATCCACGCCGGATGCGCCCATGAACATCGTCTCGACCGAGATCCTGCCCTTCACTTCGACCGAACGCTGTCCGGCAGCGTTCGTCACCTTGACCTCGGTCAGGAAGGGCAGCATCCCGTCGCGCTCAACGCAATCGCGCACCACGGTGGCGGGGTCCAGCGTCTGGCGCAGCGCGGCGGCGTTCAATGCGCAACGGTCCAGCGATTGCGATAGCGCGGTGCGGCGGTTTTCCGTCCGCATCAGATCCACGGCCATGCCGCTCATCAGAAAGAAGGTGGCGAACAGGAACAGACCGAAGACCAGCAGCGAGCCGTCCTCGCTGCGGCGGAACCGAAGAAACGGCCGACCGAGAAGAGAGAGGACAGTCTTACGCATGACCCATGATCCCATGATCTTTGCACGGCAGCCCGGAACCCCGGTTTACCGCATCCTTGCACCCCCGGTCAGGGATGCGGGATGCCCGTGCAGGCTGCAAGCTTTGTGAAGTTTTGAGGTTGAAGCTGGGGGAATCACCGAAACGGTCGGCCAAATTCCGCCATGATTGTGGCTGGGCCGCAGACAGTGCTTTGCGGGCGGCCCGAAGGTTTCCAGAGACTGATTCGCCTGAAGCTGCCAAGGCAAGAATTGCCCTCGTGCGGCGGCTGATATGGTAAATCGTCATGTCTCGCCCTTTCCGTGCTGTTCCAAGCGGATTGGTACCCATCCTCAAGTCTGCATGTATTAACCATTCTGCTAGGCAGGATTGAGGCAGGATTGGGAAGGCGCAGGGCGCTTTCGGTGAGGATTGGGTGCCATTCGGTTGTGCTGGGCAGGCGCAACTCGCCTAAATCTGCAGGCGCTTCATTCGGGCGTCTTAAATCCCTGCAAACCTGTCCGTCGTAATCCTGAGGCCGCAGGATCAGGCTGTGCTACCGTCACGGCAAGGGCCGCGCCCCCTGTTCCGGCGCGACAGGGAGGAAGACATGCAACATTCCGGTGAACCCAGCTTTCGGGAATCCGTCGATCTGATGTTCAACCGCGCGGTGCGGCTGATGGATCTCAGCCCCGGGCTGGAACAGAAGATCCGGGTCTGCAACTCGACCTATACGGTCCGTTTCGGGGTGCGCCTGCGGGGCAAGATCGAAACCTTCACCGGGTATCGGTCGGTTCATTCCGAACACATGGAACCGGTCAAGGGCGGCATCCGCTATGCCTTGTCCGTCAGCCAGGATGAGGTAGAGGCGCTGGCCGCGCTGATGACCTATAAATGCGCGCTGGTCGAAACGCCCTTTGGCGGGTCGAAGGGCGGGCTCTGCATCGACCCCCGCGCCTGGGATGAACATGAACTGGAACAGATCACCCGCCGCTTTGCCTATGAACTGATCAAGCGCGACCTGATCCATCCCGCGCAGAACGTGCCCGCCCCCGACATGGGCACGGGCGAGCGGGAAATGGCCTGGATCGCCGATCAATACGCCCGCATGAACACCACCGACATCAACGCCAAGGCCTGCGTCACCGGCAAGCCGCCCCATGCGGGCGGCATCCAGGGCCGGGTCGAGGCGACGGGCAGGGGCGTGCAATTCGCCCTGCGCGAATTCTTTCGCCACCCGGAAGATGTGGCCAAGGCCAACCTGTCCGGCGGGCTGGAGGGCAAGCGCGCCGTGGTGCAGGGCTTGGGCAATGTGGGCTATCACGCCGCCAAGTTCCTGTCGGAAGAGGATGGGGTGAAGATCACCGCCATCATCGAACGTGACGGTGCGCTGATCTCCGATACCGGTCTGGAGGTTGAGGCCGTGCGCCAGCACCTGGCCGCCACGGGTGGGCTGAAGGGCTTTGTCGGGGCGGAATACACCGCCGATGGCGCGGCGGTGCTGGAAAAGGCCTGCGACATCCTGATCCCCGCAGCGCTGGAAGGCGTGATCCACAAGGGCAACGCCCCCCGCATCACCGCGCCGCTGATCGTCGAGGCCGCCAATGGCCCCATCACCTTTGGCGCAGATGAGATCCTGCGCGCCAAGGGCGCGGTGATCATCCCCGACATGTATGCCAATGCCGGCGGCGTGACGGTCAGTTATTTCGAATGGGTCAAGAACCTGTCGCATATCCGCTTTGGCCGGATGCAGCGCCGGGCCGAAGAAGCGCGGTCGCGCCTCTTGGTCGAGGAATTGGAACGGCTGTCCAGCGACCAGCATCTTGGCTGGACCTTGTCGCCGGATTTCAAGGAAAAGTTCCTGACCGGATCGGATGAGCTGGCGCTGGTGCGTTCCGGCCTCGATGACACGATGCGGTCCGCCTATCAGGCCATGCGCGAGGTCTGGCACAGCCGCGCCGATGTCGAAGATCTGCGGATGGCGGCCTATCTCGTGTCGATCGGGCGCGTGGCGCAGACCTATCGGTCCAAGGGGTTGTGACCTTACGGCGCAAGGGGAAAAACGTCAGGACGCAACAAAGTGCAGGACAATGCGACGGAGATTGTCCTGACTGGCGTTAGTATCGGAGTGGGCCTTGTCGGCCCACTCTTTGATTTTTCGCCTTGAAAGGTTTCCCATGTCCTTACGTTACCTGATTGCCGCTGTCGCCGTGATGTTTGCCGGGGTTGTGCAGGCGCAGGACGGCCCGCCCCCCGGTGTCGCCGCAGGCCCGCCTGGCCCCGGCTATATCCTGCATGGCGATCTGGCCTATGCCGACCGCTCTGCCGACCGCAATCTGCTGGATATCTACGTGCCCGACGGCGTCGAGAACCCCCCGATTGTCGTTTATATCCACGGCGGCGGTTTCATGGTGGGCGACAAGTCGAACCCCGACGGGCTGGACATGTTCATGCGCGCGGGCATCGCGGTGGCCGCGATCAACTACCGTCTCTCCGATCAGGTGGTCTGGCCCGGACAGTATGACGATCTGCAAGACGCCTTTGCCTATGTGCGCGCCAATGGCGATGCCTTGGGTTATGACGAGACGCGGATCGCCTCTTTCGGGGCCTCGGCGGGCGGGCATCTGTCGGCGGTGGCGGGGATCAGCCTTGCGGCCGATCCATCCACGGCGCTGCGGGCTTCGGTCGTGTGGTTTCCCCCGATCCTGTTCTCCGAAATGGATGCCGACATGGCGGCGATTGGCATGACCGCCAAAATGGGGCCGACGAATGATGCAGGCTCCGCTGAATCCCGTCTGATCGGCGCGCCGGTGGGCGAGAACCCCGATCTTGCCAACGCGGCCAGCCCGCTGACCATGCTGGCCGCCCTGCCGGCAGAGGCCGTGCTGCCGCCGTTCCTGATCATGCACGGCTCCGACGACACCAACATCTCGCGCCTGCAGTCGGGGCGGCTTCTTGCGGCGCTTCTCGCGCGTCCGGGCACACGAGAGCTGGACTATCGCCTGCTGCCCGACTCGGGCCACGGCTCGGGGCAATTCAAGCGGCTGGATGCACTGGCCGAGGTGGTGGCCTTCCTGCGCGACAAGCTGGCGGAATAGCCCTGCCGCACAAAGCGGCGCGTCCGCGACACCTTTTGTCGCGGGCAGCACAGGAAACTGCGGCTTCCTGTTGAACAAACGGCGTGGACCCGGTTCAATGCCCGGCGTCAGGAAAGGTCTGTCCATGCGTTACTCAGGCTTGAAGGTCATCACCGAAGGGCTTTTCGGCAACAAGGGCTGGAAGCCCGCCTGGCGCGATCCGGCCCCGAAGGCCGAATATGACGCCATCATCATCGGCGGCGGCGGGCATGGCCTGTCGACCGCCTATTATCTGGCAAAGAACCATGGGCTGACCAACATCGCGGTGCTGGAAAAAGGTTACCTCGGTTCCGGCAATATCGGGCGCAACACCACCATCGTGCGCGCCAATTACTTCCTGCCCGGCAATTCCGAATTCTACAGCCATTCGATGAAGCTGTGGGAAGGGCTGGAGCCCGACCTGAACTACAACGTCATGCATTCCCAGCGCGGGCTGATCAACCTGTTCCATTCCGACGGCCAGCGTGATGCCTTTGCGCGGCGCGGTAATGCGATGATCAATCAGGGCGATGACGCGATCCTGCTGGACCGGGAAGGGGTGCGCGAACATCTGCCCTATCTCGATTTCGAACAGACCCGCTTTCCCATCTACGGCGGCCTCTATCACCCGCGCGGCGGCACAGCGCGGCACGATGCCGTGGCCTGGGGCTATGCCCGCGGGGCCGATCGGCGCGGCGTGGACCTGATCCAAAATTGCGAGGTGACGGGGATCGACATCCAGAATGGCAAGGTGGTGGGCGTGCAGACCACGCGCGGCGCGATCCGGGCCAAAAAGGTGGGGATCGTCGTCGCGGGCCGCTCCTCGCAGGTCGCCGCCATGGCGGGGATGCGTCTGCCCATCGAATCCCACATCCTTCAGGCCTTCGTGACCGAAGGGCTGAAGCCCGTGATCGACCATGTCGTAAGCTTCGGCATGGGCCATTTCTACATCAGCCAGTCCGACAAGGGCGGTCTGGTCTTTGGCGGCGATCTGGATTTCTACGCCTCATACGCCTCGCGCGGGAACCAGCCCATGGTGGAACATGTGATGGAGGCGGGCATGACCCTGATGCCCATGATCGGGCGGGCCAAGGTGCTGCGGTCCTGGGGCGGGATCATGGACATGTCGCCGGACGGGTCGCCCATCATCGACAAGACGCCGGTGGACGGTCTGTTCATCGATTGCGGCTGGAACTACGGGGGCTTCAAGGCCGTGCCTGCCTCGGGCTGGTGCATGGCGCATCTGATGGCCACGGGCGAGTCTCACCCCGTCGCCGCCCGCTTCCGCCTGAACCGTTTCGCGACCGGCCACCTCCTCGATGAGGAAGGCACTGGCAGCCAGCACAACCTGCATTGACCATGACCAGACCTCACGCCTTGCACCCGGCCCGTTCTGTCGCCGCCTTCGGCGAGGGTATTTGGGCCAAGATGAAACCCGCCTTCTTCATCTTGGCCCAAATACTCCGGCCCCCAGAACGTGAAGATATGGCCGAAGGCCGAGGGGCAGCGCCCCTTTGTACCGCACGTCATGCCGACCAACGTTTCCAGAAAAAGAGCCTGCCATGCGCCTGACCTGCCCCCTCTGCGGCCCCCGTGACCGGCGCGAGTTCTACTATTACGGCACTGAGGATTATCTCAACCGCCCCGCGCCCGAGGCCCCGCCACAGGCATGGGACGATTACCTGCACAACCGCGACAACCCGGCCGGGGTGACGCGTGATCTTTGGTATCACGACATGGGCTGTTCTTCGTGGTTGGTGGTCACCCGCAATACGGTGACGCATGAGATCCTCGCCGTCGAAGCCGTGGCTGACCGCAAGGGGGACGCGGCATGAGGCTGGCCGGAAAAGGACTGATCGACCGCAGCCAGCCCGTCAGCTTCACCTTCGACGGGCGCAGCTATCAGGGCTACAAAGGCGACACGCTGGCATCGGCCTTGCTTGCCAATGACGTGCGTCTGGTCGGGCGCAGCTTCAAATATCACCGCCCGCGTGGCGTGCTGACGGCAGGCAGCGAAGAGCCCAATGCCATGGTGGAAATCCTTGAGGGCAACCAGCAGACGCCGAACGTCCGCGCCACGGTGCAGGAACTGTTCGACGGCCTCGCCGCCCGCAGCCAGAACCGCTTTCCGTCGCTGAAATTCGACCTGCTGTCGGTCAATGATCTCGCCGCGCCCTTCCTGTCGGCGGGGTTCTATTACAAGACCTTCATGTGGCCGCGCCCCTTGTGGGAAAAGCTCTATGAACCCCTCATCCGCCGTGCCGCAGGGCTTGGCTCGCTGTCGGGCAAGCATGATGAGGCGCAGTATGAAAAGGCCTGGGCCTTCTGCGATGTGCTGGTGATCGGCTCGGGCCCGACAGGCCTGATGGCCGCCATGACTGCCGCACAGGCCGGGGCGGATGTGATCCTGGCCGAGGAGGACGCCCGCATGGGCGGCCGCCTTTTGGCCGAGAACATCCGCATCGACGGCCAGCCCGGCGCCGACTGGGCCGAGGCCATGCTGGCCGAGTTGCGCGCCATGCCCAATGTGCGCCTGATGACCCGCACCTCGGTGACCGGGGCCTATGATGATGGCACCTTCGGCGCGTTGGAACGTGTAGGGTTGCACTGCAAGCCCGCACCGCACCTGCCGCGCGAATGTTTCTGGCGCATCGTGGCAGGGCAGGCGGTGCTGGCCGCTGGTGCCTTGGAACGCCCGCTGGCCTTCCCAGACAATGACCGCCCCGGCATCATGCTGGCCTCGGCGGTGCGCAGCTATCTGCACCGCTACGGCGTTGTGCCGGGGAGCCGCATCACCGTCATAGCCAACAACGACGCCGCCCGCGCCACGGCGCGCGATCTGATGGCGGCGGGCGTCAAGGTGGCGGCCATCCTCGACACCCGCCCCGATGCCACGGCGCTGGAGGATTGCCCCGTCTACCTGAACGCCCAGATCACCGGCACGGCAGGCCGCCTTGGCCTGACCTCGATCACCTTCCGCCATGCGGGCGGCACGGACACGCTGGAAACCGATTGCCTTGCCATGTCGGGCGGCTGGAACCCGACCGTCCATCTGACCTGCCACATGAACGGCCGCCCCCTGTGGCGCGAGGATATTGCAGCCTTCGTCCCCGCCCCCGATGCCGTGCCGCGCCTGACACCTGCGGGGGCCTGCAACGGCGCCTTCTCCACCGCCGCCTGCCTGCGCGACGGGATGGAGGCCGCGCGCACCGCCCTTGCCGCGCTGGGCAAGACCGCGCCCGACATGCCCCTGCCCATGACCGAGGACGCGCCTTATGCGATCACCCCCTTCTGGCAGACGCCGGGGGTTGATGGCCGCCAATGGCTCGATTTCGCCAATGACGTGACGACCAAGGATGTGAAGCTGTCGGCGCAGGAAAACTTCCGCAGCGTCGAGCATATGAAACGCTACACGACACAGGGGATGGCCCCCGATCAGGGCAAGAATTCCAACGTCGCCGCGCTGGCCGTTCTGGCCGATGCCACCGGGCGCGGCATTCCGCAGACCGGAACCACCACCTTCCGCCCGCCCTATATCCCCACCTCCATCGCGGCGATGGGGGCGGGCGGGCGCGGCGCGGGCTTTGCGCCGCAGCGCTTCCTTACCTCCGATCAGGCCAGCCGCGACCGGGGCGCCCCGATGATCGAGGCGGGGCTGTGGTATCGCCCCAGCTACTTCCCAAAACCGGGCGAGGCGACATGGCTCGATGCCTGCAACCGCGAGGTCCGCATGGTGCGGACAGGCGTGGGCGTGGCCGATGTCTCCACCCTCGGCAAGATCGATATTCAGGGCAAGGATGCCGCGCGCTTCCTCGATCTGGTCTATACCAACACCTTCTCCACCCTGCCGGTGGGCCGGGTCCGCTATGGGCTGATGCTGCGTGAGGATGGGTTGGTGCTGGATGACGGCACCACGGCGCGGCTGGGGGAAAACCACTATCTGATGACCACCACCACTGCTGCTGCCGGATTGGTGATGCGCCATCTGGATTTCGTGCATCAGGCCTTTTGTGCGGGCTGGGATGTGCGCTTCATCTCGGTGACGGAAGGCTGGGCGCAATTCGCCGTCGCCGGGCCAAAGGCGCGCGACCTGCTTTCCACACTCTTGGGCGATCCGCCAAACCTGCCTTTCATGGGTGTTGCCGACATCCTGCTCGGCTCCACCCCTGCGCGGCTTTTCCGCATCTCTTTCTCGGGCGAAGAGGGGTATGAAATCGCGGTTCCCACCCGCTTTGGCGAGGCGCTGTTCCGTGACCTGCTGGCGCGGGCCGAAACGATGGGCGGCGGGCCCTATGGGATGGAAGCGCTCAACGTTCTGCGGATCGAAAAGGGCTTCATCACCCATGCCGAAATTCATGGTCGCACCACGGCCTTTGACATCGGCATGGAAAAGATGGTGTCAACCAAGAAGGACTGCATCGGCAAGGCCGCCGCCGCGCGGCCCGGTATGCACGGGCCGGAGCGCGAACAACTGGTGGGCCTGAAGGCCACCGCCTTGATGACGGCAGGCGCGCATGTCTTCACACCGGGCGACCGGGTCCATCGCGAAACCGATCAGGGCTATATCACCTCGGTCTGCTACTCGCCCACGCTCGAGGCCCATCTGGCGCTGGCCTTCGTCAAGGATGGCCGCGCGCGGCATGGGCAGACGGTGCGCGTCGTCGATCACCTGCGCAAGATCGACGTGATGGCCGAAATCACCGATCCCGTGTTCCACGACAAGGAAGGGGCCAAGCTCCGTGCCTGAACTCATCGCCAAATCCGCCCTTTCGGGTCATGCCCCCCTCACCCTGCAGGCCACCACGCTGGCCGAAGGGCAGGCAGCGCCGATCACCTCCATCGCGCCCTTTCCGGGCAGGATGGCGCAGGTCAACGCAGCACTTGCGCCGCTGGGTCTGGCCTTTCCGGCACCGAACACTCAGGCCACCAACGGTGATGCGCGCCTGCTCTGGACCGGCCGCGATCAGGCCTTTCTGATCGGCGTGCATGTACCCACTGCACCCACTGCACTCGCCGATCACGCCGCGCTGACGGATCAGACCGATGGTTGGGCCATCCTGACCCTGCAAGGACCTGCGGCGACGGATGTGCTGATGCGCCCTGTCCCGCTGGACCTGCGCGCCACGGCCTTCCCGGTCGGGCGCACCGCCCGCGCGCCGCTCAATCACATGCAGGCGATCCTCACCCGCACCGGGCAAGACGCGTTCGAAATCATGGTCTTCCGCTCCATGGCCCGCACGGCTTGGGCTGAACTTTCCGAAGCGCTGGAAGTGCTGGCCGCCCGCGCCAAGGTTTCCTGACGGCGCGCAGATGGGGACGGACAGTTGGGTATTTGGGCCAAGATGAACCCCATCGCCTTCATCTTGGCCCCAAATACCCTCAGGGGGTGAATGGGCCAAAGGCCCAGAGGGGGCGGAACGCCCCCTGAACGGGCCCCGCACGCGCCGCAAGGCGCGGGTGGCGAGAACAGCCTTCGGCGGGCGGGCCTGCCCGCCTGCCGTCCGCATGATGACTGGACAGCCGCCCCCGCCCGCCCGATATAGGGATCATGTCCCTGCCGCCCGGATTCCTTGACGAACTCCGCACCCGTGTGTCCCTGTCACAAGTTGTGGGGCGCAAGGTCACATGGGACATGCGCAAATCCAACATGGCCAAGGGCGATTGGTGGGCGCCGTGCCCCTTCCATCAGGAAAAATCCGCCAGCTTCCATGTCGATGACCGCAAGGGGTTTTATTACTGCTTCGGCTGCCACGCCAAAGGCGACGCGGTCACTTTCATCAAGGAAAACGACAACCTCTCCTTCATGGAGGCGGTCGAGGTTCTGGCGCGCGAGGCCGGGATGCAGATGCCCGCGCGCGATCCGCAGGCCGCGCAAAAGGCCGACCGCCGCACACAGCTTTCGCAGGTGATGGAAGAGGCGGTCAAATGGTTCCGCCTGCAACTGAAAACCTCTGCCGCCTCTGACGCCCGCGCCTATCTCGACAAGCGCCGCATGTCGCCCGCCGCGCAGGAACGTTGGGAAATCGGCTTTGCCCCCGATCAGCGCCAGGCGCTTTTTCAGGCCCTGACGCAAAAGGGCATCGCGCCCGATCTGATCGTCGATGCGGGCCTTTGCGCCAAGCCCGATGACGGTGGCCCGCCCTATGACCGCTTCCGTGGCCGGATCATCTTTCCGATCCGCGATGCGCGGGGCCGCGCCATCAGCCTGGGTGGGCGGGCGATGGACCCGAACGCGCGGGCCAAATACCTCAACGGTCCGGAAACCGAACTCTTCGACAAGGGCCGCAATCTCTATAATCAGGCCCCGGCCCGCGAAGCGGCGGGCAAAGGCCAGCCGCTGGTGGTGGCCGAAGGCTACATGGACGTGATCGCCCTGTCTGAGGCGGGCTTCCGCGCCACAGTGGCCCCGCTCGGCACTGCGGTCACCGAAGATCAGCTTCGCCTTCTGTGGCGCATCCATGATGAGCCGATCATCGCGCTGGATGGCGATGCAGCAGGCATCCGCGCCGCGCTGCGGGTGATCGACCTTGCGCTCCCGCTTCTGGAGGCGGGCAAGGGCCTGCGCTTTGCCATCCTGCCGCAGGGAATGGACCCGGATGATCTGATCAAGGCACAAGGCGCGCCTGCGATGCAGAAGGTGCTTGATGCCGCGCAGCCCATGGTCAACCTGCTTTGGCGGCGCGAGACGGAGGGCAAGGTCTTCGACAGCCCCGAACGCAAGGCGGCGCTGGACAAGACCCTGCGCGCCGCTTTGAAGCGCATCGCCGACCCGTCGATCCGCGCCCATTACGGCGAGGATATCAAACGCCTGCGTCTTGATCTGTTCGGCCAGAACGCCCAGCCCTTCCGCCCCTATACCCCGCGCGGGCAGGGCGGCGGTGGCAGGGCAGGGGGGCGAACCCCGTTTCAGCCCATCGCGCCCTTGCACACCACCCGCCAGTCGCTCTTGGGCTCTGCGACCACGCCCGTCGAAGAGGCCCTTCGAGAGGCCGTGATCCTGGCCACGCTCATCACCCATCCGCGCCTGATCACGCGCTTTGAGTCGGCACTGGAAACGCTCGATTGTACGGGCGAAGGCCATGGCCTGATCCGTGACCTGCTCTTGGCCCATGCCGATGCCCCTGATCCGAAAGACGCCATCGCCCGCGCAGCGCCCGCACCGCTTGACGTGCTGCTGTCCCATCCCCATGTGCGTAATGCACCCGCTCTGCTGGACACCGCCGATACTGAACGCGCCGAATTCGCATTGGCGCAGGATTTCTTCATCCTGCAGGCCGAACGCGGCCGCCGCCGCGAAATCGAAGAGGCCGAACAGGATATCGAAGGCGTGGTGGACGAAGGGCTGACATGGCGCATCGCCAAGGCGAACGAGGCACGCGCCGCCGCGCATCGCGGCCCGCAGGACAAGATCGGCGAAGCCGTCATCTCGCCCAACGGCGTCGCGCTGGACAAGGAGGAACTCGAAGAGGCGCGCAAAGTATTCGACAGCATCCGCTTTGACCGCCCATCACGCCGACACTGATCGGCAGAACCCCAAGGCCCGAAAAGCCCAAAGATTACGAAAGAATCACCGTTCGCACCCTTTAACCCACCGTGATTCGCGTTATTGATTCGCTTGATGCGAGTCGATTCGCATCCGCCCGCGCCCGAGGAGACCACATGGCACTCAAAGACACTGACGACGCGAAGCCCGAAGAGCAGGAAGCCGATGTCTCGCTCGACATGAGCCAGGCCGCGGTCAAGAAGATGATCGCCGATGCGCGCGAGCGCGGCTACATCACCTATGAACAGCTCAACACCGTGCTTCCGCCGGAACAGGTCTCGTCCGAACAGATCGAGGACGTGATGTCCATGCTGTCGGAAATGGGAATCAACGTCATCGAGGATGACGAGGCCGAAGAAGGCGAGGTCGGCGGCGAGCTGGTCGAAACCTCCTCCACATCGCGCGAGGTGGCCGTCGTAGGGGCCACCACCGAAACGCTGGACCGCACCGATGACCCGGTCCGCATGTATCTGCGCGAGATGGGGTCCGTCGAACTCTTGTCGCGCGAGGGCGAGATCGCCATCGCCAAGCGGATCGAGGCCGGGCGTAACACGATGATCGCGGGCCTGTGCGAAAGCCCGCTCACCTTTCAGGCCATCACCATCTGGCGCGACGAACTTCTGAACGAAGACATCCTGCTGCGCGATGTGATCGACCTTGAAGCCACCTTCGGCCGCTCGCTCGACGGCGAGGACGATATGGAAGGCGGCCCCGCGCTGGATGAGGTGGACATGTCCGCCGCCCCCCGCCGCGCAGGCGGTGGCAGCGCCGAGCCGGAGCTGGATGCCGATGGCAACCCCATCTCGCGCGCCGAGGAAGATGATGAAGATGACGAAGCCAGCGCCATGTCGCTGGCCGCGATGGAAGCCGCGCTAAAGCCCAAGGTTCTCGAAACGCTGGAAATCATCGCCCGCGATTATTCCAAGCTGGCCGAAATGCAGGATCTGCGCATGTCGGCCACCCTGTCGGAAACCGCCAGCTATTCGGCCTCCGACGAGGCGGCGTATCAGAAGCTGCGTTCCGAAATCGTCACGCTGGTCAACGCGCTGCATCTGCACAACAACCGCATCGAGGCGCTGATCGACCAACTCTACGGCATCAACCGCAAGATCATGGCGATCAATTCCGGCATGGTGAAGCTGGCCGATGCCGCCCGCATCAACCGCCGCGAATTCATCGACGAATATCAAGGCTATGAGCTTGATCCCACCTGGCTGGACCGTATGGCCGCCAAGGCGGGCCGGGGCTGGCAGGCGCTGATGGAAAAATCCCGCGACAAGGTCGAAGAACTGCGCGCCGAAATGGCGCAGGTCGGCCAGTATATCGGCGTCGACATCTCCGAATTCCGCCGCATCGTGAATCAGGTGCAAAAGGGCGAGAAAGAGGCGCGTCAGGCCAAGAAGGAAATGGTGGAGGCGAACCTTCGCCTCGTGATTTCCATCGCCAAGAAATACACCAACCGCGGCCTGCAATTCCTTGACCTGATCCAGGAAGGCAATATCGGCCTGATGAAGGCCGTGGATAAATTCGAATACCGCCGCGGCTACAAATTCTCCACCTATGCCACATGGTGGATCCGTCAGGCCATCACCCGCTCCATCGCCGATCAGGCCCGCACGATCCGTATCCCCGTGCACATGATCGAAACGATCAACAAGCTGGTCCGCACCGGGCGGCAAATGTTGCACGAAATCGGCCGCGAACCGACGCCCGAGGAACTGGCGGAAAAGCTGCAAATGCCGCTGGAAAAGGTCCGCAAGGTGATGAAGATCGCCAAGGAACCGATTTCCTTGGAAACCCCGATTGGCGACGAAGAAGACAGCCAGCTTGGCGATTTCATCGAAGACAAGAACGCCATCCTGCCCTTGGACAGCGCCATTCAGGAAAACCTGAAGGAAACCACCACCCGCGTTCTGGCCAGCCTCACGCCCCGCGAGGAACGCGTGTTGCGCATGCGCTTCGGCATCGGGATGAACACGGATCACACGCTGGAAGAAGTGGGCCAGCAATTCAGCGTCACCCGCGAACGCATCCGCCAGATCGAAGCCAAGGCGCTGCGGAAGCTCAAGCACCCAAGCAGAAGCCGGAAGCTGCGGAGTTTCCTGGATCAGTGACCATCCACCGTTCTGTATCCCCGCTGACGAAAGAGCGTGCCTTTGCGACCATCAAGATCGTCGCAAAGGCCGCGCTGTCGGGCGAACAAGCGCTGACATATTCCGAACTGGCGCGCAGGCTGGGAATGGCAAAGGTCAATGGTCAGGGGCTCAGCAGCTATCTGAACGAAGCCGCAGCGCTTTGTGCGGAATATGGTCTGCCGAATGTCTCTGTGCTCGTTGTATCCAAGGAAAGTCTGGATCGCGGCTTGCCGATGCCGTCAGAGGGCTCTTTTGCAGACGGTTTCTATGCCAGCACGGGTTTGACCAGAGAGGACGTTCCAGCCGAGCAAGAACGTGTCAGAAACTATGATTGGCGGTCCGTCAGATCACTCAACCTCGATTAGTCCGGGCGCGGCTCGGCGAAAGACCTGAACCCGACCCCCGCGACAGGAGCACCGATGCCCTCGTTCTTTTCCCGGATCTTTGGCGCTTCATCCCCCGCCGCCAAGACCGAAGCGGCCTCTGCAGCCGTTCTTCACAATGACTTTCGGATTTTTCCCGAACCCATAGCCGAGGGCGGCGTGTACCGCATTGCCGCGCGTATCGAAAAGACGATTAACGGCGAAACAAAGACCCACCGCCTGATCCGTGCGGACACGCGCAGTTCGCGCGATGAGGCGGCGGATGCTTCGATTGCCAAGGCAAAACAGGCCATCGACCAGTTGGGCGAAACCCTTTTCGGCTGACCGTTCTGAGTCCGCGCCGCCACACCCCGGCCCCCCAGATCATGCGGCGCAAACTTCGCCCTAGCCCATATTGCAGGCTTGCCCCTATAGTCTGTGGGCAAATACCCGGGACAACACCGGGACTAGAGGCAGGCGTAACCAACAACAAGCAAGGAGGGGGCCCATGCGCTGCCCATTCTGCGGCAATATCGACACCCAGGTAAAGGACAGCCGTCCCGCCGAGGACCACGTCGCCATCCGGCGGCGGCGTTTCTGTCCGGCCTGTGGCGGCCGCTTCACCACCTATGAACGTGTGCAACTGCGCGATCTGGTCGTCATCAAATCCAGCGGCAAGCGCGAAGATTTCGACCGGACCAAGCTTGAACGCTCCATCCGCATCGCCATGCAGAAGCGGCCCATCGATCCCGAACGCATCGACCAGATGATTTCCGGCATCGTCCGGCGGCTGGAATCCCTCGGCGAAACCGACATTTCGTCCAAGGTGATCGGCGAGATTGTCATGGAATCCCTCGCCCGGATCGACACCGTGGCCTATGTCCGCTTTGCCAGCGTCTACAAAAACTTCCAGGCAGCGGATGATTTCGACAAATTCGTCAGCGAACTGCGCCCCGGCGGCGGCCCGGAAGAGTGACGGGCCGCATGTGACCGAAGACGAGGTTCATATGTCCCACGCCCTCGCGCTCGCCGCGCGGGGGCTTGGGCGCACATGGCCCAATCCGGCCGTGGGCTGCGTGATCGTCAAGGCGGGCCGCATCATCGGGCGCGGCTGGACCCAGCCGGGCGGCCGCCCCCATGCCGAACGCGTGGCGCTGGCGCAGGCGGGCGCGCAGGCCGAAGGCGCCACCGCCTATGTCACGCTCGAACCCTGCGCCCATCACGGCCGCACCTCCCCTTGCGCCGAGGCGCTTGTCGCGGCCAAGGTCACCCGCGTGGTGACCGCGCAAACCGACCCGGATCCCCGCGTTTCGGGCCGGGGCCATGCCATCCTGCGCGCGGCAGGCCTTGCCGTGACGGAAGGCGTGCTGGAACCCCGCGCCCGCGCCCTGCAGGCGGGCTTTCTCAAGCGCATCACCGAAGGCCTGCCCTTCGTCACCCTGAAACTCGCCACCACGCTCGATGGCCGCATCGCCACCGCCTCGGGCGAAAGCCGTTGGATCACCGGCCCCTTGGCCCGTCGTGCCGTCCATCAGATGCGCCTCACCCATGACGCGGTGCTGACCACCTCTGCCACCGCGCTGGCCGATGACCCCGACCTCACCGCCCGCGACATCGGGGCAAGCCATCAACCGCTGCGCCTCCTTGCGGACAGGCGCCTGCGCGTGCCTGCCACATCCCGCCTCGGCCAGACCGCCGCCCTGCACACGGTCTGGGTGCTGCACGGCCCCGATGCCACCCCAAACGGATGGGACCAGACCAGCGCCCGCCTCATCGCCGCCACAACCAATGGTGCCCATCTGGACCTTCCCGCCGCCTTCCGCCTGCTGGCGGCCGAGGGCCTGACCCGCATCCTCATCGAAGCCGGCGGTCAATTCGCTGCCGCCCTGATCCGTGCGAAACTCGTCGACGAACTCGCCCTGTTTCAGGCCGGCTGCCTGATCGGCGGCGACGGTTTCCCCGTCCTCGGCCCCTTGGGCCTCATAGCCCTGAATGATGCCCCGCGCCCAAGGCTGATCGACGCCACCACCCTCGGCCCCGATACGCTCACCCGCTGGTCCTTCTGACCTGCCGTTTCACCTTGGCTCAAATACCCAATGTCCTGCCCGCCGCCACAGTCGCGGCGCCTCCGACCCGGGCAAAAGGGGGGTGCGGGGGGACGTCTGTCCCCCCGCCACCGCTCACCAATGGCCCACGCTCGCCATGCTCTTCCACGGTTCCACCGGCTCCAGCGCGCCGCCCTTCTGCAACAACTCGATCGAGATATTGTCAGGGCTCCGCACGAACGCCATGCGCCCGTCCCGCGGCGGGCGGTTGATCACCACCCCATTGGCCTGCAGATGCGCGCAGGTGGCGTGGATGTCCTCCACCTCATAGGCCAGATGCCCGAAATGGCGGCTGTCGCTCGGCAGCCCGTCATCGCCATCCCAGTTATAGGTCAACTCCACCGGGCAGTCCGGCTGACCGGGCGGCGCAAGGAAGACCAGCGTGAACCGCCCGCCTTCATTGTCATAGCGCCGCGTCTCCTCCAGCCCCAAGAGCTTGTAGAAGGCGATCGACGCCTCCAGATCCTTCACCCGTACCATCGTATGCAGATACCGAATGCCCATTGCATCCCTCCTCTCGATTTCCTGCCGCCACCTTACACAGCCCGTCGCACCCGACGCCACCGCAAGATATAGTGGGAGCCGACTCATCCCATACCCATCGGCAGGCCCATGCAGCAATATCACGTCGCGCTCCGCACCGTCCTTGCCCAAGGCACCCCCTCGACCGACCGCACGGGCACCGGCACCATCAGCCATTTCGGCCTGCAATGCCGCTACCCTTTGGCCGATGGCTTCCCGCTGGTCACCACCAAGAAGCTGCATCTCAAATCCATCATCCACGAACTTCTGTGGTTCCTGCAGGGCGATACCAACATCCGTTACCTCAAGGAAAACGGCGTCAGCATCTGGGATGAATGGGCCGATGCGAACGGCGACCTTGGCCCCGTCTATGGCCGCCAGTGGCGCGATTT
Source organism: Variovorax paradoxus (assembly GCA_943370085.1). GTDB lineage: Bacteria > Pseudomonadota > Alphaproteobacteria > Rhodobacterales > Rhodobacteraceae > Paragemmobacter. The sequence continues at coordinate 128,657 of CALRPT020000011.1, read as the reverse complement.
CGGGGGCGTGGACCAGATCCAGACGCTGATCGACATGATCCGCAAATCCCCCGACTCCCGCCGCCTGATCGTCTCGGCTTGGAACCCGCCCGACGTGCCGCAGATGGCGCTGCCGCCCTGCCATACGATGTGGCAGGTCCGCATCCTGGGCGGCAAGCTGCACCTGCAGCTTTACCAGCGCAGCGCCGACATGTTCCTTGGCGTGCCGTTCAACATCGCCTCTTACGCCCTCCTCCTCGTCATGCTCGCCCATGTCACGGGCTATGAGGCCGGGGATTTCGTCCATTCCATCGGCGACGCGCATATCTATTCCAACCATATGGAACAGGTGCAGACCCAGCTTTCCCGCGACCTCCGCCCGCTGCCGACCCTGCGGATCACCCGCGCCGTCCCCTCGATCTTTGATTTCCGGTTTGAGGATTTTGAGATCACAGGCTACGACCCGCATCCCGCCATCAAGGCCCCGGTGGCGGTGTAAGATGCTGACCCTCATCGTCGCCCGCGCCCGCAACGGGGCCATCGGCAAGGGAAACACCATCCCTTGGCACGCCCCCGAAGACCTCGCCGCGTTTCAGCGTGAAACGACCGGCGGCGCGCTGATCATGGGGAGGCGCACATGGGAAAGCCTGCCCGTCCGCCCGCTGAAGAACCGCCTCAACATCGTGGTCACCTCCGACCCCACGGTCTGGGAAACCACCGCCCCCACACCCGAGGCCGCCATCGACATGGCGCTCGAGGCCGGCCATACCCGCCTCTACGGCATCGGCGGCAGCGCCATCTACCGCGCCCTGCTGCCACTGGCCCATCGGCTGCTGGTGACCGAAGTCGACCTCACCATCCCCGACGCCGACGCGTTTTTCCCGACCTTTGATGAGGGGGAATGGCGGGTGATTTATGAGCGGCGGCTCAGGGAAGAAGGGCCGGTGTGTGTGTTGCGGGAGTGGATTTCTAGCCAGTCGTCGATATAGTGCCCTGAGTTAAGGAGAATGTGAACCGTGCAGACGATTATTGTTCCGGACCGTTACGAAGTGCTTGCGCGAAAAGTGCCACAAGCTTCCATTTCGCAATTGGTTGTTCGTATACCTCAAACACTGAAGCAGTTTGATGAGGTTTTTAAAGTTATGGACTCGGCTGGACGTGGTGCGCTCGTCGTGCTCCGTGGCGTCTCTGGTTCAGGAAAGTCTACTTTTCTCCACACGTTGAAGATTTTTAAGAAGGACGTTGAAACGATCTCGATAGAATCCGGTGTATCTATTAAGTTGGCACTAACTCTGCAGCAAATGAGACAACATACCGTATATTCGTTCTTGAGGAGCGCGAAGCTGCACTCACCTTCTCAGATAGTGAGCTCGAAACTTGGCTGCATGAAATTAATGCGTTTTTGCGTACTTCTTCAGGGGAGAAATCATTAGTAGTTTGGCCATGTAATACTGATGCGCTGCATGAACGAATTGTGCGAGTCGCGAGAGCTATTGGTGGATCGGCGCTTCTCCCGCAAAAGAGCGGCGTAATTCAGTTTAGTGGTCCAGAAAAGGACGAGTACGTTAAAATTGCCTCTCGAACGCTCAGCTTGGCAAATCAAAGTGCGTCAATCTCTGATCTTGGCCTATCTGAGGATCGTCTTACTGATTTATCTCTGAAATCTACTGTACTTGGTGATTTCTTTTCCCGCATTCATGACGAAATTGCCTTGATGCAGGAAGGTGTAAGCAAGCTGGTCGATCAAGAGCAGTGTAGGCTTTGGATACTGGTTGTGGCAGGAAACGAACCAGATGGTGATGTGGCGGCGCTGACTAGAGGAGCGTACGCGTCAATAGATACCGAACGTTTAATGTCTGCCACGGAGGCGAATATCGTTGCAGAGTTAAAGAAGATTCCGGAGAAAGTCGGTATTGTCGGAACAGTTCTGGATGCAAAGATTTTCCACTTGCCAGTTCTTACCGCGAACTCAATCATAAGAACCTTTGCATCCTTGACGCTTCAGCAAAGGCTGACTGCGCGAAAGTTTAGCATTGGAACTCAGAATGCAAAGGCAAAGAAGGATGCTGTCGAGCGACTTACAAAAACTGAGTTCGCGCAGGTAATGAGCGGCAAGCCGACAGGAGTGCGCGCAAGAAAGAAGCTCGGTTCTGAAAGCATTGCAGCATTTGACAAGCTTTCTGCAATTGCCGAGAACAACGACAGCGAGTTGAACCAAGCGATTGGTGAAGCATTGGTCGCTTCCGGGCTTGCGGTGCGATATGAGTTGGAGAAAGACTTTGGCCAAGGCTTGAGTCGGCGAACAGACCTCATAGTGTACACTGCAGGGGGGAAGATTCGTGTTGAGATTATGTGGCGACGTAAGACTGGACGTGCAGATATTGCGAACTACACGCTCAGCAAGGTTTTTAATTATGCGCGTGCAATTGGGTTCTTGTAAACTGCCGATTGATTAAGAGAACCATCTATCTTTGCGCGAGGGGTAACCGATCTCCCGTGCCTGTCTACCCACCTTCCCCCCAACTGGTTAACAACCCCTTTCCCCCATCCCCCCCTGTGCTACCTGTGTTGCGACAAGGAGCGCCCCCATGCAGATCGCCACCCTCTACCTCTCCACCGCCGCCGTCTTCCTGATCCTTGATGCGATCATGCTGACCTTCGTGATGAAGCCGCTGTTCAGCCGCCATATCGGGGCGCTGATGATGGAGAATATCCGCCTGGTTCCGGCGGCGCTGTTCTACCTCGCCTATGTGGCGGGGCTGATCTACCTCGTCTCGCTTCCCGCGCTGAAGACCGGGGCCCCAGTGCTGATCCCGGCGATGATCATCGGGGCGATGGCCTATGGCACCTATGAATTCACCTCCTATGCCATCATGAAGGATTGGCATTGGCAGATGGTGATGACCGATACGATCTGGGGCACGGTGCTGACGGGCCTGTCGGCCTGGGCCGGGGTGGCCATCACGCGGGCCATCACGGGTTAAGCTCTGGTCAAAACACAGCCCGCTGCGTATGCACAGTTTGCTGCACTGCGCGTCTGCACTGCGCTGCTGAACACATGACCCAACAGGCGAAAAGATGATCCTTTACGGTATTCCCACCTGCGACACCTGCAAGAAAGCGCTCAAGTCGCTGCAGGCGGCAGGCCATGACATCACCTTCCGCGACGTGCGGGCCACCCCCCTGACGGCGGCGGAAATCGATGAAATCGTTGTGGAATTCGGCGATCGGGTGATCAACAAGACATCGACCACCTACCGCGCCTTCAGCGATTTTCTGAAAGCCTCCGACCCCGAGGCGCAGATCGCCGCCCAACCCACGGTGATGAAGCGCCCGGTCATCCGCAATGGCGCCGAATGGCACCTTGGCTGGGATGATGCGGTGCAGGCGAAACTGCTGTAACGCACAAGGCCCGCCAGTGGCGGGCCCTATGATTATCGTGCTTTGTCAGCGGCTTGCGCGATCAGAGCAGCCGCAGATCGCTGGCCGAGGCGCGCCCGTCGCGGCCCGACTGCAATTCATAGGCGATCTTCTGGTTGTCGTTCAGACCCTGCAACCCCGCCCGCTCGACTGCCGAAATATGCACGAACACATCCTTGCCGCCGTCATCGGGGGCGATGAATCCAAAGCCCTTCGTCGTGTTGAACCACTTCACGGTGCCCGTTGGCATTCCGCATTCTCCTTTCACTCCCTCCCCGTGGCGATATTGCCGTCGGGCCGTGCAGCCAGGTCTTCCTAGGTCCGGCTGCCTGAGCAACACAGGAGGCGGTCGAAAGTCTGTCGTCACTGCGCAAAATCATGCCAAAGCCCGGATGAAAATCAAGCCCCAATCCGCGGCACGAAATCGGCATGCAAGCCAATGAAACAAGGGGAAAACTGGGGGTTTGGCCGTCATGGGCGGGCTGCCCGCCCGTGTCGGTGGGGGCGGAAAGGGGCGTTGCCGCACCTTTCCGCCCGCTTTTTCAGCGCATGTCGGGCGGCAGCGCGGCGGCGGTCAGTTCCGCCAGGATGGCATCCAGCGTCATGGTTTGAGTCTGGTTCTCGCCCAGACGGCGGACGGAAACCGTCCGCTCCTCGACCTCTTTCATCCCGATGGCAAGGATCACCGGCACCTTGCCCACGGAATGTTCGCGCACCTTGTAGTTGATCTTTTCATTGCGCATATCCGCCTCGGCCCGCACCCCTGCAAGGGTCAGGGCGGTGACGACCTCTTCGACAAAGGGATCTGCGTCCGACACGATCGACGCCACCACCACCTGACGCGGGGCCAGCCAGAAGGGCAGTTTGCCCGCGAAGTTTTCGATCAGGATGCCGATGAACCGCTCAAATGACCCAAGGCAGGCGCGGTGCAGCATGAAGGGGCGATGCTTTGCCCCATCCTCGCCGATATAGCTGGCATCCAGACGTTCGGGCAGGTTCGGATCAAGCTGCAACGTGCCGCACTGCCAATCGCGCCCGATGGCATCGGTCAGCACGAATTCCAACTTCGGCGCGTAGAAGGCCCCTTCGCCGGGGAACAGTTCATAGGCATAGCCTGCCGCCGTGCAGGCATTGGCAAGGGCCGCTTCCATCTTGTCCCAAATCTCATCCGACCCCACGCGCTTTTCGGGCCGGGTGGACAGCTTCACCCGCCATTTGTCAAAGCCGAGGTCGGAATAGATCTTGGCGAGGAATTCGATGAACTTCTTGGACTCGGATTCCACCTGATCCAGCGTGCAGAAGATATGCGCGTCATCCTGCGTGAAGCCGCGCACCCGCATGATGCCATGCAGCGCGCCCGACGGTTCGTAGCGCGCGCAAGAGCCGAATTCGGCCATGCGGATGGGCAGGTCGCGATAGGATTTCAGGCCCACGTTGAAAATCTGCACATGGCAGGGGCAGTTCATGGGTTTCAGCGCGTTGACCACCTTTTCCCGCGCGCCTTCCTCGTCCACCTCCACGATGAACATGTTTTCGCGGTAGTTCTCCCAGTGTCCCGACGCCTCCCACAGCTTGCGGTTCACGACCTGCGGGGTGTTCACCTCGACATAACCGTCGCGGCGCTGCTGGCGGCGCATGTAATCCTGCAGGGCGGTGTAGATCGTCCAGCCGTTGGGATGCCAGAAGATCTGGCCCGGCGCCTCTTCCTGCATGTGGAACAGGCCCATCTCGCGGCCCAGCTTGCGGTGGTCGCGTTTTGCCGCCTCTTCCAGCATGGTCATGTGCGACTTCAGATCGTCACGGTTCTTGAAGGCGACGCCATAGATGCGCTGCAGCATCGGGCGCGTGCTGTCGCCCAGCCAATAGGCCCCGGCCACATGCGTCAGCTTGAACGCATCCGCCGGGACCTGCCCGGTATGCTGGAAATGCGGGCCACGGCAGAGGTCCTGCCAGTTTCCGTGCCAATACATGCGCAGGTCCTGATCTTCGGGGATCTTGTGGACCAGTTCCACCTTGTATGGCTCTCCGCGCTGTTCGTAATAGGCCAGCGCATCGGCGCGGCTCCAGATTTCCGTGCGCACGGGATCGCGGGCGTTGATGATCTGCTTCATCTTGGCCTCGATCTGGCCAAGGTCATCGGGCGTGAAAGGCTCTGCACGGTCGAAATCGTAGAACCAGCCGTAATCGCGGACCGGGCCGATGGTTACCTTCACGTCGGGCCAGATCTCCTGCACGGCACGCGCCATGACATGCGCCAGATCGTGCCGGATCAGTTCCAGCGCGGGCACGTCATCCTTCATCGTGTTGATGGAAATGCGGGCGTCGCTGTGCAGCGGCCATTGCAGATCCCAGTGCTGGCCGTCGACCATGGCCGAAATGGCCGCCTTGGCCAGCGAAGGCGCTATGGCCTGCGCCACCTGTGCAGGCGTCACGCCCGCGTCGAAGTGGCGGATGTTGCCATCGGGAAATGTCAGGGAAATCTGGGCCATATACGGCTCTCCTCGTCGGTTTGGCGCCCACGGAACGCCCGATTGCGGGTTATGTGCCGCTTTCCTGCGCGGGCAGGGCGGGATTGTCAACCGCCGCCACGGGCTGCGCCGCGTGCGGGTCACGCGCTGTTGCGCGGCAACCGTGCAGAGCGGGCTTCTGATGCCCCGGCCCGCCTGTTAAGAGGGTGGCGCAAGACGGAGGCATTGATGACCGACACGCTCACCACCCCGCAGGGCCGCAGCATCGCCTATGCCCGCACCGCCGGGCAGGGGCCGGGGGTGGTGTTTCTGGGCGGGTTCATGTCGGACATGACAGGCACCAAGGCGCAGTTCCTGCAGGACTGGGCCACAAGGCAGGGCCGGGCCTTCCTGCGGTTTGATTATTCCGGGCATGGGCAATCTTCGGGGGCGTTTGACAAAGGGTGCATCGGCGATTGGGCCGAGGATGCGCTGGCCGTGATCGCCGCCCTGACCGAAGGGCCGCAGGTTCTGGTCGGATCGTCGATGGGCGGGTGGATTTCCTTGCTGGTGGCGAAGGCGATGCCCGAACGCATTGCCGGGATGGTCGGCATCGCCCCGGCGCCAGACTTCACCGAAGACAGCATGTGGGCGCGCTTTGACGAGGCGCAGCGCGCGGCGCTGATGCGGGACGGGCAGATCACCATACCATCGGATTATTCGCCCGATGGCTATCCGATCACACGGCGCCTGATCGAGGATGGCCGCCGCCACCTTGTCTTGCGCACGCCGCTTTCACTGCCCTTTTCGGTCCGCATCCTGCAGGGCACGGCAGATACCGATGTGCCGCCTGCCGTTGCGCTGCGCCTCATGGAGCATGTCGATTGCCCCGATTTGCGGCTCACCTTGGTGAAAGGGGCCGATCACCGCTTTTCAACACCCGATTGCCTTGCCATGATTGCGGACAGTGTTGATCAAGTCAGCGGTGCGATGTGATGCGGGCATTCGGAAAATGGCTTGGCCGTGGCCTGCTGGCGCTGTTGCTTGGCGTTGCGGTTCTGTGGTTCGCGGTGCCGCGCACAGGGGTGGACCGCACCATCACCTTTTCAGAAGCCGACATTCCGGCCGACATCGAGGGCTGGATCGACGCCCGCGAGCAGCAGTTTACCGACATCCGACCGGGTGACGGCAAGCGCATCCTCTGGGCAGGCGCGAAGGGGGCAAAGACCCCGCTCGCCATCGTCTATATCCACGGCTTTTCAGCAGGCCCCGCCGAAATCCGCCCCGTGCCGGATGAGGTGGCGCGGAACCTTGGCGCCAACCTGTTCTTCACGCGGCTTGCAGGACACGGGCGCGACGGCAAGGCGATGGCCTTGGCCAGCGCCGAGGATTGGCTGTTCGACATGGCCGAGGCGATGGCCATCGGTCGCCGTCTGGGCGACCGGGTGATCGTGATGGGCACCTCGACCGGCGGCACGCTGGCCGCGCTGGCGGCAACCGATCCGGCGCTGAACGGGGGGCTGGCGGGAACGGTGCTGATCTCGCCCAATTTCGGCGTCCATGCGCCTGCGCAATGGCTCTTGGATGCGCCTTTCATCGAAAGCTGGGGCAGTCGCGTGGCCGGGGAAACCCGCCGCTTTACCCCGCTGAACGCCGAACAGGGGCGGCACTGGACGACGGAATATCCGACGGCGGCACTCTATCCCATGGCGCGGCTGATCCGCGCCGCCCGCGCGGCCGATTACGGGCAGGCCACGACGCCCGCGCTGTTTCTCTTTGCGCCCGCGGATCAGGTGATCGATCCTGACCGCATCCCCCCTGTGATCGATGCGTGGGGAGGGCCTGTGCAGGTGGAACTGCGCGAGATGCAGGGGGATGACGATCCCTATTCCCATGTGATTGCGGGCGATATCCTCAGCCCTGGTCAGACAGAGGCCGTGATCGAGATCATCATCGATTGGGCGCGGGGGCTGTGACGGAACCGATCCTCTTTCTGCCCGGTCTTCTCTGCGATGCGCGGGTGTTCCTGCCGCAGATCGTGCATCTGGGGGCAAGGCATCCGATACAGATCGCCGTGCCTGCACGGGGCGAAACGGTGGAACAGATGTCCGAGGCGATCCTTGGCTCCGCTCCGCCGAAATTCATCCTGATCGGGCACGGGCTGGGCGGGGATATCGCGCTGGATATCCTGCGTCGTGATCTGGGCCGGGATCAGGGCCGCGCCAGCCGTGCAGTGCTGATCAGCACCGACCCGCTGGCCGAACCCCCGGCAACTGCGGCGGCGCGCGAAGCGCGCATCGTCGCGGCCAAGGCCGGACGGTTGAAAGAGGTGGTGGCGCAGGAATATCCCGAAACCGCCTTTGCCCCCAGTGAATGGCGGGATGAGATTCTGGCGCTTTTGCGCGACATGGCGCTGACGCTGGGCGAGGGCGTGTTTCTGCGCCAGAGCCGCGCCCTGCAGCGGCGCCCGGACCAGCAAAAGACGCTGCGCCGTGCGAACCTGCCCCTGCTTATCATTGCCGGGGCAGAGGATCGGCTCGTTCCGGTGCGCCGTCAGGATTTCGCGGCACAACTTGCGCCCTACGGAAAGCTGACAGTGATTGAAGGCGCGGGCCATATGCCAATGCTGGAACAGCCTGAAACCGTCACGGCGGCCATTGAGACGTTCCTCAATGGCCCCATGATGCTGCGCTCTATTGCGAAGAAGCCAGGCTGACCTTGGGCTTGCGCACCTTCGGCGGTTCCGCATTCGCGTCGATGAAGTTCAGAACCAGCGGACGGATGTTCAAACGCCAGCTCTTGCCGGCGAAAATGCCGTAATGGCCCGCGCCGGGTTCAAGGTGGCTGGCCTTTTTCGAATCAGGCAGACCCGTCAAGAGATCCAGCGCCGCAACGCATTGCCCCGGCGCGCTGATATCGTCATTCGCGCCTTCGACGGTTTTCACCGCCACCTGCGTGATCGCGCCGATATCCACCTTCTTGCCGTTCACGGTGAATTCGTTGAGGGCAATTTCGCGGTTCTTGAAGATGCGCTCGACGGTCGACAGGTAGAACTCCGCCGTCATGTCCATCACGGCAAGATATTCGTCATAGAAGCGGTTGTGGGCATCGTGATCCGACGATTCCCCCCGCGCAGCGCGCATGATCTGTTCGGCAAAGGCCTTGGAATGGCGTTCGGCGTTCATCGAAATGAAGCTTTGCAGCTGCATCAAGCCGGGATAAACCAGCCGCCCTGCACCCTTGTATTTGAACCCCACGCGCTGGATCACGGTCTGCTCCAGCTGCCCCATCGTCACGCGGCGGCCGAAATCCGTGACCTCGGTCGCGGCGGCATCCGGGTCGATCGGCCCGCCGATCAGCGTCAGGCTGCGCGGCTGTGCGGCCGGGTCTTCGGCGGCCAGATAGGCCGTGGCGGCCAGCGTCAGCGGGGCCGGTTGACAGACGGCGATCACGTTCACCTCTGGCCCCAGTTCCCGCATGAAATCAACAAGATAGAGGGTATAATCCTCGACGTCGAATTTGCCCGCTGACACCGGGATGTCGCGCGCATTGTGCCAGTCGGTGACATAGACATCAGCATCGGGCAGCAGGGATGCCACGGTGGACCGCAACAGTGTGGCATAGTGGCCCGACATGGGTGCCACCAGCATGATCTTGCGCGCCATCGGCGCACGGCGGCGGACGAAGAATTGCACGAGGTTGCCGAAGGGCTTTTCCACCACGGTCTTCACATCGACCAGATGATCAGTGCCGTCCGGCCCCACGATGGACCGGATGCCCCAGTCGGGTTTCGCCACCATCCGGCGGAAGGTCCGCTCCGTCACCTCGCCCCAGGCGGCCATGAGCGGCAGCGCCGGGTTCATCGACATGGCAAAGGCGGGGTACGAGGCCATGGCACGCGCTGTGGCACCCAGCCACTCATTCGTGTTACGGGTCGTTTCCATCAGGTCGTACGTGTACATATACCGCAAGGCGAGTCTCCTGGTCCGGAAGGGGCCGTCGAACATATTCGCAGCTTCCCCCCCCGGACAGGCGGCGGTATGCTGCGTAGCGGCGAGGATAGGGGGGAATTTTTCGCATGACAACGGAAGAGAACGACGCAGGCGAGCGGCTCGTCAGATTGAACGAGAATCTCGCCAAGGTCGAAGCCTTGTCACAGCGCCTGATCGCCGCGATGTCCAAACGAAAGCAGGTCGATACTGCGCTGAACGGCCCCTCGAACGACATCTACATGAAGGCCGCCGCCGCCTATCTGGCCGAGATGATGCAGAACCCGGCCAAGGTTCTGGAACATCAGATCAGCTATTGGGGCAAAAGCCTGAAGCATTACGTCGAGGCGCAGCAGGTGCTGGCCAAGGGTGAGCTGAAGGCGCCGCCAGACCCGACCCCCGCAGATCGCCGCTTTTCCAACCCGCTGTGGCAGAGTCATCCGTTCTTCAACTACCTCAAGCAGCAATACCTGATGAACGCCGCCGCGATCACCGAGGCGGTGGGCGATATGGAAACGCTCGACCCGGCCGACCGGCGGCGGGTGGAGTATTTCACGCGCCAGATCGTCGACATGTTCGCGCCGACCAACTTTCTGGGCACCAACCCCGATGCGCTGGAAAAGGCCGTGGAAACCGATGGCGAAAGCCTGGTGAAGGGGCTGGAAAACCTGGTCCATGACATCGAGAACAATTCCGGTGATCTGGTGGTGACACTGGCAGACCCCGAGGCATTTCAGGTGGGCCAGAACATCGCCACGACCCCCGGCGCGGTGGTCTATCGCAACCGGATGTTCGAGCTGATCCAGTACACCCCCACGACGGAAAAAGTCTATCAGACCCCGCTCCTGTTCTTTCCGCCCTGGATCAACAAGTTCTACATCCTGGACATGAAGCCTGCCAGCAGCCTGATCAAATGGATGGTCGAACAAGGCTTTACCGTATTCATCGTGTCCTGGGTGAACCCGGATTCCAGCTATGCCGATGTGGGCCTCGATGACTATATCCGCGACGGTTATCTGCGCGCGATGGCCGAGGTGCGCCGCATCACGGGCGAGCCGCAGATCAATTGCGTCGGCTATTGCATCGCGGGAACCACCCTGTCGCTGACGTTGGGCCATTTGCAGAAGGCGGGCGACACATCGGTGAAGTCGGCCACGCTGTTCACCACATTGACCGATTTCTCCGATCCCGGCGAGGTTGGGGTGTTCCTGAACGATGATTTTGTCGATGGGATCGAACGGCAATCCGCGCAGGACGGCATTCTGTCGCGGTTCTTCATGTCGCGCACCTTCAGTTTCTTGCGATCCAACGACCTGATCTATCAGCCTGCCATCAAAAGCTACATGATGGGCGAGGCGCCGCCCGCATTCGACCTGCTGTACTGGAATGGCGATGGGACCAATCTGCCGGCCAAGATGGCCGTGGAATATCTGCGTGGCTTGTGCCAGAGCGACCGCTTTGCCACCATCGGCTTTCCCGTATTCGGCCACCCGATCCATCTGTCGGATGTGAAGCTGCCGCTCTGCGCCATCGCCTGCGAGACGGACCACATCGCCCATTGGCGGGGCAGCTTCAACGGCGTGAAGCAGATGGGATCGCCGGACAAGACCTTTATCCTTGCTGAAAGCGGCCATATCGCGGGGATCATCAACCCGCCGTCCAAGGGCAAGTATGGCCATTACACCAGTGATGCCCCTCTGGCGGGGGAACCCGATGACTGGAAGGCCTCTGCCACCTACACCAAGGGCAGCTGGTGGCCGCGCTGGGCCGAGTGGCTGGCAAAGCAATCCGGCAAGAAGATCAAGGCGCGCGTTCCGGGCGATTCGGGGACCGAAATCCTTGCCCCGGCGCCGGGTACCTATGTAACCGCCCAGCCAAGCGGTTGAACGGGCGCGCAATTTCCAGTTGCGCGACCCATTCCCGCCACGCAATGCTGCACTGCAGAAAAAGACTTGAATTGCTGCACTGCAGCATGTATATCTTGGTCATCAGGAAGCGGGTTCAGGCCCGGAACGCTAGGAGCGATGAAATGACCAAGACCCCCGACCTCACCAAAGTCATGCAGGACATGATGGCTTCGTTCCCGGTCGACTCGTCGGCGATGCAGAACGCATTCAAGACCCAGGCCGCCATGGCCGAGAAGCTGTCGAAAGTGGCTCTGGAAGCCGCTGAAAAATCGACCGAGATCACCGCAAAGTGGACCAAGGACACCCTGGCCAAGCTGAGCGACGTGTCCAAAGCCAAGACCGAGCCGACCGACTACACCAAATCGGTGACGGATTTCGCTTCGGCCGCTGCCGAAATGGCTGCTGAAAACATGGCCGCCTTTGCCGAAGTGGCGAAGAAGGTTCAGATGGAAACCGTTGAGCTGATGCTGGCCGCAGGCAAGGACATCTCGGAAGACGCAACCGCTGCCGTGAAAAAAGCGACGTCGGAAGTGACCACTGCCGCGAAGAAAGCCGCTGCAGCCGCGAAGTAATCCGCAAGGGTTTCGCGCCGACCGTTCACCTCCCTGTCGGACCGGCGCCATTGGGCGGGCCTTGTGCCCGCCCTTTCTTTTTGGAAATCCATGGCCTAAGCTTCTCTGCACTGCAGCCACTGCGGCTGCAAAACGTAAGAGGAGGTGGCCCATGGCCGATACCGACAAGCCGCTCTTGATCAAGCGCTATGCCAGCCGCCGTCTTTATAACACCGAGACATCCGATTACGTGACGCTGGAAGACATTGCCGGTTTCATACGCGCCGGGCGCGAGGTGCAGATCGTCGATCTGAAATCGGGCGATGATCTGACCCGCCAGTATCTGCTGCAGATTGTGGCCGAACATGAATCCAAGGGCGAAAATGTTCTGCCCATCGGGGTGCTGACCGATCTGGTCCGATCCTACACCACCGAGATCCAATCCGTCGTGCCGCAATTCCTTGCGGCCTCGTTCGAGATGCTGCGCGATGGCCAGTCCAAGATGATGGAAAACATCTCATCCATCCCCAACCCCATGGCCGCCATGCCCGGGTTCGAGGCGATGCGTAAGCAGCAAGAGGTGTTCATGCAGGCCTTCATGGGCGGTCTGCCGGGCTGGACCGGCGCGCCGCATGCCAAGGAAGAGACGGCGGCAGAGGCGGGCTCCAAGGACGAAGAGCTGGCCCAGATCAAGCGGCAGCTGGCCGAGCTTCAGAAGAAGCTGTCGAAGCTCTGACCGGGAAAGGGGGCGCGACCCATGACCGAAGGCCAGGGTCGCGTAACGCTCTGGGGGATCGAGGTCTTTCTCGCAACCGCCGAGGAAGGGGCGATCTCTGCCGCCGCCCGGCGATTGGGGGTAAGCCCGTCAGCCGTAAGTCAACAGCTTTCCTCGCTTGAGGCCGCCCTTGGCACCACGCTGCTGGACCGCAGCGCCCGCCCGATGACCATGACCCCGGCAGGAACCATGTTCCGCCGCCATGCCCAGGTGATCCTGAATGCCGAGGCCGAGGCGCGGGCCGAGCTTGCGCAATCCGATCTGTCGGCGTTGACGACACTGCGCCTCGGGATGATCGAGGATCTGGATGCCGAAGTGACGCCGCGCCTGCTGGCCGAATTGGCGGGCGAGCTGAAGGGCTGCCGCTTCTTGCTGGAAACCGGGGCGAGCCATCATCTTCTGGAACGTCTGTCAACCCGCGCGCTGGACATCGTCGTTGCCGCCGATGCCACGCTGGACATGTCGGAAGGCTGGCGTGAGGTGCATCCCCTGCTGGCTGAACCGTTTCTGGCCATCGCGCCAAAAGGGGTGGCGGAGTTTTCGGATCTGCCGCTGATCCATTACACCAGCCGCCATCTGATGGGTCGCCAGATCGCCGCCCATCTTGCCCGCCAGAACATCCGCATCGGGACAAAGTTCGAACTCGACAGCTATACCCCCATTCTGGCGATGGTGGCGGCAGGTGCGGGCTGGACGATCCTGACGCCGCTCGCCCTGCATCAGGCCGCGCGCTTCCGCGATGCGGTGGACCTGCGGCCCTTGCCGTTCGAGCCGCTGGGGCGGACCCTGTCATTGCAGGCGCGTGCCGGCGTCCTGCGGGATATGCCCGCCGACGTGGCAGGCCGCCTGCGCCTTTTGCTGCAAGCGCAGGTGGTTGATCCGGCGCAAAAAACCTGGCCATGGCTTGGCGATACGCTGAAGGTGCTATAGCGCCATCAATTTTTTCCATTGGAAAAAATTGCCTTGGTCGAAAATCCTTCTACGAAGGATTTTCCGATCTTTCGGCGAAAATTCTTCGCCTTAGCCCTTTACCTCTTGCACGGCGTCCAGGATCGCGTTGGCGATATAGTCCAATTCGTCCTCGGTCAGCCGGGCTGGCAGGCGCACATCACAGGCGCGCATCAGCATCGCCCGTGTCTGCGGCAATTCGGGCAGGTCGGTCAGGAATTGCCAGTTCCAGAAGGCTCGGGCGTTCCCTTCGGACAGGCCAAAGACCTGCACGGAAACACCGCGCCGCTTGGCGGCTTTCTGGAAAGCGCGCGCCTCATCATCCGACCAGTCGCCGGTCAGGTTGAACTGGATCGAATCCGGCGCACGCAATTCCTGCGGCAGGGCAGGGGGCACCTGCATCCAGTCGCTGCCGTTCAGCTGTGCCGCAACCCAATCGTGGTTCGCACGGCCATGCGCCACACGCCGCGCCACTTCGGGCAGTTGCGGCCGGATCACGGCCGCCGACAGGTTCTGCATCCGCAGATTGTAAAGCGGCAGCTTGTTCTGCCAATGCGCGCAGCTGTTCGACAGACCCGGATGCTTCTTCCAGTTTTCCTCATAGGCGCCCGACATGATGATCGCCCGCGCGGCGATTTCGGGATCATCGGTCACCATGATGCCGCCTTCGCCCGCATTCACCAGTTTGTAGGACTGAAAGCTGAAGCAGCCCACCTTGCCGATGGTGCCGATATTGCGCCCGTTCCATGTGGTGCCAAGCGAATGGGCCGCATCCTCGATCACCGGAATGCCGCGCGCATCGCACAGCGCCATGATCGCGTCCATGTCGGACGTGTGGCCGCGCATGTGACTGATCATGACCGCCGAGGCATCGGCCAGCTTCAGCTCGAAATCGGCCATGTCCACGCGATAATTCGCGCCCACCTCAACCAGCACCGGCACGCAATCGGCATGCACGATCGACGATGGCACGGCCGCAAAAGTGAAGGCCGGGATCAGCACCTTCGCCCCGCGCGGCAGGTCCAGCGCCTTGAGCGACAGGAACAGGGCAGCAGAGCAGGAGGAAACGGCCAGCGCATAGCGCGCGCCCAGCAGGTCTGCGAACTCGGCCTCCAGCAGGGCGACGGGCGCGCCTTCGGGGGCGGTGTAGCGGAACAGATCGCCGGTTGCGAGCAGGCGGTCAATCTCGGCCCGCGCCGCATCGGGGATCGCCTCGGAGTCATAGACATTGGGGGCGAGCGTCTGTCCGTCAGGAGCCATGCCTGCACCTTTTCTGAAAGTCTTCTTCTGTTTTTGTGTAAAGGGACAGTTGCCACATTTCCAGTGACATCTTCACGACAGAAGGTTTTTCCCCCTGTCGCATGCGGGAAATCGCCGATAGCCGGGCTTAGAATCCCAACCTGTCGCGGAGCGAGTACCAGGTCATCGCAAGAACCAGTATCGGCCAGCGCAGCATGGCCCCGCCGGGAAAGCGCGGCGTGGGCAGGGTGGCCATCAGGTCGAACCGTTCCGCCTGTCCGGCCACCGTTTCGGCCAGCAAGCGCCCGGCCAAAGTGGCCAGTGCCACCCCATGCCCCGAATAGCCGGAGGCCGACAGGATGTTCGGCGCAACCCGCAAGAAGCACGGATTGCGTGTCATGGTGATGGCCAGCGTCCCGCCCCAGGCGTGATCGATCCGCACATCCCGCAAGGCGGGGTAGATCTCCAGCATCGGTTTGCGCACGGTCTGGATGATGTCGGGGAACCGATAGCCATAGCTTTCGCCCCCGCCGAACAGCAGGCGGTTGTCCTCGGAGAGCCGCCAGTAGTTCACCACGAATTTCGTATCCGCCACGGCCACGGGTTCGGCCAGAACCTGCGCCGCGCGCTCGCCCAGCGGTTCGGTTGCCACGATGAAATTGTTGATCGGCATCACCCGTGCGGCGACCTGCGGCACCAGACCGCCCAGATAGCCGTTGCAGGCGAGGATCAGGTGATCGCAGGTCACCTGGCCCTCCGCCGTATGCACCACCGGTTTCGCGCCCTGATCCACCCGCGTCACCTCGGACCGTTCATGGATCACCGCGCCTGCGGCCAGCGCCGCCCGCGCCAAGCCGATGGCATAGTTCAGCGGATGCACATGGCCCGCGCCCCGGTCCACCTCGCCCCCGGCAAAGACACCCGACGGGATCAGACGCGCCATCTGATCGCGCGACAGTGCCTCAACCTGATCATAATCATAGTCGCGGCGCAGCTTTTCCGCATAGGCCTGTGCCTCGCGCGCTTCGCCCGCTGTCCAGCAGGCATGGGCGATACCGGGATAGAACCGCACGGGCATGTCATGCTCGGTGATCAGGCCGCGCACCATGCCCTTGGCTTCTTCCGCCAGATACCACAGGCGGCGCGCGTCAGCGCGGCCCACCGTCGCCTCCAGCGCCTCCTGATCCAGCCGCTGTCCGCTGCCCACCTGCCCGCCATTGCGCCCTGACGCGCCAAAGCCCACGCGATGGGCCTCCAGCACCACCACGCGATAGCCGCGCTGGGCCAGATGCAGCGCCGCCGAAAGGCCGGTATAGCCCGCGCCGATCACGCAGACATCGGCACGCACCTCGCCCGCCAGCGCGGGCAGGGGCGCGCATTCGGCGCGCGTCGCGGCGTAGAAGGACGGGGGATATTCCCCCGCCCGGTCATTGGCGTGCAGAAGGTTCAACCGCATCAGACGTTCAGCAGCAGATGCTCACGTTCCCACGGGCTGATCACCTGCAGGAATTCCTTGTATTCATTGCGCTTCACACTGTCATAGACATTGCAGAATTCCACCCCCAGCACCTCGCGCAGCGCGGCATCCTCTTCCAGAAGATCCAGCGCATCACCCAGATTGTAGGGCAGGTCGGTCTCCATGTTATAGGCATCCTGCGTGCATTCCGGACGGGGCATCTTGCCGGCCTTCAGGCCCAGATAGCCGCAGGCCAAGCTTGCCGCGAGGCCGAGATAGGGGTTGCAATCCATCCCCGCCAGACGGTTTTCCAGCCGCCGCGCCTCGGGCCCCGAGATCGGAACGCGCAGGCCGGTGGTGCGGTTGTCACGCCCCCATTCCAGGTTGATGGGGGCGGCAAAGTCGGGAACGTAGCGGCGATAGCTGTTCACATAAGGGGCAAGCAGGGCCACGGCGGCGGGCAAGTGGGTCTGCATCCCGGCGATGAAATACAGGAATTCCGGCGTTTCGCCGCCCTTCTTGTCGGAAAAAATGTTCTTGCCGGTTTTCATGTCCACCACCGAATGATGGATATGCATGGCCGATCCCGGCTCGCCCTCGATGGGCTTGGCCATGAAGGTTGCAAAACAATCGTGCCGCAGCGCGGCCTCGCGGATCAGGCGCTTGAAGAAGAAGATCTCATCCGCCAGCGCGACCGGGTCGCCATGGGCGAGGTTGATTTCTACCTGGCCAGCGCCGCCTTCCTGCAGGATGCCGTCAATCTCGAACCCCTGCGCTTCGGCAAAGTCGTAGATGTCGTCGATCACCTTGCCGTATTCATCGACCGCGCTCATGGAATAGGCCTGCTTGCCCGCCGCGCGGCGGCCTGACCGGCCCATGGGCGGCATGACCGGCATGTTCGGATCAAGGTTGCGGGCGGTCAGGAAGAACTCCATCTCGGGCGCGACGATGGGCTGCCAGCCTTCGGCATTGTAAAGGGCCACGATCTTTTTGAGCACATTGCGCGGCGCGGTGGGCACCGGGTTGCCCTGTTGGTCCTGTGCATCATGGATCACCTGCAGCGTCACATCCGCCGTCCAGGGCGCGGCAGTGGCCGTGCTGAAATCCGGCACAAGGATCATGTCAGGTTCGGTGAATGCCCCGGAAGGGTTATCCGCCCATTCCCCGGTGATTGTTTGCAGGAAGATGGAATTGGGCAGGAAATAGCTGGCCTGCTTGGCGAATTTCGAAGCTGGCATCGCCTTGCCCCGTGCCACGCCGGCGATATCGGCAATGATGCATTCCACTTCGTCGACTCGGCGCCCGGCAATGAAATCACGCGCGGCTTCGGGGAGTTTCTCGGTCCATTTGGACATGTGTCACACTATGTTTTTTGCGGTTGCCCGCGCGCCCGGATGTCAGGCGCGCGGTTCCTTGAAGAAGGCGGCGATACGCCCCGCCATGGTCTTGTCCTGAATGGGCAGGTCCATCCGGGCCGTGGCTTCCGCCATGACCTCATCCGGGACCAGCCCCTTGCCCCGTGTCCGGATCAGGCCGTCGATGAAATCGGGGCGAAACTCCGGGTGGGCCTGCACCGTCAGCGCGCGGTCGTCGTACAGAAGCGCTGCGTTGGCGCAGAATTCGTTCGTGGCAATCACCTGCGCACCCTTCGGCACGCGGATCACCTGATCGCGGTGCCAGGCGTTCAGGCGCAATGTCTCGCCGCCGAAATCATATTCGGTTGCACCCACCGCCCAGCCACCATCGTAGCGTTCCACCTTGCCGCCCATGGCCTGCGCCACGATCTGATGACCAAAGCAGATGCCCACAACCGGCACCCGTGCGGCAAAGGCCGCACGGATGAAATCCTCCAGCGGCGGGATCCAGGGGTGATCTTCATAGACACCGTGCCGTGACCCGGTGATCAGCCAGCCGTCAGCATCCTGCACAGAGACGGGAAACTCCCCTTCGACAACTTTCCAGGTGCGGAAGGTGAAGCCATGCCCGTCCAGCAGGCGGGCGAACATGTTGGGGTAATCCCCCATCTCTGGGGCAAGCGCCTCGGGGGCGAGGCCGGTCTGAAGAATGCCGATCCGCATGGGTGTTCGCCTGTTGTGCCGTGATCAAAGGTAGTGCCGGAGGATTGCATTCGGCAAGGGGGCTGATTTTTCGCAGAAAAATCGTTGCCTCCTTTTCCGAAGCGAGGCCAACGAATTTTCTGCGAAAATTCAGGCCCCGCACGCTTCAGACAGTGTCGAGATAGAGTTCGACCCTTTCGCTTTCGCTCAATTCGCCGATGTAATGCAGTTCCTGACGCTTGGTCTGGATCAGGTTCTTGATCAATTCGGGATGGATGAAGCGGGGCACGATGCTGCTATGTTCCAGCGCTTCGATCGCGCCTTCCCAGGTGTCCGGAATCTGCGGCAGCCCTTCAACGGCATAGGCATTGCCGGTGATCGGGGCGGGCGGCTCCATCGCTTGCGTGATCCCGTCCAGCGCCGCGCCGAGGATGGCGGCCAGCATAAGATAGGGGTTCACGTCGCCCCCGGCCACGCGATGCTCGATCCGCCGCGCCGAGGGGTTACCCGCCGGAATGCGGATCGCGCTTGTCCGGTTCTCATATCCCCAACAGATCGCGGTGGGCGCATGTTTGCCCGGCACCAACCGTTCATAGCTGTTCTGATGCGGGGCAAAGATCAGCGTGGAATCGTGCATCGCGTTCAGGCACCCCGCCACAGCCGAACGAAGCGTTGCGGTGCCCTTGGGACCGCCGGAGTCAAAGACGTTGCGGCCATCCTCGTCGATCAGGCTGAAATGTGTGTGCAGGCCTGACCCGGAATATTCCGGATAGGGCTTGGCCATGAAGCTGGCTGCAAAGCCGTGCCGCCGCGCCAGACCCTTGACCAGCATCTTGAACAGCCACGCATCATCTGCGGCCCGCAAGGGATCGTCGCAATGCATCAGGTTCACTTCAAACTGACCAAGGCCCGTTTCCGACGTGGTGGTATCGGCGGGAATGTCCATCGCCTCGCAGGCGTCGTAGAGGTCGGTGAAGAAGGTATCAAAGGCATCCAGCGCCCGGATCGACAGCGTCTCGGCCGCCTTTCGGCGTTTGCCCGAACGGGGCGACGCAGGCACCTGCATGGTCTTGCCGCTGTCGTCGATCAGGAAGAATTCCAGCTCCATCGCCACCACGGGCGTCAGGCCGCGTTCCTTGAACTTCTCGACCACCGAGCGCAGCGCGTGGCGCGGGTCGCCCTCATAGGGCGTGCCGTTTTCGCGGAACATCCAGATGGGCAGCAGCGCGGTCGGCGCCTCCAGCCAGGGCATCGGCATGAAGCCACGTTCGGTGGGTTTCAACACCCCATCCTGATCGCCCTGTTCAAACACCAGCGGGCTGTCGTCGATATCTTCCCCCCAGATGTCGAGGTTCAGAACCGAAAAGGGGAACCGCGTCCCGTTCTTGGTTACATTTTCTGCAAAGCGGGCCGGAACGCGTTTGCCGCGTGCCTGCCCGTTCAGATCCACGGCCGCGACTCGAATGGTGCGGACATCGGGATGCTTTCTCAGCCAATCCTTCATCATCGTTTTTTTCAGGCGGGGGAGCATGTGCCCGGCCCCGATCCTTCCCCTGTGTTCGATCCCATATCCGCCGAGCCCCATGCCCTGCGCCGCTGTTTTCGCGGACCCGACCGGAGGTCGGGGAATTTGATCAAATCTAGGTTACTATCGGATCACCTGCGCGCGCAAGCGGATTCTGCCCGTCAGATTTGAGGGCAGATAGCGGTTCAGATAGCGGTTGATGCGATTGAACGCCCAGATCAGCAGCAGCGTCAGGACGATGAAATAGAAGCCGACGATGGGATAAGGGATGAAGGGATTGAACGTCTTGTCGGCAAAATAGTTGGCGTAATAGAGCGCGTCGCCCTTTTGCTGAAACGCCGGAAAGCCGGAAAAGAACACCAACGTGGTGGCGTGGAACAGAAAGATCGCCTCATTCGTGTAGGCAGGCCAGCCCAGCCGCAGCATGGTGGGCCACAGGATCCGGCGGAAGCGGCTCCAGCCAGTCAGGCCATAGGCATCTGCCGCCTCGACATCGCCTTTCGGCACCGATTTCAGGGCACCATAGAAAATCTCGGCGGAATAGGCCGCCGTGTTCAGGAACAGCACGAACAGCGCCCCGGCCCAGGCCCGTGTTGTCCATGCCGTCTCGATGGTGATCCCCATCACGTTGATCCCGGCCTTGGGCAGCAGGACCAGCATCTCATAGGCCAGAAAGAACTGGATAAAGAGCGGCGATCCCCGGAAGACGAAAATGAACCATTCCGCGGGCTTTCGCGTCCATGGGCTGCGGCTGGCCTTGGCCAGCGCCAGCGCATTGGCGAGAAAGAAGCCGAACAGCAGGGCCAGCAGGCCGAAATAGACGTTCCAGATCATCCCCGATCCGATCAGCGTGAAATGCTGACACAGGGTGAAATCCGACCGGGGCAAAAGCCGCTCGCCGATCCCGAGCGAGCGCAGACCATAGGCCTGAATGGTTTCAAGGCAGGTCATCGGCTCCATCTCAGGCCCCCGCCTTTCGCAACTGCTCGCCACCCAGCGTGGCCTGCCCGCTGGACAGCCGCTGCGTCAGGCGGCCAAGGACAATTTCGGAGACCCGAGTGAAGGCGAGGTAAAAGACCAGCAGGGCAAGAAAATAGAACACCCGCCAGTCGCCATGCGGATAGGGGTTGTTTCCGCTCGTCTTGGCGCTGCCCAGTTCGCGCGCCCAATAGACGATGTCCTGAATGCCCAGAAGGAACAGCAAGGGCGTCGCCTTGATCAGGATCAGCCACAGGTTCGACAGGCCGGGCAGGGCAAAGACCCACATTTGCGGCACAAGGATCCGGCGGAAGACCTGCCGTTGCGTCATGCCATAGGCTTCGCCGGTTTCCAGCTGTGCCCGCGGCACGGCCTGCATCGCGCCGTACAGCACGTTGGCGGCAAAAGCCCCGAAAACCAGTGCAAAGGTAAAGACCGCCGTGGCAAAGCCATAGGCCGAATGCCAGATGGCCGATGATGTCGCCAAGGGCACCTTGGCCGCTGCGCAGACGCGAAACTCGGTGCCGTTCCAGACCGGCTGGCCAAGATCGTCACAGACAAACAGGTGTTTGGTCCATTCGATCCCCTGATCCAGCGCGATCACAAAGAACAGGAAATAAACGATGTCCGGCACCCCGCGCACGGCGGCGATATAGCCGCGCCCGATCAACGAAACCGGCACCACGCTGGACCGCGCCATCATCGCGCCGCCAAAGCCAAAGGCCAGCGCCGTAGGCGCGGTCACAGCCAGCAGCATCAGCACCGTCAGGAAAGACCAATAGAAATTGAAATGCGTCCCTGTGGTCAGGTAGCAGCTCAGCCAGGTCAGGCCGGACAGTTGGCTTGGATCGGCGCAATATTCGAACATCGGGGAAAGGGGGGCGGCCCGCTGGCCGCCCCCGCCTGATCAGAAGGTCACGGCTTCGGGGCCGAACCACTTGGTGATCATGGTGTTCAGCGTGCCGTCATCCTTCATCGACTGGATGGCCGCGTTCAGCTTGTCCTTCAGCTCGGTATCCGTTTCGCGCAGGCCGATGCCCACACCGCCGCCCAGCTGCACTTCATTTGCCAGCATGACCAGCTCGCCATTCGAATCCGCTGCGATCGGGGCCAGATAATCCTTGTCGGCAAACACGGCATCCGCTTCGCCATTACGAACAGCGGCGACGGTTTCATCCGGCGTCGCGAATTCCAGCAGGGTCGCACCCGATTCCGCCACGTAACCGGCCTGAATCGTGCCGGTCTGCGCCGCGATCACCGCGCCTTCGCCGGTATTGGCATCCGCCGCCAGCGCCAGATAGGCGGACGAGGCCGGGGGAATGTAGTTCTGGCTGAAGTCGATGACTTCGTCGCGTTCGTCGGTGATCGACATGCCGGCCATGATCAGGTCGTAGTTGCCCGACTGCAGGTTCGGGATGATGGAATCCCAGGCGTTCTGAACGAATTCGCAGTTCAGCGCGGCGCGCTTGCACAACTCGTTGCCCAGTTCGATTTCATAGCCGGTCAATTCGCCGGTGGCCTGATCGATATAGTTGTAGGGCTCATAGGCGCCTTCCGTGCCGATCCGCACCACATCCTGCGCGAGCGTAGCCCCGGCAGTCAGCGCCAGAACGGCGGTGGCAAGCATCATCTTCTTCATTTGGTAGCTCCCTTGGTTTGATAGGTTATTTCTTTGGCCGCCTCAGCCGGTGGCAGAGAGGAACCCGCGCAACCGTTCGGTCTGCGGATTGCCAAACAGCCGGTCGGGCGGACCTTCTTCCTCGATCTTTCCCTTGTGCAGAAAGATCACATGGTCGGACACATCCGCCGCAAGCTTCATGTCATGGGTGACAAGGATCATCGTGCGCCCCTCTTCGGCCAGCGCCTTGATCACCTTGACCACCTCTTGCTCCAGTTCCGGGTCCAGCGCCGAGGTGGGTTCATCGAACAACAGCGCGCGCGGCTCCATGCACAGCGCCCGCGCAATGGCCGCACGTTGCTGCTGCCCACCCGAAAGCTGCGCAGGCCAGGCATCGCATTTCTCGACGATGCCCACCTTGGCCAGATAGGCGCGCGCCTTTTCCTCAACCTCTTTCGGATCGCGTTTCAGCACCGTCACCGGGGCTTCCATCACATTCTGCAGGATGGTCAGGTGGGACCACAGGTTGAACTGCTGGAACACCATCGAAAGGTTCGTCCGCATCCGCATCACCTGTGCCTTGTCGGCCGGGTGGCGATTTTGACCATGGCCTTTCCAGCGCACAGCCTCGCCTTCGAACTCGATGTCGCCGTCCTGGCTTTCCTCAAGCATGTTGCAGCAGCGGAGCAGAGTGGATTTGCCCGAACCCGACGATCCGATCAGCGACACCACATGGCCGCGCGGCGCAGTCAGATCCACACCCTTGAGCACTTCAAGCTGACCATAGCTTTTGTGCAGGTTGCGAATCCGGATAACGGGTGTGTCTGGGCTCTGATCTGTCACTTTGCTCGGTGCGCTGGTGAATGTGGTGGCTGAGTAAGGCGCATCATTCGGGGCAATGCAACGGCCATTCGGCACAGGATCCGCCGCGTCATCGCCGATTTGATCAGTTTTCTTGCGCGATCTGTTCAGGTGATGGCGGGGTAGGCACGGCAAGATAGGCCGATGCCGGAATCTCCACCAGCCCGCGCAGCCGCAGCCTTGCCCGGTCCTGCGGGGCCAACGCAGCAATGGCATCGGCCACCGCTGCGCGGATGGCCGCCGCATCGCGCCCCATGGCGGTGATATAGGGCAGGGCAGGGGTGGGGTCCGTCGCGCCGATGACCTTCACGCCCGACATATCCTCGAACTCACAAAGCAGCGACCATGTCAGCGCGTCGATCGCCGCAAGCTCTGCCCGCCCCTCCGCCACGGCAAGGGCCGAGGCGCGGTGTGACCCGGTTTCAATCCCCGGCCGCAACCGGATACCCGACAGCGCGGCGTGATTGAGCGGTGCCGCCCAGCCCGATTGCGACAGCCCGTCGTTGTAAGCCAGCGCTGCGCCGTCGAATGCTGCAAAGTTGGCCCGCGCATCGCTTGCCCGCGCGATCAGGATGGAGCGGTAAAATCCCGGCGCGCAGCCGTCATTTCCGAAAT
This sequence comes from Variovorax paradoxus, assembly GCA_943370085.1. Taxonomy (GTDB): domain Bacteria; phylum Pseudomonadota; class Alphaproteobacteria; order Rhodobacterales; family Rhodobacteraceae; genus Paragemmobacter. The sequence continues at coordinate 104,292 of CALRPT020000011.1, read as the reverse complement.
CCGGTGTCCCCACCAGCGCCACCTTGTCATGCAGCCGTGCCCGATAGGGAAAACCGCAGGTCTGCGACAGGATCAGATCGGCACTCTCCCATTGAGGCATCAGCACGGCATCGCCCCGGTACAACGCTTCGGGCGCGGCGATCCCGCGCGCCATCAGCCCGGCGCGGATCAGCGCCCAATAGCGATCCGTCTCGGCCCGCAATTCCGGACGATCATACATCGGCAGAGACGCCATTGGGGAATCACTGTCATTCATTGCGCTTCAACGCTTTCCCCGGGTTTTCGTTGTGGTTTCATATTCGATCCTCGTCCTGTTCCGGCTGACTCGTCACGGGTTCCGGCTTTCGGCGCAACCGGTGTTGCACCGAAAAACAGGACTGTTGCAACCTCGGAACCCCCGGAATCGGACCCGGAACGAGCAATGCCGTAAGGTGTCTTGGCTCCGCGCGCCCTTGGTAAGGCGCGCGGAGCCGAGGTCCGGAGATCACTGATCCATATAGATGTGCTTTTCCTCCTTCGCGCCGGGATGGGTCACGGCACCCCACCGGGCCCCACCCACCAGTTTTGCGAATTTCCAGATGGCCCCGGTCGCGTATTCGGTGGGCCGAGGGCCCGACCACGCGGCACGGCGGGCGGCAAGGTCCGCATCGGAAAGCGCAACAGAAAGCTCGCCCGTGATCGCGTTGATGGTGATGACGTCACCTGTCTGGATCAGCGCGATCGGCCCGCCATGTGCGGCCTCTGGGCCGACATGGCCGACACAGAAGCCGCGCGTCGCCCCGGAAAAGCGCCCGTCGGTGATCAGCGCGACCTTCTTGCCCATCCCTTGACCGGCGATTGCCGCCGTGGTGGCCAGCATCTCGCGCATGCCGGGCCCGCCTGCCGGGCCTTCGTTGCGGATCACGATGACCTCACCCGCCTTATAGGCGCGCTTGCGGACGGCCTCGAACGCGTCCTCCTCGCACTCAAAGACGCGGGCAGGACCGGTGAACACCTGTTCCTCGGCGCTCATCCCGGCGACCTTGACGATGGCCCCATCCGGGGCAAGGTTGCCGCGCAAGCCGACGACACCGCCAGTCGGGGTCAGCGGTGTGGCGGCGGGATAGATCACGCGGCCATCGGCATCGCCGCGAATATCGTCAAGTTCTTCTCCCAAGGTGCGGGTCGAGGCTGTGATGCAATCCTCATGGAGCAGGCCCAGCTTGCGCAATTCCTTCAGCACAACCGGCACCCCGCCCACCTCATACAGGTCTTTTGCCACGTATTTTCCGCCGGGGCGCAGGTCACAGAAATAGGGCGTGTCACGCATGATGTCGGTCACATCGAACAGATCGAAGTCGATCCCCGCCTCATGCGCAATCGCGGGCAGATGCAGCGCGGCATTGGTGCTGCCCCCGGTGCAGGCCACGATCCGCGCCGCGTTCTCAAGGCTCTTGCGGGTGACGATGTCGCGGGCGCGGATGTTCTTTTCGATCAGCCGCAGCACCGCCTCGCCCGAGGCATGGCCGTATTGGTCGCGGCTTTCATAAGGCGCGGGCGCGCCCGACGAATTCAGCAGCGCCAGTCCCATTGCCTCGGATACGCAGGCCATGGTGTTGGCGGTGTATTGGGCGCCGCAGGCCCCCGATCCCGGGCAGGCCACGCGTTCCAGGATCGCCAGTTCCGCATCCGACAGGTTCCCCGCCTGATGCTTGCCCACGGCCTCGAACACGTCCTGCACGGTCACATCCTGCCCGTTCAGCCGCCCGGGCAGGATCGATCCGCCATAGATAAAGACCGACGGCACGTTCAGCCGCACCATCGCCATCATCATCCCCGGCAGCGATTTGTCGCATCCGGCAAGCCCCACCAGCGCATCATAGCAATGCCCGCGCATCGTCAGTTCCACCGTATCCGCGATGGCATCGCGGCTGGCGAGCGAGGAGCGCATGCCCTCATGCCCCATGGCGATGCCGTCGGTCACGGTGATCGTGGTGAATTCACGGGGCGTGCCGCCCGCCGCCTTGACGCCCGCCTTCACCGCCTGCGCCTGACGGTTCAGCGTGATGTTGCAGGGCGCGGCCTCGTTCCAGCAGCTGGCAACCCCGACCCACGGCTGGTTGATTTCTTCCTCGTTCAGCCCCATCGCGTAGAAGTAACTGCGTTGCGGCGCACGCGACGGGCCTTCGGTAACATGACGGCTGGGCAGACGGGATTTGTCGAAACGCGAGACCATGGATGGCTCCTTCAAGGGTTGCAATAGGGGCAATGGGCGGGATCGGCCTCACCCGCACGGGGGCGGATGGTTTCGGACCCGCAAGCGGTGCAGCCGTGGATATCGGCGGCGATCAATCCGGTTTCAATGCCGCAATCGCGGCAGGCCATGCCGGGAACCGTGCGCACCCGGCCAAAGCCCGGCGCGGCGCAGTCCGGGCAAGGGATGGCGAGGCGCTGGGCCAGACGTTGCGCCAGATCACCGATCACCGCCATGCGGCGCGGGTTCATATGCGCGCGCATATCGGTTTGCAGCAGGGCGCTGCCGGTGGTGGCAAGACATGCGGAAATTGCCGCATCAAGGGTGGCCCTGTCCGTCACACCCTTCGCTGCGGGCATCATAGAGGGCGCGGCTTGCACGATCACCGCCGCGGCTGGAAAGCCGATGCGCAGCAGGAACGCGTCGGCATCGCCGGGATCGGTGATGGTTTGCTGGTCGAAGACGGGGCGATCATCCGTCAGCGTCTCGATGATCTCATGCCCCGTCAGGGTGTTGTGCCAAAGCAGCATTTCTTGCCCGATGGGAAGGAAGGGGATGTAAGGATGCGGGCCATAGGCGCCTTCTGACGCAAGGCCCACGCCAAGGCCCAGGACGTTTGCCCCCGCGCGGGCCTTGGCGCGGGCGGCCTCCAGCATATTCCCCGCACGGGCAATATCGCCCGCGAAAGTGCCGAAGCGGTCCGTGTCGATCTCTGCCCGGCGCAGGGTGATCCCCAGCGCAGCAAGGGGCGGTGCGATGACCGCCTCCTTGCCATGCATCGTGCCAAGGGCGACCGCAGACGGAAGGGCTGTGCTCAAAATCACATCCCCTGCCAGAAGGCGGTCATCTGCCAGACCAGCGGCACACCCGCGAGCAGCATGAAGGGAAAGGTGATCCCCAGCGAGGCGGTCAGATAGACCGACGGGTTCGCATCCGGAAAGGTTGCCCGCACGGCGGCAGGCGCGTCAATGTAACTGGCCGATGCCGCAACTGTGCCCAGCACGAAGGCCGATCCCATCGGCAGCCCCGCCAGCGTGGCCAGCCCGCTGACGATGAAGCCATTGACCATCGGCATGGCCAACCCGAAGGCCAGCATCCGCCCGCCGACCTGCGCGAAGTCCTTGAGTTGCCGCCCCGCGGTCATGCCCATTTCCAGCAGGAACAGCACCAGCACCCCCCGGAACAGATCGACGAAGAAGGGTTCGATCTTGGTGAAATTCGCCTCTCCCGACACCGCACCGATCAAAAGACCCCCGCCTAGCAGCAGAAGGCCGCGTCCGCGCAGCGTCTCCATCAGGATGCCGGACAGGCCGACACCTTGCACACCCTGCGCCTTCGACATCGCCACCCGTCCATAGAAAAGCGCCACAAGGATACCGAGTTCCATCAATGCGACAAGCCCGGTGACGTAGCCTTCCATCGGGAAACCCGCATTATCGGCATAGGCCCGTGCGACGACAAAGGTGACGGACGAGACCGACCCGTAAAGGGCGGCAACGCCTGCGGCATCCACAATCGACAGACGGATGACGTAACGCGCCACGAGAAAGGCCAGCAAAGGGATCAGCAGCACAATCGCAGCGGTGACCGTCACCGCACCAAGCATGTTCGACAGGTCAGCGGTGGCAAGCTCGCGCCCGCCCTGCAGGCCGATGGAAAACAGCAGAAAGATCGCGAAGATGCGGATGACGGGTTCGGGGATTTCCAGATCAGACCGGATCAGCGTGGCGACAATCCCCATAAGGAAGGCCAGCGTGATGGGAGAGATAAGGTTTTCGATCAATATGCTGTCCATGATGCCTGTCCTGCGTTCTGTGCGCGGGTCTTTTGCCGAATGGGGTTTGAAAAGAGAAACGCGAAGTTTACATCTGATTTATCGATTTAGCTGATAGGTTGGCCCATGCATGACGTCGACACCTCCGTTTTGCGCACCTTTCTTGCCTTGGCCGAGACGGGCAGCTTTTCGCGCACCGGAGTCTTGGTGGGCCGGTCGCAATCGGCCGTGTCCGAACAGATCCGCAAACTGGAAGACATGTTCGGGCGTGTCCTTCTGGAACGCACCACCCGCCATGTCCGCCTGACGGCGGAAGGCGAGAAATTCCTGCAACATGCCCGCACGATGGTGGCCCAGGCCGATGCCATGCTGGCCCGGTTTCGTGCACCCGATATCGAAGGCGAGGTGCGCTTTGGCAGCCCCGAGGATTTCGCCTCGGCCTACCTCCCCGATATTCTGGGCGTCTTTGCCGCCGCACATCCGGCGGTCGAACTGCACGTGACCTGCCAGTTGACCCTGCCTTTGGTCGAAGATTTCGAGGCAGGCGAGCAGGACCTGATCATCGTCAAGCAAGACCCGGAACGGCGATACACATCGTCGCGCCCGCTCTGGCGTGAACGATTGGTCTGGGTGGCTGCCGCGTCGCTGACGCCGAATTTCCGGGACGCCACCCGCGGGCGGCCGCTGCCGCTGGTGCTCAGCCCGTCGCCCTGCGTCTATCGCAGCCGGGCCACGCGCACGCTGGAAGGGGCAGGTGTCACATGGAGCGGGGTGTTCACCTCACCATCCTTTGCCGGGCAGGCGGCGGCGGTGCGGGCGGGGCTGGGCTATGCCGTGATGCCACGGGCGATGGTGCCGCCAGAGCTATCGGTTCTTCCCGATTGGCCCGAACTGGCTGAGGTCGAGATTGCGCTGCTTGGCCAGGCACGGCTGTCGCCTGCCGCCGCCGCCTTGGCCGGCTTTATCGAGGAAAGGGTGGCGCGGCGCTGACGCGGCTGATCCTGTAAGGGGCTGCGGCAGTTGCGGTGACGACAGTCCGCTCTATGCCCTTTGCACAGGCCTGGACCGTGCCTTCGCTGGCATCGTCACTGTGGAAAAACATTCAGGCAATCGGCTCATAGCTGTGCGGCTGGATCATCCCAGATGATCCTTCGCTGCGCCAAGATAGGTCTTTACCGCCAGCGTGATTGTCTGGTCGATGCTGACCGAACGGTCACCATAAATCTGTTGACGGATGCCGTGATAAAAGATGGCGCCGTGCATCTGCCAGACCAGATCATGCGTCCCCGACTTCCCCGCCGCAGGCGCGGGGTGGCCCAAGGCGATGCAGGTTTCGGCCCAGATCGGGCCAAGCAGCGCGCTTTCGACCCGCTGCAGATAGCGCGCGTTCAGATCAAGCCCCTTGAGCCCGGCAAAGAAGAAGATCCGCAGCCAGTTCCGGTCGAACACCACGGAAGTGTAGGCCTGATAAAACTGATGCAGCCGCGTCTCGATCGGAAGGTGCCGATCCCGGATCGTGTCCTCCCATCCGCTCTGCCAGCGGTCGAGGTAGACGGCACGATACACCTCGTTCACCAGATCGTCCTTGGACGGAAAATAACGATAGAGCAGCGGCTGCGTGATGCCCATGCGTTTGGCCAGGCCGCGCGTGCCGCCGTCGAACCCCTCTTCGGCGAAGTACAGGATGGCCTCGGCCAGCACTTCCTGCTTGCGCGTCTCAGGCGACAGGCGGGTGCGCCGGGCTGGAAGGGGAAGGGCGGTCGGGCTGTCGGGCTGCGTTTCGGGCTCTGTCACGTTCCGTTACCTATACCGCCCACGGGCGCTGTCTCTTGCGTTGCGCGCTGATGGCGTTTTCTTTATCATGCGATAAATAACAACGCGGCAGCGCCGCAACAATAGCGGGAGGAGTGAGGATGGCAATGAAGGTCAATCGCGCCAAGATCTATGAGGCGGCGCAGGAACTGTCGAACTGGGGCCGCTGGGGGCCAGAGGATCAGATCGGCACGCTGAACCTTGTGACACCCGAGGATGTGGCCGCCGCGGCAAAACTCATCAAGCGGGGCAAGACCTTTGCGCTGGGCCTGCCGCTGGATGAAAAGATCCAGTCCGGGCTGTTTGGCGGGCGCTGGAACCCGCTGCATCAGATGCTGGCGACCGGAACGGATGCCGTGGCGGGCGTGCAGGATGGCGATGGCAAGGCCTATCTGCGCTATGCCGATGACGCGATCAACCTGCCCATGCAATGTTCCACGCAATGGGACGCGCTGGCGCATATCTTTCTGGATGACAAGATGTGGAACGGCTACCCGGCCACGCTGGTGGATGTGCAGGGCGCCAAGAAGAACGGCATCGAACATACGCGCGACAAGATGGTGGGGCGTGGCGTGCTGCTGGATGTGGCGCGCTGGAAGGGGCTGGATTCCCTGCCCGATGGCTATCCGATCACCAATGCCGATCTGGATGCCACGGCCGCCGCGCAGGGTGTGGAAATCCGCCGCGGCGATTTCGTGATCGTGCGCACCGGCCATCAGGAACGCTGCCTCGCCAAGGGTGATTGGACCGGTTACGCAGGCGGCGATGCGCCGGGACTGGCCTTCGAGACGGCCTATTGGATCCGGCAGCACGACATCGCAGCGATCTGCGCCGATACATGGGGCTGCGAGGTGCGCCCGAATGAAACCGATGAGGCGAACCAGCCTTGGCATTGGGTGGTGATCCCGGCCATTGGCATCACCATGGGCGAGATCTTCTTCGTCAAGGAACTGGCCGAAGATTGCGCGGCGGATGGTGTTTATGAGTTCTTCTTCTGCGCGCCGCCGATGAACGTGCCGGGGGGTTGTGGCTCGCCGATCAACCCGCAGGCCATCAAGTAACAGGATGATCCGGGGCGGCGGGAACCACCGCCGTCTCGGCCATGATGCGGGCCAGGTTGGGGTTATTGCGGCCGTCCTGGTTGTGGCCCTGATCCGGCGCGGCAAAGATATAGCGGCCCAGCCGTTGTGCCGTGGCATGGGCGAGGGCGGCGGCGGAGTGGCGTTCGGTGCCATAAGCTGCCAGCGCGTCCATCACCGGGGCGGCTGACAGATGTCGGGCCAGCGCCTCGGCATCCGCTGCCGCCTTCGTCACCCCCATCCCCACATGCGGGCGCGCGACACAGGCGGCGTCGCCTGCAAGGGCCACGCGCCCGGCGGCAAAGACCGGCGAAAGGTGATCGTAGATCGGGGTGAAGAAGGGCCGCTCGGACCGCGCCAGAATTTCAAGGAAAGGTTTGGCCAGATGGCGGCGGGCAAAGGCCTGCATCCTGTCCAGCACATCATCCCGCACAAGGGGCGGCGGGATGGTGACGGGGTGATGGATGCCTTTCGCATCGGTCAGCATGTCGGCCAGTTCGCCCGCTCCCACCGGGGCATACCAGACAAAGTTGTAACGCCGGTGTCCGGGCCGCAGGTCATTGCCAGGCCCCGCAATCGGATAGCCCAGGATCTGCGTGCCCTGCGGCAGGAAAAAGCCGAAACTGTCAAACACCTGATCGCGCAGGTCGGGATGCAGGTCCGCCTCACGGGCCAGACAGCGCCAGACGACATAGCCGGAAAAGACGGGCTGCACCTCGGGCTGCATCTGCCCGCGCAAGGCCGACCGGAAACCGTCAGCGCCGATCAGCACATCCGCCTCAAACCGGCTGCCATCTTCGCAGGTCAGGGTGACACTGTCGCCATGGTCGTCATAGCGGGCAACCGCCTTGTCGAGCAGATAGCCGCCCTCCGGCACCAGGGCGCGCAACAGGGAATGCACGCGATCCCAGGATGTGACGATCTGCGGCAAGGGCAGGGTGGCGACGCGATCCCCCGCCAGATCAAAGGCCACACGGTCCTGCACCTGCACGCCCAGATCGGCAGTGGACGCCCCGGTTCGCGCGATCAGGTCAATCAGCAGGTCATGCGTGACGATCCCCGCGCCGCGCCCCGATAATTCGCTGCGCGACCGTTCCAGAACGATCGTGTCCCATCCAGCCCTCCGCAGAAAAGCCGCGCAGAACAGCCCGCCGATGGAACCGCCACAGATGACCGCGCGCCGAGACATCCAGACTTCCTTGCAAGGTTTCGCTATTTATCATACTATAAATAAGAACTGCAAAGCGCAACGGAGTGCTTCGATGCCCGCCCAACCCGATCCCCATGCGCCGCATTGGTCGCCAGCGCTGGTGGCCGAGGCAGAAGCTGCGCGCGACAATGGCCGCGTCGGATCGCGTCTGGTGGACGAGACATCCGAATATCGCATCTGGCTGATCGAGATCGCACCCGGCGACCGGTTGCCGTTCCACACCCATGTGCTCAACTATTTCTGGGTGGCCACCTCCCACGGCAGGGCGCGGTCACGCAACCCCGATGGCCAGTTGGTCGAGATGGATTATGCGCCCGGCGATACGCGGCACATGCATTTCGCGGCGGGCCAGTCCATGACGCATGATCTGGAAAACATCGGCAGCACTGTGCTGACCTTTACCACGGTCGAGAACAAGCTCAGCCCGAACTGCCCCCTGCCGCTGGATCAGGCGCGGGTCAGATCGTGGAAGGCGCCGCTCTGAAACACCAGCGGGGCGCGGTCGCTGCGCCGCAGACTGACCACCTCAGCCAGCATGATCTCATGATCACCGCCGGGATAACGCGCAACCGTGCGGCACTCGATATGCGCCAGCGCCCCCACGATCAGCGGCAGGCCCAGCGTGCCTTGCTCGGTCGGGATGCCGGCGAACTTGTCCTCGGACGGGCGGGCGAATTGCAGGGCGATATCCTTCTGATCGGCGGCAAGCACGTTCACTGCGAAATGGTCATGCCGCCGAAACTCGGCCAGACTCGGCGCCCTGAGCGCGAGGCTCCACAGGATCAACGGCGGATCGAGCGAGACGGTATTGAACGAACTGGCCGTGACGCCCAGACGAAAGCCATCAGCGGTGCCAAGGGTCATCACCGTCACGCCCGTGGCAAAAGCCCCCATCACGTCGCGATAGCGCGCCGGATCGCAGGGGCGCAGATCGCCCGCCATGCCATCGGCAACAAAGGAATTGGGGATGTTCATGCGCGGCCCGCCCTAATGTTCGACAGGGCGAAAATAGGCGTGGCGGCCCATCACGGGAAACAATAATATCTGTCCACAGATATCATGCAGGGTGATACCCATGAACTTCCGCCAATTGTCGACCTTCGTGGGCATCTTCGAAGAGGGGTCGTTCAACCGCGCCGCAACGCGCCTGAACGCCACGCAATCGGGGCTGTCGATGCAGATCAAGCAGCTGGAAGAAACGCTGGGCACCGCGCTTTTCGACCGCTCCGCCCGCGGGGTAACCCCCACCCATGCGGGTCAACGCCTCTATGACACGGCCGTTGATATCCTGCGCCGCCTTGAGGGCGCCGAGGCCGAATTGCGCAACCTTTCGGGCACGATCAGCGGCCCGGTGCGGATCGGCCTGATGCCCACCTTCACCCGTGGCGTGCTGGCCCCGACACTCAGCCGCTTTCTGGCCGATCATCCCAATGTCGATGTCACGGTGGTCGAGGCCTATTCCGCCGCGCTGATGGACCGTCTGGCCGAAGGTGAGGCGGATTTCGTCGTGGTGCCGCAGGATGGCGGGCGCACAGGCATGCGCAGCCGCCGACTGGGGACGGATCGCGAATTCCTAGTCTGTCGCCCCGGCGGGCCGATCCCGCATCTGACCCCGGTCCGGTTGGCCGATGTCACCCCGCTGCGGCTGGTCCTGCCGGCCAAGGGCAACGTGCGCCGGGATCGGCTGGACGATTTCATCGCCTCCAACGGGTTAACGGTCGGCAAGATCATCGACATGGACGCAATGTTCGCCACGCTGGAACTGGTTGCGACCTCGGATTATGCCACGGTGCTGCCCGCCACCATCTGCCGCAAGGATATCGACGGGCGCGACCGCTGGCTGCATCCGCTGACCGGGCCGGAACTGACCGTCAGCTATGTGGTGGTCGAACCTGCCCGCAAAGCGATGAGCGCGGCCGCCGCCGCCTTCCTGCGCTATCTGGAAGAGGAATATCGCCGCGCCGATGCCGAATGGACGGCCCTGATCGGCCCCTCTGAGGCCAATCGTAAAAGTTGATAACAGCCATCATATATTATCGTTTCCGCTGAAGTCTGGTCCGGCCTAGCTTGACCGTCACACCGCAGTGGAGACCATCGATGCAGCTTGGCTTTTTCACCATGCCGATCCACCCGTTGACCAAGGATTGGCGTCAGTGCCTGCGTGAGGATCAAGAGGCCTTCCTTCTGGCCGATGAGCTGGGCTTTACCGAAGGCTATGTCGGAGAGCATGTCACCGATCTGGCAGAAAACATCACCTCCTGCGCGCTGTTCATCGCCACACTGGCGGGGCAGGTCAAAAACATTCGCATGGGCACGGGCACTGTGAACCTGCCCAACACCCATCCGGCGCATGTGGCGGCACAGATGGCGATGCTCGATCACCTGCTGGACGGCAAGTTCAACTTCGGGATCAGCCCCGGTGGCCTCCTGTCGGATGCCGAGATTTTCGGCAACCTCGACAATGACCGCAACGCCATGTTCCTTGAGGCCATCGACATGGTGCTGGCGCTGTGGACGCAGGAAGCGCCCTATAACCTCAAAGGCAAATACTGGAACATCTCGACCGAGCGCACCCTCTTGGGCGAGATCGGGCAGGGCAAGATCGGCAAGCCGTTGCAGCGCCCGCATCCCCCCATCGTGGTGACGGCGGTCGCGCCGTTTTCCAAGGGTGTGACGGCGGCGGCGGCGCGGGGCTGGGATCCGATTTCCGCCAATTTCCTGATGCCAAAATGGGTGGCCACGCATCGCGACAGCTATGCCGCAGGCTGCGCCGAAGGTGGCCGGGCCGTGGATTTCGGCAATTGGCGGGTGGCGAAAAGCATCTTCGTCGCTGATGACCTGAACACCGCGCGGGAATATGCGCTGGGGGCGGGGTCGCCCTATGTGCATTACTACAAATCGCTGGTGACCAAGCTGAAGAAGAACGGGCGGTCCAACCTGTTCAAGGACGATCCGAACATGTCGGATGACGACGTGACGCTGGATTACGTGCTGGACCGTCTGGTGATCTGGGGCACGCCCGACAAGGTGGCCGATGAATTGCTGGCCTTCCGCGATCAGGTCGGCCCCTTCGGCACGCTGCTTTATGCCGGGCATGACTGGACGGATGTGGCGCTGGCGCGGCGGTCCAAGGTGCTGCTGGCCGAAAAGGTGCTGCCGATGGTGAATTCGGCTGTGGCCGAGGCAGCAGAATGACGCGGATCGGGGTGCCGGTCGCGGGGGCCACGCTCTCGGCCCAGGTGGATGGGGTGGCGGGCAAGCCTTGGCTGTTGCTGTCAAACTCGCTGGCGGCCGATCTGACCATGTGGGACGACCAGATGGATGTCTTCACGCGCAGCCACCGGGTGGTGCGCTATGACACACGCGGGCATGGGCAGAGCACGGCGTCGGACGGGGCCTATGACTTTGATCTGCTGGTGGCCGATATGCTGGCTGTGCTGGATCAGGTGGGCGCTGAACAGGCCGATGTGATTGGCCTGTCGCTGGGCGGGATGACAGCGCTGGGCCTTGGTCTGGCGCATCCGGGCCGCGTGCGGCGGATGGTGGTCTGCGATGCGCGGGCCGACAACCCGCCCCCGTTCGTGCAGGGCTGGATCGACCGGATCGCCGTGGTGCAGGACAAGGGCACCGCCTCGCTGGTAGAGGGTACGCTGGCCCGCTGGTTCACGCCTGCTTGCGATGAAGCGCCCAAGGCACGCGCGGCGGCGATGATCCGGGCCACATCGGCCAAGGGCTATATCGGCTGCGCCCATGCCCTGATGGGGCTGGATTACCTGCGCCATCTCGGGGCGATGCAGCCCCCGGTGCAATATCTGGTCGGGGCCGAAGATATGGGCGCACCGAAAGAGGCGATGGTGGCGATGGCGGCAGCAACGCCCGGCGCAGGCCTGATCGTGCTGGAAGGTCTCGCCCATATTCCCAACATGGAAGATCCAGGTGCCTTTCACGCCGCGCTGGCCGATTGGCTGGAGACGAGCCTATGACCCTGCCGCGCGTCGGCCTGATCGGCCTTGGCATCATGGGCATGGCCTATGCAACTAACCTGCGCCGCGCCGGGGCTACGGTTCTGGGCTTTGATCCTGTGCCTGTGGCGCGGGTGGCGCTGGACAGTCTTGGCGGGCGCGGATGCGCCACAGCGGCCGAGGTGGCGCAGGGATCGGATGTGATCCTGATGGCGCTGCCATCGGTCAAGGCGCTTGAGGCCGTGGTCGCCGAGATGCGCCCCCACCTGCGCGCAGGCATGGTGATCGCCGAAATGGGCACCCTGCCGTTGGAGGCAAAAGAGGCCGCGAGGGTGGCTTGCGCAGAGGTGGGCGTGGCGATGCTGGATTGCCCGGTATCGGGCACAGGCGCGCAGGCGGCGACGGGCGATCTTGTGGTCTTCGCCAGCGGCGAGGCGGCGGATGTCGCGGTGCTGCACCCGGTATTCGCGGCGCTGGCGCGGGATATCCGCCATGTCGGTCCGTTCGGCGCGGGGATGAAGCTGAAGCTGGTGGCGAACCTGCTGGTGACGATCCACAACCTTGCCGCCGCCGAGGCGCTTCTCTTGGCAGAAAAGTCAGGGCTGGATCTTGGCATGGTCTATGACGCGATCCGATCCGGTGCCGGAAATTCGCGCATGTTCGAAGTGCGCGGCCCGTTGATGATCGAAGGTCGCTACGAGCCTGCGACAATGAAGATGGATGTCTATCAGAAAGACCTCGCGCTCATCATGGATCACGCGCGCGATGTGGCCTGCCCAGTGCCGCTTATGGCGGCAAGCTTGCCCTTCTATTCGGCGGCCCTCGCGCAGGGGCGGCACAAGGAAGACACGGCGGCGCTGTTTGCGGTGTTGCAACAGATGGCCCCCGGACCGGAGGAGACTGCATGAGCGTGACTTTGGCCGAGGCGGAATTGGTGGCGGATGGCACGCTGGCCGCCGGGCGGCGGCGCGGCGCGCAGCCCCTGACGGTGGTCGTGCTGGATGCGGGTGGCCATGTCGTGGTGATGAAACGGTCCGACAACAGCGGCATCCTGCGCTGCGAGATTGCGCATGGCAAAGCCTATGGCGCTTTGGGCATGGGCCTGCCCAGCCGCACGCTGTTTGCCCGCGCGGCGGATAACCCGAATTTCTTCACCGCCTTGGCCGCGGCTTCGGGCGGGCGCATGGTGCCCAATCCGGGTGGCGTGCTGCTGCGCAATGCGGCAGGGCGGATCATCGGAGCGGTGGGCGTCAGCGGCGATACCGGCGACATGGACGAGTTGTGTGCCATGGAAGGCATCGGCTTGGCGGGCCTGACGGGCGATTGCGGCAAGCCATGACCGGGATGCTGGCAGGGCGGCATGCGGTGGTGACGGGGGCCGGGCGCGGCCTTGGCCGGGCCATCGCACTGGCGCTGGTGGCCGAAGGCGCGCGGGTGACGGCGGTGGCGCGGACGCAATCCGATCTGGACACACTGGCGGCCGAGGCACCGGGGAAGATCACCGCGCTGGTGGGCGATGTGCAGGATGCCGCCTTGCACGACGCCATCGCCGCGATGACCGATCTGGACATTCTGGTGAACAATGCAGGCGGCAATCGGCCCATGCTCATGGTCGATGTTGATGATGCGACACTGGATCACCTGATCGGGCTGAACATCCGGTCGGCCTATAAGGTGGCGCAGGCGGGCGCGCGGGCGATGACGCGCGCGCGGCGCGGCGTCATCATCAACATGTCCTCGCAGATGGGGCATGTGGGCGCGGCCAAGCGCACGGTCTATTGCATGTCCAAACACGCGATCGAAGGTCTGACCAAGGCGATGGCGGTAGAGCTTGCCCCATCGGGGGTGCGGGTGGTGTCAGTGGCGCCAACCTTCGTGCTGACGCCGATGACGGAACCGATGTTTGCCGACGCCGCCTTTCGCGACAGCGTGCTGGACATGATCCCGATGCGGGAACTGGCGCGCCCCGAGGATGTGGCGGCGGGCGTTGTATTTCTGGCGTCAGACGGGGCGCGGATGATCACGGGCGACAGCCTGCGGATCGATGGCGGCTGGACCGCAAGATAACAGGGAGACAGGGCCATGCCACGCCATCTGAAAACAGCGATGCGCGCCGAGGTGCGGGCCGAGGCCGATGCCGCCGTGCGGCGCACGGTTGAAGAGACACTGGCCCGCATCGCGGCCGAAGGCGACGCAGCGGTGCGCGCCCTGTCAAAGCAGTTCGACGGGTGGGAGCCCGCGCAATTCCGCCTGTCCGAGGTGGAAATCGAAAAGGCGCTCTCGCAAGTGTCGCGCCGCGATCTGGAGGATATCCGTTTCGCGCAGGAACAGGTGCGCAACTTCGCTCGCCATCAGCGCGCCGCCCTGCAGGATATCGAGGTGGAAACCCTGCCCGGCGTGGTGCTGGGCCATCGCAACATTCCGGTCAATTCGGTGGGCTGCTATGTGCCGGGGGGCAAATATCCCATGGTCGCCTCGGCCCATATGTCGGTGGTGACGGCCAAGGTGGCAGGGGTGAAGCGGGTCATCGCCTCGGCCCCGCCGTTCCACGGCGCGCCGCATCCGGCCATCGTGGCCGCCATGCACATGGCGGGCGCGGACGAGATTTATGTGCTGGGCGGGATGCAGGCGGTGGGGGCCATGGCGCTGGGCACGGAAAGCATCGCGCCGGTGGATATGCTGGTGGGCCCCGGAAATGCCTTTGTGGCCGAGGCCAAACGGCAGCTTTACGGGCGGGTGGGGATCGACCTCTTCGCAGGGCCCACGGAAACGCTGGTGATCGCGGATGACAGCGTGGATGCAGAGCTTTGCGCCACCGATCTCTTGGGTCAGGCCGAACATGGGCCGACCAGTCCCGCCGTGCTGCTGACGAATTCCGAGGCACTGGCGCGCGTGACCATGGCCGAGGTGGAGCGGCTTCTGGCCATCCTGCCCACGGCGGCCATCGCGGCACAGGCCTGGAAGGATTACGGCGAGGTCATCGTCTGCGACAGCCTTGATGAGATGGTGGCCGAGGCCGACCGCATCGCCTCGGAACATGTGCAGGTCATGACGCGCGACCCGGATTACTTCCTGAACCACATGACGAATTATGGCGCGCTGTTCCTCGGGCCGCGCACGAACGTGGCCTATGGCGACAAGGTGATCGGCACAAACCACACCCTGCCGACGCGGGGGGCGGCGCGGTATACCGGCGGGCTATGGGTGGGCAAGTTCCTGAAGACCTGCACCTATCAGCGCGTCCTGACGGATGAAGCCAGCGCAATGGTGGGCGAGGCCTGCTCGCGCCTGTGCATGCTGGAGGGATTTGTCGGCCATGCCGAACAGGCCAATGTCCGCGTCCGCCGCTATGGCGGGCGCAACGTGGCCTACGGCACGGCAGCGGAATGAAGGGGAGCGGAGACATGTTGAACGCAGCAGTCATAGGACTGGGCTGGTGGGGCAAGACCATCACCGAACGGATGCAGGCATCGACAGAGATGCGCATCACCCGTGCGGTAGACCTGTTTCCGGAAAAGCAGGGCGATTACACCGCGAAATATGGGGTGCCCGTCACCGGCGACTATGCCGAAGTTCTTGCCGATCCCACGGTGCACGCCGTCATCCTGACCACGCCCAATAGCCTGCACACGGCCCAGATCGCGGCGGCAGCCCATGCGGGCAAGCATGTGTTTTGCGAAAAGCCCCTCGCGTTGAATGTGGCAGAAGCGCGGGCGTCGGTGGCCCTGTGCCAGGAAAAGCAGGTCGTGCTGGGCATGGGCCACGAACGGCGGTTCGAACTGGCCATGCTGGAAGTGGAACGCATGGTCCGCGCCGGCGAGTTGGGCGAGATCATGCATGCCGAAGGCAATTTCAGCCATGACAAGCTAATCAACGTGCCCGTCACCGATTGGCGGCGCAGCGCCACCGAAAGCCCGGCCGCGGGCTATACGGCGATGGGCATTCACCTGTCGGATGCCTTTGTAAACCTCTTCGGCCCGGCCTCCGAAGTGCAGGCCATGACCGCCAAACGCGTGCTGCCCGGCGACAATGGCGATGTGGTCTCTGCGCTGATCCGGTTCCATTCCGGGCCGACGGCCTATCTCAATGCGGTGCTCTACACGCCCCTCTATCTGCGCTTCACGGTCTTCGGCACGAAAGCCTGGGCCGAATACCGCAACGAGACGCATCCCGATACGCCCGGACCATCCACCCTGACCGTGCAGGTGACCGGGCAGCCGCCCCGCGTCATCACCTATGACTGGACGGATTCCGTGCGCGCCAACCTCGATCTCTTCGCACAGGCTGCGCAGGGCAGGGCCAGCTACAGCTTCACGCCCGAACAACTGGTGGGAAATATCGCGATCCTAGAGGCCATCGTCGCGTCGGCGGCGGGGGGCGGCACAATCAAATTGGCAAAAGACAGCTAGGCCGATGAATGCAGTCTTGACGCAGGCCTTTCCAGAAATCATGCTTCTTGAAATATCAGAGAGGTGTGAATCGGTGAGCCTAGTTCGCAACAGGGTCTTTGAGATGGTTCGGGGTGAAATCCTGTCCTGCCAACTTCGTCCGGGCGAAGAACTGCGCGAAAACGAATTGGCGCGGCGCTATGGCGTGTCGAAATCGCCGGTGCGCGACGCGATGCAGAAGCTGGAGTTCGAAGGCCTGATCGAAATCGAGCCGCGGCGTGGCCACCGGGTCAAGCCGATCTCGGTGTCGGATGCGGATGATATCCTGGAACTGCGTGCGATCCTTGAAACCGGGGTGGTGCGGCTGCTGGCGGAAAAGGCGACCGATGCGCAACTGGCCAGTCTGGATACGTTTCGCACCACGGATCTGACCTCTATTTCTGCATTTGCAGCCTATAATCGGTCGTTTCACTATGGTCTGGCGGATATGACGGGCAACCGGCGGCTGGCCGAGGAAACCCGCCGCCTGATGGAGGTCTACGATCGCCTCTGCCTTGTTTCCCTGTCGACCCTGCGGCGCGAGGATGCCCTTGCAGACCCGCTGGCCGACCATAATGAGATCATCGACGCCCTTCAGGCGCGCAATGGCGCTGCTGCGGCGCGCATGGTGACACGGCATGTCGGCAAGTCGCGCGGATCCATCATGCGCGGGCTTGGCCAACGGCCAATAGTGGATTGAGCGAGGGATGCGTTTTTTGTTGCCTGATCTTCTGATATATCAGGCAGTATCGAAAAAGAGCAGCGTGGCATATCGGCCGGCTGTATCGGGAGGAACCGGGGAGTGAACACGATGCAGCCTTTGGGAAGAATGGACGCGATGGCGCAGACGAGGACCGTGATCGAAGGACGGGGTGTCGGAAAGTCGTTCGGCGGCGGCAGCGTGATCGCGCTGGAAGGTGCCAGCTTCTCGATCCAGGCCGGATCCTTCGTGTCGCTCGTGGGGCCGTCGGGTTGCGGAAAGTCTACCCTGCTGCGCCTGATCGCGGGCTTGATCGACCGCAGCTCGGGCCAATTGACGGTGCATGGCCGTGATGTGACCGGCCCGCATACCGATGTCGGCATGATGTTTCAGCGCGCCACCCTTCTGGAATGGCGTACGGCGATTGAAAACGTCCTGCTCCCCGTCGAAATCCAGCGCTCCGTAACCGCCGCCGACAAGGCCCGCGCGGCCGAATTGCTGGCCATGGTCGGGCTGAAGGATTTCGCCTTTTCCTTTCCCAGCCAGTTGTCGGGCGGCATGCAGCAGCGCGTGGCTCTGGCGCGTTTGCTGCAAACCGGCGTTGACATCCTGCTGCTGGATGAACCCTTCGGCGCACTGGACGAATTCACCCGTGAACGGCTGAACATCGAACTGATGCGCATCGTGGGCGAGGTGGGGGCCACCACGCTCTTCGTCACCCACAACATCCTCGAGGCGATCTTTCTGGCCGATGAGGTGATGGTGATGACCCCGCGTCCGGGGCGGCTTGCGCGCATGGTGCATGTGCCCTTTGCCCGGCCCCGCACACCGGAACTGACCTTGACGCCGGAATTCAACGCGCTGGTGGCCGAAGTGCGCGATATCCTGGGAACACATTGATGGCAGACATGACAGCCATCCCCGCGTCAGGCGACACCAGCCTCCGGCAACGCCGTCTGCTCACCCATCTGGGCATCTTCCTTACGCTGATCCTGATGTGGGAACTGGGCGCGCAGATGGGCTGGCTGGACCCGCTGTTCTTTCCCGCCCCCAGCGCGATCCTCACCTCGGTCTGGCGGATCTATTTCAGCCAGGGCAACATCTGGTATCACCTTTACGTCTCGCTCGGTCTGGTGCTGGCGGGCTTTACCGCTGGGTCGATCCTCGGCATCGGGCTGGGCGCAGTCGTGGGTATGAACGCCGTGGTGCGTCGCTTCCTGCAGCCTTACGTGATCGTGCTGGAGGCCACGCCGCGCATCGCCGTCGCCCCCTTGCTGATCGCGGCGCTGGGCTTTGGTGTGACGTCAAAGATCGCCATCATCATGCTGGTCTGCTTCTTTGCGCCCTTCATCAATACCCTCTCGGGTGTGATCAACGTCGATCGTGACCGGATGGAACTGATGCGCTCGCTGGGCGCGTCGAAGCTGCAGGTCCTGCGCAAGCTGGTGCTGCCCGAGGCCATTCCGGTGATCATGGCGGGCGAGCGCTTGGCGCTGACCTCTGCGCTCTCGGGCGTGCTGGTGGCCGAATTCATTCAGCGTGATCAGGGCATCGGCACCCTGATCCTGACCTATACGCGCAATCTGAACATGGCCTCGGCCTTTGCCTGCATCCTGACGCTCACACTGATCGGGTTCCTGATCTTCAAGGGCATGGAAATGCTCGATCACCATATCGCCTATTGGAAGAACGAGGCCGGTCTGCGCCGCGTGGGCGCCAAGCGCGCCCGCGCCTGGGCCATGTCACAGAAAGGGAATGCCCATGCGTGAACCCGAGGCCTGGCTTTACTGGATGTTCCGCATCCTGCCGCATCTGATGCTGTTCGCGGCGCTGATGATCCTGTGGGAATGGGCCGTCGCTTCCGGCACCATCGACACGATCATGGTGCCGCGCCCCAGCGCTATTTTCGGCGCCATTATCGAACTTTACGTGACCAAAGGCACGATCTACGAACACTTCTTCATCACCCTTGCCGAGGCCGTCTTCGGCTTTCTGATCGGGGCGGGGGTTGCCATCGCACTTGCGGTGTCCTCATCGCTGTCTGAAAGCTTTGAGCGTTACGTCTCGCCCTATGCGGTGGTCCTGAACGTGACGCCTGGGATCGCGTTGACGCCCATCATCATCGCCTGGTTCGGCTATGGGATGGGGTCAAAGATCGCCCTCGCTGCCGTGATCTGCTTCTTCCCGATCTTTGTGAACACGCTGACCGGTCTGCGTCAGACCGACCCCGATCGGGAAGAGCTGTTCCGCTCGTTCGGCGCCACCCGTCGGCAGGTCTTTCTGCAACTGCGGGTACCGGCTGCGCTGCCGCTGATGTTCGCCGGGCTGAAGATCGGGCTGACCACGGCGCTGATCGGTGCGGTGGTGGCCGAATTCGCGCAGGCCACCGCCGGCGTCGGCGTGCTGATGAGCCGCTTTTCCTTTGCGCTGGATATGGCGTCTTCGCTGGCCACGCTGCTCAGCATGACGCTGATCGGATTGCTGCTGTTCTACACGATGGAATTCCTCGACGACCGGGTGGTGTTTTGGCGTCGGGAAGCGCGCTTGTCGGCGGTGTCGCGCGCCCGCGCCCGGGCTTGGAAAACGGACGCGGAAAAGTAAGGGGCGAAAACAAGTCACGAAAAACCAACAAAGATTCTGGGAGGAACAACCAATGACGATCTTCAAGACCATGATGCTGAGCACCGCACTTGCGGTGATGACGGTTCCCGCAGTCGCGCAAGAGTTGACCCCGGTCAACATGATCAACCCGCTGCCGCGGTCGACCAACTTCTTCCCGCTGGTTGTGGGTGAAGCGCTGGGCTATTTCGCGGCGGAAGGGGTAGAGGTGAACCTGCTGCCCTCTGATACCTCGATCCCCTATGTCGCCTTCGTTCAGAACGGTCAGGCCGATCTGGCCATGTTGGACCCGGTTGAAACGATCAACGCCCGTCTCGCTGGCGCGAACATCAACACCGTGTTCGAAGTGATGCAGAACGCGCCCGAAGCCATCGGCGTGCTGGATACCAGCGCCTATGACTCGGTCGATGATCTGGCGGGCACGACCGTGGGTCTCGTCTCCGACCGCGACCGCGCCTTCCTGCAGGCCTCGCTCGATGTCGTGGGCAAGTCGATTGACGACGTGGAAACCGTTGTTCTGGGCGAAAGCGGGCCGACGCTGGCCGCAGCCATCCGCGATGGTCAGGTTTCGGCCATTTCCGGCGCAGCGCCTGACTGGATCTCGCTCAACGCCAACGGCATCAACGTGCGCCTGATCACACCGCCGGAAATGCTGGCCAGCCCGGCGAATACCTTCGCCGTCAACGCCGACACGATCGAGGAAAAGCGCACGGCCATCGAAGGCTTCCTGCGGGCGTGGAACAAGGGGATGTATGTCGCGTCGGTGAACCCCGAGATGGTCGCGCAGGCGCTGCGCAAGGGCGTGCCGGCAGAATGGGAAAACGAGGCGGCAGGACAGCTGTTCCTCGACATGTCCATCGGCATGAACGTGTCAGTGACAGAGCGTCTGGGTGATCTGCAGGCCGACGTCTGGACGGCACTTCAACCGCGCCTTCTGTCGTCGGGGGCCATCCCGGAACAGGTCGATGTGACCACGTTCCTGAACGACACCTACATCGCCGCCGCCAATGATTTCGACCGCGCGCAGGTCGAGGCCGAGGCCGCAGCCTGGCTTGAAGCCAACAAGTAACCCTGTTCGGGCAGCCCCCACCGGGGCTGCCCGGCACCCATCCTGATCTTCACCACGGAATTGCGCCTTCAGGCGGTCCGATTGGCATTACTCCGACCCTCAAAAGGACTGTTCCATGTCTCATAGCACGATAGATACGGCCGATCGCGGCGATTACGTGAACCGCTACGGGCCCACGGCTGCCCGCACCCGGCCCGACGGCGCAAAGCGTTTGAAAACCCCCACGGTGGATATTCACGCCCATGTCGCCGTGCCCGAAGCTGCCGCCTATATCGCACCGCATCTGGTGATGACCGATATCGCCATGGTCCGTCACTCCAATGCGGAAACCAAGTCGATCAACATGACGCAGGACGCCGACCGCAAGGTGGCCATGGTCGATATGGATGACCGTCTGGCCGTTCTGGATGCGATGGGGATCGATTTTCAGGTCGTAGCCCCCCCGCCGTTCCAATGCTATTACTCTGTCCCTGTCGAGCATGCCGTGAAGGCCAGCCGCATGGTGAACGAAGGCATCGCAGGCTTTGTCGCCAAGCGGCCCGACCGTTTCGCAGGCCTTGGCACGGTAGCCCTGCAAGACGCTGCCGAGGCGGTGAAGGAACTCGACTACTGCATGAACACGCTGGGCTTCAAAGGCGTTGAGGTGCTGACGAATGTCCATGGCGCCGAACTCGCCGCCCCGCAATTCGCACCTTTCTGGAAGCGGGCCGAGGAACTGGGCGCGTTGGTGATGATCCACCCGAACGGCTTCACCCATGGCGACCGGTTTCATGACTACTACTTCTCCAACGTGATCGGGAACCCGCTGGAAACCACCATCGCGCTGCATCACCTGATCTTTTCGGGCACGCTGGAGCGTATGCCGAACCTCAAGATCCTCGCGGTGCATGGCGGCGGCTATCTGCCATCCTATTCCGGCCGGATCGACCATGCCTGGGGCGCGCGCAAGGACAGCCACGCCGACCTGCCGCATCCGCCGACGCATTACCTGCGCAAGGTCTATTTCGACAATGTGGTCTTCACCCCGCATCAGTTGGAATACCTCGTCAAGGTTTACGGCGCGGACAAGATCGTGATGGGCACCGACTACCCCTATGACATGTGCGATTACGATCCCGTGGAGCATGTCATCAGCGCGGGCCTTTCGACCGAGGACACCGCCAAGGTGGCCGGTGGCACCGCGGCGCGTCTGTTGGGCCTCACACTCTGATCCTGCGGGTCGCCGGCCCTTGGCTGGCGGCCCTTTCCCCAAGACCTGACCCGGAAAGACCTGTCCCATGCGCATGAGCGACCGCGCCCCCTATGAGGCGTTCCCCGACCGCCCGAAACTGACCCTGCCCGGCGGCGCGCGGGTGGCGGTGTGGTTCATCGTGAACATCGAGGAATGGGCGCTGGAGCGGCCTATGCCCCGGCAGGTTCTGACGCCGCCCATGGGCAACCCGCTCCAGCCTGATCTGCCCAACTGGGCCTGGCACGAATATGGGATGCGTGTGGGCTTCTGGCGGGTGCTGGAGGCGCTGCAATCGCGCGGTCTGCGCGCGACGATGGCGCTGAACGGCAATATCGTGAACAGCTATCCCCGCATCGCCGAAGCCGCCCGCGATGCCGGGTGGGAGTTCATGGGCCATGGCTTCGTCCAGCGCCCGATGCACCAGTTGGATGACCAGCGCGCGGCGATTGACGCCACCGTCGCGGCGATCAAGGGCTTTACCGGAAAGGCCCCGGTCGGATGGGAAAGCCCCGGCCTGACGGAAACGGAATCCACGCTGGATCACCTGCGCGCGGCGGGCATCGAATATGTGGCCAACTGGCCCATCGATGACCTGCCCTCGGTGTTGCACACCAAGCACGGGCCGATGCTGCAGGTTCCCTACACGGTCGAGACGAACGACATCGTGGTTCATGCCGTGCAGCACCTGCCGTCAGACGGCTTTATGAAGCGCTGCATCGATCAGTTCGACCGGCTCTATCAGGACGGCGAAACCCAGCCGCGCGTCATGGCGATCAGCCTGCATCCCTACCTGTCCGGCGTGCCGCATCGCATCGGCTATCTGGAAAAGGCGATCGACCACATCCTCGGCCATGATGGCGTGGCCTGGATGACGGGCGAAGAGATTGCCGCATGGTATCGCGGGGCTGTCGGGCTCTAGGCCCGCGATAACAGCACCCCTCCCGCCACCATCGCCAGACCGGCGATCCGTTGCCATGTGACGGGCTGCACCGGCAGGCCGAAGGCCCCGAAATGGTCCAGCAGCATCGCCATGACCAACTGGCCAAGGATGCCTGCCATGGCCGCTGTCTGCGCCCCGGTGATGGGGATCATCATCACCATCATGGTGATGTAGAACCCCCCCAGCGCGCCCCCGATCCAAGCCCAGGATGGGGCATTGGCGATGAAACCGGCGGCAGGCCATGCTCCGCGGATCACAACCACGCAGCCCATCACCAGAAAGCCCACCAGGAAATTGATGCAGGCGGCAAAGGTGGCATCCCCCGCCGCCCGCGCCAGCGCCCCGTTGATCGGGGCCTGCATCGCCAGAACCGCGCCGGCGGCGATCAGCCCCGCAAGGGCAACGGCAAAACTCGCGCTCACCTCTGGACCTGCACCTTGCTGTTGCCCGCCGCCGATGCGGCGATGGCCTCGAACACCGCCGCGCCGTGGATCATCTCCTCCGGGGTGATCGGAAACTCCGCCCGTCCTGCCACTGCCGCCGCAAAGGCGGACAGCTCCGCCGCGACCGTATCGAAACCGGGCAGGCTGTGCCGTTCCACCGGCTTCGCTTTAGCATGGCCAGACAGCGGCGCATCCGGGGCAGGGGCAAAGGTGAACTCGTCCAGATGCTGCCCCCGGATCTCGGCAATCCCGGCGGACCCATAGACGCAGAAGCGATAGCTGGGCGAGGTGGCTGTCATGCAGGACACATAGCCCGTCATCCCTTCGGCAAAGGCCAGCAGGATCGACGTGGTATCCTGTGTCCCGGCGGGCGTGGCGCGGTGCAGGCTTTGGCAGGTGACTTCGGTGATCTCGCCGAACAGGTCGATCATCCCATCCACCATGTGGATGCCCAACCCCGCCATGCCGCCCGCAGGCGACTGGCGCGGATCGACGCGCCAACTGTCGGGTTTCAGGAAAAGCCCATTGGGCGCGGTCATCGTGCCTTCGACATGCAGGATCGTGCCCAATGCCCCCGCCCGCACCCGCGCGCGCAGATCGGCCATATGCGGGTGAAAGCGGCGGTTATGGCCAAGTCCCACGGTCACACCCGCCGCGCGGATGGCCGCCACCGCCGCCTCGGCCGAGGCCTTGGTCAGCGTAAAGGGCTTTTCGGCAAAGATATGCTTGCCCGCACGGGCGGCGGCGATCATCTGCGCCTCATGGTCCAGATGCGGCGTGGCAAGGATCACCGCCTCCACCCGCGGATCGGCCAGCACCTGTTCATAGCTGTCGTGCAGGTCAAACCCCTGCTCGGCGGCGAAATCCTCGGCCAGCGCGCGGCGGCCCGTGGCCCCGGCGACAATGGCGATCTCGCCTCCTGAACGGGCGGCACGGGCAAGCGTCTTGCCCCACCAGCCCAGACCGATGATTGCGGCATTCAGCATCAGACAGACTCCTGCGTCGGGAATGGATCGGGCGCGCCTGCGGGCAGGGGCACTTCGAAGGCGTTGATGGTCATGGAAATCAGCGTGTAATAGCCAAGGATGCCCACCAGCTCGACCACCGCCTGTTCGCCAAAGGCGGCGGTGGCGCGGGCATAGGTGGCGCGCTGCACCTTGCGTGTGCGGTGCAACTCGCTGGCAAAGGCGTAGATGATCGCCTCATCCTCTTGCGTGAATTCGGGCGTGGCGCCGATGCGGATCGCCTCGACCACCGCCTCGGAAAGACCGGCCTTCAGCGCAATCGGGGCATGGACCGCCCATTCAAAACCCGAAGCCCAGAAGGCCCCTGTCACGAGGATCGCCAGTTCCGACAGTCGCGGTGGCAGCGACGTGCCATAGCGGCAGAACGCCCCCAGCGCCTGCGCCGTATCGGCCAGCCCCGGGCTTGTCAGCCATACGCGCAGCGGCCCTTCGACCACGCCGCGCGGACCGGATCGGATGGCATCGAAGATGCGGCGCTGTTCAGGGCTGAGCCGGGCTTCATCAAGGTCAGTCAGGCGGGGCATGGGTCGGCCTCCCTCAGGTCAGCAGCAGATGCAGAAAGCGCAGGCTCACGGCCAGCAGAAAGATGCCAAAGGCCTTTTCCAGCGTCCGGCGCGACATGGCATGCGCCAGCCGCACGCCAAGCGCCGTGGTCAGCAGCGTCGTCGGCACGATCAGCACAAAGCCCAGCGCCGACACAAACCCGATAGACCCGAGCGGCAGCCCGGCCTTGCCCAGCCCCGCCAGCGCATAGCCGATCGAACCGGGGATCGAGATGACCACGCCGATGGCGGCAGATGTCGCCACCGCCTGATGGATGGGTCGGCCGTGCAATGTCATCGCCAGATTGGTGATGGCCCCGCCACCAATGCCCATCAGCGCCGACAGAAGCCCCGCCATGAATCCGTAAAATCGCAACAGCCACCCGGTCGGCAGATCATCCGCGACCTTCCAGTTCGCCTTGCCCAGCAAAAGCTTCGTTGCGTTGGTTCCCGCAACCAGAATGAAGACCAGCTGAAACACCCAAGGCGCGGAATAGCGCGCCAGCACCGCCCCGCCGATCACCCCCGCCAGAATGGGCAGCGCCCAGACCCGCACAAGCGCCATGTCCACCATGCCCTTGGCGAAATGCCCCCGCGCCGAACTGATCGAGGTCGGCACGATCACGGCCAGCGACGTGCCAACCGCCAGCGGCATGGCAATCGCCTCCTCCACGCCCACCAGCGTGAAAGACAGGAACAGCACCGGCACCAGGATCGCCCCGCCGCCCACGCCAAAAAGCCCGGCCAGAACCCCGGTCGCCAGCCCCGCCACCACAAGCATGGCGGCCACGCCAAACAGGGTGCCGCCGTCCGTGTCCATGATCATCGGCGTTCTCTCCTGAAAGGGGGCATCATGGCACCAGACCAAGGCTGCGCAAAATGCGTTCCGGCGTCATGGGCATCTGGCTGATCTGCGCACCCAAGGGCCGCAGCGCATCGTTCACCGCATTCATCACCGCCCCGGGCGCACCCGACGTGCCCGCCTCGCCCGCACCCTTGGCCCCCAGGGCCGAGGTGCGGGTGGGCGTGACGACATGCGCGATCTCGATATCCGGCATCTCACCTGCCATCGGCACCAGATAATCGGCCATGGTCGCGGTCAGAAGCTGCCCATCCTCGGAAAACAGGCATTCCTCGAACAAGGCCCCGCCGATGCCCTGCACCACGCCGCCCCGGATCTGTTCATCCACCAGCTTGGGGTTCAGGATCGTGCCAACGTCTTCCACCACCCAGTGGTTCAACAGCGTGACCAGCCCGGTCTCGACATCCACCTCGACATAGGATGCCATCGCCCCGTTGGAAAAGACAAAGGGCATCCCCTCGACCCGGAAATGGCGGCTGGCAATCAGTTCCGCCGCTTGGCCCGCAGGCAGTTCATTGCCCCGGAAATACACCATCCGCGCCAGATCCCGCAGGCTCATGCGCGGGCTGCCCGTGGCGGCATCGACGATGCTGCCCCCAGCCAAGGCCAAATCTTCCGCTTTGCATTGCAGCACCGCACCGCCCAGATCAAGAATCTGCCCCCGCAGCGCCACGCTGGCCGCGCGCATCGCCTCGCCGCCGATCCCCGCCCCGCGCGAGGCCCAGGTGCCGCCGCCATAGGGCATATGCGCCGTATCGCCCGTCTGCACGCGGATATCCTCGGCCTGCAGGCCCAGCACATCGGCGGCGATCTGCGCAAGGATGGTTTCTGTCCCTTGGCCCTGTTCGGTGACGGAACTCGACAGATGCACCGCGCCCGACGCATCCAGCCGCACGACCGCCCCATCCTGCGCCGCCACCGGCGCGCCGCCCACGCCATAGAACATCGGCGACGGGTTGGTGATCTCCACCATGCTGACCAGTCCGATGCCGCGATAGATACCCTTCGCCCGCAACGCATCGCGCTCGGCGCACAGCGCGTCATAGCCCATCATCTCTTTCAGCCGGGCCAGACATTCCTGATGCGACAGATCGGCATAAAGCATCCCCTGCGGTGACCGCACCGGATAGGCATCATCCGCGATCAGGTTCAGCGCCCGAAGCGCCGCCGGATCGTGGCCGCGAGCGGCGGCCAGATCATCCATCAACCCTTCCATCACCGCCATGGCGATGGGATGGCCGACGGCGCGGTACTGGCAGGTGGGCACTTTGGTCTGGAACACCACACGCAACCGGGCGCGATAGGCGGGCAGGGCATAGGGTGCCCCGATCAGGTTGATCACCTGATTGCCCTCGATCGCCGAAGACCTTGGATAAACCGAATAGGGGCCGATCCCCGTGATGTCATCCACATCCACCGCCAGCAATCGCCCATCCGGCCCCATCGCCGCGCGGGCCGTCACCCGGTGGTCGCGGGCATGGATGTCGCTCTGGAAACTCTCATAGCGGTCAGCCGCAAACTGCACCGGGCGGCGCAACATCCGGGCCGCAGCACAGGCCGCCACCTCGTCGCCATAGGTGTGGATCTTGATCCCGAAAGATCCGCCCACATCCTGCGCCACGATGCGCACCTGCGATTGGGGCAGGCCCAGATGGGTGGCCAGCACCTCCTGCATCATGTGCGGCACCTGACCGGAATAATGCACCGTCAACTGATCCTGCGCCGCGTCATAATCGGCCATGATCACGCGCGGCTCCAGCGTGACACCCGTATGGCGGCCAAAGACAAAGCGGCGTTCCACCACCGTATTGGCCGGATCGGCAAAGGCCGCATCCACCGCGCCCACATCGATGCGCTTTTCCCAGCACAGGTTCGACCCAAGGTCGGCGTGGATTACCGGCGCGTCGGGGGCAAGGGCGGCCTCCATGTCGGTGACCGGGGGCAGGGGATCATAATCCACCGTCACCCGTTCTGCGGCATCCTCGGCCAGCGCCCGGCTGGTGGCCACCACCATCACCACCGGCTCGCCCTGCCAATGCGTACGCCCCATCGCCAGCGCAGGCTGCGGCGGCGACCGCATCCCCACCATATGCGTCAGCACCCCCACCCAGGGCGTGATCTGGGCGGCCATGTCCGCCCCGTCATAAACCGCCACCACCCCCGGCGCGCTGCGGGCCTCCTCAAGATCCATCCCGGTGATTACCGCATGGGCATAAGGTGACCGGACAAAGACCGCATGCAGCATCCGGGGCGGCGTGAGATCACCCACGAACCGGCCCGCACCTTCCACCAGACGGCGCGCATTGGGGCGCGGCAGGGCGCGGCCGATCTGGGTCATGGCTTAACCCCATGGCGCGCCTGTGCCACCTCTGCCACCGCATCGACAATCGCCTGATACCCGGTGCAGCGACAGTAATTTCCCGACAGATGATCCCGGATCGCCGCGCGATCCGGCACCCCGCCCCCCTCCAGCAACTCGCTTGCCGATATCAGCATGCCCGGCGTGCAGAACCCGCATTGCAGGGCGTTGTGGCGCACAAAGGCCGCCTTCAGATCGGGCGCGTCCAGCCCTTCGACCGTCACCACATCGGCCCCCTCTGCCTGCACGGCCAGCATCAGGCAGCCCCGCATCGCCACGCCATCCACGCGCAGGGTGCAGGCCCCGCAGACCCCATGCTCACAGCCATGATGCGTGCCCGTGAACCCTGCCGCGCGCACCGCATCGGCCAGGCTCTGGCGCGGTTCCGCCTCGATCGCCGTGGCTTCGCCATTCAGACGGAAGACAACCTTCATGTCATGCGCTCCAGCAGGCGGCGGATCATCACCCGCCCCAGATGAACCTTGGTCTCGGCGGAATTGTGCAGGTCGCCCCAGACCTCTACCCCCTCCAGCGCCGCCGCCGCCGCCGCAACCGGCCCGCCGGACAGCGCCGCCTCGGCCCCCGGATCGCGCAGCGGCCTGTCGGCCAACCCGAACCAGACCACCCGCGCCTCTGGTCCCGCCATCAGCGCCAGCCCCGCCATCGCGTAATCGCCGCGCCGCCGGGTCAATTCGGCAAAGCCATGCCGTGCCGCAGGATCGGGCAGGGGGATATGCACCTCTGTCAGCAATTCTCCGGGCGCCAGCGCGGTGGCATAGCTGCCCTCAAAGAACACATCTGCCGGGATGCTGCGCCGCCCCTCCGGCCCTTGCGCATGGATCACCGCCCGCAGCGCCAGCGCACAGGCCGGCATTTCCGCCGAGGGATCGGCCAGCGCAAGACTGCCGCCAAAAGTGCCCCGGTTGCGGATCGCCGCATGGGCCACATGCTGCACGGCCTCGGCCAGCAGCGGCAGACGGGCGGCGATCAGCGGGTGCCGTTCCACCTCGGCATGGCGCGTCAGCGCGCCGATCACGATGTGATCCCCCTCGCGCCGGATACCCGAAAGTTCAGTCACGGTATTCAGGTCAATCAGAAGGCCCGGGCGATCCAACCGAAAGTTCAGTGCAGGGATCAGGCTTTGCCCACCGGCCAGAAACCGTGCCTCGCCGTCGGAGGCCGCCATCATCCGCACCGCCTCCTCGACAGACCGGACACGGACATAGTCGAAGTTTGAAGCCTTCACGCCGCCGCCTCCGATCTCGCTTTCCCGAAGGATTATCTATCGAACGATAAATAGCAAGACCTGACGCATCGACAAGGGCAATACCCTGCATCGCCATGCGCGTAAGCGCACCAAGGTTGATATGAACCGGACCTCAGGCCCGCTCGGCCCGCTGCCGCGCCAGCCCGGATTCCACATCCGTCAGCCCCAGCAGTGACGCCACCATCCGCAACAGGCGGTCTTCCTCCGCATCCCGCACCCCATCAGCCAGGGCAACGGACCACAGCGCCTCCATCAGCGCGGCCCGGTCCTCCAGTGCCGTCGCCGTCTTCAGCGCGCGGGTAAACCGCACCGTATCCGGCGCGATGCTTTCCAGCTCTTCCGCCTCGGCCCGCAACTTGGCCACTTCGAACGGACCGATCTGATGATGCGTCATCAGCACCCGGTCGATGCGCTCGGCCTCTTCAGCTGAATAAAGGCCATCGGTTTTCGCCACCCGCACCAAGAGCGCCGCCAAGGCCAGGCGGGCATCGGGTTGAGGCAGACGGGCGGGTTCGGGGGCGCTCAGCGCGCGCAGGATCGCTTGCAACATGACGGAAAGAATAAGCGCGGTCTTAGGCGGCGGCAAGCCGCCCTGCTTTCACGCCTGCGGCACTGCAATCCGACCCTCGGACAAAGGCACTGCCGCCCCGCGTATCCGCACCGCCTGCACCGCCCCACCTGCCATCTCGACCGTCATGCACAGGTCCGACGCCCGCCCCATCTCGACCCCCTGCCGCAGGTGGAACCGGTTCATCCCCTCCGCCAGCGCGCCGCTTGCGCGCAACTGCGCCGCAAGGATCGCCGTCGCCGATCCCGTCGCCGGATCTTCCGGAATGCCTGCCGTGGGCGAAAACATCCGTGCGCGGAAATCACACTCCGCCCCCGGCGTGTACAGATAGGCGCTGTCCACCCCTGCCGCTTCCATCACCGCATCCCAATGCGGCTGCATCGCCCGCGCCCGCCCCAACGCGGCCAGCGAGGCGACCGGCACATAAAGAAACCGCGGCCCGCCCTGCCAGATCCCCGGCCGATGCGCGCCAAACCCGATATCACCGGGCAGCAGCCCCAGCGCGGCGGCAAGCCGATCTTCGGCCACAGCCCCCTCGGTGCCATGCGGCACCACAGGCGCGGTGAACTCGGCTTCCATCACCCCACCCTTGCGCCAGACGGTGACAGGCACCAGCCCCGCTTCCTCCTCCAGCACCAGATGCCGCGTGAAATCACCCGCCCCGGCATCCATGGAGGCCAGCAGGATGGCGCAGCCGATGGTGGGATGGCCTGCAAAGGGAATCTCTGCCGTGGGAAAGAAGATGCGCACCTTTGCCCGATGCGCGGGATCGCGCGGGGCCATCACGAAAATGGTTTCCGACAGGTTGAACTCGCGCGCGATGGTCTGCATCTGCGCCGTCGTCAGCCCATCCGCACCAAGAACCACCGCCAGCGGATTGCCCGTGAAGGGCTGCGTGGTGAATACATCCAGCGTGCGAAACTCAAGCATTCCCCAACTCCCGAAAGATCGCGTCCAGCCGCGCGCATTCCGCATCAATCCCGAACGGCGGGTTCAGCATCCACATGCCTGTCCCGATCATCCGATGCCCGTCCCGCACCGGGGGAAAGCGCAATTCATGCCGCAGGCTGTCGGGAAAGGCCGTCTCCAGCGCCCGCAGCATCGGCCCATGCGCACCTTCGATCAGGATCGGATACCACAACGCGATGATCCCCACATTCCACTTCCGCGCCACCTGGCCCACGAATTTCGGGATCGTCTGGTAATCCGCCTTCACCTCATAAGACGGATCGATCAGCATCACCCCCCGCCGGGGCGTTGGGGGCGTCACGGCCAAAGCCATCTCGAACCCGTCGCGCTTCTGGATATGCGCGCCCCAAGGGGCCAGCAGCGCCGACAGCGCCGCATGTTCCTGCGGGTGCAACTCTGCCAGATGCATCACGTCATGCTCGCGCAGCGCCATCGCGGCCAGCAGGGGCGATCCCGGATAGGCCCGCGCCCCATGCAACGCGCGCACCCCTGCCAGCGACCTGCGATAAGGATGATCGGCATCAAAGCCCGCCTCCACCCGCGCGATCCCCAGCGCGGCCTCGCCGGTCTTGCTGGCCTCTGCGCTGCCCAGATCGTACAGCCCCCGCCCGGCATGGGTTTCGATATAGGACAGCGGCTTGTCCTTGCGTGTCAGATAATCCAGCACCCAGCACAGCAGCGCGTGCTTCTGGACATCGGCAAGGTTTCCGGCGTGATAGCTGTGTTGATAGGAAAGCATGCCCTCGCCTAACCGGGAATGCCCCGCCGTGCAACGCCCCGCTGATGCCACCGGGAAGCAGCGCGCGCCTTTCTTGCCCCAAACTCCAGCGCGTCATGGACAGCCCGCCGCCACAGGCGTAGCCAAGGGGGAAAGCGCAGGCGGGACAAAGAGACATGCTTGAAATCTTCACTGCCGAGGGGTTGACCGCGCTCGCCCAGGTCATTGCCATCGACCTTGTGCTGGCGGGCGACAATGCGGTGGTCATCGGCCTTGCCGCCGCGGGCCTCCCGCGCGAGATGCGGACGCGGGCGATCCTCGTGGGCATCCTCGCCGCCACCGTCCTGCGCATCATCTTCGCTCTGGCCGCCTCGGAACTGATGGCCATCACCGGGCTCATTCTTGCAGGTGGCGTGCTGCTGCTCTGGGTTTGCTGGAAGATGTGGCGCGAATTGCGCGAAGGGCACGCAAGCGAAGAACAATCCGCGCAAGAGGCACTGGCCGATGCCGACCTCAACCGCGACGGCGTCATCGCGCCCGCCCCGCGCAAGACCTTTCGGCAGGCCGCCATCCAGATCATCATCGCCGATGTGTCCATGAGCCTCGACAACGTGCTGGCCGTCGCAGGCGCGGCGCGGGAACACCCTTCCGTTCTGGTCATCGGCCTTGCCCTGTCCATCGCCCTGATGGGCCTTGCTGCCAGCTTCATCGCGGGGCTCCTGAACAAGCACCGCTGGATCGCCTATGTCGGGCTTTCGATCATCCTGTATGTGGCGCTCAAGATGATATGGGAAGGCGTGCACGAGGTAGCGCCCGCCATGGCGGAGATGATGGGCTGAGCGCGCCGTCACCCGTGATGCTGGGGAAGCGGCCGAAAGTCCAAGAGCGCGATTTCTGACGCAGAAATCGCCCCGGAATTTGACGCAAATTCCGGCGTCCCGCGCTCGGCAAAGGTTTGACCGCGTTTTCTGCGTCAGAAAACGCCGCGAAATCTGCGTCAGATTTCGCCTGCGTCACACCAGCCGGCTCATCTCCACCGCCGCCCGCACGAAATCGGCAAACAGCGGATGCGGGGCGAAGGGCTTTGATTTCAGCTCCGGGTGGAACTGCACCCCGATGAACCAGGGGTGATCCTTCACCTCAACAATTTCTGGCAGCCGCCCATCGGGGCTCATGCCCGAAAAGATCAGCCCGCATGTCTCCAGCTTGTCGCGATACTGGATATCCACCTCATAGCGGTGGCGGTGCCGTTCCTCGATGGTCGTGGTCCCGTAAACCCCCGCCACGCGCGACCCTTCTGCCAGCGTCGCCGTATAGGCCCCCAGCCGCATGGTGCCGCCCTTGTCATCGCTCAGCTTGCGCGCCACGACATGGTTGCCCTGCACCCATTCCTTCAGGTGATAGACCACCGGGGTGAACCGCTTTTCCCCCGCCTCATGGTCGAACTCTTCCGACCCGGCATTCTTCATCCCCGCCAGATTGCGCGCGCTCTCGATCACCGCCATCTGCATGCCAAGGCAGATGCCCAGATAGGGGATCTTCTTTTCCCGCGCGAATTGCGCGGCCTTGATCTTTCCTTCCGTCCCGCGCTCGCCAAAGCCGCCTGGCACCAAAATCGCGT
The DNA here is from genome assembly GCA_943370085.1 of Variovorax paradoxus. GTDB lineage: Bacteria > Pseudomonadota > Alphaproteobacteria > Rhodobacterales > Rhodobacteraceae > Paragemmobacter. The sequence continues at coordinate 70,862 of CALRPT020000011.1, read as the reverse complement.
GGAAATTCTCCAGATAGGGTGCGGGGTCCTCGCGCTCAAAGATCTCGGCATCAATCCATTGCGCCCGCACCCGCGTGCGGTTGGCCATCCCGCCATGGGTCAGCGCCTCGGCAATTGACTTATACGCATCCTCCAACTGGGTATACTTGCCCACAATGGCCACGCGCACCTCGCCCTCGGCATGCACCAGCCGGTCCATCACATCTTCCCAGCGCGCAAGGTTGGGCTTGGGCGCGGGCGTAATGCCGAATGCATCCAGCACCGCCTGATCCAGCCCCGCCCGGTGATAGGCCAGCGGCGCCTCATAGATCGTCTTCAGGTCATAGGCCGGGATCACATGCTCTTTGCGCACGTTGCAGAACAGCGCGATCTTTTCGCGCTCCTTCTCCGGGATCGGATGTTCCGACCGGCAGACCAGCACATCGGGGGCCAGACCGATGCTTTGCAATTCCTTCACCGAATGCTGCGTGGGCTTCGTCTTCAACTCCCCACTCGCCGCCAGATAGGGCAGCAGCGTCAGGTGCATCAGGATTGACTGCCCGCGCGGGCGTTCATGGATGAACTGACGGATCGCTTCAAAGAAGGGCAGGCCTTCGATATCGCCCACCGTCCCGCCGATCTCGCACAGCATGAAATCGACCTCGTCATCTCCGATGCGCAGGAAATTCTTGATCTCGTTGGTGACGTGGGGAATGACCTGAATGGTCTTGCCCAGATAATCCCCGCGCCGTTCCTTCTCCAGCACGTTGGAATAGATGCGGCCCGATGAGATGCTGTCCGACTGCCGCGCCGACACCCCGGTGAATCGCTCGTAATGCCCAAGGTCCAGGTCTGTCTCGGCACCGTCATCAGTGACGAAGACCTCACCATGTTCAAAGGGCGACATCGTGCCGGGATCGACGTTCAGATAGGGGTCCAGCTTGCGCAGCCGCACCGTATAGCCGCGCGCCTGCAACAACGCCCCCAGCGCGGCCGAGGCCAGCCCCTTGCCAAGCGAGGACACCACGCCGCCAGTGATGAAGATGTAGCGCGCCATGGATGGCCTCCCGCGATTTCGTTGTTCAAATCCAACACGATTCGCCCGCAGGGAATCGCATCATCACGGGAGTTAAGCTGTAACGCAGCTTGCGCCCGCGTGCAACCAGACCGCAAGATGCAGTCTGGCCCGTGGTATTTCCGTCAAGAAGTGGTGGTTACTCGCTGGCCGCCGGCGGGGTGGCCGGGGCATCCGCCGGGGGCGGTGCCAAAGGCGCATCCGTGGGCGCAGGCGGCAGAAGCTCGGACCCGGCCGGCAATTCCGCAGGCGCATCCGCGGCGGGCTCTGCCCCGATCTGGTCGATCACCGAACCCGAACCCGCGCTCCGCGCTGCAAGGATCGTCAGCGTCAGCGATGTCACGATAAAGGCCGCGGCCAACAGCCATGTCAGCTTTTGCAGCGCCGTCGTCGCGGTGCGCCCCGAAGGGTTGTTGCCGCCGCCACCCATGCCCAGACCGCCACCCTCGGACCGCTGCAAGAGCACGATGCCCACCAGCAGAAGCGCAAGGATCAGGTGGATGGTGAGGACGACATTTTCCATGAAGGCGCTTCCCTAGACTGACGCGCCTATCTAGGCGCAAGCCGGATAGGGCGCAAGTAGCTGCGTCACGCCCCTGCCAGCCCTTCGCAAACGGCCGAAAGCTTGTTGCCATCCGGATCGCGCACATAGCAGGCATAGAAAGACGGACCAAAGGGCCGCAACCCCGGCGCGCCCTCATCGCTGCCGCCATGGGCCAGCGCGGCCCGATGGAAGGCATCCACCGCGTCGCGGCTTGTCGCCTCCAGCGCGGGCATCGACCCGTTGCCCATTGTCGCAGGCCGCCCGTCAAAAGGCCGCGTCACCCATAGCCTGCACCGGCTGTCGCCCGGCGCGGCATAGCCGATTTCCGTCTCCAGCGTCCGCGCACGCACCAGCCCCAGCGTCGCCATGACCGGATCATAGAACCGGATCGCCGCCGCCAGATCATTGGTGCCAAGGGTGATGTAAAGAAACATGCCCCAAACCGTGCCGCACACCGCCCGCCACCGCAAGAAACAAATCTCTTCGGAAAAATGTGCAAATTCGTTCCAACGAATTTGGCCCCGTCGGGCCATCCCGTGACCATTTCCCGTTCCCATCCCCCACACAGCCCGCTATAGCACAGTCGGTTTCACCAGACCGGGAAAGGACCGCTGTCATGGCCAATGTGGTTGTCGTGGGCGCCCAATGGGGCGACGAGGGCAAGGGCAAGATCGTCGACTGGCTCTCTGAGCGTGCCGACATCGTCGCCCGCTTTCAGGGCGGCCATAATGCCGGGCATACGCTGGTGATTGATGGCAATGTCTACAAGCTGTCGCTCCTGCCCTCGGGCATCGTGCGCGGTGGCAAGCTGTCGGTCATCGGCAATGGCGTGGTGCTGGACCCTTGGGCGCTGCTGTCCGAGATCGAAAAGCTGCGCGGGCAGGGCGTTGACGTGACGCCTGACAACCTGATGGTCGCGGAAAACACCCCCCTGATCCTGCCCGTCCATGGCGAGTTGGACCGCGCCCGCGAAGGCCAGACGGCGGTGGCCAAGATCGGCACCACCGGTCGCGGCATCGGCCCGGCCTATGAAGACAAGGTCGGTCGCCGCAGCATCCGCGTGGCTGATCTGGGCGATGAGGCGACGCTGGACCTGCGTATCGGCCGCCTGCTGACCCATCACAACGCCCTGCGCGCGGGTCTTGGCCTTGAACCCGTCGATCCCGTCGCGCTCAAGGCGCAACTGATGGACGTCGCGCCGAAGATCCTGCCCTATGCAAAACCGGTCTGGAAAGTGCTGACCGACGCCCGCCGCGCGGGAAAGCGCATCCTGTTCGAAGGTGCGCAGGGCGCACTTCTGGATGTGGATTTCGGCACCTATCCCTATGTCACCTCCTCCAACACACTGGCCGGTATGGCCGCCACCGGCACCGGCCTTGGCCCCACGGCGGTGGATTTCGTCCTTGGCATCGTCAAGGCCTACACCACCCGCGTCGGCGAAGGCCCGTTCCCGACCGAGTTGTTCGATGCCGACGGCGCCCGCCTCGGCGAACGCGGCCATGAGTTCGGCACCGTCACCGGGCGCAAGCGCCGCTGCGGCTGGTTCGATGCGGTGTTGGTGCGCCAGACCTGCGCCACCTCGGGCGTGTCGGGCATTGCTCTGACCAAGCTTGACGTGCTGGACGGGTTCGACACCCTGAAAATCTGCGTGGGTTATGAACTCGATGGCCAACGGCTGGATTACCTGCCCACCGCCGCCAACCTTCAGGCCCGCGTCACCCCGATCTATGAGGAAATGGAAGGCTGGACCCAATCCACCGCTGGCGCGCGGTCATGGGCCGATCTGCCGGGGGCGGCGATCAAATATGTCCGCCGGATCGAAGAGTTGATCCACTGCCCGGTCGCCCTACTTTCCACCTCGCCTGAACGCGATGACACGATCCTCGTGACCGACCCGTTCGAGGATTGATCAGGGAACACCATGCCGCTGCCCTACAAGACCCGCCGCCGCCTTTCCCTTCTGATCCTTGTGATCGGGTTGCCACTCTACATTGCGGCGGCGCTCTTCACGGTCAGCCTGTTCGACCGCCCGCCGATCTGGCTGGAATTCATCGTTTATGTGGTTCTGGGCATCGTCTGGGCACTGCCATTCCGGTCCATCTTTCGCGGCGTTGGTCAGGCCGACCCCGACGATCCGAACGCCAGCCACGGCGAATAGGGCTATGTGAATGGAAAAAAGGCGGACCTTCCGGTCCGCCTTCCCCCTTGGGGCCCGAGTGGCAGCTCTCGACCCGCGATCCCGTTATTGCGCCAGTTTGCGCGCCTCGGCCAGATAGGTCGATTCTTCCGACAGCATGAACTGCCCGCGCCGCACCTTGGCGATGCGCCCGTCGCGCAGCAGGGTGCCAAAGCTGCGCAGACCATCCTCGCGCTGGAACGTCCCCTGCGGGATGACCTCTGTCAGATGCCGCATCAGTTGCGGGCGGCTGAAATGCGGCCGTCCTTCGACACCGGCCAGATAGGCCGCAGATGCCTCAAGGATCTGCTCAAAGCTGGACGCCCCGATCTTTTCGACAAACTCGGCAAATCCCTTGCTGTCGCCGAACACGTTCGACAGATCGTCGCCATCCTCTTCCTCGTCCGACAGATCCAGATCGGTTGCCGCCGCCATGCCGAACCCGGCCGAGGTCACACGGCGCGGACGGATCGGCGCAGGCGCCGCGCTCGCGCCGGGCGTGCCGCTGGTCTGGCGGGGCCGGTCGATGCGCTGCTCGGAGACCAGAACCAGCGGGGCAGGGCGCTCGCCCGCTGTCGCGCCGCGCCCGCCCGGCAGGGCGGCCTTGACCGCCATCGCCAGATCGTTGCGATAGCGCGCCAGCCGCGACACCGTTTCCGTCTCGCCCGCCTTTTCGCCGGTCACCTTGCGGTCTGCTACGGTTGCCGCCACGGCGGCCTTCAGATGCTGGATGGCCGACTGGCGGCGTTTGGTTTCGCTGCCTTCCATCTCATTGTCAGTCTGCTTCATCAGACGGCTCAGCGCCTCATCGGCAGAGGGCCCGTCAAAGCTGCGGCGGCTGTCCGGCTGCGCCAGATGCGACATGCTGTCCATGAGCTCGGCATCCTGCTCCGCTTCGCCGCGCCGCAGGGCGGCCAGTTCGCGCTGCAACTCCGCTTCGTCTTCGGCTGACAGAAGCGGTGTCGACGCGGTCGCGGCCGCTTCCCGAACCTCGGCAAAGGCTGCGGATGCCACCGCAGCCTCAGTGGTCGGGGCGTCTTGGGCCACGGCTTGCGGCTCTTCGGCCAGGACGGGCGTCACAGCCTCATCACTCTTGCGGATGCGGATGACCCGCGCCCGCGCCCGCTGCAGTTTCTCGGCCGAACCGGGGCGCAGTTCCATGCCGCCCGGCGCCTCCTCGGCCACGACCACCGCCGTGGCATCGCCAAGGTCTTCCGTCAGTGCGGCGCGCAGCGCTTCTGCCTCGGCGTCCTCAACGGGCGCTTCTGCGGCTGCATCAGATGCTTCCGCCACGACAGCATCAATCGTCTCCGTCTCGACTTCATCCGCCACCGGTTCGGTCGTCTCGGCCCAGGTTTCCGCCCAGATCGCCTCGGCTTCTTCGGTGGTTTCCACCTCAGACGCGGCCTCCGGGGCGGCATTCATCTCGGCGCCCAGCGATGCCAGCAGTCTCTCGTCGCCTGCATCCGTCTCGGCGTCGGTCGCGGTCTCCGACCAGATGTCGGCCTCGACCTCATAGTCGTCATCCTGCGCTGCCGGCGGCTCCGATACAGCCTCGGCACCCGTCTCGGCCGCATCCGACAGTGCCGCCATCACCGACTCGGGCAGGTCAATATCCTGTTCAGATCCAACGGCCTCAGAGACAAGAAGATCGTCTTCGGGAACGGTTTCCGCGACGGGCGCTTCCGCCACCTCCTCCATCACCGATGCAAGATCGACCCCGTCCATCTGTGCAAGGTCTTCGATGGCGTCAGGCTCGGCCACCTCAGCGTCGGCCACATCCGCCTCGGCCATCACGGCCGAGAAATCAATCTCCGGCAGGTCGGCAACCAGATCGGCCGGCTCTTCCTCAAACGCGGCCTGCTCGGCGTGCATCGGCGCTTCGGACCGCAACTCGTCAACCGGGGCCGCCTCAGCCACGTCCTCGGGAAGGTCCGGCGCGATGTCCGACACAGTGTCTTCCGGCAGGAAATCCACCAGCGCCGCAGCGTCCAGCGTGTCGGCATCCTGATCTTCCAGATAATCCGGGATCGCAAAGCTCACCACCGGCGACGTCTGCGCGGGGGCAATGGCGGCGGGGTGCGCCGCAATCTCCGACCGCAGCCGTGACAGTTTCTCTACAACCGATTCGGTGGCCGGAGCACTGGCCGGTCCCACGCTCGGCGGCACCGCAACGGCGGGTTCGGTCACAGCCGCAACAGGGGCCTCAACGGCCACGGGTGCCTCGGCCACAACCGGGGCCGCAAGTTGCGGCGCAACCGCCTCGGCGGGTGCCGCCTCCGGCTGATCCGATGCCCGCAGCACCACCCCGTTGTCCTGAATCTTCGCCTCGACCCGGCGCTGAATCTCGCGCTCGGCGATCTGATGCAGCATAGCTGCATCGGGCGTCGGGGGCTCTGCCCCGAAATACCGGTCCCCCGCCGCAAGATCACGGAAGTATTCGGCAATCGCCTTCATCGTATTGAAGGGATCGTCAAAACCCTCGAGGGTACAAGAGAAGGTCCCGTAGGAGACCGTTAGGATTTTACTCGCACCGTTCATCGGATGTCCGCTTTCCGCCAGTTCGACTACGCCAATCTACCGTATGGATGATCGTTTTCATGGACAGATAGGGGTAATTTGAAGGATTGATTATGGCCCACGAACGCTCGAACTGCCTCAATTCGGAAAACAGTATCGCCATGAATGCCCCCATTGTCCAATCAACCGATGGGGTCACCCTTGTGGGCGGCGGCCCGGTTTCACAGGCGGAATGGCGTCTTGCCACCCAGCGCGCCCCAAGAATTCTTGCCGCTGACAGCGGGGCAGACCGGGCCCTCGCCGCAGGATACCTGCCCGAGGCCGTGGTGGGCGATTTCGATTCCATCTCCGATCATGCCAAGGCCACCTTGGGCGCGTCCAGACTGTTCCCGATTCGCGAACAGATGACGACGGATTTCGACAAGGCGCTGCGGTCCGTCGAAGCGCCTTTCACCCTGGCGCTGGGCTTCACCGGCGCGCGGGTGGATCATGGGCTGGCCGTGTTCAACAGCCTCGTCCGCCATGCCGACCGCCGCTGCATCGTGATCGGCCCGCGCGACGTGATCTTCCATGCCCCGCCCAAGCTGACCCTTGCGCTGAAACCCGGTGACCGCCTGTCGCTGTTCCCCATGGCCCCCGTTTCCGGGCGCAGCACCGGGCTGGAATGGCCGATCGACGATTTGGATTTTTCACCCGCAGGCCTGATCGGCACGTCGAACAGGGTCACTTCGGCCGAGGTCCATCTGAAGATGCACACCCCCGGCATGCTGATCATCCTGCCCCGCGCGCGGCTCGATGCCGCGCTCAGATCGCTTCTGGGGGCGGCATGGCAGCCGCCCGCCGCTTTGCCCGTGCGCTGATCCGCTCGCGGTGGATCACATACAGCCCGGATGACACGATCACCGCGATCCCGGCCCATGTCATCGGGTTCGGGAAATCGCCAAAGATCAGATAACCCAAGGCCACCGCCGCCACGATTTCCGTGTAATGCAGCGGGGCCAGCGTCGCGGAAGGCGCGAATTTCAGCGCATAGGTCATGCACATATGGCTGACCCCGGCCCAGAACCCCACACCGAACAGCCACAGCCAGTTCAACCCCCCCGGCATCACAGGGTCCAGCTGTGCCCAGCCCGTGCTGTCAAACAGCACCATCAGCGGCACGCAGATAACGATACCGGCAAAGGACGTATGCGCCTGCATCGTGACCGGGTGCATGTAGGCCGCCATGGCCCGCGTCACCAGCATGTAGAAGGCAAAGAAGAACGCGGTCCCCAGCGGCCACAACGCCACATATCCGAAAGCCGCAATCGAAGGCTGGATCACCAACAGCGCCCCGCCAAAGCCCACGGCGCTCGCCGCGATCCGGCGCGGCCCCACCTCATCGCCAAAGATCAGACTGCCCAGGATCAGCAGGATAAATGGCTCCACAAAGGCAATCGCCAGCGCGTCCGCCACCGGCATCACCGCAATGCCCGACACGAAGCTGAAAGTGGACAGCATCAGAAACACCGCCCGCAGAAAGACAAACCCCAGCACGCGCGGGCTGACCGCCCAAGGCAGGCCCATCCACCACAGCACAGGCAGCATCAACGCTCCCTGCACCACAAAACGCGCCGTGGTGATCTGCCCCACCGGAATGCCGTTCTCGGCCGCCAGCTTCGACGACACGTCCAGCAGCGGCGCCAGTGCGCAGAAGGCCAGCATCAGAACGATGCCCGGAAAGATGCGGTCTTGTCTCTGCGTCATGGTCCCCCCGCTCTATCCGCCGCCGCAGGGGCTTGTCCATTCTGATAGCGACGCGCAACCCGCCACCCCCGCCATCGCGGTTCTCCTTGCGAATTGACCAACGCCGATGCCATGTTAACGAAAGTTAACAATCCCCATGGCGCGCCGCCGTCCTCTCCGGAGACCCATGTGCTCATCCTCCCGCAGGCTCGGCTTGCCGTCCTTGCCACCCCCAAAGCGGCGTCGCAAACGCTGCGCGCCGCCCTGCGCCCCTTCGCCATAACCTCTGGCCCCTTCGCCGAGGCGGGCAGCCGCCACATCGGTGCGAAGGTCTATCATAAGCACTGGCGGCACCGCGCCGAACGCGTGGCGGGGACGGCCCTTGAAACCTTCGCCGTCATCCGCGAACCGCTGGATCGTGCGGAAAGCTGGTATCGGTATCGCCAGCGCAAGCTGGAAGGCGAACCGAACAGCACGCGCGGCATCGGATTCGACAGCTTTCTTCACAGCGCCGCCCAGCCGGAACCCCCCTCCTATGCCAGCATCGGCGATCAGGCCCGCTTTCTGGGCTGGGATGGCACGGCCCCGCAGGTCGACCACCTCTTCGCCTTTGACCGGCTCGATCTGATCGCCGCCTTCCTGTCAGACCGTTTGGGGCAGACCCTGCTCTTGCCGCATCGCAACGCTTCGCCCAGCCGCGCAACGCTCCAGCTTGCCCCGGCCTCCGCGCAGGCCCGCGCCGCCTTTTCGGCCACACACGCCACGGAAGAGGCGCTGTATCAACGCGTCATGGCCGCCGGCGGCTATCTCAACAGTTCGGCACGTTGACGGCCAGCCCGCCGAGGCTTGTTTCCTTGTATTTCTCATGCATGTCGCGCCCGGTCTGGCGCATCGTCTCGATGCAGACATCAAGGCTCACCAGATGAATTCCATCCCCGCGCAGCGCCAATGACGCAGCCGAAACCGCCTTGATCGCGCCCAGCCCGTTGCGCTCGATGCAGGGCACCTGCACCAGCCCCTTCACCGGATCGCAGGTCATGCCCAGATGATGCTCCAACGCAATCTCTGCCGCGTTTTCCACCTGTTCCGGCGTCCCGCCCAGCACAGCAGCCAGCCCCGCCGCCGCCATCGCCGCCGCTGATCCCACTTCGGCCTGACACCCGCATTCCGCGCCGGAAATGCTGGCATTGTGCTTGACCAGCCCGCCCACCGCCGCCGCCGTCAGCATGAATTCCCCCACGCGCGAGGACGACGCCCCCGGCACATGGTCCAGCCAATAGCGGATCACCGCAGGCACCACCCCCGCCGCACCGTTGGTCGGCGCGGTCACGACCTGCCCCCCCGCCGCATTCTCCTCATTCACCGCCATCGCATACAGCGACATCCAGTCATTGATCACATGCGGCGGCGTCATGTTCAGCCCGCGCTCGGCCATCAGCGCATCATGGATGCCCTTGGCGCGCCTGCGCACCTTCAGCCCGCCGGGCAGGATGCCCTCACCCGCCATCCCGCGCGTGATGCAATCATTCATCACCTGCCAGATCCGCTCCATCCCGCGGTCCAGATCGGCGTTTGACCGAAACTTCACCTCATTCGCCCGCTTCATCTGCGCGATGCTCAGCCCCGACGCCTTCGCCATCGCCAGCATTTCATCCGCAGTTTCAAACGGATAGGGCACATCCGCCCGCGCCCGCGCCTTCGCGCCCCCGGCATCGGCCATCTCCCCCGCCGTCAGCACAAAGCCGCCGCCGATCGAATAATAGGTCTCTTCCATGATCACGTCGCCCTGCGCATCCGTGGCGCGCAGGATCATCCCGTTGGCATGGCCGGGCAGGGCAGGGCCATAGTCGAACACCAGATCGCGCCCCGGATCAAAGGCCATCTCGCCCATTCCCGGCACGTCGATTACCTTCCGCGCCTTGATATCGGCCAGCGCCGCCTCGGCCTTGGCCGCGTCATAGGTCGCAGGCTCGAACCCCGCCAAGCCCAGGATCGTCGCCCGGTCCGTCGCATGGCCCACCCCGGTAAAGGCCAGCGATCCATGCAGCGAAGCCCTCAGCCCCCGGAAATGAAACGGGGACGCGCGCATCTTCTCAAGGAAACGCGCCCCGGCCACCATCGGCCCCATCGTGTGGCTTGAGGATGGGCCCACCCCCACCTTGAACATGTCAAAGACCGAAAGGAACATGGGATCACACCTCGGGATCGGTAAAGAAACGTCCGCTCAACCCATTCGCCTCGGCCGCGCGCAGCGTGGCAGGCCGCGCCTCGCAGGCGGCGGCAATGGCATGCAGCGCAGGATAGTCCTGTGCGGAAATGGCAAGTTCGGGCGCCCAAGCAAAGGCCCGCATCCAGCGCAAAAGCATGGAAATGTAAATTCCCAGAACGCCGGGCTGATCCGGCGACAGCCAGCTCTGCCGCGTCGCCGCCACCGCCTCCAGCGCCGCCATCCGCTCCACCAGTCGCGCCCGCGCCGCCTCGGCCACGATCCGCGCATGGTCCTCGCTGATCCGATAGGGATGGATCAGGTCCATCACCGCCGTATGCAGCCCGTTATTGGCAAAGACGAACCATGACAGAAACGCCCCCCGCTCCGCCGCACCGGGCGCGGGCGCCAGCCCATGCTTTTCTCCCAGATACAGCAGGATCGCCCCTGTCTCGAACATCATGCCCTCCGGCGTCTGCATCGCGGGGACCAGCCCCATCGGATGCCGCGCCAGATGCTCCGGCGATTGCAGATCGCCCGCATCCATGTCCAGAAACACCGCCTCATAAGGCACGCCCGCCTCTTCCAGCGCGACATGCACCGCCAGATTCGCGAAATCCTGAACGCCGAAAAGCCTGTACATCCGTCCCCCCGCTGACTGCCGCGCCAGAATGCGCCGCGCCACCATGCCACGTGCTGCGGAAAGCGACATCCGGAAAGCATAATCCGCACATCGGGCCGCAGATATTCACCGCCCGTTAACCCCGAGCGCCCATCCTGCCATCCGTGAGCCTCTAGAACGGAGCAGTCATGCGCGCCCTTTCCCCCCTCCTCCTCCTCGCAGCCCCTGTTGCCGCGCAAGAGGCGGCCCTCCTTCCCGCCTCCCTTCCGCCTGAGGTGGCCGAGGCCATCCTCGCCCGCCCCGACCGTTTCGCCGCTATGGCCACGGACCTGATCCACGGCCACGGCACGGCTGGTGCCATCACCCCCGCCGCCATTGAAACGGCCATCGCGCTCGACCACGCCTTCTACCGTACCCGCGCCATGCGGCCCTTCCACGAATCCGACCTCGATGCCGACGGCAGCCTCACCATGCCCGAAATCACCGCCCGCGCCGCTACCCTCTCTCCCCCCGCCCGCGCCCGGCTGATGCGCGACCACGCCGCCGCCGATGCGGATGCCGACGGCACGCTTTCGCCCGCCGAGCTGCGCGCCCATGCCGAGGCAGCCGTCGCCCGCGCCTCCCGCCCCCTCGACGAGGGGCTCATGCGCGCCACCGCCGCCTTCGATGCCGATGCTGATGGGCAAACCGCGCTTGCCGAACTCACCCGCGCCCTGCAGCCGCTTTCCGCCACCGACTGACCGCCGGGCAGGGCGAAAGGCGGCAATTCACCCTTACACGACCCGCGCGCTTTGCCTATAAGCGGGCAAGGTCCGAAGGAGTTGCCCCATGCCCGCAGAGCTTTCCCCCATCGACAAGGCCAAGTTCGTTGCCGCCAAACGCGCCACCGAATTCGTCGAAGACGGGATGAAGCTTGGCCTCGGCACCGGGTCCACCGCCGCTTGGATGGTGCGCTGCCTTGCTGAACGCATCCGCGAAGACGGGCTCAAGGTCGTGGGTGTTCCCACTTCCTCACGCACGGCCGAACTTGCCGTCTCCCTCGGTGTGCCCATCGCCACGCTGGATGAGGTGAAATGGCTCGATCTCACCATCGACGGTGCGGATGAATTCGACCCCAACCTCGCGCTCATCAAGGGCGGCGGAGCCGCACTTTTGCAGGAAAAGATCGTCGCCACCGCCTCGGACCAGATGATCGTCATCGCCGATGCCGCGAAAGAGGTCACCCAGCTTGGCGCATTCCCCCTCCCGGTCGAGGTGATCCCCTTCGGCTGGCAAACCACCAAGGCGCTGATCGAAGAAACGCTGGTTTCCCTCGACGTGCTCAACCGCGATTGCACGCTGCGCATGAACGGCGACCGCCCGCTGGTCACGGATGAGGCGAATTTCATCATCGACCTGCACCTGAAGCGGATCGGCAACCCGCGCCAACTGGCGCTGGTCCTGAACCAGATCCCCGGCGTAGTGGAAAACGGCCTCTTCATCGACATCTGCGATATCGTGGTCATTGGCCATGGCGATGGCCGCGTCACCGTGCGCGACATCAATCAGGGCACGGAAGGCGAAGATTTCGTCGAATTCGCCCCCACCGACAACATCTTCGCGGATATCGAATGACTTTCGACTACGATCTCTTCGTCATCGGCGGCGGATCGGGCGGCGTCCGCGCCGCCCGTATCGCCTCGGGTGAAGGCGGGGCAAAGGTCGGCCTGGCCGAGGAAAGCCGCATGGGCGGCACCTGCGTCATCCGGGGCTGCGTGCCGAAAAAGCTGATGGTCTTTGCATCGGGCTTCCCCGACATGCTCGAAGATGCCGCCGCCTATGGCTGGCAGGTGCAGGCGGGCACCTTCGACTGGCCGCGTTTCCGCACCGCGCTGGAAGCAGAGCTTGACCGTCTGGAAGGCGCCTATCGCAACACCCTCACCAATGCCGGCGTCACCCTCCACGACGCCCGCGCCACCGTGGTTGATCCCCACACCGTCCGGCTCGCCACGGGTGAGACGTTCACCACCAAACATATCCTGATCGCCACGGGCGGCTGGCCCTTCATTCCCGATATTCCCGGCCGCGAACTCGCCATCACCTCAAACGAAATCTTCCATCTCGACGCGCTGCCCAAACGCGCGCTGGTCGTCGGCGGCGGCTATATCGCATCCGAATTCGCCTGCATCCTGCACGGCCTTGGCGTCGACACCACCCAGTATTACCGGGGCGCACAAATCCTGCGCGGGTTTGATGATGAAGCGCGGGGCCACGTCGCCAACGCCATGCAGATGCGCGGCATCGCCATCCATTGCGGCACCGATGTGATCCGGCTGGAGAAAACCGCCACCGGGATCAAGGCCGTCTCGACCGATGGCATGGAGCGTGAATTCGACCTCGTCCTCTATGCCACCGGCCGCAAGCCGAATTCCGCCGGCCTTGGCCTCGAAGAGCTTGGCGTGAAACTCGGCCGCCACGGCCAGATCATCGTGGACGATTATTCGCAAACCGCCGTCCCCTCCATCTTCGCCGTGGGCGATGTCACCGGTCGCGTCAACCTCACCCCCGTCGCCATCCGCGAAGGCCACGCCTTTGCCGACACTGTCTTTCGCGGCATCCCCACCCGTTTTGACCACAGCCTGATCGCCTCGGCCGTCTTCACCCAGCCCGAACTGGGCAGCGTCGGCCTGTCGGAAGAGGCCGCCCGCGAGCAGGAAGAGATCGAGGTCTACGCCGCCACCTTCCGCCCGATGAAAACGCTCTTTGCCGGGCGGCAGGACCGCGTGCTGATGAAACTGATCGTCAGCGCTGCCACACGCAAGGTGCTGGGTTGCCATATCGTCGCACCGGATGCAGGCGAATTGATCCAGCTTGCCGCCATCGCCATCGGCATGGGGGCCACGAAAGAGGACTTTGACCGCACTGTTGCGGTCCATCCCACCATTTCGGAAGAGTTGGTCACGATGCGCAAACCAACCCGAAAAGGCTAGACGCGGGCATTCAACTGCTTGAATTTGGCGCAGACATACACAGTTAAAGCCGGACGACAAAAAAAGGGTACGATCAATGGCAGGAAGCGGTGGTCCTTGGGGCGGCGGCGGCGGCCCGGGCGATGATGACCGGAACGGTGGACGCGACAACGGACGCGATAATGGCGGGCGCGATCCCGGGCGCGGCCCACGCCGTCCGGGCGAGGGCGGCCCCCAGATTCCGGAAATCGACGAGATCATGAAAAAAGGCCAGGAACAGCTGCGCGTCCTGATGGGCGGTCGTGGTGGCCGTGGTCCCACGGGCGGCGGCGGCGGCCGCGATCCGAACAGCCCGCTTGTCACCAAACAGGGCCTGCTCTTGGGTGCGCTGGCCGCAGTCGGCCTCTGGGCCTTCATGTCCTTCTACACGGTCCGTCCCGAAGAACGCTCGGTCGAGCTGTTCCTTGGTGAATTCTCCGCTGTCGGCAACCCCGGTCTGAACTTCGCGCCCTGGCCAGTGATCACGGCGGAAATCGTGCCGGTCACCGGCGAACGCACCACCGATATCGGCGCTGTGGGCGATGGGGCCATCGGCGATGGCCTGATGCTGACCCGTGACCAGAACATCGTCGACATCGGCTTTCAGGTGGTCTGGAACGTGGCCGATCCGTCGGCCTTCCTCTTCAACCTTGCCGATCCCGATGACACGATCCGCGCCGTATCCGAATCCGCGATGCGCGACATCATCGCCCGTTCGGAACTGTCGCCCATCCTCAACCGCGACCGCGGCGTGATCGCCACCGATCTGCAAACCAATGTGCAGAACACGCTGGATTCCTATCAGGCCGGCATCAACGTCATCCGCGTCAACCTGCAGCGCGCCTCTCCGCCCGGTGAAGTGATCGACGCCTTCCGCGAAGTGCAGGCCGCCCAGCAGGAACGCGAACGCCTCCAGAACGAGGCTGACGCCTACGCCAACCGCGTCACCGCAGGTGCCCGTGGTGAAGCCGCCCGCCTCCTCGAAGAGGCCGAGGCCTATCGCGCCCAGGTCGTCAACGTAGCACAGGGTGAAGCCAGCCGCTTCCTGTCGGTCTATGAAGAATACATCAAGGCGCCGGAAGTGACCCGCCGCCGCATGTATCTGGAAACGATGGAAAAAGTGCTGGGTGGCATGAACAAGGTCATCCTTGACGGTGTGGCAAGCGGTGAAGGCGGCGGTCAGGGCGTCGTGCCCTTCCTGCCGCTGAACGAGCTTAACCGTCCGGCCCCCGCCCAAGGCGCGGCCGCTGCGACCGGGGGAACCAACTGATGAAAAGCGCAATCCTTCTGCCCATCGTCGCCATCATCGGCGCAACCGCGCTCTCGTCGATCTTCATCGTCGATGAACGCGAAAAGGCGCTGGTCCTGCAATTCGGTCAGGTCAAGCAGGTCAAGGAAGATCCGGGTCTCGGCTTCAAGATCCCGCTGATTCAGGAAGTGGTCCGTTACGACGGCCGCATCCTCGGCCTGCCCACCACCCCGGTCGAAGTGACCATGCTCGACGACCGCCGTCTTGTCGTCGATGCCTTCGCCCGCTGGCGGATCGCCAACCTTGTGCAGTTCCGCGAAGCGGTCGGCGCCGGGGGCGAGGCGCAGGCGCTGCGCCGTCTCGAAGGCATCATCAACCCGGCCATTCAGCAGGTCCTCGGCTCGGTCGATTCCAGCCGCGTCCTGTCCGAGGATCGCACCGCCCTGATGAACCAGATCCGCGATATCGCCCGCCGTCAGGCGGCGAATCTGGGGATCGAGGTGATCGACGTTCGCCTGACCCGGACTGACCTTCCGGATCAGAACCTCTCGGCCACCTTCGCCCGGATGCGGGCCGAACGGGAACGTGAGGCCGCCGATGAAATCGCCCGTGGTAACGAAGCGGCGCAGCGTGTCCGCGCCTCTGCCGACCGGACGGTGGTCGAACTCACCTCCGATGCGCGCCGCGAGGCCGACGTCATCCGCGGTGAGGCCGACGCCGAAAGGAACGGCATCTACGCCGAAGCATTCGGTCGCGATCCGGAGTTCTTCGCCTTCACCCGCTCGCTCACGTCCTATGAGCGCGCGCTGCAGCCGGGCAACTCCTCGATCGTGATGCAGCCCAACAGCGAATTCTTCGACTATCTCAGTTCGGATGCCGGGCGCGGCAACGCAACGGGCCCCGAAGTTCCCGTCACGGAATGACCTGGCTTCTGCTGGGCCTCGGCCTGGTTCTGGTGATCGAGGGGCTGGCGCTTGCGCTGGCCCCTTCCCGTATCGAACAACTGCTCGCCTTCTTCGCCGCCCTCTCCCCCGAACGCCGCCGCAGCCTTGGCCTTGCCGCCATTGCCACGGGTGTCCTGCTGGTCTGGACGGCGCGGCAGCTGACAGGCTCTCCCTAGCGCCCTCCTTTGTGGCTCTTGAAACAATCCGCCCCAAGGGTTCACATGCAGTTGAGAGAGCGCGACACGGTTTGCATTGCATTCCGCAGCGCCTACCTGATGATCACAAGCGTGCTCCGCCGTGCCGGCCTTTGGCAGCGCGGCACCGCCAAACGAAAGGAGTTCGGAGTGCATCCCACCGTTCTGTCCCCAAAGGCCCGCGCCCAAACCGCGCCGCGCCCAACCCCCCGCGTGTTTCTGGCCCTTGCGCTCGGCCTGTCGCTGGCGCTGGGTTCGGCCCTCGACGTGCGCGCCCAGTCGGCGCCTGACAGCTTTGCCGATCTGGCCCAGCAGATCAGCCCATCCGTGGTGAACATCACCACCTCCGCCGTCGTCGCCGCGCCCACGGGCAATGGCCCGATGGTCCCCGAAGGATCCCCGTTCGAGGATTTCTTCCGCGATTTCATGCCCCCCAATGGCGAGGGCGGCCCACAAGAACCCCGCCGGTCCGAGGCGTTGGGCTCCGGCTTCGTCATTTCCGAGGACGGCTACATCGTCACCAACAACCACGTCATCGAAGGCGCGGATGAGATCGAGATCGAATTCTTCTCCGGCGACCGGCTAAAGGCCGAACTCGTCGGCACCGACCCCAAGACCGACATCGCGCTGCTGAAAGTCACGTCCGAGGAACCGCTTCCCTTCGTGCAGTTCGGCAATTCCGATCTGATGCGTGTGGGCGATTGGGTCATGGCCATGGGCAACCCGCTCGGCCAGGGTTTTTCGGTCAGCGCGGGCATCGTTTCCGCCCGTGGCCGCGAACTTTCCGGCACCTATGACGATTACATCCAGACCGACGCCGCCATCAACCGCGGCAACTCGGGCGGCCCGCTTTTCAACATGGACGGTCAGGTGATCGGCGTGAACACCGCCATCCTGTCGCCCAATGGCGGCTCCATCGGCATCGGCTTCTCCATGGCCTCCAATGTGGTCACCAAAGTCGTCGATCAGCTGCGCGAATTTGGCGAAACCCGCCGCGGCTGGCTGGGTGTCCGCATCCAGGACGTGACGCCCGACGTGGCCGAGGCGATGGGTCTGGAAGCCTCCGCTGGTGCGCTCATCACCGATGTGCCCGATGGTCCGGCCAAGGATGCCGGGATGCAGGCCGGTGACGTGATCACCACCTTCGACGGCAAGGAAATCGGCTCTGTCCGTGACCTCACCCGTCAGGTCGCAGACAGCCCGGTCGGCTCTGCCGTGCCCGTCATCGTTCTGCGCGAAGGCGAAACGACGACCCTCTCCGTGACCCTTGGCCGCCGCGAAGAGGCCGAGGCCGCCGAGGTTGTCCCCGCTGCCGCCGAACCGCAGCAAGACCCGACCGAGCTGAACCTTCTGGGCCTCACCCTCGCGCCGCTGACGTCGGAAACCGCCGCCGAACTGGGCCTGCCGACGGACGCCAAAGGTCTGGCCGTCACCGCCGTCGACACCCTGTCCGAGGCCTATAGCAAAGGCCTGCGCGAAGGCGACGTGATCACCGAGGCCGGGCAACAGCCCGTCGAACGCCTCGCCGATCTCGAAGACCGGGTGACCGAGGCACGGGATGCGGGCCGTAAGTCCCTGCTCCTGCTGGTGCGCCGTGCGGGCGATCCGCGCTTCGTCGCGCTGTCGGTCGAAGAAGCCACTGCCGAAGAAAACGCCCCCGCCGAACAGTAATCGGCGCTTGGATTGAACATGGGGGCGGCAGGGCAACCTGTCGCCCCTTTGCTATCCGATCTCGTGCAACAGCCGGGTGCGAAAGCTTTCCATCCATTCCGCCCGCTCCGCCGCCATGCGCCGCCCTGTTTCCGTCTGCATCGCAGCGGCCACCGGGAACAGCTTCACCTCCAGATGGTCCAGCGCATAGCGGCGGTCATCCAGCGCCCGCTCCATCGCAAGCGGATCGGCGGCATGAAACAGCCCGCCCCCCATCTGCCCGGCGATCAGGAACATCCGCGCGAGGCCAATCGCCCCCAGCGCCTCCAGCCGGTCCGCATCCTGCAGGATGCGCGCCTCCACCGTTTCCGGCGTGATCCCGGCGGAAAAGCTGTGCGCCGCAATCGCATGATGCACCGCTGCCAGCCGCCCGTTGTCAAACCCCATCGCCGCCAGTTCCCGCACCGCCAGATCGGCTGACAGACGCGACGCCTGCGCCCGATCTGGGCTGTCCTTGGGCAGGTTCACCGCATCGTGGAAATAGGCCGCCACCGCCAGCACATCTGCGTCCGCCCCCGGCTCATCCTGCGCGATCAGGCGGCAGCTTTTCCACACCCGGTCCAGATGGCCCAGATCATGCGCCCCGTCCGACGCCCCCTCCCACAGCGCGGCCATCCGCGCGCGGGCGCGGCCCGCCCAGAGGCTCACAACTCCTCCAGCGCGGTGGGCAAGAGCCCCAACTCCCGCGCCGCCCCCAGCGACAGGCGTGCGCTGTCCAGCCCCCGCTCCGTCTGGTAGCGCCGCACCGCATCGCGCGTGCCCGCATCCAGCTGTCCGGTCACTTCCAGCGTATAATACCCGCGCGCCTTCAGCGCCCGCTGCAGCGATGCCAAGAAACCCACCGTGTAATCCGCAGGGCAGGGGGCACGGAACCACACCTCCTCGCGGTCCTGCAGGATGCGCGTGCGCGTATCGGTGCGATAGCTGGCCGGGCTCAGCACCGTGCCATCCTCGGCCCGCGTTTCGGGGGTCACCACCACCTGCTCGGTTACCGTCTCGATCACCGCAGGCGTCACGTCGCTTTCCCAGCACGCACCTTCCGGCTGTGCGGGCGGACCGGGCCGGTCCAGCCGCACGATCTCGCGCGCAAGGTTGCTGCTGCGGGGCGCCTGTGGCCCGCCCGCCGTCTGGCAGGCGCACAGCACCACCAGCATCAGACCCGTCGCAATCGCTGTTCTCTGCATCCGCCCCACGTCCTGCCCGCCCGGTTTGCCCGGATCGCAGCGCAGCATAGCGGCAATCGTTCCGCCCCGAAACCCCGCCCCTCAGGGTTGATCGCCCGCCCGCACCCCATCATGCCGGAAATCAGGGCGCAGCAATTGGTCCAGCATGGGCGACAGATCCTCGATCACCTCGGCCACCACATGCACCACGCCTGCATCGCGCTGCAGCTTTCCCGTCACCCGCAGCATCCGCCCCGCGATCACCGCGCGGCGGAACCGCTCATAGACATTGGCCCAGACCACCACATTGCAGGTGCCCGTCTCATCCTCCAGCGTGACAAAGATCACCCCCTTTGCCGTGCCGGGCCGCTGCCGCAGCAACACCAGCCCCGCCACACAGACCCGCGCCCCCGCTGGCGGCTCATCCAGCCGCGCCGCCACCAGCGCCGCAGGCGGCCGCGGCCATGTGCCGGGCCGTGTCGTGGGCACCAGCCAATCCGACAGCGGGCGCAAGGCAGGATCAGGGGATCGCGGGGCAGGGCGGGGCATAAGAACAAAGATAGAACATTTGCCGGATTTGGCAAGCCGCCCGATCCTGCCCGCCGCGTCATCCGCCCCACTGGCAAAGGCCCCCGAAATCGCCTATGTCAGCGGTCAGCAACGCACATCTGGCGCAACGGGCAGGGTAGAATGGCGAAGATCACCTATGTGGAACATGGCGGCAAGGAACACGTGGTCGAGGTCGCGAATGGCCTGACCGTGATGGAAGGCGCCCGCGACAACGGCATCCCGGGGATCGAGGCCGATTGCGGCGGCGCCTGCGCCTGCTCCACCTGCCACGTCTATGTCGATCCGGCCTGGGTGGAAAAGCTGCCCAAGAAGGACAGCATGGAAGAAGACATGCTCGATTTCGCCTGGAACCCCGATCCGGTCCGCTCGCGCCTCACCTGCCAGCTGAAAGTCTCCGACGCGCTGGATGGGCTGCGCGTGCAGATGCCGGAAAAACAAATCTGATAAGGAAAATCTGATCGGGCAGGGTCGCGCCTCGCGCGGCCCGCTCAGGCCAGAAGCAGCGCCGCCGCGTCCCGGCTGGCGCAGGGCCGCGCAGTTCCGCCCAGCAGCGTGCCTTCCCAGAAGGCACGGCCCAGATCGGGAAACACCGCCTGAAGCTCGGCCAGTGTGTCCGGCGCCAACGCTTTCGCATCCTGCGCAAAGGGGTGATAGCTTTCCGTCGGAGCCCCTTCGGCAAAGATGATCTCATGCCGGTCAAACAGCAGGTGGAAATACTCTACCCGCTCCACCGGCACCACCTGCACCCTATCGCCATCCACCAGATCAGCCGCCGCCGCCAGAACCTCCGGCTCGCCAGTCAACAGCTCGGCCCGCCAGCCCGTCACCACCATCCGGTGATGCGGCGAAACCCGCACCGGCCGCAAATTGCCCAGAACCCCCGCCGCAATCTCCACCGGGGCCAGCGCCCCGCGCCCGTCCACCTGCTTTGACAGCACCCGCCGCACGGGCCGCAAGCCATTGTCCATCGTTTCGATCATCATGCCGTCGCGCAGATCTTCCACCGCGACAAACCCCGTCGCCGTCTCGATCCGCGTCCCACGGGCAAAGCAGGCCAGTTCCGTGGTCTGGAACACCTGCACGGCCAAGGCCAGCGCCGCATCCACCCGTTCATCCTGCATCCAGTCCAGCATCACCATCACCCGTTCACTTGGCACTCACTCGGCACTGGGGTCAGACTCGCCCCGGACTGTGTCGAGAATACGGCAGACGCACAGCGGCGCTGCGGAAAAGAGTTAACGATTCAAGGCAATTCCGGCCCAATCCGGCAGGATCAATTGGCCTTGCGCGCAGGCAGAAAGGGCAGGGGGGCAACGGGCACCCCATCCTCCAGCAGCTTCTTCGCCTCATCGGCCCGCGCCTCGCCATAGATCGCGCGTTCGGGTGCCTCACCGGCATGGATGCGCCGCGCCTCGGTCACGAAATCCATCCCGACATAGTCGGAATTTTCCTCGACCTGCCGCCGCAACGCGGCCAGCGCCACCTCCAGCTCCGTGGCGGGTGCACCCAGTGACGGCCGCGCAGGACCATCCACCTCGCCCCGCGCCACAGCCACGCTCGGGGCCATCAGCGCCTTTTCCACCTCGCCCGATCCGCAGACCGGGCAGGCCACATGCCCCGCCGCCTTCAGCGCCTCATACGCGTTGCCCGACGGGAACCAGCTTTCAAAGCTGTGGTCCTTGGCGCATTTCAGGCTGAAGCGGATCATCGCGGATCACCGGGTTGCAAGGGGCCGTCTCGTCTCATCCTTCCGACCTATGCAGATCGGTCTGGAATTCAAGCTGAATGTCGCGGATCGTGTTCAGCCTGCGGTTCCAGCAGCGGCCTTGCTCAGCATCGCAGGATCACCTGCCAGTCGCTGAAACAGCGCCCGCAATTCCGGCTCGGCCACCAGCTTCGCGGCCTTGTCGGCCCCGAACCACCGGCGCCGCCGCTCCTTGCGTTCCGGAAAACGCGCCGCCAGTTCCTCGACCCGCAGCGGAAAGACCGACACCGCACAGGGCAGCGCCTCTTTGGCACCGCGCAGCTTGTCATAGGTATAAAGACCCAGCGCCTCTTGCCCTTCCTGTCCGCGCACGCCGGCCTCTTCCCAGGCCTCCTGCGCGGCGGATTCCGCCGGGCTCTTGCCCGCCATCGGCCATCCCTTGGGAATGACCCAGCGCCCGGTATCGCGGCTGGTGATCAACAGCACCTCGACACGCCCGCGATGCATGCGCCAGCACAGCGCCGCAAACTGGTTGCGGGGTCCGTCCTCCCCGGTGGAGAGGAATTGGCTGCTCTGGCTCCGTTTCATCTGCTCGCCCGATCTTTCAACCCGGTTTGACATCCGGATCGCTGCTTTGTTCCAGTATATGACACCGCGCCCCCGGAAATTCCACCCGGACGGTGGTTTTCCTGCGGATTTTACGTGGTTTTCTTGGGATTTTGTCGGCAACATGCCACTTGCGACGGCATTTCGCGCCCATGTCGCCTTTCGCTGGCGGTCAAACCCGCGTTGACCTCTGCCCGCCCCGCCTTATCTTTCGTAACAGACCTTGTCGCCAAGCCATTTTCAGGAAGCCGCGATGCGCCTTTTCCCCCGTGCCAAGCCCACCGCCCTCACCTCTCTGTCACTGGTCCTGCTGCCCGTGGCCGCGCTGGCCGGGTTCAGCTTTCCCTCGATCGACGGCGGCACGATCGACCTTGACGCTTTCAAGGGGCAACCGGTTCTGGTGGTCAACACCGCCTCGCTCTGCGGCTTTGCGGCGCAATTCGATGATCTGCAGGCTTTGCATGATGAATATGCCAGCCGCGGCCTTGTCGTCCTTGCCGTGCCATCGGATGACTTCCGTCAGGAACTCGCCTCGGCGGATGAGGTCAAGGAATTCTGCGCCATCAACTTCGATCTCACCATCCCGATGACCGACATCACCCCCGTCCGTGGCCCCGCGGCGCATCCCTTCTATCAATGGCTTGTCGAAACCGAAGGGTTTGAGCCGAACTGGAACTTCAACAAGGTTCTGCTGGATGGCGAAGGCGCGGTCGTCGCCACCTGGGGCAGCGTGATGCGCCCCACCGCCGCCCCCGTCGTGCAAAAGATCGAAGCCCTCCTGCCGTGACATCCGCCGCTCCGGTGGCCCTGCCGGGGCCGCTCTTCTTCGGCTCGGGCATCTATCGCGGTTCTTCCTATGGCCAGACCCACCCGCTCCGCGTGCCCCGCGTCTCCACTGTGATGGATCTAGCCCGCGCTTTGGGCTGGCTGCCCCCCCACCGCTACCGCCAAAGCCCCCGCGCCAAGCCTGCCGCGCTGACTGCCTATCACACCCCCGCCTATATCGCGGCCCTCCAGCAGGCCGAGGCGACAGGCCAAGTCGACCCCGACACCCGCGCCCGCCACCACCTCGGCACCACCTCCAACCCGATTTTCCCCGAGATGTTCCGCCGCCCCGCCACCGGCGCAGGTGGCGTCATCCTCGCCGCCGAATTGCTCGCCACCCATGCCGCAGGCGCCATTCACGTCCCCGGCGGGGGCACCCATCACGGCCTGCCCGACCGCGCCAACGGGTTCTGCTACCTCAACGATCCCGTCCTCGCCCTCATGGCGCTTCGCCATGCCGGGCTTCAACGGCTCGCCTATGTCGACATTGACGCCCACCACCCCGATGGCGTGGAACCCGCCTTCGCAGGCGATCCCGACATCCTGATGATCTCGGTGCATGAAGAAAATCGCTGGCCCTTTACCGGTGCGCTCACCCACGATGCCGGGGGCAACGCCTTCAACCTGCCCGTCCCCAAGGGCTTCAACGACAGCGAGTTTCGCGCCGCCCTCCACGGCCTCATTCTCCCCCGCCTCGCCGCACACCGCCCGCAGGCCATCGTTCTGCAGGCCGGGGCTGACAGCCTGCAGGAGGACCCGCTCTCCCGCCTCGCTCTCTCCAACCGCGCCTATCTCGAGGCGCTGACCGAAATCCGCCCTCTAGCGCCCCGCCTGCTTCTTCTGGGGGGCGGCGGCTACAACCCGTGGTCGGTCGGTCGCTGCTGGACGGCGCTCTGGGCTACGCTCGCGGGCCTTGAAATCCCCGACCACCTGCCCGACGATGCAGCCTCTGTCCTCCGCGCGCTCTCATGGGGCGGCGGCACCCGCCCGGCCCCGGAACCGCACATGCTCACCACGCTCCTCGACAGCCCGCGCGAAGGCCCCGTCCGCCCCGAAATCCGCGACCGCCTCGCTTGGCTGGCAAGGCGATGATGCACCCATGATCCGGGCCTTCCTCGCCCTTCCCCTGCCGGATACGGTGCTCTCCGCCCTGCGGGTGCAGCAGTTCCTGCTGCCGCTGCCAAAGAAAACCGATCCTGACAGCTTCCACCTCACCCTCGTCTTCCTCGGCGAACAGCCCGAACCGGTGCTTGAGGCCGCGCATGAACGCTTCAGCGAAACCCGCGTCCCGCCTTTCCCGTTGTCGCTGAAATCCTTGGGCCTCTTCGGCGGCCCCAAACCCCGCGCCGCCTGGGCGGGCGTCGCCTCGTCCGAACCGCTCACCCGTCTTCAGGCCAAGCTGGACCACGCCGCCCGCAGCGCCGGGATCGCCACGGAAAGCCGCCGCTTTCACCCCCATGTCACCCTTGGCCGCTTCCAACCTCCGGGCCTGGAGGACACCTTCCGCCTCGAACGCGCCATCGCGGCAGGCAGTACCTTTACCACCCCCGAATGGCAGGTCGATCACTACGTCCTCTACGAAAGCCGCCAGACGAAACAGGGCAGCGTCTATTCCGAACTCGCCCGCTACGATCTATAGCACGGGCGGCCGCCGCCCCGGCCAGTCGGTCGCAAGATGATACTGCTGCCCCATGGCCAGCACCCGCGCATCCGCGCCAAACGCCCCGAAGATCTGCATCCCCATCGGCAAGCCCTGCGCGCCAAACCCCACCGGCAGGTTCAGCGCGGGCAAGCCCGCCAGTCCCACTGGAATCATAACCTCCATCCAGCGGTGATAGGTGTCCATCGCCACCCCGTTGATCGCTTGCGGCCAGCGCCACTCCACCGGAAATGGCCAGACCTGCGCCGTGGGCAACACCAGCGCGTCATACTCGCCAAACAGCTTCGCCGCCCGCGCATACCACCGCGACCGGATCACATTCGCCGCATGGAACTCCGCCGCCGTCACCTTCGTGCCCTGCTCGATCTCCCACAGGCTTTCCGGCTTGATCAGCGCCCGCTTGGCCGGGTCGGCATACATCGCCTGCTTGTCGCCCGCATTCAGCATCGCCCGGATCGTCATCCACGCGAACCACAGCTTCTCTGACGGAAAGGGGGGCGCCACCGGCTCCACCACCGCGCCCATCCCTTCAAACACCCGCAGCCCGGCCTCGCACAGCTCCAATATCCCCGGCTCCACCTGCCACGCGCCGCCCCAATCGCCCAGCCAGCCGATCCGCTTGCCGCGCATGTCGATGTCCAGCATGTCCCCGAACGGCTCGCTCGCGCGCCCGAATGGCACCTCCGGGTTCACCCCCGCCTGCACTTCCAGCAGCCGCGCCACATCCTCCACCGTCCGCGCCATCGGCCCCTCGGTCGCCATGGTGGCCAGAAAGGTCGCCCCGACCGCATCCGCAGGCACCAACCCGTAAGACGGGCGGAACCCATAGACATTGTTCCACCCCGCCGGATTGCGCAGCGATCCCATCATGTCCGACCCGTCGGCCACCGCCACCATCCGCGTGGCCAGCGCCACCGCCGCGCCCCCCGACGACCCGCCCGCCGTGCGCGACAGGTCATAGGGATTGCGCGTCACCCCATGCACCGGGTTGAAGCTGTGGCTGCCATGCCCCCATTCCGGCGTGTTCGTCTTGCCGATGAAGATCGCCCCCGCCGCCCGCATCCGTGCCGCCAGCAGGTCATCGGCCACCGGCACGTGACCCGCAAAGATCGGCGATCCCCAGGTCGTGCGTATCCCCTTGACCGCCAGCAGATCCTTTACCGCCATCGGAATGCCATGCAGCCAGCCCCGGCGCGGCGCCGCATCCGCCGCCCGCGCCTGATCCATCAGCACATCCGCATCCGGCATCGACACGATGGCATTCACTGCCCCGTTCACCGCCGCCACCCGCGACAGCGTCGCCTCCATCACCTCCGACGGCCGCACCTCACCCGCCGCTATCAACCGCGACAGGTCGGATGCCGTCAGGTCGCAAATGTCTGTGCTCTTCATCTTGGCCCAAATACCCCCGGGGTTTGGGGTGGAACCCCAACTGGAACGGGCGCGGGCGAAGGCCCGCGCCCGTGACCTAAGGAAAACGTGCCGCAGCCATGGGCTGCGGCACTCCGATAGATCACTTCTGGCAGATCACTTCTGCAACTCGGTCCAGATCGCGGTCATGTATTCCCGCGACTTCTCGCTGCACACCGGCAGGAACACGCCATTGGCCTTGTGCTCCTCCGGGATCACCACTTCCGGCGCGGTGGCCATCTCCGGGTCCATGAACGGCTCCGATCCGGAAATGCCATTCGCATATTTCGCAAAGTTCGAAATCATCGCGGCATTTTCCGGCTTCAGGATGAAGTCCATGAAGGCATAGGCCTCGTCCACGTTCTGCGCGTCCTTCAGCAGCATCACGCTGTCCATCCACAGCGTATAGCCCTCTTTCGGATAGCCATAGGCCACGGTCGGCACGTTCTGCCGGATCCGCATCGTCGACCCGTTCCAGTTCACCGATGCCGCCCAGTCCTTGTTCGACATCTTCTCCGTTGCGCCGTAATCCATCGCGATCCAGTTGGGCTTGGCCGCCAGCAACCCGTCGCGCACCTTCTTCAGCACTTCCAGATCCTCGCTGCACGGCTCGCCGCCGTAATACAGCGTGGCAAGGCTGACGATGTCGGTCATTTCCGGCACCACGTTGATCTTGCCCTTCAGCTCGTCCGGCACTTCAAGCCAGACGGCACTGGTGTTGATGTCGCCGGAATAGACCGCAGTATCCACCGCGATCCCCACAGTGCCCCATTGCCACGGGATCGAATTCGTCCGGCCCGCATCCCATTCCACATTCATCCATTCCGGCGCGATGTTGGCATGGTTGGGCAGCTTCGACAGGTCCAGCGGCGTGGTCAGCCCCTTGTCGGCGAAGATCTTCACATAGTTGGCCGAAGGCACCACAAGGTCAAACCCATGCCCGCCCGCTTCGATCTTGGCCAGCGCCACATCGTTGCTGTCATAGTCGGTCACCGTGACGGTGATCCCCGTTTCGGCCTTGAACTTCTCCAGCAGCTCGGGGCTGGTATAGTTGCCCCAGTTGTACAGTTGCAGCACGCCCTCGGCCGATGCGAGGCCGGTCGTCGCCATCAGAAGGGCAGTCGCGGACATCAATCTTTTCATCTTTGGTCTCCCGGTTGGTTTTCAGGTTTTCTTGCGCGTCAAAAGGAAGAACGCGGTCAACAGCACCACCGTCAGACCCAGAAGCATGGTCGAAACGGCGTTGATCTCCGGGGTCAGTTGCCGCCGCATCTGCCCCAGCATGTAGGTGGGCAGCGTATCCTGCCCGCCCGATTTCACGAACTCGGTAATCACCACGTCATCAAGGCTGATGACGAAGGCCAGCATCGCGCCCGCAATCATGCCCGGCGCAAGCAGAGGCAGCGTGACACGGCGGAATGTCTGCCACGGGCTGGCGTAAAGGTCCGCCGCCGCCGTCTCCAGCGTCAGGTCCATCCCCTCCAGCCGCGCGCGGATCGGCAGATAGGCAAAGGGAATGCAAAAGGCCGAATGGGCAAGGATCAGATAGCCCAGCCCCGTGGTCAGCCCGCCCAACCCGATACTGGTCAGCCAGACCTTGATCAGCCCAAAGACGATCATCAACGCCACCGCCGTCACGATCTCGGGCACCATCAGCGGCTGGTTGATCGCCACATAGATCAGCGTCTGCCCCTTGAACGCCCGCCGCCGCGTCGTCCCCAGCGCCGCCATCGTGGCCACGGTCGTGGAAATCGCCGCCGCGAAACTTGCGATGATCAGCGACCGGATGGTGGCATCCTTCACCTGCTGGTTGTCCCAGGCCTTGGCATACCAATCCAGCGAAAACCCGCCCCACACCGCCAGCGAGGTGCTGGCGTTGAAAGAATAGGCCACCAGCGTGAAGATCGGAAGATACAGCGCCACAAAGACGATGATCGCCGTCGTGGCAAAGCCCGGCAGGCGGGCCACATGAAATGCCCGCTCAGCCATGGGTGGATGATCCCTTGTTCGCATAGCGCACATAAACCAGCAGCGCCGCCATCACGATCACCAGAAGCAGCATCGACAGCGCCGCCCCCAGCGGCCAGTTTTTGCCCTGCAGGAACTGCAACTCGATAAAGTTGCCGATCATCATCTGCTTGCCCCCGCCCAGCACGCGCGGCGTGACATAGGCGCCCAGCGACGGCACAAAGACAAGGATCGATCCTGCGATGATCCCCGGCTTCACGATGGGCAGGATCACCCGCCGCAGCACCTGCATCCGGCTGGCATAAAGGTCGTACCCCGCCTCCAGAAGCCGCATGTCGAACCGGTCGATCGCAGCAAACAGCGGCAGCACCATCAAGGGCAGATAGACATAGGTCATCCCGATGAAGATCGCGGTCTGCGTATACAGCACCTCGATCGGCGTGTCGGTGATGCCCATCCCCATCAAGACCGTGTTCATCAACCCTTCCTTCCGCAGCACCTCGTTGATCGCATAGGTGCGGATCAACAGGTTGGTCCAGAACGGAATGGTGATCAGAAACAGCCACAGCGCCCGCTCCTTCGGCGGCCGCGTCGCGATGAACCACGCCGTCGGGAACCCCACCACAAAGGTGAACACCGTCGTCAGCAGCGACAGCCACAGCGACCGCCAAAAGATCGCCAGATGCGCATCCGCCAGCACCCATTCCTGCGTGAATATGTCCTGCGACCACAGGATACCGATCCATCCATTGGTCGAAAACTCCCACACCACATTGCCATGCTGGCCCGGCGTCAGAAAGGAATAGACCAGCACGATCAACAGCGGCCCGGATGCCGCAAGGATCAGCACGATCAGCGCCGGCAGCGACAGCAACCACGCATTGCGGGTGGATTGCCGGACCATACGTTCCTCAGCCGCGCTCATCCCGTCAATCCTCCAGCACTTGCGCCGCACCCGGCGCAAGGCGCAGGCCCACCGCTTGGCCCGGCTCGATCCCCGCCTCGCCATTTGCCGGGCTTTGCAGCCGTGCCACCACCTCGGACCCATCCGCCAGCTCAAGGTGGCAATGCGTATCCGTCCCGAAATAGACGAGGAATTTCACCTTCGCCGCAATCGCCCCAGCCTCGCCCGCCGCCACCAACCGCACCTGTTCGGGCCGCACGGTCAGCGTCACGGTTCCCGGCCGCGTCGTCGCCACCTCGATCACATCCCCGGTCGCCAGCTTCACGCCCCCCAGCACGACATTGGCCGTCAGGAAATTCGTCTCCCCGATGAAACTGGCCACGAACCGGTTCACCGGGCGGGTGTAGATATCCTTCGGGCTGCCCACCTGCTGCAACTTGCCCGCGCTCATCACGCCGATCCGGTCGCTCATCGTCAGCGCTTCTTCCTGGTCATGCGTCACGAAGATGAAGGTGATCCCCGTCTCGGTCTGCAGCCGCTTCAACTCGACCTGCATCTCCTTGCGCAGCTTCAGGTCCAGCGCGCTGAGCGGTTCATCCAGCAGCAGCACCTTCGGCTGCGGCGCCAGGGCCCGCGCCAGCGCCACCCGCTGTTGCTGCCCGCCCGACAACTGGCTGGTCTTGCGCCCCGCCATCGCCTCCAGCTTCACCAAAGCCAGCATCTCGGCCACACGCCTGTCCACCTCGGCCTTGGGGCGCCCCTGCATCGTCAGGCCGAAACCCACATTCTCGGCCACGCTCAGATGCGGAAACAGGGCATAGCTCTGGAACACCGTGTTCACTGGCCGCTTGTTTGGCGGCAATTCGGTGATATCCGCCCCGTCCAGCAGGATCGCCCCGCTGGTGGGCATCTCGAACCCCGCGATCAGCCGCAGAAGCGTGGTCTTGCCACAGCCTGACGGCCCCAACAGGGTAAAGAACTCGCCCTTGCGGATCTGGATCGAAACATCGTCCAGCGCCCGCACCGCATGGTCGCCCTGACCAAAGGCTTTCACGGCATTCCTTGCCTCGATGGTGACGGCTTCGGTCACTCTCTGGCGCTCCCCATGTTTCTGTTTTGTGTTTTGATCATATCTGAACGGGCGAATCTTGGCTTGGCAAGCGCTAAGAATCCCGTCCCCCCGCCATCGGAGCCCGCGCCCCTGCCCATGGCGCCGCCCGCTCAATTTCCGCGCAAAGCGCGATCAGCTCTTCATCCGCTCCAAACGGCATCGCCAGATGCACCCCGATGGGCAGATCCCCCTCGGACCAGCCCAGCGGCAGGCTCGCCGCAGGCTGCCCACTGGCGTTGAACACCGCGCAGAAGGGCGAATACTCAAAGATGCCGCCCGGCCCGATGCGATAGGCCAGATAGTCCTCGGTTGCATGATTGAACCGCCCCACCGTCGCGGGCGGTTCCGCCAGCGTGGCCGACAGGATCACGTCACACGCGCCCTCGAACACCCCGGCCATCTGCCGCCCAAAGGCGTGAATCTCCCCCACCGCCTCCAGATAGCGCGTCGGATGCAGCCCCTCGGCATGGGCCATCGCCCCCCGCGACACACCCTCCACCAGACCAACCGGGTCGCGCCCATTCAACGCCTTGCGAACCCCCAGCGCCGTGCCCACCCCCACGATATCCGTCCAGGCCCGCATCATCATCGGCACATCTGCCTGAGGCCGCCCCGGCTCCACATGATGCCCCAACGATTCGAGCATCCGCCCCGCCTGATGCACCACCGCCCGCACCTCCGGGTGGATCGCCGCGCCCGTGAAGGTCGTGTCGCAGATCATCACCCGCATCCGGCGTGGCGGGCACGAGATTGCATCCGCATGGCTGCGCAGCAGGGCAGGGGCCACGTAAGGCGCGCCCAGGTCCGGCCCCGCGCAGGCATCCAGCATCACCGCCGTATCCCGCACCGACCGCGTCAGAAACCCGTCAATCGCCATCCCCGCCCAGCCTTCACCGACATAAGGCCCATCCGGCAGCCGCGCCCGCGTGGGCTTGAACCCGAACAGCCCGCAATTCGATGCCGGTATCCGCACCGACCCCCCGCCATCCGACCCGTGGGCAAAGGCCACGATCCCCGCCGCCACCGCCGCCCCGGCACCGCCCGACGATCCGCCCGAGGTATGGTCTGTATGCCACGGATTGCGCGTCGGCCCGCCATAGACCGCCGCCTCCGTTGCCGCCCCTATCCCGCCTTCCGGGCTGGTCGTCCGGCCAAAGGTCACCACCCCCGTCGCCTTGATCCGCGCAAAAATTGACGAATCGCGCCGATACTGCGTGTCGGCCAGCAACCGCGACCCGTTATGCGATGGAAAATCCACCGCCTCGCAGCCCAGATCCTTCAACAGGAATGGCACCCCCCGGAACGGCCCATTCGGCAGGCCCGACGCAATCGCCCTCCGCGCTACATCCTCCTGCATCAGGACCACAGCGTTGATCGCCGGATTGCGCGCCGCCACTGCCGCCAGCGCCGCATCCAGCAACTCCTCCGGGCTCACCTCCCCTGCCGCCACCAGTTCCGCCAGTGCCGTCGCATCCCGCGCGCCCAGATCCCCGATCATCCCGTTCCCCCCGTTCAATCTTTCTTCATGCTGGACCGCGCAGGATGCCGGGGTCCAGCCCCGAACCGCCACCACCACGTCGCTTTCCGCCCCCAGCGGCCCCTTTTCGCCGAACCAAGGGTTAACGCGGCCCTAACCCCCCGTTCGAAGCGTGCATACACTTTGCTGCACAGGATGCTGCACGGCCGGCTGCACGCCGAGAACCCTATATTTATAAACGAGAACAGTGGTTTAACTGGAAAACACCGATCCCCCGCACATCCCGCAGCCCACAAGCGGCATCCCGCATGTCAAACCCGACAGCCCGAAAAATATTCCATTGACAGCAATTCCAGCCGCACTATGCAGGTCATGCCTTCGGTTCCGGCAGTGATGTCGGATGAAAAGGGAACGCGGTGCAAATCCGCGGCTGCCCCCGCAACTGTAAGCGGCGAGTGACGGTGGAAAATGCCACTGGGGATATCCCCGGGAAGGCCCACCCGAACCCTGACCCGCAAGCCAGGAGACCTGCCAAGGTGATCACCCTTTCCGGGGCGCGGGGCGCGCATCGGGCAGCGGACTTTCCGCTTGAGGTGACGAACTCACCGTCGGCGGAAAGGGCACAACCCTTTCCCAAGACATATGTTTTTGTCAGGGCCCCCACGGCCCGCAGGAAAGGAAACAGGCATGCAACGCCTCTCCGTCTCACTCATCGCGCTCCTCGCCGCACTGCCCGCACAGGCACAAACGACCGTTGAACTTGATGAAATCGTGGTCACGGCAAACCGCACGGCCCTTGCCGCCAACCGCACGGGCAGTTCTGTTCAGGTGATTGATACCGATACGATCCGGAAATCCGGGGATACGACTGTCGCAGGCCTTCTGAACCGCCTGCCGGGGGTCACCGTCACAACGCAGGGCCCGGTCGGCACAACAGCATCGCTCCGCATCCGGGGCGCCGACAAGCGCTACATCGCCGTCTTCATTGACGGCATCCGCGTGACCGATCCCACACAAACCGAAACATCCTACGATTTCGGCTCCCTCCTCGCCACCGACATCTCCCGGATCGAGGTTCTCCGCGGCTCGCAATCCGCGCTCTGGGGCGGCTCTGCGGTCGGCGGCGTGATCAACATCACCACCCATGAACGGCTCGAGGAAGACGGCCGCAAACAGACGCTTCTCGCCGAATATGGGTCCGACAACACCGCGACCCTCAGCTACGGATTGACCCAAAGACAAGGTCGCCTCGAAACAGCCTTCTCGGCCACGCGGTTCCAGACCGATGGCTTTTCCGCCGTTGCCACCGGGACAGAGGATGACGCATCCGAAGCGACCCGCCTGTCCTTTTCGGCGCGATACGCGCTCTCGGATACCGTCACGCTCGGCGGGTCCTTCTTCACGCAGGAAACCCAGTCCGATTTTGATGGCTTCGGCGCGCTGGGCTTGGCCGACTTTGCCAATTCCCAAACCCAGACCGAATATGGGATGCGCGTCTTTGCCGAAATCGACGCGGGCCGCACGCAGCACAATCTGGACCTCAGCTATTACGACGTCACGCGCGCCGTCATCGACGTGAACGAAGGCAACTCCACCTTCAACGGTGACCGCCTCGCCCTCGGCTGGAACGCCACCACCGCGCTGTCGGATGCCGTTTCGCTGGTCTATGGCATCGACGCGATGGAAGAGGGCGCCGAATACAACCGCCTGCCCACCGGCACCCGCACCACCCGCGCCCTAGGCGGTTTTGCTCAGGTGCTCTGGTCCCCGACCGATAGCTTCGATGCCTCGGCCACCCTGCGGCTCGATGACCATTCCCAGTTCGGCGGTTTCACCACCGGTCGGCTTGCGGCCAGCTGGCGCGTCGCTCCTGACACCACCCTGCGCGCCGCCTTCGGCACCGGCTTCCGCGCCCCGTCGATCGACGAGCTTTACAGCGATTATGGCTTCTTCGTCGGCAATCCCACCCTGACGCCCGAGGAAAGCCTCAGCTACGAACTGGGCATCGATCAGGAATTCGCAGGCGGGGCCACCCTGTCGGCCACGCTCTTCCGACTGGAAACCGACAACCTCATCACCTATGACTCCGCCCCTGCACCCGATACGCTGGTCAACCTGCCCGGCACCTCGGTCCGTCAGGGGCTGGAGCTGGGCTTCGACATTCCGCTGGGCGCGGCCCTTACCCTGACCGGCGCCTATACCTATACCGATGCCCGTCGTCCCAACGGCGTGCCGCTGGTTCGCGTTCCCCGCAACCAGATCAACCTCGGCCTGGAAAACGACTTCGGCAATGGCTGGACCGGGGCCTTCGGCCTGACCCATGCCTCCGGGGCGGAAGACGGCTTTCCGCAAGGCGATCTGGGCAGCTATACCGTCTACCGTGCTCAGGTCGGTTATGACCTCGGGCAGGATCGCGAATTGTATCTTCGGGTCGAAAACCTGACGGATGAAATCTACGAAGTCACGGATGGCTACGGCACCCCGCGCCGCTCCATCCATGCAGGCCTCCGTGCGTCCTTCTAACCCCCTCCTCCCCGCCGCCCTTGCCCTCTGGGCCGGGGCGGCGGTGGCGGCACCGCCTGAACGGGTGGTGTCGATGAATCTCTGCACCGATCAGCTTGCCATGCTGCTGGCCGCCCCCGGCCAGCTTCTGTCGGTCAGCCACCTGTCGCTCGACCCGCTCTCCTCCGCCATGGTCGAAGAGGCCCGCGCCTATCCCATCAACCGGGGCGGGGCCGAGCAGATCTTCCTCATGCACCCCGACCTCGTGCTGGCCGGCACCTACACCTCCCGCGCCTCGGTCGACCTGCTCAAGGCTCTGGGGATCGACGTCGTCCAGCTTCCCCCCGCCGACACGCTGCAAGACGTCGCCGCCCACATGCGCCTGATCGGCACTGCCATGGGCCGCGCCGAACAGGGCGAGGCGATGGCTTCCGCGTTCGAGCAAGACCTCGCGCGCCTCGGCTTCGACGGCATCCCCGTCACCGCCGCCATGTACTACCCCAACGGCTATACCGCCGGATCGGGCACGCTGTCGGATGCCATCCTCACCCTCACCGGCTTTGCCAATGTGGGGGCCGAGGCGGGGCTGACCGGCGGCGGCATCCTGCCGCTGGAACGCCTCGTCATCGCCCAGCCCACGGTCGTGGTCACCTCGACCCCCTATCCCGGCGCCTCGCGGGCCGAGGAAATTCTCACCCATCCCGCACTTGAGGCGATCCGCAGCGATGCCGCCCGTGCCTCGGTCCGCGATGCCGATTGGGTTTGCGGCACGCCCCATATCCTGAATGCCATCCGCACCATGGCCCAGACCCGCGCAGAAATCGGGGCGGCGGAATGATCCGGCAATCTGTCCTCCTCACCGCGCTTGGCCTGCTCGTCGCGGTCCTGTTCTTCGCCTCGCTTCTCATAGGCCCCGCTGCCCTTGGCCTGTCCGAAAGCCTCTCGGCCCTCCTCAGCGGCGACGGCGGCCCGGTGGTCCTCGTCATGCAGGAAATCCGCCTTCCCCGCGCCATCCTTGGGCTGCTGGTCGGCGCGGTTCTCGGTCTGTCGGGCGCGGCGATGCAGGGCTTTCTGCGCAACCCCCTCGCGGAACCCGGCCTGATCGGCGTCTCCTCCTCCGCCGCCCTCGGCGCGGTCCTCTCCTTGCAAACCGGCCTCGCCGCCGCCTTCGCCCTCGCCCTGCCGCTGGCGGCCCTCACGGGCGCGGCGCTGTCGGTCATCCTGATCCTTGCGCTTGCCGGCCCGCGCGGCGGCGCGCTGTCGCTGATCCTCGCCGGCATCGCCATTTCCGCCCTCACCGGGGCAGGCACCCAACTGGTGCTGAACCTCTCCGCCAACCCCTTTGCCGTGATGGAGATCGTCTACTGGATGATGGGCTCCCTCTCCGACAGGTCCATGACCCATGTCTGGATCGGCGCGCCCTTCATGGTTCTGGGCGGCGTCCTCCTCCTGCTGACAGGCCGGTCGCTCGATGCCCTGACCCTGGGCGAAGACGCCGCGCAATCCATGGGCATCAGCCTGCGCCGCCTGCGCCTGATGATCATCCTCGGCACCGCCGCCGCCATCGGGGCCTCGGTCGCCGTCGCCGGGGCCATCGGCTTTGTCGGCCTCGTCATCCCCCACCTCTTGCGCCCGCTGACCGGCGGCCAACCCTCGCGCCTGCTGCCCGCCGCCATGCTGGGCGGGGCGGCGATGCTGCTGGCCTCTGACATCGCCGTGCGCCTGATCGCCCCTGATCAGGACCTGAAGCTCGGCGTCCTCACCGCCCTTGTCGGCGCGCCCTTCTTCCTCCACCTTCTGTGGCGCATGCGCGGGGTAGAGGCATGAGCCTGCTGCAACTGGAAAACCTCACCGTCAAACGCGGCGAATGCCCGGTGCTGGACAATATCTCGCTGACCGTGGGGCAGGGGGAATTCGTGGGCCTCATCGGCCCCAACGGCGCGGGCAAGACCACGCTTCTGCGCGCCGCCCTCGGCCTTCTGCCGCATCAGGGCCGCTCCTCCCTCGCCACTTTGCCGCCTGCCGACCGCGCCCGCATCGCCGCCTTCCTGCCGCAGGCCCGCGAAATCGCCTGGCCCGTCACGGTCGAGACCGTGGTCAGCCTCGGTCGCCTCACCCATGGCACAGGTGCGAAAGATCAGGCCGCCATTGCCCGCGCGCTGGACCGGATGGGTTTGTCCGGCTTTCGCGGCCGCACCGCCACCGCGCTGTCGGGCGGCGAACAGGCCCGCGTCCTGATCGCCCGCGCATTGGCACAGGACACGCCCCTCCTGCTGGCCGATGAGCCCGTGGCGGGGCTGGACCCCGCAGCCCAGATCCGCACCATGCAGGTCTTCGCCGACCTCGCGGCCGAAGGGCGGTCCGTCATCGCCTCCGTCCACGACCTCGGCCTCGCCGCTCGCCACTGCACGCGGCTCATCATGCTGGAAACCGGTCGCATCGCCGCCGATGGCCCCGCGCGCGACGTGCTGTCCGACACGCTGCTCGCCCGCGTCTTCGGCGTGCAGGGCTTCCACGCCGAAACCCCTCAGGGCCACATCTTCCAACCCCTCTCGGTCACCAGATGATCCGCGCCACTCTCACCCGCCCCTGGCTCATCGCAGAACTGCCCCGCCCGATGCGCGTGCTCAGCTGGGCCCCCTTCCGCCCCGGCTACACCACCGCCCGCGCCGTCGCGTGGCGTGAGGTGAAAAACGCCGACCTCCCCCGTGACTTCGATGTCGAGTCTTGGTTCGCCCGCGAAATGCAGGCCTGGCCTGATGCCGTCGGCATGCTCACCTCCCGCGATATCGGCACCTACCACATGGCCGAGGCGACCGTCGACGGCATCACCGCCACCTGCCTCGCCACCGTGGGCCTGTCGAATGCGGAATCCGTGGGCACCCGCCGCCCCTATCACACCGCCGACTGGGGCACGATCAACCTCTGCACCGCTGTCGATGCCGCCCTCACGGAAACGGCCCAGCTCGAGGCGCTCTCCATCGCCGTCCAGGCCCGCACCGCCGCCGTGATGGAGGCAGGCCTCACCCTCCCCACCGGCACCGCCACCGGCACCGGCACCGATTGCGCGGCGCTGGCCTGTGATCCGGGCGATATCCGCTATGCCGGGATGCACACCGCCATCGGCGAAGCCGTGGGTGCCGCCACCCGCCGCGCCATCACCGCCGCCGCCACTGATTGGCAGGTCTGGCGCAAGGCCGAAGAAGAGCGCAGGGCAGCCAAATGACCTATACCCGCATCGTCTGCCTGACCGAGGAGACCGTCGAAACCCTCTATCTGCTGGGGCAGGACCACCGCATCGTGGGCGTCACCGGCTATGCCGTCCGCCCCGCACAGGTCCGCCGCGAAAAGCCCCGCGTGGGCGCGTTTACCTCTGCCGACATCCCCAAGATACTCGATCTGAACCCCGACCTCGTCCTCACCTTCTCGGATCTTCAGGCCCCCATCGTGGCCGATCTGATCCGCGCCGGCGTCGAGGTGCACGCCTTCAACCAGCGCGATGTCGCGGGCATCCTGCGCATGATCCGCACCTGCGGGATGCTGACCGGCGTGCCAGAGGCGGCTGATGCCCTCGCCCGCAGCTATGAGGACCGCCTGCAAAAGATCGCCGCCATCCCGCGCCCCAACCGCCCCAAAGTGCTGTTTGAGGAATGGGATGAACCGCTCATCTCCGGCATCGGCTGGGTGTCTGAACTGATCCAGATCGCGGGCGGGCAGGATGCATTTCCCGAACTCGCCACTCAAAAGGCCGCCAAGGACCGCATCCTTCTGCCCGAACAGGTGATCCCCCGCGCGCCCGATGTGATCCTCGCCTCATGGTGCGGCAAGAAGGTCGTCCCCGCCCGCATCAAGGCCCGCCCCGGCTGGGACACCATCCCCGCCATCCGCAACAACCGCATCCATGAAATCAAGTCGCCCCTTATCCTGCAACCCGGCCCCGCCGCGCTTACCGATGGGCTGGATGCTATCCTCACCGCGCTCTGGGGGAACGCGTCACTCTGACAGCGCGATCTCCTGCCGGAATGTCCCGTCGCGCCCATAAACCAGCGCCCGCCCATCCGTCGTCACCACCAGCACGAAATCCGCCCCCACCGTCACCGCCTCGGCCTTCGCCCCCTCGGGCAGGGTCAGGCTCTCGGGCAGCACCGGCCCCGCCCCGCTCGGCATCCGGGTGACAAGCAGCCCGACGATGGTTATGACACCCACGATCATCGTGACCATCAAGACGATGACCAGCCATTTCAGGAATTTCAGGCTGGGCGGAAGCTCACCGTGATCAGGAGTATCGTCCATGCCAGACCTTTCGCCAGACCTATCCGAAGAGGGCGCAAACACCCTTATCATCACCATCGGGCCAAACCCGCCCGACCGCCTTGATAAGGCCCTCACGCGCGAGGTGCCAGAGGAAGCGGCCCTCTCCCGTTCCCGTCTGATGAAGATGATCGCCGAAGGGGCCGTCCTAAGGGACGGCGCGCCAGTCACCGACCCGAAAACCCGCGTCACCGAGGGCGACACCTTCACCCTGATCCTCGCCCCGGCCGAGGATTACGATGCCCAGCCCGAAGCCATCCCCCTGACCGTGATCTACGAAGACGACGATCTCATCGTCATCGACAAGCCTGCCGGCATGGTCGTCCATCCCGCCCCCGGCTCGCCCTCCGGCACGCTGGTCAACGCGCTCTTGCACCACTGCGGCGATACCCTCTCAGGCATCGGCGGCGAGAAACGCCCCGGCATTGTCCACCGCATCGACAAGGATACGACCGGCCTCCTCGTCGTCGCCAAATCCGACCGCGCGCATCACGGGCTGGCCAAACAGTTCGAAGATCACTCGGTCAACCGCCACTATATCGCCCTGGTGCATGGCGTGCCGGATGGCGCCGATCCCCGCCTGCGCGGCACCCGTGGCGTCAGCTTTGAATCCGGCGGCATCGTCCGCATCGCCACCGCGCTTGCCCGCCACAAGACCGACCGCCAACGTCAGGCCGTGGTCTGGGACGGTGCCGGTCGCCATGCCATCACCCGCGCAAGGGTGGTCGAAGCCTTCGGCCACACCGCCGCCGCGCTGGTGGACTGCTGGCTGGAAACCGGCCGCACTCACCAGATCCGGGTGCATATGTCCTATGCGGGCCATGCCCTTCTGGGCGATCAAACCTATGGCGGCCGCCGCCGCCTTGCCCCCAAACTTGTGGGCGAAAAGGCCGCCGAGGCGGGCAACAGCTTCCCCCGGCAGGCGCTCCATGCCGCGACGCTGGGCTTTGTCCACCCGGTCTCTGGCAAGGAACTCAGCTTCGAAAGCCCCCTGCCGCCCGACATGGCCGCCCTTGTCGAAACGCTGCGCGCGGCGCACTGATCTGCTGAAACAATCCCTGACATGTGCGTGACAGCACGCAAAGGCGTCTTTAACAAAGACGGAACTCTTCCCAAGTATCGTACAAAGAAACGGCGACTTGCATTCTGCGCCGCCGATAACCAGTTTGTCGCGTCCGGGGGCTTCATCAAGACCCGGGCCACAGTATAGGGGGCACGACATGAGCACCTACCAGAACCTTCCCGCACCCAGCCCGGAACAGGGCCTGAACCGCTATCTGCAGGAAATCCGCAAGTTTCCGCTGCTGGAACCGGAACAGGAATACATGCTGGCCAAGCGCTGGGTCGATCATCAGGATGCCAGCGCCGCGCATCAGATGGTCACCAGCCACCTTCGTCTCGCCGCCAAGATCGCGATGGGCTATCGCGGCTATGGCCTGCCGCAGGCCGAAGTGATCTCCGAGGCGAATGTCGGCCTGATGCAGGCCGTCAAACGCTTTGATCCCGAAAAAGGCTTCCGCCTTGCCACCTATGCCATGTGGTGGATCCGCGCGTCGATTCAGGAATACATCCTGCGGTCGTGGAGCCTTGTGAAACTCGGCACAACCTCGGCGCAGAAAAAGCTGTTCTTCAACCTGCGCAAGGCCAAAGCAAAGGTCGGCGCGCTGGAAGAAGGCGACCTTCGCCCCGAAAACGTGGCCCAGATCGCCAAGGATCTGTCCGTGACCGAGGATGAGGTCATCGACATGAACCGCCGCCTCTCCGGCTCGGACGCCTCGCTGAACGCCACGGTCGGTTCCGATGGCGAAGGCGCCACGCAATGGCAGGATTGGCTGGAAGATGAAGACAGCGATCAGGCCGATGCCTATGCGGAACGCGATGAGCTTGATGCCCGCCGCGCCATGCTGGTGCAGGCCATGTCCGTTCTGAACGACCGTGAGAAGGACATTCTCATGCAGCGCCGTCTGGCCGATACGCCGGTGACGCTGGAAGAACTGTCCGAAAGCTACGGCGTCAGCCGCGAACGCATCCGCCAGATCGAGGTGCGGGCCTTTGAAAAGCTGCAGGAAAAGATGCGCGAACTTGCCCGCGTCAAGGGCATGGCCATCCCGGCCTGATCCCGGCTCCCCGCCTGCCTGACGCAAACCGATAGCCCCGCGCCCGCCCCGAAAGGACAGGCGCGGGTTTGTCTTGCCACCTCAGGCCCCGAAAGTTAACGAAGATTAAAATCCCGATGGCCCTCCCAGACAGCGGGGGGTCTGCTTCGGGCATCTTCATGAGTGGGGCGATATAGGTATGGAACAGACGCACAGCTTTGCAGCCTATCGCAACAGCCCCTTCAGCAGCCGAAAGCACAGCAGTTACTTTGCCGTGTACGACGCGCTCTTCAGCCCCTATCGCGGCAAGCCCATCACCTTTGTCGAAATTGGCGTTCTGGGCGGCGGATCGCTGTTCATGTGGCGCGAATTCTTTGGCCCGCAGGCCCGGATCATCGGCATCGACCTGAACCCCAATGCCCGCAAATGGGAAAAAGACGGCTTCGAAATCTTCATCGGCAGCCAGTCCAGCATGGAATTCTGGCAGGATTTCCGTCGCACGGTCGGCCCGGTTGACATCCTGCTGGATGATGGCGGGCACACCTTCGCCCAACAGATCACCACAGTCGAGGCCATGGTCGACACCCTCCGCGACCACGGCCTGCTGGTCGTCGAGGATACGCACACCTCCTACATGGATGGGTTCGGCTCCAGACGCTATTCCTTCATGGAATACACCAAAGGCCTGATCGACCGCATCAATCAGCGCTCCAGCCTGCTCGACACCACCAGATCCGAAAACCGCATCTGGTCCGTCCAGTGCTTTGAATCCATCGTGGCCCTCCACATCAACCGGGCCGAGTCGTCCCGCCCCAGTGTTGAGACGTTCAATGACAAGCCACACGACGGCGCGGCCGATTTCCGCAACGCCGAACGGGGCAACAGCTGGATCGAACGGGTTCCAAATCCGGTAAAGGGTCTTTTCCGCGCCCTTCCGGGCACCCGTCCCATCCGCACCTGGCTGCGCGACCAGTCCGAACTGCGGCGCTCCCGCATCGACAGGTTCTTCCGGTAACAGCCGCAAACAGCGCGTCGGTTCCACGCACCCGGCTTGGGGCGGAGACTGGCTTGCCCTATATCCATTGGCAGCCTCGTGACGTGTCAGCGGTTGCTTCAACCGTCCCAGAGGGGTAGACCGCAGCAAAGCCGGAGACCGCCCATGACCATGCTAGAGACCTTCATCAAACCGATGCACAAGGAAGGCATCCGCTTCGTCGCGGCCTTTGCTGCCGTCACGCTGGTGCTGTTCTGGATCTGGGATCCGCTCGGCTGGATCGGCGTGGGCCTCACCGTCTGGTGCTATTACTTTTTCCGCGATCCCAAACGCGCCGTGCCGCAGAATGCGGGCCTTATGGTCAGCCCCGCCGATGGCGTCGTCTCGCTCATCGAACGCGCCGTCCCGCCGCCCGAACTGGGCATGAGCCCAGAGCCGCTGATGCGCGTCTCGGTCTTCATGTCGGTGTTCAACTGCCATGTGAACCGCGCCCCCATCGCGGGCCGCATCTCGGAAATCGCCTATCGCCCAGGCAAGTTCCTGAACGCCTCGCTCGACAAGGCCTCTATCGACAATGAACGCAATTCGGTCCGCATCGACATGGCCGATGGCCGTTCCATCGCCGTGGTGCAGATCGCAGGCCTCGTCGCCCGCCGCATCCTCTGCTTCGCGGTCAAGGGTCAGGATATCCGCACGGGTGAACGCTTTGGCCTGATCCGCTTTGGCTCACGCCTCGACATCTACCTCCCCGACGGGATCGAACCGCAGGTTGCCCTTGGCCAGACCTGCGTCGCTGGCGAGACCGTCATCGCCACCCTCGGCATCGACAGCCCGCAACGCATGGCCCGCATGGAATGACCCAGCCGCCCGAAGCCCCCCACCGCCCCCGCCGCAAGCTGCACATTCTGCAACTTCTGCCGAATCTCGTGTCGGTCGTGGGCCTCTGTGCGGGCCTGACGGCCATCCGCTTTGCCATTGATGGCCGCATCGCCACCGCCGTCGCCCTGATCGGCCTTGCCGCCGCATTGGATGCGCTGGATGGCCGCCTCGCGCGCATGCTGAAATCCGAAAGCGCGATCGGCGCGGAACTCGACTCTCTTGGCGATTTCGTCAATTTCGGCGTCACCCCGGCAATCGTGCTCTACCTTTGGGGACTCAAGGGCGAAGCCAGCCTCGGCTGGATTGCCGTCCTGATATACGCCATCTGCTGCATGCTGCGCCTTGCCCGGTTCAACGTGGGCAGCAAGGCTGCAAATGGCGAAGAACCGGCCGAGCGCACCTCATTCATCGGCGTTCCCTCCCCCGCAGGGGCGATGCTGGTGCTGGCCCCCATCTACCTTGCCTTCTGCTTTCCGGGTGATGTGCGCATCCCGTCCGGGGTCATCGTCTTCTGGATGATCGCCATGGGCGCCCTCATGATCAGCCGCATCCGCACGCCGTCACTCAAGCGCGTCACCTTCTACGCCGAAGACGCGCGCTACATCCTCGTCGCCCTCGCGGCGCTGATCGCCGCCCTGCTGACCTATCCCTGGATCACGCTGATGGTGCTGACCGTGGCCTATCTCGGCGGCATCTTCTTCGTGGCCCGGCAACAGCTCTTGGACCTGCTCCGCAAGGTCGGATAACCGCCCCGCCGTCTTCCCCCGCCCTTGCGCCCAAGCCCAACCCCGCCTAGCCTGCCCTGGTCACTTTACCGGAGGAACCCGCAATGAAACCCGTGCGCTGGGGTGTGCTTGGCAATGCCAAATTCGCCCGCGAACACATGGCCCCGGCCATCCACATGGCCGAAAACGCCGAACTCGCCGCCCTTGGCACGTCACAGCCGGGTCAGGCCACGGGCTGGGATTTCTGCCCCGGCCTGAAGCAGATGACCTATGCCGATCTGCTGGCCGACCCCACCATTGACGCGGTCTACATCCCGTTGCCGAACCACCTGCATGTGGAATGGACGCTCAAGGTGCTGGAGGCGGGCAAGCATGTCCTGACCGAAAAGCCCATCGCGATGAAGGCGTCAGAGATCGACACGATCATCGCCGCGCGTGATCGCACCGGCCTGCTGGCGGCCGAGGCCTACATGATCGTTCACCACCCGCAATGGATCCGCGCCCGCGAACTGGTGCAGGGCGGGGCCATAGGCAAGTTGCGCCATGTCGACGCCTTCTTCAGCTATGACAATCACGAAGAAACCCAAAACATCCGCAACCGCCCCGAAACCGGCGGCGGCGGCATCCGCGATATCGGCGTCTATACCTACGGCTCTGCCCGTTTCGTGTCGGGGGGGGAGGCCACCGATATCTCCTGCCGCATGATCCGCGAAAACGGCGTGGATGTCTGGGCGGAACTGGACGCCATCCTCGAAGGCCCACTCGGCCGCGCGACCTATACCGCGATGACGTCAATGCGCCTGCAGAACCGCCAGGAAGTCACCTTCCACGGTGACAAGGGCCTCTTGAAAGTGGCCAACGGCCCCTTCAACGCAAACCTCTTCGCCGAGGCGCGGATCGAGTTGCACAATGGCTCGACCATCACCTCCGAACGCTGGCCCGCCGCCAACCATTACAAGCTGCAGGTGGAAAACTTCGGGAAATCAATCCGCACGGGTGCGCCCTATCCCTGCCCGCTGGAATTCACCCGCGGCACGCAAGTGATGATCGACGCGGCCTTCGCCACAGCCCGCGAGATTCACTGGTA
The DNA here is from genome assembly GCA_943370085.1 of Variovorax paradoxus. Classification (GTDB taxonomy): domain Bacteria; phylum Pseudomonadota; class Alphaproteobacteria; order Rhodobacterales; family Rhodobacteraceae; genus Paragemmobacter. The sequence goes on along the minus strand of CALRPT020000011.1, from coordinate 26,938 downwards.
AGCAAAGCCGGGGGGCACCCCTGTGCCCCCCGGACCCCCCTCAGTGCAAAAAATCAGCCTTCCATCGCCTCCAGCTCGTCGATGAAGCCTGCGATCATCGACAGCCCCTTGTCCCAGAACTTCGGATCGCTCGCATCCAGCCCGAACGGCGCCAGCAACTCCTTGTGGTGCTTCGAACCGCCCGCCTTCAGCATCTCGAAATACTTCTCCTCGAAATCCGGCAGGCCATCGGCATAGGCCGCATAAAGCGCATTCACCAACCCGTCGCCAAAGGCATAGGCATAGACGTAAAAGGGCGAATGCACGAAATGCGGGATATAGGCCCAGAAGGTTTCATACCCGTCCATGAATTCAAACGCATCGCCCAGCGACTGCGCCTGAACCGACATCCACAGCGCGTTGATATCATCCGGCGTCAACTCGCCCTCACGTCGCGCCGCGTGCAGCTTGCATTCGAAATCGTAAAAGGCGATCTGGCGGACGACCGTGTTGATCATGTCCTCCACCTTGCCCGCCAGCAGCGTCTTGCGCTCTGCCTGCGACTTGGCCCCGTCCAGCAGCTTGCGGAAGGTCAGCATCTCGCCAAAGACGGATGCCGTTTCCGCCAGTGTCAGCGGGGTTGACGACAGCAACTCCCCCTGACCGGCGGCCAGAACCTGATGCACGCCATGGCCTAATTCATGCGCCAGCGTCATCACATCGCGCGGCTTGCCCAAATAGTTCAGCATCACGTAAGGGTGCACCGCCGTCACTGTCGGGTGGGCAAAGGCCCCTGGTGCCTTGCCGGGTTTCACCCCCGCATCAATCCAGCCCCGCTCAAAGAACGGCCTGGCCAGATCGGCCATCTTCGGGTCGAACGCGCCATAGGCATCCAGCACCATCGCCGTCGCCGTGTCCCAATCCACGGTCTTGGGCGTCTCGATCGGCAGGGGCGCGTTGCGATCCCAGATCTGCAACGTCTCCAACCCCATCCACTTCGCCTTCAGCCGGTAATAGCGGTGCGACAGCTTCGGATAGGCCGCCACCACGGCATTGCGCAACGCCTCCACCACCTCAGGCTCCACATGGTTGGAAAGGTGCCGCCCGGTCTGCGGGGTGGGCATCTTGCGCCAGCGATCCTCGACCTCCTTCTCCTTGGCCAAGGTGTTGTGCACGCGCGAGAACAGCTTGATATTCTTGTCAAACACCACCGCCAACGCCCGCGCCGCCGCCTCGCGCTTGGCGCGGTCGGTATCCGTCAACAGGTTCAGCGTGGCCTCAAGGTTCAGCTCTTCTTCCTCGCCCGCGACCGAGAACATCAGCCCCGCCATCGTCTCGTCAAACAGCTTGTTCCAGGCGCTTGCCCCCACCACCGAATTGTCGTGCAGGAACTTCTCCAGCTCATCCGACAGTTGATAGGGCCGCATTGCGCGCATCCGGTCAAACACCGGCTTATAGCGCGCAAGGTCCGCGTTCTGCGCCAACAACCCCGTCAAATGCCCCTCATCCAGCCGGTTGAACTCCAGGCTGAAAAACACCAAGGGCGTGGTGAAGGTGGTGATGCGGTCCTGTGCATCGGCCATGAACTTGGCGCGGTCGCTGTCCATCGTGTTCTGGTAATAGCGCAAGCCCGCGAAAGACATGATCCGCCCGGCCACCACATCGATCTTCTCATAAGCCAGAACACAGTCCAGCAAACCGCCTGCATCCAGCGTGGCCAACTTGCCCTCATACTGCGCCGCGAAATCTGCACAGGCCTTTTCCAGCCAGCCCATATCCCGCGCAAACTCCGGCGCATCGGGTGCGGCATAAAGATCGGTAAGATCCCAGTCGGGCAGCTTTCCCAGCCCGCCACCACTGGCGTTGGCGTCGAAAACCGGGCGGGGCAGGGGAAGCGTCATTGGAAAACCTCATGCATAAGCTTGCCTTCCATCTAGTGCGCCAAGGGCCAAAGGTGCAAGGGAAGCCCCTTCACTTCGGCGCAATCCACGCGCCTGCATCTTCTCTGCTCAAATATCCTGCGGGGGTTGGCCATCGGAGTCGCCATTGGTTCAAGACCCGATGAACGACGGGGGGGCAAAACCCCCGCTGCCGACGCCTCACTCCCGCGCCACGCGCAGCATCTCGCGCAGACCGTCCAGCGTGTCGATCTCATCCACTGGCTTGTCGCGCCGCCAGCGGATCATCCGGGGAAAGCGCAGCGCGATGCCCGATTTGTGGCGCGGGCTTTCCTGTATCCCTTCAAACCCGATCTCGAACACCAGTTCCGGCGGCACCCGCCGCACCGGGCCGAACCGTTCCAGCGTGTTCTTTTGCACCCAACGGGTGATCTCGGCAAATTCCGCATCCCTCAGCCCGGAATAGGCCTTGGTGAACGGTACCAGCGCATTGCCATCACGCACCGCAAAGGTGAAATCGGTGTACAAATTCGCCCGCCGCCCATGCCCGGCCTGCGCATAGATCATCACCGCATCCACCGTCCACGGGTCCAGCTTCCACTTCCACCAATCGCCGCGCTTGCGCCCCACATGATAGGCAGACGCCGCGCGTTTCAGCATCACCCCTTCGGCCCGCATTTCCCGCGCCGCCTGCCGCTCTGCCGCCAGCGCGTCCCAGCTTTCAAACCCAATCGCGGGCGACAGGCGCAGCGGCATCCCCTCCGGCAGCGCCGCCACCAGCGCCTCCAACCTTGCCCGCCGCTCGGCAAAGGGCCGCTCCCGCAGGTCCTGCCCGCCATCTTCCAGCAGGTCATAGGCCAGCATCAGGGCAGGGGCCTCAAGCAGCAACTTCTTCGGCACCGTCTTGCGACCGATCCGCTTTTGCAGATCGGCAAAGGGCAGGGGCCGCCCCGCCTGATGGTCCCAGGCCAGCACCTCGCCATCCACCACCGTTCCGGGCGGCAGGAAATCGGCCAGAGGCGCGAATTCCGGAAACCGGTCGGTGATCAACTCCTCCCCCCGCGACCACAGGGCAAAGGCCCCGACCCGCTGGATCAACTGCCCCCTTATGCCATCCCACTTCCACTCCGCCCGCCAGTCGGCCGGATCGCCCAACCCCTCCGGCCCCTCCTCCAGCGGCGCGGCCAGAGCAAAGGGATAGGGCCGCGACGCCGGCCCCGACGCATCCTCCCGCACCAGCCTCTCGAACGGCATGGTCTGGGGCGACCAATCGCCCATCAAACGATGCGCCAGCACCGCCTCATCCACCCCCGTCGCGGTGCCCAACGCGCGCGTCATCAACCCTTGGCTCACCCCCATGCGAAACCCGCCGGTGATCAATTTGTTGAACAACAGCCGCTCCGTCGGGCCAAGCCGCCCCCAATAGGCCAGGATCGCCGCCTTCCGCGCCTCCGTGCTTTGCCCGGTCAACTGCATCAATTCAGCAATGATCGCCGACAGTGACGGCATCTCCGCCCCCTCTGCCACAGGCAGGATCAGCGCGATTGTCTCGGCCAGATCGCCCACCATCGCATAGCTTTCTTCGAACAGCCAAAGCGGCATCCCCGCCGCCTCCGCCGCCCATTCTCGCAACTCGGTTGACGTGACACTCCGCTTCGGCCGCCGCCCCGACAACAAGGCGATGGTCCAGACCCGGTCCGCCTCAGGTGCTGTCTGAAAATACGTAGCCAAGGCGGCCAGTTTGGCCGTTGTCTTGGTCGTCTCGTCCAGCGCGGTGAAGAGGGCGGCGAAGTCTTTCATGGAGGCGACAGGATGCTGTCGAAAACCCCGATCACGTTTCCTTCCGGCACAAAGCCAAGTCCTCCGATTTCTTGCGGAAAGCGGCTGTCGAAACTGTTGTCGCGATGGTCGCCCAATAGGAACACGTGCCCCGCTGGCACCTGTACTTCGGGCATATCGTCGGCAAACCCCGCATCATCAACGTTTAGAACGGTATAGCGCGCACCAGACGGCAAAGTCTCTGTCGCACTCCGCCGAATACAGGTTCCACCCGCCGTCTCAGGGGGAACGGCACACCGCCGAGCCTTTCCAGTGGGTTGGGGCAGATCGACGATCACGTCGTCCGGCAGGGGCTGTTGCGGCACCTCCACCCCGTCGATCCAGACCGTGCCCGCCGTGATCTTCACGCGCTGCCCCCCGGTTGCGATGACGCGGAAAAAGAACTCGTTCGCCTGAACTGGATGACGAAAAAGGACGACTTGCCCCGGTTCGGCGCGGAAATCGGGCGGGGTTAGTCTGGCAAGGATGCAGCTTCCTGTCGGCAGTGCTGGTTCCATCGACTCACCCGGGACGGTGAAATGGCGATAGTCCAGCGTCAGACATTGGAGGCATAGGCACAGCGCTGCGGCAGGGGCAGGCGCGAATGACGCCGCAAACAAGACAGCCAAAGTCATAAGCCGGATCACGTGGGCTCCTCCAAGTCAGTCTCCATGGCTTCTTCACCATATTCCGTGGCGACGATCCCCGCATCATAGCCCTGTTCCGCCAGCCAGCGCCGGAACGGCGCGGTGTAGCCATGGGTCACGAAAACCCGCTCGCACCCCGTCGCCCGGATCGCCGCATTCAGCCCGTCCCAATCGGCATGGTCCGACACCACGAAACCAGCGCCCAATGATCGGCGGCGGCGAATGCCGCGCACCGCCATCCAGCCACTGGCAAAGGCCTCCTCCGCAGGCCCGAACTTTCGCGCCCAAGCCGACCCCAGCGCCGAGGGCGGCGCAATCACCAACGCCCCCGGATGCGTCTTTGCGTCCACCCCCGCCACCGCCCGCACCGTTTCGGGCAAGGGGTAGCCCTGCGCCCGCAGGATCGCCGTGATCTCTTCCACCGCGCCATGGGTCAGGATCGGGCCGATGGGTTCCACCCCCGCCATCAACCGCTGCGCCTTGCCAAAACTATAGGCCCCAAGGATCGACACCTTCCCCGCCGCCGCATTGGCCGCCCACCATCGGGAAATCTCCGTCATCACCCGCTCTTGCGGCTGCCAGCGAAAGACGGGCAGGCCAAAGGTGCATTCGCTGATGAAGGCATGGCAGCGGATGGGCGCGAACCCTTCGGCCAGCCCGTCAGGCTCCACCTTGTAATCCCCCGACACGACCCAGACCTCTCCCCGCCGTTCCACCGCGATCTGCGCCGACCCCGGCACATGCCCCGCCGGATGAAAGCTCACCGTCACCCCGCCGATCTGCACCCGCTCGCCATAGGCGATCCCCGCCGCCTCGATCTGCCCCAACCGGTGCCGCATCACCGGCAGCGCCTCATGCGTCGCCATATACCGCCGATGCCCCCATCGGGCATGGTCGGAATGGCCATGCGTGATCAGCGCCCTGTCCACGGGCCGCCACGGGTCGATGAAAAAATCACCATCCGGGCAATAAATGCCGCGGTCGGTGAAGGTCAGGACGGGATTCTGCGCCATGTCCCCAAGTTAGCGCCGCGCCAACCCAACGCCAGCCGCTGATTTCGCCTGTATTTTGGGCATATGCTCATGCTGCACCCATTTCAGCCGGATGAAATGCTTCCCCCCCGCAAGATCGCCTGATTTACTCTGCCTGTGGTCTGGCGCAGGGGCAGTGACGGTGACGCAATACTTCAACGAAATGTATCACGGCGGCAAAGTCCGCGCGCCCTACGCGCGGCTGGAAGACTGGATGAACGCCATGCCGGCCGAACTCAGAACCCTCAAACAGGCCGAGGCCGAAGAGCTTTTCCGCCGCATCGGCATCACCTTCGCCGTCTATGGCGAAGGCGGCGATCCCGACCGGCTGATCCCCTTCGACATGTTCCCCCGTGTCTTTACCGGGTCGGAATGGGCCAAGCTGGAAAAGGGCATCAAGCAACGCGCCCGCGCGCTGAACGCCTTCCTCGTCGATGTCTACGGACGGGGCGAGATCGTCCGCGCCGGCCGCATCCCCGCCCGCCTGGTCTATCAGAACGAGGCCTATGAAAAGGCCGTCGCCGGGATCAAGCCGCCCAAGGGCGTCTATTCCCATGTCGTCGGCATCGACATCGTCCGCACCGGGCCGGAAGATTTCTTTGTGCTGGAAGACAATTGCCGCACCCCATCCGGCGTCAGCTACATGCTGGAAAACCGCGAAATCATGATGCGGATGTTCCCCGACCTGTTCCGTGGCAACCGCATCGAACCCGTCGACCGCTACCCGGAAATCCTCCGCCGCACCTTCGCCTCGGTTGCCCCTCAGAAATGCAGCAAGGAGCCGACCATCGTCCTGCTCACGCCGGGTCCTTTCAACAGCGCCTATTACGAACACAGCTTCCTTGCCGATCTGATGGGGATCGAACTGGTCGAAGGGCAGGATCTGTTCGTCGAAGGCGAATTCGTCTGGATGCGCACGACCGAAGGCCCGAAACGCGTGGACGTGATCTATCGCCGGATCGACGATGCGTTCATCGATCCGCTCTGCTTCCGCCCCGATTCCGCGCTGGGCGTGCCGGGCTTGATGGATGTCTACCGGTCCGGCGGGGTCAGCATCTGTTCGGCCCCCGGCGCGGGCGTGGCGGATGACAAGGCTGTTTACACCTTCGTCCCCGATATGGTGCGCTTCTATCTGGGCGAGGAACCGATCCTGCAGAACGTGCCCACCTGGCAATGCGGCAAGCCCGATGATCTGGGCTATGTCCTCGACAACCTTTGCGACCTGGTCGTTAAGGAAGTCCACGGCTCGGGCGGCTATGGGATGCTTGTCGGCCCCAAGGCCAGCAAGGCAGAGGTGGAGATGTTCCGCGCCAAGGTCACCGCCGATCCCGGCAACTATATCGCCCAGCCCACGCTGGCCCTGTCCACCACCCCCACCTTCGTGGCCGAAGGCGTGGCCCCCCGCCATGTCGACCTGCGCCCCTATTGCCTTGTGGGCGAACGCATCGAACTGGTCCCCGGCGGGCTGACCCGCGTGGCGCTGACCGAAGGATCCCTTGTGGTGAACTCCTCCCAAGGTGGGGGCGTCAAGGATACCTGGGTGCTGGCGGAGTGAGAATGACATGCTAAGCCGGACCGCCGACAACCTCTTCTGGATCGCCCGCTACATGGAGCGCGCCGAAACCGCCGCCCGTTTGCTTGAGGTGGGCTCGCGCATCGCCCTGCTGCCCTCTGCCGCCGGATACCGCAACGAATGGGATTCGCTGTTGCAGGCCTCGGGCAATGCCGACGCCTTCGCCAAGAAATATGGCGATCCCGTCCAGCGCGATATCGAAGGCTTCCTGTTCTTCGATCACGACAACCCCTCTTCCGTGGCCTCCTGCATCACCACGGCGCGGGAAAACGGCCGCATCGTCCGCACCGCCCTGACCACCCAGGTCTGGGACGCGCTCAACACCGCCTTTCAGGAGCTGCGCCAACTCGAACGCACCCCGCGCAGCGAGCTGGAACTGTCGCGGCTCACCGAATGGACCATGCGCCACGCCGCCATGGTGCGCGGCGCGATCGAGGCGACGCTGCTGCGCAACGACGGGTGGGATTTCCTCAACATCGGCTACAGCCTTGAACGCGCCGACAACACCGCGCGTCTGATGGATGTGAAATACTACGTCCTGCTGCCGCGGGTGGAATTCGTGGGATCGGGCCTCGACAATTACCAATGGACCACGCTCCTGCGTGCCATGTCTGCCCACCGCGCCTTTCACTGGGCCTATGGCGGCGAGGTGACGGCCGCCAAGATCGCCCATTTCCTGATCCTCAACCCGCAGTGCCCCCGATCCCTGATCACCTGTGTCGAAGGCCTGTCCGGTCATCTGGACCGGCTGGCAAAGCTTTACGGCACCACCACCGGCGCACAGGCGCGGGCGCGCGAAATGCTCATCGCGCTCGCCGAAACGCGCGAAGAGGATATCTTTGACGAAGGCCTTCACGAATTCTTGTCGCGCTTCATCCGCGACATGGCCGGTCTGGGGTCGCAGATCCACGAAACCTATCTCAGTGGGGATATGCGCTGATGCTGCTCTCGGTCGATCATGTGACGCGCTACAGCTATGACAAACCGGTGCGCGCGGTGATGCAAAGTCACCGCCTGACTCCCTCCGCGTTTGACGGGCAAAAGGTGCGCAACTGGAAGGTCACCGTCAGTGACGGGCTTCAAGGCGGCACCTTCCGCGATGGCGCGGGCGACCGTGTGCAATCCTGGACAGTCAAAGGCCCGGTCAGCGAGATTGAGGTTCACGTCTCCGGAATTGTGGAAACCTTTGATCTGGCAGGTCTTTTGCGCGGACACCGCGAAATCGTCCCGCCCGAGGTCTATCTCGTGGACAGCCCGCCCACCACAGCGGATGCCGCGCTCACCGCGCTGGCGGAACAGTCACGCGATGCCGACGGCCCGCTTGCCACCGCGCATCGCCTGTCGGCGGCGGTCTCGGACGCCATCGCCTATACGCCCGGCGCCACCCATGCCCATACCACCGCGGCCGAGGCGCTGGCGCTCGGTGAAGGCGTCTGTCAGGACCACGCCCACGCCCTGATCGCCTGCGCCCGCGTCCTCGGGATGCCGGCGCGCTACGTCTCGGGCTATCTCTTTGCCACGTCCGACGGCACCGCGCATGAGGCGGCCCATGCCTGGGGGGAAATCTTCATCCCCGGTCTGGGCTGGGTCGGGTTCGACCCTGCCAACCGCTGCTGCCCGGATGAACGCTATATCCGGTTGGGGTCGGGGCAGGATGCACAGGATGCAGCGCCCATCCGTGGCACGGCGCGCGGACTTGGCACCGAAAGTCTGGATGTAACGGTTGCGGTCCAAAGCTTGCAGCAATAGGCTCTGCGTATCATCAGGGGAAGAATATGACCTATTGCGTGGGCCTCATGCTGAATGAAGGCATCGTGTTGCTGTCCGACACCCGCACCAATGCGGGGCTGGACAACATATCCACCTATCGCAAGATGTTTCTATATGAAGAACGCGGCGAACGGGTGATTGCCATCATGACGGCAGGCAGCCTTTCCGTCACACAAACCACCATCGCCCGCCTGCGCGAGGCGATCGAAGACCCCGAATCAGATGAAACTCAGTCGATTATGAAGGCCCCCACCATGCTGAAGGTGGCGGAAATCATCGGCAACATGCTGGCAAGGGTGCGTGAAGATATCGATGAAAAGATCTCTGCGATGCAGGGCGTCACCGCATCGATGATCGTGGCAGGGCAGCGGCGGGGCGGCGCGATGCGGATGTTCCTAATCTATCCCGAAGGCAATTTCATCGAAGCGACCGAAGACACGCCCTTCCTGCAGATCGGCGAACACAAATACGGCAAACCGATCCTAGACCGGGTGGTCAAACGATCCACCTCGCTGGCCGATGCCCAGAAGGCCGTGCTTCTGTCGATGGATTCGACTTTAAGATCAAACCTTTCCGTGGGAATGCCGCTGGATCTCTGCGTGATCGAAAAGGATGCCTGCCAGGTCTCCTACACCCGTCGGATCGAGGCAGGGGATGAACAGTTCCGCGCCATGTCCGAAGCCTGGAGCCGCGCTTTGCGCGACGGGTTCAGCCAGATCAACATCTGACAGGACTTCGCAGCCTCAGCGATGGGCCGCGAACAGCTTTGCCGCCTCGTCCACGAACCGGGTCCGATGCGCGGGCAGTTCCATTGGAACCTCATGTTCCGCGCCAGCATAAACATCCAGCCGCCCCCCCGGCCATGCCGCCATCCGCAGATGGATCGGGGCCACGTCCACCACTTTCTCTGCCGTCCCCAGCGCCGTGATGCAGGGCACCTTGGGCGACCGCATCGCCGCCAGCGCCCCGCATTCGCGCAGCGCCGCGCGCAGCCAGCCAAGGCTGGGCCCCCCCAGCGCCAGATCGGGCTGGGTGCGGATCTGGTGGTGCATATACTCCCACATATCCGGATCGGTGGTCAGCACATTGCCCTGAAAGGTGGCGGTGGCGATATAGGTCTGGTCATTCGTGCCGGGCGCAAATCGATGCGCCTGCCCGAAAGGCCGCGCCAGCGCGGATACCACATGCGCCACAGGCCGCATCCATGCCGCCATGCTGATGCCCCACATTGGCGCGGAAAACACCGCCGCATTCACCGGCGCGCCCCGCATCAGCGCGCGCAGGCCGACACAGCCGCCCATCGAATGACCGAGCAGGAAATAGGGGCGGGGAAGCCCCTCTGTCTGCGCCACGGCGATCAGCGTATCCACGTCACGCTGATATTCGTCGAAATCATCCACATGCCCCACCAGCCGATCCGGCAACGCGCGCTGCGCCAGACCTTGCCCGCGCCAATCCACGGCAACCGTCGCATAGCCGCGCGCCAGCAGATCACGCGCCGTGCGGCCGTATTTCTCGATGTATTCCGTCCGGCCCGGCATCAGCAGGACCGTGCCCTGTGCGCCGCCCGCCCATATCCCGATGCGGATACGCACGCGGTCCGGCGTTTCCGCCCAGACCGCCCGCCCACCCTCGGGGCCATCGGCAAGATCTGCAAAGAACGGGGCGGGCGTTGTCACGACAGAACGGAACCCAGTTTCATCGCAAGGCCCATCGACCCGTCAACCGACAGCTTGCCCGTCATGAAGGCCATGGTCGGGTTCATGTCACCCGACAGAATCGCCTGAAACGTCTCGGTCGAGGCGGTCAGCGTCACCTCGGCCTCTTCATCCCCCGCGCGCACGCCGCTGGCATCCATCATGATCGCCCCTTCGCCGGGAATCACGAATTTCGCCACACCGTCAAAGCCGCCATTCAGCTTGGCGGTCAGAGCGGTTACGGCGGCATCAATCACTTCGCTCATTCATCTTCTCCATCGCTTGGTCGTGACCGCGCAAGGCTGGTCTTTCTGCGCGGTTGCGTTACCTTTGGGTTATGAAAGCGCTTCGTCGGTTACACAATCATGTCGTTGCGGCACTTGTGCTGCTTTTCTGCGCGACTGCCCCCTTGGCCGCGCAAACCCCCGCGCTTGACGAACTGTATCAGGAATTGAAAGACAGCGATGCGCAAGGCGCTGCGCGGATCGAACGCGAGATTTGGAACGAATGGTCCAAATCCGGCTCCCCGGCCATGGATCTGCTGCTGCAGCGCGGGCGCGACGCCATGGAGGCAGGCGATCCCGCCGCGGCTATCGAGCATTTCACCGCCCTGACCGACCACGCCCCCGATTTCGCCGAAGGCTGGAATGCGCGGGCCACCGCCTATTTCACCGTGGGCGATCTTGGCCCGTCGGTGAACGACATTGCCCGCACGCTGACGCTGAACCCCCGCCATTTCGGGGCGCTGTCCGGCTTGGGAATGATCTTTGAACAACTCGAACAACCCGAAAAGGCGCTAGAGGCCTATAAGGCAGCCTTGGCTATACATCCCCATCTGCAGGGGGTAATCGAGTCGGTGAAACGTCTGGAAACGGATACCGCCGGGCAAGACCTGTAAGGCAGCAAGATCATGGCCATGACCGGACGGGTTGCGGCGGTTCTCGGACCGACGAACACCGGCAAGACCCATTACGCGATCGAACGGATGCTGGCGCATCGGACGGGCGTCATCGGCCTGCCGCTGCGCCTGTTGGCGCGCGAGGTCTATGATCGCATCGTCGCCCAACGCGGCCCATCGGTCGTGGCGCTGGTGACGGGCGAGGAACGCATCGTTCCCGACCGCACCCAGTATTGGGTCTGCACGGTCGAGGCGATGCCGCTGGAGATCGGGGCCGATTTCGTGGCGGTGGACGAAATTCAGCTTTGCGCTGATCCGGAACGCGGCCATGTCTTCACCGACCGACTGCTGCGCGCGCGCGGCCTGCATGAAACCCTGTTTCTGGGGTCTGACACGATGCGCGGCGCAATTGCCGCACTGGTGCCGGGGGTCAGCTTCACCAAACGTGACCGCCTGTCGACGCTGACCTGGTCAGGTTCGAAAAAGATCAGCCGCATGCCGCCCCGCAGCGCCATCGTGGGCTTTTCTGTTGAAAACGTCTATGCCATCGCCGAATTGATCCGCCGCCAAAAGGGCGGCTGCGCGGTGGTCATGGGCGCGCTTTCGCCGCGCACGCGGAACGCGCAGGTGGCGCTCTATCAGAACGGTGATGTGGATTATCTGGTGGCGACCGATGCCATCGGCATGGGCCTGAACCTCGATATCCGCCACGTCGCCTTTTCCTCCACCGCGAAATTCGACGGCCGCCGGATGCGGGCGCTCTTCCCGCAGGAACTGGCGCAGATCGCCGGTCGCGCCGGGCGGCACACCGAAAACGGCACCTTCGGCATCACCGGCGAGGCGCGGCCTTTGGACGATGAGATGGTGGATGCCATCGAAAACCACCGCTTCTCGCCGATCAAGAAACTGCACTGGCGCAATGCCGGGCTGGAGTTTGGCACGGTGGAACGGTTGGTCCGGTCACTGGAATTGCCCACCTCGAACGAATGGCTGACGCGGGCGCGGGATGCCGATGATGTGGTGGCGCTGAAGACCCTGTCGGAAATGCCCGAAGTGCGCGACCGGGTGAAATCCCCGCAGGACGTGCGCCTTCTTTGGGATGTCTGCCGGGTGCCCGATTTCCGGTCATCCTCGACCATGGAACACGCATCGCTTCTGGCGCGAATTTTCGATTTTCTGAAATCTGGGCGGGTGCCATCAGACTGGCTCGCCACCGCCGTTTCCCGCATCGACAAGACGGACGGCGACATCGACGCCATCTCGAAACGGCTGGCCTATATCCGCACCTGGACCTATGTGGCGCAACGAACCGGCTGGGTCGAAGATGAAAGCCATTGGCGCGACGAGACTCGCGCTGTAGAAGACCGCCTGTCGGATGCGCTGCACGCACGTCTGACGCAGCGATTTGTTGACCGGCGGACCAGTGTCCTGCTTCGCCGGTTGAAGCAGAAGGAGACCCTCGTGGCCGAGGTGAATGACAAGGGCGAAGTGATGGTCGAAGGCGAGTTCGTCGGCAAGCTGGAGGGGTTCCGCTTCCGGCAAGACGCCTCTGCCTCGCCCGATGAGGCGCGCACGCTGCGGCAGGCTGCGGTGCAGGCCCTGCGGCCAGAGTTCCATCTGCGCGCAGACCGGTTCTACAACGCGCCGGATACCGAGATGGATTTCACCGAACAAGGCGGGCTGATGTGGGGAACCACGGCGGTCGGCAAGCTGGTGAAAGGCGCCGAGGCGCTGCGCCCCTCGGTCGAGGGTTTCGTGGATGAGGAAGCCGGGCCTGACGTCGCCGAAAAGGTGAAGCGCCGCCTGCAGCATTTCATCGACCGCAAGGTGGCAGCCCTGTTCGAACCGCTCGCCGCCATGAGCCGGGATGAGGCGCTGACCGGGCTTGCCCGTGGCTTTGCCTTCCGCCTTGTCGAAGGGCTGGGCGTGCTGCCGCGCGATGCGGTGGGCGAAGAGGTCAAGCAACTGGATCAGGAAGCCCGCGGCGCGCTGCGCAAGCATGGCGTTCGGTTCGGGCAGTTCACGGTGTTTCTGCCGGTGTTGCTGAAGCCCGCACCCACCCGGCTGCGGCTGGTGCTGTGGTCGCTTGCCAATGGGCTGGACGAATTCCCCGAAAGCCCGCCGCCGGGTTTGGTGACGATCCCGAATATCGCCGAAGTGCCAAAGCAGCATTACACCCTGTCGGGCTATCACCCGGCCGGGACACGCGCGATCCGCATCGACATGCTGGAACGGCTGGCCGATCTCTTGCGCGCCAAGGACAGCCGCGCCGGGTTCGAGGCCACGCCTGACATGCTGTCGATCACCGGCATGACGCTGGAACAATTCGCCGATCTGATGACGGGGCTGGGCTACAAGGCCGAAAAGGCCGAACGGGTGAAGGTCAAGGTGGCCGAACCTGTTGTTGTTCCAGATGCGCCGGTATCCACCGCGCCCATCCCCGAAGGCGAATCCGTGCTGGCCCCACCCCCTGTCGAACCGCCGCCCGAAACTGTGGCTGAGGGCGACGCCGAGGCGGCGCCAGTCGAAATGGAAACCTTTTATAGCTTCAGCTGGGCGCCCAAGCCCCGCTTCCAGCGGCCTGAACGCGGGGGCGATCGCCCGAACCGTGCCGAGCGTCCGCAGGGCGGGGATCGGCCCAAGCGGGCTGAGGGCGGCGAGCGGCCGAAAGGCGACCGCCCACAGGGTGATCGTCCGCAGGGCGACCGTCCGCAAGGGGACAGGCCGCAGGGCGAACGCCGCGAAGGCGGGTACAAGGGCGGCAACAAGGGCAAGGGCGGCAAGCCCGAGCGGCGCGATGGCAACAAGCCCGGTGGTGCCAAGGCCTTTGAGGCCCGTCCGCCGCGGGTCGAAAAGCCCATTGATCCGGACAACCCCTTTGCGGTTCTGGCCGCATTGAAGACCAAGTCCTGATTTGGCAGGCCCCGGCGCGCAACGCATCGGGGCGCGAGGCGGGTCGGAGCGGGAAACGCTTCGGCTGGACAAATGGCTGTGGCAGGCGCGGTTCTTCAAGAGCCGCGCCCTTGCCGCCGAAGTCGCCGAAAGCGGCCATTTGCGGATCAACGGCCAACCGACGCGCAAGCCGGGGGCAGGGGTCGCAGCGGGGGATGTGCTGACCTTCCCGCAAGGCGCACGCATCCGGCTGGTGAAAATCTTGGCACTGGGCTTGCGGCGGGGGCCTGCCCCTGAGGCACAGATGCTCTATCTCGATCTTGACGGATCGGGGGATAACCCGGAGCCGCTTGAATGATCCGGAAAAGCAAACTAGTCAGATTTCCGGGATTTTAGGAGACCGCCGTGACCTATGTCGTGATCGACAACTGCATCGCCTGCAAATACACCGACTGCGTGGAAGTCTGCCCGGTGGACTGCTTCTACGAAGGCGAGAACATGCTGGTCATCCACCCGGATGAATGCATCGATTGCGGCGTGTGCGAACCGGAATGCCCCGCCGATGCGATCCGGCCGGATACCGAACCGGATATGGACGCCTGGGTGACCTTCAACCGCAAGTATTCCGAGATGTGGCCGGTGATCACGGTCAAGAAGGACCCGCTCCCCGAGGCTGAAGCCCGCGATGGCGAAACCGGCAAATTGGAGAAGTACTTCTCGGAAGCGCCGGGCGAGGGAAACTGAGCCGGAAACGTCCTACCGGCGGCAGTCCGATTCCGAAGATCGGACATGCTGATTCGGCATGACGCCGGATTTCTGCCCGAATTGCGGGTATTTGCCCACGGATAGCCCCTTCGCCGTTGTTGGAATCGGGGTGATTCTGTGGTATAGAATCCGTTACAAACCACACGGAAGCCTGACACCTGGCTCAGCGCTGCTCGCCTGAGCGGGGTCTTTCTGTGACAATTGGACCGGATCGCCGTGGCCTTCGTGGGCACGGATCATCTTTTTGTCGCATGAGGCAGGTCGTCCCATCGAGGATTCGTCTGAATGACCAAGACCAAGAAGCCCGAATTCCGCCCCAACGAATTCGTTGTCTACCCTGCGCATGGCGTGGGCCGGATCATTTCCATCGAGGAACAGGAAATCGCAGGGCTCCATCTGGAGCTGTTCGTCATCTCCTTCGAGAAGGACAAGATGACCCTGCGCGTGCCGACGCACAAGGCGACCGAAATCGGGATGCGCCAGCTTTCCTCGCCCGATATCGTGACCAAGGCGCTGGACACGCTGAAGGGCAAGGCCCGCGTGAAGCGCGCCATGTGGTCGCGCCGGGCACAGGAATATGAACAGAAGATCAACTCGGGCGACCTGCTGTCGATCGCCGAGGTCGTGCGTGACCTGTATCGCACCGACGACCAGCGCGAGCAGAGCTATTCCGAGCGTCAGCTTTATGAAGCGGCCCTTGAACGCCTGACCCGCGAAGTCGCCGCCGTTTCGGGTGTCGATGAGGCCGGTGCGCAGAAGAAGGTCGATGACGTGCTGGTCAGCCGCGCCGCCTGATTGAGCGTTCCATGAGATTTAAGGGGCCATGCGGGAAACCGTGTGGCCCTTTCCTTTTTGAGCGGCAGGGGGGGCAACAGCCCCCCTGACCCCCCCGTCGCCATGATCTCGCCGCCGTGCTTGATGGCCACCGGCTTTGGGTATTTGGGCCAAGGTGAAACCGCAGGTTCAGCTGAAGTGGGCGGCTGCCATGGCAAGCGCCGCTGCTTCGGCCAGCTGCTGGGATGCGCCGAGGATGTCGCCCGTTTGGCCGCCGATGCGCTTGCGGGCGAGGCGGGCGAGGGCGAAGGTCATGACCGCAGCGAGGGCGGCCATGCCAAGGATCCCACCGCCCGTGCAGAGCATGGCGAACAGAGCGGCGATGAACAGTGCGGCGGCGACGGCCCCGCCGGAGGGCACGCCAGTGCTATGCGACAGGCCCGTGCCGCGCGCATTGGGCAGGGCGGCGATCAGCACGGCCATGGGGGCGCGCGACAGGGCACCGGCGGCAATCAGGCCTGCCCAGTGCTGCCCCGCCGCAATCAGGGCCGTGACCGCCGACCAGCGCATCAGCGTGACAAGCAGCAGGGCAAGCATGCCATAGCTGCCGATCCGGCTGTCCTTCATGATCTCCAGCCGTCTTTCGCGCGTCCAGCCGCCGAACAGCCCATCGGCGGTGTCGGCAAGCCCGTCTTCATGCAGGCCGCCGGTCAGAAAGGCCGCCGTGGCAAGGGCAATCGCGGCTGCCACACCCGCGGGCATGGACAGTGTCAGGGCAGCGCTTGCCGCAGCGGCGGCAAGCGCGCCGATGCAGGCCCCGACCACCGGCCAGGCCCAGGCGGCGCGCGGTGAGGGAGTGACTGCGCCGGATGGCAAGGGCAGGCGGGTGAGCAGGCCGAAGGCCGATATCAGATCGGCGCGGATCAGGGGCGCATTGTCGCGGTTGGTCATCGCTATGTCCTTTCCCGTCTGGCCAAGGGCTGCGCCCTTCGGTAGCCAGTTGCTGCGTGACCTGCAATGAAAGAGCACTTGATGACCATTCCCTTTGCCTCGCTGTCCCAGTTCCGTGCCCTGTTGGCAGACCTGCCCGCACCCGATGCCAAGGCCCGTGACGCGGCCGCTGCGCGCAATGGGCAATTGACCAAACCGCCGGGGGCTTTGGGGCGGCTGGAGGATCTGGCCGTCTGGTTCGCGGGGTGGCAAGGCGTGGAGAAGCCGCGCTGCGACGGGCCGCAGGTGCTGATCTTTGCGGGGAATCATGGGGTTGTGGCGCAGGGGATTTCGGCCTTTCCGGCCGAGGTGACCGTGCAGATGGTGGCCAATTTCCAGCATGGCGGCGCGGCGATCAACCAGTTGAGCCGGGCCTTTGGGGCGGAAATGGCGGTCCATGCGCTTGATCTGGACCGACCCACGGTGGATTTCACCACTGGCCCCGCGATGAGCGAGGATGAGGTGGTGGCGGCGCTGGCTTGCGGTTGGGCGGCGGTGGACCCGGCGGCGGATGTGCTGGTGACGGGCGAGATGGGGATCGGCAACACGACATCGGCAGCGGCACTGGCGGCGGCGCTGTTTGGCGGCGATCCGGCGGGATGGGTGGGTCGGGGCACGGGCGTGGATGATGCCGGGCTGGCGCGCAAGGCCGATGCCGTGGCGCGGGGGCTGGCGCTGCATGGGGCGGCTCTGGGCGATCCGCTGGAGGTGCTGCGCTGTCTGGGCGGGCGCGAACTTGCAGCAATGGCCGGGGCCATCGCGCGGGCACGCATGGAACGGGTGCCGGTGGTGCTGGACGGGTTCATCTGCACGGCTTCGGCGGCGGTGCTGGAGAAGACGGTGCCCGGCGCATTGGACCATTGCCTTGCCGGGCATGTCAGCGCCGAGGGCGGGCATGGGCGGCTTTTGACGGCTTTGGGCAAGGAGCCGCTCTTGAACCTTGGGCTGCGGCTGGGCGAAGGGTCGGGCGCGGCGCTGGCGCTGGGTGTGGTCAAGGGCGCGCTGGCCTGCCATTCGGGGATGGCCACCTTCGCCGAGGCGGGTGTGTCGGGGGCCTAGGCCGTTTCCGGGCGCGGGGTCGGTTCGGCGAGGGCGTCTTCCTCGGCCACGTCGGTGAAGGGGGCGGGGACATCCTCGCCCTCCATCGGGCGGGTCTCATAAAGCTCGTCGATCAGGGCGGTCTCAAGATCGCGGTCAAGCTGCTTGGCCCGTTCGATATAGGCATCGTTCATATGCACGGGCTGGCCGGGCACCCAGAGGCTGGCCAGATCGCGCATCGCGGCGCGGTCCACCTTGAAATAGGTCTGTGACAGCTTGGCCGCTTCGTATTCCGTGAACCCCATGTTTTCCAGCACATAGCGGCCCGCGCGGATGGATGAGTCAAAGGTTTCGCGGACGATGTCATTGGCCCCGGCCTGATAGAGTTCATAGACATGCACGCGGTCGCGGGCGCGGGCGACGATGTGCAGATCGGGGCGTTGGCCTCGGGCATAGCGGACGATGCGGTTGGTGTTTTCGCGGTCATCCACGGCGACGACCAGAATGGCCGCCTCGGCCAGACCGGCGGCCTCAAGAAGGGCTGGGTTTGACGGATCGCCGAAAAAGCCCTTCACGCCAAAGCGACGCATGGTTTCGATTGTGGCCATGTCGGAATCCAGCACGACGGTCGACAGGCCCGACATGCGGACAAGCCGGTTCACCACCTGACCAAAGCGCCCGATGCCAGCAATGATGACGCGGCCTTTCTCATCGATCAGATCGGGCGCGCGGTCCGGGGTGCGGGTGCGCATGCGGCGGGCGAGGCGTTCATAGGTAATGAACAGGGCCGGCGTCAGCAGCATCGACAGGCTGACGACCAGCAACGCGGTCTGTCCTTGGGCGAGGGACAGGATGCCCTGCTGGCGGGCAAAGCTGATCAGGACAAAGCCGAATTCGCCCGCCTGCGCGAGGCCGAGGGTGAAGAGCCAGCGATCATGGCCGCGCAGTTTGAAGGCAATGGCGATCAGGAACAGGACAGCGGCCTTGACCGCGATCAGCGCAAGGGTCAGCGACAGGATCGTGACGGGTTGGCCGAACAGTTGGCGCGTGTCGATGCCGATACCCACCGTCATGAAGAACAGGCCCAGCAGCAGGCCCTTGAAGGGTTTGATATCGGCCTCGATCTGATGGCGGAATTCCGAGTTGGCCAGCACGACCCCTGCGACAAAGGTGCCAAGCGCGGGCGAAAGGCCGACCAGCATCATCAGGAAGGCGATACCCAGAACGATCAGCAGCGAAAAGAAGGTCGACATTTCCGGCAGTCTGGCGGCGTGGACAAAGCGGAAGACCGGGCGCGACAGGAAGTTTCCCGCCAGCACGATGCTGCCGACGATGGCAAGGGTCAGCAGGGTGGTGGCCCAGCCCGGCAATTGTTCCACCAGCGTCAGCAGAGGCTCTGCCGCGTTTTCGGCCCCATGGGCGGCCTCTTCGGCGCTGTTGGTGATGCCGTAGAGGTCGGCCGTGGGGCCAAGGATGGCCGGAAGCGCCAGCAGCGGCAGGAAGGCCAGCATCGGGATGACGGCGATGTCCTGCGTGAGCAGCACCGAAAACGAGGCCCGCCCCCCTGCGGTGCGCATCAGCGCCTTTTCGTTCAGTGTTTGCAGCACGATCGCGGTGGAGGACAGCGACAGGATCAGCCCCAGCGTCAGCGCCACTTGCCAGGCCAGTCCAAGGGTATAGGCCAGAAGCGCGATGGCTGCGGTTGTCAGCACCACCTGCGCGCCGCCCATCCCGATCAGGCGGTCACGCATATCCCAGAGCGTGCGGGGTTCCAGTTCCAGACCGATCAGGAACAGCATCAGCACCACACCGAATTCGGCAAAATGCTGCAGATCGGCGGTATCTGCCCCGGCAATGCCAAAGACCGGTCCGACCAGAATCCCTGCCGCCAGATAGCCCAGCACGGATCCCAGGCCAAGGCGCATCGCAAGCGGGACGACAAGGATCGCCGCGCCCAGATAGATGCTGGCTTCGAGAAGGAACCCTTCCATACCGCCCCTTATGCCGCCCGTTCCGGGCCCTGTCTTGCGGCATCATCATCCGAACCGGCGCGCGGCTGCAACCAGCTTTGGGCGCTGACGACCTTAACTGTTGGGAAGGGCCAGCACGACCATGCGGCCACGCTTTTCATAGCGCAGTTCCGACGCGGTTATGGCGGCAACGCGGCCACCATCAAGCCGGTCGCCGACTTCGACCTTGACGTAACGGCCGTTCGGGTTGCGCACCAGCGCATAGCGATCAGATGAGGTGCCGTAGACGCCGATCAGGTTCAGATCGCGCAGGTTGATGGCGTTGCGGATGGTCGCCTGCTTGGCGACATTCGCCGTGGAAGGGATACGCGGCGCTGTAGCGGCGGCGAGTTCCGGCTCTTCTTCCGTCTCCGGGGTGACCTCGGCCGAGGGCGGCTCTGGCTCGGGCTGGCGGATGGCGGCGGCGACAGCGGCTTCGACCGCACGGGTCATGTCGCCGGGACGGGCGGCGGGGCGGCGCGAGATGGTCAGCCCGATGGGCGTGACCGTGCCTTCGGGGGCAATAAGGGCGAGGCTGCCATTGGCGCTGGCCGTGGTGGGCGCGATGGCCCCTGCGGCAACGGCGGAGGCGACGATGCTTTCGGGCCTGATGGCGGGACGAATGGTAGCGATGCGCGGGTCGATTTCCGGGGCGAGCGAGGCGCCATCGTCAACCACGGTTTCCGCCGCGGCTGGGGCCAGATCTGCCGGACGCGGCAGCGGGCGCGCAGCGGCGAGCGCGGGATCAGACGGGACGATCACGGCGGGTTCGGCGGCGATGGCGGCAGGGTCTGCGGCGGGTGCGGACGCCGGGGTGGCCGCCTGTTCGGCGGCGCGAGCGGCGGCTGTGATCGACTCTGGCCGGCTGGGCGGCAGGCGGGCCGGGCTGCCTGCAAAAAGCAAAACACCCTCTGGGGTGGTGATCCCTTCGGGCGTGGGTCGGATTAGGCCGTTTTCATCAAACTGATAGACCGTGCCAAAGGGTGGGGGCGGTTGCTGCGGCAAGGGTGCCGCGTCTGCGCGCGCGGTCGGGGCAGGCAGGGCTGCGGCATCGACCGGAGCGGGGGGCGTGTCGGAGCCGGAGAGGAAGATCTCATCCTGCGCTTCGTTCGCAGGGGCATTGGCGGGGGCCGGATCGCCTGCGATGACCGTGGCGGGGGACGGGGCGGGTTCGGCAGTCGCCGCGGCGTTGGGGTCTTCGGCCGTCATCACCACGCCATCTGCGGGGGCGGCCTCGGCGACCGGTGCTTGCGGGACAAGATCGGCGGGATCCTGCAGATCGGCCAGCATCTCGTCTTCCGGGGCGGGCAGATCGGCGGCGTCAGGCGCTGTCGCCTCTGGTGCCGCAGCGGTTTCGATGGGCGCTGCCTCGTCACTTTGCGTCCAGCTGACATAGAATGAAGACAGCCCGGCGGCGAGGGCGAGCATGATCAACAGCAGGCCGGTCAGGATCAGGCCCAGATGGCGGGGCTTGCCGCGCACGGGTATCGGGCGGCTGCCCAACCCGGCAGGACGGCGGGCGGGTTCGCCAGTTTTCGAGGTGGCCCCAGCAGCGGCAGCGGCGGCGCTTGCCACCGCATTGCTTGCCGCCGTAGCGGGGGGCGAGACCTTGGCCTTGCGCCCGCCGGGAATGGAGGGCGCGGTGACAAGCGCGGTCACCCCGCGCAGCGCCTTGGTGGCGGGGGTGGGGGGCTTTTCGCCAGGTGTTTCATAGCTGAACTTCGGCACCGGGCGCGCCGATGCAGGCCTCTCTGCCGCGGGTTTCACGCCGCCGCGCGGGGCGGGGCGGTCTGCCTCGGCCACGACGGGCGCGGGGCGGGGCGCGGGCGCGTCGCTGTTCAGCGGACGGTTGGAATAGGCAGAAAGCGCCGCGCCGGATGGCATGGGCGGCAGATCATCCTCGACCGCCGGATCGGTGATCAGGCGGCGTTCGGCGGCAGATGGCGGATCAACGGCATCGTCGCCGACATCGATCGCCATCGGCGCTTCGTCCAGATCGGGGATGGAATTGTCCAGAACCGATGCGGTGGCGGGCGGATCGCCTGCACTGAGCGTGGCAGCAATGGCCGCCGGATCGACGGGCGTCTCGGTCCGCGCGGGTGCGGATTGAGTGGCAAGGGCGAGTTCGTCGTCGAACGATGCAGCCGGAGCGGCAGACATATAGGGCTGGTCCATGCCGGGATCATCCGGCAGGGGCGGCAGTTCCATCGGGAAGAGGTCGGGGCTTTCGTCGATCCCTGCCGGAATACCAACAGGTTCGGGTTCAGGTATCGGATCGGCCAGTGGCGCGTCTTCCGGTGCCGGGACCGGGTCCTTTTCGGGAAGCGGCTGAGGCACGACATCGGGTGCCGGCTCTGGCACCGGTTCCGGGATCGGCAGCGGTTCGGGTTCGGGCTGAGGTTCGGGCGTCGGTGCCGGTTCGGGTTCCGGCGCGGGTTCGGCATCCGGCAGTTGGATCGGATCGGCGTCGCGGTCGACCTTCTGGCCGTCCTTCAGGACGGATTGGGAAAAGCTGGTCTGGCCGAAGAAGGGTTCCGTTCCAAAGCTGGCATCCAGCGGGATGGCCACAAAGGAGACCGGGTTGAAGCCGTTGGCGGCGGCGAAGCCCTCGGCCTCGTCCAGCGTTTCGCGGGCGAGGACGGCCACTTGCACGCTGTCGCCCTTGCCAGTGTGATCCCAAACCAGATCGGCCACGTCATAGGGGGTTTGCCCTTCCAGCCCGGCAGCGATCTGCGCCTTGCGGCTGCTCGCGTCGGGGCCGGGGGCGGGGATCGTCAGATACTTGATCTGCGAATTGGGAATGACGAGCTTTGTCGTGATGCCGTTCGGGGCCAAAGCCTCGGCCTTGGCCTTAAGCTCGGCCATGGCGGCGGGCAGATCATCCACGTCGAATGCGGTGCGGCCCACCTCTGCCCAGCCACGCTTGGTGCGGTGCAGCAGCGTGATGCTGTCATCGGTGAAGTTCAGGGCGAAGTTCGGCTTCATGGGGCGGGTCTAGCACAGCTTCCGGGACAGCGGGAATGCAAGGCGGGAGTGCGTAACGTCCTACAGCAGGTTTTTGCCGAAGGGAAGGAGACTACACGCTTATCTGACTTGCCGCAGAAGGGTGGCGGGTGGAAAAGACGGGCGTCGCCTTACAGGAGTTTCCCCCATGCGCGTTCTTTCGGCAGTTCTGCTTTCCACGGCGCTGATGGTGCCGGGTCTGGCCCCGACACTGGCCTTGGCCGATGACCATATCGCCCCCGCCACCATCACCGTGACGGGTGAGGGTGTGGTGACGGCGGCCCCGGATCTGGCCACGGTCAGCCTCGGTGTGACGACGCAGGGCGAGACGGCGGCGGCGGCGATGGCGGCCAATACCGAGGCGCTGACAGCGGTGCTGGAGCGTGTCAAGGCGGCGGGGATCGAGGATCGGGACATCCAGACATCGACGCTGAACCTGAACCCCAACTGGTCGAACAGCGATGGCAGTTCGATGCCGGTCATTCAGGGCTATGTGGCATCGAACATCCTGTCGATCCGGGTGCGCGATCTGGCCAAGCTGGGCGGCGTGCTGGATGCGGCGATCACGGACGGGGCCAATACGCTGAACGGGATCAGCTTCGGGCTGGCGGAACCGGACCCCGCGATGGATGAGGCGCGCAAGGCGGCGGTGGCCAAGGCGCGGGCGCGGGCCGATTTGCTGGTGACGGCGGCGGGGGCGAGCCTTGGGAAGATCGTGTCGATCAATGAGGCGGGGATGTCGCAGCCCGTGCCGATGTACCGGATGGAGGCCGCGATGGCCGATGCGCCGGTGCCGGTGCAGGGCGGCGAGGTGGGGGTGACGGCGAATGTCACCATCACCTGGGAGATCGAGCAGCCCTGATTGGGCGGCCGTGATGTGGAAAGGGGCGCCGTGGGGCGCCCCTTTTGCGTTCTGGATCAGGCGGTTGCCTTGGCAAGGGCCTGATCGAGATCGGCGATGATGTCATCGGCATGTTCGATGCCGATGGAGACGCGCACCACATTCGGCGCGGCGCCGGATTTGATCTGCTGTTCCTCGGTCAACTGGCGGTGGGTGGTGCTGGCCGAATGGATGATCAGCGACCGGGTATCGCCGAGGTTGGCGACGTGGCTGAACAGTTTCACATTGTCGATCAGTTTGACGCAGGCGTCATAGCCGCCCTTGACCGCGAAGGTGAACAGCGCGCCAGCCCCTTTGGGGCAGATGCGCGCGACGCGGTGGTTGTAGGGGGATGAGGGAAGCCCGGCATAGGTGACATAGTCGATGCGGGGGTCTTTCTCCAGCCATTCGGCCACCTTGCGGGCGTTTTCCACATGCCGGTCCATCCGCAGCGACAGGGTTTCGATCCCCATCAGCGTGTAATGCGCGCCCTGCGGGTTCATCGTCATGCCAAGGTCGCGCAGGCCCACGGCGATGGAGTGGAAGGTGAAGGCCATCGCGCCCAAGGCGGGGTGGAAGGCCAGCCCGTGATAGGCAGGTTCGGGTTCCGAGAGCGAGGGGAACTTGCCGGATTTGGACCAGTCGAACTTGCCCGAATCCACCACCACGCCGCCCGTCACCGTGCCATTGCCGGTGAGGTATTTGGTGGCCGAATGGACCACCAGCGTGGCCCCATGTTCGATGGGGCGGCAGAGGTAGGGGGTGGCGGAGGTGTTGTCGACGATGAGCGGCAGACCGACCTTGTCGGCCACTTTGGCGACGGCATCGAGATCGGTGATATAGCCGCCCGGATTGGCGATGGATTCGCAGAAGATGGCGCGGGTGTTGTCGTCCACCGCTGCCTCGAGCGCCGCCAGATCGTCGAAATCGACGAACTTGGCCGACCAGCCGAAGCGTTTGATCGTCTGGCTGAACTGGGTCATCGTGCCGCCATAGAGGCGCGTGGAGGCGATGATGTTCAGCCCCGGCCCCATCAGCGGGAACAGCGCCATGATCTGCGCGGCATGGCCCGAGGAGCAGCAGATCGCCCCGGCCCCGCCTTCCAGCGCGCAGACACGGTTGGCGAGCGCGGAGACGGTGGGGTTGGTCAGGCGGGAATAGATATAGCCCACCTCTTGCAGGTTGAAGAGCTTTGCCGCGTGGTCGGCATCGCGGAAGACATAGGCGGTGGTCTGGTAGATCGGCACCTGCCGCGCGCCCGTGGCGGGATCGGGTTCAGCGCCCGCGTGAATCTGGAGCGTTTCAAAGGCAAGCTTGCGGTCATCAGACATGGCGATCCCCTCCCAAGGGTTGTGACGGGCGCGAGGTTACGGGATGGGCGGCGGGCTGTGAAGGGGGCGGCAGAAGAAGAGAGGATTGGGGCGCTTTTCCAAAGGTTTGAGGGAAAGGATTTTGCGCCTTGCCGGGTGCGTGGGGAAGGATGATCCTTGCCGCTGAGGAATGACGGGAGAAAGACCGATGCTGACGCCCTTTCATCTGGCGATCCATGTGCATGATCTGGAGGCCGCGCGTGGATTTTATGGGGGTGTGCTGGGCTGTGCCGAGGGCCGGTCGGCCCCGACCTGGGTGGATTTCGATTTCTTTGGACATCAGTTGAGCCTGCATCTGGGCGAGCCATTCCCCAATGCCGCGACGGGGCGGGTGGGTGAGAAGATGGTGCCGATGCCGCATTTCGGGTTGGTGCTGCATCTGCCGGATTGGCAGGCATTGGCGGCGCGGGTGCGGGCGGCGGGGGTGGATTTCGTGCTGGAGCCGCAGGTGCGGTTTCAGGGCGAGCCGGGCGAGCAATGGACGATGTTCTTTCGTGATCCGTCGGGAAATCCGATCGAGGTGAAGGGATTTCCAGCGATGGACGGCGTTTTTTCCAAATAAATTCAATTTGTTGGGCGGAATATGATGTGCAGCTTTGTGTGTGCCACACTGTGCAGCAAAGTGTGCATACAAATTTCGGCAGAGCACGCGCTGTGATCGTGGTTAATGGTGCGTGGTTGCACATGGGGTTCCGGTGCCGCGTAGAAATGCGGCGCTTCTGACGGGCCAGAGTGGGCTGCGGAGATTACGAAACCCTTGCCCTCAGGCGCGGTCGTCCTTGGGGCTGTCCATCACGACGAAGGTGGTGATGGATTGCACCTGTGGCAGGGTGCCCAGCACATCGGTGTGCCAGAACTTGTAGGCCGCCAGATCGGCGCATTCGACGCGCAGGAGGTATTCCACCGTACCGGTGATGTTGTGGCATTCGGTCACCTGCGGGGCGCGGGCGACGGCGCGTTCGAACGCCTCCTGGCTGGCTTTGGTGTGGGTGTTCAGGCCCACGGTGACATAGGCCGTGAAGCCGATGCCAAGCTGGGCGGGATCGAGCACGGCGCGGTAGCCCTTGATGAGGCCGGAGCGTTCCATCTCTTGCACGCGGCGGAGGCAAGCAGAGGGCGACAGGCCCACGCGTTCGGCAAGGATCAGGTTGCTGATCCGGCCATCGCGGCGCAGTTCACGCAATATGCGGGCGTTTATGTCATCTATCTTCGTCATTTGTTGCGAAAGATGCGTCTTAAGCGCCGCATTTGCAATCCTCAAGCGCGGTTTGGGTGTTAGGGATTGCCCCATGACACATGATCTTTTCCTTGCCCTCTTGGGTTTCGCCTTTGTCACCTCGGTCACGCCGGGGCCGAACAACATGATGCTGCTGGCTTCGGGGGTGAATTTCGGGCTGCGGCGGACGGTGCCGCATATGTTGGGCATTTCCATCGGCCATGCAGTGATGGTGTTTCTGGTGGGGCTGGGGGTGGCAGGTGTGTTTGTGGCGGTGCCATGGGCGCTGACCGTGCTGAAGGTGGCAGCGGTGGGATATATGCTGTGGCTGGCGTGGAAGATCGCGCGGTCCGGTGCGCCCGGGGAAGGCAAGGCCGGAGGGCGGCCGATGACATTCCTGCAGGCGGCGGCGTTTCAATGGGTGAACCCGAAGGCCTGGGCCATGGCGCTGGGCGCGGTGGCGGCCTATGTGCCAGAGCCTTCGGTTGCGGCCTATGCGGCGGTGGCGGGGGTGTTTGCGCTGGTGAACCTGCCCTCGGTCGCGGTTTGGGCGGCGGCGGGGCAGGCGTTGCGGCGATGGCTGGAAGGGCCGGGGCGGCTGCGTCTGTTCAACTGGACGATGGCGGGGCTGCTGGTCGCCTCGCTCTGGCCGGTGGTGATGCTGGAATTGTAAGGAGCCGGGGGGGTGCG
>CALRPT020000010.1:0-163668 GCA_943370085.1 Variovorax paradoxus | reverse complement strand
AAGCCCTCGGGACCACAACGGACGCGGGGTGGAGCAGCCCGGTAGCTCGTCAGGCTCATAACCTGAAGGCCGCAGGTTCAAATCCTGCCCCCGCAACCAACTTCACCGAACTGCCAAAAGGCCCAGCTAACGCTGGGCCTTTGGCGTTCTGGGCTTGACCTGACCTGCCACGGGATTTTTCCTCCATCTGGGGTTAGAGTCCTGCGTCTCGCTCAAGCTGGAGAAGATTTGAGAGCAACGTCAAGTCACGCAGCAGCGGTATGTTCAGGCAGGTCAATGGGTCCTTTCCTGACCCTAGCGCGTGACCCTGTCTTGATCGGCGTTTCCAAAGCTGGCGAAGTTCCATTCACGATAGCAGTCAACACCGAAGGGCCACGCAACGGATTGCATGGCCCCTTTCTTCACAGCGGTTCAGTGGATCAGTTGGTCGCGCGGTATTGCGGCTGCGCCTGAACCTGCTCTTTGGTGGCATCGACATAGACGCGGACGTCAGAGCGGCCCTCGTCGGCAAGGATTGTCAGTTCATCATAGCCGACGCTCACCTGGCTGGTGCCCATGCCCAGAAAGCCACCGAAGTCGATGATCACATTGGTGATCGCACCGCTGTCATCAAGGATCAGGTCGTCGATGGTGCCGACAGAGTTGTCTTCAACCCCATAGACTTCTTTGCCGACCAGCATTTCAGAGGTCACTTCGGTCACTGCGACGGCGTTGTAACCGTCACGTTCGATCGTTGGGGCGACAAAAGGAGTGCGATCGGTCTGCGTGCCGTCCATTGCAGTTTCGGTCGTGGTGTCTGCAGCCGTCTGGGCTGTCGTATCGCCCGCGGTGGCATCCATCCCGTCGCTGTTCATCGCCGCGCGTTCGTAGGGCGGCGAGGTTTTGAGCATGTCGGCGCCGGTGTTGACCACGACATACATCTCATCCCGGTTGTCCGGATCCGAGGCGAAGGTGACCTGATCCATCGTCACGGCAACGTCTTGTTCGCCGACACCCAGAAAGCCACCGACGCCGATGACGAGGGCGCGAACCTGACCATCGCTCGACAGCACGATTTCATTGATCTGGCCGATATTATCCATTTCGTCGAGCTCGCCGGCTGACATCATGGTCATGTCCTGTGAACCATCTTCGACCGCAGTTTCTGCCGGCGTTCTGCGGGCATAGACATCATGCCCCATCAGTTCAGAGGCAAAGACATCTGATTGGCCACGAGCGGCAAGGAAGCCTGGAAATTCGGAAACCTGCGTATCAGTAGCGGTGGTTGCATCGGACGTCTGTGCAAACGACAGGGCCGGAAAGCCAAGCGCGACGACGACGGCGGTTGTTGAAAGAAGGGATTTCATTCAAGTGTCCTCCGTGGGCGAGGGGCGCATCGACAGCCGACCGCTTGTTCACCCAACGGGGTAGCAACGTCCATATTTGCCGGTCCGTTCCCGTTCCTGGACAGTGTGACAGTGTTCCGCAGCGTCATAACCCTTCTGCGCCGGCTGTCCGGAACCAGTGGTCCAAGCGGGCGTTTGCACTGCGCTTCCTTCGCTCCGAACAAGACAACGGCGCTTGAAGAGGCGAACTCCAAAGGCCATCGCCCCCGAGTTCCAGACCGATCACATGATCGGTTTCACATGACCGTCCCGTCCCAAGGGACGCAATGGCAGCGAAGCGATTGCGCGCTGTTTGATCCGGAACCTTTGCCCGCCATCGCCGTTGTTGAAATGAGAATGCAGCAATGCCCCGGCGCAAGACCGCCGCGACGATAGCCGATCGGCTGGGCCTTGGCCGATGCTGGACGTAACCGAACGACCATAAAGAAACTTTCATGACCGACATCCCGAAGCAGACTGCGGACCTGAATGAACTGATTTCCGAGATCGAATCCGGCGGCGAGGTGCATCAGCACGCCGCCGACGGGGCAGAGCGTCTGACAACCGCGCAGGGCGTGGTGATCGCAGATAACCAGAATTCGCTTCGCGCCGCACCGCGCGGGCCTGTCTTGCTGGAAGACTTCGCGCTTCGGGAAAAGATCTTTCATTTTGACCACGAACGCATTCCCGAACGGGTGGTTCACGCCCGTGGCTATGGGGCGCATGGCACCTTTACCTGCACCCGTGCGATGGGCGATATCACACAGGCTGCGCCCTTTGTGGCTGTTGGCAAGACGACCGATGTCTTTGTCCGTTTCTCGACCGTTGCCGGAAGCAAAGGATCGCCCGATCTGCCGCGCGACGTGCGGGGATTTGCCGTGAAGTTCTATACGGATGCAGGAAACTGGGATCTGGTCGGGAACAACATCCCGGTCTTTTTCATCCAGGATGCGATCAAGTTTCCCGATCTGGTCCACGCGTTGAAGCCAGCACCGGATCGCGAATTTCCGCAGGCGCAATCGGCGCATGACAATTTCTGGGATTACATCTCGCTTACGCCGGAATCGATGCACACGGTCATGTGGCAGATGTCGGATCGAACAATCCCACGATCCTTTACCACGATTGAAGGCTTTGGTGTGCACACCTTCCGCTTCGTCACGGCAGACGGGATTTCGACCTTTGTCAAATTCCACTGGAAGCCGCGCATGGGGATGCAATCGGTTGTCTGGGATGAGGCCGTCAAGAGCAATGGCGCCGACCCTGACCGTCACCGCCGCGACCTGTGGGATGCCATCGACCGGGGGGATTTCCCGGAATGGGATCTGGGCGTGCAGTTGTTCGATCAGGAATTTGCCGACGGGTTCGATTTCGATGTGCTGGATCCGACCAAGCTTATCCCCGAAGAAGCGTGCCCGGTCGAAATCATCGGCACGATGCGGCTGGACCGCGCGGTGGACAACTTCTTTGCCGAGACGGAACAGGTGGCCTTCTGCACCGGCAACGTCATTCCGGGCATAGATTTTTCGGATGATCCGCTGCTACAGGGGCGGAACTTCTCTTATCTGGATACCCAGTTGAAACGTCTTGGCAGCCCGAATTTCACCAAGTTGCCGATCAATGCGCCCAAAGGGTGCCCGGTGAGCAACTACCAGCAGGACGGCCATATGCAGACCGCGAACCGCAAGGGCCGTGTGAACTATGAGCCGAATGGGTGGGGCGAGGGGCCACGCGCGCATCCGCTTGAGGGCTATGTCAGCTATCGCGCCCCGGTGAGCGGCGAAAAGGCGCGTTTGCGGCCTGAAAGCTTTGACGATCACTATAGCCAGGCGCGGCAGTTCTACATCAGCCAGACGCCATCGGAACAGGACCACATCCTGTCGGCGCTGGTATTCGAATTGTCGAAATGTGTGGAGCCTGCGATCCGCAAGCGGATCGTGGCGCATCTGATGAACATCGATGATGATCTGTCGCAAAACGTGGCCGACAGGCTGGGGATCAGCGACATGCCCCAGGCCGCACCGGCCGCACGCCCGACGCGGATGGACCTGAAGGCGTCGCCTGCACTGAGCATCCAGTTGAACCCGCCCGCAAGTTTCAAGGGGCGGATGATGGGGGTGATGATCTCAGACGGGTTTGACGGCGCGTTGCTGGCAGCGCTGGAAAAGGCCGTAGACGCAGAGGGTGGTCTGGTGCGGATCATCGCGCCGCGCATTGGGGGCGTGATGTGCAGCAATGACAATCTGCATGTCGTGACGGATCAGATCGGCGGGGCGCCGTCGGCGCTTTTCGATGCGATTGCCATTCTGCCCGGGGTGGACAGCCTCGCCACAAATCCTGCGGCCATCGATTTCCTCAAGGACGCGAATGTGCATTGCAAGTTCATCGGTCTGTCGGAATCCGCCTCGGCGTTGATCGAAGTTTGCGGTCTGGCGGGTGCAAAGGATCCCGCCATCCATCACCTGACGGATGACGCATCCGCAACGGCCTTTGCCGCCGCCTGCCGCGACCTGCGGCATTGGGATCGCGAGGCGATGTTTACGGCCTGACTCGCCTCCTCTCGTCTGGCACAGTCCGTGGTCGAAGATATGCGCGGCCCATGCTGGTGCTGATTGTCCGGCACCAGATACACTGTGCGCTTGCACTCTATCTGCCCGGTTCCGGCGGCCCCTTTGGGCCGCCGGATGGGTTCCGTCACGGGGCCCTCAGTTCGGCATAGTCCCCCGCGGTCCTGAGCGTGACCGTGACCGGGGCTTCCGTCCTGTTGCGCCAGAACCAGCCATGGTTGCCCGTGAAGGCGGCCGTGAGCTCGCCTGCCTGTTCCGGCACGGCGCGGCCCTGTTCGTAGGTGACCTTCTGGCCGCCACCGTCGCCATGGGTATCGTAATTCACGACCGATCCATTCGCCGTCCATTCGAAGCGGGCAGTCTGGCCTTCCTGCATGGCAAGCTTCACCTCGATCCCTTCGCCGGGGGCGAGGGTGTAGCTGACTTCGTCACGCCACCCCAAGGTTGCCTCGGCGACTGCCGCATCTACCGCGGCTGCCGTTTCGGCGGCGGCAGGCGCGGCCGTCTCTTCGGGCGCAGAAGCCGGGGCAGGGGCAGGTTCCGGCGCTGGTTCAGGGGCGGGGTCTGCGGCGGTCACCTGTTCCGCCGGTGCCTCGGTCAGTGCGGCCGGTGCACCGATCACAGCGCTGATGGTCGCGAGTTGCGACTCGATCCGGTCGAGCCGGGCTAGCGTGCCGGGGTCGAGCGTCACCGGCGCGGATGCGGCGGCGGCCTCGTCTGCTTCGGCCTCGGCATAGAGTTGCTGCTTGATCTGGCCCATCTCAGTCAGTCCAAGGACGGCGCCAAAGCCGGTCGGATCGATCCCGTATTCTGCGGGCAGGTACACCACACCCAGCATGGCTGCCGCCATCCCGCCTGCGATGAGGGTTGACCGGATCAGGCCGCCCGGCGTCGCCTCGACCGCGCGGATATGGCCTGCGGCGTCGTGGGTGGCGGGGCGTTCGGCGCGATGCGGTGCGCGGGGTGTGTCTTGTCTGGTGTTCATTGAACTATCCCTCTCATGCCAGTGCCAGACCGATGAGCTGGAAGCCCATCAGGTAGGCCCCAAGGCCGATCATGATGACGTTTGCGGTATAGGCCTGACGGCCAAAGGACGGCGACGCGCGCCACTGCCGCATGAACAGCAGGATAAGCGCGAGCGCGGTGAGCTGACCGATCTCCACGCCCAGGTTGAAGGCGATCAGGTTCACCAGCAGCCCGTCAGGAGAGATGTCGTATTCAATGATCTTCGATGCCAGCCCGAAGCCGTGCAAAAACCCGAAAACCAGCGTCGCCACACGTGTGTCGGGCTGAACCCCGAACCACAGGCGGAAAGCCCCGAGGTTGTCGAGCGCCTTGTAGATCACCGAAAAGCCGATGATTGCGTCGATGATATAGGCGTTGATGCCGAAGTCGAACCAGACGCCGAGGATCATCGTCGTGGAATGGCCGATGGCGAAAAGGGTGACGTAAAGACCGATCTCTCGCATGCCATAAAGGAAGAAGATCACGCCAAAGAGGAAGAGGATGTGGTCATAGCCCGTGACCATGTGCTTCGCGCCCAGATAGAGAAAGGGCAGAAAGTGCGGTCCGGTGATTTCCTGGATGTAGCCCTTGTCGCCAAGGGTGACGGCATGTGCCAGCGCCGCACTTGCCCAGACGAGCGTGGCGGCAAAGATGGCAAGCACGGTCCAGACGCGCTGCGGCGTTGGAAGGAGGACGGTCATAGAGTGTTCCCGTTGATTGGCTGACAGATCATGCGGCTGGGCCAGGCGGCCCGACGCGACGGAGGATCGGTCAGATCGGCCGTGGCGGTCGGCGCGGGCCGTCGCAGATGGTGCCGGTAAGCGGGTAGCCCTGCAAAGCCCAGATATCTGTCTGTGGTGGCGGTTGCAGGTCGCCGCCCGCTGACAGGATCACTGTCGCCGTATGATCATGGTCTGCTGTGTCGTGGTGGTCGTGGTCCTTCGCGTGCCAGTGTTCGCCCTGTTCGGCGTGCCAAGCAGCATGGTCCGCCTCCATCGCAAGCTGACCGGGGCCGTGGGTAAGTGCCGAGACAAGTGGCGTAACGGCAAGGGCAAGGAACAGCACGAATGCCGCCAGCCTCGTCAGGATTGCCCGCCCTTTGCTCATTTGCCTCTTCGCTACGGTGGTCCGCGCTGCCTTGTTCTATCCCCCCGGGGGGGTTAGGGTGCTTCTATGACAGAACCCCACCGCCATGCAAGCCACCCGGCCATCGCCACCCGCCTCAAGCGCGCCGAAGGGCACCTGCGCCGCGTGGTCACAATGATCGAGGAGGGCCAGCCCTGCCTCGACCTCGCCACACAACTGCACGCGGTGGAGCGTGCGGTGGCCGAGGCGAAGCGGGCTTTGATCCATGACCACATCGACCACTGCCTGACCGAAGGACATGCGCATGACATGACTGAGATCAGAGCGCTGACAAAGCTTCTGTGATGCTGTCCACCCTCAGGAACCCCACCTTCCGTCACTTGTTCGCCGCACAGGTCGTGGCTTTGATCGGAACCGGTCTCGCGACGGTGGCGCTCGGCCTGCTCGCCTGGCAATTGGCGGGCGAAAATGCAGGGGCGGTGCTCGGCACGGCGTTGGCGATCAAGATGGTGGCCTATGTGACCTTGGCCCCGATCGCGGCAGCAGTGGCAGAGCGGTTGCCGCGCCGCGCCTTTCTAGTCGCGCTGGACCTGATCCGCGCAGGCGTGATCGCCTTTCTTCCCTTCGTCGATCAGGTCTGGCAGGTCTATGCCCTGATCTTCCTTTTGCAGGCGGCATCGGCAGGCTTCACGCCTGCGTTTCAGGCTGTGATCCCAGACGTGCTGAAGGACGAAGGGGATTATACCAATGCCTTGTCCCTGCTGCGCCTGGCCGAGGATCTGGAACAGGTCGCTTCTCCCATCCTTGCCGCGGCCTTGCTGACGGTGGTGGGCTTTCCGGTGCTGTTCGCCGGAACGGTGGTGGGGTTCGCCGGATCGGCGCTTCTGGTCGTGACCGCACGTTTGCCGCTGCGCCAAAAGGCAGAGGCTGGGCAGTTCTGGGCCGACGTGACAAAGGGCATCCGGATCTATACCGCAACCCCGCGCCTGCGGGGGCTGATGGTGATGGAAGCCGCAGTCGCGGCGGCTGGGGCGATGGTCTATGTGAATACGGTGGTTCTGGTGAAGGACCAACTGCGGCTGGGAGAAGAGTCCATGGCGTTGGCTTTTGCGGCCTTCGGCACGGGCTCCATGCTCGCGGCCTTCCTGCTGCCGCGCATCCTGAAACGGGCAAAGGATCGGCCGGTGATGATCGGCGGGGCAGGGCTTATGGTGGGGGGTGTCGCCGGAGTTCCGCTCATCGACAGTTTTGCAGCCTTGCTTGTTCTCTGGGGTCTGATCGGCTTCGGCTTCTCCGTCACGCAGACGCCCATCGGTCGCATCATCAACCGCTCGGCACGCGAGGCAGATCGCGGTGCGGTCTTTGCCGCGCAATTCGCCCTGTCGCACGCCTGCTGGCTGGTCACCTATCCGCTTGCCGGATGGATCGGGGCGACGGCAGGGCTGTCAGCGGCGGCCCTTTCGCTTGCGGCGATCGGGGCGGTCGGTCTGGTCATAGCCCTGCGTCTCTGGCCCGCCCGCGACCCTGAACTTGTCACCCATGACCATCCGGACCTGCCGCCAGACCATCCCCATCTGCACGCGCACGGCGCGCTGCATGCGCATGCCCTTGTGATCGACGATCTTCACCGGCGCTGGCCAAAGGCGGCGGTATAGCCAAAAACCGATGGTCGAACGTCCATGACGCACATCTGCTCGTCTCCCATTTCGGACGTTCGGCCCCCTCAATCGCGGCGGTCTGCATGGCCAGAAACGTCTGTTTGATACGAGTGCGGCATTTGATTTCATCGCCTCTCTGCGGATGATGCTCATCGTTCCGCGAGGGTGACGTTTAAAGTGGCTGGCCTCCGCCCAGGCAAAGGTTGATGCAAATCATGCAGCCTGATCAGAAGCGGCTGTAGTCTTGCCCCATTGCACGGCAAAGGCAGCAGCCCCGAATGGCGTCTGAAGAGGAAACCGTATTTCATGCCAAAGGCCTGACAAAGGTCTACCGCCGCGGCGAGCAGCAGGTGCATGCGCTGCGGGGTGTGGACTTTATGGCCAAACGGGGTGAGTTCATTGTCATTCTGGGCCCGTCCGGATCTGGCAAATCGACCTTCCTCAACATCATCGGCGGGCTTGATACAGCGACAAGCGGCGATCTGTGGTTCAGGGATCATCAACTGACCACATTGAATGATCGGGGCCTGACCCAGTACCGCCGCGACCATGTCGGCTTCGTGTTTCAGTTCTACAACCTCGTTCCCAGCCTGACCGCACGCGAAAATGTGGCGCTGGTGACAGAGATCGCCCGCAACCCCATGCCGCTGGATGAGGCGCTGTCGATGGTCGGGCTGTCGGACCGTCGCAACCATTTTCCGGCCCAGTTGTCGGGGGGCGAACAGCAACGGGTGGCCATTGCCCGCGCCATCGCCAAAAACCCCGAGGTCATGCTGTGCGACGAACCGACAGGGGCCTTGGACAGCACGACAGGGATCAAGGTGCTGGAAGCGCTGGTCGAGGTGAACCGCAGGATCGGTGCAACCACATTGGTCATCACCCACAACGCTGCGATCCGCGATATCGGTGATCGGGTGCTGCGTTTTGCTGATGGGCGGATCGTGGAAGAGGTCGTCAATACCGTGAAACGACGTCCGGCGGACGTGTCATGGTGATCTCGCCGCTCCGCCGCAAGGTCTTGCGTGATCTGCGCAGGCTCTGGGCACAGGCGCTGGTGATTGCGCTCGTGCTCGCGGCCGGGGTGGCCACGCTGATCCTTGGAACTGGGGCGCATGCCTCCTTGTCGGAAACGCGCGCCCGTTATTATGAAACCTACCGCTTTGCCGATGTCTTTGCCGATGTCACCCGTGCGCCGCGCGCCCTTGTTGCCAGCATCCGGCAGATCGAAGGGGTGGTGGCCGCAGATGCCCGGATCGTAAAGCTTGGGCTGCTGGACATGCCGGGGATGATCGAACCCGGAGTGATCATGCTGGTATCGCTGCCCGAAGGCGATGGCGCCTTGAACCAGCTATACCTGCGCAGCGGTCGGCTGCCAGATCCTCTTTCAGAAACTGAGGTGGCGGTCTCAGAGGGCTTCGCCGCCGCGCATGGGCTGGAGCCCGGCGCGTCGATTGCCGTGGTCATGAACGGCCAGCGGCGCACGCTTCAGGTGACCGGAATCGCGCTGTCGCCAGAGTTCATCTATGCGCTTGGCCCCGGTGAAATGATGCCCGACCCGCGCCGCTTTGGCGTTGCGTGGGTGCCGAGGCCAAGCCTTGAGGCGGCATTCGATCTGCAGGGCGCCTTCTCGAATCTGGTGGTGAAACTTGCCCCGGGGGCAAATCCGGACCGGGTGATCGAGGCCATCGATCGCCTGATCGCACCCTATGGCGGGGTAGGCGCGACAGGGCGAAAGGATCAGGTGTCGCATGCCTTTCTGGACGCCGAGTTGAAACAGATGAGCGCCATGGTGAAGGTGCTGCCGCCGATCTTTCTGCTGGTGGCGGCGATGCTGGTGAACATGACCCTGTCTCGCCTTGTCACGCTCGAACGGGAACAGATCGGGCTTTTGAAGGCCATCGGCTATTCCGGCAACGCCATCGCGCAGCATTATGTGGAATTCGTGCTGGCCATCGCCATGGTCGGCATAGCCATCGGCATGATTGCAGGGGCATGGCTGGGTGCGGGCTTGGCCGGGCTTTATGCCCGCTTCTTTTCCTTTCCCTTTTTGGTGTTTTCACGCGACACGTCGATCTATGGGCTGGCCGCCCTGATCACGATCGGCGCGGCAGTCATGGGTGCCCTGTTTGCCGTTCGGGCGGTCTTGGCCTTGCCGCCTGCTGTGGCGATGTCGCCGCCCGCCCCGGCGGATTATCGGTCCCGTATGGGCTTTGCCATGCAGGCTCTTGCGCTGCGCCAGACAACGGTCATGACAGCACGTCACCTGATGCGTTGGCCATACCGAACTGGATCGGCCGTGCTGGGGGTGGCGATGGCGGTTGCCATTCTCGTCGCGTCGCTGTGGTCTTTCGGCTCTATCGACCGGATGATCGATCTGACCTTCTTTCGCGCCGAACGTCAGGATGTCAGCATGGTGTTCGGCGCGGCAAAG
The DNA here is from genome assembly GCA_943370085.1 of Variovorax paradoxus. Lineage (GTDB taxonomy): Bacteria > Pseudomonadota > Alphaproteobacteria > Rhodobacterales > Rhodobacteraceae > Paragemmobacter. Next base: position 153,557 of record CALRPT020000010.1, on the reverse strand, counting down.
CCCGCCCGCGCCCTTCATTCAGCCCAGCAACTTCCGGGCGTGATGGCAGCGGAACCCTTTCGCAGCGTCGCCGCGCGGATCAGCCACGGGCACCTGTCGCGCAAGCTGTCGATTACAGGGCGGCCGATGGTGACGGATCTGTCACGCGTTCTGTCACCGGATCTGCGGCCCATGGCCATGCCAGAGGCAGGCCTCATCCTGTCCGAGGCGCTGGCAGAAGCTCTGGATGTCCGCCCCGGCGACAGCGTCACGGTGGCTTTCCTCGACGGCAGCCGCCGCACCGTCCGCCTGCCCGTCAGCGGGCTGTCGCTGGGCTATGTGGGGCTTGGAGCCGCGATGGAGATTACCGCCTTGAACCGCGCCATGGGCGAAGGGGCGTTGATTTCGGGCGTGAACCTGATGATCGACGATGCACAGGCAGATGCCTTCTTCACGGCATCAAAGGCCGCACCCGCAACTGCCTTTGTCACCGTCCTTGGCCGCACCGTGCAGCGTTTCCGCGAAACGCTTGCCGAAAACATCACCGTGATGATCACCGTCTATGTAGGCCTTGCCTCCATCATCGCGGTGGGCGTCATCTACAATTTCGCGCGCATCGCCCTTTCCGAACAGGGGCGTGAACTGGCCAGCCTCCGTGTTCTGGGTTTCACCGAAAACGAAGTCTCGCGCGTGCTTTTCGGGGAACTGGCCATCATCATTCTGCTGGCCCAGCCCATCGGCTGGGCCATCGGCTATGCCATTGGCCTGGGCATGGTGGCGGCCTTTTCATCCGATCTCTACCGCGTTCCTTTCGTGATCGGGCGCGAGGTCTATGGCGTGGCCAGCCTGATCGTCTGCCTGGCGGCCGTGGCCTCCGCCGCCGCCGTGCGCCGCCGCATCGACACGCTCGACCTGATCGAAGTCTTGAAGACAAGGGAATAGACAATGCGCAGGATCATCTATGGCCTTATCGCACTTGCCATTGCCGGGCTCTTCCTCTGGTCCTTCTGGCCCAGGCCCGTCGAGGTGGAGGTTGCCGAAATCCTGCCGCGCAGCATCGAGGTTCACGTCGAAGAAGACGGCGAGGCGGTGATCCGTGAGGTTTTCACGATCTCGGCCACAATTGCGGGGCGGCTGCACCGCATCGGTCTTCACGCCGGGGACCGGGTCGTCGCTGAACAGACGGTCGTTGCAGTGATCGGCCCCGCAGCCCCTGTTCTTCTCGACAGCCGATCCCGTGCTGTGGCCGAGGCGGCCGCCGCCGCCGCGCAATCCGCCACGGAACTGGCGCGCGCGCAACTGGCGCAGGCCGAAGTGATCGAGGCTTTTGCAACCAGTGAGGCCAGTCGCGCCATCGCCCTGCTTGAACGCGGCGCCGTCTCGCAACGCGCCCATGACACGGCCATCCGCGAACAGAAGACAGCGCAAGCCGCCGTCGCCAGCGCCATCGCGAATCTGGCGGTGCGCGAAAAGGAACTGCAAAGCGCCTTGGCCGTCATCAACCCCGATCAGGCCGCCGCGCAAGATAGATGCTGCGTGGAGATTGTGGCCCCCGTTTCGGGCCGCGTACTGCGCGTTCTGACGGAAAGTGAACAGGTCGTGCAATCCGGCACTCCCATTCTGGAAATCGGCAACCCTGCAAATCTGGAAGTACGGGTGGACCTGCTGTCACGCGATGCGGTGCGTGTCCGTGAGGGGGCCAAGGCGCAGATCACTGGCTGGGGTGGCCCGCCCCTTTCGGCCCGTGTCGAACGGATCGAGCCGTCTGCCACCACGCGCGTTTCGGCCTTGGGCATCGAGGAACAAAGGGTGGAACTGCGTCTTGCCCTGACGGGCGACCCTGCCCAATGGGCCGCGCTGGGCCACGGCTTTCGCGTCGTCGCCAGCATCACCTTTTGGCAGGGCGAAGATATCTTGTCAGTGCCCGTCGGCGCGTTGTTTCGCGACGGGTCGGATTGGGCGGTGTTCAAGGTGCAGGATGGCCGCGCCCAACTTGCCCCCATCACGCTGGGCGAGCGGAATGATGCGTTCGCACAGGTCACCTCCGGGCTTGCGGCTGGCGATCTGGTGGTGCTGCATCCCAGCGATGCCGTTGCCACGGGCACAGCCGTCAGCGCGCTATCAGAAGCCGCCCGCTAGGCGCGGGCGGTCCACCTGCCCGAGGGGAGTACGCTACAGGGCGGGAACGGCTCGCATGGCGGCGGCGGCGGTCTTGGCATCGATCCGTTTGCCGCTGACTCCGTCGAACAGATGGGCGTGCCGCAGCTCAAGGGCCAGGCCGGTTACCGCCCCGGCTTCGATATGCGGTCGGGCCTCGGTGATCAGGCTGAACGGAATGTCCTCGATCTTCAGGTTCCACAATCGCGCTGCGCCCAGATCTTCCACGATCTCCAGCCTTGCGTCGATCATGCCCTGACCGGGCGCACGCAGCGACACATGCTCGGGGCGGATGCCCAGTTGCACGAGTTGGCCGTCAGCGGCCTCATGATCTGCAGGCATCCCGATGACCGCCCCGCCTTCCAGCACGACCGCACGGCGCGCGGCGTCATATTGGCCGGGCAGGAAGTTCATCGCCGGGCTGCCGATGAAGCCAGCAACATACAGAGACGCCGGCCGGTCATAGATCTCCGCCGGCGTGCCGACCTGCTCGATCGTGCCCTTGTTCATGACCACCAGCCGGTCCGCCAGCGTCATGCCCTCATGCTGGTCATGCGTGACAAAGACCGAAGTCGCCTTGATCTGGTTGTGGATGCGGCGAATCTCGTGGCGCATCTGGACCCGCAGCTTCGCATCAAGGTTCGACAGCGGCTCGTCGAACAGAAACACCTTGGGCGAGCGGATGATGGCGCGGGCCATCGCAACGCGCTGGCGCTGTCCGCCCGACAGTTGCCCCGGCTTGCGGTCAAGAAAGTCGCCAAGGCCAACCGATTTCGCCGTCTCGGCCACCCGCGCCATCCGTTCGGCCTTGGCCACGCCTGCCACCTTCAGCGCATAGCCGATATTCTCGGCCACCGTCATATGGGGGTAAAGCGCATAGTTCTGGAACACCATGGCGCAGCCGCGTTCACGGGGTTCCAGCTTGTTCACGACCTCGCCGCCGACGGCGATCTCGCCCGCCGTGATCTCTTCCAGCCCGGCGATCAGCCGCAAAAGCGTGGACTTGCCACAGCCCGAGGGGCCAAGGATGACAACGAACTCCCCATCGTGGATGTCGAGGTTGACCCCCTCCATGATCGTTGTCTTGCCATAGGTCTTGGTGACGTTGCGGATGGCGATTTCGGCCATGGGGGCTCTCACTTGTCGGTGTTGATCAGGCCGCGCACAAACCAGCGCTGCATGAGGATGACGATAAGAATGGGTGGCAGCATGACGACCAGCGTCGCCGCCATCGCGAGGTGCCAGGTCGGGGTTCCGCCGCCGGTGGTCAGCTGGTCGGGAACAAGGTCGGACAGTTGCACCACCACCATCCCGTAATTCGCCCGGTCGGTGACAACCAGAAGCGGCCACAGATACTGGTTCCACGCATAGACGAACATGATCGTTGCCAAGGCCGCGATATTGGTCTTTGAAAGCGGAATCAGGATGTCCCACAAAAAGCGCAGCGGTCCCGCGCCATCCATCCGCGCGGCCTCGACCAGCTCATCCGGGATGGTCAGAAAGAACTGCCGATACAGAAAGGTGCCTGTGGCGGTGGCGACCAGGGGCAGGATCAGGCCCGTATAGGAATTCAGCAGGTTCCACTCCAGGCTGACTTCGACACCGGATACCGCATTGATCAGCCAGGTGATCCCGGTCCAATCCATGATCGTCTGGAACGGCGTCAGCGCATTGGCCGCCACCGCATAGGTCGGAACGATGCGAACCTCCAGGGGAAGCATCAGAGTGATGAAGATCATCCAGAAGATCAGCATCCGGCCACGGAAGTTGAAGAACACCAGAGCAAAAGCCGTGATGCAGGCCAGCGTGATCTTGCCCACGACGACCCCGGTCGCAACGATCAGCGTGTTGATGAACTTCTGTCCGAAATCCGAAATCGCCCAGGCCTCGCGCAGGTTGACGAAAAGCTGGTCGCCCGGCCAAAGCTCGATGGGGGCGCTGTTCACCTCTTGCAGGGTCAGCGTCGCGCCGACAAAGGCCAGCCAGATCGGTACAAGGATCAGGATCAGCCCGAAGATCAGGATCACATGGGTCACGACGTTCAGGATGGGCGTGCGTTCGATCATGACGATCCCCTCAGGTGTAATGCACGCGCTTCTCGACATAGCGGAACTGCACAAAGGTCAGCGCCATGACGAGAAGCATCAGGATGATGGATTGGGCCGCGGCACCCGAGTAGTCAAAGCCCCGGAACCCATCGGCATAGATCTTGTAGACCATCAGGTCGGTGGCCCTGAACGGACCGCCGCCGGTCAGCGTATCGACGATGCCGAAGCTGTCCGTAAAGCTGTCGGTGATGTTGATCACCAGCAGGAAAAAGAACGTCGGCGTCAGAAGCGGTAACTGCAAATCTACCATCCGCCGAAGCGGGCGCGCGCCGTCCATTGCGGCGGCCTCGGTCAGGCTGCGGGGGATGGATTGAAGGGCCGCCAGAAAGAAGACAAAGCTATAGGCAACCTGCTTCCACGCGCCTGCAACGACAATGGCCGTGACCGCCTGCCAAGGGTATTTCGACAGGTCCCACCAGCCCGGCGCGACGGTGTTGATATATGAAAATATGCCGGCGCCCGGATTGAACACGAACTGGAACGCAAGACCCACCGCAGGGGCCGCCACCGCATAGGGCCAGATGATCGCCACGCGATAGGCCTTGTAGCCTGCCAACTGCCGATCAACAAAGATCGCAAGCGTCAGCGCCATCGACATCGCCAGCACCGTCGTCGCAAATGCATAGATCACCGACACGCGGACCGATCCCCAATAATACGGGTCGCTCAGCACGTTACGGAAATTGTCCAACCCCACCCAGGTATTGCCGCCGCCCCATGGCTGCTCCAGCGTGAAGGCCCAGTACAGAGCCTGCGCCGAAGGCCAATAGAAAAAGACGAAAATGATCAAAAGCTGCGGTGCCAGCAGCGCGGCAGCGATCCAGCTGAACTTGAAATAAGCGCGGCGCATGGTCGTGTCCCCCAGCCATAGAAAGGGCGCGGCCCTGACGGCCGCGCCCGGTTGTTCATCAGGGGAAGGACTTGCCCGCATAGGTCTGGGCAAAGCGCGCCAGATTCTCGTTGCCGCGGGACACAGCGGTGTCGAGCGCTTCCTTCATCGTCTTTTGCCCGGCCAGCGCGGCCTCCACCTCGGCCTGCCATTCGGCGCGGATCTGGATGAAGCTGCCCAGACGGATGCCGCGGGTCAGTTCGGTCGGCTCGGTCCAGGTCAGCGACTTCATCGCGATGTCACGGTTGATGAAGGGCTCCTTGGCATAGAACCCTTCGGCCAAGAGCGCGTCATAGGTCGATTTCGTCACCGGGATATAGCCGGTGTTCTCCAGCAGGAACTGCTGTTCCGGCTTGGTGGACAAGAAGGCCAGATAGGACGCAGCGGCCTTGTATTCGTCCTCGGTCTTGCCCGACAGCACCCAGAGCGAAGCACCGCCGACGACGGTGTTGTGACGTTCCACCCCCTCATAGGTCGGGATGATCTGCACGTCCCAGCCAAAGGCCGGGGTCAGCTTGTGGATCGTGTTATGGTCGGCAATCGACGAGAAGAAGACCGAACATTCCCCTTCGACAAAGCTGTCACGCGCGGTCTTTCCGGCGGCCTGCGTGCGCAGCATCGCATAGCCCTCGGTCATCCAGCGCTGGATGTTTTCCATATGCTGGACGTGCAGCGTGGTGTTGAACAGCAGCTCAGTGTCCAGCCCGTCATAGCCGTTGTTGTTCGAGGCGACCGGTATGTTATGCGCCATCGAGAACTGCTCAAGATCGATCCAGGACGACGGAGCATAGGCAAGGCTGCAGGCCTGACCCGAGGCTTTCAGCGCCTTGAACGCATCTTCCATGCCTTCCCAGGTCACCGGAGCCTCTGTGATCCCGGCCTTTGCGAAATGGTCCTTGTTGAAATAGTAGACCGGGGTCGACGAATTCCACGGCATCGAAAAGAACTCGCCCGACTTCGACGAATAGTAATTGGCGATGCCGGGGAAATAGTCGGCCCAGTCGACGGTGACGCCCGTATCGGCCATCAGCTTCGTCACCGTGTAGAACTCGCCCGACAGCATCAGGTCGGCGGTTCCTGCGTCAAAGGATTGCAGAAGCGTCGGGTGCTTGCCCGCGCGGAAGGCGGCGATGGTGTTCTGCACGGCCTTCTCATAGCCGTCCTGGCCCACGCAGACGGCTTCGAACTGGTCCTGAGAGGCGTTGAAGCGATTGCAGGTCTCGGCCACGACAGCGCCGAGATCGCCCGTCAGACCATACCAATATTCGAACTTGATCTTCTCGGCCGAAGCCGAGCCAGCGGTGGCGGCGAGCACCAGCGCGGCCGTAGCAAGTTTGTGGTTCATCTTCCCTGTCTCCGTATGAGGCAGCTGCTCCGGGTGCAGCGCAGCGACCGTATAAGAGGATTCGGTGACACGAAGACGACAGGCCGCATAAAAAAGTATTATAAATCATATGTTTAAATTAAAAATGCACGCGACCCGCCAAGTGTTCCCCGGCGGGTTGAAAGGATCAGGGATGCGGCGCCGGGGCCTAGTGGAACAGGCCGGGCGCCATCGTCAGGTGCCGTTCACCGTGGTCCTGAAAATGCACCGTCACCCCGTCGCTTGTGGCCAGCACCACAGCCATCTGGGCCGGGCCTTCCAACTGCCGCTGCGCACCCGGCACACCCGGCACATGCGGGGTCACCGAATAATGCGACCCGGCGAGCGTCGTCATCGGAATGCCGCGCCAGACTGCCGTTGACGGCAGATGGACATGGCCGGCGATGACCTGCCGGATTTCCGGGTGGCGCTGCAGAATGGTAAGGTAGTCCGCGGCATTCTCCAGAATGATCTCATCCACCGGCAGCGACAACGGATTGGCGTGATGGTGCTGAACCACGATCACCGGGCGGTCCTGCGCCTCGTCCAGCCGCGCGGCCAGCCAGTCCAGCCGCTGCTGGCACAGCCGCCCCCCGACAAGCCCCGGTTCCGTTGTGTCCAGCAGGATGATCCGGTGGCCGCCCGCATCAATCACCTGCGAGACCCGGCCCTGCGGATGGTCGCGGTCCGCCCCGAAGGCACTCAGGAACGCCGTCCGATCATCGTGGTTGCCCAGCGTAATATGAACCGGCATCGGCAGCGTTGTCAGAAGATCGCGCAGTTGGTGGTAGGCCGCCACTTCCCCCCGGTCGGCCAGATCTCCGGCCAACAGCACAAAACCCGCATCGGCATGATCGCGGATGATGGTTGCCACCGCTTCGGCCAGACGGGCACCCGTATCCAGCCCGTTGATCGGCACACCGGGCGGTCCGAGGTGAAGGTCGGACAGGACGATGAACTTGAGCAGGCTCATTCCGCCAGCCCCCGCGATTTCAGATACTGCGCCGAAGGCAGAACCCCCGCCTTGTCGCGCAGTTCCAGGATCAGGCGCGGATTGGCACCGGTTTGGGCGATGGCCGCAAAGACCGACGGCCACAGGATCGTGCCATGCCCGATCTGCCAGTGGCGATCAGCAAACCCATCGGCATCCTGCAGGTGGATATGCCCCAGTCGCGGGCCCGCAGCACGGATGTAGAAGTCGACCGGCGGCGCACCTGTCGAGACATGGGCATAATGCGCATGGCCCGTATCGACCGACAGTTCCAGCGCCTGCCAGCCCAGCGCTTCGCAGAGCATGGCGCGATCCGAAGGCTCCACGTCTTCGATGTTCTCCAGAACAAAGGTCACGCCCATATCCTCGGCCCGCTTCAACGCGGCGCCCAGCGTGTCGCGGGCGGCCGACAGCATCCGGTCGGAGTCAGTCGGGTACAGCCCGCGATGGTTATAGCCCCAGGTGGTAAAGGGCGAATGGATCACGACATGGGTGCCCTTGACCGCCGCACAGACATCCAGCGCCTGATCCATCCGGCGCGCAACGACGCGGCGCACCTCCGGGTCATAGGATGCAATCGTGAATCCCCAGAACGGCCCATGGATGCCACGGCGGCCTTGATGGCCGTCCAGCAACTGGTTCACCTCGTCGGCCAGACCGGACCAGTCGCCATCCAGCACGTCGGCATCGACGAAATGCTGCAATTCCAGATCGCGCGGGGCTTCGCGCAGCCAGTCGACATGGGCAGCAAGGCTGGATCGGCACAGAGCGGCGCCAAGGATCGGACGAAAAGTCATCTTGGGGATTCCTGCGTTGTTGACGCGGGAAGTCTGCGCAGACCTGACGACAGAACTGTTCGACTTCGGTGAAAGTTTGACGAAGCGTCGGTAACGCGTCGCCGCACCGATCCAGCGCCCCCCATCGGTCAGGGCGCACCCTCCACCGGGCATTCCCGCCGCTTCCGCCGATCTCGGACCTGCGGCGTTGTATGCGCTGCCAACTCCCGGCATTATGATCGAAAACCCAGCCAGAGGTGAGCAGACCCATGCAGATCAACCGACGCCTGTTCAACCTTGGCCTTGTGGGCCTTGGCATAAGCGCCTGCGCCCCAAGCCTTCCACGCGGCGGCAGCACCGCGTTTCCGGGGGAACTGCCCGCCGATCTCCGGCCTGTGGCGAATGGCGCCTATGATGCCTGGGTGGCAGCCTTCCGCGATCGCGCAGCCGGGCAGGGCATTTCGCAATCCACATTGTCGATGGCCTTTCAGGGCACCGGCTATCTGCCCGGCGTCGTGACGCGCGACCGGAACCAGACCGAAACCAGCCGCAGTCTGGAAGATTACCTCTCCATCGCTGTGTCGGATGAACGCGTCGCGAAAGGCCGCGCCGCCTTTGCACGCCATCGCGGCACCCTGAACGCGCTGCAAGGCCAATACGGGGTTGAGGCCGAAATCATCGCGGCGATCTGGGGTCTGGAAAGCTTTTACGGCGAACGGCGCGGGGATGTCCCGGTCATCTCGGCCTGCTCCACCCTGGCCTTTGACGGCCGGCGCGGGCCGTTTTTCGAACAGCAGCTGATCGCGGCGCTGAAGATCCTGCAGAACGGCGATATCCCCGCAGCGCGCATGACCGGCAGTTGGGCCGGGGCCATGGGCCATACCCAGTTCATCCCCACCTCCTACCTGCAATTCGCGGTGGATTTCACCGGCGACGGGCGGCGCGACATCTGGTCCGAAGATCCCACCGATGCGCTGGCCTCCACCGCCGCCTATCTTCAGCGCAACGGCTGGACCCCCGGCCTGCGCTGGGGGGGGGAGGTTGGCAGCGGCGGGCCATCCGGTGGCGTGATCCAGCCCCAAGCCGGCGGCCCCAGCTTCAACACCACCGCCAACTTCCGCGTCATCAAGCGCTATAACAACTCCGATGCCTATGCGATCGGCGTCGGCCATCTGGCCGACCGGATCGGCGGCGCAGGGCCCTTGCAGGGCCGCTTTCCGCCCGATGCCAACGGGCTGACAAAGGCAGACCGGATCACCCTGCAACAACGGCTCACCGCCCGTGGCTTTGATACGCAAGGGTCTGATGGCGTGATCGGTGCCAACACCGAAACCGCCATCCGCGCCTATCAGGCCAGTCAGGGCCTGCCCGTGACCGGCACTCCGTCACAGGCCCTTTTGCAAAGTCTGCGCTGACCGCGCCACGACGATCACGGGGCAGGCCGGTCCCGCAACGGCAAGGGTCGGTTTTGCGCGCGCATGTCAGGTTCCCCCGGCGGTCCGCCCGAAACACCGGCGGCACCGCCCCTCTGGCGTTGACAAGGCCAAGCCTCCGATCATAGGCAAGACTCCTGCCACAAGGATTTTGCCATGGACCCTGCTGTAGACCTTGGTGCCCCGGCGCCGGAAACCGCGCTGGCGTCGTTGATATCCTTCATCGACATGGGCGGTCCGGCCATGTGGGCCATCGCGGGGCTGTCAGTGCTCACCGCCGCTGTCATCCTGTGGAAGATCATGCGCCTTCTGTCCTTCGGGGCCTGGTCGGGTGGCCGCCACACCGCTGCGGCGCTCGACCTCTGGTCGCAGGGCAAGACGGCCGAGGCGCTTGCCCTTCTGTCCAACCGCCAGTCACACCGCGCCCGCCTTGCCCATGCCGTGATGCGCGCCGCCCTTGATCCGGCGCTCGACCGCGACGCCGCCGAGGCGGAAGCCGGCCGCGTCGCGCGTGGCCTGCTGGCACAGGCGCGCGATGGCCTGCGGGGATTGGAGCTTGCCTCCACCATCGGCCCGCTTCTGGGGTTGCTGGGCACCGTGACCGGCATGATCGCCGCCTTCCAGACCCTGCAAGAGGCCGGCGCCCGCGCCGACCCCGCCCTCCTCGCCGGTGGGATATGGGAGGCGCTGCTGACCACCGCCGCCGGCATGGCCGTGGCCATCCCGGCCCAGGTGGCGCTGACCTGGTTCGAAGCTGTGGTGGATTCGCTGCGCCACGATATGGAGGATGCCGCCACCCGCATCCTGCATGGCCCCAGGCCTGCCACGCCGTTGCGTCAGGCTGCGGAATGATCCGCTTCGACGATGCCCCCCGCACGCGGCGGCGTCCGAACCTGACGCCGATGATCGATGTGGTGTTCCTGCTGCTGATCTTCTTCATGCTCGCCTCGCGCTTTGGCGTAGACCGCGCTCTCCCGCTCACGGCGGCCGGCGCCGCCAGCGGCTATAGCGGCCCCCCCCGGTTGGTGGACCTCACCCCAACCGGCCTGTCGCTGAACGGGACTCCCGTCACAGCCGACAATCTTGCCGCCGCGCTTGCCCCCCTCATGCAATCCCCTGACGATGCCGTGATCCTGCGCGCCCGTGACGGGGCCGATCTGCAGGCGCTGGTCGCCGTGATGGACAGGTTGAATGCGGCGGGCCTGACCCGGCTGGTTCTGGTGGAGTGATCGGATGGATTTCCGCGATCCGCCGCGCCGCAAACCGGAAGAAAACCTTCTGCCGATGATCAACGTCATCTTCCTGCTGCTGATCTTCTTCCTGATCGCCGCCCGGATGACCGCCCCTGAACCCTTCGCCGTTACCCCGCCGCAGGCCATGACCGAGGTCGAGGCGCAGGGCGACTTCACCCTGTTCATCGCAGCGGATGGTCTTCTGGGCTATCGTGACACGCGCGGGGATGCGGCGCTGGCGGCGCTGGTGGCCAGCCGCACGGACCACTGCCGCAGCACCGACTGCCGCGCCGATCCGCCCCGCCTCACCCTGCGCGCTGACACTGCCCTTCCGGCTGCCCGGCTAGCCGCCTTGATGCCGCGTCTTCCGGCGCTGGGCTTTGACAGTATCGAGCTTGTCGCCATCGGCGGGGTCACCCAATGACGGCCGCGCAAGTGCAGGCCGCTGCCGCGCTGATCCTTGCGCTGGGCCTGCATCTGGGGGCCTTTGCCCTGCATCCCGGCCCTGCCGGTGCCTCTGGCAGCGGGGCAGGCGGAACGGACATGATCTCGCTTCAGGCGGCTGGCCCTGCCGTTCTTGAAATGGTTGCCGCCTGGGATACGCCTCCGGATGTGTCTTCGCTTCAGGAAATGGCCGCCCCGCCGCCACCCGAAGCGGCCCCCCCTGCGCCGACGCCCGCCGCGACGAACGACACCGCTCCGGCCCCTGCGGCCGCCCCACTGGCCCCCCCGCTTCCCGATGCCTTGCCGCAGGCAGACACGCCCCCCGCCGCACCTCCCCCTCCGGCGGTGAAGCCACGGCCTCGCCCTGCTGCCCCCGCCGCTCCGGTCGTCGCAGAACCCCGCCCCGCACAGCCAGCGCCGTCTGACAGCAGCGCCGAACAACGCGCCACAGGCTCGGGCGGGGGGGCTGTGGCAGGTGACAGCGGGCAGGCACAGGCGCCCAGCCTGTCACAAGGCCGGATCAACGATCTGACGGCAAACTGGGGTGCCTCGATCCGGTCCAGGATCGAAAGGCGCAAACGCTATCCTCTGGCCGCCGATGGCGCATCGGGCACTGTCACCGTGCGCCTGACCATCACCCGATCCGGCGCGTTGACCGATCTCTCCATCGCCGCCTCTTCCGGTAATGCGGCGCTGGACGAGGCCGCCCTGAAGGCCGTCCGCGCCGCAGGCCGTTTCCCTGCCGCGCCAGAGGGCTTAACACAGGACAGCACCAGCTTCACCCTGCCCATGCGCTTTGCGCGCTAGACGTGCCGGGCGCGGTGGCTGTTGTACAGCTGCATGAACACCAGCCGCCGCGTCCGCGACACGGTCGCACTGTCGCCATTCGCCAGATGCAGCGTGACCTGCCCGTTATCCTCATCGATCACCGACGCGATCGCTGCGAAGCTTACCCATTGTGATCGGTTGATCTGTACCCCGTGGCGACCATCATGCAACGCGCCCAGATCGGAAAGCTTTGCCCGCAACATGCTGCGAGATGCGCGCGTGACGACATTCAGGTAATGATCCTCGGTCCGGATCGATTGAATATCCCCGACGGGAAAGCTGCGATCCGCAATCCGGACGGTCTCGCCTTCGGGGCTGTTCTCCATCCGGTCAGGCGCTTCCGTCATCTTCTCCAGGACAGGATCCACCTTTTCCCCGTCGGTGGTTGGCCGCTCTGGCTGTGTCGCTTGTTTCTGCACCTCATCCACTGGCTCTGCCCCTGTCTGCCCGAATGGGTAAAGCGAAGCCCGCGGGTGGTTCGGCACGACATAGAGCGCATGCATTACGTCCATCAGCATGATCACCATCATGTCGCGTGTCAGATCCGTCAGCGTTTGGGGCAATGTCTTCCAATCGCCGGCCTGCAAAAGCTGAAGCACACTCTGTTCCGTCACTTCGGCAAGAACGATGATCGGCAACATCAGAAAGGGCGTGTAGATGCGGCGCAAAATCCCGTGCCTGTGCAACTGCAACGCCCAGCCACCCAGCAGGATGAAACCCGATATCACGGTCAGCGCAGTCGACAGCCACATCACCGGGTGTTGCCATCCAACCAGAATTTTCGCCTCATTGCTCTGGTCCATCAGCGCATAGACGCCGACCGAGAGCATGACAAAACGCAGAAATGCCGGGTGAAGTACGTAGTCCGCAGCCGAATCGCTGCGAACCCAAAAGCTTGTCCCTAAGGTGGAAACCACCTCGGCTTGGGAAACAGTTCGGGTCAACTCACTCATAGGCAACCTGCACTCCACTTAACACAACCCAAAGTTCGCGAAGGTGCCGCTCGAAAGCGGACCATTCTCGCAATCGCACGCAAACCACACGCACCAATCGCGCCAACACGTTGCTCATGGCACGCGCGCATTGCGATTCGCGCCAAAGTCGATGCCAAGAACCAACCCTTAGTGCCACAAAATGCCATTAACGCACATCGGAAACAATAGTCTGCCGCCAACGGTTCAAGACACTTGTCGCAAGCGGTGTTTCCCGCCCACTTGTTGGCGCCAATCGTGATTTCTGACAATTCCCCCGGTTTTCTGGCGCTTGTCGACTGAGAGCACCGCGAATTGAAAAGAAACCACTAACAGTATCGTCTGTATCGGTTTCTGACGGCTGCCCGTCATTCTCGATGCGCCGTGTTTTCCACCCTGCACCGGTCTGCTCGGTCAAGGTGGGATGGGGGCACACGGTGGTATCGTGAAAGACACGGCGGGCAGGCGCGCAGCGGCCAATGTGTGTGTGTAACCAGTAAAGGCGCTGCCATGCCCTCGTTCTTGTACCGGCCCGATTCCGTGCGCTGTTTCGCCAGCGTCGAAGGGCACAGCACTCCTCCTTCCTGCAAGCCATTCAGATCGAACCGCACAGTCCTGCACGCGGCGGGCCTCGCACCCATGCCTTGCGGCATGGGTGCCGACCTGCCTACGGGCTTTGCCCCCCGCGCCCGCTCCCTCAGCCCGCGCGCGCCGACTGCCGGCACAGGGGCCGCACGGCAAAGCGATGCCGCAGCCGCTGCTGCGCTGCAAATCCCCGGCCTTGATCGACCCACTTTCATTTCCAATACCAAACAGGAGGCCGCGTCATGGCTGTGATCAATGGAACGAACGGCGCGGACACGCTGAATGGCACGGGCGCCGATGACACTATGAATGGCGGCCTTGGCCGGGATTACCTCTATGGCGGCGCGGGCAATGACATCCTGGATGGCGGCGCGGACTATGACTACCTGGAAGGTGGCGCCGGGAACGACACGATCTTTGCCTCGCCGATTGGTGAGTCTGCCTTCGGTGGCGCCGATGCGGATACCTTCAGGATCGTCGCCGATCCCGGCGGCTTCATCCCCGGCGGCTCTGTCCATGTAAACGGCAACTCCACAGGGATCGACACCGACACGCTCGATCTGTCGGCCCTCGCTGCAGATGGTTGGACCATCACACAAACCTCGCAGGCGACGGACGGCCAGGACAGCCCCTTCGTCGCCGGAAATGGTGGTTTCAACGGGAATTTCACGGTCAGCAAGGCCGGATTTCAAACATTCACCATCAACTATGTCGACATCGAAAACTTCATCCTGACCGCGCCTGGCCCGGTGGACGGCCTCGCCACCGGCGAGGTGATGAACCCAGGCTATACCGATGCCCAGGGTGACCAGATCGACGGAGGCGATGGTCTGAACGACACCATCTTCGGCAATGCGGGCAGCGACACCATCAATGCTGGCCTTGGCGATGACCAGGTCGACGGCGGCGCCGACAATGACAGCATATTCGGCGGCACCGGCAATGACACGGTCAGCGGCGGTGCAGGCGACGACACGCTCGATATGGGTGACGGCGACGATCTGACGCCGGTGGGCGAAATCGGCAATGACCTTATCTTTGGCGGCAGCGGGCGTGACACGCTCGGCGGGGATTTGGGCAATGACACGGTTTTTGGCGGCGCTGACAACGACGGCATCGAAGGCGGCGACGGCGCGGATTCCCTGTTCGGCGGCACCGGTGACGATTACATCGCGGGCTTCGATGTCCAAAACCTGACTGACTTGGCCTCGCGCACGCTCAATCCTCCGGTCGGGTCGGATGACGGTTCGAACGATAACCTGAGCGGCGACGAAGGCAACGACACGTTGCTGGGCGGCGCCGGGTCCGATACCCTGTTCGGCGGCGCCGACAATGACATTCTCGACGGCGGCACCGGCAATGACAGCCTCCTTGGCGGCACCGGGAACGACACTGTCGCCGGTGGCGCTGGGTCCGATACCGTCGAAGGCGGTGATGGCACCGACAGCCTGACAGGCGGCGATGGCGATGACGATCTGATTGTGTCTTCGGGCGACCGCGCCGAAGGCGGATCAGGCGATGACGAATTCCGTATTGATCCTACCACGACGGGGAACGCCACCATCACCGTGATCGGCGGCGAAGCGGGCGAAGACCTGACCGATCCCACCAATGGCGGCACGGGGGATGTCCTGGATCTGCGCGGCCTGACCGGCGTGACCGTCACCCCCAGCGGTGCGGAAAGCGGGACGGCCACTTATACCAACTCCTCCGGTCAGACCGTCACCATCACCTATTCCGAAATCGAACGCATCCTGCGCGACAGCAACGGCATCGTCGATGGCACGGCGGGCGGTGACCTGATCACCCCCACCTCCGGCCCCGGCGGCACCCCCTTCATCGATATTGAGGGCGACCAGCTTGACGGCGCACAACTGAATGACACCATCGCCGCAGGTGCAGGCAATGACACTGTCGATGCCGGGCTTGGCAATGACACCGTCTTTGGCGGCACCGGCAATGACAGCATCACCGGCGGCGCGGGCGATGACAGCGTCGCGGGCGAAGACGGCTCTGACACGCTGGCGGGCGGCGCAGGCAATGACCAACTCATCGGCGGTGCCGGTGATGACGACATCGCCGTCGGCGGCGCGGACACGGCCAGCGGCGGGACGGGCGATGATGTCTTTACCCTCGACGGGTCTGATCCGGCGACTGACATCAACGCCACCCTCGACGGTGGCAGCGATGCGACTGATGGCAACCCGACAGACGCCGCCAACGGCGACGCGGGTGATGTGCTTGACCTGTCGGCGGGCACGACCGGGCAGGTTGTCACCTATAGCGTCAACCCCGAAACCGGCACGGTCAACGGGCTGGATGGCGATGCAGGCACCGACCTGACCTTCACGGAAATCGAACGCGTCCTCACCGGGTCGGGCAATGACACCATCGACGGCAGCAGTTCGAACGGCCCCATCGTCGTGGATACCGGATCGGGCAATGACTCGGTCACCGGCGGGGCGGGCAATGACAGCCTGACGGGCGGTGCCGGCAATGACACGCTGATCGGTGGCCCGGGCAATGACGATGTCGCAGGCGACACAGGTAATGACAGCCTGATCGGTGGCGCTGGCAATGACACGCTGACGGGCGGCCAGGGGTCCGATACCCTGAACGGCGGTGTGGGCAACGATGTGCTGACCGGCGGTGATGGTGATGACGATATCGTCGCCAGTGCCGGGGATACCGCACAGGGCGGTGCCGGGGATGACGAGTTCACCTTCGACCCGACCGTGACGGGCTCTTCGCCGATCACGGTGGTCGGTGGCGAGACGCTGGAAGAAGCGGTCATCGACCCGACCAACAACCCGGGCGGCCGCATCGGCGACGTGCTGGATCTGCGCGGTCTGACCGATGTCACCGTCACCTATACCAACCCCGATCCGATCACCGGCACCTCGGAAAGCGGCACGGCGACCTATGTCAATCCCTTGGGGCAGGTGGTCACGATCAACTTCTCCGAGATCGAAACCGTCCTGCGCGATTCCAACGGGGTTGTCGACGGTACCGCGGGCAATGACGTCATCACACCCACATCCGGCCCTGGCGGCACTCCGTTCACCGATGCCGAAGGCGATCAGGTGGATGGCGGGGATGGGGTGAATGACACCATCGCCGCAGGTGCGGGCAATGACGTGGTGGATGCCGGGGTTGGCAATGACACCGTCTCTGGCGGCACAGGCAATGACAGCATCACCGGCGGCGTAGGCAATGACAGTGTTGCGGGTGACGAAGGGACAGATACCCTCGCCGGTGGCGCAGGCAATGACCAACTCGCAGGCGGCGCGGGCGATGACGACATCGCCGTCGGCAGCGCGGACACGGCCAGCGGCGGCACGGGGGATGATGTCTTCACCCTCGACGGGTCCGATCCGGCGACCAACATCAACGCCACGATCGATGGCGGCAGCGATGGCACTGCCGGCGCGGCAGATGATGCCGCCAACGGCGACGCGGGTGATGTGCTTGATCTGTCGGCGGGCACGACCGGGCAGGTTGTCACCTATGGCGTCAACCCCGAAACCGGCACGGTCAACGGGCTGGATGGCGATGCAGGCACCGACCTGACCTTCACGGAAATCGAACGCGTCCTTACCGGGTCGGGCAATGACACCATCAATGGCGGCGGTGCGGCCGGGCCGATTGTGGTGGATACCGGGTCAGGTAATGACACGATCACCGGGGGCACTGGCAACGACACCGTTGCCGCAGGCGCGGGCGATGACACTGTCGCTGGCGGTGACGGAAATGACTCCATCGGTGCAGGCGGCGGCAACGACTCCGTCGATGGCGGCACCGGCGACGACACGCTGCAAGGCAATGACGGCGAAGACACGATCACCGGCGGTCAGGGCAATGACAACATCGATGGCGGTGCAAATGATGACAGCCTGTCCGGCAACGAAGGCAACGACACGCTGGATGGCGGCGCGGGTGACGACACGCTGGATGGTGGTGCGAATGATGATCGGCTGACCGGCGGCGATGGCGCAGACAGTGTCATCGGCGGCGATGGCAACGACACGCTCGCCGGTGACGGCGGCAATGACACGCTGGATGGCGGCACGGGCGATGACAGCCTCGGTGGCGGCAGTGGCAATGACAGTCTGACGGGCGGCGAAGGGGCCGATACCCTTTCCGGCGGTGATGGGTCCGACACGCTGCAGGGCGGCGCGGGCAATGACTCGCTGGTCGGCGGCGATGGCGATGATGACATCATCACCGGCGCAGGCGACACGGCACAGGGCGGCGCTGGGGATGACGAATTCACCGTCGATCCTTCGCTGATCGGCTCGGCCGCCATCACCGTCATCGGCGGGGAAACCGTCGAAGAGGCCGTCATCGACCCGACCAACAACCCGAGCGGCCGCATCGGCGACGTGCTGGATCTGCGTGGCCTGACGGATGTGGCCATCGTCTACACCAACCCCGACCCGATCAGCGGCACCTCGGAAAGCGGCACGGCCACCTTCCGCAATGGCGCGGGCCAGTTGGTCACGATCAACTTCTCGGAAATCGAAACAGTTCTCAGCAGCGCCGATGGTGTGGTTGATGGCTCTGGCGGCGGCGATCTGATGACGCCCACCAGCGGGCCGGGCGGCACGCCCTTCACCGATCCGCAGGGCGATCAGATTGACGGCACCGATGGGCTGAACGACAGCATCGCTGCGGCGGCAGGCAATGACACGGTCGATGCCGGCCTCGGCAATGACACGGTCGATGGCGGAACGGGCAATGACAGCCTGGCTGGCGGTGCAGGCGATGATAGCCTCATCGGCAACAGCGGGGCCGACACGCTGGATGGCGGTGCCGGGAATGACGTCCTCGAAGGCGGCCTGTCCGACGACAGCCTCACCGGCGGTGCCGACAATGACACGCTCTTCGGCAACGAAGGCCGTGACACGCTGATCGGTGGCACGGGCGATGACAGCCTCGATGGTGGCGCTGAAGATGACAGCCTCACCGGCAACGAAGGCCGCGATACCCTGCAGGGTGGCGCAGGCAATGACACGCTGGATGGTGGCGCAGAGGCCGATGTCCTGAACGGCAACGAAGGCGAAGACAGTATCCTCGCCGGGGCCGGGAATGATACGATCGATGCCGGGGCCGATGATGATACGGTCGCAGGTGGGGCCGGCAACGACTCCATCCTCGCCGGTGCCGGGGACGACACCGTGGATGGCGGCGCGGATGCCGACACCATCGCCGGGGGCGACGGGGCCGACAGCCTGATCGGCGCGGACGGCAATGACAACCTCGCCGGCGATGCCGGGAATGACACGCTGGATGGCGGTGCCGGAAACGACACGCTGGCCGGGGGTGCGGGGTCTGACTCCCTCACCGGCGGCGAGGGCACCGACAGCCTGCTTGGCGGTGGCAATGACGATGACATCATCGTCGGCTCTGGCGACCGGGCCGAAGGTGGCGACGGCGATGACGAATTCCGCGTCAATCCCGCCCTCACCGGCAATGCCACCATCACCGTTATCGGTGGCGAGGCAGGCGAAGATCTGACCGATCCCACCAATGGCGGGGCGGGCGACGTGCTCGATCTGCGCGGTCTCACCAACGCCACGGTGAACTTCACCGGGGCCGAAAGCGGGACCGCCACCTATCAGAACGGCTCGGGCGAGACGGTCACCATCGCCTTCTCGGAAATCGAAAGGGTGCTGCTCGACAGCAATGGTGTGATCGATGGCACCACGGCGGGCGATCTGATGACGCCCACCTCCGGGCCGGGCGGCATCCCCTTCACCGACAGCCAGGGTGACCAGATCGACGGGGCCGACGGTCTCAACGATACGGTTGCCGCAGGCCAGGGCGATGACACGGTCGATGCCGGTCTTGGCAACGACACTGTCGATGGCGGCACCGGAAATGACAGCCTGTCGGGCAATGTCGGCAATGACAGCCTGATCGGCGACGCCGGCAATGACACCCTGTCGGGTGACCTTGGCGACGACACGCTGACAGGCGGCGAAGGCGCCGACAGCCTCTCTGGTGGTGACGACAATGACAGCCTGACCGGCGATGCAGGCACCGATACCCTGCTGGGCGGCAACGGCAATGACCTGCTGGATGGTGGGGCCGAAGCCGACAGTCTGGCAGGCGGCGCAGGCAACGACACGCTGCTTGGCGGCACCGGGGCCGATACGCTGCAAGGCGGGGCCGGGGCCGATAGCGTAACAGGCGGCGCAGGCGATGATGACATCATCGTCGGCGGGGCTGACACGGCGATCGGCAATTCGGGTGACGATGTCTTCACCGTCGATAGCTCCGATCCCAACCTCGCCGCCCAGATCTTCGGCGGCAGCGACGGCACCGATGGCAACCCTGACGATGCGGCCAATGGCGACGCAGGCGATCTGCTGGACCTGTCCTCGGGGACAACGGCCCAGACGGTGAACTACGACACCAACCCGGAAAACGGCAACGTCAACGGGCTGGATGGGGATGCGGGCAGCGACCTCGTCTTTGCCGAAATCGAACGGGTTCTCACCGGCTCTGCCGGCGATACCGTCCAGGGGGCAGGAGCACAGGGTCCGATCAACATCGGCACCGGCGCGGGCAATGACTCCATCATCGCCGGTGCAGGCGATGACATCATCGACGCAGGCGCCGACAATGACTCCGTCGCTGGCAATGCCGGGAATGACAGCATCATCGCCGGGTCTGGTGACGATACGGTCGATGGCGGCGCGAGCAACGATACCGTCGATGGCGGCACCGGCAATGACTCGCTGCTGGGTCAGGGCGGCACTGACCTGCTGACAGGTGGCGACGGTGATGACATTCTGGATGGCGGGGCCGAAAACGACACCCTCCTCGGCGGTGCCGGCAACGACACGCTGATCGGCGGCGACGGGGCGGATAGCCTTACCGGCAACGAAGGGCGCGATACCCTCGCTGGCGGCGCGGGCAATGACACGCTCGACGGCGGTGATGAGAACGACAGCCTGCAGGGCGGTCAGGGCAACGACTCGATGCTCGGCGGTGCTGGCAATGACATCCTCGAAGGCAATCTCGGCAACGACACTCTGCTCGGCGGCGATGGCGATGACACACTGTCCGGCAACGAAGGCGATGACCGGATCGACGGTGGCGAGGGCAATGACAGCGTCCTCGGCGGCGACGGACGCGACAGTGTCACGGGCGGTGCGGGCGACGACTTCATCAACACTCGCGCCACGGCGGCTATCCCGGATGAGGCGGGCGCATTGTCCGACCCGGATCCGCTGGATGACCGTGACACTGTCATCGGCGGGGCAGGCAATGACACCATCCTCACCGGCGATGACGGCGACCTGATCGACGCTGGTGATGGCAATGACTCGGTCGATGCCGGGGTTGACGATGACACCATCTTCGGCGGCATGGGGGCTGATACCATCCTCGGCGAAGAAGGGGATGACAGCATCGATGGCGGCGATGGCAACGACCTGCTTTATGGTGGTTCTGCCACCGCAACAGCGGCCGATCTGCCCAACGATGGCAGCGATCCGCTGGTCAGCAATAACGAAGACACCGTCCGTGGCGGCGAAGGCAACGACACGATCTTCGGGTTTGATGATAATGACGTCCTCTCTGGTGACGCCGGAAACGATGTCATCTTCGGCGGGCTGGATGCCGACAGCATCGATGGCGGGATCGGGAATGACTCGCTCTCGGGTGATGAAGGCAACGACACGCTGCAGGGCGGCGCGGGCAACGATACCCTTCAGGGTGGCGCGGGCCGTGACCGTGTGGTGGGTGGTGCCGGGGCCGACCTCATGGTCGGTGGCATCGGGGCCGATCTCTTCGTCGCCGAAGGGGCCGACACCATCACCGACTTTGATGCCACCACAGGCATCCAGGGCACGGATGGGGCGCCGACAAACGACAACGACTTCGTCGATCTGTCCGGCTTCTACAACGAGGCGAACCTCGCCCTCTACAACGCGGCCAATCCGGGTGCCACCTTCAACAACCCGCTCGACTGGCTCCGCGCCGATCAGGCGGATGGCATCCTGCAAGGTGCCGCAGGTCTGCGCATCCAGAACGGCGGCGCGGCGGTGGCGGGCGATCTGCTCAACCTCGAAAACACCGGGGTTGTCTGCTTCACCCGTGGCAGCCGCATCCTGACAGCCGAAGGCGAAAAGGCGATCGAAGACCTCGCCGCTGGCGATCTGGTCCTGACCATGGATCACGGCTATCAGCCGATCCGCTGGATCGGGTCCAGCATCGTCGAAGGCAAGGGCCGCTTCGCCCCGATCGTGATCGAGGCTGGCACCTTGGGCAACACCCGCACCCTGCGTGTGTCGCCACAGCACCGGATGCTTCTGTCCGGTTGGCAAGCCGAACTTCTGTTCGACGAACCCGAGGTGCTGGTGGCCGCCAAGATGCTGGTCAACGACCAGACGATCCGTGCCGAAGACGTGGATCAGGTGGAATACTTCCACATGCTCTTCGACGCGCATGAAATCGTCTATGCCGAAGGGTCGCCATCGGAAAGCTTCCATCCCGGCCATGTCGGCTGGGGGGCGCTGGCCGAAGCCGCACGCGAGGAAATCCTGTCGCTCTTCCCGCAACTGGAAGAGATGGATTTCACCGCCTACGGCCCCTCGGCCCGCCGCAGCCTCACCGCCCCCGAGGCACGTGTCGCCCGCGACACGATCCTTTCGGACGGCATCTCCCGCGCCGCCGAATAAGCGCCGCGCCACGCAGTGAAACGGGCCCCCATCACGGGGCCCGTTTTCACAGGCGTTGCTCTTCTGCCCGACCTTTGTCATGCATCTGGTCGGACCTTGTGCCGTCCTCAGTCATCCCGCCTTCTGCCAATCTACTGTTTCGTTGAGCAATTCTCTCCGCAGAAGAAGGCATAAGACGTGACTGCAATCGCCGCCAAGGCAACCCAGGCCCTTATCAAGCTCCTCCTGCCTCTCCTCTCCCGCGGGACCCTGATCACCTTGGGTTTTCTTGTTGGATTGCTGCTCAGCAAAGGACAGATCGACTGAATCCCACTGAACGGTCGCGCTCAGACCCGGCCTCAGTGCAAGACTGGCTGTGACAGGCGGGCATTGCGGCCCGAGTCGGTTATGAGCGGGTGCATGGCGGGAATGGACGGATGTTTTCCTGCGCTCGGGATCATATTCCGTACAGGAAAACAGGCACCCAGATCACAAGGACGGGCCCCTTCATGCGTTACTCCGGCTTCCGTGTGATCGCCGAGGCCTTGACAGGCCACAAAGGCTGGAAACCCGCATGGCGCGACCCCGAACCGCAATCCGCCTATGATTACATCATCATCGGGGGCGGCGGCCACGGCCTTGCAACGGCCTATTACCTCGCCAAGGAATTCAAACAGGCCCGCATCGCGGTGCTGGAAAAGGGCTATCTCGGCGGCGGCAATGTCGGGCGCAACACGACCATCATCCGCTCCAACTACCTGCTGGATGGCAACGAACCCTTCTACGAATTCTCTCTGAAACTCTGGGAAGGGCTGGAGCAAGACTTCAACTACAACGCGATGGTGTCCCAACGCGGGATCATCAACCTCTACCACACCGATGCCCAGCGTGACGCCTATACCCGGCGCGGCAATGCCATGATCATGCATGGCGCGGATGCGGAACTGCTGAACCGCGATCAGGTTCGCGCGATGTATCCCTTCCTGAATTTCGACAATGCCCGCTTCCCCATCAAGGGTGCGCTGATGCAGCGGCGCGGCGGCACCGTCCGCCACGATGCCGTGGCCTGGGGCTATGCCCGTGGGGCCGATATGCGCGGCGTTGACCTGATCCAGAACTGCGAAGTCACCGGCATCCGCACCGAACAGGGCCGCGTCACCGGTGTCGACACCACGCGCGGCTTCATCGGCGCGAAAAAGGTCGGCGTCGCCGTGGCGGGCAATTCATCCAAAGTCATGTCCCACGTGAACATGCGCCTGCCCATCGAATCCCACGTCCTGCAGGCCTTCGTGTCCGAAGGCCTCAAACCCCTGATCGACGGCGTCATGACCTATGGCGCAGGTCATTTCTACGTCAGCCAGTCCGACAAGGGCGGTCTGGTGTTCGGCGGCGATATCGACGGTTACAACTCCTACGCCCAGCGCGGCAACATGCCCGTGGTCGAAGACGTGGCCGAAGGCGGCATGTCCCTTATGCCGATGATCGGCCGTGCGCGCCTCTTGCGCTCATGGGGCGGGATCATGGACATGTCGATGGATGGCTCGCCCATCATCGACCGCACCGATATCGACGGGCTCTATTTCAACGGCGGCTGGTGCTATGGCGGCTTCAAGGCCACCCCGGCATCGGGTTGGTGCTTCGCGCATCTTCTGGCCACCGATCAACCCCATCCTACCGCCACCGCCTATCGCTTCGATCGCTTCCGCAAGGGGCTGATGATCGACGAAAAAGGGCAGGGCGCGCAGCCCAACCTGCATTGAAGGGCGCATCATGATCATCAACCACCCCCTCCTCGGCCCCCGCGATGCGCAGGAATTCACCTATCTTGGCGACGCCGCCCTGATGGAACGCCCCGATGGCATGGCCTTCCCCGACCCCACCGCCGCCCAGGACGCCTTCCACGACTACCTCTACCTGCGCGACAACCCCGCAGGCGACCACCGCGAGCTTTGGTTCCACGAACAGGGTGATCGGTCCTGGCTCGTCGTCACCCGCAACACCGTGACGCATGAAATCACAAAGGTCGAACTCGCCCGCGATGTGGCCCGCGCGAAAGGCCGCAGCAAATGACGCAGGAAAACCGCATCAAGGGCGGCCAGATCGACCGCACCAAGACGCTGCTCTTCACCTTTGATGGCCACCCTTACACGGGCCACCCCGGCGACACGCTGGCCTCGGCGCTCCTCGCCAACGGCGTCCGCCTCATGGGCCGCAGCTTCAAATACCACCGCCCGCGCGGCCCTCTTTCGGCCGGGTCGGAAGAACCCAACGCCATCGTCGAACTCCGCTCGGGCGCGCGCCAGGAACCCAACACCCGCGCCACCGTGGCCGAACTGTTCGATGGTCTGGAAGCCAGCAGCCAGAACCGCTTCCCCTCGCTCAAGTTCGATCTGATGGGGATCAACGACCGCCTCTCCCCCTTCTTCGCCGCAGGCTTCTACTACAAAACCTTCATGTGGCCCGCCGCCTTCTGGGAAAAGCTCTACGAACCCATCATCCGCCGCGCCGCAGGCCTTGGCACCCTCACCCATCACGAAGACCCCGACCAATACGACAAGGGCTTCCTCCACTGCGACATCCTCATCATCGGGGCAGGCCCCGCTGGCCTTATGGCGGCCCTCATCGCAGGCCGCGCAGGGGCCCGCGTCATCCTTGCCGATGAAGATTTCCGCATGGGCGGCCGCCTGAACGCGGAAACCCTCACCATCGGCAACCACTCCGGCGCTGACTGGGCCGAAGACTCCGTCCGCACCCTTGCACAAATGCCCAATGTCCGCCTGATGCCCCGCACCACCGTGCTGGGCGCGATGGACCACGGCATCTATTCCGCCGTCGAACGCGTCTCCGACCACCTGCCCACCCCGGCCCCCGGCAAACCGCGCCAGATCCTCTGGCGCATCTACTCCCGCCACGCGATCCTTGCAGGTGGGGCCACCGAACGCCCCATCGCGTTCGAGAACAACGACCGCCCAGGCATCCTGCTGGCAGGCGCTCTCCGCACCTACGCCAACCGCTATGCCGTGGCCGTGGGTGACCGCGTCGCCGTCTTCACCAACAACGATGACGGACTTCGCACCGCGACAGACCTTCAGGCGAAAGGCATCGACGTCGCCGCCGTGATCGACACGCGGCAGGAGGGCGACCTCCTCCCCGGCATCCGCCACCTGAAAGGCGCGCAGGTGATCGATACGAAGGGCAAACTCGGCCTGAAGTCGATCACCATTCGCCATGCGAACGGTCGTTCAGAAACGCTTTCGGTCAATACCCTCGGCGTCTCCGGCGGCTGGAACCCCAACCTTAACATCGCCAGCCATCACCGTGGCCGCCCTGTCTGGAACGAAGGCATCAATGCCTTCACACCCCCCACCGACGGCCCCAAGAACCTCACTGCCGCCGGAGCCGCCTCAGGCGCCTTCTCCACACACGCGGCGCTGGCCACAGGCGCGGTACAAGCCACTGCCGCGCTGGACTCTCTCGGCCTGAAACCCCACGCCGCCGATATCCCCAAGGCCGAAGACGCCCCCCTAAACCTCACACCCTTCTGGTACGTCCACGAAGGCAAGGGCCGCGCCTGGATCGATCAGCAGAACGACGTCACCGTGAAGGATGTCAAACTGGCGAAACAGGAAAACTTCGTCTCTGTCGAACATCTCAAACGCTACACCACACTCGGCATGGCCACCGATCAGGGGAAAACCGGCAACATCCTCGGCCTCGCCATCATGGCCGAACTTACCGACCGCACCATCCCGCAAACGGGCACCACCATCTACCGCCCGCCCTATACCCCCGTCGCCATGGGCGCGCTGGCAGGCCGCTCGCGCGGCCAAGACTTCAAACCCACCCGCCTGACCCCGTCGCACAAATGGGCCTCCGAACAGGGCGCGATCTTCGTCGAAGTCGGCATGTGGCTCCGCGCCCAGTGGTTCCCCCGCTCCGGCGAAACCACGTGGCGCCAATCGGTAGACCGTGAGGTCCTGCAAACCCGCGCCTCCGTCGGCATCTGCGACGTTACCACCTTGGGCAAGATCGACATTCAGGGTCGCGACGCAGGCGCCTTCCTCGACAAGGTCTATGCCAACACCTTCTCCACCCTCCCCATCGGCAAGGTCCGCTACGGCCTGATGCTGCGCGAGGATGGCATCGTGATGGATGACGGCACCACCGCCCGCATGGGCGAAAACGAATGGGTGATGACCACGACCACGGCCAATGCCGTCCCCGTCTTCCGCCACCTCGAATACGTGCGCCAGTGCCTCTACCCCGATATGGACGTCCAACTCATCTCCACGACCGAGGCCTGGGCGCAATTCTCCGTCGCCGGGCCGAACGCCCGCAAACTCTTGCAAAAGGTGGTCGATCAGGACATTTCTGACGCCGCCTTCCCCTATATGGCCTGTGGGAACATCACCGTCTCGGGCGGCCTCCGCGCCCGCCTCTTCCGCATCTCCTTCTCGGGCGAGCTTGCCTATGAAATCGCCGTCCCCACCCGCTATGGCGACGCCATGATCCGCGAGCTGATGAAGCAGGGCGAAGAATTCGGCGCCGTCGCCTACGGCACGGAATCCTTGGGCGTCATGCGCGTCGAAAAGGGCCATGTCGCGGGCAATGAACTCAACGGCACGTCCACCGCCCTCAATATGGGCCTTGGCAAAATGGTGTCGAAGAAGAAAGACAGCATCGGCATGGTCCTGTCACAACGCGAAGGGCTGACCGCCGAGAACGGCCTCCGCCTCGTTGGCGTCCGCCCGGTGGACCCGTCCAAGCCCCTCACCGCAGGCTCTCACTTCCTCGACATCGGCGCGGCCCCGGTGGCAGCGAATGATGGCGGCTGGCTCACCTCTGTCGTCTATTCACCCCACCTCGGCAGTTCCATCGCGCTCGGCTACCTCAAGAACGGCCACACCCGTATCGGCCAACGCCTGCGCGCCGTGAACCTGCTCGCCAAGACAGAGGTAGAGGTCGAAATCGTCTCGCCCCACTTCTTCGACCCGGAAGGAGACCGCCTCCGTGGCTGACCATCGCCTTGAACCGATCACGCCGCTGGGCCATGACACCCCCCACAGCGTCACCCTTGGCCCCGTGACCATCACCGAAGTCACCGACACCGCCCTCGCCTCCCTCGCCACCCGGCAGGGCGAAGCGCGGGCCGTCGCCGACATCGCCGATGCCGCAGGCATCCCCCTGCCGCCCCCCGGCAAGGCGGCAGCAGGCGCGACCTATGCCGCCTTCTGGCTCTCGCCCGACATGTGGATGATCGAAGCCCCCTTCGCCACGCATGAGGATATCGTGGCCATCCTCAAACCCCATTTCGGCGAAGCGGCCAGCCTCACCGAACAGACCGACGCATGGGCGCGCTTTGATGTCAGGGGCGCAGACCTGCCCGCAATGTTCGAACGCCTCTGCGCCTATGATCTGCGCGCCAACGGCCCCGGCTCTGCCACCCGGACGGTGATCGAACACCTCGGCTGCTATGTCGTGATCCGCGCCCCCGGTCATCTGTCGGTAATCGGCCCCCGTTCCTCGGCTGCGTCTGTCTTTCACGCCCTTGAAACCGCGGCCCGTTCGGCTTACTGACCCGTCACCGCACCGCGCGCCGCGTGCATACGCCCGGCTGCACAACCGTCTGCACCGCCTGCGGCACAGTGGTTTGCCGACTTGTCCGATGCCCGACTTTCCCTATAGTGAAAAAGATATCACTTATGTTCACTCGGCAGGTCAGTATGGACGATCAGGATACGGCACAGGAAACCTCCATTCCGCGGTCCAAACCGGCCTTCAGCCAGGATCCGCACCGTGTGCGCGAACTGTCCGAACGCAATCTGGAAATGGCAATCGGCCGCTCCGTCCGCGCCTTCCGCCGCCAGCAGGGGATGACCGTGGCCGATCTCGCCGCGGTCACCGGCCTGTCGATCGGGATGCTGTCCAAGATCGAAAACGGCATCACCTCGCCCTCACTCACCACGCTGCAGATCCTGTCGCACGCCTTTTCGACCCCCATCACCTCCTTTTTCCGGGGCTTCGAAGAACGCAGGGAAGTTCAACATGTGAAGGCAGGCGAACATCTGGAGATCGACCGTCGCGGCACCCGCGCGGGGCACCAGTATCACCTCCTTGGCCACATCGGATCAAACAGCTCTGGCGTGGTGGTGGAACCCTATCTGATCACCCTCACCACTGAATCCGACACTTTCCCGACATTCCAGCATGAAGGCATCGAACTGCTCTATATGCTGGAGGGAGAGGTCAAATACCGCCACGGCGATCAGCTCTTTCACCTTGAACCGGGCGACAGCCTGTTCTTCGACGCCGACGCCCAGCACGGGCCGGAAGTCCTTGTGAAACTCCCCGCGCGCTACCTTTCGATCATCAGCTACCCGCAGGCCTGAAACACCTTGGCGCGGGGTCAACCCGTCCTGTCCCCGCCCCCGGTCTGGTACAGGATGCCCCTGCACATGACGCATGGCCTGCGCCTATTTTTTTCGCATATCCTCAATTCTCATTGCCCAGCAGTTAAAAAAGTTTCTTCCCAGTTGAGCCGCCCAATCTTCAGTGCTAGCGTCTCCTCAAGAACCTGAACCAAGGGAGTCGACGCCATGTGCGGAATCGTCGGTCTTTTCCTGAAAGACCCAAAGCTAGAGCCTCAGCTTGGTGCCCTGCTCACCGACATGCTCATCACCATGACAGACCGCGGCCCCGATAGCGCCGGGATCGCGATCTATGGCCGCCCCGAAAAGGGCCGCGCCAAGCTAACCGTGCAATCCGCCGATCCCGATGCAGATTTCGCCACTTTGGCCGATGACCTTGGCCGCGCCATCGCCGCCAAGGTGACGGGTCATGTAAAGGACACGCATATGGTCCTTGAACTGCCTGAAGATCGGCTGGACGCCGCCCGTCACGCCATGCGCGGCTTGCGCCCCAAGGCCAAGGTGATGTCGGCGGGCGAAGGCATTGAAATTTACAAGGAAGTGGGTCTTCCCAAAGACGTCGCCGCCCGGTTCGAAGTGGCCCGCATGTCTGGCACCCATGGCATCGGCCATACCCGCATGGCCACCGAATCCGCCGTCACCACCATGGGCGCGCATCCCTTC
This sequence comes from Variovorax paradoxus, assembly GCA_943370085.1. Taxonomy (GTDB): domain Bacteria; phylum Pseudomonadota; class Alphaproteobacteria; order Rhodobacterales; family Rhodobacteraceae; genus Paragemmobacter. The sequence continues at coordinate 124,041 of CALRPT020000010.1, read as the reverse complement.
TCCACGGGGTCGGACCAGTGCCTCGTCCATAACGGCTCGCTGTCGAACCACAACTCCGTCCGCCGTGTCCTCAAACAGGCAGGCATGACGTTCGAGACGGAAAACGACACCGAAGTCGCCGCCGCCTTCATCAGCCACAAGCTGCAGGAAGGCGCCAAACTCGGCGAGGCGATGGAGGCCACGCTCACCGATCTTGACGGGTTCTTCACCTTCGTCGTCGGCACCAAGAACGGCTTTGGCGTCGTCCGCGATCCCATCGCCTGCAAACCCGCCGTCATGGCCGAAACCGATCAATACGTCGCCTTCGGGTCGGAATACCGCGCGATGGTCAACCTGCCGGGCATCGACAATGCCCGCGTCTGGGAACCCGAACCCGCCACCGTCTACTTCTGGGAACGCTGATCCATGCAGACTTTCGACCTTACCGCCCAAGGCCTGCGCGCGCTGAACTCCACTCTTCATGGCCTCAAAGGCCAGACGAACATGACCGCCTGGGAAATCATCAACCCCAAAGGGGCCCATGCCATCGCCGTGGGTCTTGATGCCCCCGTAGATGTCACCGTGCGCGGCTCTACCGGCTATTACTGCGCAGGCATGAATAAGCAGGCCACTGTCCGCGTCAAAGGCTCTGCCGGGCCGGGCGTGGCCGAAAACATGATGTCGGGCACCGTCATCATCGACGGTGATGCCAGCCAATATGCCGGGGCCACCGGGCGCGGCGGGCTTCTCGTGATCAAGGGCAATGCCTCCTCCCGCTGCGGCATTTCCATGAAGGGGATCGATATCGTCGTGCATGGCAACATCGGCCACATGTCCGCCTTCATGGCGCAGTCAGGCAACATGGTGGTGCTGGGCGATGCAGGCGAAGCGCTGGGCGATAGCCTCTACGAAGCCCGCCTTTTCGTGCGCGGCTCGGTGAAATCGCTGGGAGCCGACTGCATCGAAAAAGAGATGCGCCCCGAACACCTCGCCCTGCTGGCCGACCTGCTGAAACGCGGCGAGGCCGACCATCTGGCCAAACCCGAGGAATTCAAACGCTACGGCTCTGCCCGCAAGCTTTACACTTTCAATATCGACAACGCGTCGTCCTACTGAGGCATCCGAAGAATGAGCGATTTCCCCACAACGCCGCCCAAGATGTCGTGGACGTTCAACAACGACGTCAACGCCGAGATTCGCCGCGCCGCCGCCACCGGCATCTATGACATTCGCGGTGGCGGATCGAAGCGAAAGCTGCCGCATTTCGACGATCTCCTGTTCCTCGGGGCCTCCATCAGCCGCTACCCGCTGGAAGGCTACCGCGAAAAATGCGCCACCGATGTCTGGCTCGGCACACGTTTCGCCAAGAACCCGATCCATCTGGATATCCCCGTCACCATCGCGGGCATGTCCTTCGGCGCGCTGTCCGGCCCGGCCAAGGAAGCGCTCGGTCGCGGGGCGTCGGCGGCTGGCACCTCCACCACCACAGGCGATGGCGGGATGACGGAAGAGGAACGCGGTCACTCCAAAACACTTGTCTATCAATACCTTCCCTCCCGCTACGGGATGAACCCCGATGACCTGCGCCGCGCTGATGCGATCGAGGTCGTGGTGGGGCAGGGGGCCAAGCCCGGCGGTGGCGGCATGCTCTTGGGTCAGAAAATCAGTGACCGCGTCGCCATGATGCGCAACCTGCCCAAAGGCATCGACCAGCGCTCTGCCTGCCGCCACCCCGATTGGACCGGGCCGGATGATCTTGAAATCAAGATCCTCGAACTGCGCGAAATCACGAACTGGGAAAAGCCTATCTATATCAAGGTCGGCGGCGCGCGCCCCTATTACGACACGGCGTTGGCGGTGAAGGCGGGCGCGGATGTCGTGGTGCTCGATGGCATGCAGGGCGGCACCGCCGCCACGCAGGACGTCTTCATCGAAAACGTCGGCATGCCCATCCTCGCCTGCATCCCGCAGGCGGTAAAGGCGCTGCAAGATCTCGGCATGCACCGCAAGGTGCAACTGATCGTGTCGGGCGGCATCCGGTCCGGGGCGGATGTGGCCAAGGCCATGGCGCTCGGCGCAGATGCTGTCGCCATCGGCACCGCCGCCCTCATCGCGCTGGGCGACAACGACCCCGCGCTAGAGGCCGAATACAACAAGCTCGGCACCACCGCCGGCGCCTATGACGACTGGCACGAAGGCAAAGACCCGGCCGGGATCACCACGCAAGACCCCGAACTGTTCAAGCGTTTCGATCCCATCCTCGGGGGCCGCCGCCTGAAAAACTACCTCAAGGTGATGACGCTGGAAGCACAGACAATCGCCCGCGCCTGCGGCAAGAATCACCTCCACAACCTCGAACCCGAAGACCTCTGTGCGCTGACCATCGAAGCCGCCGCCATGGCAGGCGTCCCGCTGGCGGGCACGAACTGGATACCAGGTCGCAACGGCGGATTCTGAAAACAACGGCACAAAGCCGATCTAATAAGGACAGGGAGCACGACATGGCCAAAGATCTTGCCAAATGGGCAAAGGACAAGGGCGTCAAGTATTTCATGATTTCCTATACCGATCTGTTCGGTAGTCAGCGCGCCAAACTCGTGCCGACACAGGCGATCAACGACATGGCCGAAGAAGGGGCAGGGTTCGCCGGGTTCGCCACCTGGCTCGACCTCACCCCCGCCCATCCCGATCTCATGGCCGTGCCGGATGCCTCATCCGCGATCCAACTGCCATGGAAGAAGGATGTGGCCTGGGTCGCCGCCCGCGCCACGATGGAAGGCAAGCTCGTCGATCAGGCCCCGCGCAATGTGCTGGAAAAACTGGTGGGCGAAGCCGCCAAGGAAGGCCTGCGCGTCAAGACGGGGGTGGAGCCTGAATTCTTCATCCTGAATGCCGAAGGCAATGCCGCATCTGATATCTACGACACCGCCGAAAAGCCCTGCTACGATCAGCAGGCGATCATGCGCCGCTATGACGTCATTTCGGAGATCTGCGACTACATGCTCGAACTGGGCTGGGAGGCCTATCAGAACGATCATGAAGACGCGATCGGCCAGTTCGAAATGAACTGGAAATACGATGACGCCCTGCAAACCGCTGACAAGCACAGCTTCTTCAAGTTCATGGTCAAATCGGTCGCCGAAAAGCACGGCTTCCGCGCCACCTTCATGCCCAAACCGTTTAAGGGCCTCACCGGATCCGGCTGCCACGCCCATATCTCGGTCTGGTCGCCCGATGGCAAAAGCAACGCCTTCTCTGACCCATCGAAGGAACTGTCGCTCTCTGATCAGGGGCGCAACTTCCTCGGTGGGATCATGAAACACGCCTCGGCCCTTGCCGCGATCTGCAACCCGACCGTGAACAGCTACAAGCGCATCAACGCCCCCCGCACCTCATCCGGTGCGACATGGGCACCGAACACGGTGACATGGACCGGCAACAACCGCACCCACATGGTCCGCGTCCCCGGCCCCGGCCGGTTCGAACTGCGCCTGCCTGATGGCGCGGCGAACCCCTACCTGCTGCAGGCCGTCATCATCGCCGCTGGCCTTGATGGCGTCCGCACCAAGGCCGATCCCGGCCGCCGCTACGACATCGACATGTATCAGCAGGGCCATACCGTTAAGGGCGCGCCGAAGCTGCCGCTCAACCTGCTCGACGCCCTGCGCGAATATGACAAGGACAAGACCCTGAAATCCATGATGGGCGATGAATTCTCGGCGGCCTATCTCAAGCTCAAGCACAAGGAATGGGATAGCTACGTCTCCCACTTCTCGCGTTGGGAGCATGAGAACACGCTCGATATCTGATCCGCCTTCCCCGAGGGCGCGCCTTACCCGCCAGAGCGATCTGGCGGGTTTTCTTTTGCGCGGCGTCTGGTCCCTTGATCCTCCAAAGCCGATTAATTATACAACGTATAAATTAATCGGAGCCACCCCATGCCAATCACCGGCCACGTCTTCATCGCCACCAGCCTTGATGGTTTCATCGCCCGCCCCGATGGCACGCTGGATTGGCTGATTTCCCGTGATGCCCCGGAAGAAGATCACGGCTACACCACCTTCATCGCGGGGATGGATTGCATCCTCATGGGGCGCGGCACCTATGAGGCGGTGCTGGCCTTCCCCGACTGGCCCTATACCCTTCCCGTCCTCGTCCTGTCGAAATCCCTCACAGGTCAACCCGCCCCCGGCGCCCTGCGCGGCAAGGTCACCTTCGCCAACCTCACCCCACTGCAGGCCATGAAACACCTCGCCGCCCAAGGCCACCGCCGCGCCTATGTCGACGGCGGCCAGATCGTGCAGTCCTTCCTGCGCGCAGGCCTGATCGCCGACATGACCATTACCACCGCCCCCGTGCTGATCGGTCAGGGCCGCCCGCTCTTCGGCACCCTCCCGCAGGACGTCGCGCTGACCCACACGGGGACCACGGCCTTCCCTTCCGGCCTTGTCCAATCCACATGGCACGTCGCATGAAACCGGGCCGCCCCAGCCAACCCCGCCTGACACAAGACGCGATCCTGACCGAGGCGCTCTCCCTGCTCGAAACAGGCGACCACGCCCTCACTCTGCGCGCCCTCGCCACGCGTCTGTGCGTCACACCCATGGCCGTCCAGCACCATATCGGCACCCGCGATGCCCTGATCCGCGCCTTGGCCGATCACGCCTATGCCGATATCGCCGCCCCCGACGATGGCCCTGACGATGGCCCCCCGCAAGCCCGCCTGCGCACCCTCATCACCGCCTATGCGGCCAAGGTCCGCGCCCATCCCCACCTGACGCTCGCCCTGTTCCGCACCCAAGGCCCCCTTCCTTCCGAAGCCCAGCGCATCACCGATACGCTGGAAGCCCTGCTTCTGGGCACAGGGCTTGCCGCGCCCAAAGCCCGCCTCTGGCGCGATATCCTGATCGACTGGGCGCATGGCGCGGCGCTCGCACAATCTCCCGACAGCGCCGCGCTCGACACCCTTCTCGCTGCCCTCAATCCCGAATGAAATCCACCCCGGTGAACCGCGCCCGCATCTCACGCACCCGCGCGGCCACCGCCCCCGGATCATTGCCCCGCAGCCCTTCGGCAATCAGCGCGGCCAGCGCGGGCGTATCCGCCACCGTCACCCCCCGCCGCACCAATTCCGGCGTCCCGATCCGCAGCCCGTTCAGATCACCCTCCACCGCGGCAATCGGCAACCCGATGCCACAGGCAAGGAAACCCGCCTTGCGCAATGTCTTCGATGCCGCCTGCCCTCCGCCAAACCCCGCCGCCTCCACCGCGAACTGATGGCTCGTCGTCATCCCCCGCGCAGCGGCAAAGATCGGCAGCCCCAGCGCCGCCAATTCCCGTGCCAGCGCCTGTGACACATCCACCATCGCCGCCGCATAGGCCCGCCCATGCGCCCGCCAGTCCAGAAGCGTGATCGCCAGCGCCGCCGACTTTCCCGCATCGAAATTCGCCGTCATCCCCGGATAGGCGATGTGATCCAGCCGCTCGGCAATCCCCGCTTCCCGTGTCACGATCAGCCCGCCCGCAGGCCCGCCCAGCGATTTATAGGTGCTCATCGTCATTAGATGCGCGCCCTCGTCCAAGGGGTTCGCCCAGGCCCCCCCGGCGATGATCCCGCATTGATGCGCCGCATCGAACAGGACCCAGGCCCCCACCTCATCCGCAATCGCCCGGATCGCCCGCACCGGATGGGCAAACAGGTTCAGACTGCCGCCGATGGTGATGATCCGGGGCCGCACCCGCAGCGCCATCTCGCGCAGCGCGTCCAGATCCACGGTATAGCCATCCGCATTCACCGGCGCGTCATGCGTGACCAACCCATACAGCCCCGCGCACCCCGCCTTGTGATGCGTCACATGCCCGCCCACCGCAGGCGGCGGCGCGATGATCGCATCGCCCGGTTGCGCCAGCGCCATGAAGCCATACAGGTTCGCCATCGCCCCCGACGCGCACCTGATCTCGGCATAGGACGCACCGAACACCTCCGCCGCCAGTTCCGCCGCAATCACTTCGATCTCTTCGATCGCCTCCAGACCCATCTCATACTTGTCACCCGGATAGCCCAGCGACGGGCGCGACCCCAACCCGCGCGACAGCGCGGCCTCGGCCCGCGGGTTCATCACATTGGTCGCCGGGTTCAGGTTGAAACACTCCCGGTCATGGATCTCCAGATTTTGGGCGATCAGTGCCTCCACCCGCGCCTCCACCGCCGCGTCTGTCCCCGCCGCCGTCTCCCCGGCAAGGCGCAGGATCAGGTCTTCGCAGGCATCCGGCACCCAGGCGCGGCGGGAAAGCTTTGTCATCTCAGGATCTCCGATCTGTTCTTTCCCAGATCACAGCACCCAAACCCCCTTGCCCGCAAATCAGAAATCCGAAAACCTAGGGTCAGAAAAACTCAGGCTCATCATGCCCGTCGCCCCACCCCGCCCGAAAGACCTGCCCCTCACCGCCCTTCGCGCGTTCGAGGCGGCGGCACGTCTGGGCGGTTTCGCCCCGGCGGCGCTGGAACTTGGCGTCACACCGGGGGCCATCACCGCCCATGTCAAACAGTTGGAATCCACCCTCGGCGCGGCCCTTTTCGACCGTACCCCGCGCGGCGTACGCCTCACCGCGTTGGGCCAGCAATCCTTGCCCGCCCTGACAGCCGCCTTCGATGCGCTGGGCACCGCCAGCGGCGACCTGCGCGCCGCCGCCGCGCCCCGCACCGTGCATGTCGCCACGCTCCCCGCCATCGCGCAGCTTTGGCTTTCCCCCCGCCTGCCCGCCCTGCGCGCCGCCGCGCCCGATATCCGCATTTCCATCACCGCGCTGGAAACCCCGCCGAACCTGAAACGCAGCCCCTATGACCTGTCGCTGTTCTTCTCGGATGACAGCCAAGACTGCATCGCCCCCGACGTGATCTTCCCCGTCTGCGCCCCCGCCCTTGCCGCCACGTTGCGAAGCCCCGCCGACATCGCCCGCCACCCCTGCCTCTCGGACGCCACATGGCAGAATGATTGGCCGCTCTGGTGCGCCAGCCTTCCCGAACCGCCCATCCCACCCACAGGCCCGGTCTTTTCGCTCTACGCCCTCGCGGTCGAGGAAACGGTCAACGGCGCGGGCATCCTGATCGGCCATCAGGTGCTGGTGGAACGCCACCTTGCCGATGGCCGCCTTGTCGCGCCCTTCCCGCAGCGCGTCACCCTGCCGCGCGGCCTGCGGCTCTGGTCCGAACGGCCCCTGCGTCCCGGTACGCCCGCGCGCTTTGTGGCCGATTGGCTGCGCCACACCCCCTTGGCTTCCCCGCCCGCCCCCGATACCAAACCCTGACCCAGCGTTCAGGCCCCCCATGCACCCGCCGCCCCAAAGCCGCCCCCGTCCGCTGATCGGCGTCGCGCTGATGCTCATGGCGATGATGCTGCTTCCCTATCTCGACGTCGTGGCGAAATTCCTCGGTCAGCAAGGTATGCCGGTGATGCAGATCGTCTGGGCCCGCATGGCCTTTGGCGCGCTCCTGACCCTGCCCTTCGTGCTCAAACACGGCGGCCCCGCCGCCATCCGCCCGGATCAGCCCTGGTATCACACGCTGCGCGCCGCGCTGCTGATCGCGGCCACCTTCCTGTTCTTCACCGCGCTGAAATACCTGCCCATTGCCGATGCGCTGGCGATCTTCTTCGTCCAACCCCTGATCCTGACCGCCATCTCCCCTTTCGTACTGGGCGAGAAAGTCGGCCCGCGCCGCTGGGCGGCGGTCTGCGTGGGCTTTATCGGCACGCTCATCATCATCCGCCCCGGCATGGCCGAGGTGAACCCCGGCACTTTCTACGCCCTCGGGGCAGGGGCCGCACTCGCCTGCTACTTCGCCATGACCCGCCGCATCGCAGGCCGCGCCCCGGCCATGGTCACCACCTTTCACACCAGCCTGATCGGCACGGTCCTGACCACGGCGCTGATCATCGGCACGTGGCAATCGCCCACCCCGGCGCAATGGGGCCTGCTGTTCCTGATCGGGCTGATCGCCACGGTCGGCCATTACTGCATCGTCCGCGCCTATGATCATGCCGAGGCGTCGCTGCTTGCCCCGCTCGCCTATACGGAAATGATCATGGCCGTCATTGTGGGCTGGTGGTTCTTCGGCGACCTGCCCGATGGGTATACGCTGCTTGGCGTGTCCATCCTCATCGCCTGCGCGATCTACATCTCCATTCGCGAACGCGCCCGCAACCCGCCGCCCATCCGTGAGGCCGTCTAAGCGTTTTCTGACGCAGAAAACGCGCAAAATCCTGACGCAGGATTTTGTTTCACCGCAGTTGCGCCTCAGGCGCCGTTTTCTGCGTCAGAAAACGTCGCAAATCCTGCGTCAGGATTTGCCCTGCGACCGATCTAGATCAGCCCCAGATCCCGCGCGACGATCACCGCCTGCGTGCGGTTCGTCGCCGTCAGTTTCTTGCAGATGCTGGTCACATGCATCTTGATCGTCGGCTCCGCCAGCTTCAGATCGTTGGCGATTTCCTTGTTCTGCTTGCCTTCGGCCAGATAGGACAGGACCATCATCTCCTTGTCCGACAGCCGCCCGTTCTTGGTCGTCCGCCCGGCATTGTGCCGCTCGCGCACCAGTTCCAGCGGCATATAATGCTCGCCCGCATGCATGAAGCGGATGGCATTGGCCAGCGACCGAACGCCCGTCGTCTTCAGCACGATCCCCGAAGACCCGGCATTCATGATCTCGTCCAGCATCCGCGGCGTCGGGTTCCCGGTGATGATCGCCACCGGCTTGCCCCCGTTCATCTTGATTGCCCGCCGCAACCCGGCCACCCCGTTCATCCCCGGCATGTTCAGATCCAGCAGGACTACATCAAACGGCCCGGCCGCCCCGATATGCTCGACCGCTTCATCCAGCGTCTTCGCCGTCGTTACCGCCATGTCCGGTGCCGAGGACAGATACATCGCAAAGACATCGAGAACCATCTCATGGTCATCGGCTATCAGAATGCGAATCTTTTCGACTCCCGCTCCGCCAATCATGCTCATCGCCTTGTCCCGCTCCAATTTCATAATCACTCGCACCTAACACCTGCACTACATCCAAACTAAGGCCGATTTACAATCAAAGGCCGATTCAAGGATGGGATCTTACACCCATCAGGATAGGTGGTTTCGTTCTTAAAACAAAGCTATGCAAGATACATGCCGACGAAGTAGAGCGACTCCCATACTTTCGGATGGGTTTCTATCCGAAATTGGAATAGTGAAATCCGCGCATTCCGCTATCTTCCGGTCATGTGTTTAGAACAGCGTGGAGTGTGCCAATGATCCATCATCCCCTTACAAGCCGCATCGCGGCCTTTTCGGCATTGGTGACCCTTGCGCTTGGTGCCCCCGCAATGGCCGAACTCGCCACGGCCGCAGGCGAAGTGATCCTGACGATCGATGGCGCGATCACGCAAACCAATAGCGCCGAGGGTGCCATCTTCGACATGGAGATGCTGCAGGCCATGCCTGCTTCGGGCTTTGACACCAGTTCCACCTGGACCGAGGGCACGAACCGCTATGACGGTGTTCCGCTCAAGGCTTTGCTGGATGCCGTGGGCGCCACCGGCGGCACTATCACCGCCACGGCCCTGAACAATTACAGCGTCCAGATCCCGATCGACGTGCTCGAGGACACCGTCCCGATCGTCGCCTATCACATCGACGGCGAAACCTTCTCGCGCCGCGACAAGGGGCCGCTCTGGATCGTCTTCCCCTATGACGCCGGCCCCGCCTACCAGACCGAACTGGTCTATGGCTGGAGCATCTGGCAGCTTTCCAGACTGACCATCGAAGACTGATCCCCTGTGCCTCGCTCACTTGCGGGTGTGGCACATCCATCAGGAACCGTGCCGCTTTCGTGCCATAACAGTGCCAGAACCGTAAATGAGCCAGTTTTTTGACGAAGCCCTTCAGGAAAGCCGCCTCTCCCGCGCTGCGGTGCGGGTCCGGGATCTGCTTGTCGGGCTGACCTTCGTCATCACGCTGGCCGCGATGGGATATGTCTTCCTTGGCATCGACCGGCAACTGGAGCGATCGTCTTCCGTAGATTCCGACAACGCGACCTGGACGATCTCGCAGGTCGAGGTTGACACGCTCAAGCTGCAACGCGCGGTTCTCCTCGCGGCCGAACGACCGGGCGACCCACAGGCGCTGGATGATCTGCGCCTTAGCTTCGATATCTTCTACAGCCGCTTCAATGTTCTCGCGAGATCGGATCGGCTCTCGGTCTTGCCGATCAACGAAATCCTGCGCGATGCGCTGTGGTCTGACGGTGCCTTTTTTGACCGTGTCACCCCCTTGATGGATGGCGATGATGCCGCGCTCATGGCGGCCCTTCCGGCGATTGCCGATGAAATGAATGGCGTCGCCGATCTGGTTCGCGCCAATGTCGTGTCCTCCTTGCAGGACTTGCTGACAGGCGGCGATGCGCAGCGGGCCGAGTTGCGCCGATCGCTGCAACTCTTTGCCGCCGCCTCGCTTGGCCTGCTCGCGCTCATGGCGGGGCTGTCCCTTGTCATCATCCTGCAGAACCGCGCCCAAAGCCGCCGCTCCGAAACGACGGAACGCGCCGTCCACAACCTGCGCGCCATCATCGAAAGCTCGCTTGATGCGCTGGTGATCTGCGATGCCGTGGGCAAGGTCACCGATTGCAACCGCGCCGCCGAACAACTTTTCGGTCGCAACCGGGCCGATCTCGGCGGCTTGGGCCTGGCCGAAATCCTGTCCGGCGACGGCACGGATGACGATCCTTTCGCCACGCTCCACCACATGTTCCATGATGGAAACGCGCAACTGCAGGATGGCCGCTGTCAGCTTTCCGGCCACCGTCGCGATGGCAGCCATTTCCCTGTCGAGGTCGCCTTGGCCGAGGCAAAGGGTGCCGGTGGTGGGCAGATGTTCATCGCCTTCATCCGCGACATTTCCGAACGCATCGAACGCGAGGAAAGCCTGCGCAAGGCCCGCAACGACGCCCTCAAGGGCGAAGAGGCCAAAGCCCGATTCCTTGCCGTCATGAGCCATGAGATGCGCACCCCCCTGAACGGGCTGATCGCCGCGACGGAACTGCTGCAAACCTCAACCGATCTGGACAAACGCCAAACCTGGCTGTCGGAAATCATGCTGTCCTGCGGCTGGGCGGCGCTGGATCAGGTCAACAACGTGCTGGAACTCACCCGGCTCGGCTCGGAACAATCGGACAGCTACAAACTGTCCGATTTCTCAGCGGTTCAGATCGTGCGCGACCTTATGCTGCAAAACGAACCCCATGCCGCCAAGCGGGGCAATCGGTTGCGGTTTGAAGAACCCGCCGGTCCGCTGCCGCGCGTCACGGCACCGCGACAGCTTTTCCTGCGCGTGCTCTACAACCTCGTCGGCAACGCGATCAAGTTCACCGATGCTGGCTCCGTCACCGTAAGGCTGCGGGCGGATCTTGTGGAGGATGGCCGCAAACTCCACCTCGCCTTTGATGTCACCGATACCGGCATCGGCATCGCCGAACAGGATCTCGAACGGATCTTCCACAATTTCGAAACCCTCGATGCCTCCTATGCCCGGATGCGCGAAGGCACCGGCCTTGGCCTCGGCATCGCCAAACTCTCGGCCGAGGCGATGGGCGGCTCCATCCATGTCGTCTCCACCCTCGGCAAGGGCAGCACCTTCACCTTCGAAGTCATGCTTCCCGTCGCGGTCGAGGCTGCTCCCTCCAACGCGGCCACCGCACCTGGCACTGGCGATGAAAACCCGCCCATGCACATTCTGGTGGTCGAGGATAACCCCATCAACAGTCTCCTGCTCACCGAAATGCTGCGCCTGCGCGGCCATGTGGTTGCCAATGCGGTCGATGGGGTCGAGGCCGTGGAAAAGGCGGCCGTCACCGCCTTCGATCTGATCCTGACCGATATCTCCATGCCCCGCATGGATGGCATCGAAGCCACCCGCCGCATCCGCCAACAGGGGGCTTGCCGCGATGTGCCCATCATCGGCGTCACCGCCAATGCCGATCCTGACCGGATGCCCGAATTCCTTGCCGCCGGCATGAATGACGTGCTGGTCAAACCCGTCACCCGCAACGCGCTGATGACGCTCATCGCAAACCACGCCCGCCGCGCAGCGCAACCCGCCGCCACGCCAGTTCCGCCTGCCGCAGCCGAAGCCCCCATCCTGAACAAGACCCTGTTTCGCGAAACCATGCAGGAAATGGGGGCCGCCTTTGTCGAACGCATCGCCGACCGCCTGCTGATCGAAGCCGAAGCCCTGATCGGCGAGTTGGAAGATCACGCCCGCAACGGCGCCCATGAGGCCGCCGCAAAGGCCGCGCACAAGACGGCGGGCGCCGCAGCGGCCATCGGCCTTGCTGGCCTGCATTCCGCTCTGTCGCAATACGAAACGGCGGCCCGCGATGGCGATACCGCCGCCATGTCGGCCGCGCTGGACCGCGTCCGCAGCCTCTTGCCGCGCACCCTTCTGGAACTGCGCGAGAACGGCCTTTCCCTCGCCTCATCCCGCGCCGTCGCGCAGTAACGGCCCGTCTGCTGCCACTTGGCACGCCCCTTGCAAGCCCCGGGCCTGAACGCCCGGCCATCCGGCAAGCAAGGATCAAGGACAATGACGGTCAGTTTCGCGGAATCTATAGGCCTCCACGCCCAATCCCTGATGCTGCGCGAAAAGCGGGGCGAGATTCTCGCCTCCAACATCGCCAACGCCGCCACCCCCAACTTCAAGGCCCGCGATTTCGACTTTGATGCCGAACTCGCCCGCGCCAGCGGCGGCTTTGACATCGCCCGCACCTCATCGCGCCACCTCGGCGGCGCCTTGGCCGATAACGGCCTTGGCTACCGCGTGCCGCTCAATGCCTCGCTGGATGGCAACACCGTCGAACTCCCGGTCGAGCAGATGGAGTTCGCCGAAAACACCTTGCGCTACCAGACCAGCCTGCAACTCCTCAACCGCCGCATCTCCGGTCTGATGACCGCGATCAAAGGGGAATGACCATGTCCGATATCCGCAATGTCTTTGATGTGGGGGCCCGCGCCATGTCGGCCCAGATGGTCCGCATGAACACGGTGGCCTCCAACCTCGCCAATGCTTCCACCGTGGCCTCCACGCCCGAAGATGCCTTCCGCGCCCTGCGCCCGGTGTTTGAAACCGAATACGCCCGCGCCAATCAGGGCCTGTCCACCGCCACGGTCGAAAGCGTGGTGATGCTCGACCGGCAGCCGGAAAAGCAGTTCCGCCCCGATCACCCCTCTGCCGATGCCGAAGGCTTTGTCTACGCCGCCGCCGTGAACACCGAAGAGGAAATGGTCGAAATGGTCGAAGCCAGCCGCCAATACCAGAACACGCTGGAAACCATGACCACGCTCCGCGCCCTGATGGCACGAACCGTGCAGATGGGCCAATAACCGCATACCGTTTCCCGCTGACCGCGTCTGGAAAGAACCGCCATGATCAACTTCTCCACCACCACCGGCGCCCCCACTGTCGCCAGCACCACCAGCACCGCCGCCGCCACCAGCGCGGCCGCGACCAACGCGCTGGGCCAGCAGGATTTCCTCACCCTGATGCTGGCACAGCTGAAAAACCAAGATCCCATGCAACCGATGGAAAACGGCGAATTCCTGGCGCAACTCGCCCAGTTCTCCACCGTCAGCGGCATCGAAAAGGTCAATGACACGCTGGCCAGCCTCGGCGAAGGGATGCGCGATTTCCGCATCTCCACCGCGGCAAACCTGCTGGGGCACGAGGTGCTGGTTCCCGGCAACATCGCCCGCGCGGGCAAGGATGGCACGATCAACGGCGTCGTCGATCTGCCCAAGGCAGCAAGCTCCGTCACCGTCAGCTATTCCGATGCCACCACCGGCGCGCTTCTGCATACCGAAAGCTATGCCGCCCAATCCGCCGGCCTGATGGGCTTCACCTGGGCAGGCCTGCCCCCCGCCATGGCGGAACAGCGCAGCCCCGTCCGCATCAACGTCTCTGCCACTACCGACACCGGCACCGCACAGGTCGGACCGTCCGTCTTTGCCAAGGTGCTGTCAGCCCGCAACGGCGCGGATGGGGCCGACATGACCCTGCAGATCGAAGATTACGGCGCGCTGAACGCGCTCGAAGTCGAAGCCTTCCGCTGATCCCCGTCACAAGACCAGAACCAAAGGACCCCACCTATGTCCATGAGCACCGCCCTTTCCGGCCTGATGGCCGCGCAGACCGAAATCTCGGCCACCTCGCACAACATCGCCAATGTCGGCACCGTCGGCTTCCGCTCCAGCCGCGTCGAATTCGCCGATGTCTTCTCGTCCTCGCCCATGGCGAACCAGCGCACGGCGGTCGGCTCCGGTGTCACCGTGCAGCGCGTCGCGCAGGATTATTCGCAAGGCAACGTCGTCACCACGGGAAACCTGCTGGATATGGCCATCGAAGGGCAGGGCTTCTTTGCCATCCGCATGGCCCCCAACGGCAACGTGCCCGGCGGTGAAACCCGCTTCACCCGCTCCGGCGCCTTCAACATGAACGCCACCGGCGGTGTGGTCAACGCGTCGGGCGATGCGCTTCTGGGCTGGCCCGTAGCGATGGACGGCACGGCGCTGACCAACCAGTTGGGCCAAGCCGTTCCGCTGACCATCCCGCCGGTCATGGGGGCCCCCGCCGCCAGCACCGAAGTCCAGCTTCAGGTCGATCTGCCGTCTGACAACGGGATGCTTGGCCAGCAGGTCTTCCCGCCCGTTGCCCCGTTTGACGCCACCGATCCCACCACCTATGCCACCCGCACTCCTGTCCCGCTTTTTGGCCCGACGGGCACCCCGGTCGAGGCCGAGGCTTACTTCATCAAAATCTCCGGTCCCGATCCGATCACCGCAGATACGGTCTACGAAGTGCGCATGATGGTCGACGGGCAGGAATTCCTGCCCACCGATCCGCTGATCCTGCCTCAGGTCACCTTCAACGGGGCGGGTGATATCACCGCTGGCGGCACGCTCGATTTCGGCCCGGCCGGCCTCACCCTCAACCTTGGCGGCTCGCAACTGACCACCAACCCCTTCACCGTTCAGGCCGTCTCGCATGACGGCACCACGTCTTCCGGCCTCAGCAACCTCGAAGTCGACGGCGCGGGCGGCGTCTGGGCCACCTATGGCCTCCTTGGCCGCATGCCCGTCGGCCAGGTCGCCATGGCCAACTTCACCAACACCCAAGGGCTAAAGGTGCAGGGCAAGGCCACCTTCGCCGCCACCGCCGATTCCGGCCCGCCCATCGCTGGCTCCGCCGGCAGCCTCGGCTTCGGCAACCTGCGCGCGGGCGCACTCGAACGCTCCAACGTCGAACTGACCGAAGAACTGGTCAACCTCATCTCGGCGCAGCGCAACTATCAGGCCTCGGCCAAGGCGATGGAAACCTCCACCTCGCTGATGCAGACGGTCATGAACATCCGCAGCTAAGGCATCTAGATGGACAAGCTGATCCACACCGCGCTCAACAGCATCGCCCATATCCGGGGCGCGCAGATCGCGAATGCCCAGAACCTCGCCAACCAGACGGTTCCGGGCTTCCGGCGCGACATCATGCCCGAAGGCCAGGCCTTCGTGATGGAGGAACAGGGCGTCCTGCAATCCCGTGCCTACCAGATCCCCGAAGAGCACGCCGCCTTCTCGGATCTGGCCGGTTTCATCAACCAGACGGGCGAGCCGCTGGATCTGGCGCTTGCCAATGAGGGCTGGTTCTACATCCGCCCGGACGAAGGGCAGGGCGGCCCCGCCCTGTCCCGCCGCGGCGACATGCGCATCACCCCCGATGGCGCGCTGGTCAATGGCGCGGGCGAGGCGGTGCTGAGCAACGCCCTGCAACCCATCACCATCCCGCCCTTCCGGTCCATCGTGGTGAACGAACTTGGCGCCATCACCATCGAACCGCTCGACGGTGCGCCGGGTGAACGCGTCGAAGTGGCCACCATCGCCACCACCAATGCAACGCCTGAAAACCTGATCAAGGGCCTGGACGGCCATATCCGCCCACCTCCCGGCTCCCCGCTTCCGCCCCCCAATCAGGGCGGCCGCATCGCGCAGGGCGCGCTCGAAGGCTCCAACGTCAACGCGACCGAGGAATTGATCTCCTCCATCGAACTGCAACGCGCCTTCGAATTGAACATCCGCATGATTTCCACCGCCAAGGAAATCGACGAGGCCGGATCGCGCCTCCTGCGGATGCCCGAGAACTGATTTTTTCCCCGCGCAGCTAAAATGCTGCGCGCTTGCGTCGGGGGCTGGCACGGGCCTTGCAAAAGCAACCGTGACAGACACGCAAAGAGGTGCCCCCGATGTCGACCGATGCAATGCATGTGGCCAAGACCGGCCTCAATGCCCAGCAGCTGCGGATGCAGGTCATCGCCAACAACCTGGCGAACGTGAACACCACCGGGTTCAAGCGCGACCGCGCGAATTTCGAAACCCTGCTCTATCAGAACATCCGCCCCGCAGGCGCCCCCACATCCGAAGGCACCGCGCTCACCACCCCCCTCTCTGTCGGGACCGGGGTCCGCGTGGTGAACACAGAAAAACTCTACGCCCAAGGCAGCCTGAAAACGACCGAAAACGCGCTCGACGTCGCGATTGACGGGCAGGGCTTCCTGCAGGTCCTGCTCCCCGATGGCCGCATCGGCTATACCCGCGACGGCACGCTCTCGCGCAATCCCGAAGGCACGCTCACCACCGCCTCCGGCTATGTGATCCAGCCGGAAATCCAGATCCCCGATGGCGCCACTGCCATCAACATCTCCGCCGATGGCATCGTCTCCGTCCAGACCCCCGATCAGGTCGAGGCGCAGGAAGTCGGCCAGATCACCCTTGCCGCCTTCACCAACCCGCGCGGTCTGGAACCCATCGGCGAAAACTTCGTGGTTGAATCCTCCGCCTCCGGCCCCGCCGTCGTGGCCGCCCCCTATGAGGATGGCATGGGCAAGCTCGTGCAGGGCGCGCTTGAGGCCTCCAACGTGAACGTCGTGCAGGAACTGGTCGACATGATCGAAACCCAGCGCGCCTACGAAGTGAACTCCAAATCCATCTCCGCATCCGACGAAATGATGCGCTTCCTGTCCAACAAACTCTGAGGCTGACCGATGAAATCCGCGCCCCTCGCTTTGACCCTCCTCCTCACGGCAGCCGCCTGCACCCCCACCTACATCGAGGAAAAAGAGTCGCTGAACTTCGCTCCGGTCTTCCCCGAAGACAGCTACACCGACAGCGCCGCGCTGCCCACCGGGGGCATCTACACGGCGTCGTCGGGCGGCATCTTCGCCTCGGATCGCCGCGCTGCGCGGGTGGGCGATATCCTTACCGTGCAATTCGCCGAACGCTTCCAGGCCTCCAAGACGCAATCCGCCTCCGGCTCGCGCAGCAATGACTACACCCTCGACATGCCGGATGCGCTGACGCTGGGCCTCGATGATGGCGTGCTGGATAATGGCACCGATCAATCCTTCGCCGGTCGTGGGCAGGCGCAGCAATCCAATTCGCTCTCGGGCCGCCTCTCTGTGCAGGTCGTCCGCGTCCTGCCCGGCGGGATGCTGGAAATCATGGGGCAAAAGCGCCTGACCCTGAACAACGGCAATGAATATGTCCGCCTGACGGGCGTCGTCCGCCCCGAAGACATCAGCGCCGATAACGTCGTCCTGTCCGACCGCGTTGCCCATGCCATCATCAAATATGTGGGCGCAGGCTCGGTGCATGATACCTCGCGCCCCGGCTGGCTGCGCCGTGGCCTCGATGTGGTGTCGCCGCTGTGATCCGCGCCCTGCTCATCGCGCCCGTCTTGGCCTTGGCCCTGACGCTCGGCCTCGCCCCCGCGGCGCAGGCAGACCGGCTCAAGGACATCACCACCGTCGCCGGTGTGCGCGCCAACCCGCTGGTGGGGTATGGCGTCGTCGTCGGCCTGTCGGGTTCGGGCGATGGCAATTCCGGCCTCACCCTGCAATCGCTGCAATCGCTGATCTCGCGCCTTGGCCTCACGGTGGAAACCTCCGACCTCAACGCCAAGAACGCCGCCGCCGTCATGGTCACCGCCGAACTTGCCCCCTTCATGAAGGAAGGCCAGGTCATCGACGTGACCGTGTCCACCGTCGGCTCCGCCAAATCGCTCAAGGGCGGCACCCTTCTGATGACCCCCCTCATGGGCGCGGATGGCGAGATTTACGCCATCGCCCAAGGCAACCTGATCGTGGGCGGCCTTGGCGTCGACGGGCAGGATGGATCATCGCTCACCGTCAACATCCCCACCGTGGGCCGCATCCCGCGCGGCGCGATGGTCGAACGCATGGTCGAGGCCGCGTTTCAGCACACCGATGCCCTGATCCTCAACCTCAACCGCCCCGATTTCTCTACCGCTTCCGCAGTGGCCAAGGCGGTGAATGCCGTCTTCGGCCCCGATGTCGCCACGCCCCTTGACGGCACCTCGGTGCAGGTCCGCGCCCCGCAGGATCCGGGGCAGCGCGTCACCTTCATGGGCATGCTGGAAAATGTCGAAGTCACGCCCGACGCCCCCGCCGCCCGCGTGGTGGTGAACGCCCGCACGGGCACTGTTGTCATCGGCGGCCATGTCCGCGTCACCCCCGCCGCCGTCACCCATGGCTCGCTGACCGTGTCGATCTCGGAAGACCCGCAGGTCAACCAATCCGCCACCGTCGTTTCCGGCGATGGCACCGTGATCGTGCCGGGCGAAACCACCGTCACCCCCGACAGCACCGTGATCGCGACCGAGGAAGCCAACCCCGCCTTCGTCTTCGATCCGGGCGTCTCCCTCACCTCGCTGGTCGATGCGATCAACGCCGTCGGCGCCTCCCCCTCCGACCTCGTGGCGATCCTCGAAGCACTGCGCGAAGCGGGCGCGCTTCGGGCCGAGCTTGTGGTGATCTGATGGACATCAAACCCACCGCCATCTCCCTGACCCCCGCCAAACAGCCCGACCGCACCCCCGAACTGCGCCGCGCCGCCGAAGGGTTCGAGGAATTGTTCCTCACCCAATTCCTCAAGGCCGCCCGCGCCGGGTCTCTGGGGGATGACATCATGGGCTCCAGCGCGGTCGATAAAACCCGCGACCTCTTCGATGCCGAAATTGCCCGCGCCTCCTCGGGCCGCACCGGGTTCGGCATCGCGGATGCCGTGGAACGCCAATTCGCCGGCTTCGTCACCCCCAACAGCAAGGTTGACTGATGGGCAACATCATGGACATCGCCAGCTCGGCCATCGGTGCCTACCGCACCGCGCTGAGCGTGACGGGCGAAAACATCGCCAATGTGAACACCGAAGGCTACCGCCGCCGCGATGTCCTGACCTCGCAAATGGGTGGCGCGCAAACGACGGTCACAACGCTGGCCACAGGCGGGCAGGGCGTGCAGGTCGAACAGGTCCGCCGCGCCTTTGATGCGCTCATGGCCGAACGCCTGCGCACCTCCACCTCGGACGTGTCCGCCGCCCAGGTTCATCTTGATGCCGCCATGGCGGTGGAAACCCAGCTTTTGCCCAATTCCGGCGGCATCGACGCCGCGCTTGAAGATTTCTTCGCCGCCATCGGCAGCCTTGCCTCCTCGCCCGCCGACACCTCGCTGCGCCGCATCGCCATCGAATCCGGCCGCACCCTTGCCTCGGCCTTTCAGGGCATCGCTGCGGGCCTCGTGCGCCTGCGCGAAGATACCTATGATGCGGCCAGCCTTTCC
Organism: Variovorax paradoxus; assembly: GCA_943370085.1. Taxonomy (GTDB): domain Bacteria; phylum Pseudomonadota; class Alphaproteobacteria; order Rhodobacterales; family Rhodobacteraceae; genus Paragemmobacter. Next base: position 104,354 of record CALRPT020000010.1, on the reverse strand, counting down.
GCCCAGCAGGCCACGCAGGACCTGCGCGATCTGGCCGAACTGCAAATGCGCTTCTCGGTCAACAACGGCACGGTCGGCGCGCTCAACCCCATGCATGACGAACGCGACCGTCTGCTCAAGAGCCTGTCGGAAAACATCGGCATCTCGGTCACGCTCGACAATGCCGGTCGCGCCACGGTCACGCTCGGCACCCAAGGCGGCGGCCCGGTCCTGCTCGATGGCACCGGCCCCTCCACCCTCACTGTCTCCGGCACCACCGACCTCACCCTCACCATCACCCGCGACTCCAGCTCCCGCGACAGCCGCATGCTCGGCACCGGGGCCATTGGCGGCTATTCCACCGCGCTGGGCGCGATCAACACCGCACTGCAGGAAATCGACGCCCTCGCCCGCAAAATCGCGGGCGAGATGAACACCGTCCACTCCGCCGGGCTCGATCTCACCGGTGCGCCGGGTGGTCCGATGTTCGCGCTCGATGGTTGGGTCATGTCCCGCGCCGTCACCAATCAGGGCGATGCCCGCACCATCGTCACCCCCACCGGCCCCAGCACCACAGGCCCCATCACGCTCATCCGCGACACTGCGCTGAACGTCTGGCGGGCCGAAGACGCACTTGGCAACGTGCTGGGAAGCGCCGACCGCCTGCTCGTCCTGCCCGGTGTGACGATCGAGGTCGAAGGCCTGCCCGCCAACGGCGACCGCCTCACCTTTACCCCCACCTCGGGCCTTGCCATCAACATGCGCTTCTTGCCTGAGGTGCCCGAACGCCTCGCTGCCGCCGTGGCCACGCTCGTGGCCCCCGCGCCGGGCAATACCGGGTCTGGCTCGGCCACCATCGCCCCCACCACCGTGGCTCCGCCCACCGTGCCCACCCTTGCCACGCAACTGACCGGGGCCACCAATGGGGCAGCGGCTGTCACGCTCCTCTCACCCGGCGTCGTGGGCTACATCCCCGCCGGCACCACGGCGGCCAGTCTCAGCAGCCTCGGCGCACAATCCACCGCCGATTTCGCGCTGTCTGACGCCGCCGCCGCGACCACGACCAACCTCACCGTCACACTCGACGGCGTCCCCTACAGCTTTGACCTGACCACGCTCGCCGACGGCTCCCCCCGCCCGCCAGGCTGGACCTCGTCGCAACTCGCCGCCGCGCTGACGGCGGGTCAGTTCGACACCGCCGCAGGCGATACCTTCGCCAGCCTCGGCCTCGCCGCCGCAGGCACTGATGGCGCGCTCACCCTGTCGCGCGCGTCGGGCAACATCACCGCCGCCACGCTGGATGCCCAACCCGCCACCACGGCACCCGCCAGCGCACAGGGCGGCACCCTGCAAATCTTCACGCGCGAAGGCCGCCAGATCGCAGGCACGCCTCTCTCGCCCGCCGATATCGCGCTTCTCTTCACCACCGCCAACGGCTTCCTCCCCGGCGCGCAGTATAACGCCGATTATCTCGAGGCACCGGGCGGCACCGGCTATCGCGGCATGGGCCTCGACAGCACGCTCGCCAATGGCCAGCAATCCGTCCTCCTCCAGCCCCCCGCCCCCGTCACATGGTCCGGCGGGACGCAGGCCCCCGCCTCCCCCGCCCGCACCATCCTCTTGGAACAGCCGGGCGCGACCCCCATCACCCTCACCCTCCCCGCAGGCAGCAGCGCCGGTCGTTTGGCCGACATCATGACCGCCGCCTATCCGGGGCTAGAGGCCACGGCCCACACCGCCGCCACCCTTACCGTCGCAGGTGACGGCCCCGTACAGTTCCGGCTTGAGGGCACCAACGGCACGCCCCTCACCGTCTCGGCCACTGTCGCGGGCGGCCGTCTCGACGGCCTTCTCCTTGCTGTGAACGGCCTGTCCGGCTCCACCGGCATCACCGCGCAACTCTCGCCCGATGGCACCCGACTGCTTCTGTCACAGGCGGATGGGACTGACATCCGCATCACCAACTTCACCCATGGCGCAGGCGGCACCGCCACGCTGCAAACCAGCAGCGCCGCAGGCCTTGCCTCCGGTCCCATCGCCACCCTCGGCGCAGGCCAGACCGCCGCGCGCCTGTCCGGTCAGGTCACGCTGACGCAAGTACAAGGCTTCTCCGTCACCATCGACGGCAATCGCATCGATTCCGCCGCTGATCCGCTTTCGGGCGGTCTTATCACCTCCACCTCTTCCGCCGCAGGCGCACAGCGCACTCTCACCTTCGCCTTCGACCCCGCGCTGGATGCCTCCACCGCCGCGCCCGATGGCAGCGCCGCCCTCGCCGGCCCCACCGATTACAGCCTCACCCTCGGCGGCCGTTCGGTCACGCTCAACACCGCCACCGCCGCGGCCACCTCCGCCGCAGACGTCGCCGCAGGCCTCGCCGCCCTTCTGCGCGAAGACATGCCGCAGGCCAGCGTCACTGGTGCCGCCCTCGCCACCCTTCCGGCCGATGGCACCTCTACCCTCATCCGCCTTGACGGGCAGGACTATACCCTGCGCATGACCGGGGGCGCGGTGCAGGTCAGCGGCCCCGAGTCGGGCCGCCTCACCGCCGCCTTCGATGGCGCGAACCGCCTGCAGATCACGGTGAATGGCGGCTCCACCGACGCAGGCTTCATCACCATCCCAACCTCCTCCACCTCTGCCGCCTTCGGCCTCGCCCCAGCGCAGACCCCCACCACCCGCCTGACCGGCCAGCCCGTCACCGGCGCAGGCCTGCCCGTCGCTATGCAGGTGGAAATCGGCACCACGCTCTACACCGTCAACGTCACCGGCGGCCCCACCGTCACCCTTCCGGGTGGTTTCCCCGGCACAGCCACAGTCGACGGCACCGGTGCCATCACCTTGAACCTGCCCGCTGGCGGCCTTCCCGCCCGTATCCTGCCGGGGGCTACGGCCGCAGGCTTCGCCTCGCTCGGCACCGCCGTGTCAGTGAACGGCGCCAGCCTCGACATGCGCTCCTCCGATGGCAGCGCGCTGAACCCGACCGCCACCACCGCCTCGCTCGCAGGCCAACGCCTGTCGCTCACCAACCTGCCGCCCGAAGACCTCATCGTCGTGATGACGGGCACAGGCACCCTGCGCATGTCCGGCACCCTTACCGCTGGCCCGCCACCCAGCACAGCCCCCGCCGTGGAACTGCGTGTCGTCGATGCCGCCACCCGCACAGTCGGCCTGTTCGACATCGCCACGGGTCATTCCATCGGCACACGCACGCTCGATGCAACGGGCGGCGCGGTGATCGGCGGGCTGGCGATCAACCTCTCCGGCAACCCCGCCACGGGCGATGCCTTCCGCCTCACGCCCAACAGCAATGGCCGCAACGATGGTCGCGCGCTGGATGGCCTTCTCGCCCTGCGCTTTGCCGATGTCGCCACCGGGCGCGGCGGCTTTGCCCGCATCCTTGCCGACCTGCAGGCCGAAACCGGCACCCGCGCCGCCGCCGCCGATCAAACCCTCGGCGCGCGCAAGGCGGTGAACGATTCCGTCCGCCGCGCCGATGCCGAACAGGGTGCCGTCGATCTGGATGCCGAAGCCGCCCGGATGCTGGAACTGCAACAGAACTATCAGGCAGCCGCACAGGTAATGTCGGTCGCGCAAGAGATGTTCGACACCCTCATCAATTCGCTCTGAAAGGTCTGACCCATGACCGCAAGTATCGGCAACGCCCTCTTTGGCAAGATCGCCATGGAAAACTTCAACCGCCTCGCGGGCGAGGTTTCCGATCTTCAGGCCCAGATTTCCTCGGGCAAGAACGACCCGCGCCCCTCGGCCGATCCGATGCGCGCGGCGAAACTGTCCATCGTCACCGAACAACGCGCCGCCATCGACCGCTTCACCGACAACACCGCGCTGGCCACCGACCGGCTCGATCAGGCTGATCTCGCCATCGGCGAGATGGGCGACATCATCCGCCAGTTTCAGCAGATCTCCATTCAGGCCGCCACCGACACCATCACGGAAGAAGGCATCGCCGGCCTGCGGTCCGAGGCGCTCTCGCTCCGTACCGCGCTGATCGCCGTGGCCAATGGGCGCGATACGATGGGCCTGCCGCTCTTTGCCGGTTTCGGCAGCGCCGAACCCTTCGCCCAAGGCCCCAACGGGATCGAATATCGCGGCGATGGCGGCCGCCCCACCCTACGGATGACCGAAACCGCCACCCTCGCCACTGGCCTGAACGGGGCCGAGGTGTTCATGTCCGTCCCCACCGATACCGGCGCGCGCAGTGTGTTCGAGATGGTCGATGATCTGATCGCCACGCTCACCCCTTCGCTCAACCCGTCCCGCCCCAATCATACCGTCGCCAATCAGGCCCTGTTCACCCCCGCCACCACCCGCAACCCCGCCACCCTGTCCTTTGACCTCACCGGTCCCACCGGCACCGCCCGCATCTCGGCCGAGGTGATGGCCGGCGCACCCGAGGCGCTGCGCGATGCAATCAACGCTGCCACCCCCACCACCGGCATCACAGCCAGCCTCGCCCCCGATGGCGAAAGCCTGATCTTCCAATCAGCAGGCGAGATGACCGTCGGCAACCTGACCCAGCCCGATGCAGGCCGCCGCCCCGCCGCAAATTTCGTGGCACTGGACGCCGCCCTCCAACCCGTTGGCGTCGGCGTCGGCCTGCGTACCGCAAACCTGTCGGCCACCAGCATGGTCGGCGCATTCGCCGATATCGTTACCCATGTCGCCGCCCAAAGGGCCGAGGTGGGCGCTCTGGGCCGCCTCGCCGAAGACCACGCCCAGGTGCTGGCCGACCGCAAGCTCCGGATCGACAAATCCGTGGCCGGGCTCGAAGATCTCGATGTCGCCGCCGCCATCACCCGCCTGCAACAGCTTCTCCTCACCGAACAGGCCGCGCAGCAGACCTTCGTGAAAATCAACGGCACCAGCCTTTTCGACTATATGCGCTGATCCGCCCCCCAACATGGCCCGGCGCTTGCAGACAAGGGATATGCTCCGCGCCCTCGCCCTGTCCTTTGCCCTTCTCCTGCCCGGCCTCGCCGCCGCGCAGGATTGTGCGCGTCTGGCGGCGGATGCGGGGGCAGAGGCAGGCCTTCCCGAAGGCCTCCTCCCCGCGATTTCACTGGTCGAGGCCGGTCGCGGCACCGGCAATGGCGGCATCGCCCCATGGCCCTGGACATTGAACCAAGGCGGCAAAGGTATGTACTTTGACACCCGCGAAGAGGCGCTGGCCTATCTCAAACAGGCCGTGGCCGAAGGGGTGACGAATATCGATGTGGGCTGCATGCAGCTGAACTGGAAATGGCATTCCGCAGGCTTTGCCACGCCCGAAGACATGATCGATCCCGCCCGCAACACCCGCTACGCCGCCCGCTTCATGGTGGAACTGTACAACCGCCTCGGCTCTTGGGAAACCGCTGCCGCCGCCTATCATTCCACCAATCCCGAACGCGGGCGGAACTACCTGCAAAAGGTGATGGCCGCGCGTGACAGTTTCCAGCTTTCCCCGCTCGGCCCCGCACAGGATGGGGCAGGGGAGGCGACCGTCCTTGTGGTGGCCATCCCCGCCCAGCTTGACGGCATCCTCGCCCATCCCGGCAATCCGCTCGTCGCCCTCGCCTCCGCCCCGCCCGCCGATGGCTGGCAGGGCGAAACCCCCTTCGATGATGTGCCGCAAACCCCGTCAGTCCCTGCCGCCGACGTCATGGCCGACGCCGCCCCCCACAGCCCGCCCCCGCCGCGTCCCTCTGGTGCCAGCGCGGCCAGCCAACCCTCAAATCTGGCCCCGCCAGACCTGCCGATGGTCATCGCCGCAGCCACCGTCAGCCTTGCCCTGCCCGAGAATCTCCCCCCCCGCCTCCGCCACCGCTGGGCCGAGGTCGAGGCGATGCGCGCCATCCTGTCCTCTGCCCCCTGACCGACGATCTGAAACAATTTAAACCATTGTATTTAAAGAAGAAATTATACATCCAAAAGTATGCCTGTAACCCAGACCAAAGATCGGAAGGCATCCGTTTCACCCATCTCCACCCGACCGTGGAAAGATTGAATCACACGGTCTCTCACTATCATGTGAACCTCAGTTGCCGTTGGAGGTTCGTTATGACGACTCATTGGATTGATCGTGACATTGCCGTTCAAGCCCTGCCTGTACCCGTAACCACGATCGACCGGATCATCATTGGCGAAACCGCACCGATGCGTAACCTCAAGCGGATGATCTCCGCCGTGGCCGGGTCTGATGCCGCTGTTCTCGTCCGTGGCCCCACCGGGGCGGGCAAGGAACTGGTGGCCGAAGCCCTGCACCGCGCCTCGGGTCGTCTTGGGGCCATCGTGGCCGTGAACTGCGCCGCCATACCGGCAGACCTTCTGGAAAGCGAACTTTTCGGGCATGAGAAGGGGGCCTTCACCGGGGCCGACCGCGCCCGTCCCGGCCGCATCGAACAGGCCGCAGGCGGCACCCTGTTCCTCGATGAAATCGGCGACATGCCGCTCGCCCTGCAGGCCAAACTTCTGCGCGTGCTGGAAACCCGCCGCATTCAGCGTCTGGGTGCCACTGCCGAACAGACTGTCGATTTCCGCCTCGTCACCGCCACCCATCGCGATCTGACCGCCGCCGTCGCCTCCGGCGATTTCCGCGCCGATCTGTTCTACCGCATCTCGGTCTTTCCGCTGTCCGTGCCCAGCCTGGCCGAACGCACCGCCGACATCCCTCTCATCCTCGCCCGCCTGATCGAGGAATACACCGCCAACAACCCCACCGCCGAGGTGCCGCATTTCGACCTTGGCGCCCTGCGAGCCCTGTCGGCCTATGGCTGGCCCGGCAATATCCGCGAATTGAAGAACGTCCTGATGCGCGCTTTCGTCATGCTGCCGGGCCGCATGGTCACCGCCCGCCATGTGCGCGACAATCTCCTGGGCATGGAAATGCCCTGCCCCGACAGCGCCGAGGTCGTGCTGCCCCAACCCCCCGCGCCACAGGCAAAGGGCGATCTGCCCGATCCCACCCAGTTCCACGATGCGCTTGGCCGTCTGGGCGATATCGACCTGCGCGGTTATATCCGCGATATCGAAGTGGCCCTGATCGAAGCCGCGCTCGACACCCGTCAGGGCAACGTCGCACAGGCCGCCGATGCCCTGCGTCTGCGCCGCACCACGCTGATCGAAAAGATGAAGAAGTTCGGCATCCGCCGCGGCCTGGTGGCCTGAGAAGGCTGGGGCCTGAAATGGCCGGGGGGGCAACGGCCCCCCCGGACCCCCCTTTTTTCCAGAATCCCCGGCCTCAGCCGCTATCCTTGTTCCACTGCGCCACAAGGTTCGTCAGGTAATTCCCGGTGCTCTTCAACCCGGCAATCGCCGTTTCCATCGCGGTGAACCGCAGCAGATAGCGCCGCTCCAGCAGCGATGCCCGCGTGTCCAGCGCAGTCAGCTCATCCGTCGCCTCGGTCACCCGCGACGTCAACTGATCCTCCCGCTCCCCCAGACTGTTCGCCCCACCCGACAACGCGGCATCAAGCATCGTCTCCAGCGATGTCAGAAAGCTTTTGCCATAGCGCACCTCGGTCGCATCCAGATCGGCAGGCACCGTCACCGTCATCCCGGCATAATCACCGCCGAACAGCAGATATTGCCGCCGCCCGTCCGGCAAGCTCAGGCCCAGCATGGACTCCCCGTTCAGCGTCGCCTCCCCGGTGGTCGTGTTTTGCACAAAGGCCAGGTTGCCCCCCCGCGCCGATGCCCCCAGCGTGCCGGTCACCTCAACCCCCGCCGCGTTGGCTGAAAGCCGGTCTGCGAACACCATGTCGAACGCCGCCGGATCTGCGTCAAAGGCCTTTTCAAACCGCAGGTTATCCAGCCGCAGCGACCCATCCCGATTGGTCGCCACCCCAAAATCCGACAACCGCTTGGCCGATGCACCGAACCCGCTGATCGGCGCGGCCAGCAGGTTGGTCAGATCCGTCTTCAGCTTTTCGATCAGCCGATCCCCGGCCAGCGCACCCGCCTTGGTTCCCCCCGCGCCCCGCGCCGACAGCTCGGTCAGCAGCTTGCGCGTGTTGTTCACCTGCTCCACCAGCGCCTGCATGTTCAGCCGCGCGGTTTCGATATCGCGGGTAAAGCTTACCGTTGTCACTGTGCCGGCCGGCGCGGTGATGTCCAGCGTCGCACCGGGGATCACATCGTCGATCACGTTGCTGGGCCGCGACACCGCGATCCCGTCCACTAGCAGCACCGCATCCTGCGCCGCCTGAATCTGCCGCGTCGCGTTCGTCGTGGTCGTGTCGAATGCCGCCAACCCGGCCACCGTTTCCGCCACCGTGAACCGCAGCGCCGAACCCGCGCCCGGCTCGCTCACGATCCCCAGCGAGAAGGTGCCATCCCCCTTGTCCAGCACCCGCGCCGCCAGCCCCGGCAGCGCGTTCAGCGTCTCGGCCAGCATGGAAAGGGTCACCCCGGCCGGAATGTTCAGCGTGTTCACCGTGCTGGCCGGGTTCAACGCAAAGGCCGGGTCACCATTGGTGTCCTCGAACCAGACCCCCACCTCCACCTGCAACGATCCCGCCCCCACCAGCGCATCCGCCGATGTATATCCCCCGAATTCCAGCACCTGCCGCGTGGCCAGCTGCTCCACCTCAATCGACGTGGTGGAATTGGCGATCTTGCCGGGATCGGTGATCGTCACTCCCACGCCCGCATTGCCCGACCGCGCCGCCAGCAGCGGGTTTTCCCGCAACGTCGCCACCGCGCTGTTCAGCGCCCCGAACTGCGACCGCACCTGTCCCAGCGCCGAAATCGACAATTGCGCCGCGTCTGATCGGGTCGTCTGCCGGGCCTTCAGCGGCTCGATCTCCGCCGCCACCAGCGATGAGGTCAATTGCCGAATGTTCAGGCCCGACCCGTTGGTGTTCAGCGACGAAAGGATGTCAACGGTCATGCTGCGGCCCCATGCTTCATCACCCTTAACGGCAGCCTGCCGGACAGGGTTTAGTTCCCACCTGCAGAATCCGGGCCACCTTGGGCCTTGCCGTAATCAATTTCGATCTCGATCCTGCGGTTCTTCTCGCGCCCGGCGTCTGACGCGTTGTCCGCCACCGGCGCAGACTCCCCGCGCGATACCGCCACGATCTGCGACGGATCGATCCTTCCGCTTTCCACCAGTTCCCGCACCACCGATGTCGCCCGCGCCGCTCCCAGCCCGATATTGTCGGTATAAGGCCCGCCCGTCAGCGGTACGTTGTCGGTATGCCCGGTCACCGTGATCGTTGCATCAGGTGCCAGCGCATTGGCCGAAATCTCGGCCATGATCTTCTTGGCCTCCTCCGTCAGATCGGCAGAGCCGGACTCAAACGCTCCGCCCGCCCCCACGGTGACAAACACCTTGCCATCGCGCCGCTCCACCTCGACCAGTCCCTGCGCGCTCTGCTCGCGCAGGGCGACGCTCAGCTTGGCCTCGGCAAAGCCGGGGCTCGTGGCCCGCCCGGCCGAAGGTCCGCCCGCGCCACCCGTTCCCGGCGCAGGCTCGCCCGTGCCTTCCTCGGCAGGCTGGTCCGGTGCTGCCACCTGCTGCTTTGGATCACTGCCCGGCGCATCGCCCGCCGCATCCGCCGCGCCCCCGGTCAGCGCGGCCAGCACCTCGGCCACTTCTTCCGCCGTGGGCTGCCCCTCACCTTCGGCCAGTTTCACCGTCACGCTCTTGTCGCCCTGCTCAACCGTCAGCTTGCCCGACGCCAGCGCCTGCATCATCGCCTGCGCCGCCGCCTCGCCTGCGGCCTCTGCCGCCGCGATCTGCGCCTGTTCCTCCGGTGACCGCCCTGCTTCAGGGCCGTCACGGTTGGGTGCATGACCTTCATCCCCGGTGGGCGGCTCCTCGCCCTCCACCGTATCGGGCGGCAGTCCCTGCGGCTTGAAATCCATCTCCAGAACCACGCCACCCTCGGAATTGTCCAGGATCGGGGCCACCATCTCGGTCCCGAATGTCTCGCGCATCGACCCGGCCATCTTCTTGAAGCTTGGCTCGTCGAATTGCGCAAAGCCCAGGATCAGCACGAAGAAGGCCATCAGGTTGGTGGCGATATCGGCAAAGGTGGCAAGCCAGGCCGGCGCGCCAACGGGCGGGCAGGCGGGATGATCATCGTCATCCTCGTCATAGACCGGCGGCGGGGGCCGCAGCAGGGTCAGTTTCGCGGTGCTTGCCATGGCCTGCCCCCCTTACGCAGCCATCAGCCGCGCCTGCTCCTTGGGCGGCAGCACGGTCACCATCTGATCCTGCACGCTGCGCGGGCTGTCGCCCCGGGCAATCGCGCGCAACCCTTCCAGAACCATCTCGCGATAGGTCACTTCATCGGCGGTGTAGCCCTCCAGCTTGGAAAGCACCGGCCCAAAGATCACGTTGGCGATCAGCGCGCCGTAAAGCGTGGTCAGAAGCGCAACCGCCATGGCCGGGCCGATGGATTTCGGGTCCGACATGTTGCCCAGCATCAGCACCAACCCGATCAGCGTGCCCACCATCCCCATCGCGGGGCCATAATCGATCCAGGCCTTCAGCGCGCTGTGGTTGCCCTCATGGCGCGATTTCATCGCCTTGATCTCCTGCTTCAGCGCCTTGACCAGCTTTCCCTCATCCGCGCCGTCAATCAGCATCTGCAGCCCGCGCTCAAAAAACCGGTCAGGCACCTGCTGGCCCTCCAGCGCCATCATCCCGTCCTTGCGCGCCAGCGCGGCCAGCTCCACCATCCGCTCCACGATGGCCGGCATGTTGAATGTGGTCGGCTTGAACGCCTTCCCCATCGCCTTGAAATGGCCGATGAACACGCCCATCGGCATCTTCATCATCACGATGAAGAAGGTCCCGCCAAACACGATCACGACCGAGGCGATATCGACAAAAGGCGAAACCCCGCCCGCATAGATCATCGATCCCACGATCATGACGACCGCCCCGACCAGCCCGATTAGGGTTGCGATATCCATGTTGGCACTCCAGGGATTTTGGTTCCGTCCCCTAGAACGGCAGCATTTTCGCCAATGATACCCCTGCCTGTGAAGATGCGCGGATAAATGCGGGCGCCCTTCTGCGTTCGCGTATGGAATCTGGAACGCGCGCGCGTAGGGCGGGGGGTGGCACCAAGAAAATCAGGAATTTTCGCTCGGGCGCTAAACATCCCCGTAGCACGCCGTTGTCATTCCCGAGCGCAGAAGACAGCGCGACAGTAACTTTTCAGGAGGCTGAAGCCATGACGACGATCAATACCAATATCGGTGCCCTGTCCGCTCAGGCGAACATGACCAAAGTGAACAACGATTTCAATACGGCTATGACGCGTCTCTCCTCGGGTATGCGCATCAACGCCGCCAAGGACGATGCCGCCGGTATGGCCATCGCCGAAAAGATGACCTCGCAGGTCATGGGGATCAACCAGGCGGTCCGCAACGCGACCGATGGCAAGAACCTGATCGATACCACGGAAAGCGCCCATGTCGAAGTGTCGAACATGCTGCAGCGCGTCCGCGAACTGGCCGTGCAGTCGGCCTCGGACACCAACACCGGCTCGGATCGCGGCAACATCACCGCCGAGGCCCGCCAGCTGCTGGCCGAAATCAACCGCGTCGCCGAAAACACCACCTTCAACGGTATGAAGGTCATGGACGGCTCCTTCTCGGGCAAGCAGTTCCAGATCGGCGCAGATGCAGGCCAGACCCTGTCGATCTCCATCGACAGCACCGCCGCCACCGCAATCGGTGCGCACAAGCAAGCGACAACCGCTTCCGCCACCGCAACGGGCGTCGCTGCACAGAACCTCGTCGTCACCGGTAACGCGGGAAGCGCCTCCATCACGGGGACCGCAGGACAGTCGGCCGAGTCGATGGCAGCCGCCGTCAACGCAGTGTCGTCGCAAACCGGCGTCTCGGCGACCGCCAAGACCGAAGCAACGCTTTCGTTCGTCGGCGTCGGTGCTGCAGCCGCCGGCACGGTCAGCTTCGCGATCAACGGCACGTCCATCGGCTCCGGTGTCTCAATCTCGACCGATGCGTCCGGCGCACTTGATCTGACCTCGCTGCGCGATGCTATCAACAGCAAGTCGGCTGCGACCGGTGTCACGGCGCAGATGGGGACGAACAACGCCTCCATCGTGATGAGCGATGCAAACGGCGGAAACATTTCGCTGAGCGCTTACTCTCACACGGCAACAACCACCGGCATGTCGCTTTCGGTGGATGCCGATGGTGATCCGTCCACGGCTGCGGTCGTCACCTCGCCCATCGCCACCGGCGCAGGCGTCGTGTCGGTTGTGACCGGTCAGGTGAGCTTCAAGTCGGCAGAATCGTTCTCGATCAGCGCATCTGCTGCTGCCACCGGCTTCTTTGCAAGCGCGACTGCGGTTTCCGTCACCTCCAAACTGGACTCCGTTGCCAACATCGACCTCTCCACCGCAGCCAATGCTTCCAAGGCCATCGAGGTGATCGACGTCGCCCTGCAAAAGATCAGCCAGTCGCGCGGTGACCTCGGTGCCGTGTCCAACCGTCTCGACTCGACGATCTCGAACCTGACCAACATCTCGGTGTCGACCCAGGCCGCCAAGTCGCAGATCGTGGATGCCGACTTCGCCCAGGAATCGACGAACCTCGCCCGTGGCCAGATCCTCTCTCAGGCTGCCACCGCGATGCTCGCACAGGCGAACTCGTCCAAGCAGAACGTGATGAGTCTGCTCCGCGGCTGACGGTTTACCGACAGACAAAAGGATGCCCCCGGTGCATACGTACCGGGGGCATCATTATTTTTCAATGACTTACACATCGCGAAATCGGCGATCTTCCGCTTTTCGCCTGCTTTTCGCCCCCTTTCAGGGTGTCAAACGTTGGTTTTGCACGGCGCTACAATCCTGCGCCAAACTCTCGTCAAGGAGAGCCAAACCATGCAGCTTTTTACCGCCCAGTCCATCGGTCAGCGCCAGTCGGTCGTCGTCACCGCCCAGCTTCAGCAGGCAATTCAGCTGCTGCAGATGGGCAATACCGACCTGCAAAGCTTCATCGAATCCCAGGCCGAAGAGAACCCGTTTCTCGAGGTTGGCTCCCGTGCCGTGAAGCCCAAATCCACCCGCGATCTCACCCTTCCTTCGCAACTGCGCGCAGGCGGCGATGACTGGGATCGCATCGGCCAACTGGCCGCCGATCCAGGCCCCTCGCTCTATGCCCATGTCTCTGCCGAAATCGCGCGGCTGAACCTGTCGCTTGCGGAAACCCTGATGGCCGAGGCCTTCCTCGATGCGCTGGAACCGTCGGGCTGGCTGGGCCAGTCTCTTGCCACCATCGCCGACCGTCTGTTCATCTCCGAAGAAGAAGCCGAACACCTGCTCGTAAAACTTCAGCGGATCGAGCCTGCCGGCCTGTTCGCGCGCAACCTGTCGGAATGTTTGTCGCTGCAGGCCGCAGAACAGGGCCTGCTCACCCCCGCTTTCGCACGCCTGCTGGATCATCTGCCGATGCTCGCGCAGGCCGATCTGCGCGGCCTCTGCCGCGCCTGCGCTGTTGATATGGACGATCTGAAATCCATGCTGCGCCAAATCCGCAGCTTCAACCCCAAACCCGGCGCCACCTTTGACGCAACCCCCATTACCCAACGCGCGCCGGATCTGATCATCACGCGCGGTGCCGAAGGCTGGCGCGTCGATCTCAACCGCTCCACCCTGCCCACCGTTGTGGTGCGCAGCGACGAGGCCCGCCGTCTGTCGCGCCGCGAGGTGACCGCCAATGCCTATGTCGCCGAACGCCTGTCGGTCGCCCGCTGGCTGTCGCGCGCGGTGGAACACCGCAACCAGACCACGCTGAAGGTCGGCGCCGAGGTTGTCCGCCGCCAGATCGACTTCCTCGAACTCGGGGCCGCCCGCATGCGCCCCATGGTCCTGCGCGAAGTGGCCGAGGCGATCGGCGTGCATGAAAGCACCGTCAGCCGCGTCTGCTCGGGTATCCTCATCGCCACGCCACAAGGCACCTTCCCGCTGAAAAGCTTTTTCAGCGCCGCGCTCGCCAACCGCGATGAGGCGGGCGAAGCAGGCTCCGCCTCTGCCGTGCGCCACCGCATCCAGAAGATGATCGCGGCTGAGAACCCCGAAGAGCCGCTGTCGGACGATCACATCGCCCGAGTCATCGGGCAGGAAGACGGCGTCCAACTCGCCCGCCGCACCGTCGCCAAATACCGCGACCAGCTGCGCATCCCGTCATCGGTGGATCGCCGCCGCCGCGCGATTGTCGCGCAGATGTAACCCCTGCAGGGGTCGGGAAGAACAGGTCTCCCGCTCATGCAACGGAAAAGGCCCGCCATCGGCGGGCCTTTTTCTGTTCACGCCACAGGGCAAAACGGCGCAAGGGCGCAAGGCCCGATCAGGCCGCCTGTTCTTCTGCTTGCGCCGCAGCGGCAAACAGATAGCGGTCCGCCGAATGCCGCGCCATGTGGGTGGCATGGGCCTCGGCCTCGCTCCTGGCGGCGATCACGCCCTCAAAGCGCAGCCCCCGCCCAGCCCGATCCGCACGCAGAAAGGCCGCCGCTGTCCGCCGCACCCAAAGCCCCGCCGCAACCCAGACCACGGCCGCCAGCACCGGCATCACCACGGCCGCCGCGGCCAGTGCCGCCACCACCGTGGCCCCCTGCGCCCAAAGCCGCATCTGCAACAACCACAGGGGCGGCGCAACCATGGCCAGCAGCGATGGCTGTGCGGGATACAGGTCATAGATACCCGTCTCCGACCGCATCACTTGATAGTTCTGTAACCCCTCCGGGTCGATCCGGCGCCCTTCTGCCCCTTCCGGCATCGGGCAGGCCACGGCTTCCCAGCGCCCCAGCCGCGCCGTCGTGGCCAGCACCAGGAACGACTCCGTCCCCCGCCGAAACCCAAGCGCAATCGGCTTGTCCGCCCGCTCGGCAAAGCGCGCGCGCAGCGCCGCCTCGTCGCCCCGGAACGGGCGGCCATTGATTGCCTCCAACATGTCGCCGGCGCGCAGGCCCAAGGCCCGCCCCGCCGGCTCGATCCCGCCAGATCGCAGCCGCAAGGCGCTGGTCACCGGTTCCGCTGGTTTTGTCTCACTGTCCATAGGTCACGGATATGTAAAAGGGTTGGGTTCTGCAGGCTGGGGCTTTGGCCGTGGCTTGGCCGGGGCCGCCGTGCTGCGCGCGGCCGCTTCCACCGGGGCGGGCGGGGCAGGGGGGGCCGCTGCCGCAACCAGCGCCTTCACGCCCTCCAGCAGCTCCGTCATTTCCGGATCACCCGTTCCGTTCAACAGCGCCAGTTCGGCCTCTGCCAGCGCCGTCAGAATCTCGTCGCGCAGCACGTCAAGGTCGGCCTTCACCCCCTCGCGGATCGCCGTGGCGATCTGGGCATCCATCGGCTCCGCCTCCGGCACCGGGTCCGGCCCCGCCATCGCGGCGCGGCGGATCTCGTCCTTCACCAGCTCCAGCGTCGCCAGCAGGTCCGTCTTCATCACATCCTGCTGTTCGGCCACCACATCGCCGATCACGTCGATCTGCTTGACCTCTTCCACCAACAGCTTGGCCGCCTCGGCCTGCACATCGGCCGCCCGGCGCAGATCTTCGACCGACTGGAAATAGACAAACCCCGCCAGCACCAGCGAAACCGCCGCGCCGCCCGCCGCCCCTGCGGCCAGCAGGGTGTTGCGGCGCTGGCCGTGCATCACCGCCTCGGCAAAGGCGCGATGCGCCACGGGCAATCCGGTCAGGTCCGGCCCGGCCTCCGGCGCAGGACGCCGCACCTCATCACGCGCCAGAACAGGCGCTGCAACAGCCTCCGCCTCGATGGTTGACGCCATCGCTGCGGCCAGTGGCTCTGCCCCAACCTTGTCGGCGCCCGTCTTATCGGTCTTGCCCACCATGGCCATCTCCTTGCGATTACCCCTCTTTACAGCAAGTCCCGTGCCATCACGGCCGCCCGGCCCGGTATGCCGCCCATGCGGCGGCAATCAGGAACCGCGCTGCCGCCATGAACCCGCCCAGCGCCCCAAGCAACAACGCCACTCGTCGGCCAAGGCTGGCCTCCGGGTCCAACGCCCCCCCCAGCAACACCAATCCTCCCGCCGCAAAGACAATCGTCGAAATCATCTCGCCCGTGGTTCTCTGATTGCGTTTCGTCATGCCTGACCCCTCGCTTCGTTCTGACCAAATTCACTGAACCGCAATTCCGGCGGCAGGGTCACATCCGGCGGGGCCGACCCTTCGCCACGGTCCAGCCGATAGACATGCGCCAGCACCGCCGCGACGGCGGCATAAAGCTGTTCATTGATCTCGGCCCCGATCTTGCCGGTGAAATACAGCGCCCGCGCCAGAAGCGGGATCTGCACCGGGGCCAGCCCCACCTTCCGCCCCCGCGCTATGATTTCCAGCGCCAGCGGCCCCTTGCCCATCGCCAGGATCACAGGGGCCTTCGTCTCACCCGGCACATAGCGAATGGCCACCGCGAAATGCGTCGGGTTGGTCACGATGGCCGTGGCGCGCGGCACATCATCCAGCGCGCGCCGCCGTTTCGCCCCGTCGCGGCTGGCCTGCATCTGCATCTGCCGCAGCCGCCCCTTCACCTCGGGCGACCCGTTCTGTTCCTTGCTTTCTTCCTTCACCTCTTGCAGCGTCATCATCAGCTGCTTGCGCATCTTGAACACCTGCAGGGCGATATCCAGCACCGCAATCGCCGCCAGCCCCAGCGCCAGCCCGATCATCAAGCGCAGCGTCGCCTCGCCCATCACCACCGCCGCCATGCCGGGCGTCTGCTGCCACAGCCGGTCCAGTGCGGGCAGCATCTTTTCCACCATCGCCCAGGAAATCACCCCCAGCACCAGAACCTTGGCAATCGCCTTGCCCAGTTCCATCAACGCCGTGCCGGAAAACATCCGCTTGATCCCCGCCAAGGGATCGATCCGGCTGCCCTTGAACCCCATCGCCTTGGGCGACCAGTGCATCCCGCCCAGCACCACCTGCGCCGCTATGGTGGCCAGCACCATCGGCACCGCCACCAGCACAGCCAGACCCAGCACCTGCCAGAACGCCCCGCTGATGCGCGTATTCACCAGACTGTCCAGATCGGCCACCGCGCCCATCCGGAAATAGGCCCCCCATTGCGGCACCATGTCCGGCAGCACCGCCGGGGCCATGGCCATCATCCCCGTCCCCACCGCAAAGCCCGCAAAGATCAGCGCCTCTTTCGAGGTCAGGACGTTGCCCTCCTCAACCGCATCATCCTTGCGCTTCTGTGTGGGTTCCTGTGACTTTTCGGCGCCGTCATTCTCCTCAGCCATTGCCACCCCCCGGAACCATCGGGGCCAGCAACAAGGCCTCCAGCATGCCCACGCCTTCGAAGACGACCTCCTCCAGCGCCGTCGCCATGCCGGGTGTGGTCAGATAAAGCAGGACCAGCGTCACCGTCATCGTCACCGGAAAGCCAAACGAAAAGATGTTCAGCGTCGGTGCTGACCGCGTCAGCACCCCCACCGCCATGTTCAACAAAAGCAGCACCGCCACCACAGGCAGCATCATCGCCATGCCCAGTGCGAACATCCGCGTCCCGGCAATCAGCCCTGCCTGCACCATCAGGGGCAAATCGATCTCGCCGCCGGGCGGCATGGCGACATAGCTTTCCAGCACGATCCGGATCACCGCCAGATGCCCGTCGACGGAAAAGAACACCATGATCAGGAACAGCCCGAACAGCTGCGCCACCACGGGCGTCTGCCCCCCGGCCGATGCGTCATATTGAGCCGCAAAACCAAGGCCGGCCGTGGCCGCGATCCTGTCGCCCGCCAGCGACGCCGCGCCGAACAGGATCGTCAGCACCAGCCCCGCCACCAGCCCGATCGCCAGTTCCGTCAGAACCAGCGGCACCGCCTGCAACCCCGCCAGATCGGCAGGCGCTGGCAGGTCCACCCCCCCCGCCATCACCGGAAGCGCCAGAATGGCCGTCGCCACGATCCGCACCTGCGCGGGCACAAACCGCCCGCCAAAGGCAGGCGAGGCCATGAGGAACGCTCCGATCCGCAGCATGGCAAACAGGTACACCGTCAGCCATTCCACAATGGCCGTCAGCCCCATGCCGGGCAGCGGAAAAGCGCCCTCTCCCCCCATTACCGAATGGCCCGGATCGTCTCGAATATGGTCTGGAAATAGTCCGTCATCACCGTCAGCATGAACCCCGATGCCAGCGCCATGGTCAGCATGGAAATCGCCAGCTTCGGCACAAAGCTCAGGGTCTGCTCGTTGATCGACGTGGCCGCCTGCACGATCCCGATCACCAGACCGGTGATCAGCGCCACCACCAACACCGGCCCCGCCACCATCAGGATATGCCAATAGGCCTGCTGCAGATGCTCGATATTCGCGTCAAACTCCATCTCAGCCCCCCACGCCATAGGTGGCGGCCAGCGACCCCACGGTCAAAGCCCAGCCATCCACCAGCACAAAGAGCAGCAGCTTGATCGGCAGCGCCACCAGCATCGGCGACAGCATCATCATCCCCAGCGCCATCAGGATCGACGCCACCACCATGTCGATCACAAGGAACGGCAGAAAGATCAGGAACCCGATCTGGAACGCCGTTTTCAGCTCCGATGTCATGAAGGCCGGCAGCAGCACCGACAGCGGCACGTCCTGTTGCGTGGCATAGGGGCCATCGCCTGCCAGTTGCTGGAACATCATCAGGTCATTCTGCCGCGTATTCTCGATCAGAAAGGCCTTGATGATATCCGTTCCAATCGCCACGGCCTGATCCGCGGGCATCTGCCCGTCCAGATAGGGTGCCAGCGCCTGATCGTAGAACTGCGTCATTGTGGGTTGCATCACAAAGAACGTCAGAAACAGCGCCAGCGCCACCAGCACCTGGTTGGGCGGCGTCTGCTGCGTGCCCAAGGCTTGCCGCAGGATCGACAGTACGATGATGATGCGCGTAAACGCCGTCATCCCCAGCACCAGCGATGGCAGCACCGTCAGCGCCGTCATCAGCGCGACGATCTGGAAGGACAGGGAATAGGTCGTCTCGCCCTCCGCCCCTTCGGTCAGGGTCAGCGCGGGAAAGCCTTGCGCCATGGCGGCAGCAGGCAGCGACAGGAGCAGAAGGGTCAGGATCAGCCGCTTCATGCCACGCCCTCCGCCGTCTGGGCGGGCAGGGCAGGGGCCTCTGGCAGCGCCGTCAGCACGGGCGCCTCGCCCCGGCATCGCAGGATCAGATACTCGCGCGCATCCACCTTCAGGATCATCGCCCGGTCAGTGGGCGACAGCGCCGCAACCTCCACCAGAACCATCCGGCGGTTCCCGGCAATCCGGCGGGCCAGCCCGCCCCGGTTCATCTTCACCACCAGCCAGCCCAGGCCAAGAACGGCCATGAACAGCGTCAGCGTCAGGATCTGGTCAAGTCGGATCACGTCCAAGGGGCGGCACTCCGGCAAAAGGCATCAACTGCCCCTCACCTGCAAACCCCGTGCCGCTTTGCGGCCGAACCAGTGCGATATCGCACTTTTTTCTGCGTCCGCCCGCCCAAGCGGTTTTTGAACGCAAAAACCGCGTCGGAATTTGACGCAAATTCCGTGGCCCGCCTTGCGGCGTGCCTGCGCCAGCAGGCCCGGTTTCTGCGTCAAAAACCGTCGCGAAGTTTGCGTCAAACTTCGCCCCCGCTTTGGCAAACCGTTAACCACCTGTCACAGAGCAGCCCGCCGCGTGCATACCGTTTGCTGCACTGCGCGTCTGCACCCGGCGCTGAACGCCCGAAACAGGCGAGTTACAGCGTCTCGGCCCGCTTCTCCGGGTCCACGATCTGCCCGAACCGGATGCCGAACCGCTCTCCCACCATCACCACCTCGCCCTTGGCGATCAGCGTGCCGTTGACCAGCACATCCAGCGGGTCCCCGGCCAGCCGGTCCAGTTCGATCACTGAACCCTCTGAAAGCCTGAGCAGATCCCGGATCGTCAGCTCCGTCCGACCCACCTCGACCGTCAGCCTGACGCCGATGTTTTCCAACAGCCGGAGCCCGTCGCTGCTCGTCGTCTTGACCGCTTCGTTCATCGTCCCTCAACCCCTTATGCGCTTGGTGATGCTCAGCGCCGACTTGCCCGCAAGCTCGCCCGGCACCGCTTCAAAGAAAGGCCGCCCATCGACCAGAATTTCCACCGTGTCCGTCACCCGGGCGGGGATCACATCCCCCTCCTTCAGGTTGGCCAGATGGCGCAGCGCGATGTCCGGCTCGCACAGCCGCGTGCGCACCGACAGCGGGATCGACATCACCGCCCGCTCCAGCCGCTCGCGCCAGCTGGCATCATCTTCCGTCGATTCCGATTGCGTGCGTGACCGCAGCTGCGTCGAAATCGGCTTAAGTGTCTGGAAAGGATATAGAATATCAAAGCGCGCCGGTTCGGCATCGGGCAGTTGCACCATGAAGGAACAGTTAACAACCATATCCGCGCCATCGACAAAGGCGGCGAACTGCATGTTCTCTTCCCGGCTCACCACATTGAATGTCAGCGGCATCAGATCGCGCCAGGCCATCTGCAAGGCGCTGTTCAGCCGATCCGTCACAATCTCGATCACCCGCGATTCCGTTCCGGTAAACTCCGTCCGCCCCGACCGGGCCGACCGGATCGTTCCACCATAATAGGCATCGGTCAGCAGGCTGACGAATGACGGCGGGATCACGATCAGGTGGTTCCCGCGCAACTCCTCGATCCGGGTATTGGTCAGCGACAGGAAATTGTCCTGCCCGCTGCGGTAATCGTCAAAGCTGCGCGCCTCGGCCGGAAAGGCCGAAATGCGCGGCTGCACCCGCAGCATGGGTTGAAACGCCCCGCGCGCGATGCGGCAGAACCGTTCATGGATCATCCGCAGGGCGTGATACTCGCCCATCGTGGAAATCTCTGTCGACCCAAGCGCATAGGGCCGAATCTCCACCCCTTCCGTGGCACCCGCCCCGGCCCGTTCCGGCAACTCGCCCACCAGGGCGGCCACCTGTTCGGCCGAAAGCTTGCGTGGATTGCTCGCCATGATCCCGGTCACTGCATCATGAAGGACGGAAAGAACACGTCCTCCACCCCGCCAAAGCCTTCCAGCGTCTTCAGCCGTTCGTTGACCGCATCCTTCAGCGCATCCGCCAGCCGCTTGCGCCCTGCCGTCCCGGCCAGATCTTCTGCGGTGAATGTCGCCATCACCGCCAGCATGTCCGATTGCAGCGCCAGCTTGTGGGTCTCCACATTGGTGATGACCTGCGCGTCATATTGCGTCGACACCCCCACCTGAACCTGCAGGAATGTCTTTGAATTCATCAGGTTGGAGGTGAGCGGATCAGGAAAGGTGAAATAGGACGTGACGAACAGATCCGTCTCCGGCATCTCTTTGGCCACCTTTTCCGGCATCTCTCCGCCCGCCTCGGCATCTGCTTGCGCCGCCGCTTCCGGCTCGATCAGGCGCAGCATGTCCTGCGTTGGCGAAAACGGCTTGGCGAAATAGACATACCCCCCCGCAAAGCCCCCCCCGATCAGGACGGCCGCCACGATCAGCTTGCCCAGCATGCCGATCATCTTCCGGATCTTGCCGGGTTTCATCGCGGGATCGACGACTTCAACACTCATCTTTCATTCCCTCAGGCAATCAGATTCACCAGACCACGCGCGGCGCGGCCAGGTATTGCGGCGGCCAGCCCTTCGACAGGCCGCTCAAGAAAACGCGCAGCAACCCCCTCGCCCCGCGCCGGGCGCTGGTCGCCCTGCGGATCACGGCTCGCGGTTTCCTGCCCGCCCAAGGACAGGCCGGCACGCGACAGGGATTCCGACAGGCGGTGTTCGTTCTGCTGGATCACCCGCGCCGCTTCGGGCGTTTCGGTCACGAAACGCACCTGCGCCTGACCGTCGGTCATCTCCAGCCGGATGCGCAGCCGCCCCAGATGTTCGGGCGCCAGTTCCAGATCCATCTGCTGGCCATCGCCGGAAAGCTCGGCGGCAATCCGGTCGGCCAGCGCGCCTTCCCAGCCGGGCCGGTCGGTCGCGATCGGGGCAGGGGCGGCAAAACCCGCTGCGGCGGGCATCTGCGCCGTGACTTGCACCGCCTGCTGCGGGGTCTGCCCGGTCGGCGCGGTAACGCCAGCCACGGTTTCAACAACCGTATCTGCCACCGCCTCCACCGTCGCTCTCGCGGCCTGACGGTCCACCGCCTGCACCGCAACGGGCGTCAGGCCCGCCGCTTCCCGGCGCTGCACGGCTTCACGCGCCTCGGTTGGCGCATCGGTTCCCTCGGCCTCGGTGACCTCACCGCCCTCCGTTTTGGCCTCGCCCAGCAGCGGCGCCGGGGGGGCCGCAGGTTTCACCTGCGCGGCCATCATCGGCTGCATCGCGCCCTGGGCCATCACTGTGGCCACGGCCTGCCCGACTGCCGCCTCACCCTCTCCCTCAATGGGCAGCGTTGCGGTCGGCGCCTGCGCCGCCGGGCCAAGCCCCAGCGCTGCCAGCGGATCCGTCTCTTCGGTCTCACCCTCGGCCATCTCTTCGCCGGGCAGCTCTTCACCCGATCCCTCAGGCGCAACCACGGCCTTGGGCAGCACCCCGGCCAACGCGGCCTGCACCGCCGCCGCAGGCGGGGCCTCAACCCCCTTTGTCGCAGGTGCTTCTGCAACACCCTCGGCGCCAGCTATCGGCAACAGCGCCGCAATCCGCCCCAGATCGTCCAGCACCACGGCGGCCTTGGCAATCACAGGCGTGCTTTCCGCCTTGCCATCCTCAGGCTCTGCTTCCGCCGCCGAAACCTCTGCCGCCTTGCCGCTTTCCGCTGGCTCCATCACATCGGCCAGCGTCTGGGCAAATCCCTCACCCCCCGCCGCCGCAGGCGCGGCCGCTTGGCGCGGCGCGGCAACAGCCTCGGTCACAGCCGGGGCGCGCGGAAGGGCAATGGTGTCGGGCATCGTCATCTGATGTCAGTCCTCACGTCAATCGGGGGTCACCCGAAGCTGTCCTTGCAAATCCGGTGCCACCTTAGCGGCGGCGCGCCGGCATCGCCGCATCGCGCAGGGCAAGCCGTTCTTCCGCCTCGCTTTTCCGGGCAACCTTGGCCTTGTCGGTCAGCGTCTGGTGGCGATGCTCCTGCCGCGCCAGCCGCCCCTGTTCCTCGGCCATCCGCGCCGTCAGCGCGGCCTGCCGCCCCTGCTGCCGCTCGGTCTCCGACAGCAACTGCGTGGCCATGTTCCGCTCTGCGGCGATCTCCGTCGCCAGCCGCACGCCCTGCACCTGCCCTTGCTTGGCCAAAGCCTCGCGCAGGCGCTCCACCATACGCTCGGCCTCGGCCTTCTGCGCCACAACGGTGCGCAGATCGGCCAGCGTCCCCGCAATCCGCGCCTTTTCCTTCAGCGCCATCAACCCCAGCGTCCGTGACGAACCGCTCATGCCTCACCCCCTGCCAATGCAATCAACGCCTCGCGGCTTGCCGCGAAATCCGCCGGTTCATGCGCGCCCTGCCGGATCAGTGCGGTGATCTGCGGCCACAGCCGGATCGCCTCATCCAGATCGGGGTCCTGCCCCGGCACATAGCCGCCCATCAGCATCAGGTCGCGGTTGTCCATATAAAGCGTGATCATCCGGCGCAGCTTCTGCGCCGCCGCTCGATGCGCCGCATCGGTGATGTCGCCCATCACGCGGCTGGCCGATTGCGGCAGGTCCACCGCCGGGTAAACCCCCATCTGCGTCTGCCGCCGCGACAGCACGAAATGCCCGTCGAGGATCGCCCGCGCGGTATCCACCACCGGGTCATTCGTCGTGTCATCCCCATCGGCCAGCACCGTGTAGATCGCCGTGATCGCGCCCTCGCCCGGCAGCCCCGGCCCCGTGCGCTCGATCAGCCCGGGGATCAGTGACACGACAGATGGCGGATAGCCCTTCGCCGTCGGCTGCTCACCCAATGCCAGCCCGATTTCACGCTGCGCATGGGCCACCCGCGTCAGGCTGTCGATGATCAGCAGCACCTGCTTGCCTTGGGCGCGGAAATGTTCCGCAATCGCCGTTGCCCGCCGCGCCGCGCGCAGCCGCAACAGCGGCGACCGGTCGGCGGGTACGGCCACCATGCAGATGCGCTTGGCCGCGTCGCCCTGCATGACGCTGCGCACAAAGGCCCCCACCTCGCGCGCCCGTTCCCCGATCAGGCCCACGACGATGACATCCGCCTCGGTATAGCGCGCCATCATCTCCATCAGCACCGATTTGCCGACGCCCGACCCCGCGATGATCCCCACGCGCTGCCCGCGCCCCACGGTCAGGGCCGCGTTGATGATCCGCACCCCCACATCCAGCGGGCGATCCACCGGCGTGCGCGCCAGCGGGTTCATCAACCGCCCGGCCAGCGGCCAGACGGCATCACAGCGGGGGCTCGGCAACCCGTCCAGCGGATGCCCCTCGGCATCCACCACCCGGCCCAGCAGGGCCTCGCCCACCTCGGCCATCTGCCCGCCATCAATCACACGCACCTTCGCGCCTGCGATGATCCCCGCGCCCGGCTGGTTCAGGAACATAAGCACATGGCCATTCGCAAAGCCGATCACCTCACCCTGCACCACATCGCCGCTTTCCGTGGCAATCTCGCACAGCGTGCCGGGGCTGGCCGGGAAACCCGTCGCCTCCAGGATCAACCCGTCATAGCGCAGCACACGCCCCTCGATCCGCAGCGCGGGCACGGCCACCTGCCGCGCCACCTCTGCGCTGATCCGGTCCATCAGGCTCATACACCCGCCTCCAGCAGATCAGCCAGCCGGATGCCTTCCGCCCGAACCTCCACATCACCCCGCGCCAGCCGCGCATCGGCGATCAGTTCCGCTGCGCCTGTCACCTCCAGCCCCGCCAGATGCGGCGTGATCACCGCCAGATCGTCGGGGTTCAACCGCACCGTCACAGCCCGCACCCCCTGCGCCACGCGGTCGGCCATCGCCTCCACCCGCGCGGCAAAGGCGGCGGGCAGCGCGTCGATCATCTGCCCGGCCCGTTCCGCCGCCAGCCGCCGCACGGCCGCCGCCATCACCGTTGCAATTTCATCGGCAAGGTCCGGCCCGCCTGTCAGCCCGGCCAGCGCGGCGACAAAGGCATCGCGCGCCGGCACCAACCCGGCCTCCGCCTCGGTCAGCGCCGCTGCCCGGCCTTCGATGCGGCCTTCCTCCAACCCGTCGGCGCGGCCTGCGGCATAGCCCTCACCCCGCGCCTCGGCCAGACGCCGGGCGGGATCTTCCACCACCGGGGCAGGTGCCATATCCACCACCTCGGCCCCAAGCACCTCACCCGCCAGCACGGCGTCCGACGGTAGGTCTTCATCCTCCAGCAGCACCCCCGCCGGATCGACGCGCCGCACCTCTTCCAGCCGCGCGCGGCGGAAGGTGGCGTCCTGCGGTGCCATCGGCACCGCGCCGGTAAAACCCTTCTGCGACGACGCCCGGATCAGCGCCATCACCTCGGCCGTTCCCATCCGTGGGCTTTCCCCTGCGCTCATCGCTTACACCATCTGCTCGCCGCCACGGCCCGCCAGCACGATCGTGCCTTCGTCCGAAAGCTTGCGCGCCACGGCCACGATGGTCTTTTGCGCCTCCTGCACATCGGTCAGGCGGACAGGCCCCATCGCCTCCATCTCGTCGCGCAGGTTTGCGGCGGCCCGGCTCGACATGCAGCCCAGCAGCTTGTCGCGCAGCGCCTCGCTGCTGCCCTTCAGCGCCAGCACAAGCTGCTCGTTGTCCACGCTGCGCAGCAATGTCTGCAACGACCGCTCGTCGGATTTCTCCAGATTGTCGAAGACGAACATGTTGTCCATGATCGACTGCATCAGGTCCTTGTCCTCTTTGCGCACCTCGCGCATGATCCGCTGCTCGGTCTGCGTGCGGGTGAAATTCATGATCCGCGCCGCGGCCTTCACCCCGCCGATCTGGCTGGCGCGCGTCGTGGCCGAAGCCTTGAACTTGCGCTGCATCACCTCTTCCAGATCGCGCAGCGCCTCGGGTTGAATCGATGTCAGGTCCGCAATACGGCGGACGATGTCGGGCTGCGTGCCTTCGGGCAGCAGCGTCAGAACATCGGCAGCCAGCGCATGATCAAGGCAGGCAATGACCAGCGCAATGATCTGCGGATGCTCATCCACGATCAGTTCCGCGATGGATTTCGCATCCATCCAGTCCAGTATCTCGATGGGCCGCTCGGCCGAGGCCGGGTTGATCCGGCTGATGATCGACTGCGCCTTGTCCTCGCCCAGCGCCTCGGTCATCACCGAACGGATATAGACTGGCGCGCCATGGTTCAGCCCCGTCTCGCGGTTCAGCCCGACCAGAAACTCCTCCACCACATGTTCCAGCGTCAGCTGGTCCACATCGCCCAGCGAATACATCGCGGCACCCAATTGCTGCACTTCTGCCGGGGTCAGGTTGCGCAGCACCGCCGCCGCCGCCCGTTCGCCGAACAGCATCATCAGCACTGCCGCCCGCTGGATGGCGGTCAGCTTCGCCAGGGGCGGCGGTGCGGGTTGGGCGGGGGCGGTGGCAGGGCGCGGCGCGGGCATTTTGGTGCTCCTTCTTCGGTCAGTCTCGGCAGCAAGGGCAGGGGGCGCTTACGCCCCCGGCGTCCTGTCCATGTCATCCTTCATCATCCGCTGCAGGACCGATGCGATCCGGCCCGGATCTTCGGCCACGATCTGGCGCAGCACGGCGAACTTTTCCTCACGCGTCACATTCGCGCCCAGTGCAGCACTGGCCAGCCGCGTCCGCCGCGCCTCCAGCCGCGCCTGAACGTCATCCAGACTGTCGCCCGCCGCCACTTCAACGCCGCCAAGCCCACTCAGGTTCACGCCACCTGAACTTGCCGCCGCCTCGCCGGAAAAGTTCGCCCGCGTCAGCAGGGGCCGGATGATCCCCAGCGCGACAATTGCGATCAGGGCGATCAGCCCCAACTGGCGCAGCACTTCCGGCATCCAGGACAGATCGGTCGGTGCCGCGACCATCACCGTATCCATGAAGGGCTGCGCCGTGATCGTGATGGTATCGCCGCGTTCTGCGTTGAACCCGATGGCCGATTGCGCCAGCATCTCCAGATCGGCCTTCAACTCGGCCGGCAGCAGCGGCGCGGGCGGTGCGCCCTCTTCCACCGGGGTGGCCGGGGGGATGGCCCGCATCAGGATGGCAGCACTGATCCGCGTGATCTGCGCCGTGGCGGGCTGGGTGGTTTCCACCGTCCGGCTCACTTCGTAATTCTTCGTCGTCCCTGACGACCGGTTGGTGATCGCCCCGGCCAAGGGCAGCGCCCCCGTCGCCTCGCCCGCAGGCACCAGATCGGCCTGATTGGGCGGCGCATTGGCCACCGCGCCGGGGATGCCCCGCGCCTGCGGCTCGCTGCTTTCCACCAGTTCCGATTGCTCCGACCGCAGCGCCGTCGCCGCCGGGTCCACCCTTTCCTCGGTGATCTGGCTCTGGGTGAAATCCATATCCACCGTCACCTGCACCGACAGGTTCCCCGGCCCGGCAATCGGCGTCAGCAGCGCCTCGATCCGCTCGCGATACAGCTTTTCCACCTCAAGGCGGTGCTGCAACTGCCGGTCCGACACCTGCGCCGCCGGATCGTCCGACCCGCGCGACAAGAGCCGCCCCATCTGATCCACCACCGACACATCGCCCCGCGCCATGCCGGGCACCGATGTGGACACCAGGTTCACGATGGCCTCCACCTGCGATGCCTCCAGCACCCGCCCCGGCGCAAGCTGCAGAAAGACTGATGCCTTGGGCGGTTGAGTATCCCGCAGGAACGCCGATTTCTCCGGCAGCGCCAGATGCACCCGCGCCTGTGCCACCGCCGATATCTCGGCAATCGACCGTCCCAGATCCAATTCCTGCGCCTGCCGCAGCCGCGCCCCTTCCACCGACCGGCTCGCGCCCATCGGCAGTTCCGTCAGCACGTCATTCGCATCCGGCAGCGATTGCGGCAGCCCCTGCGATGCCAGTTGCATCCGCGCCCGGTGATATTCGCCCGACGGCACCTCGACCTGACCTGTCACGCTGTCAATCGTGGCATTGATCCCCGCCGATCCCAGCGCATCCATGACCAGCGCCTTGTCCGCCTCGGCCAGCCCCGGAAACAGCACCATCCGCGCCGGTTCGCGCAGCAGAAGCCAGCCGCCCACCGCCAGCACCGCCACCCCCAGCATCAGGATCGCCGGCATCGCCCGGCGCAGCGCGGGCTGGTTGCCCATCCGCATCACATTGCTGACCGCGCCTTTCATCTGCGCCATCATCGCATTGCCGCCACTCATCGGAACCGGGGTCATTGCCATCTTGTGTCAGTCCTTCGCCCGGTCTCAGACCGGCATGTTCATGATGTCGCGATAGGCGCCCAGCGCCTTGTTCCGCACGTTCAGCGCAAACTGAAACCCAAGCGATGAGATCTGCTGATCCACCATCACCGAGGCGAGGTCGGTCTCCCGCCCCATTTCAAACGCCTTGGCCGATTCCGAAGCCTTGCTTTGCGCCGCCGCCAGATCGTCGATCGCGCCGGAAATCCGCGCGCCAAAGCCGGTGCCTTCCGTGCCCTTCGCGCCCAGCGGTGACGTCGCCGCCCCCGCCTGCATCGGCCCCTCGGGGCGGATCACCCCCGCCGCAAAGGGCGAAAATCCATTGACTGGTCCCACTGACATCGCTCAACCCCGCAGATCAGACGGCGCGCGCCATCAGGCGTGTCACCGTGGGCGTCGCGGCATGGATCAGCAGATCGGCGGGGGTGATCTTGCCACCCTCCTGCATCACCAGCGCGCGCTGGATCACGTTTTCCAACTCGCGCACATTGCCCGGCCAGTCATGCGCCACCAGCGCCGACAGCGCCTCCTGCGTCAGCATCGGCAGCGGATTGCCCGCCTGCGTATGCCGCCGCACCATCGCCACCGCCAGCACCGGAATGTCATCCGGCCGCTCGCACAGCGCCTGGGTGGTCAGCGGGAACACATTCAGGCGATAGAACAGATCCTCACGGAACCGCCGCGCGCGCACCTCTTCCGGCATGTCGCGGTTCGACGTGGCGATCACGCGGATATCCACGGGCACTTCCTTCTGCGCGCCAATCGGCGTCAGCGACCGCTCCTGCAACACGCGCAACAGCTTGGATTGCAGCCCCATCGGCATTTCCGAGATTTCGTCCAGCATCAGCGTGCCACCCTCGGCCGCGCGGATGATCCCCTTGTTGGCATTGGATGCCCCGGTGAACGCGCCCTTCTCATGGCCGAACAGAATGGCCTCCAGCATGTTCTCGGGGATCGCCGCGCAGTTGATGGCCACGAAGGGCGCGTTCGCCCGGCGGCTCGCCGCATGCACCTGCCGCGCCAGCACTTCCTTGCCCGAACCGGTCGGCCCGTTGATGAACACCGTCACATCCGTTCGCGCCACGCGGCCCGCCAGATCGATCAACTGCCCCGTCTCGGCGTCCGCCGCCACCATCGCCTGGACCTGCCCACCGATCAGATCGACCAGCATCATCAATCCCGCATCGCGCAGTGCGACCTGCCCGGTTGCCGGCAGCGCCACCCGCAGCATCCGCCCACCCAGTTCTTCCGTCACGCCAAAGACCGCCGCGCCCTCGCTCACCACAACCAGCGACTTCGCCCCGCAGCCCCGCGCCATCTCGGCCAATCCCTTGGCGCCGCCCAGCTTGGCCTCTGCCGCAACCGATGCCACCAGCACCTGAACCCCACCCGCAGGCTTCGCCCCCCGTTCCACCGCCACCCGGCGGCGGCCCAGCAGCTGCGCCACCGCAGCGGCGGCATCAAACGCGTCATCGAGGATGTGGATCAGGGCCATTGTCTTGCTCCGCATGTTGGTCCGGCATTCAGGGGGGTAAGAAGCAGGAACCGTGCCACCTCTGGCGAATGACGAAAAAAAACATGCGAAACGCCCTAAACTTACGATCTAGACGGCCGTTTCACAGCCTTGCCACAGGTTCGACACAACTTTCCTGACAGGCCACACCCCCTGCCGCGCACCTCTCGATTTCCCGACACGACTTTCGCACCACCCCGACCCATACCTTTGTCGGGTGGCCATCCAGACCGTAACGGAAGTCCCTCCCGCGCCCCATACTCCCTCCCAAGGTCAGGGTGCTTCTGCCCAAAGTCCCATGCGATCGGGTCACCACAGCAGCCCCGGAGAGCGCCTGCAACCGCCTTGAGGCCCGTAAAACATTAATAAATATTAGCTTTTTCCCGGAATCCCATCCGTCCGGATGTAGGTCTGCACAGCCGAAAATCGGGTTCTTCGGCATCGGTATTGCCTCTCCTTCCTGACCTCAAGCAATCGTGCAAAAGGCCGTTTCAAGACACATCAGATCCGGCGCGGTCTGGGCTTGTCGCCTCCGCGCTTCAGTTTCTTGGAAAGGTTCATCATGTTCGCCATCCGCCAGACCCTGCCGCAGCTCATCGACACTGCCGAATGGCGCCCGGGCTCTGCGCGTGCCCCGCTCACGGCGGCCGTGCTGTCCGATCAACCCGCCCGTCTGGCCAAGGCGCTTGCCGCACAGTCCATCACGATGCTCGACGCCAGCGATTGCGACCTTGCCCTCTTGCTGCGCGAAGCGCCCGACCTGCTGGTGATCGACATCGACCCGGCGGTGATGCCCGTTCACCGCATCGCGCTTCTGGTGGCGCAACTCGGCTGGCTGCGCCGCGATCTTGTCATCGCCGTGTCCCGCCGCACGGCCCTTGCGGTGAGCAGCCTCAAGCTTGACGTGATCTTCGACACTGGCGCCGATGCCGACACGCTGGCCAACAGCTTTTGCGAAGCCACGCGTCTGCTGGCCCATTCGCGCCTTCGTCCGGCCCCGGAAACCCCTCCCGCCGCGCCCGTGATGCGCCACCGTTCGGCCCGCCGCGCGGATCTTTTCGGCTGATCCATATTCTTGCTGCAGGCGGGGGCGGGTGGGCAGAGATGCCGCCCGCCCTTCTGCATTTTTACCCCTCTCTCAATCGCTCGTGGCCCTAAGAAACCCCCGTCCCGCGTCGTTTAAACATGCAAGGCCGATGAAGACCGTGCTGCCTGTTTCGAACCACCAAAAGGACCATTGCCATGAGCTTTCTCGATGCCCGCGCCCAGTACCGCCGCACCGATAATGGCGAGGCGCTCAGCGTCGAAAGCCCGCACGCCATCATCCTCGTGACGCTCCGCGAACTGGAACGCTCGCTGCGTGTCCTCGCGGCCGCCGAACCTGACCGCACCTATCCCAGCCAGCACGTCAACCGCGCCTTCACCGCCATCTACATCCTGCAATCCAGCCTGGATTTCGAAAAGGGCGGCGAGATCTCGGACAACCTCTTCCGCGTCTATGAATTCTGCCGCCTCCGCGTGGCCGAGGCGTTCCGCCGCGAACCCTCGCCAAAGCTGGCCGAATGCGCCGATCACATCGCCAATCTTCTGTCCGCATGGCAGCAGATCGGCACCGTCCGGGCCGAGGACGCAGCATGACACAGATGACCGATCCCGCCCGCATCGAACTCGCCGTTCTCGAGGCCGATCTGAACACGGCAATCCGCAACGGCGATCCCGAACAGATCCTGCTCTGCGCCACCGCGATGGACAGGCTGTCGCGCAGCCTTGCGCCGCACCAGCAGGCCATCGCCCGCCACGCCCAATCCGTTGTCAGCGGCGCGATCACTGCGCTGGAGCTGGTCCTCAACCGCGGCCGCAACGAACCGCGCCAGACCCGCAAGATGCGCGCGGCCTATGGGGGCGGTCAGGCCTGATCCCGCCATGGAACCTGCAGAACCCACGGTCGAGCCATCGGTTGCAGACCCGCCGCCACAACGCAAACGGCGGCGGCAGGCGCCGTCTGCGCCCTGCAACCGCTGTCTGAACATCCGCTGGTTTCTGCTCTCGGCCGCGCCGCTTCTGGGGCTGGGCCTGCTTGACCCGCACCTTACCAACAGCCTGCTCTCAAACCTGCCTGACCTGCGCCAGCTTGTGCTGTGGTTCCCGCTGGTGATCGCGGGAACCTTCTTTCACCGTCTTCTCATCTGGCGTCGGCAACAAGAGCGTTGATCCCGCCCGTCAGCGGCTTCAACAGCGAAGCCAGTGGCAGCAGATGTCGCCGCTTGGGGCGATCGGCATGGTCAAACACCACGCATTCCACCGCCATGCCCTGCAGAACTCCGCCCTGCAGGGCCTGCATGTCCTTGCTGTCATACTCCGGGGTCATCCTCGTCTCCTGCGGTTGTCGGTTCTACCGCAGGTTTGCAAGATGCGTGCCGCCTCAGCGCACCTCAAGCGACGTGATCAGCACTTCTTCCACCGGGGTGGGCCAGACATCGCTCCCGATTTCCCGGTTGATCACCTCGCGCAACCGCTCCGGCAGAACCGCATGAAGCGACCGGCTCTCCGTGCTCTCCGCCACCACATCCTGCGCCGCACGCACCACCTCGGCCTCGATCGGCCCGATCCGCGCCTCGACCATCGAATTCAGCTTCAGCAGATCTTCCGCCGATCCGCGTACGGCCAGCGCCAGCCCCGCCTCCATACGTGGCCCGTTCTCTTGCAGCGCAATTGTCAGCGTGTGGGTCAGCGGCACATAGACCCGAGGCAGAACCTCCTGATCCTCCGCCACCACCTCGGTTTCCGCCTCGGCCCAGGGCAGGGGGGCCGGCGCGCGCTGCAGCAGAACAGCCAGCGCAACGATCATCGTCCCGCTCACTACGCTGAACCCCGCAATCGCGGGCCACAGGCTGATCTCTTCCTCTGCCATCACTGCACCATCCATCGCTCAGGTCGTCATATCCCCCTTAACGACAGAAACGGCAAAAGCCTTACCCCGAACCCCGATCACAAGGTGCAGACTAAAACGAAGCCGATCTCTGCCGTTCCTGCCTTGGCAGAGGACTGTCATCAAGAAAGGCACGCAGATGAAAGAGAGGATGCCCCGGGCACTGGTTCCCGTCATCTCTCGCCTGCCCAGCCTCGCCCGGTTGCGCAGCGCCCTGGCGCATTACACCGCCACCAATGCAGCGCCGCTTCCCGACACTCGGCCCCGCGACTATGCGCTGGTGCGCCACGAAACCCACCTGCGCAACCGCGATCAGGTGGAACGCTACCTTCCCGATATCCTCGGCCGCGCGCTGGCCCGCATCTGGATCGACCCCGGCTTTCGCGACCGCTTCGCCGCGCAGCCCGTGGCGACGCTGGCCGAATACGGGGTGTTCCTGCCTGACAGCATCGAGATCGACTTCGTCACCGAAGGCACCAGCCGCCCGCAGGTCGTGGTCTATGAACGCCCCTTCCGCGCCATGCCGCGCAAGCGCCTGCTGTATCTGCAACTCATTCTGACGGCCGCGAAATGATGCGCCCCACCCCCCTCGCCCTTTTACTGCTGGTCGCCGCCGCTCCCGCGCTTGCCGCGCCCGACATGGCCACGCCCGTTCCCCCCAGCCCCACACCCGCATCCGCGCCCGTCGCTGCTGCCGAACCGACACTGGCCTCCGCCATGGCCGACCTGCGCGCAGGCCGCGCGCCCGAGGCGGCGCAGACCCTTCTCACCCTCGCCCGCGAAGGCGGGGCCGAGGCGCAGTTCAATCTGGCGCTGCTCTATGCCGAAGGCCTCGGCGTCCCCCAGAACGACCGTGAATCGCTCTACTGGGCGTGGCGCGCGCGGCTGGCAGGCATCCCCGCCGCCCGCACGTTGATCACCAAGATGGAACCCACCGCCACACCCGAGCTGCGCACGGAAATCGCCACCCGCATCACCGCCGACCTTGAACCGCGCATCGCCGGGGGTGAGGGGCGGGCGATGCTGGAACGCTCGGTCCTGCTGCTCGATCTGCTGGCTGAGCCCGATCTGCAAGCCGCCTATGTCTGGCAGGCACTGTCAGCCGCGCTGGGCACGCCCAATGCAGGCCCCGCCCGCGATGAAACTCTTGCCCGGATCGACGCCAAGGACAGGCTCGCCGCACAGGATGCCGCCATCGCCATGCTGCGTGATCTTTGCACCGGTGGGATGCAGACTCACGCGCTTTGCGCCACGCTGCCCTGATCCGCGTCAGGCGCAAATGAAAAGGGCCGGGTGGTTGCAAACCACCCGGCCCTTTCTGTTCTGCTCAGGGTCTCAATGCTTGCGGAAGGCCGCGATGGTTTCCGCCGTTTCCCGCGTCATCCCCAGCTCGCGCCCGATGTCATCGGGCTGCAACCCGGTCTGCGCCATGTGTATGGCCTGCTCGATCATCCGCTCGCCCGCCAGCCATTCCACATCCGATTTCAGATGCTGGATATCTGCCTTCAGCCCGGCCAGCGCCACCGTCAGCACATCCGCCTGCCGCCGCGTCTGTTCCGCGATCAGCCCTTCCATCCGTGCGGCCACCGCTGCGGCCACTTCCGGCGCCGATACCAGCGTCGCCTCAACCTCACCCGCATCATCAACGGCAAGGGCGTCACCAGCGGCGCCCATCTCTTCCCGCTGGCGCATCCGCCACAGGCCAAGTGTCACAAGGGTCACCCCTGCCAGCAAGGTGGCAAAAAGCGCGGCGGTCATGCCGATGGTCATGGCGGATACTCCGGTCGTCAGCTGGTCAAGGTTGCGCGGCGGATCACGAAACCAGTTCGAGATAGTTTTCGAACAGGCTTTCGGTAATCGCCTCAAGGTCGATAGGGTACTTGCCCTGCGCGATTGCGTCCTTGATCTCGCCCACGACAGCCTTGTCGATCGGCGGACCAGAGCGCAGTTCTTCCGGCAGGGTTGCCGCCGCGGGGCTCAGCGTCACGCTGTCGCCCGCAGCAGTGGGAACAGCCGACGATGCGCCACCAACAGCGGACCCCTGAACCGTCAAGCCAGCATCTTCGCCCGGGCGCGAAATACGCGGGCGTGCAGTGGATGAAGAGATCGAGTCTACCATGAGAGCCTCCGTTTGACTGTCTTACGGATGTTTTTCAGCGCATGTTAGTCTGCGCCATGACAGAATTTTGTCCGGTGACCACAACCTTCACCTCGCGCTGGCTCGACAGGTTCAAAACCCGGATCACATCGCCCATGCCACCATCCTCCAGGGCTTCGGCCGGGGCCGAAACCGACAATCCGCCCGCGCTGGCCACCAGCACCACAGGGTTGCCTTTGGCCACCATCCAGACCGGCTCTAGCTGCCGCAGCAGCACCGCCCGCCCCTCACCGATCGCCGCCCGCGTGCGCCGACCGATCACCTCCTCGGGCTTGGTGAAAATCCCGTCGGGGATGCGCGCGCCCGCTGGGGCAAGGGTGATATCCTCCGCCGTCAGCACCACGCCCCGCGCCACGCTGCGCGCCAGCGTCACCACCATCCGCTCGGCCGTATCGGCCTCCCGCGCAACAGTGGCCGAAGGCGCCGCCCCCGTCCGTACCGCCCGGCTCCAGACCGGGGCCGCGCAACTCACCTCGGCCGTGGCCCAGCTTCCCTGCCGGGGGGCCACCATCGGCACCTCCGCACAGGCCGGAAAGGCCCGAACTGGGTCGGCAAAGTCGGGCACAGCCTCCCCCGCCGCCACCATCGCATCGCGCACCAGTCGGCCCACCTCGGCCCCCGGCACGCCCCCTGCATAGTCCATCGCGGCAACAGGTGAAGCCAGCAGCAAACTCAGCGCCAACACCTTCATAGCCCCGTCTCCACAAACCGCACCGGACGCCCGGCAAAGGCCTTTGCAGGCCGGCCCGGATCCAGCGGGCGCAAGACAACCCGATTGGCCCCGATTTCAACCACTTCCAGCATTTCCGTCGAATGATCCGCATCGGCGGTAAAGGCGATGCTGCCCCGCGTCAGACCGTGATTGCGCCCGACCCCGGCCACGACATGCCCGCCCGACACCGATAGATTGGCCACCACCGGCTTGCAGGTCTCGATATCCAGCAAGGCATCCATTTCGGCCTCGACCCCATGGGTCAGCTGCGCCGCCAATTGCCTCCGGTCTGGCTCGAACGCCGCCGCCGCGCGACCAAAGGGGGAAACCCCAGGCAAGCTCACACTGCGCCGGATGGCGGCCCGCGATTCCGATCCGTTCGCCGCGATCAGCACCAGTTCGACATCCATCCGCAATTCCGGCCGCGCGCCCAAACCGCCCACATCCATCACCACCACCGGGATGAACCCGTTCTCGCCTTCGCGCAGCCGCACCGACCCGCGCATCAGCGTGGCGTAATCCACCCGCTCCTGCGCTGCCGACAGCCGGGGAAAGGTCCGATCCGTCACCCGCACCAGCCGCGTTGCCGGATGTGCCTCCAACCTCCGCACCAGCGCCTTGGCCACTTCCATCGCCAGCGGCTCGGTCCAGGCGGGCGCATCCGGGCGCACCCGGATCACGGGCGCATAGACCACCAGCTCAAGGTTCCGCCGCCGCGTGCATTGGCCAGAACTGCCCATGCCCACCACCGCCCGGATCACCGCCGTCCAGGTTCCGCCATTCTGCGACAGGCTCACCACCTCATGCTGCATCACCCGCCCCACGGGCCGCACGATCAGCAGGTCGGATGTGACCACGCTCTTGTCCACCACCGTATGCCCCTGAACCGAGGCCCCGCCGGACAGCGCCGCCTGCAACAGCGCATCCGCCACCGCACGCCGCTTGGCGCTGGCCGCATCCTCGGCCCCCGACTGGATGGCAAAGCCGGTGGCCTGCACCACCAACCCCTCCGCCGCCCAAACCGGCATGGCCGTCAGCAGCAGAAACACCAACAGGTGCAGGCGGCGCATCACACCCGCCCCTTCAGCGCGCGCACGATATAGGCGACCGTCTCGCGGTCCAGCACCATCTCCACCTCATAGCTGTCGCTGCCCGAAGGGCCGACCCGCGTTGTCTGCGCCCCGCGCAGCGTGCCCTGCACCACGGCAGACAGGCTGTCATCCCTGACCACCGCCTCGCGGATCGTGGTCGTGGCGTTGATGCGGATGCCATGCACCTGTTCGGTCAGATCGCGCAGCGCATCCATCCGCGCCGCGCGAATGGCCATGAGGCGCTTTTCATTCGTCGTTTTGCCGGGCTGCCCGGCGATCTGGGCAAAGCCCAACCCCTTCAGAGGCCGGGTATCGTCGGCCACCACAGCCGCAGGCGGTGGTGCGCCCATCCGGTCGGCGGCATCCAGATTGTCCTTCACCTCGGCCAGCTGCACCGTCTGGTCCGTCGCGCTTAGCGGCAGCGCTTCGGTGGCGGTCTGTGGTCCGGTGGGCGTGCAGGCCCCCATCACCACGCCAAGGATCAGGGAAATCAGCAGGGCATCAACAAAGCGCATCACGATCTTCCTTCAGGCAAGGCATCTGTTGCGCTGCTCACTGCAATCCCCGTGCCAAACCCTCTGCAAACCCATGCCGCCCAGCCTTCGCAGCATTTCCCGCGCTGCCGCCCCGAATGGCACGCGCTTTGCACAACCCCCGCCGAAGACGAACCGCCGGACGGGATCACAAGAACCATGACAGCTGCCCAGCACATCAAAGGACACCGCGCATGAGCGCCGCCACCACCACCCGTGGCGTGGCCAGTGCCATGGGCGGCCTCGCCCTGCCGTTGGGCATCCTTGCCATCATCGCGATGATGGTGCTGCCGCTGCCGGTCGTGCTCTTGGATGTGTTCTTCGTCGCCAATATCCTCTTGTCGTTGGTGATCCTGATGGTCGCCCTCTACAGCTATCGTCCGCTGGATTTCTCCAGCTTTCCCAGCCTTCTCCTGATCGCCACGGTGTTCCGCCTCGCGCTCAACGTCGCCTCCACCCGCATCGTGCTGGCCGAAGGTCACACCGGGCACGACGCCGCCGGTCAGGTCATCCAGGCCTTCGGAAACTTCGTCATCGCGGGCAATTTCATCGTGGGCCTCTTGGTCTTCACGATCCTTGTCATCATCAACCTTGTCGTGATCACCAAGGGCGCCTCCCGCGTGTCCGAAGTGTCGGCCCGCTTCACCCTCGATGCCATGCCCGGCAAGCAGATGGCCATCGACGCCGACCTGAACGCCGGCATCCTCACCCCCGATCAAGCCCGCGACCGCCGCGCCGAAGTGGCGGCCGAGGCTGATTTCTACGGCGCGATGGACGGCGCCGGGAAATTCGTCAAGGGCGATGCCATGGCGGGCATCCTGATCCTCGCCATCAACATCATCGGCGGCATCCTGATCGGGATGCTCCAGCACGGCATGAGCCTGTCTGCGGCTGGCGAGGTTTACCTCGTCCTCACCATCGGCGACGGTCTGGTCGCCCAGATCCCGGCGCTGCTGCTGTCCATCGCCACCGCCATCATCGTCACCCGCGTCTCTTCCGCGAATGACATGTCCACCCTCATTGCCAAGCAGATCCACATCCGTCAGGCGTGGCTTCCCGTCGCGGGCGTCATGGCGATCATCGGGATCGTGCCGGGCATGCCCAACGCGATGTTCCTCTTCTTTGCCGCCGTCGCAGGCCTTCTGGCCTGGTTCGGGAGCACCGAAAAACGTGACGGCAGCTCTGATACCGCCGCGGCAGACGGTACTCCCGCCACCGCCGATGCCGCCCGCCCCTCGACCGAGGCGATCACCGCCGAGGATGTCTCCGATCACGCCGCCGTTTCGCTGCAGATCGGCTATGCCCTCATCCCATTGGCAGGC
The DNA here is from genome assembly GCA_943370085.1 of Variovorax paradoxus. Lineage (GTDB taxonomy): Bacteria > Pseudomonadota > Alphaproteobacteria > Rhodobacterales > Rhodobacteraceae > Paragemmobacter. The sequence continues at coordinate 65,840 of CALRPT020000010.1, read as the reverse complement.
GAAGGCGGCGGCGCGCTGGTCCAGCGCATCACCGGCATCCGGCGCGAAGTGTCAAAGGCGATGGGTTTCGTCGTCCCCGGCGTCCGCATCCGCGATGACCTGACGCTTACCCCGAACCAATACCGCATCCGCATCGGCCAGGCGATCCGGGGCGAGGATGTGGTCTATCCTGACCGCAAGCTCGCCATCCCCGGCGCCAACTCCACCCGTAAACTCAAGGGGATCGAGGTCAAGGATCCCTCCTTCGGTCTCGATGCCGTCTGGATCCTGCCCCACCAACTGCCCGAGGCCGAGGCTGACGATCACGTCGTCGTCGAACCCGAATCCGTCATCGCCACCCATCTGTCGCAACTGCTCTACAAACATGCGGGCGATCTGATCGGCCCCGATGACGTGCAGATCCTGCTCGATACACTGGCGCGCGTCTCGCCCACCCTCGTCAATGCCGTGGTCCCCAAACTGGTGCCGCTGCACACTGTCACCGCCGTGCTGCGCGCGCTTCTGGCCGAACGCATCCCGGTGGGCGATCTGCGCCGCATCCTCGAAGGCGTGGCCGAACTGGCCCCGCGCAACCTGTCGGCCGCCGATATGGCCGAATGCCTGCGCCCGATGCTGATCCCGCTTCTGTTGCAGCAGATGGTGCCGATCAACACGCCCCTGCCGCTGATCACGCTGGATGCCGAACTGGAACAGCTTCTCATCCGCGCCCGCCGTCAGGGCGGCGATGACGGGCTGGTGCTGGACACGGGCCTTGCCGGCACACTGATCAAATCGATCTCTGATGCGCTGGAAAGCGCCACGGGGCAGGGCAAGCAGGCCGTTGTCATCGTCGCAGGCCAACTCCGCCGCAGCTTTGCACATTTCCTGCGCCCGCACCTGCCCGATGCCATCGTCATGGGCATCAACGAACTGCCCGAAAACCGCCGGGTCGAGGTGGTGGCCTCCATCGGTGGCCAGCCGCAACTGCCGCGCATGGCCCCCGCCCAACCGCAACCGCAACCGCAGATGATGGGGGCTGACAGATGACCGCGATCACCGTCCGCGCAGCCGACAGCCGCAAGGCGATGGACGAGCTTCAGCGCCGCCTCGGCCCCGATGCGCTGATCCTCTCCACCCGCCATATTGGCGGCATGGTGGAAATCACCGCGCTTCCCCCCAATGGTGATGCCGCCAGCCTTCCGCCCGAACCGGCCCGGCAGGACACGGCCGCCGCACCCGCCAACTTTGCCGCCGCGCTGCAGGCCACGCTCCGCCGCACCGGCGCACCCGCTGCCGATCCGGTCGATCATCTGATCCGGCACCTCCTCCCGCCGGAAGGCCTGGCCGAGGAATGGCCCACCCGCATCCTGATCGCAGGCCCCCCCGGCGCGGGCAAATCCATGCTCGCCGCGCGCATCGCCGCGCGCCTCATGCTGGCCCAGCCCGGCACGCGCCCGCAGATTATCGCCCCCCTTCCCGCCGCCTCGCTGGTCGAGGATCGCCTGCGCGGCTGGTGCCGCCTCATGGGCCTGACACCCGACCGTCCCAATATCGCGCAGGCCATGGCCCTGCCCGGGCCATCCACCGCCATGCCCCAGATCATCGACCTCTCCGATTGCGCCGATCACGCCGCAGGCCTCGCCGCGCGCCTGATCGAAACCGACGGGGCCGAGCTTGTCCTCTGCCTGCCCGTGGGCCTGCACCCCGCCCGCATCGCGCGGCTTTGCAACGATTGGCAGGCCTTTGCCCCCACCGTCACCCTCACGGGCCTCGATCAATGGTGGCCCGAACTCGATGAATTGCAGGCCATCGCCACGGCGGGCCTCAAACTCACCCGGATCGCCGCCGGGGCAGGGCTGGTCAATGCCCTCTCCCGCCCTGGCGCGGCCGATCTGCGCAACTGGGCCTCCGGCTGGTCGCCCGCCGTGGCCGAGGCCGCCGAATGACCCGTTTCATGACCCGCTTTCCCGAACTTTCCAAGAAAGGGCGCGAATGATGCTCGCCAAACGCTATGCCGAACAGGACGGGCCTTCGCCCGAAAAGCTGGTCCGTTCCCATATGGACCTCGTCCGCAAGATCGCCTGGCACATGCATGGCCGCGTCGGCCGCATGGCCGAGGTCGAAGATATGCTGCAGGTGGGCTATATGGGCCTCGTCGATGCCGCCCAGCGCTACACCCCGCGACAGGGGGCGACCTTCGCCGCCTATGCCGCCATCCGCATCCGCGGCTCCATCATCGACTACCTCCGCGCCTCGTCTTCCCTCTGCCGCGCCACCATCGTGATGCAGCAGCGGATGCGCGCCTCGGTTCTGAAGCTGGAACAACAGCTTCTCCGCACCCCGGAAAAGGCCGAAATCGCCGCCGACATGGGCATCACCGTGGCCGAGCTTGAAGACTGGGAAACCCAGTTCGGGGCCAGTTCGATCAAGTCGCTGGACGAGGTCTATTCCGACCAATCCATGCTCTTCTCCGATGGCCACCGCTCCGTCGAAGACAAGATGCAGCAGGATCAGATGCGCAAGATGCTGCGCCGCGCCTTGGGCGACCTGCCCGAGCGTGAGGCCATGGTGCTGCAACTCTACTTCGTCGAAGAACTGAACGTCTACGAAATCGCCGAAATCCTCGGCGTCACCACAGGCCGCGTCAGCCAGATCAAGAAGGCCGCCGTGGGCCGCCTGCGTGAAAGCATCGTGGCGATGGAAGGCGAATGATGGATCGCGGACCGGGCGAAGGGGCCGATCCGGCCCCGCGCCCGCCGCGATCCCCTTTGCTCAGGCAGATGGTGCGTCTGACGGCCCTGCGGGCTTGCGCCGGGGCACCCGGAACCCGTGAATGTAAAGCATGTCCCGCGCCATCGGCGTCAGCAACAGCACACCCTCCGTCTCCACCGCCAGCCCGGCCTTGCGCATCGCAAGGGCCTCCGCCGCTGATGGCTCCCTCCCGGCGGCATAGCGCAAAACACCCGTCACCTCGGGGGCCACGGCCCCTTGGTCCAGTTCGAGAAGATCCTGCATCAATCCCAGCGACTGCCGTGCCATCGTGCGGATCGTCGATGCCGCCATGCCGATCCCGCGCGACAGGATCTCGGCCAGTTGCCCAAGCTGCGTCAGCACCGCCTCGGGCAGATCGCTGCGCTGCGTATCCATCACGGCCAGCACACCCAGGCTGCGCCCTTCCTGCGACCGCAGCGTAAATCCCGCATAAAGCGTCAGCCCCGGCATCCCTGCCTCCGCGACCTGCAGCGCAAGCGGCGTTCCGGCGATGGGCACCACCCCCTGTCCTTGCGCCAGCAGCACCGCAGGCAGATCGTTCACCTCTCCCGGCTCGGCACTGTGTTCCGGAAAAAAGGCCAGCCGCATTTCCCCGGTATCCGGGTTGGCCAACCTGATGCAAACTTGGGAACAGCCCGAAATGCTCAGGGCAAGGTCCGCAACGGTCGCAAAATCAACGGGTTCCACAAACATGCGCGGTGCGCGCGGTGCCTCGGATCGGATCGGGGTCAATCCGTAAAGATGGGCCACTGCCATTCTCGCCTCTCGCGCGTCAGTCCGTCTTCCGGCACAGGCGCCGCCCACATCCTGGGGCCAAGACCTTGGCCTTAGAAAAAGATCGCTGAAATCAAAATCGCCCAACCTGCAATCCCGCCGATAAAGGCAGGCAGCAACCACCAACCTGGGGGCATACGAAACTCCGGCACACTCTCACCACGCACAGCATAGCTGCGGCCAAAGGTTACGTCGTTCGCGGCGCCGGGCATAGCCTGAAAAGTGTTTTGCATCGTAACCACCCTCCCCGTCAAAGCGCATCGACTCGCGCCTCGCTTACAGGCAACCTACGCTTGGTGCCGCGCGGGTGGCATCCTGTCCTGTGGAAGTCCATCACACCTAAAGGTCTGAACCCCATCCAAAGGGATGGGCTCCGACATCCAACCCCCGGCCCGTCCGGCCTTCGCGTCTCTGGCAGGCCCTTCCCAAGGCCATGCTCTCAACGGTATACAAAGGTATGCGGCTGACCCTGACCGAGATCTATGACCAACGCATCGCCTCCGGCACGCTTCGCGCCGATCCGGCGCAACATGCCGTGCTGGCCACGCTCGAAAGCCTGCGCCACTGGCTGGAAACCAATGCCGACCGCCGCGTCGGCCTGTTCGCTGGCCTCTTTGCCAAGCCGGTCACCCCGCCAAAGGGCCTCTATCTCTGGGGCGGTGTCGGGCGCGGCAAATCCATGCTGATGGACCTGTTCACTGACGCCACCGCCATCACCGCCAAGCGCCGCGTCCATTTTCACGCCTTCATGCAATCCATTCACAAGGGCATGCATGACGCCCGCAAGAAGGGTGTCGAAGACCCGCTCGCCCCCGTGGCCGATGCCATCATCGCCAGCACCCGCCTCTTGGCCTTTGATGAAATGCAGATCAATGACATCACCGATGCCATGGTCGTGGGCCGCCTGTTTGAAAAACTGCTCGCGGCCGGGGTCGTCATCGTCACCACCTCGAACCGCCCGCCTGAAGACCTCTACAAGAACGGCCTCAACCGCGCGCTGTTTCTGCCCTTCATCGACCTGATCCACGACCGCCTGCATGTGGTCGAACTCGAAAGCCCCACAGATTACCGCCAGCACCGCCTGCAAGGCGCGCAGGTCTATTTCCACCCCGCCGGTCGTGTGCGGGGCGAGATCAACGCCATCTGGTCCGATCTTACCGGCGGCGCACCGGGCGAGGTGCTGACCCTCCCCGTCAACGGCCGCACGGTCGAGGTGCCGCGCTTCGCCAACGGCATCGCCCGCGCCTCCTTCTGGGAGCTTTGCGCGCGCCCCCTCGGCCCCGGTGATTACCTTGCCATTGCCCATGCCGTGCGGGTTCTCATTCTTGAGGATATCCCCCAGCTTTCGGCGTCCAACTACAACGAGGCGAAACGCTTCGTCACCCTCATTGACGCGCTCTATGAGGCAAAGGTCCGCCTCATCTGCTCTGCCGCCGATGAACCCGAACGGCTCTACATCGAAGGCGAAGGCAGTTTCGAATTTGAACGCACCGCGTCCCGTCTGCGCGAGATGCAGGCCGCCGATTGGGGTGGCGATAAGGCCTGAAAATCTGGCCCTAAAAGCGCGATCTTCCGTTAAGGTTAACGTGCCAGCACCGTTCGCTGCGTGCATACACTTTGCTGCACTGGCGTGCTGCACCGCGCGCTGCACAGCCGTTTTCGGCCTAACCCCATGGATTAACGCCAAAACCTACGCCAGAACCTGCCACAAAAGCCGCCCCGCCATCGCCGTCGATGTCACCACCAGCAGCGGCTTGATCAGCCGCGCTCCCACCCGCATCGCCAGTTTGGCGCCAAGCGCCGCTCCCGCCACCTGCGCCAAAGCCATGGCCGATCCCATCACCCACCACATCGCACCCGATGGGACAAACACCGCCAAAGACCCAAGATTGCTTGCGAAATTCAACAGCTTGGTATGCGCCGTCGCCTTCAGCACCCCAAACCCCGCCAGCATCACAAAGGCCAGCATGAAGAACGATCCCGTCCCCGGCCCGAAAAACCCGTCATAGGCCGCCACCAGTGGCACCGCCGTCACCGCAAACACCCCCGGCCGCATCCGCTGCACCCGGTCCTGGTCGCTCAAACCCGGCTTGAAGGCAAAGAACAAGGCCACCGCCACCAGCACGACAGGCATCAGTATCCGCAGCAATTCCACCGGAATCAGATGCGCCACCAGCGCCCCCAAAGCCCCGCCGATGGCAGAAATCACCGCCATTCCAACGTGTTGGCGCAGATCGACATGCCCGGCACGCGCATAGGTGACGGTGGCCGTCGCCGCGCCAAAAGTGCCTTGCAGCTTGTTCGTCGCCAACGCCTCGATGGGCGACGCTCCGGCCAGCAACAACGCCGGCACCGTGATCAGCCCGCCGCCACCGGCAATGGAATCCACAAACCCGGCCAGAAAGGCGGCAAGGATCAGCAGCACGGCAAGATGGGTGGCAACCTCGAAAACCATCCCGCCTTCATTCCCGCGCCAAGGGCAGAAGTAAACCCCGCTTGCACAGTCCCTTGCCCACGCTATCCTGCGGAAAATGCCGGATAAAGGGGATGCCCGTGCAAACCGCCCTGATCGCCCTGACCTTGTCGCTTCTGGCGGGAACCGCGCTTGCCGACACGCGCTTCACCCTTGACGGCAACCGACTGATCTACAACACCGCGATCCCTGTCGACGCGACGCTGATCGATCCCGATTCTGGCATGACCCCCGCCGATACCATCGGCGACATCGCCTATGAAGACATCGACGCCCTGCGCTCCATCCTCGAACGGCATGAAGGCCGCATCACGGAAATGCGCCTCACCTCGGATGGCGGCTATATCGAAGCCGCCTATGAAATGGCAGCAATCATAACGGATTACGGGCTCAACACCGAAGTGCAGGGCGAATGCGCCAGCGCCTGCGCCATCCTGTTTTCGGCGGGCGCAGAGCGCGTGATGAACCGTGGTGGCCGCGTCGGTCTGCACCCCTCAAGCTGGGGCGTCGAAAGCATGCGCGCCTATTACGAAGACGCCCGCGCCGATAACGGCTGGAACGACGAATTCGCTTTCGCGGAATGGGTGTACGAAGAAGGTCAGCGTGACGCGAACAAACTGATCACGCACCTTCTGACACGGGGTGTCAGCGCAGATTTCGCCGTAAAGGTGGTGTCGATCGGCATGAACGGCATGTGGTATCCCACGCGCGCTGAGATGGAGGCCGCAGGCCTGATCACCACCCCGGCCCCCGCCAACTGACGCCGCGCCCACGGCACGCGCCCTTCACACTTCGCTCAGGATCATCGGGCAACCTTGAAGGCAGATCGCGCAAAAACCGAACGTAAACCATCTTTGGCGCGAAGCGCGATTCCCGACAGGCGCCTAGGAAAGGAACTCTTCCCGCGCATACCCTTGGATGAACAGCAGCGCGGTCAGATCACCATGGTGGATCCGGATGTCACATTCCGCCGCCACCACAGGCTTGGCATGCAGCGCCACCCCGGCCCCCGCGCGTTTCAGCATTCCCAAGTCATTGGCCCCGTCACCCACGGCCATCGCTTCAGCCTCGGAAATCCCCAACCGCGCCGTAATCTCGACCAGCGCATCCACCTTGGCCTGCCGTCCCAATATGGGTTCTGCTACGGTTCCGGAAAGAAAATTACCATCCGAAATCAATGTATTGGCCCGGTTCTCATCAAACCCCAAAACCGCCGCGATCCGTGCGGTAAAGGCCGTGAACCCCCCCGACACCAGCGCCGCATAGGCGCCATTCGCCCGCATCGTCGCCACCAGTTCCCGCCCCCCCGGCATCAGCGTGATGCGGTCCTGGATCACCTGGTCGATCACCGCCACCGGCAACCCTTTCAGCAGCCCCACCCGTTCGCGCAGCGCACCCTCAAAATCCAACTCACCATTCATCGCGGCCTTCGTAATCTCGGCCACCCGCGCGCCAACCCCGGCTTCATCGGCCAGTTCGTCGATGCATTCCTGCTCGATCATGGTGGAATCCATATCCGCCAGAAGCAGTTTCTTGCGCCGCCCCGCGGCCGGTTGCACCACCAGATCCACCCGCATCCCTTGCAGGCCTTCCCAAACCTCCCAGCGGTTCAACGGCATGGAGTCCAAGGGAAATTCCGCCGCCACCCCCGGCTCCAGCCAGATCGCATCCCCCCCGCCCCAGGCGTTTCGCACCGCCTCGACGGTGGCGCGGTCAAGGATCGGCGTAGCGGGGGCGGTGAGCAGCGTGGCGATGAACATGAAGTTTCCGATAGTGGACAAACCCGTCGCTTTCGCGCGACGTTCCGCCGCTTTAGGGCAATTTTTGCGCTTGTGCCACCCCGTCCGCCCCGTTATCCCCACTGGCGGGACACCCCTCCCCAACGAGGGGCTTTTAGCTGGAAGGCTACCATGACAGACCTGAACCCACCGGCCAAGCGCCCGGCAAATCCGCGCTTTTCCTCTGGCCCCTGCGCCAAAATTCCCGGCTTTTCCCTTGATCATCTGGCCGATGCCCCACTGGGCCGCTCGCACCGCGCGGCTGTCGGTAAGGCCAAGCTGAAGGAAGCCATTGATCTTACCCGCGAAATCCTTGGCGTTCCCGCCGATTACCGCATCGGTATCGTCCCCGGATCGGATACCGGCGCTGTCGAAATGGCGATGTGGACGATGCTCGGCGCCCGCCCGGTGGAAATGCTGGCCTGGGAATCCTTCGGCGAAGGCTGGGTCACGGATGCGGTGAAACAGCTCAAGCTGAACGCCACGGTGAAGGTCGCCCCCTATGGGCAGATCGTCGATCTGGCGACGGTGGATTTCGACAGCGACGTCGTCTTCACCTGGAACGGCACCACCTCCGGCGTCCGCGTCCCGAACGGCGACGCCATTCCTGCCAGCCGTCAGGGACTTACGATCTGTGACGCCACCTCCGCCGCCTTCGCGATGGACCTGCCCTGGGACAAGCTCGACGTCACCACCTTCTCCTGGCAAAAGGTGCTGGGCGGCGAAGGCGCGCATGGCATGCTGATCCTGTCGCCCCGCGCCGTGGAACGGCTGGAAACCTATACCCCTGCCTGGCCGCTGCCCAAGATTTTCCGTCTGACATCAAAGGGTAAGCTGATCGAAGGCATCTTTGTGGGCGAAACCATCAACACCCCCTCGATGCTGGCAGTCGAGGATTACCTTGTAGCGCTGAAATGGGCCAAATCGGTGGGCGGCCTGCCCGGCCTGATCAACCGCGCCACGGCCAATGCCCGCGCGGTATGGGACTTCTGCGCCGCCAATCCCTGGCTTCAGAACCTTGCGGAAAATCCCGCTCACGCCTCTACCACAAGCGTCTGCCTGAAATTCAACGATCCGCGCATCACCGATGGTGAGGCCTTCGCCAAGGCGGTGGCCAAACGGCTGGAAAAGGCGGGCGTTGCCTTTGACGTGGGCGCCTATCGCGATGCACCCCCCGGCCTGCGCATCTGGTGCGGATCGACGGTGGAAACCGCCGATGTCGCCGCCCTGATGCCGTGGATCGCCCACGCCTTCGAGGCCGAGATCGCAGCAACGGCACAGGCCGCCTGATCCGCAGGATGGGCGCCACTGCCCATCCGACCCACCCCCAATTCCCCTAAAGACAGGAGCCCCCAATGGCCCCCCGCGTTCTCGTTTCCGACGAACTTTCCGAAACCGCCGTCCAGATCTTCCGCGACCGCGGGGTCGAGGTGGACTACATGCCGAAACTCGGCAAGGACAAGGAAAAGCTGGCCGAAATCATTGGCCAATATGATGGCCTTGCCATCCGCTCGGCCACCAAGGTGACCGAAAAGCTGCTGGAACAGGCAACCAACCTCAAGGTCGTCGGTCGTGCCGGGATCGGCGTGGATAACGTCGACATCCCCGCCGCCTCCAAGAAGGGCGTCATCGTGATGAACACGCCCTTCGGCAATTCCATCACCACCGCTGAACATGCCATCGCCATGATGTTCTCCATCGCCCGTCAGATCCCCGAGGCGAACACTTCCACCCATGCGGGCAAGTGGGAAAAGTCGAAATTCATGGGGGTGGAGCTGTTCAACAAGACCCTCGGCGTGATCGGTGCGGGCAATATCGGCGGCATCGTCTGCGACCGCGCCGTGGGCCTGAAGATGAAGGTCGTCGCCTATGATCCTTTCCTGTCCGAGGAGCGCGCCAAACAGCTTGGCGTGACCAAGGTTGAACTGGATGACCTGCTGGCGCGTGCCGATTTCATCACCCTGCATGTCCCGCTGACGGACAAGACCCGCAACATCCTGTCGCGTGACAACCTTGCCAAAACCAAGAAGGGCGTCCGCATCATCAACTGCGCCCGGGGCGGGCTGATCGACGAAGCGGCACTGAAGGACGCGCTGGATGCAGGCCATGTCGCCGCCGCCGCGCTGGATGTGTTCGAGGTGGAACCCGCCAACGAGAACGTCCTCTTCAACCATCCCAACGTTGTCTGCACCCCGCATCTTGGCGCCGCCACGACCGAGGCGCAGGAAAACGTGGCCCTGCAAGTGGCCGAACAGATGTCCGACTATCTGTTGACTGGCGCCGTGCAGAACGCGCTGAACATGCCCAACGTGAGCGCCGAAGAAGCCGCCGTCATGGGCCCCTGGGTCAAGCTTGCCCTGCATCTGGGGGCCTTCATCGGCCAGATGACGGATGAACCGATCAAAGCCATCAATATCCTCTACGATGGCACCGTGGCCGACATGAACCTTGCGGCTCTGAACCAGTCGGTCATCGCGGGCGTGCTGAAAACCCAGAATCCCGATGTGAACCTCGTCTCTGCCCCCATCGTGGCCAAGGAACGCGGCATCCTGATTTCCACCACCCGGCAGGAAAAGACCGGCGTGTTCGACGCCTATATCAAGGTCACGATGGTGACGGACAAACGCGAACGGTCGGTTGCCGGCACCTGCTTCTCGGATGGCAAACCGCGTTTCATCCAGATCAAGGGCATCAACATCGATGCCGAGATCGGCCGCCACATGCTTTATACCACCAACGAAGACGTGCCCGGCATCATCGGCCTTCTGGGCATGACGATGGGCAAGAACAACGTCAACATCGCCAACTTTACGCTTGGCCGGTCTGGCGTGGGACAGGATGCCATCGCCATTCTTTACCTTGATCAGGCGATTGATCCCAAGGTGGTGGAAACGCTGGAATCCACGGGCATGTTCCAGCAGGTCAAGCCGCTGGAATTCGACGTGGCCTAAGGCGTGGCCTGAAGAATCCGGGGGGCAAGGGCAACACCCCTTGCCCCTTCTCCTTTGTGCAAATATCCCACGGGGGCGCCGATGGTGCGCCACCGGTTCAAAAACCAGCGGCGCCCGGGGGTGTGAAACCCCCTGGCTCACCGCCCCAGAACCCGGACAGGCACAATGCGCAGCTACGCCATCGGCGATATTCACGGCCATCTGGACCTGCTCCTGCACGCCCATGACCTGATCGCGCAGGACCGCCGTCTTACCGGCGACTATGACGCTCCGATCATCCATCTGGGCGATTACGTGGACCGCGGCCCTGATTGCCGGGGCGTCGTGGATTATCTCGCCCGTGGCACCGCACAGGGCGAGAATTGGGTCACCCTCAAGGGCAACCATGACCGGATGTTTTCCCGCTTCCTCCGCGATCCGTCAGAACCGGAAGAAGGCCTGCGCGCCGATCTCTCATGGCTGCACCCACGCCTTGGCGGGGCGGCCACGCTTGCGTCTTATGGCGTCAAGAACCCCGCCGATCGTCCGATCGCCCCCGTTCATGCCGAAGCGGTGTTGGCCGTCCCCGCGGAACACCGCATCTTCCTTGAAAGCCGCCCCACATGGCTGCAACGCGGCGAATGCGTGTTTGTCCATGCCGGCATCCGCCCGGGCATCCCCATGCCGCAGCAGCGTGAAACTGATCTGGTCTGGATCCGCGGCGGCTTTCTGGAAGACACCCGCGATCACGGCTTCCTTGTCGTGCATGGCCATACTGCGCTTGATACCGCCACCCATTACGGCAACCGGGTGAATATCGACAGCTCTGCCGCCTATGGTGGCCCGCTTACCGCCGTGGTGATTGAAGGCCGGGATGTTTGGCGGCTTAAAGAGGGGGATCGTATCCCGCTCCTGCCCTAGCCCTTTCGCAACAGCGCCCGCGCCGACAGGATGAATGTCCCGCCAAAAAAGGCCCCGGCGATGCCAACCACCTCTACCAGCCCCGGCCCGCGCGGCACGCCCTGCACCGCAAAGAGCACAGCGATGCAGCCCAGCCCGAAGATCGAAAAGATCAACCGGAACAGATGCTCGCCGCGGGTGGGTCCATACTTGCTCATAGAGCAGGACATAGCTCCGCATCCCTGCAGGAATAGGGTGACAGCCCCGGCGATTTGCGGTTTTCTCGGCCCTCAGGCCAGTTCAGGATCACCGCATGCCCCAAAGTGACCGTCTTTCCTATGCCGTAACCGTGGCGGTCATCGCCCTGTCTGCGCTCTGGCTGCTCTATGTGGGGCGGGTGCCGATCTGCGACTGCGGCTATGTAAAGATTTGGCATGGCGAGACGATGAGTTCGGAAAACTCACAGCATCTGAGCGACTGGTACACGCCATCCCATATCATCCATGGCCTGCTGTTCTATGGCCTTTTGTGGCTGATCGCGCGCCGCCTGACCTTTGGCTGGCGGCTGGCCGTCGCCACGGTGATCGAGGCGGCGTGGGAGATCCTGGAAAACTCCGAGGCCGTGATCGAACGCTATCGCTCCGTCACCATCTCGCTGGATTATTATGGCGACAGCGTGATCAATTCCGTGGCGGATATCCTTGCCATGGTTGCGGGGTTCTTTCTGGCCCGCGTATTGCCGGTCTGGGCCTCGGTCGCGCTGATCGTGGTGTTCGAGGTTGCGACGATGTGGATCATCCGCGATGGCCTGCTTCTGAACATCCTGATGCTCGTCTCGCCGCTGGATGCGGTCAAGGCATGGCAGGCGGGCGGGTGATCAGCCCTGCGCCACCTCGGCGCTGATCCGGCGCAGCAGGATCAGCGCGACCGCTGCCGTTGCCACCGTGACCATGGCAATCACCAGAAAGAACCCCCGTTCGCCCATGCCCGCCAGAAGCTGCCCCAACAGCACGGGGGATGAAATCCCCCCCACCAGCCCGGCGGCGATGATCGTGGGCGTCACGCGCGGATCATCCCCCATAAGGCGCGACGCGGTGACGAAAAAGCCTGGAAAGAACAGCCCCGCAAAGGCCCCCATCGCGATGAAGAAAGGCACCGCAGGCAGCACCGTGGCGGCAATGGCGCAAAGCGCAGCCCCCGCCATCGCCCCGGTATAAATGGCGAAGGGCGGCAGGACATGCGCGGTAAAGACCAGCGCCGTCCGCGCGATCAGAAAGGCCACAAAGAACCCCGACAGCGCCCGCGCCGCCGTTTCCTCGCTCGCCCCTGTCGCGATCAGCGCCGTTGGCCCCAGCCCGATCAGGCAGGCCTCCACCCCGATGCAGATGACGCCAAAGCACAACAGACCGAGGCGCAGGCGATAGGGTTTCGATGCTGCCCCGACGGCTGCGACTTCTTCCCGACCGGAGGTTCCCGCCGCCAGCCATATCAGCGCGCACAGACCCGACACGATGGCAAAGGCCAGATGCGGATTTGATCCCAGCGCCACAAAGATCAACGGTGCCGCAATCGCCCCAACCGCGAACATCGCGTTCAACAGGCTGACCATCGATGGCCCCTTCACGCCAAAGGCGCGCAGCACCCGCGGATTGAAGACGACTGTCGAAATGCCATAGCCCGTGCCAAAGATCACAGATCCCATCAGCGTCGGCACCCAGCCAAACCCGGCCGCGATCAGCGCCGATCCCACCACCATCGCCCCCAGCGCATGGCGCGGGGTGATGGCGCGACCGCGAAAGAACATCACCGCCACGCCGATGGCCGATCCGATCCACAAAGCCGAAATCAACCACCCGGCCTGTGCCACGGTCAGCCCGAATTCCCGCGCAAAGGCGGGCAGGGCCGGGCCATAGAGCGACTGCCCCGCCCCCATCAGGGTGAAGGTCGTGACCCCGGCAAACAGCAGCGCGGCATGGGTGCGAATGAGGGCGTTCAATCTGATCTCGCGAAAAAAGGTGCGCGTCGGGTGTCCCCCGCCCATGCGGCACTGTCAACAGCCCGCCGCATCCGTTGCCTGCAAAAGCCCGACGCTACGTCAGTGCTGCGCGAATCCACCGCCGCATGCCACGGTGGCGCAAAGCAGGAGCGATGACATGACCGATATCTTCATCCTTTCAGGTGCCCGCACCGCCATCGGCAGCTTTGGTGGCTCGCTTGCCGGCATGGCCCCCATTGACCTTGCCACGGTGGCCGCAAAGGCCGCCCTCTCGCGCGCGGGGATCGAAGGATCCGCGATCGGCACCACCATCTTTGGCCATGTCATCAACACTGAACCGCGCGACATGTATCTGTCCCGTGTGGCTGCGATGCAGGCGGGCGTACCGGAAACCGTGCCCGCGATGAACGTCAACCGCCTCTGCGGGTCCGGTGTGCAAGCGGTGGTGTCCGGCGTGCAGGCCCTGCTGGCCGGAGATGCCGAAACCGCCCTTGTCGGCGGCGCGGAATGCATGAGCCATTCGCCCCACACCCTGCCCGTTGCCCGCTTTGGCCAGAAGATGGGTGATACCCGCGCCATCGACATGATGACCGGCGCGCTGACCTGCCCTTTTGGCACCGGGCATATGGGCGTGACGGCGGAAAACGTCGCCGCCGCACATGGCATCAGCCGGGCCGATCAGGACGCCTTCGCGCTGGAAAGCCAGCACCGCGCCGCCCGCGCCTTGGCGGAAGGGTGGTTCAAGGATGAAATCACGCCGGTCGAGGTGCCTTCGCGCAAGGGGCCGATGATGTTCGACCGAGACGAACACCCCAAGGACACCACGATCGAGGCGCTCGCCGCGCTGAAGCCGGTGTTTCAGAAGGACGGTACCGTGACCGCAGGCAATGCCAGCGGCATCAACGATGGTGCTGCCGCCCTGATCCTGTCGCGCGGCAGTCGTGATGGGGCACGTGCGCGCATACTTGGCTATGCTGTCGCAGGTGTTGATCCCAAAGTGATGGGCCTTGGCCCCATCCCCGCCACACAGGCGCTTTGCGCCAAGCTCGGCATGACCCCGCAGGATTTCGACCTTGTGGAATCGAACGAGGCCTTCGCCGCCCAAGCCATCGCCGTGACCCGCGCGCTGGGCCTTGATCCCGCCCAAGTGAATCCGGCAGGCGGGGCCATCGCGCTGGGTCATCCGGTAGGGGCCACCGGGGCGATCCTTGTGGTCAAGGCGCTGCATGCGCTGGAGCGGATGGACAAGGCAACTGCGCTGATCACCATGTGCATCGGTGGCGGGCAGGGTATCAGCCTGGCGATCGAGCGGGTCTGACCCCTAACGCAGCCGGATCCGCGCCCGCGCAGACCGCCCGTCGGCATCGATCACCGACAGGGTCAGGAATCCCAGCCCGTCCAGCGGCAGCACCACCGCCCGGTTGCGCTCGGCCGTCACCATCGGCCTGCCATCGGCAAGCCATGTAAAGGGCGCGGTCCCGCCCTCCACCCGCACCAGCACGCCGTCAGGCATCCGCTCCACTTCGGCCCCGTCCGGGGGGAAGGCAACGGCGGGCGCGTCCTCTGCTGCCGCAAAGGCCGCGCTGCGTGACCGGAAGCGTTGCAGGGGTTGGGGCAGTTGGGCATTGGCCACCAGCAGGGTTTCAGGCGGGGCAGGAGGCTGCGGCGTCAGGGCGGGTTTCAATCGGGCAAAGGCCTGAAACAGAACTGGTGCGGCAAGGTCCGCGCCAAACACCCCCGGAACGGGGGTGCCATCGGGCCGCCCCAGCCACACGCCCACCACATGCCGCCCGTCAAACCCGATGGCCCATGCGTCGCGATGCCCATAGCTGGTGCCGGTCTTGTAGGCCAAACGGTTCGCAGGTGCCCCAGGCGGCGGGGCCAGCCCGCCCAGAATATCGGCCACCTGCCACGCTGCCACCCGTGACACGACCCGTGCGCCTTCCGCCCCATCCCCGTCCATCCGCCAACGCAACGGCAGCGCAACCCCACCCCGGGCCAGCGCCGCATAAAGCTGCACCATATCCTGCAAGCTGACCCCGATCCCGCCCAAGGCGATAGCCAGCCCCGGCTGGCCGTCAGGCAAGCGATACCCGACGCCTGCCTGATCCATCGCCACCAAAAGCCGCGCCGGGCCCATTGCCTCGGTCAGTTGCACCACGGGAATGTTCAGCGACATCTGCAACGCCTGCCGCACCCGCACCGTGCCGCGATACTGCCGGTCAAAGTTCTGCGGGGCATAGGTGCCAAATCGTGTGGGGCGATCCTCCATCATCGTTTCGGGATGGGCGAGCCCCTCATCAAAGGCCAGCGCATAGACCAACGGCTTCAGCGTCGATCCCGGCGACCGCAGCGCCTGCGTCATGTCCACGAACCCCTGCCGCGCATCCGCCTGAAACGCCGCCGACCCGACAGAGGCGAGAATCTCCCCCGTCGCATGATCTGCCACCACCATCGCCACCTGCAACCGGTCGCCCTGATGCCGCACGGTTTCCGCCGCCAACCCCTCCAGCGCCAGTTGCAGGCCCCGGTCGATGGTCAAACGATGCACCGCCGCCCCCGGCGCATCCGCGCGCGCGCGGTCGGCCAGATGCGGCGCGATGGCGGGAACCGCCCTTCGCGCCACCGGCACCACCTCGCCCCGTGCGGCCTGCGCCTGTTCGGCGTCGATGATCCCCTTCGCCACCGCCCGCGCCAGCACCCGATCCCGCGCCTCGGCCGCGCGGTCGGGGTGGCGGTCCGGCCTGCGGCTTTCCGGGCTCTGCGGAATGGCCACCATCAGCGCCGCCTCGGCGGGCGTCAGCCGCCATGGTTCCTTGCCGAAATAGGCCAGCGTCGCCGCCCGCAGCCCTTCGATATTCCCGCCATAGGGGGCCAGTTGCAGATACAGCCCCAGAATCTGCGCTTTGCTCAACCGCCGTTCCAGCGCCAGCGCGACCCGCATCTGCCGCAGCTTTCCCTTGATCCGCCCGGTGCCGCTTTCCTCCAACAGCCGTGCCACCTGCATCGTCAGGGTTGACCCGCCCGACACCACGCCACCGTTCCACACCGCCTGCGCCACCGCCCGAGTTATGGCCCGCAGATCAACGCCAGCATGATCTTTGAAACGCCCATCCTCATAGGCGATCAGCATGTCGATGAACCGCCCATCCGCCGCATCCGGCGACAGCGCCAGACGCCAGCGCCCATCCGCCACCGTATAGGCGCGCAACAGGTTGCCATCCCGATCCTCGACCAGCACGGAAGTCTCGGGGACCAGCGGCGGCAACACCGTTGCCGCCACCCAATCGTCAAACCCGTCCCGCGCCAGGGCGGCAAGGAACAGCCCCGCCGCCAGACCGAAAACAGCGCGAGCCATGGTCACGGGATCACTCCGTCACGACGACTCGCCCCGTATCCCCCACCGCGCGGAAATCGGGGCGATACATATCCTCGACCGACGGGGCAGGGTGGCGGAACGACCCCGGCGACACGGCCCGCACGATATAGGCCAGCCGGAAAGGCTGGTTATCCATCCGGTCCACGGCAGCAAGGAAGCGGTCTTGCCGGTATTCAGCATGGGCCACGACGTCGAGCACCTCCAACCCCTCAAGCGCTGGCAGGGTGCCGCCGCTCATCAGGTTGGGATTGTCGATCTCGAACCCGGCTGGAAGGGGGTCGCTGACCATCAGCCGCGCCTCGCCGCGCGCAAAGGGCGTTACCTCCAGCACCGCGATCATGCGCGTGCCCACCGGGACCGAGGCCGGATCAATCGCGCTGCCATCCATCGCCAGATAGCGCCGCGCGATGGCATAGCCGTTGCCCGATGCGGGTTCCGCCACCTCTGGTACGCCAAAAGTGGTTACGGTCAGCGTCGTATCCGCCCCACCATTGGCCACCGCCACCGGGGCGGCGCCCAGCGCCCGCATCTGCACCAGCGGCCCTTCGGCAGGCGCGCCGTCAATCGTGATCCCGCCCGCATCCGGCGCGTCGATCAGCGCATTGGCCGCCAGCAGCGCCCATGTCGTTTCCTGCGTCGATAGCGGCCCCGATGTGGCGATCCGGTCCGTCAGCGCCTCACGGTCCACCGCATTCGATCCCGCCTCCACCGCCAGCGTCAGCACCGCCGCCGCATCGCGATAGGCGGTGCCGTAATCGGCGCGGAAGACCTGCTCTGTCTCCACCGCTGCCGCCTGCAACAGCGCACCGGCCCGCGCAAACATCGCATCCGCCCGCGCCTGCTCGCCATAGGCGGCCAGCGCCGCGCCCAGTTGGGCCATCGCCGTGGGCGTGGCAAAGGCATCGCCCTTCACATCGGCATAATAGCGCAAATCGCCAATCGCTGCCGCGCCTTCGCGCGCCAGCACCATCAGGGAATAGGCCAGCGCCTCGCCCCCGAAATCGAAATCGGGGGCAAAGTTCACCTGATTGCGCAGGTTGTCCAAGGCCATCCGCATGGCCTTGTCCGGCACATCGAACCCCCGCGCCTTGGCGCGCGACAGGAAGTCGGTCACATAGGCATCCAGCCACAAGTCGCCCGATCCCGGCCCCCACAGGCCAAAGCCGCCTTCGCTGCCCTGATTGGTCAGGATCTCGGCCACCGCTTCCTGCACCCGCCCCCGCACGTCAGCCGACCAGGGCAGGTCCATCGCCTGCGCCACCTGATCGAAATAGAGAAGCGGCATCGCCTTGGATGTCATCTGCTCGGTGCAGCCATAGGGATAGCGGTCCAGCGCCGCCAGTAATCCCGGCGCATTCAGCCGCGCCAAGGGGCCAATCGCCAGCGTCGCCCGCGCGCCGGGCGCATAGCCCGCCAGCACCGCATCATCAAAGCTGAAGGTCTGCCCCGCAGCCAGTTCAAAGCGCGATACCTTCACCACCTCGGGGTCGCCACGCTGCACCGGCAGGGCGAGCGTCTTGGTAAGCCGCTTGCCATCTGGCGTGGTCAGGGTGACGGCAATCTCCTGCACGCCCACGGCCCCCGCCGTAATCGGCACGGCAATGACCTGCTTGCCCTTCTCGGCCAGATCAATCGTTGTGGGTGCATCGCCCAGCGTCACGCCGCGCCCTTCAACGGCCAGCCCCATCTGGCCAAACGGCCCGGTGGCATGGACGATCTCCAGCAGCACCCGGCTTTCATCGCCCGGTGCCATGAAGCGTGGCAAGGATGCCGTCACCACCACCGGATCTCGGACCAGCACATCCGCGCTGGCCTGTCCCACCCCGGTTTTCGACCATGCCACCGCCATCACCTTCACGCTGCCATTGAAGGCGGGCAGGGTGAATTCCGTGCGGGCATAGCCATCGGCCCCCACTTCCACCGGCCCGGTGAAATAGGCGACCAGCTCCTCTGTCGGCGGCGGGGCCTGCAGCCGCGCCTGCGCGCCCGCATCACCGCCCGACCTGACGGTTCCTTCCGCCCCGTTCAGCCCGTCGATCAACCGACCATAGATGTCGCGGATACCCACCCCCAGCTTGCGCTGGCCAAAGTAGTGCCCCTGCGGATCGGGCGGGGTGAAGGCGGTCAGGTTCAGGATGCCCTGATCCACCGCCGCGATGGTGACATAGGCTGTCTCGCCGGCCACCACCCCATCCACCTTTACCGCCACGGGCAGCACCCCGCGCGGATCGGCCTCTGCCGCCACCTCGACGGTTGCGGTCAATGCCCGCGCCCCCGGATCAACGCCCGCATGGGCCAGCCCCAGCGCCCGTGCCGGATTGCGCCCGGCGGCCACATCCATGGGCCGCAGGACCGATGCCGTCACATAGACGCCCGCGCCCCAGTCATCGGTCACGGGCAGATCGATGACATTCTCGCCCTCCACCACATCCACCGCCTGCATGGCGACCAGACGGTTGGACAGCACCATCACCAGCGCCTTGCCCGCAAAGCGCGGCACCAGCCGCAGCTTGGCCGTTTCGCCCGCCGCATAGGCGGCCTTGTCCAGCGAAAGCTCCAGCGTATCGGGGGTTGCGGCCGCATCCGCCGCCGCGAACCATCCGGCGGCAAAGGGAACCGATGTTGCCGCCGTGCCATCCGCTTGCGTTACCGCCAGTTCATATTCGCCCCACTTCACCGGCACCGCAATTTCGGTCGGCGTGGTCAGCGCGACCTCGCCTTCGGCCACCCGTTCCCGCCGGGTGACGGGTTCCCACATCCAATTGCCAAAGCTTTGATACCATTGATAGGTCGTCTCGACCCGCACCAGTTCCCATCTGGTGGCCATCGACGTGGCCGCGCCATCGGGACCGACAGCCGCCAGCGTGAAACGTGCCTCGCCATTCTCGGCCACTACGCCATCGAACAGCGGCTTCACGCCGATCATGGCCGTGGCTGGGGCCAGCGGCACGGTTGTCACCCGCTCCACCGGGCGGCCCGAGCCTTCGGCCACGCGCAGCGCGATCCGCGCCTCCAGCGGGCGGCCCGCATCGCCCGCATCGGGCAGAGCCACCGCCACCGTTGCCAACCCCGCCGCATCGGTGCGCGCGGGATCAAGGCTTTGCATCGCGCCGTTGAAGGGCTCGTCATGGCGGCCAAAGCGATAGCCTTCCCAGCCCTTGAGCGTTTCCGCAGCGCGCAGCGTCACCTCGCCCTCTATGGCCAGATCGGCCCCCGGCGCGCCAAAGAGATAACGCGCCTCGATCCCCAACTCCGCCACCGCACCGGGGCGCAGCGCCTCTGGCACCTTCACATCAAAGTCGATCCGTTCCGGCAGAAAATCCTCGATCAGAAAGGTGGTTGCCGCCAAGGGCGGCGCGTCGACATCGGCCAGAACCTCCAGCCGCCATACACCGCGCGGGGCAGAGCCGAGGATCTGCTGGCTGAACACATAGCCGCCGCCCCAGTCATTCACAGACATCCGCGCATGTTCCACGCCATCGGGGCGCTTGACGACGACTGTCAGCGGAAGCCCTTCAATCGCTGCTGCCGCGCTGTCGCGGGTCAGAGCCGTGGCATAGACCGTCTCACCCGCGCGG
Source organism: Variovorax paradoxus (assembly GCA_943370085.1). GTDB lineage: Bacteria > Pseudomonadota > Alphaproteobacteria > Rhodobacterales > Rhodobacteraceae > Paragemmobacter. The sequence continues at coordinate 45,281 of CALRPT020000010.1, read as the reverse complement.
TAGGCACCGCGATCGGTGGTCAGGAACACATCCACCGGCGGTGCAGCCTCGCGCCCCTCTACCCCGCGATCGGAAAGATCAAACTCCGGATCGTTCAGCGACAGGAACGCGATGTCGGCATCGCCCTCACGGGCGACCACCAGCGCAGGCGCGGCCCCGCCAACCCCGCGCGTCAGCCCGGCGTCAAAACGCGCATAGCCCTGATCATCGGTCGTGGCGCTGCCCAGAACCTCATTCCCGTTCGACAGGAGATCGACCGTCACCCCCGCCTTTGCCTCGGCGGTTCCAAGGCCGCGCACAAAGACATGCAGCCCGTCCACCCCCGACAAAGTGGTGATCCCCAGATCGGAGACTGTGAACCACTGCCAGCCCGCCGGAACTTCCCATGGTTGTTCCCCCGGCACCGAGGCCCGCAGGGCATAGACGCCCGCCGGTTGCCCGGCCAAGGCCTCCTCCATCGGCAGGCGGGTGGTCACGTCGCGGTTGACCTCCATCCCCACTGTGGCGCTGCCGGTCCAGACTTCGGTTCCGGTCTGGATGCTGAAATCGGTTTCCTGCCATTCGGCCATCGGCGCCGAAAGATAGCCGTTCTGGAAGGCCCGGATCAGGTTGCGGTCGGTCACACGATAGAGCGTCAGGTCCAGCGCCTCGGTATTCACCGTCTCAACGGGAAGCGCCGCCCCGCCCGCCTTGGGCAGCACATAGGCACGCCCCGGAAAGCGCACGCCGGGATTGCGATCCCGGATATAGGAGGTGATGTCGACCGATGCGCCCAGCACTTGCCCATCCGCTGCGGGCAGACCTTCCCGGAAGGTCACCGTGGCGCGTTGACCATGGGTCAGCCCTTCGACACAGATGTCGCGGTACTGCGCGCTGACGGTCAGGCCCGGTTCATCCAGTTGCACGAAACTGGCATAGTCCACACCCTTGCCTGCCAGATCTTCCGAGAAGGTCGCGCAAAGGCGCGGGCGGGCACTGTCGGATTCCACCCGGTTCTCGACGATGCGAAAGCCGTATTTCGCCGCCGCCTCATCAAGATAGGCGGCTGTATCATCCCGTGGCTGAAGCGACTGCGCCAACCGCAGCGCTCGCACGGTATCGCTGCCCCGGTCCAACCGCTCCAGCGCCTGCCCCATCTGCACAAGGATCGTGTGACGCTCCGGCGCCGTTTCCGCCCGCAGATAGGCGTTCACGGCCGCGAAATAGGACCGCTCGCGATAGCTGCGCTGATCCGGCCCCTCTGACTCGCCCGCGGCCAGCAACAGGCGGGCGTATTCTGCCCAATCCCCGGCCGCATCCGTCAGGTTGATCGCCGCGCCAACATAGCGCGATGCGGTGTCGAAATCCCCCGACAGCTCGGCATCTGTCGCGGACGCCATCAGATCGGGCGCGGTCCAGTCGCCTGTCATGTGATCGCCCGCCAGACCTGCCGCCTGCTGGGTGACCGAGGACAATTCCCAATCCTGCACAAAGCCGATCTCGCCCCGCCGCAGTTTTGCCCGCTCCGCCGCACCATCGGCTGCGGGCAACACATAGGCCGAAATCGCCCCGGCATAAGGCGCGCCCTCGCCCGGCCCGGCCTTCAGGAAACAGCTTCCATTCCGCCCGTTGAAGGTGAAAGCCTCGCATTGGGTATTCGCCAGACAGGCCCGCTCGCAGGCTTCCAGCGTGGTGTCAAAGGCCGAGGCAAAATCGCCTCCCGGCAGATCCATGTCCTGTGAAAGGACCAGCCGTTTCGGGGGCACCAGATCCTGCGCAGTCGCGGGAAAGACGGCAAGGGACAGAAGGACGGAAACCAGAAGGGCAAGATTACGCATGGCAACACCGTGAATGGCTGGAATGTGTTCGATGCTGGCATGTCAACCGGCCCGCTGGCAATGAGTCGTCCGGTTGCCTTCGCCGTTTACCGCCGGTTTACCGACCTCACCGATGCTGGCCGCAGGACCAGAAGGGAATCGCATCGCCCATGACACCGGCAGAAAGACTGGCACAGGAACGTCGCGCCCGGATGGCGGCCGAACGGCATCTGGAATGGAAAAGTCGGGAACTTGCCGCAGCCAATGAAAAGCTTGCCCTTCAGGCGCGGGCGCTGTCGGATCTGGTTGTCGAGGAACGCCAGTCCGCCCGTGCCGCGCGGTCTGAGGCGGAACGGTTGAAGGGCCAAAATGAACGGTATCTGGGTGATCTTGACCGCGCCCATACGACCGCCGTCATGGCGGAACGCCGCCTGCGCACCTCGATCGACGTCATTCGCGATGGCTTTGCCGTCTTTGATGCCGAAGACCGGCTTCTTCTGGCCAACCGCGCGTGGATGCACCCATTTTCAGAAGGCACCCTGTCGCCCGGAATGGCCTATCGTGATCTGCTTGCCGCTGTCGCGCCGCTGTTCCGGCTTGAACAGGGGGAAGACAGCTGGATCGAAGCGATGTGCGCCCGCATCGAAGGCGATACCATCGCACCGGTCGAACTGGCCCTGCAATCAGGCCGCTGGATCCGGCTTGAGGATCGCCGCGCCCGCGATGGCGACCGGGTCAGTCTGGCCATCGACATCACCGCTGAAATGCGCCTGCGCGCGGCGGTTGAGGCGATCCCCGATGGGTTCGTGATTTTCGACAATCAGGATTGCCTGATCATGTGCAACCAGCGCTACCGCGATATCTATGCGCTTCCGCAGGATCTGATCCACCGCGGGATGCGGTTTGAAGACCTGCTTCGCGCCAGCCTTGCCACCGGGCTGCACGCCGATGCCGTGGGCCGCGAAGAGGCCTGGATCATCGAAAGGCTTGCGGAATACCGCGCCGCGTCGGGCGTTATTGAGCAGCGCTTTACCGATGGCCGCTGGATCCGCGCGCAGGATCATGTCACCCCAGACGGGGGCCGCGTCGGCCTGCGCCGCGACATCACCCATGAACGTGCGGCGCAGGAAACGCTGCTGGCCGCCCGCGCCGCGGCCGAGGCGGCAAACCGCGCCAAATCTGCCTTTCTCGCCAATATGAGCCATGAGATCAGAACGCCGATGAATGGCGTTGTTGGCATGGCCGAATTGCTATGCGGCACGGACCTTACCGAAGAACAGCGCCTCTTTGCCGAGACAATCCGTTCGTCCGGCGAGGCGCTTCTGACCATCATCAACGACGTGCTGGATTATTCGAAGATCGAAGCCGGTCATCTGGCGCTGCGTCCCGAACCCTTTGATCTGGAGCGGTTGATCCATGAAACCGCGATCCTTCTGCAACCTCAGGCCCGCGCCAAGGGGATCGAACTTTTGACCGATTACGACATGTTCCTTCCCACCCGGCTTGTAGGCGATCCGGGCAGGCTGCGTCAGGTGCTGACCAATCTGATGGGAAATGCGGTGAAGTTCACCCAGGCCGGCCATGTCCTTGTGCGCGTTGTTGGCATCCAGCCGTTCGACGGCACCGCCCGGCTGCACATCACGGTTGAGGATACCGGCATCGGAATAGCACCCGAGCAGCAACAGCGCATCTTTGACGAATTCACCCAGGTCGATGATGCCGCAAACCGCCGTTACGAAGGGACTGGGCTTGGCCTCGCCATCACCCGCCGTCTGATCACCCGGATGGAGGGTGAGATGTGGGTGGACAGCGAACCGGGCAACGGGTCCTGTTTCGGCTTTGCCCTGACCCTGCCCGTCGCGGAAGAGGCGCTTCCTGCCCGCGTTCCCACCAGCCTGCGCCGCCTGCTGCTCTGCGCCGGCAATCCGACCAACCGCACGATCATCGAACGCCAGTTGGCCCCTTTCGGCATCGACCTGACCGCCTGCCGCAACGCCGAGGAGGCGCTGGATCGTGCCCGGTCGGCCACGGATGCCGCCATCCTTGTGGATCACGGGTCAGACAGTCTGGACGGCCTGGCCCTGTGTCGGGCCCTTGCACAGATCGGCGCAACGCAGCCGCGGATCCTTATGGTGGCCCCCGACCATCTGCCCGAGGCCGAGGCTGCCCGACAGGCCGGCATGCTGCACGAAGTTCTTGTCAAGCCAGTGCTGCGCGCCGATCTGTACCGCGCCCTGACGCGGCAGACGGGTAGCACGATACCGATTGCGGCTTCTGCATCGCCGCAGACCCGCCGGATGCGCGTGCTTGCGGCCGAGGACAACAAGACCAACCAGCTTGTGCTGGCCAAGATGGTGCGCGACCTCGATCTCGATCTGCGCTTTGCCGACAATGGCCGTCAGGCGGTGGACATCTGGCAAGATTTCCATCCAGACCTGATCTTCATGGATATCTCCGGCCTTATGTAGCAAACGCACAAAGCGTGGAAGGACGGAAGAAATGACTGTCTGGACGAATCTTTGCTTAGTACCTACGGTCTGTGGCCGACTTGCTCTTAACCGTAGGCTTCATTGCCATGTCCAAGCTCATCAGTGCCGTTTCAATGGAAGAGTTGGTTGCCTCATACAGCGGGCCAGCTCCTGGGGCGAACAAGTTCATTATCAACATCGGACAGCCAGGGGTCAGAATCGCTTTTCTGGAGGTTCACAACGATCTTCCTGGGCAGGCATTTTTCCAATCTGCGGTGACGTTGCATCCAGCCGACGCTATAAACCTTTATCGGATTTTGGCCGAGATGCTGAAGGATATCGAGGCGCAATTCTTGACTATAGACGCCCAACTAGCCGCAGAGGCTGGCAATGGCTGAGCCGAATGTTGTGTACCCCCGTCCTAGACGGGAATCGACAAGCGGCGGCGGTGGAGATCAGGGCAACAATTTCTTGCTTAGCCTTGTCGATATCAAGCTTGCGGCAAGTGAGGATCGCATGATGCGCGAACTCACAGAGAAAACTACATCGGTGCAAACTGAACTTTCTAGGCAGATTCTGGATGTGGAATCCAAGCTGTCAACGCAGACCGCGACAATCATCACAAGGCTCGATCAGGCCAAGCAGCCGCCGTCGCTGTGGCAAATCATAAGTGTTGTGGCGACAGCCTTCGTGGGGGGGCTGGCTATACTGGCTTTTGCAAGCGATCGCTTTGATGGCGGCCTTTCTGCATCCTCCATCAAGGACCAGCTTGCACAGGACCAGCTAGAAAGAGACGCAGCGCAAGATGAAAAACTGAACGCATTTATTGAAGCAGTGCAAAAACTTAGCGCTGACTAGCTTCTATATCCGCAGTTCTTTGACGCCTATTGCCGACATGCTTTGCAGCATAAACGCAGCGGTAAACTTCCCGCGCGACAGCTTGTTGCGGATGTTCACTTCTTTGTCTCCGATCAGATCCGCAAGCTGGGCGTAGGTCACGCCCTTGCGCTTGAGTTCGGCCTTTAGGAGGTTGGCCGCCATCATTTCCCAGTCTGTTTGCTCGGGCATGTATCACCTGTGATAAGAAAAGTACTGCATACGTTACTTATGCCCTTGTAAATGATACGTCAACGTACTATATCCGATACATAGGTAACGGATACAGTACATCATGGCACAGCACTTCCTCCTTTCAGCAGCCGCTCGCACTCTGAGCCTTCGCGCCATCTACAAAGCTTGCGAAGAAGTGGCCTATGACACGTTCTGCAAGATGCGCTGGCCGGAAACCGATGGCGAAGCCGTTTGCCCCCAGTGTGGCTGCTGCGAAACCTACAAGATCACCACCCGCCGCAAGTTCAAATGCAAGGGCTGTGGCCACCAGTTTTCGGTGACTTCCGGCACGATCTTCGCGAGCCGCAAGATGGCTTTCGTTGATCTGCTGGCCGCGATCTGCATTACCGTGAATGCCGCCAAGGGCGTTTCAATGGTGCAGCTTTCGCGCGATCTGGACTGCCAGTACAAGACCGCTTTCGTGCTGGCCCACAAGCTGCGCGAAGCGATGGCGTTGGAAGTGCATACGGGCGAAATCCTGAAAGGCCACGTCGAGGTTGATGGCGCTTACTTCGGTGGCCATGTGCGCCCGGAGAATGCCAAGGCAGACCGCAAGGATCGCCGCCTGAAAGCCAACCAGTCAGGCAAGCGCCGCGTTGTCGTGGTGCTGCGCGAGCGTCATGGCCGCACCCTGCCCATTGTCACGATGGCTGAAGTTGAAGGCGTCGCGCTGGTGCATGCCAACGTTGACCGTATGGCGACGCTGTCCGCTGATGAAGCTTCGCACTGGGATGCGCTGCATGCAGGCTGGCAGGTTGATCGCGTCAATCACAGCGAAATCTACAGCGACCACGGAAAGCACACCAACTGGGCCGAAAGCTACTTCTCGCGCCTGCGTCGGATGGTGCAAGGCCAGCACCACCATATCAGCCCGCGCTACCTGCACCAGTACGCCACGCAGGCCGCATGGCTGGAAGACAACCGCCGCAAGAGCAACGGCGCGTTGGCCTTCGGTCTGGTGCGGAATGCGATGGACGCGCCTGTCAGCCGCGCTTGGAAGGGCTACTGGCAAAAGGCGGCGTGACAAAAATGCCATTTGAAGGAACAGCACCATTGGTGTAGGCGTTGAGTCACCGAAGCAGGGACATCGCTTTTCGGTGCGATAGATCTGTTGGTGCGAATGTGGTCACAATAGCGACAGAATCGTTGAACAAGCTACGAGAGTCCACATTTCTTGATAATGATAAAGTTGGAGAACATGATGGCTCAGAAGAAACCGAAGGTCACTGCCCAGATGAGCGGTGGAGCTGTTCGGGATGAGCGGCCCTATCCGCCTGAAGCCTATACATACGACGACGACGTTACGCCCGCAGCGATAGAAGCTTTACGCGCACGTGTGACGCATGACATCACCGCCCCGGGTTGGAAGGTCATTGATGGTTTCGGAGTCGTCGTCAACGTCTAAGTGGGCTGAAAGCCCGCCGTCCGTTATGGACATCGTTGCAGCTTACTTCCCAGAAACTAACCCCAAGGGCGCGCTTAGGTTGCGCCCTTGTTTGGTTTTGGCAGTTCACTTCAACGCTGAACTGCGGCTTTTCATGTGCGAAGTCGCGTTCGGGACCAAGAACCTAAAGACTTGGTCGCGGATAGGAAAAGATGTAATTGTACAAAACAACAATGACTTAGATGACTGCGGCCTTGCGGTGGCAACGCGATTTGACATGGACCCAGCTAGCAGGCTTCCATTGCCGTGGACGGATGAGTTTTTTGGCTGCTGGAGCGGCAAGACATCACCTAGAATAGGTTCTCTGCCCGCAGACTATCAGAAAGAAGTTGCGTTCATTCTTATGAAGCAAATGGCAGGCTAGGCCAACCTCCACACCAGCCCTTCCCGCACCACCAGCCCACGCCGCCGCAGATTGTGCAGCGCCTGATACATGCGCCGCCATTGGTCGGGCAGGTTGTCCCCCGTCACCTTCGCGGCATAGCGGGAAACCTCATACCCGCGCTTCGGGCCATCGCGCAGGGCTTCCAGCGCCAGCCGTGACGTGTCCTGCCGTTGGGCGAACTTGCGCGGCACCGGGGCCAGCGGGACTTGCCGCAGGGCCAGCAGGGCTTCCACGTGGTCAAGGCCGGTTAACCCGTCGCGGATGATCTGCGCGCGGAGGGCCAGCAATGCGGAGTTGATCGACTTGTCTTGCATGCCGAAAGACTAGCAGAGTCAGGCGTTTAGGTGTACTTTGGCGTTGGTGCGTTTGCTACATAAGGCCGGATATCTCGATGCCCGAACTGGACGGTTGCGCCGCATCAAATGAAATCCGGGGCATCGAAGGCGGCCGTGTGCGGGTGCCGATCATCGCCCTGACGGCACATGCAATGGAAGATGACAGCGCCCGCTTCCTTGCCGCCGGGATTGACCGACACCTGACCAAACCACTGCGCAAATCCGCATTGGTCGAGGTGCTTTTGCATTTCTGCCCGCCTGATGCGGTGCTGGGGCCCATCGCGGCGCAAAGCACAGCCGCGTGACCCATGGTTCAGGCGGCGGCCTCGGCCACCTGATCGCGCAAGAACACCAGACGATTGCCCGCAGACCGATCCGAAGCAAAGGCATAACCGCCCGTGTCGAAGCCGCGCAGATCATCGGCATCGGTCAGCCGGTGCTCGGCAATATACCGCGCCATCGCGCCGCGGGCCTTCTTGGCGAAGAAGGAGATCACCTTCGCCTCTGCCCCGCGCCCTTCCAGAAAGACAGGCGTGATGACCCGCAGTTTCAACGCCTTTTGGTCCACCGCCCCAAAATATTCCTGCGACGCGCAGTTCACCAGAATGTCCGTTCCCGCCTCGGCCGCCGCGCTGTTGAGCGCCCGCGCGATCCGGTTGCCCCACCAGGCGTAAAGATCAGCGCCCTTGGGATTTTCCAATCGACTGCCCATTTCCAGACGGTAAGGCTGGATCATGTCCAGCGGTCGCAGCAACCCGTAAAGACCTGACAGGATCCGCAACCGACCCTGCGCCCATCGCAGCGCATCCGCATCCAGCGTCCGCGCCTCCAGCCCGGCATAGGTATCGCCGTCAAAGCAGAAGGCAGCAGGTTTCACCGCCGCCGCGTCCGGCTTGGCCGAAAAGGCCGCGAACCGTTCGGCGTTCAGCTTGGCCAGCGGTTCGGAGATCGCCATCAGCTTGCGCAGATCGGCCACGCTCAGCCCGCGCGCAATCCGCGCCAGTTTCACGGCATCGGCGGCAAAGGCGGGCTGCGTCGGCTCCAGCCCCGCAGGCAGGGCGCGCGGTTCTTCATCCAGCCGCTTCGCGGGGGAAATCACGGTCAACATCGCAGGCTCCTTTACCGCAGCAGATAGGTCTGATCACGCCTCGCGCAAGACATCCAGAAACGCCTGCCCGAACCGTTCCACCTTCTGCTCGCCCATGCCCTGAATCCGCTCCAGATCGGACAGGCTGGCAGGCCGCCGTTCCGCGATCAGGCGCAGGGTGGAATGGGTGACCGACAGGTATTTCCCCGTCCCATCCTCGCCGCGCGACAGTGCCAGTTGCACATCCGCCAGACGGTCGAACACCGGCCCCGCCGGCCGCCCGGCCAGCCGCATGCGTTGGGGATGCAGAACTTCAGCCGCGCCGTTGATCACCTCAAGGAAGGCCGCGCCATAGCTTTCGAGCTTTTTCGCCCCCACCCCGGTGATCCCGGCCATGCCGTCCAGATCGGCAGGGCGCTTTTCGGCCATCTCGATCAGCGTGCGGTCGGGGAAAATCACATAGGCAGGCACGCCCGCCGCCTCGGCCAGCGCGCGGCGCTTGGATTTCAGGGCGGACAGAAGCGGTGCATCTTCATCCGCCACCAAGGCCCGAACCGCTACCCTTGGCTGGGCCGAGGCGATGGTATCCCGCCGCAGAGTGATGCTTTCCTCTCCCCGCAGGATCGGCCGCGCGGCATCGGTCATGCGCAGCGCGCCATGCCGTTCCGTGTCTGGGCGCACAAGATCGCGGCCCATCATTTGCCGGAACACCGCGCCCCAGGCGGCCTTGCTGAGATCGCGGCCGACAGCAAATGTCGGCAGCTGGTCATGGCCACGTTCGCGCACCTTTTCCGTGGCGCTGCCTGTCAGAATATCGATCAGATGCCCCGCGCCGAACCATTCACCCGTCCGCAGGATGGCCGAAAGCGCCTTGCGCACCGCCTCGGTTGCGTCGAACAGATCGGCAGGCCGGTCGCATAGATCGCAATTGCCGCAAGGCTCCGTCGTCTCGCCAAAATAGCCCAGCAGAACCTGCCGTCGGCACTTCATCGCCTCGGCCAACCCCAACAGCGCATTCAGCCGCGCGTGATCGGCGGCCTTGCGGTCGGGGGGGGCGAGGCCCTCATCAATCTGGCTGCGGCGCAGGCGGATATCGTCGGGGCCATAAAGCGTCATGGTTTCTGCGGCCGCCCCGTCGCGCCCGGCGCGCCCGATTTCCTGATAGTATCCCTCGATCGACTTTGGCAGGTCCGCATGGGCCACCCAGCGGATATCGGGTTTGTCGATCCCCATGCCAAAGGCAACGGTCGCCACCACGATCAACCCGTCCTCGCGCTGAAAGCGCATCTCGACCTGACGGCGCTCTTCCGGGTCCATTCCGCCGTGATAAAAGCAGGCGGCGTGGCCTTCTTCGCGCAGGGCCTGTGCCAGCGTTTCGGTCTTGGCCCGCGTGGCGCAATAGACGATCCCCGATTGCCCTTTTCGCGCAGCGGCAAAGCGCAACACCTGCGTGCGGGGATTGTCCTTTACCGCAAAGGCAAGGTGGATGTTGGGCCGGTCGAATCCGCGCAGAAAGGTTTCCGGCATCACCCCGTCGAAGAGGCGTGTCACGATCTCGGCCCGCGTTTCCTCATCCGCGGTGGCGGTGAATGCCGCCAGCGGCACGCCAAGACTGCGCCGCAATTCGCCGATGCGCAGGTAATCGGGGCGGAAATCATGCCCCCACTGGCTGACGCAATGCGCCTCATCCACGGCGATCAGGGTGGTCTTGATCCGGCGCAGCATCGGCAAGGTGGCGGCCGAGGCCAGCCGTTCGGGCGCCATGTACAAAAGCTTCAGCCGCCCCTCATCCAGCGCGGCGAACACCTCTTCCGTCTCTGCCTCGGTATTGCCGGAGGTGAGCGCGCCCGCCTCGACCCCCGCCTCGCGCAGCGACCTCACCTGATCCCGCATCAGCGCGATCAGGGGCGAGATCACGACCGTCACCCCGTCACGGCACAGGGCGGGCAGTTGAAAGCACAGCGATTTGCCGCCGCCCGTGGGCATGATCGCAAGCGTGTTCCGCCCGGCCAGCACGGCATCCACAATCTCTTCCTGGCCGGGGCGAAAGCCCGGAAAGCCAAAGATCGTTTGAAGAAGCGTCTGCGGTTCGGTCATGGGCCCGGAATCATCAAGCGCCGGGCCAACAATCGCCCGCGCGCGGTTTACGCAAGATCAAGATCAGACGAAGGCCGACGCGTTGTTGATCAGGATGATCCGCAGCGCATAGACCCCGATCAGCACCACCAGTGGTGCAAGATCCAGCCCGCCCATCTGCGGCAGAACCGACCGGACGCGGGAATAGATCGGCTCAAGGATACGATTCAAACCATCCCAGATCTGGCCCACGATCGGTTGGCGCAGGTTAAGCACCTGAAAGTTGATCAGCCAGCTCATGATGATATGGGCAAGGATGATCCATTGGGCGATATCCAGGATCAGAAGCAGAATTTGCAGGATCGAGGTCATTCCGGGGCCTCCGCACACTATGGGTTGTGTGCAGAGGTAGCGGCTGGATCGCAAAAGGGCAACGGCCTTCCGCAGCGTCGCGGCTTGACCTTGGCCTTCCCAAGGGGCAACCGGGGCCAAGACAGGAGAGTGACCGATGTATCCTTTCGTCCGCATGGCCAAGGAGTTGTGGAAGTTTCGCAACGCGCCGCAGTTGCCGCTGCTCGGCACCCATGTCAGCACGCATCGCTGCTGGCCTTGGGATCTTGATCCATGGGTAGAGCTGAACAATGGCCGCACACTGACGCTTTATGATCTTGGGCGCATTCCGCTGGGCATCAGGACCGGGCTGAAAACAGTTTTGCTTGCAAATGGCTGGGGCCTGACGGTGGCGGGAAACACGGTCCGCTATCGCCGCCGCGTGCGCGCCTTTGATGTGGTCACGATGCACAGCCGCTGTCTTGGTTGGGATCATCGGTTCCTGTATCTGGAACAGTCGATGTGGAAGGGGGATGACTGCACCAGCCATATGGTCTTGCGGTCAGCCGTCACGTCGCGTGACGGGATCGTCGCGCCCGAGCGCGTGCTTGCTGCATTGGGCCAGCCAACCGAAAGCCCCCCACTGCCGGATTTCGTGCAAGCGTGGATAGCTTCAGAAACCACCCGACCTTGGCCACCAAACCGCTGATTTATCCCACGGCTGACAGAAGGCGCGGCTTGCGCGACGGGCCGTTTCACGATTGAATCCGCCCAAAGACCGCAGGGCAGGGGACAGGGATGGCGACGGAAGTCAGCGCGAAACGGCGCATCTGGGGTTGGTTCTTCTTCGACTGGGCCAGCCAGCCCTATAACACGCTCTTGCTCACCTTCATTTTCGGCCCCTACTTCGCGGAAATCGCCCGTGGTTATTACATGGGCGAAGGTCTGGATGCCCAGGCGGCGGGGGCCGCCGCACAGGCCTATTGGGGCGCCGGGCTTGCCATCGCATCGGTGATTGTCGCCATCGTTGCACCGCTTCTGGGCGCGATTGCCGACAGCACGGGTCGTCGCCTGATCTGGGTCTGGTTCTTTTCCGCCTTCTACATCTTTGGCTCCTATGCGCTGTGGTACATCGCACCGGGCGGCGACAACCTGTTCTGGGCTGTGGTGTTCTTTGGTCTTGGCTTCATCGGAATGGAGTTTGCCACGATCTTTACCAATGCCCTGATGCCCAGTCTGGGCGACCATGAAGATCTGGGCGCGGTCAGCGGCAGTGGTTTTGCCTTTGGCTATCTGGGCGGTGTGCTGGCGCTGGCGATCATGCTGGCGCTGTTTGCCGAAAACAGCGCGACGGGGAAAACCCTGATCGGCCTTGATCCGCTGTTCGGGCTGGACCCGGAGGCGCGCGAAGGAACGCGCGCTGTCGGCCCGTTCACGGCTATCTGGTATCTGGTTTTCATGATCCCCTTCTTTCTGTGGGTCAAGGAACCCCACACCGAACGCCGCCCGCTGAACCTGTCGGCTGCCTTTTCCAGTTTGCGCGATCTGCTCGCCTCGCTGCGGTACCGGGGCAGCCTTTCGGCCTATCTCGCCTCGTCGCTTTTCTACCGTGACGCACTGAATGCGCTTTATGGTTTTGGCGGGGTCTATGCGTCGGGCGTGCTGGGGTGGGAGATCACACAGATCGGCGTCTTCGGTGTGGTGGGTGCCATTACCGCGATGATCGCGTCATGGATCGGTGGCAAGGCAGACCGTCGCTTTGGCCCGAAACCGGTTATTGCCTTCTGCATCGTCGTGCTGATCCTTGTCTGCATCATCATTGTCGGCATGACCCGCGAAAGCCTTTGGGGCATCCCGCTGGATCCTGCGGGGGGCACATCCGACCAGATCTTCTTTGCCTGTGGTGCGCTGATCGGTGCGGCGGGTGGCGCGCTGCAGGCGGCCAGTCGCACGCTGATGGTGCGCCACACCACCCCTGATCGCGCGACCGAGGCGTTCGGCCTTTATGCCCTGTCGGGCAAGGTGGCCAGCTTTATTTCCCCGGCCCTGATCGCGCTGGTGACCGCTGTCAGCGGATCGCAGCGCATCGGAATCTCTCCGCTGATCGTGATGTTCCTGATTGGCCTGGTTCTGCTACTCTTCGTGCGGGCACGGGGTGAACAGATATGATTGCAAAGCTTTTTTCCGTGTTGGTGCTTGCCGTTTCGGTTGCGCTGCCCGTGCAGGCAGAGACCAAGGCAAACCAGTTGTTCGGATCTGTGAGCGGCGCGTCCGATGGCCGCCCCATGCCCTATGGCAGCTATGCCAAGGGCTGTGCTGATGGTCTGGTCCAGCTTCCTGAAACCGGTCCGACATGGCAGGCCATGCGCCTGTCTCGCAACCGCAATTGGGGCCACCCGGTGATGATCGACTTTCTGGTCGAACTCAGCCAGACCGCGCGTCAGATCGGTTGGGCCGGCTTGTATATCGGTGACATCAGCCAACCGCGCGGCGGCCCGATGACAAGTGGCCATTCCAGCCACCAGATCGGGCTGGATGCCGATATCTGGATGCTGCCACCCCGACGTCTTGATCTGAGCCGGGCCGAGCGGGAAGAGATCTCATCAATCCCCGTGCGATCTGCTGATCAGCGCAGCATCACGGAAAACTGGACCCCCCGGCATCAGGCCGTAATGCGCGCTGCCGCGTTGGACCCGCGCGTGGACCGCATCTTTGTCGCTGCGGCCGTGAAGATTGAGATGTGCCGCACCGCCGCCCGGGCAGATCGCAAATGGCTGCAGAAGATCCGGCCGATCCAGGGCCACGACACGCATTTCCACGTCCGCCTGAAATGCCCCCGCGGCGCGCGGCATTGCGAAACGCAGAAACCTACGGTCAGCGAACTGTCCAACGGTGGCGACGGATGTGACGAAACGCTGATGTGGTGGGTATCGGAGGAGTACCTGAATCCCAAGCCTGACCCGACTGCCAAACCTGCACCACGCCAGCGCGGCGCGCGCGATTACACCCTTGCCGATTTGCCCAGACAATGCCGAAACGTCCTCACCTCGCCCTGATGGCGGGGGCGTTTCTGGTGCTGGGCCTGCAGGGCAGCGCCAGCCAGACCTTGCCTGACGGATTGGTCGGGGCCTTTGCCTGGCGCATGGATGACCCGAATTTCGGCGGATTGTCAGCCATCGAACTGGCCGATGATGGCCTCTCTTTCCTTGCTTTGTCGGATCGGGGGGGCTGGACACGAGGGCAGATCACCCGCGATTCCGAGGGGCGGATCATGGCAGTGGACGCGCGGCCGATGCGCTTTCTGCGCGGCCGGTTCGAAGCGCCGCTTGAGGCCGGCCGCAATGATTCCGAAGGTCTGGCGGTGGCGGCGGATGGAACGGTCTTTGTGTCTTTTGAAAATGTCGCCCGTGTCCTGCGCTATGACAGTATCGACGGACCCGCCCAGAACCTGATCACGCCGCGCGAATTCGGCCGAATGCAACGCAACTCGGCGCTCGAAGCGCTGGCCATCGGCCCCGACGGAACGCTCTATACCCTGCCCGAACGTTCGGGCGAACTGGAACGCCCCTTTCCTGTCTGGCGCTATCGTGACGGAGTGTGGGACCAACCCTTTGATCTGCGCCGCGATGGTGGCTATCTGGCTGTGGGGGCCGATTTCGGCCCTGACGGGCGCCTGTATCTGCTGGAGCGGGAACTGCATGGTCTGGCTGGGTTTTCCAGCCGCGTGCGCAGCTTTGCGATTTCGGATTCCGAACTGTCAGACGAACGCACCGATCTGGAAACCCAACCCGGTCAGCACGACAATCTGGAAGGCATATCGGTGTGGCGCGGCCCGGACGGCGCCATCTGGGTGACGATGCTGGCGGATGACAATTTCAACTTCTTTCAATCCACCGAAATCGTCGAATACCGCTTGTCCGATTGACGCGGCCACCACACCACGCGGTTGACAGTGCAACGTGCGAGGCGTAGGGGGCGCGCGTCCCCCGATGCGCGGGGGGCCAAGTCTCCGCGACCTTGTCAAAACGGAAAAACAGACATGACCCGCATTTCGCTTTATGGCGTGCTCGCCATGGCCATCGTCGTGGTGGCCTCCAATATACTTGTCCAGCATCCGATCGGCACCTGGCTTACCTGGGGTGCCTTTACCTATCCGCTGGCCTTTCTCGTCTCGGATATCGTGAACCGTCTCGAAGGCCCGGCTGCCGCGCGCCGCGTTGTCTATGCGGGTTTTGTCGTCGGCCTTGCCTGCTCTGCCATCGGCACGCAGATCGTGGGCGAGTTCGGCCCCCTGGTCACCCTGCGTGTTGCCCTTGGATCGGCCATAGCCTTCCTGCTGGCACAGCTTCTGGACATCATGATCTTTGATCGGCTGCGCCGTCAGGCCTGGTGGAAGGCACCGTTCATTTCCACCTTTGCTGGCTCCACGCTCGACACGGCGATCTTCTTTACAATCGCCTTCTCGGCCTCTCTCAGCTTCATCGAGCCGGGCAATGACGTGTCATGGGCGGCGGAAGCCGTGCCCTTGCTGGGGGTGGGAACCCCGGTCCCGTTCTGGGTTTCGCTGGGTGTGGCGGACTGGTGCGTGAAGATTGCCGTCGATCTGATCACTCTGTTGCCGTTCCGCTTTGCGATCCGCCATATAGGCGCAAGGGTAGCGTGATTTGTTTTGACAAACACAAAATCTGTGTCACGTTTGCCCTACTAGCAACCCATTTGAAAGGAGGTGATCCAGTGTCTAGAGCTACATTGGAGAGAGGTGTCGGGACAGTCAGGGGGCGTGTTTTCTGAAGGCAGCCCTTCAGTCGACAGACCATCTGATTGGGCTTGAAACCTAACTGGCCCATCTCCTTGGATCTCGGAAAGGGTCGCCGCGCAGGCGACCCTTTCTCTTGTGAAACAGCAGCCGAAAACCGCGCCCATGCTTCGCATCACTGACATCATCACCATCGCCGATTGGGAACTGTCTGAGCAGTTCATGCGTGCCTCGGGGCCGGGCGGGCAGAATGTGAACAAGGTATCCACGGCCGTCGAACTGCGCTTCGAGGCCGAGCGTTCCCCCCACCTGTCCGGCGCGGTAAAGACGCGCCTGAAACGGCTGGCCGGGCGCAAATGGACGACCGAAGGCGCCATCGTCATTCAGGTGGATGAAACCCGGTCGCAGGCCCGCAACCGCGAAATCGCAAGGGAAAGGCTGGCCGATCTGATCCGTCAGGCGTTGGTCGCCCCAAAGCGGCGGATCGCGACAAAGCCCACCTTGGGCAGCCAACGCCGCCGCCTTGCCGCCAAATCGGTGCGGGGCGAGGTGAAATCGCTGCGCGGCAAGATTGACGGCGACAATGAATGATCATTTGCCGGATGAGGCGAACGAGGCCGCCGCTCTTTGGGACGCCCGCCTGCTGCGCCTGATTGAGGCCCGCGAGAATGCGGTTTTCGAAATCGCGCTTCCCAGCGGTGACCGCGCCGCGCTGCGTCTGCATCGCAGGGGGTATCAGGATGCGGAGGCCATTTCATCAGAGCTTTGGTGGTGCGCCGAACTGGCCACCTTGGGGCTACCGATTCCCCGGCCAATCACGTCGCAGCAGGGACGCGCTTTGGAAAACCTTGCCTCTGGCCGCAAGGCCAGCGTGGTGGCTTGGCTGGACGGGGTGGCGCTGGGCGCAGCGGGCCAGCCTTTTGCCGAGCCTGTCAGCGTACAGATCGACCGGCATTTCCGGCTGGGGCAGCTTCTGTGTCGGGTGCATGAGGCAAGCGAAGGTCTGGTCCTACCGGCCGGCTTTACCCGCCCGCGCTGGGATGTCGATGGTCTGGTGGGGGAGGCGCCCTTCTGGGGCCGTTTCTGGGACCACCCTGCCGCGCTGCCGGAGCAGTCTTCCGTTCTGATCGCCGCGCGCGATGCCCTGCGCGCTGAACTGCCCCGCCATGCCGCAGCGGGCGGCAAAAGCGGGCTGATCCATGCCGATGTCCTGCGCGAGAATGTGCTGGTCTCCGACGCCGGTCTTTCTCTGATCGACTTTGACGACAGCGGGTTTGGGTTCTTCCTGTATGATCTTGGAACCGTCCTGTCGCAGAACCAGTACGAACCCGCCCGCGACGCCCTGCGCGATGCGCTGATGGCGGGATATGGGACGGATGCCGTTGATATGGTCGAGCTTTTCACCATGGCCCGCATCATGGCCTCGGTCGGCTGGACCATGCCGCGCCTTGCGCCGAGTGACCCGATCCATCGCAGCCATCTGGCCCGTGCCGTGATGTGCGCCCGCCGCGTGCTGGGCTAGGCTAGACCGTCACTGCCATCGCCGCCTGCTCACCCACGCCAAAGATGCGCTTGTAACGCGCGATTTCGTCCTGCGGACCCATCGCCTTGTTGGGATTGTCCGACAGCTTGACGGTCGGGCGGCCATTTGCCGAAACGGCCTTGCAAACAAGGCTGAACGGCGCCAGCCGATCACCCGCCAGACCACGGAAATCATTCGTCAGCATCGTGCCCCAGCCGAAACTGACCTTGACCCGCCCGTGAAACTTGCGGTGCAATTCCTCGATCTTTTCAACATCCAGACCATCGGAAAAGATCACCAGTTTCTGCGTCGGATCTTCGCCCCGCGCCTTCCACCAGCGGATCGCCGTTTCCGCACCAGAGGCAGGATCGCCCGAGTCTATCCTGATCCCTGTCCAGGCCGCCAACCAATCGGGTGCGTTGCGCAAGAAACCTTCGGTCCCATAGGTATCGGGCAGAATGACCCGAAGGTTGCCGTCGTGTTCTTCATGCCAGTCGGCCAGCACCTGATACGGGGCTTGAGCCAATTCCGCGTCGCTGTTGGCCAGCGCCGAATAGACCATGGGCAATTCATGCGCATTGGTGCCAATCGCTTCGATATCCCGTTTCATCGCGATGCGGCAGTTCGAGGTGCCTATGAATTTGTCGCCCAGCCCTTCCTGCATGGCCTGAACGCACCAGTCCTGCCATAGGAACGAATGCCGCCGCCGCGTTCCGAAATCCGCGATCTTCAGCGTATCCAGCGCCTTCAGCCGTTCGATCTTTTCCCAGAGCCGGGTCATGGCGCGGGCGTAAAGCACCTGCAACTCGAATTTGCCCATCCCCTTGAGCACGGCACGCGACCGCAATTCCATCAGCACGGCCAACGCCGGGATTTCCCATAGCATCACCTCGGGCCATTGCCCTTCGAAGGTCAGCTCATACTGACCATCCCGCTTTTCCAGATGATAGGGCGGCAGGCGCAGCCCTTCGAACCATTCCATGAAATCGGGGCGGAACATCTGGCGCTTGCCATAGAACATGTTCCCGCGCAGCCAAGTGCTTTCGCCGCGCGATAGGGAAAGCGAACGGACATGGTCCAGCTGTTCACGCAATTCGCCTTCGTCGATCAGCTCGGCAAGGCGGACGCTGGAGGACCGGTTGATCAGCGAAAAGGTGACGGTCGTTTCCGGTTTGTTGCGGAAAATCGACTGACACATCAGCAGCTTGTAAAAATCGGTGTCGATCAGTGACCTGACGATCGGATCGATCTTCCAGTTGTGATTGTGTACCCGGGAGGCAATATCGACCACGTGTCAGTCCTCCAGCGCGACGCCAGCCGCGCGCATATCGGTTACCATTCGGGATAGCGATCCGCCAAGATCAATGCCGCGACATGCCCCGAGCAGAACCGTAGCCGCTAAGCCGAGCCGGGCGGCATCCAGCGCGGAATAGGCAACGCAGTAGTCGGTGGCTAGGCCAACAAGGGTGACCCCTGCCACACCACGACTGCGCAGATAGCCCTCCAACCCGGTTGGAGTTGTGCGGTCATTCTCGAAGAAGGCCGAATAGCTGTCGATGCCGGGGCGAAATCCCTTTCGGATGATCAGGTCTGCGGGGTCTGTGTCCAGCGCGGGGTGAAACAGGGCGCCATCGCTGCCTTGGATACAGTGATCGGGCCAAAGCGTCTGCTCGCCATAGGGCATCTGCACGCTGTCAAAGGGGGCCTTGTCGAGGTGGTTGGAGGCAAAGGAAGAATGCGTTGGCGGATGCCAATCCTGCGTCAGCACCACAACCGGAAATTCGGCCATCAGCGCATTCACGCGGGGAATGATCACGTCCCCCTCTGCCACCGCCAAGGCACCGCCGGGGCAGAAGTCATTCTGGATATCGATCACGATCAGGGCTTGATCTGCGGCACGCATGGCGGTCCTCGCGGCGGGATATTCAACCCTGCGTAGGAAACCCCCGGCCTTGCGTCAATGGGAGGCGCTTGAATTCGCGGGGAAATGGGGGCATCCCCCGCATATGCTGATCGTCGCCGCGCTCTATCACTTCACCCGCTTTGCCAATGTGGCCGCCCTGCGCGGGCCGCTGCTGGATTGCGCGTTGAAGAACGGCATCAAGGGATCGCTTCTACTGGCTGGTGAGGGGATCAACGGCACCATCGCCGGAACGCGGCCGGGGATAGATGCGGTGCTTGCCCATATCCGCGCCTTGCCCGGTTGTGCCGATCTGGAATGGAAGGAAAGCCCCGCCACCGAGATGCCCTTTGGAAAGATGAAGGTTCGATTGAAGCGCGAGATCGTGACGATGGGCAAACCCAACGTCGATCCGAAATCGCGCGTGGGCCACTACGTTGATGCATCCCAGTGGAATGACCTGATCGCCTCTCCCGATGTTGCGGTGATCGACACGCGAAACGACTATGAGGTTGCCATCGGAACCTTCGCCGGTGCGGTTGACCCCGGTACGCGGTCCTTCAGCGAATTTCCGCAGTGGTGGGAGGCGAACCGGGATCGGTTCCATAACAAACGGATCGCCATGTTCTGCACTGGCGGAATACGCTGCGAGAAATCGACGAACTGGTTGCTGCAACAGGGTGTGTCAGAGGTGTTCCACCTTAAGGGCGGCATCCTGAAATACCTAGAAACCGTCCCTGAGGATCGCTCGCTTTGGCAGGGTGAATGCTTTGTCTTCGACAAACGGGTTTCCGTAGGCCACGGGTTGGTCCCCGGACAGCTTTCCTCATGCGGGGCTTGCCGTCGCCCGGTCACGCCAGAGGCGCGCCAGGACCCGGCCTATGAGGAAGGGGTTTCCTGCCCGGCCTGCAAGGATGAATACAGCCCGGAAGATCGCGCGCGCTTTCGCGAACGCCAGCATCAGATGAAGCTTGCCGAGGCGCGGGGGGAGCCGCACCTCGGCGCCTGATCATCGAAGGCGCTTGCCGTCGGCATCGAAGAACAGTGCGTCCTTGGCGTCAAAGGCGACCCCGATCCGGCTGCCAATGGCCGGGGTGACATCCCCCTTCGCCTCGATCACCAGCTTTTCGCCTGTTTCGGCCGAAACGTGGATGAAGCTGACGCCACCCAGCGCCTCGGTCATTTCCACGCGGTGCGTGTTGCCTTCAGTCACCCGCAGGTGTTGGGGGCGCAGGCCGATTTCGACACTGGAACCGGCAGAGGGAAGCCCGCCGGAAAATGCCACAGTCGCGCCCAAGGCTGGTGCGTTCGCACCATGTGTGGCGTCCACCTTGGCCGCGACAAAGTTCATCGCGGGGCTGCCGATGAACCCGGCGACAAATCGGTTGTCCGGGTTGTGATACAGGTCCAGCGGCTTGCCGACCTGTTCCACCCGCCCCTTGCGCAGCACGACGATCTTGTCGGCCAGCGTCATCGCCTCGACCTGATCATGGGTTACATAGATCATGGTCGCCCCGATCTCGCGGTGCAGGCGGGCGATTTCGACGCGCATTTCCACCCGGAGTTCGGCATCAAGGTTGGACAAGGGTTCATCGAACAGAAACACCTCCGGCCCCCGCACGATGGCCCGGCCGATGGCCACACGCTGGCGCTGCCCACCCGACAACGCCTTGGGCTTGCGCGCCAAAAGGTCTTCCAGCTTCAGAATGCGCGCGGCCTCAGCCACCTTGCGGTCGGTTTCTGCCTTGGGGTGGCCCGTCATTTTCAGGCCAAACCCCATGTTTTCAGCCACCGTCATGTGCGGGTAAAGCGCATAGGTCTGAAAGACCATGGCCACGCCGCGTTCGGACGGGTCCACCTGCGTTACATCGCGGTCCCCGATCCGGATGGCACCGTCTGACGTTTCCTCCAGCCCGGCCACCATGCGCAGCAGGGTGGATTTGCCACATCCTGACGGGCCGACAAAAACGCAGAACTCACCGTCCTCGATCTTCAGGTCCACCCCATGGATGACCTGCGCCTCGCCGAAGCGCTTTACGACCTTCTGTAGAACCACTCCCGACATCTGCTTCCCCCCTTGAATTCCGTTAGGTCTGTTCCGGAAAGCGCCAGCTTTCCGCTTCGGCAGCGATGCGTGCTGCCGTCTGTTTGATCCGGTCTGCCCCGGCTTCCAACGCCGCAATCGATGTGCGGGCGGTTGTCGATGTAACGGAAAGGGCGCCGATCACCCGCCCCGTCCGTGTGAGAATCGGCACCGCACAGCAGATGATTCCCGGTTCGTGCTCTTCGCGGTCAAAGGCATGGCCACGAATCCGAATCGCCTCCAGCTCGGCTTTCAGTTTGCTTTCGCTGTCCAGGGTCTGCGGGGTGAACCGGTGAAAGCTCTGCCGCTGGATCGCGCGTTCCAATGCCTCGTCTGACACGAAGGCCAGCATCGCCTTGCCCACCCCGGTGCAGTAGGCAGGCCCCACCTTGCCGGCCTGCGCGAACATCTCGACGGGCTTGGCTGCATTGCGCTTGTCGACATAAAGCACCTGGCCATTGTCCATCTGCGCCAGATGGATCGTTTCGCCAGTTTCTTCTGCAAGTTCATCAAGATAGGGTCGTGCAATCGGCGCCAGGGATGAGGTTGCCCAAGCCGCGTGGGCAAGCCGAACCAGCCTTACGCCAAGCGCATAGGTTTGACGGTCCGAATCATAAGCCAGCATCCCCTGATGGGTCAGCGTCTGGATCAGACGATACAGGGTTGCCTTGGGGTATGCCGATACGGTGAGCAGTTCCGAAAACCGCACGGGGTGGCCGGCGGCTGCGACCATGTCGAGCACATCCAGCGCCTTGCCTACCGTTCCGTCCCCTTGCTCTGCCGACATCGCGTTCCCATGCGTCCCTGTTGACAGGGTAAAGGATAGGCACCATAGTTTTCAATATTCAAGACTAAGTTTCACATAATGGAACCAAACGGGAGGAAACCATGGTCCATAGAAAAGCGGGCGCGGTAGCGCTGGTGGCGGCATTGTTGATGTCGACATCGGCCATCGCGCAGGACAAGCGCGTTGTCACCTGGAATGCGGACTACGATCCGATCCCGTTGGCGGCAGCCGAAGCTCTGATTGCCGACTTTGAGGCCGCAAACCCCGAGATCGACGTTCAGCTGACCAACTTCGATCACGAGGCCTACAAGAACGCGATCCGCAACTTCCTGACCGCCGACCCGCCGGATCTGGCCAACTGGTACGCCGCGAACCGCATGCGTCCCTTCGTCGAGGCCGGCCTGTTTGCCGACATTTCCGATGTCTGGGCCAACAACGGCCTGACCGAGGCGCTGGCCTCGTCGGTGCCGTCGTCGACCATCGATGGCAAGCAGTATGCGGTCCCCTACACCTACTATCAGTGGGGCATCTACTATAACCGCGACGCCTACGCCGCTGCGGGTGTTGAGCTGCCGGGCGAAGGTGGCGTGAACTGGGAACAGTTCCTGGCCAACTGCGAAAAGTTCAAGGCGGCTGAGATCGACTGCGTGACCACGGGGTCCAGCGCGTTGTGGCCGGTTGCAGGTATCTTCGATTACCTGTCGCTGCGCACCAATGGCTATCAGTTCCACAGCGATCTGGCCGCCGGAAAGATCTCGTGGACTTCGCCCGAAGCCCGCGCCGTGTTCGCGGAATTCGCCAAGCTGCAGCCCTTCGTCACCGAAAACCATGCGGCCATCGACTGGCAGGACGCGGCGGCGATCTTCGTGCAGGACAAGGCGGCCCACTACGTCATGGGTAACTTCGCCGTCGGCGTCTTCAAGGAAGGCGGGATGACGAATGACAACCTCGGCTTCATGGTGTTCCCGGAAATCACCCCCGGTGTCGCCCGCGCCGAAGAAGCACCGACCGACACGATCCACCTGACCTCGGGCGCGAAGAACCCCGACGATGCGAAGACGTTCCTGGCCTACATGGCCAGCGCCGAAGCGCAGTCGAAGTGGAACACCGCTGTGGGCCAGCTGCCGACCAACAAGAACGCGACCGTTCCCGCGGATGACCCGTTCCTGACGGCCGGCTTCGAGGCGCTGTCGACCGCGACCGGTGGCATCGCCCAGTTCTGGGATCGTGATGCGGATGCCGAATATGCCAAGGCCGGCATGGAAGGCTTCCAGCAGTTCCTCGTGCAGCCTGACCAGCTTGAGGCGATCCTCGAGCGACTGGAACAGACGCGCCTGCGTCTCTTCCCGCAGTGATCTGACAACGCGGGCGCCCATTCAAAGGGGGCGCCCGTTTTCTGCTCCGGGGGGAAAAGATGGCACAAGCTACAGACATGACGGCGGCATCCCCGGTTCATCGGTCTGCGCGGCGGTGGAATCAGCGAACGATTGCACCGTGGCTGTTTCTCGCACCCGGACTTTTCATGTTCACGGTCTATGTGCTCTGGCCGATCGTGCAGAGCGTGACGCTGTCCTTCTATGACTGGAACGGGCTTTACAATCAGGATGGCGACTTCACCGGCACCTTCGTCGGCATGCGCAACTACGCCGAGTTGATGACCGATCCGGCGTTCGAGACGTCACTCTGGAACAACCTGAAATGGCTGATCCTGTATATGCTGGCCCTGCCCATCGGCCTGTTCATCGCGATTTTCCTGAACCAGACGGTTACGGGCATCCGGCTGTACAAATCCCTGTTCTTCTTTCCCTTCGTCATCAGCCAGGTTGTCGTCGGCCTGATCTTCGCCTGGTTCTACGCGCCGAATTTCGGGCTGTTCTACCTGCTTACCGAAGCCATCACCGGCAAGGGCACCGCGATCCTCGCTGACCCCGACCTTGTCACATACGGCATCATCATCGCAGGCCTGTGGCCGCAGATCGCCTATGTGATGATCCTGTATCTGACGGGTCTGAACAACGTCGCCCCTGATCAGATCGAGGCAGCGCGGCTTGACGGGGCCAAGGGCTGGCGGATGCTGTGGTATGTCGTGCTGCCGCAACTGCGCCCCGCGACGTTCATTGCGGTGATCGTCACCGTGATCGGCGCGCTGCGCAGCTTTGACCTTGTATCGATCATGACAACGGGCGGGCCGTTCGGATCGTCGCGCGTGCTGTCCTACTACATGTACGAAATGGCGCTGGGCGAGTTCGGGTTCCGCATGGGCTATGGTGCGGCGATTGCGGTCGTGCTTTTCGCCATCATGATGATCTTCATCTCGGGCTTCATCTGGAAGATGTGGCGCGACGAGAAGGAGCGCTGAGATGTTTCCCCGCCCCATTCAACAATCCAGCACCGGCGTGCAGTGGCTTTACTCCATCGCCTTGCCCATCGCCTTGCTGATCTGGCTGTTCCCGCTGCTTGGCGTGGCGCTGACGTCCCTCCGCCCGGCATCAGACCTGGCGCAGGGCAATTACTTCGGTATGCCCTCGGGCATCGCCTGGGAAAACTACGTCTTCATCTTCACCGAGACGCCCATCGGGCAGTACATGGTGAATTCGCTCTGGGTGACGATCCCCACAGTTATCGGCGCGGTCAGCCTGTCGCTGATGACGGGCTTTGCGCTGGCAGTCTATGGGTTCCGCGCGAACATCCTTGTGTTCTTCATGTTCGTTGCTGGCAACTTCGTGCCCTTCCAGATCCTGATGGTCCCGGTGCGCGACATGACGCTGCAACTGGGCATGTATGACACCTGGTATGGCTTGGCGCTGTTCCATATCGCGTTCCAGACCGGGTTCTGCACCCTGTTCATGCGCAACTTCATCAAGGCGCTGCCCTATGAGCTGATCGAGGCCGCGCGGGTTGAGGGTGTTTCCGAATGGCGGATCTTCTGGTTCATCGTCTTGCCGCTGATGCGCCCGGCCATCGCGGCGCTTTCCGTGCTGGTCTTCACCTTCATCTGGAACGATTTCTTTTGGGCGACCGTGCTGACCCAAGGTGTTGACAGCCAGCCGATCACGGCGGGCCTGTCCTCGCTGAACGGTCAATGGATCGCGCAGTGGCATCTTGTGTCGGCCGGGTCGATCCTCGCGGCGCTGCCGCCGGTTGTGATGTTCTTTGCGATGCAAAAGCATTTCATCGCGGGCCTGACGCTGGGGGCGGTGAAGTGACCGAGTTCCGGTTGGATGCAGGAACCGGGGCTGCGGCCCAGACCATTGCCCTGACCACATCAGGTGGCATCCCCGAGGTGATCTGGTGGGGCAGCCTGTTGCCCGGCTCTGAAGACCTCGGCCAACTCGCCGCATCGGCGCGCAATGATCTGACTGGCGGGATGCTGGATGCCTTGCCGGCCCTGTCGCTATCGCCCGAGGCGGGGCGCGCCTTTCAGGGGCAGCCCGGGCTGGTGATTTCCAGCGTCGAGGGGGCCCCGCTTTCCCCGGCCTTCCGGTTCGACCGTGCCGAGCAGGATGTCGGGTCTTTGCGCCTGATCAGTGTGGCAGAGGGGGTGCGGCTGATCCATGAACTGACGGCCTATGCGACCGGGGTCATCGCCCTGCGGACAGTGCTGGAGGCGGATAATCCGGTGCGCCTGCACTGGCTTGCCGCGCCGGTTCTGCCTGCGCCTCAGGATGGCGAGATCATCGACATCCACGGCAAATGGACGCGCGAGTTTCACCTGAACCGCGTCGCCTGGTCCCCCGGTATCCGCCTGCGCGAGGCGCGCACGGGCAGATCGGGGCATGAGCATCCGCCCTATGTGCTTTTCACCGGGCGGGGCGCAACCAATACTGAAGGCGAGGTGCGGGCGCTGCATTACGGCTGGTCGGGCGGGCACCGCATGGTGGCCGAGGAATTGCCCGATGGGCGCCGTCAGGTGCAATTCGGCCATCCCTGGGGGTCCGAGACCCAACCCGGCACGCGGTTCGAAACCGCACCGCTGCTGGCGCTGTGGTCGGGGCAGGGGTTGAACGGGATTGCCGCGACCTTCCAGCGCGACTTGCGCGACAGGGTGATCACCTGGCCCGATCCGGCCCGACCGCGGCCTGTGCATTACAATTGCTGGGAAGCCATCTACTTCAACCACAACCTTGCCGATCTGTCGGCCATCGCAGACCGCGCTGCTGCCATGGGGGCAGAACGGTTCGTGTTGGATGACGGTTGGTTCGGGCGGCGCGATGATGACACGACCAGCCTGGGTGACTGGACCGTGGACAGGCGCAAATGGCCAGAAGGCCTGCACCCGCTGATTGCGCATATCCACAAGCTCGGTATGACATTCGGCCTGTGGTTCGAACCCGAGATGGTCAATCCCGACAGCGATCTGATGCGCGCCCATCCCGACTGGATGCTGGGGCCTGCGGATCAGGTGGCAGGGCGCAATCAGATGGTGCTGGACCTGTCGCAGTCTGATGTGCGGGAATTCCTGTTTCACGCGGTGTCCGAAATTCTGGCTGAGTATCCCATTGATTACATCAAATGGGATCACAACCGGCTGCTTCCTGTTGTGGATGCGGCGCAGACGCGTGGGATCTATGAACTGTTGGGCGCGCTGCGAAAGGCGCATCCGATGGTGGAAATCGAAAGCTGTGCCAGCGGCGGCGGGCGGATTGATGCGGGCATTCTGGCGCATACCCAACGGGTCTGGCTGTCCGACAGCATCGACGCGATCGAACGGTTGCGGATGCAGCATGATGCGGCGCTGTTCCTGCCTGCGGCGGTGACCGGCAGCCATGTCGGCGCGCGGCGCAGTCATACGGCGGGGCGCGTTCTGCCGATGTCCTTCCGCGCATGGGTCGCGGCACAGCGACATTTCGGGTTTGAGATGGACCTGCGCACACTGACCGAGGATGAGGCAGCCGTTTTGAAGGCCGTGACCGAGTGGTGGAAGGCCAATCGCGGCTGGATGATGGCCGGCACGATCTGCCGCGTGGACAGCGACGATCCCGCCGTGGTGGCCGAGGTGCAAGTGGCCGCAGATGGCGCGCGGTTCGTGCTGTTTGCCGGGCAGGGCGAGACGAGCGTTCAGATGCTGCCGCGCCCCCTGCGCTTGGCAGGGCTGGAGCCTGATGCCACCTACCGGCTGCGGCTGGTGAACGCTGAAGATGCGCCGCCCCAGTCGCGCGGCCCCAATGCGCTGAAGTCCGGGGGCTTGACGCTGTCGGGGCGGGCGCTCATGCAGCGCGGGCTCATGTTGCCTGTGGCGTGGCCCGCGACGATGTGGGTCGTGGAGGGTGAACGTGTCTGAGAGGCGACCCTGCGAAAAGGCGGAACGATGACGGTGGAATGGATCGCAGTTGATTGGGGGACGACCAACCTGCGGGTATGGGCCATGGGGCACCGGGGTGTGCTGGCCGAGGCTGTTTCGGATGATGGCATGGGGCGGCTTGACCGTGATGGCTTTGAACCGGCGCTCTTGCGGTTGATCGGACCGTGGTTGCAGGACGGCACGCGGACAGAGGTGGTTGCCTGCGGCATGGTCGGCAGCCGTCAGGGATGGCATGAAGCGCCTTACCGTACGGTCCCCTGTGCGCCCCTTGATCCTGTGGCGCTGGTCGCCGCGCCGACACGGGACGTACGGATATCGGTGCGGCTGGTGCCGGGATTGAAGCAAACCTCCCCCGCAGATGTGATGCGTGGAGAAGAGACGCAGATCGCTGGGGTTCTGGCCCTTACACCTGGTTACGATGGCATCATCTGCCTGCCCGGCACGCATTCCAAATGGGCGCATGTCAGCGCGGGTGAGGTGGTCAGTTTCCAGACCTTTCTGACAGGTGAGATGTTCGCGCTGCTGTCGCAGGCCTCTGTCCTGCGGCATGGCATGGTGGGGGATGGCTGGGACGAGGCCGCATTTGACGAAGGCCTGTCGGATGCGCTGTCGCGTCCGGAACGGATCGGGGCAAAGCTGTTCGGTATCCGGGCAGAGGGCTTGATCGCAGGGCTTTCGGCAGCTGCGGCGAAGGCGCGGTTGTCCGGGCTGCTTATCGGCATGGAACTGGCGGCCGCTCGGCCTTACTGGTTGGGTCAGGCGGTCACCTTGGTGGGGTCGGAAGGGCTGGCGCGGTCCTATGCGCGGGCGCTGCGGACGCAAGGCGTGGAGCCGCGGATGGTGTCAGGAACAGAAGCCGTGCTGGCAGGTTTGCAGGCGGCACGGGCAAAGGTGACGGCATGATACATCGCAACATCATCGCCATCCTGCGGGGGATCACGCCGGATGAGGCGGTTCCCGTGGCCGAGGCTTTGGTCAAAGCCGGGATAACCCGGATCGAGGTGCCGTTGAACAGCCCGCATCCGATGACGTCGATCGCTGCGATGGCCAAGGCCTTGGGTGATCATGCGCAGATCGGTGCGGGCACGGTGCTGACCGTGGCCGAGGTTGCCGAAGTGGCCGAGGCCGGGGGGCGACTTATCGTGTCGCCCAATTGCGATCCTGAGGTGATCGGCGCCAGCAAGGCGCGCGGTCTGGCAAGCTGGCCGGGCGTGATGACGCCGACCGAATGCTTTGCGGCGCTGAAGGCCGGGGCGGATGGGTTGAAGATATTCCCCGCCAGCCTGATCGGGCCGGATGGATTGAAGGCCATGCGCGCCGTTTTGCCAAAAGGGTGTCAGGTCTATGCGGTGGGCGGCGCGGGGCCGGAAAACTTTGCCCAATGGGTAAAGGCCGGGGCCAGCGGCTTTGGCATCGGAACCGCGATCTATACCCCCGGTCTGTCGGTGGCCGAGGTCACCGAACGCGCCGCGCGCATCGTCGCCGCGCATGACGAGGCCTTTGCATGATTCACGACGGCCGAGTCTGCGAACTGGGCGAGGGCGCGCTTTGGCACCCGCTGCGCCGACAGTTGTTCTGGTTTGATATTCTGGGCAAGCGCCTGCACAGCATCGAGGATGGCGTGTCTCGCAGCTGGAGCTTTGTCGAGATGGTCTCGGCCGCGGGCTGGGTCAGCCGAGATGTGCTGCTGATCGCGGGCGAGCGGGATCTGTTCCTGTTCGATCTGGAAACCGAAGAGATTGAAACGATTGCAGAGTTGGAGGCAGACGATCCCGGCACCCGGTCGAATGACGGGCGGGCAGATCGTCAGGGCGGGTTCTGGATCGGCACGATGGGCAAGCGCGGCGGCGATGATCCGGGGCGCGGGTCGATCTGGCGATGGTACCGGGGCGAATTGCGGCGTTTGTATTCCGGGCTGACCATCCCGAATTCCATCTGCTTTACGCCAGACGGGCGCTTTGCCCATTTCTCGGACACATTGACCCATCGCATTCAAAGGGTGGCGCTGGATGCCAGCGGCTGGCCTGTCGGGGAGCCGGAGATGTTCATCGATCTCGGCGCCGAAGGCATTCTGCCCGACGGGGCGGTCGTGGATGCTGCCGGCAACCTATGGAACGCCCAGTGGGGTGCCGGGCGGGTGGCCTGCTATGGCCCCGATGGGCAGTTCCTGCGCGCGGTGCCGATGGGGGCAGGGCAGACCTCCTGCCCTGCTTTCGGAGGGGATGGATTGTCGACACTCTACTGCACATCGGCGCGCGAGGGGATGGATGCGGCAGCGCTTGCCGCTGATCCCGAAGCCGGAAAGACCTTTGCGGTTCAGGGCCTTGGCTCCGGGCTGCCCGAACCACAGGTGATCTTGTGAAACGCACGCTTGGCGTCTGCTACTATCCCGAACATTGGCCGGAAGAGAAATGGGCCGAAGATGCCACCCGCATGGCGGCGCTGGGTCTGACATGGGTCCGCATCGGCGAATTCGCGTGGAGCCGGATGGAGCCGGAACCGGGGCGGTTCGATTGGGATTGGCTGGACCGCGCCATTGCCGTGCTGGGCGGGGCCGGGTTGCAGGTCGTGCTGGGCACGCCCACCGCGACGCCGCCGCGCTGGATGCTGGAAAAGCATCCCGACATGTTGGCGGTGGACGCGCAGGGGCGGGCGCGGGGTTTCGGGTCGCGGCGGCATTACTGTTTTTCCCATCGCGGCTATCGCACGGAATGCGCGCGGATCGTGACGGAACTGGCGCGGCGCTATGGGCGCAATCCGCATGTGGCGGCGTGGCAGACCGACAACGAATATGGCTGCCATGACACGGTGCTGAGCTATTCCGATGCCGCCCGCGATGCGTTTCGCGAATGGCTGGCGCAGCGGTATCAAAGCCCGCAGGCGATGAACCGGGCCTGGGGCAACGTGTTCTGGTCGATGGAATATGCCTCTTTCGATGAGGTGGGTCTGCCCAACCTGACGGTGACCGAGGCGAACCCGTCGCATGTCATGGCTTTTCGTCGGTTCGCCAGCGACGAGGTGGCGGCGTTCAACCGCGTGCAGACCGAAATCATCCGCAAGAATTCGGACGCACCGATCGCGCATAACTATATGGGGCGGATCACGGAATTCGACCATTTCGCCGTGGGGGCCGATCTGGATATCGCGTCTTGGGATGCCTATCCGCTGGGGTTCCTGTCGGATCGGCTGGAGGTGACGCCCGAACACAAGCGGCGCTTCGTGCGGCAGGGTGACCCGGATTTCCAGGCGTTTCACCATGACCTCTACCGCGCTGTCGGGCGCGGGCGGTGGTGGATCATGGAACAGCAACCCGGCCCGGTGAACTGGGCCCCATGGAATGCCGATCCGCTGCCCGGCATGGCACGGCTCTGGGCGTGGGAGGCCTTTGCCCATGGGGCCGAGGCGGTGTGCTATTTCCGCTGGAGGCAGGCGCCTTTTGCGCAGGAACAGATGCATGCGGGGCTGTTGCGGCCGGATTCTGCCCCCGCACAAGCCTATGAAGAGGCGGAGAAAGTTGCCGCCGAACTTGCGGCCATGCCGGATGTCGGTACGGCGCGGGCGGATGTGGCGCTGGTGTTCGATTACGCCAGCGCATGGGCCTGGCAAACCCAGCCGCAGGGGCGGGATTTCGATTACTTCCGGCTGGCTTTTGCCTTCTATCGCGGCTTGCGGCGGCTGGGGCTGAATGTGGATATCCTGCCGCCGGATGTGGCAGCGTTGACGGGCTACAAACTGGTGCTCGCACCCGGCGTGGCGACCTTGTCCGCGCCGTTCCTGACCGCTCTCAAGGGCTTTGACGGGGTTTCGCTTATCGGGCCGCGCAGCAATGCCAAGACGGTAGAGTTTGCCACGCCCGTTCCGCTGCCGCCCAATCTGCCGGGGCTGAATGCCGTGGTGGCGCGGGTGGAAAGCCTGCCGCCCGATGTGCCCGTGCCGCTGGAGGCGGGGGGTAACCTGTTGCATTGGCGTGAGAAAATCGAAGGCGAAGCCGAGGTGGTAGAGCGTGCCACTGATGGCTGGCCTGCCCTGCTGCGCGCGGGTGGCATTCATTATCTGGCAGGCTGGCCAGAGGACGCCGTTCTCGACCGGATGCTGGTCGGCCTGTGCAAGGCGCAGGGGATCGGGGTCGAGGTGCTGCCCGAAGGCTTGCGGCGGCGGGACAGCGACACGCACCGCTTCTGGTTCAACTACAATCCGTTTGCGGTGGATTGGGATGGCGTCACCATCCCCGCCGCCGGGGTGCATTGGGAGCCGCTTTAACCTGTCAGAGCGGACCGGACGTCGTGGCGAAAGCCACGCCGTTGGGGCCGAGGGTGAGAGTTTCATCCATTAGGTTTGCGTCCAGCGTGGGGCCCATCAGGCCAGTCAGCCCTGAGATTTTCAGGGCGACGGGTGCGGGGGACAGGTTGAACAGGCATGCCATGCCATCGCCGCGCATGAAGCCCAGCACGGGATCGGGAAGGTCAAGAAAGCGGGTTTTTCCGTTGCGAAGGGGTGGCGTCTCGCGCCGAAAGGCCAGCATCTGGCGGTAAAAATTCAGAACAGAGTCAGGGTCTTGCGCCTGTCCTGCGACGTTGCGGGCGACTTGCGGGGGCTTGACCGGGAGCCAGGGTAGGACGGTTGAAAAACCGCCATGCAGGCTTTTGTCCCAGACCATCGGGGTGCGGGTGTTGTCGCGGCCGACGGGTTCGGGCCAGAAGGCGATGCCTTGCGGATCGGTCAGTTCGACGAAGCTGAGGGTGGTGTCGGTTTGACCCAGTTCCTCGGCTTGCCAGAGGCAGATGGAGCCTTCGAAGGACAGGATCAGAGCGGCGGCCTGTTTGGCCAGCGCATCCTGGGTGATGCCGTGCTTGGCCCAGCGGGTGGCGTGGCGGGGGACATCGTGGTTGGAGAAGGCCCACATCGGCCAGCCGTCCGGCGCGCCTTCGAAGAAGTCTTTGATCCGGCTGCGGAAAAATTCGGGCGTGTAGTCATAGCCCATCATTTCGAAGCTGTAGCACTGATGCAGGCGGCCCGGTGCGGTGTAATCGCCCATCATGCGGATGGCGTGGTGGCTTTCGCCCATTTCGCCGACGGACGTGCGGTTGGGAAATTCGTCCAGCAGGGCGCGGATGCGTTCGATCCATGCCAGGTTTTCCGGACGGTTCTTGTCGAACAGATGATACTGCATCCCGTAAGGATTTGCTTCTGCTGTGGTTTTTTCGCGGTGATCGGGGGGGTTGTCGCGGAGTTCTGGGTCGTGGAAGAAGTAGTTGACGGTGTCGAGGCGGACACCGTCCACCCCCCTTTCCAGCCAGAAGCGCATGTTGGCGAGGTGCCAATCCTGCACGTCAGGGTTGTGAAAGTTGAAATCGGGTTGCTGGGTGAGGAAGTTGTGCAGGTAGTATTGCTTGCGCCGGGCATCCCATGCCCAGGCCGAGCCGCCGAAGACCGAAAGCCAGTTGTTGGGGGGCGATCCATCGGGTTTTGGATCAGCCCAAACGAACCAGTCTGCCTTTGGATTGGTGCGGTCGGCGCGGCTTTCGCGGAAGAAGGGGTGCTGGTCGGAGCAATGCGACAGCACCTGATCCACTATCACCTTCAGGCCTAGAGCATGTGCGTTTTCAATGAGTTGCGCAAAGTCGGACAGGGTGCCGAAGGTGGGGTCGATGTCCGTGTAATCGGAGACATCATAACCCATGTCGAGCATCGGTGAGGTGAAGACGGGCGACAGCCAGATCGCATCGACGCCAAGGTCCGCGATGTAGGGCAGGCGGCGGGTGATACCGGGAATATCGCCGATCCCGTCGCCATTCGTATCCTGAAAAGAGCGGGGATAGACCTGATAGGTGACGGCACCTTTCCACCAATCCGATGCAGACATACGCGCCCCGTTTTTTTACTGCCTGACGATAGTGCTAGCGGGTCAAGGCGTTGATTGACAGAGGGAAAGGCCCTGCGGGCTGTGCAGCCGTTGGTGCAGCACGCCAGTGCAGATGGGTGTGCATACAAAATCGGAGAGATTGGGGGGGTTTTGGTGATTTTCTGTGCGCCGCCGCAGGGTTTGCTTTTGGCGTCGCTTTAGTTCGGAAGGGTTGGATTTGGGTATTTGGGCCAAGGTGAAATGGCGAGGTCAGGGACAGAGCAGAAGGAGGAATTGTCTGCATCACAAATCTGCATTTGACCTTCGGGGAGGGCGGGCAGAGAAGATTGCCAACCATTCGAGGTGATCCAGCATGACAACCAAAGCCCCCCTTATCACCCCGGTTCTGGTTGCGGGGTGTTTCATCCTGATGCTGGGCTTTGCCATCCGCGCGAGTTTCGGGGTGTTCCAGATCCCGATTGCGGAAGAGTTCGGATGGGCGCGGGCGGAATTTTCGCTGGCCATCGCCATTCAGAACCTGGCCTGGGGGATCGGGCAGCCGCTGTTTGGTGCGGTGGCGGAGCGGTTCGGGGATCGCAAGGCGATTGTCGCGGGGGCCTTGATGTATTCGGCGGGGCTGGTGCTGACGGCTTTTGCCATCACGCCCGGGCAGATGCAGCTTTTGGAAATTCTCGTCGGGTTCGGGATCGCGGGCACCGGCTTTGGCGTGGTGCTGGCGATTGTGGGGCGGGCGGCGAGTGCGGAGAACCGGTCCATGGCGCTGGGCATTGCCACGGCGGCGGGATCGGCGGGGCAGGTGTTCGGGGCGCCGGTGGCGGAGTACCTGCTGCAATCCTATAGCTGGCAGGAAGTATTCATCATTTTTTCGGTCGTGGTGCTGGGCACGCTGTTCGCGCTGCCCTTCATCCGGTCGCCCAAGGTGGCAACCAAGGCCGAGCTTGAGGAAAGCATGGGCGTGGTGCTGAAGCGCGCGTTCAAGGACCCGTCCTATACGCTAATCTTTCTGGGGTTCTTCTCCTGCGGCTATCAGCTTGCCTTCATCACCGCGCATTTCCCTGCTTTCGTGACCGAGCTTTGCGGACCGATTGATCCCGGCAGCATGATCGCGGGGATGGGGATCGGCACGACATCGGCGCTGGGGGCGGTGTCGATTGCGGTGATCGGGTTGTTCAACATCGTGGGCACGGTCACATCGGGGTGGCTGGGCAAGCGGTATACGAAGAAATACCTGCTGGCGGGGATTTACACAGGGCGGACGATTGCGGCGGCGGTGTTCATCCTGCTGCCGATCACGCCGGAAAGCGTGCTGATCTTTTCCGCCGTGATGGGGGCGCTGTGGTTGGCTACAGTGCCGCTGACGAGTGGGCTGGTCGCGCATCTGTACGGGCTGCGCTATATGGGCACGCTTTATGGCGTCGTGTTTCTGAGCCACCAGATCGGCGGGTTTCTGGGCGTCTGGCTGGGTGGCATGATGTATGACCTGACCGGGGGGTATACGCTGGTCTGGTGGATCGGGGTGGGTGTCGGCGCGTTTTCGGCCATCGTGCATCTGCCCATCAGGGAGCGTGAGGTGCGCGCGCCGCTGGCTGCTTGATCCGGCGGTCTTCAGCCGGGGGGCGGGGTGACGATCAGAACCTCAAGATCGCGGTCGGGCGTGTAGTCCTGTTTCTCGATGACGAAGGTGGTGGGGCCAGTTTTGGTAACGCCACTGGCGCAGAGAGAAATGACGTTCTGCGCGGCGCCCTTGTCTAGCGTCAGGCGGAATTGGCCGATGGGGCCGGCCCAGGAGTTCGCGGTGCGCAGGACGTAGGCGAGGTTGTAGGCGATGCCGTAGCCATCCGGGCCGAGCCGTTTGGCGATGGCGCGCGAGGTGCCATCGTCGATGCAGTAGCGGGCCTGGTAGTCCTGTTCCCAATCATTCTGCGGGGGATGGGTCCAGCCGAAAAGACCACCGGGCGGGCGGTTTTCGTATTCATGTGAGATGGTAAGGGTTTCGCCTGCAGGGAAGCTTTGCGTCCAGTGATAGCGCAGGATGATGGACCAGAGCGGCCAAGCCTCGGTCGGGAAGCCGTTGGCGGCGTCGCCTTCGTAGAATTCGGCAAGGCCTGCGGTTTGCAGTTCGGCCTTGGCGGGATCGGGCAGGGCGAGCAGGAGCGGCGAGAGGGCGCGCGCGTCGATGGTGAGGGGGATGCCATAGCGGGCGAGGGTGGCGGTTACGTCTTGCCCCGGCGTGTCGTACTGGTCGGACAGGGGGCGGTTTTCATCCCATGGCGGTTCAATCACGGCGATCCGGTCGATCTGCGGGGTGACGGGTTGGCCTGCCACAGTGGCGGTGAAGGCCACGAGGTTGGCGCGGTCTTCGGGCAGGTTGAAATCGCTGTTCACCAGCGCGTGTAGCGGGATCGGGGGGAGGGGGAAGATTACCTCACCCGTCACGTCCTGATCGGTGACGTTGCGGAAGGTATAGGCCACGCGGATGCGGTCGAGGCCGATGAAGAGGTCTTCCGTCTCCATCGCAACAGCGTCGGTCTGGGCGAAGTGCAGGCCGGTGGCTGCGATGCCGCCGAAGCCGTCATTCGCGAAGGCAGGGTGGGTGAGGAGGAGGGCGGCCGCGAGCGCGCGGATGGGGGCACGGGACATTGGGATACTCCGGACAGATTGGCGGAGTGTGCAGGGGTGGGGCAGGCTGTGGCAAGGGTGTTGCGGGGTGGGGTTGTGTACGGCGCGCGGGGTTGGCATCAAGCGCGCCGGGTGGAGGATGATCCGGATGAGAGCAGGAATTGCGGCGCTGGTGGCGGCCTATGTGCTGAGCCAGTTCTACCGGGCGTTTCTGGCGGTGCTGGCGCCGGTGCTGGGGGTGGAGATCGGGGCGGGGGCTGATGATCTGGCCGCCGCATCGGGCGTGTGGTTTCTGGCCTTTGCGCTGGCGCAGATCCCGGTGGGCTGGGCGCTGGACAGGATCGGGCCGCGTTTGACATCGTCGGTCTTGCTGGGGTTGGGCGGGGCCGGGGGCGCGGCGGTGTTTGCGATGGCGCAGGGACCCGGGGCGGTGACGGTGGCGATGACGTTGATCGGGGTGGGCTGTGCGCCGGTGTTGATGGCAGCCTATTACATCCTTGCGCGGACCTATTCGGCGGCGGTGTTCGGCACGCTGGCCGGGGTGATGATTGGCGTGGGATCGATGGGAAACATCGCGGCGAGCCTGCCCTTGGCGGCGGCGGTTGAGGCTTTCGGCTGGCGGCAGACGCTGTGGGTGCTGGCAGGTGTGACGGCGGTGGTGGCACTGTCGCTGGGCCTTGTGGTGCGCGATCCGCCGCGCGTGGAGGGGGCGGGTCGCGGGTCGTTGATGGATCTGCTCAGGATGCGGGCGCTTTGGCCGGTGCTGGCGATGATGGCGGTGTGCTATGCCCCGGCGGTGGGTCTGCGCGGGCTGTGGGTGGGGCCGTATTATGCTGATGTGTTCGGCGCGGATGCAGCTGCCATTGGCGCGGCGACGCTGGTGATGGGGATGGCGATGGTCTTGGGCAGCTTTGCCTATGGTCCGTTGGAGCGATGGCTGGGCACGCGGAAATGGCTGATCCTGGGCGGCAATGCCGGCGTGTTGTGCTGCCTGATCGGACTGGCACTGTGGCCTGCGGTTGGGGGATGGGTCACGCTGGCGCTGCTGGCGGGGATCGGCTTCATGGGATCGTCCTATGCAATGGTGATCGCGCATGGACGGGCCTTTGTGCCGCCGCATCTGGTGGGGCGGGGGGTGACGCTGCTCAATCTGTTCGGGATCGGGGCGGTGGGAATCGCGCAGGTGGTGACGGGGCGCATTCATGCCGGGTTGGTGGCAGGAGGAGGGGCGGCGGCGGTGCCCTATCAGGGTTTGTTCGTGTTTTTCGCGGTGATGTTGGCTGTGGGGCTGGTGGTCTATGCCTTCTCGCAGGATCGAACCGACTGAACCATCCTGCGGAATCCGCTTTCGCGGCTGGCCGGGTTGGGGTAACAGGCCCCGTCTTTGATTGAAGAGGACGGGTACAAGGAGAACCCCGATGGGCTACAAGGTCGTTGTCGTCGGTGCCACGGGCAACGTTGGCAAAGAGATGCTGAACATCCTCGCCGAGCGCGAGTTTCCGGTGGATGCGATCGCGGCGCTGGCGTCGCGCAAATCGCTGGGGACGGAGGTCAGCTTTGGCGACCGAACTTTGAAGACCCTCGATCTGGATACGTTCGATTTCACCGGCTGGGATATTGCGCTGTTCGCCATCGGGTCGGACGCGACGAAGATCTATGCGCCGCGGGCGGCGTCGCAGGGCTGTGTGGTGATCGATAACTCGTCGTTGTACCGCTATGACCCGGACATTCCGCTGATCGTGCCGGAAGTGAACGCGGATGACGTGGTCCGCTACAAGAACAAGAACATCATCGCCAACCCGAACTGTTCCACCGCGCAGATGGTGGTGGCGCTGAAGCCGCTGCATGATCGTGCGCGGATCAAGCGGGTGGTGGTGGCGACCTATCAATCCGTGTCGGGCACCGGCAAGGAAGCGATGGACGAGCTGTGGAACCAGACCAAGGGGATTTTCGTGCCCGGTCAGGAAGTGGCGCCGAAGGTGTACCCCAAGCAGATCGCCTTCAACGTGATCCCGCAGATCGATGTCTTCCTCGATTCCGGTGATACCAAGGAAGAATGGAAGATGGTGGTCGAAACGAAGAAGATCCTTGATCCCAAGATCAAGGTCACTGCAACCTGCGTGCGGGTTCCGGTCTTCGTCGGCCATTCGGAAGCCGTGAATATCGAGTTCGAAGATTACCTCGACTGGGAAGAAGCGACCGACATCCTGCGGGAAGCGCCCGGTGTTCTCGTGGTCGATAAGCGCGAAGCTGGTGGCTATATCACCCCCATCGACTGCGTGGGCGATTATGCCACCTATGTCAGCCGCATCCGTCAGGATGAGACGATCGAGAACGGTCTGAACCTCTGGATCGTGTCGGACAACCTGCGCAAGGGCGCGGCGCTGAACGCGGTGCAGATCGCCGAAGTGCTGGGGAGCCGTTGCCTGAAAAAGGGCTGATCGCGGTTTGAGTGACAGAGCGGGCCGTCCCGGTTGGGGCGGCCCTTTTGCGTTTCAGCGCCGGATCATGGCCAGTCCGGCGAGGATCAGCCAGAGGGTCAGGGCGAGGTATCCCGCGATGGCGGCAAGGGCGAAGGCATTGCCCGGCAGACCCAGCGCGAGGGCAGGGGTTTCGAAACTGCCCAAGGTGATCAGTGCGGCGGTGAGCCCGCCTGCGATGGGGAGGGCGCGATGGCCTTCGTCACGGTGGATCGCCGCCATAAGCCCCACATGCAGCGCGGTGGCAAGCTGGCCCAGATGTTCGCCGATGACGGCCCCGCCCATCGCGTGAAGCGCGGTGAAGGTGGTGGCGGCGTCGGGCATCCCGGCAAGGGCGGGCATGACCAGCACCCAGCGCAAGAGGCCCATTGCTTGTAGGATCCCGGCGAAGGCCCCCGCGATGGCGGCGGCGCTGGCCAGGGCCGGGACGCGCTGCGCCCGGCCCTGACCCAGCGCCTGCGCCATCGCGAGCGGCGCGAAGATCAGGGCGCAGGCGGCGAAGGCATACCAAGTGGCGATGAGCGCGGGGCCACCTTCGGCGAGGGCTGCAAGGATGGTTTCGGGTGGTTGGCGTAGGATGCCGGGATAGTCGAAGGTCGCGGCGAGGCGGGCATAGGGCAGGTTGAAGGCAAGGGCGAGCGTGATCAGTGCGATGCCGGTGATGCGGGCTGGGCGCCGGGTGGGATTGACGGGGGGCATGGGGGTCTCCAATATGTCACTGTATGGTGACATAGAGGCGTGGCGCGAGTCGCGCAAGTAAAATGTCACTGATCGGGGACATTGAGGTGGAGCGATGGTTAAGGATCGGGAACTGACCGAGGGGCGGCTGGTCGAGGCGGGGTTTTCCGTGCTGGCGACAGAAGGGCTGTCGGGGTTTGGCGTGAATGCAGTCGCGCGGGCGGCGGGTTGCGACAAGAAACTGATCTATCGGTATTTTGACGGGCCGGAGGGGCTGCTTTCGGCGATGGGGGCGGCGTCGGGGCGGGCGATGGCGGCGGCGCTGGAGGCCGTGCCGATGGATGGGGCGGCGGGATATGGCGCGGGGGTGACGCGGATGCTTTCGGTGCTGATGGGGCATCTGGCGGGCGATGCGCTGGCGCGTGAAGCGGCGCGGGTGGCGCTGGCTGCGCCGGAGGCGGCGGCCGCGCCGTTCCGGGCGGCGCGGGCGGCGGTGCTGCGGGACTGGTTCGTGCAGGCCAAGGCGCGGATGGGGATGGCGGCACCCGAAGGTGTGGATGCAGCGGCGGTGAATGCGGTGCTGATCGCAGGGGTCGAGGCGTTGGCCGTGGCGGGGGACTATGCCGGGATCCGTCTGGCCGAGCCGGAGAGCCGGGCGCGGGTGGAGGCGGCGATGGCGCGGTTGGTGCAGGGGGTTTACGGAGGCACTTGATCCGGCAGCGGTGATCTTGCGGAGCGGCGTGCCGCCGCACGGCTTTTGTGTCGGCTGCGCGCCTTCGCGCTTTGCCTCCGGGTTCAGGGGGCGTTCCGCCCCCTCTGTCCGCGCGTGCCGCGCGGCCATTCACCCCCTGAGGGTATTTGGGCCAAGATGAAAGGGCGGGGATTTTGCCTGATCAACGGCCGATCTCAGAAGCGTTCGGCGCGGAGGACCTGAGTGTCGGTAACGCTGACCACGCCGATATGGCGTTCGACGACAGTGAAGGCGGCCTCGAGCAGGGTGTCGAGCCGTTCGGGGCGGATGAGGCAGATCACTGCCACCATACCCGCGCGGCCAACCTGGCCTTCGCGCGTCCAGCGGCCCGAGCGACCCGAGCCGCCGAGGACGGGCAGGACGGTGAACCCCGTAACGCCTGCGCGGGTGAGTGCATCGGTGAGGCGGGTTTCCATCGGGGCTTCGATGATAATTTCCACGCGTTTGGCCTGATGGGTTTGCATGTCAGCCTCCGGTAAGGGCGGTGGCCACGGCGACATAGGCCGGGATGCCGAGGGTGAGGTTGAAGGGGAAGGTGATCCCCAGGGAAAGGGTGAGGTAGATCGAGGGGTTCGCGTCCGGCAGGGCCACGCGCATCGCGGCGGGAACGGCGATGTAGGAGGCGGAGGCGGCGAGCGTCATCATCAGCGCGGTGCCGCCCGGCGAGAGGCCGAGAAGCAGGGCGGCGGCAAGGCCCGTGGCGGCGCCGATGATGGGCATCACCAGCCCGAAGGCCAGCACGCCGGGTGTGAGGATGCCGCGCGCGCCGCGCAGGCCCCGCCCGGCGACGAGGCCCATGTCCAGAAGGAACAGGCACAGCACACCCTGGAAGGGCGAGACGATGAAGCTTTCGATCCGCGCCATGCCATCCGCCGCCGTGATCAGGCCGATGATGAAGGAGCCGACCAAGAGGACGATGGAGCCGTTCAGCAGGATCTCGCGCCACAGTTCGGCATCCATGCCTTCGCTTTTTCCGCCCGCGCGGGTGACGATGAAGAGGGCGGAGATGATGGCCGGAGCCTCCATCGCGGCGGCGACGGCGACCATGTAGCCTTCGGCTGCGATCCCCTGCGATTGCAGGACAGAGGTGGCGGTGACGAAGGTCACGATAGAGATGGAGCCGTAATGCGC
Source organism: Variovorax paradoxus (assembly GCA_943370085.1). GTDB lineage: Bacteria > Pseudomonadota > Alphaproteobacteria > Rhodobacterales > Rhodobacteraceae > Paragemmobacter. The sequence continues at coordinate 4,378 of CALRPT020000010.1, read as the reverse complement.
GGCGACGGCGGCGGCATCGGTAACAGAGAGGCGTGTGAGCACCTTGAGCAGGGCAAAGGCGGCGAAGGGCAAGGCGAAAGAGAGGATGACCCCGGCGATGAGGGCGGCGATCAGGCTGCCATCCAGCCCGTGATCGGCGACGGCGACGCCGCCTTTGAAGCCAATGGCGAAGAGGAGGTAGATCGACAGCGCCTTGGCGGCGGCCTCGGGGACGCTGAGTTCAGACCGGGCGAGGGCCGCGGCGAGCCCGAGGGCGAAGCATAGGATCATTGGCGTCAGCAGGTTCGCGCCTGCCAGCGTCAGGATGTCTTGCATGGATCGGCCCCCTGTTGGTTATGCGCAGTATAGGGGCGTTCACGGCGCTGTGAAGATGCTGCGCTGCGGAAATGTGCGGCGACCGTGCCGGACGGGTGGTGCGGGGTGTTGCGGTTGGAATGGGTATTTGGGCCAAGGTGAAAGGACCAGGGTGGTGCCTTGACGTTCAGACCGGGAAGAAGCCCTCACGCGTGGAGTCGAACTGTTCAAGGCCGCCTTCGCCTGTATCCGTCCAGAGGCCGTGCAGGGTGAGGCGGTCATCTTCCACGGCGGCGCGGACGAAGGGGAAGGTCATCAGGTTTTCCAGGCTGACGAGGACGGCTTCCTTTTCCAAGGCGCGGAGGGGGTCTTCGGGTTTGGTCAGCGTGATGCGTTCGTAGCCGGGGCGGAGGATATCCATCCAGCGGCCGACGAAGGAGGATTTCATCTCAAGCTCTGGGGCGTGGCCCGAGCACATGTCATGGCAGCCTTTGACGCCCCCGCAGTTGGAATGGCCCAGCACGACGATATGGGCGACGCCGATCGAGGTGACGGCATATTCCACCGCTGCCGAGGTGCCGTGATATTCGCCATCGGGATTGTAGGGCGGCACAAGGTTGGCGACGTTGCGGTGGATGAAAAACTCGCCCTCATCCGCGCCGAAGATCGAGGTGACGTGGACGCGCGAGTCGCAGCAGGAGATCACCATGGCGCGTGGATGCTGGCCGCTTTGCGCAAGGCGGCGGAACCAGGCCTTGTTGTCCTGATAGGTGGTGGCGCGCCAGCCATGGAAGCGGCTGATCAGATAGGCGGGAAGGGGCCGGGCCTGTTGCATGGGGCATCCCTTTTGCAGAGTTTCGAAGGGCCTTGGTAGGACGAAGTATAGGAAAATTCGAGTGTCTATTTCCCGGCGCGGCAACCTTTCGTTCAATGGCATGAAACATGCTGTCCGTGGGTGTGATACGTGCGGGGGACGGAATGGCGGGCAGGGTGGTGACCTTGCATCCGTGTGAGCGGGTGGATGAGGATGAGGGGGCGATCCTTGCGATCTTTGATCGGCTGGGTGCGGACCCTGGCGCGAAGCTGGTGACACGGGCGGTGGGCGAACTTGCGATGGCGGTTACCGTGATGTGCGCGCAGGTGGAGCGGCATGAGCTGGATACCCTGCCGCGCGCGTTGAAGCGGATGCAGGCAATGGCGGCGGGAGTGGGAATGATAAGCCTTGCGCGGGTGGCCGAGGATGCGCGGGCGGTGCTGCTGCGCGGGGATGCCACGGCCTTTGCCGCCGTCTGGGCGCGGCTGGTGCGGGTGGCAGAACGGTCGCTGGTGCGGTGAGCGGGGATTTTGCGCGCGGGGTCCGAGCTGTTGCTGCGGGGAAGGCTCAAGGATGAGTGAGCCGATTTCAAGGGAACAGCCTTGCGCGCGGTGACTGGCCTTGCGGGGGCGAGGCGGCATTCATAGGGTTCGGGTGGAAACCACCTTTGGAACCGATGCCATGACCGATGCCGCGCTACCCTATCTGACGCCCCAGTTTGCCGATCCCGCAGCGGAGGCGTTGCCGTTGCATGTGGTGCCCTCGGACGGGATTGACGCCCTCAAGGCCCGGCTGGGGCCGGAGGCGGCGGGGTGGTTGGCGGCGACCGGGTTCAAGGGAGATTTGGGCGAGGTTCGGTTGTTGCCCGCTGCCGGGGGCGGCTTGGCCGGGGCGGTCGCGGGCTATGGCACGGCCAAGGCGCGCCGGCGGATGCGGTTCGGGCTGGCCAAGGCGGTGGCGGCGTTGCCCGCCGAGGCGTGGCGGATCGAAGGCACGTTGAGCAAGGCCGAGCGGGAAGAGGCGGCACTGGGCTGGCTGCTGACGCAGTACCGCTTTGGCCGCTATCGTGCGGCGAAGACCGATGCCGGGGCGCTGCTGGTTTGCCCGGAAGGGGTGGATGCGGCGCGGGTGATCGCCATGGCGCGGGGCGAGTTCCTGACGCGCGATCTGATCAACACGCCCGCGCAGGATATGGGGCCGGGGGAGTTGGAAGCGGCCTTTGCGGCACTGGGGGCGCGGTTTGGTGCAGCGGTTTCGGTGGTGCGGGGGGAGGACCTTTTGGCGGAGGGATTCCCAATGGTCCATGCGGTTGGGCGGGCCAGCCCGCGCGCGCCGCGGATCATGGAGATGCGCTGGGGCAAGGCGGGGCCAGCGCTGACGCTGGTGGGCAAGGGGGTGTGTTTCGATACCGGGGGGCTGAACCTGAAGCCGTCGTCGGGCATGAACTTGATGAAGAAGGATATGGGGGGCGCCGCCACGGTGATGGGGCTGGCCCAGATGATCATGGAACTGGGTCTGCCCGTGAAGTTGCGGGTGATCGTGCCGGCGGTGGAGAATGTGGTTGCGGGCAATGCGTTGAAGCCGAAGGATATTCTGACAAGTCGAAAGGGATTGACCGTGGAAGTGAACGACACCGATGCCGAGGGGCGGTTGGTGTTGGGCGATGCGCTGGCATGGGCGGGGGAGGAGGCTTGCGATCTGCTGGTGTCGATGGCCACGCTGACCGGGGCGGCGCGGGTGGCGGTGGGGCCTGATCTGGCGCCCTATTACAGCGATGATGCGGGAGTTGTGGCGGCGCTGGAGGCGGGCGCGGTGGCGGGCTTCGATCCGGTGTGGCGGTTGCCGTTCCATGATGCCTATGAATCGGTGATCGAGCCGGGGATTGCCGATCTGGACAATGCGCCGGGGTTCGGCTTTGCCGGATCGATCACGGCGGCGCTGTTCCTGCGGCGGTTTGCCGAGCATCCGCGTTATGTGCATTTCGACATCTATGGCCATACGCCGACGGATGCGCCGGGGCGGCCGAAGGGTGGGGTCGGGCAGGGGGCGCGGGCGCTGCTGTGCGGGCTGCCCGCGATGCTGGGGCTGTGATGGACAGGCGGCTGACGGCGTTTTCGGGGCGGGTCGCGCTTGAGGGTTTGCGCGGGCAGGTCGCGGCGGAGAGCTTCGTTCCGGGTGAGCAGGGGGCGGTGGCGGTGCCGCTGGCCGACATTTGCGCCAGTCCGGGTGGGGCGCGGGACCGGCAAGTGATGCTGGGCGATGCGCTGATGGTGGTGGAGCGGCGGGGGGAGGCGGTCTTTGTGCAGATGGGCAAGGATGGCTATTGCGGCTGGCTTGCGGGGCGGGCGGTGGGGCCTGCGGTGACGCCCACGCATTGGGTGGCCGCGGTGGGGACGCATCTGTACCCCGAGCCGCGCGTGCAGGCCCGCGAGCGCGCGGCGCTGCCCTTCGGGGCGCGGGTGACGGTGGCCGAGGCGGATGCCAAATGGACGCGGGTGGGCGGCGGGTTCATCCCCGCCATGCATCTGCGGGCGGTCGGGGAATGGCTGACCGATCCCGTGGCGGTGGCCGAGATGTTTATCGGCACGCCCTATCTTTGGGGCGGGAACAGCCGGGACGGGATCGATTGTTCGGGTCTGGTGCAGGCGGCTTGGTTGGCCTGCGGGCGGGATTGTCCGGGGGATAGCGATCTGCAGCAGGCATTGGGCGCAGCGCTGGCAGATGGGGCGGCACTGCGGAGGGGCGATCTGATTTTCTGGAAGGGGCATGTGGCTTTGGTGGTGGATGAGACGCGTCTGATCCACGCCAATGGCCACAGCATGGATGTGCGCCATGAGGGGATTGCGGCGGCCATCGCGCGGATCGCGGCCCAGGGGGGCGGGCCGGTGGTGGCGCGGGTGCGGGCGTGAGGCTTGCCCGTGGGTGTGGCGAGGGGCTATGGTCACCCCTTGCGAAAGGTGGTCGGGATGGATGAGGCAGGCCAACACGTCCGGGTGGAACCTGCGCGCGATGCGCAAATCCGGCGGGGGCGGAAGTTCGATCAGGTGCTGGCTGGCGCGCGTGAGGTGTTCCTGCGTGACGGGTTCGAGGGGGCGTCGGTCGATGACATCGCCCGCGCGGCGGGGGTCAGCAAGGCGACGCTTTACAGCTATTTTCCGGACAAGCGGCTTTTGTTTCTGGAGGTGGCGCGGGCCGAGTGCCGCCGTGCGGCGGATGAGGCCGAGGCGCTGATCGACGATCCGGCCCCGGTGGCCGAGGTGCTGCGGCTGG
>CALRPT020000009.1:0-167368 GCA_943370085.1 Variovorax paradoxus | reverse complement strand
ATGATGGCGGGGCGGAGCATTATGCCATCGAGGTGGGTGTCATTGATACGGCGGGGCCGGTGCTGGTGCGGCTGCATTCGGCCTGTTTCACAGGCGATGTATTGGGCAGCCGGAAATGCGATTGCGGGCCGCAACTGCAAGCCGCCATGGCAGCGATGGCCGAGTGCGGGGGCGGCGTGCTGCTCTACCTCAATCAGGAAGGGCGCGGGATCGGGTTGGCCAACAAGATGCGGGCCTATACCATGCAGGAACGTGGGCTGGACACGGTTGAAGCGAACCATCACCTTGGGTTCGAGGATGACGAGCGGGACTTCCGCATCGGGGCTGCGCTGCTGGCGCGTTTGGGGATTTCCGAGGTGCGGCTGATGACCAACAATCCGGCCAAGGTGGCCATGCTGACGGCGCAGGGGGTGCGGGTGGCCGCGCGGGTGCCGCTGGCCGTGGGCCGGACCGCGCAGAACGCGCGCTATCTGGCGGTCAAGGCGCAGAAGTCCGGGCATATTCTGCCATGACGGCGCGGGCGCTGTGGTGCGTGTCTCCCGGACAGGTCGAAATTCGGGAAGCGGCGATGGGCGAGGGCGTGGCCGTGCGGGCGCTGTGGTCCGGGATCAGCCGGGGGACGGAGCGGCTGGTGTTCGGCGATGGCGTGCCCGAGGCGGAATGGGCGCGGATGCGCGCGCCCTATCAGGAAGGCGCGTTCCCGTTTCCGGTGAAATACGGCTACAGCATGGTGGGTGAGGCGACCGAGGGCGCGCTGGCGGGACGGGCGGTGTTCGCGTTGTTTCCACATCAGACGGCGTTCCGCCTGCCCGAGGCGGCGCTGATTGCGGTGCCTGATGGCGTGCCTGCGGCGCGGGCGGTGCTGGCGGCCAACATGGAGACGGCGCTGAACATCCTGTGGGATAGCGGGGCCGGGGCCGGGGACCGGATCGCGGTGATCGGCGCGGGCGTCGTGGGGGCGCTGGTTGGCTATCTGTGCGCGCGGCTGCCGGGTGCGGAGGTGGTTCTGGTGGACCCGGTGGCAGAGCGCGGGGCGCTGGCGGCGGCGCTTGGCTGCGGTTTTGCGCTGCCCGGTGATGCGCCGGTTGAGTGCGATGTGGTGATCCATGCCAGTGCCTCGGCCGCCGGGCTGGCGACTGCGCTGGGCTGTGCCGGGGCGGAGGCCGTGGTGTTGGAGGCAAGCTGGCATGGCGCAGGGGAAACCCCGGTGCCGCTTGGCGGCGCGTTTCACAGCCGACGGCTGCGGCTGATCAGCTCGCAGGTGGGGCAGGTGCCGCCCCTGCGCGCGCCGCGCTGGACCTATCGGCGGCGGTTGGAAAAGGCGCTGGCGTTGCTGCGCGACCCTGTGCTGGATGATCTGATTTCGGGGGAGACCGGGTTTGACGATCTGCCCGCGACCTATGGCGCGGTGCTGTCCGCGCCCGGCACGCTGTGCCATCGTATCCGCTATTGAACAAAGGAAAGACGCATGTTCGCTGTTGAAGTTCGGGACCATATCATGATCGCGCATTCGCTGCCCTCGCCGGTATTCGGCCCGGCGCAGGGGATGCATGGGGCGACGTTTACGGTGGATGCGGCCTTCTTTGCCGAGGATATCGACGATCACGGGTTGGTGGTGGATATCGGGCTGGCGGTGGATGCGCTGGCGGCGGTATTGCAGCCGCTGCGCTATCGCAATCTGGATGAGGTGCCGGAGTTCGCGGGCAAGTTCACCACGACGGAATTCCTGTGCGGCGTTATCCACAAGGCGATGGTGGCGCGGCTGCGGGCGGGTGAGTTGAAGGATGGCGGGCGGGTGAAACGGCTGCGGATCACGCTGCATGAGAGCCATATGGCGCGGGCCTGGTGTGAGGGTGAGGTCTGAGCGATGGGCTTTTCCGCCGATTGGCTGGCGTTGCGCGAACCTGCCGACCATGCGGCGCGGGATGGCGGCTTGCTGGCTGCGGCGGCGCAGGTGGCGGGGGCGGTGATCGTGGATCTTGGCTGCGGCACGGGGTCGACGCGGCGGGCCTTTGGCGGGCTGGCGAATGGTGCGGTGTGGCGGATGGTGGACGGGGATGCCGGGTTGCTGGCGCTGGCGGGGGGGGAGGGGCATTGCCTTGACCTGAACGACATTGAGGCCTTGCCTTTCGACGGGGCGGGGCTGGTGACGGCCTCGGCGCTGTTCGATCTGGTGTCGGCGGAGTGGGTTGAGCGGTTTGTGGTACGGGTGGCGGGGTTGCGGCTGCCCGTTTATGCGGCCCTGAGCTATGATGGGGTGATGGCGTGGGAGCCTGCCTTGCCCGAGGATGCGGCGGTGACCGAGGCGTTCAACCGGCATCAGGGGGGCGACAAGGGCTTTGGCCCGGCACTGGGGCCGCAGGCGGCGGATCATCTGGCGGCGCGGTTGCGGGCGGCGGGTTACGTTATGCGCGAAGCGGATAGCCCGTGGCGGCTGGGGCCGGATCAGGCGGCGTTGCAGGCGGAACTGCTGGGCGGGATTGCGCAGGCGGCGGGCGAGGCGGGGTTTGCGGGGGCGGATGCGTGGCTGGGCGCGCGGCGGGCGCTGCTGGGGCAGGGGGAATGCCGGATCGGGCATCGCGACCTGTTGGCAGTGCCGCCTGCGATGGCTGCGAGTGTGAAGGGGGCTGAGGATGCAGACGGTTGAGGTCACACCCAAGGTCTGGGAACGGATATTGTCGATCCGGGCGGGGCATGGCTGCGCCTGCTGCGGGCGCTGGACGCCGGGCGAGCGCGCGGCGCTGGACCTGTATGCGCCCTTGGCGCGGCGCGATCTGGGGCCGGTGACGGTGGCGCAGATCGGGCAATCGCTGGACGGGCGGGTGGCCACGGTGACGGGCGATGCGCGCGATGTTTCGGGGCCGGAGGGATTGGCGCATCTGCACCGGATGCGCGCGCTGGTGGATGGGGTGCTGATCGGGGTGCGCACGGCGATCCATGACCAGCCGCAACTGACGGTGCGGATGTGCAGCGGGCCGAACCCGGCGCGGATCGTGGTGGACCCGCGCGGGCGCTTGCCCGACGATGTGGTGCTGTTTCGTGCCGATGGCGCGCGGCGGATCGTGGTGCAGGGCGTGGCGCGGGCGCGGCCCGACGGCGTAGAGGTGGTCACCCTGCCGCTGCGCGATGGGTGGCTGGACCCGGCCGAGATTCTGGCGGCCTTGCATGACCTTGGGCTGAAAAGCGTTATGGTGGAAGGCGGCGGGATCACCATTGCGCGGTTTCTGGAGGCGGGGCTGCTCAACCGTTTGCAGGTGGCGGTGTCGCCCTTGCTGATCGGAGGCGGGCCGCAGGGATTGACGCTGCAAAGCCCGGTGGCGCGGCTGTCGGATGCGATGCGGCCAGAAACGCGGGCTTATGGCCTTGGCCCCGAGGTGGTGTTTGACTGCGCGCTGACGCCCAGTGCGGCGATGGCATGGCAGCCGGTTCATGCGGCGCGGTTGGTGGCGGAAGGCGCGCGCGCCCTGCGGGCGCGGTAGGGCGCGGGATGCTAGCGGCGGACCGGCGGCCAGATGCGGGACCATGTGCCATCGCGCAGGATGAGCACATGGTGCAGGGCGGCGGCGATGTGCAACGCCAGAAGGGCGGCAAGCGCATAGGCGCCCAGTTCATGCACCGCCTTGGCCGTGGCGGCGAGGGTTTCGGATTTTGGCACGAGCGTGGGCAGACCAAGACGATCCAGCGCCTCGATCGGGAAGCCGCCGGCGCGGACGCGGATATAGCCCGACAGCGGCATCACCAGCATCAGCACATAAAGCAGGCCATGGCTGGCATGGGCGGCGCGGCGCTGCCATGCGGGCAGGGTTTCCGACAGGGGCGGGGCCTTGTGGCGCAACTTCACGACGATGCGCAGGATCACAAGGATCAGGACGAGGACGCCCATGTTCTTGTGCAGGATGAACAGCGTGTTGCCGAGCGCGCGGGGCAGGCCCTGTTGCACCATCACGAAGCCTGCAGCGATCATGGGCAGGATCATCAGCGCGATGATCCAGTGAAGAGCGCGTTGGCCGCTGCTGTAGCCGGGGGACGGTGTCTGCATCTGAGCCTGCCTTTTGTGATGCCATGACAGTAGGGGTTGAGCAGAACAGATCAAGGGTTGGCTTGCCTGCGGGGTTCTGGCCTGCTGCGGGGCTGGCCTTGCTTTTGGCGCTGGTGCCGTTGGTGCTGCGGCCCGAGGGTGGGGGGATGGCAGCCCTTATTGCGCTGGCGGGTACGGTGGCGCTGCTGGTGTTCATTCGGGGCAAGTTGGGACTGCATTTCCCCCATGCGCGGTTTGGCCTGTGCAATGTGGTGACGCTGGCGCGGGCGGCGATGGTGGCGGCGCTGGCGGGGATGCTGTGGCAGGGGCCGCAGGGATGGGATGTGCTGGTGCTGGCGACGGTTGCGCTGGCGCTGGATGGGGTGGATGGCTGGCTGGCACGGCGGAGCGGGCTGGCATCGGAGTTCGGCGCGCGGTTCGACATGGAAACGGATGCGGCGCTGGCGCTGGTGCTGGCGGCGCATGTCTGGCTGGGCGGGATGACGGGAGCGGAGGTGTTGCTGCTGGGGGCGATGCGCTATGCCTTTGTCGCGGCCTTCTGGCCGTTTCCGTGGCTGTCGGCGGCCTTGCCCGACAGGTTCGGGCGCAAGGTGGTGTGCGTGGTGCAGATTGCCGCGCTGATCCTGTTGCAGGTGCCGGGGCTGGTGCCCGAGGTGGCGCGGGGGGTGGCTTGGGGCGCGGTCGCGGCGCTGGTCTGGTCATTCGGGCGGGATGTGCTGTGGCTGTGGAGGCATCGGGGATGAGTGGGGGGATGATCTGGCGCGCGGTTCTGGCCGCCGTGATCCTGCATCTGGCGCTGATCCAGCCCAATCATCCCGGCGCGATGACATGGGGCGCGTTGCTGCTGTTTCCGCTGGAATTGCCGGTGCTGCTGCTGGGGCTGCCGTTGCTGGGCGACGGGCGCGGTGGGCGGGTGCTGCGCGGGGTGCTGGCGGCCGTGCTGGTGCTGCTGGTGGTGTTGAAGGCTGCAGATTTTGCGATGTTCACGGCCTTTGGCCGGGGGTTCAACCCGGTGGGGGACCTGCCGCTGGCTGCGGCGGGGTTCAACCTGTTGTCCGGGTCGGTGGGGGTGCTGGGCGCGGTGCTGGCCTATGGGGCGATTGCCGGGGTGTTGCTGGCGCTGGGCTGGGCGCTGTGGTGGGCGATGGGGGTTTGGGCGCGGCTGCCGATCCTTGGCGCGCGGCTGTGGATGCGGCGGAGCGCGGGGGGGGTGGCGCTGGTCTGTGCGATGGCCGGGGTGTGGGAGGCGGCGGCGATCATGAACCGCTGGAAGATGCCGTTCGATCCGCCCGGCGCGGCCTTTACCGCGCGGGTGGCGGCAGAGCGCGTACGGCTGGTGCTGCGCACGGTAGAGGATCTGCGGACCTTCCGGGTGGCAGCGATGGCCGATCCGTTTCGGGGGCAGGAGGGGCTGCTGGACCGGATCGACCGGGATGTGGTGGTGGTGTTCATCGAGAGCTATGGCCGTGCGAATGTGGAGGGGCCGCTTTATGCCGCCACGACGCGGGCGGTGCTGGCCGGGGCGGAGCGGGCGCTGGCGGCGAAGGGCTTTGCGATGCGGTCGGGATACCTGACATCCTCCACCAAGGGGGGGCAGAGTTGGCTGGCCCATGCGACGTTTGCCAAGGGGCTGCGGATCAATGATCAGGTGCGCTATCGCGCGCTTTTGGTGAGCGGGCGGGAGGGGTTGTTCCACATCGCGCAAAGGTCGGGGTTCGAGACGGCGGCGGTGATGCCGGCGATCACGATGGCATGGCCGGAAGGGCGGGGGATGGGGTTTGACCGCATCCTTGCGGCGGCGGATCTGGGGTATCGCGGGTGGCCGTTCAACTGGGTGACGATGCCGGATCAGTTCACCCTGGCGGCGTTTGACAGGCTGGTGCGCAAAGATGCGGGGCGCACGGGGCGGCTGTTTGCGCAGGTGGTGCTGATTTCGTCCCACGCGCCATGGGTGCCGGTGCCGCGCATGGTGGATTGGAACGCGGTGGGGGATGGGACGGTGTTCAACACCATGGCGCAAGAGGGCGATCCGCCCAATGTGGTTTGGCGCGACCGGGACCGGGTGCGCGACCAGTATCGCCAATCCGTCGGTTATGCATTGGAGGCGGCGTTCGGCTGGGCGGAGCGGACGGCGGAGGAGATGCCGCTGATCGTGGTGCTGGGCGATCATCAGGCGGCGGGGTTCGTGGCGCAGGAGGACCGGCTGGATGTGCCGGTGCATGTGATCGGGCCGGCCGATCTGGTGGAGGTTGCGGCGGGTTGGGGGTTTGCGCCGGGGCTTATCCCTCCTGAGGCGCAAGTGGCGCTGCCGATGGAGGCGATGCGCGATCTGTTTGTGAACGGTTATTCCAGTAAGGGGGCACCGTGAAGGCCAGTGTCAGGACAGGCCTGAAGTTTGCCGCCGCGATGGTGCTGATGGCATTGGTCTGGCGGATGGTGGACGGGGCCGAGGTGGCGGCGCGGCTGAGGGCGCTGCGGCCCGGTTGGGTGTTGGTGGCGGTGCTGCTGTTGCTGGGGCAGACGGTGCTGTCGGCGCTGCGCTGGCGGCTGACGGCGGCGCAACTGGGGCATGAGATGGGACTGCGGCGGGCGCTGCGCGAGTATTTTCTGGCGCAGGTGGTGAACCTTGCCTTGCCCGGCGGGGTGCTGGGCGATGCGGGGCGGGCGGTGCGCGCGGGCGCGGTGGCGGGGTTGGAGCGGGCCGGGCAGGCGGTGGTGTTTGAACGGCTGGCCGGACAGGCAGCGCTGGTGGTGGTGGTGTTGGTGGCGGCGCTGGTCGTCAGCCTTGCGCCGGGGGGGATTGTGCTGCCCGGCGCGATGCTGGCCGGGCTGGCCGTGGTGACGGCGGGGCTGGTGATGGCGGGGGGGCTGGTGGTGCTGGCGGGGGCGCGCTGGCCGCGTGTGGCGGCATGGCGGGCGGCGGCGGCGCGGGCGGTGTTTGCGCGCAGGGTCTGGCCACAGCAAGTGACGCTGAGCCTTGGCACGGTGGCGGCGAACCTGCTGGCCTTTGCGGCCTGTGCGGCGGCGGTGGGTGTCTGGCTGCCCTTTGCTGCGGTTCTGGTGATCTTGCCGCTGGTGCTGTTCACCATGCTGGTGCCCTTGACCATCGGCGGCTGGGGCCTGCGCGAGGGGGCGGCGGTGGTGCTGTTTCCGCTGGCAGGCGCGACGGGGGCCGAGGGCTTTGCCGCCAGTGCCGCCTTTGGCGTGGTCTTCCTGCTGACATCCGTGCTGGGGATGGCGATGTGGCTCTGGCCGGGGCGGACGGAGCCGGGACGCCAGCAGGGTTAGCGTCAGCGGCGACGGACGGAATTGCCGCCGTCGATGATCTGATTGATCCGTTTGGCCACCGCTTCGTGAAGCTCTTCATCCCCATCTCCGAGAGGGGCCTGGGCATGGGCGGCAGCGGCGTCCTTGAGGATGCCGACAATTTCCCTTTCGGGCAGGATGTTGCGATCGTTCAAGGCAAGGAGGAGCGATTCGACGATCGCAAGGGCGGCGTGCCCGGCGGAATGCATGGATGTGGACATCAGGTTTCGACTTTCACGGGGTTTCATGCCATAGTTCGGCAACTAACCAGCATCGTCGCAGGAAAGTGCCGCGTCGGGCTGATCTGTATCAGCGTTCGCCAGTCTCTTTTGCAGAATATAGCGGTGAAGCAGTGCCCCAAGAGCCCTGCGTCGGAAAGTGTGCCAATGAAAGAACCGACCGCCGTTCTGTCAGTGCAGGACAGCCCCTTTGCGCGAAAGCTTTCGTCCTTTGTTCGGCTTTCGCAGGAAGAGATGGAGGCGATGTCGGACCTCTATCGCCGTCGTCGCCATTTCGCGGTGGGCAGCGACATGATTCATCAGGGGCAGAAGGATCAATGCGCCTATGTGCTCGCCTCGGGGTGGGCGTCGTCTTACAAGATTCTTCCTGATGGCTCTCGGCAGATCGTGGATTTCCAGATTCCGGGCGATTTTCTGGGCCTGCGGTCGGTGCTGTTCCGCACGTCAGACCATAATGTAGAGCCGCTGACCCCGATCCAGGCATCGGAGGTGCAGCAGAAGGACCTGTTGGAAGTCTTTGGTCGCACACCCCGGCTGGCAACGGCGGTGCTTTGGGCGGCGTCGCGGGATGAGGCCATGGTCGTGGAGCGTCTTGTCGATCTGGGGCGTCGATCCGCATCGGTGCGGATGGCGCATTTCCTGCTGGAACTGGGGTCCCGACTGCGGATGGTCGGGCTGGCGGACAAGACCGGCTATGCCTGCCCGTTGTCGCAATATCTGCTGGCGGATGCGCTGGGGCTGAGCGCGGTGCATGTGAACCGCGTGCTGCGCGAATTGCGGGAAGAGGGACTGCTGACCTTTCAGCGTGGGCGGGTTACCTTTGATGACTATGACGCGCTGGTTGCGCATGCGGATTTTGACCGAGCCTATCTGGACATTGACGGGCCGCTGTTGAGCTGAAGCGGTGGGCTGTCCGGAGCGCTGTTCGCCCCGGACAGGCCTGGTTTGCCGGGGCCGGATCACGAAAGGGCGTGACAGGCGGCGGACAGCGACTTGAGGCAATCCGCATCATTATGGGCCGAGAGCGAGGCTTCTGCGGCCTGAAAGTGGACCAGCGCCGCATCCTTTTTCGGGCCTTCGGGGGCTTTTTCCCAAGCGGCGCGCACGGTGGACATCCGATCTCGGGTCGAGGTGAAGTATTTTTTCGTCATGGTCGTTTCCTTGTGGAGCGCAGCCTTTTTTGCAATTCCGAATGTCCGCGGATGCCTGAGGGGGGGCCTGCAGGTGAGCCCTGACGGCGGGACCGGGAGGAATCGTTGGGTTTGCCGGGATTGGGGGCTGCGCCAGATCGGCGAGGATTCGCGGATCGGGCGATGTGTATAGGCCAATCCGCAACTGGATGAACTGATGCAGATTGGCATAGGCCCGATCCCGCCGGTTGGGCGGTGCAGTGTCAGGGAGTGGTGAGGGCCAGTGCCTTGAGGCAGGCCTCGGCCACCGCAGGATCAGGGGCGGTGGTTCCGGGCGGGGTGGCCCAGCCCGTATCCATCAACAGATCGCGGCGGGTTTGCGGGGTGGCCAGTTTCAGAAGCGCAATCCGTTCTGTGCGGGACGGATCGCGTTCGGCCTTGTCGAGGCAGGATTGCAGGGCAATGGCCGGTGTGTCTTGCCGGGTGATGCCGTAAAGGCCGCCCGCGATGAGGGCGGCAAGGACGACCAGAGCGAGGATGATGCCGGGTTTGAACCAAGGGGATTGGATCATGCCGGATCCTCGTTTGGTGGGGCAACATCAGGGACGTGAGGTTCCGGGAGCGCCTTGTCGGCCTGCAAGGCGGCATCCAGATCCTGTTCGGTGATCGGGAGCAGTTCGGTCTGCCCTGCCTTCACCCCGCGCCCCCAGACCCGCAGATAGGTGGCGACGCGGCGGAAGGCCTCAAACGTGAGGCCGTCGAGGCGTTCATCTTCGCGCAGCACATCATAGCTGCCGGAGGGGAAATCCGTGTCATGGCCGGGAAGGCGGAAGCTGTTCTTGAAGATGACAGTCGCTGTGGTGGATCGCATGGCTTTCGCGGACTCCGGCTGGGACCCACGATCCGGTGCCATCTGGGCGCGGTCGGGATGGGTGTCAGCCTATCACCGGGGCGGAGGCCCGAGGCTGATGGGGATCAGTGCGGGCGGGAATGCAGCTGCAAGGTGAGCGGTTTGCACCCGAGGCGGGAACCGGAACGCCCCTTTTCGCGTTTGTGCTGCGCAAGGGCCGTTTCGGCCCATGGCCACAGAAAAATCGGAGACGCCCATGGCGCAATTCAACAAAACCACAGTTCTTGTCGGCCCGCTTCTAGGGCTCTTGCTTGCTGGCGCGGCCTTTGCTGCACCGGACGACAAGGTGAAATCTGTCGATGTCGAGATGGATATCACGGCGCTGACCAATGCGGCGGCTGCCGTCCGCTTTGCCAATACGGCCGATGACTTGCAGGGCGCGATTCTTGCGCGGGTTGTGGACCGGACGGCGGAAGACGGGATGGAGATCAAGATTGATCTGTCGGAGGTTGAGCTGAGCAACTCGTTCACAGATGCGGTCGGCGCGGCGGATACCCGTCTTGTCGGCGTGGTGAATGTGTCGGACATGAACGACAACACCAACTTCAACACCTATGAGTTGACGGTAACCGTTGAGCAGGCTGCCACCTTCTTCCCGCAGGAATTCGACCAGACCACAATGACCGCCAGCAGCGACGAGTTCTATCAGGCGCTGATCGCCGCCTTTGCCGATGGCGTCGTGCGCCGTCTGGACGAATAGGCCAATACCTAGGCCATCGGGGGGGGGGCGGGGCCGGGTGCCCCGCCCTTTTTCGTTTCCCGGTGCGGGGGCGGCGAGTGTGCGGCGGTCTGTCAGGACCGACGCAGGACCCAGGCCTGCAGCCAGCGCATCGGCGGGCCGGCAAGGCCGCCGAACAGGTGCAGCGCCTTGGTCGACGAATCCGGCAAGACGAGAAACCGGTTCGCCGCCATGCCGCGGATCAGCGCCTTGGCGACCTGATCCGCGCTGAGGACGCCGCCAAGGGCAGCGATCCGGTTGGTGGCGGCCGGGCGCAGGGGGATTTCCGCCGCCAGTTGCGGTGTATCGGTATCGGGGGGCATGCAGAGCGTGACGCCAATGCCCCTTGGTGCCAGTTCCACACGCAACACCTCGGCCAAGCCGCGCAGGGCGAATTTGGAGGGGGCGTAGGCGCTGTAGCCGTAGATCCCTGTGATGCCTGCCGCAGAAGAGATCAGGCCGATGCGCCCCTTGAGCAGAATATGCGGCAGGGCGGCACGTACGGTGTTCAGGCAGCCAAAGTAGTTGACGTTCATCGCGTCAAGATGGGTTTCGAGTGGGAGGTCGGTGAATAGGCCGGGCGCGGTGATGCCGGCGGAACAGACCACGATGCCGGGCGGGCCAAGCGCATCGACGCAGCGCCCGAAGGCTGCTTGTAGAGCTTCGGCATCGGTCACGTCTGCACATTCGACATGCACGGGCAGGCCGGGGTTCTGTGCGCCTATTCTGCGTGCCGCCTCGTGCAGAGGCGCATCGCGCCGGGCCAACAGCGCGATGGGGTGGCCCCGTTCCGCAAGGCGCAGAGCGGTGGCGAGGCCGATGCCGCTGGAGCCTCCGGTGATGATGGCCGGTCCTGGGGGCAGCGGCATGGGAACCTGTTCTTGCCGGGATGACCGGGGCAGTTGGGGGGTCAGATCGGGCGGTTGAGAACCTTGGAATAGACGTCACGTAAACGGTCACGGTAGATTTCGGGGGAATAGCGGGCCGCCTGTTTCACACCGGCGGCGGACAGCTTCGCCCGCAGATCGGCGTTGCGGTCCAGTTCGATGATCGCCTCGGAAATGGCGCGGGGATCGTAAGGGTCCACCAGCAGGGCGGCATCGCCCGCCACTTCCGGCGTTGAGCTTTCGCTCGAGGTGATGACGGGCGTTCCCAGCAGCATCGCCTCGAGGATGGGCAGGCCGAACCCTTCGTAAAGCGAAGGGAAAGTCACCGCCTTGGCGCCCCGGATCAGGCTGACCAGCAAGGGGAACGGCGCGTAGTCGAAGCGGCGGATCCGGTCGCGCGTGATGGTCAGGCTGCCAATCTGTTCCAGAAAGCGGTTGGTCGTGTCGTTGATCAGGCGCAGTTCGTTTTCGGATTTCCAGGCCTGCGCGCCGATGATGACGAGGGGCGATTCAACCTTGGAAGACAGATAGGCCTCGATCAGGCGACCGACGTTCTTCTTTGGCTCGAGCGAGCCGAAGAACAGGAAGTAGCCCTTGTAGGGCAGGCCGAAGGTGCCTTCGACCTCGCGCTGGACCACTTCATCGGGGCGGTTGCGCAGTTTGGCGGGGATGTCGACAGATTGGTAGGTGTTGGTGACCTTGTCCTCGGGGCAGCGCAGCAATTCGATGATGTCGTTGCGTGAGGTTTCGGACACCGTGATGATGTGGTCGGCGCGTTTGACGAGGCGCCGCATCAGCTTGAGGTAATGCTTCTTGGGATCCAGCGTGGTGTAGGGCAGGCGCAGCGGGACCAGATCATGTAAGGTGTAGATGTTCTTGGCGCCCATCATTCGCAGCGGGAGCGGATAGGTCCAGTGCATCAGATCAGGCGCTTTGGGCAAACGCACGGGTTTGCGCAACCCGGTGACGTAGAAGTAATATTCGGCCGTACCGAACAGATTGCTCGCGTTCCATAGTTGATCTGCATAGGGCATTCGCGACGCAAAGGTCTTTGCGATCACTCTTCCTGTTCGCGGAATGGTTTTGGGGGCGCTCCAAAGGAACGTGCGCGCCGTTTCGGTGGCCAGGAGAAGGGCTTGTTCGAACTTGGTTTTTTCCGTGACCGGATCGAAGAAGTCGATTTCTCGAAGCAATCCATCCCGGCCGATATAAGACCGGCTGCCATAAAGCACATCGACGCCGAGCCCCATGTTGTGCAGTTCATAAGACAAGTTGCGTGCGTAGGTGGAAACCCCGGTGCCCCTGTCCAAGGCAAGGTTCATCCCGTCGATCATGATTCTGGTTTGCATTCTGTGGTCTTTGCCTTTGATGGGTTTCTTCTCTTTGCGGGTATGTGTTGGGATCAGCGCCGCCAGAATCGCAGCAGATCGGCGATGGATTTCGTATCTTGGAGGACCTTGGGCAGATGCTCGGGGGTGCGTTTGCTGATCGGGATGGACTGGATCAGTGGGTGGTCGAACACGGTCTTGCCTGTCGGGGCCTTCAGAGGCCGCAGGTCCAACGGGAACGCGTTGATCAAGGGTTCGGTATCGAAGTCGATCGGTTGCCAGACATCATCGATCGTCCGCATCAGATGGGCCCAATCGGTGTGCGTCTTGCGGTCCTGCACATAGACCGGGAGCGTGTTGCGGCCCATGCCCCGATAGAGATCGATGATGCGCAGATCGACGCTGTCTTCGTCGAGGAGGTCAAGTTCGGACAGGCCGCTGATCTTGCCCCGAGGCGAGAAATAGAGGCAGGGAATGCCATAGCTTTCGGCAAACACCATGCCGTGCAGGCTGGTCGAGACGAGGCGTTCACATTCGAGGATGTCATCCAGACGGGCGCGCAGGGCATCGGGGGTGATATCGGTGACGGTGTTGATCAAGCGCACGGAGCCGCGTTCGCTTTCGGGGATGTGGTAGCGCAGGAAGGCATCCTTTACCTGTGCGTCGAGGCTGCGATCCTTGAGATCGGCCAGATGGACGATCACCCCCAGTTTCCAGCGTTTCTTCAGCTTGGGCCGATAGAAGCGGGGCAGGAGCCAGACCGGATCACCATAGGCGGGTGCACCGATTGCGTTCTCTTCGCCCAAGATGCGGCGGGTGACCGGGCCGCGGGTTGCGGTGACGCGGAACGTGGCCACGCTGTTGGGGATGAAGGGTTCCTTGCCGGGCCCCTTGTGCAGGGGGTTGCGATACTTGGAAGTGCCGGTGCCCCAGATCCAGACCTCGCCTCCTGTAAAACCATGCGCGATGGTTCCAACAGCGGCCATGCGGATGGCCGTGCTGTTCTGGGCCTTGTGATTGCAAGGCAGACCAGAGAGCAGGGTGACCATGACCGGGCTGAGTGCATCGCCGAGGTTGGCGACACGATCACCCAGAACGAAGGCCAGGGGGATGCTGCCGGTTTCTGCAACGGACTGCCTGAGAGAGAGTGTCACATTCTGTCCTTTCACCGCGCGATCAGAACCGGAATTCGGATTCGGCCCGGGATGTGAGCCGCCATTGGCCCTTGGCATCCCGTGGGGCGAGCGGGAGGGGGAAGCTCTGGATCAGATCGGAGGAATCCAAGCCCAACGGGGCCCAGTTGGCAGTGACAAAATCGGCCGCCGCCTGCCAATCGGTCGGGTGCTGACGATCCAGCGCGAAGGTCGGCAGATGGCTTGCCCCGGCGCCCAGATAAAAGTCGCGCATCCGATGATCGATCTTCACGCTGTCATCGGCCAGGTCGAGCCGGGTGCCGGTGCCGGTGCCCTCGGTGCTGAACCATGCGCAGGGAATCCCGTAGGTTTCCGCAATGACAAGGCCGTGCAGGCTGGTGGACAGGATCATGCGGCAGGACGCGATTTCGGCGACCTTGGCCTTGAGGGCGTCCAGCGTGGGTTCGGTGAGGGTGTTGATGATCCGGATCGACTCCTGCAGATCCTGGGGGATCGCATAGCGCTTGTAGGCGGCACGAAGGGGCGCGTCTGGGCGCAGCGCATCCAGTTCGGTGATGTGGACAATCACGCCGATATCGGTGGTCTTGGCCACATCCGCCATTGGCCAGATGCGGGGCAGCAGCCAGACGGGATCGCCATGGGCACAAGGCCCGGATGCAAGGCCCGCTGTGCGAAGGAGCCCGGCGCTGCGGGGGCCTCGGGTGGCATGGACGTGGAAGGCGGTATCCGGCGGGGCGATGAACTGGCCCAGATCGGGTTGGACCGCGTTGCGGGTGGCGTCAAAGCCGGTTCCCCAGATGTGAAGGATGCCGTTTTTTTGCGCGTGTCCGATGGTACCGACGCCCACCAGCCGTTCACAGGGTTTGTCGAAATGGGCGTGGCGGACAGGCACCCCGGCAAGGGCAGCCACCACGACAGCGCTGAGGGCATCGCCGAGATTTGCATAGGGTGTGCCTTGCGTGCTGGCCACCCAGGACAGCGGCACTCCGCCGTGATCGGCGACAAGGCGCGACAGCAGGTCCTGTTTATCTTGCGGGCCGAACCGGCGGGGCAAAGCGGCCTTGCGCGTGGGTGTCGGGGTTGCATTGGCCCGCGCATCGGCCTGACGCAGGGCCATGACATCATGCTGCAAGGTGAGCGAGGTGAGGACCGGATGTTGCCAGATTGTCTGTCCCGGCGCGGGAACCACGGGGTTGCGCGGAAAAGGAAAGGCGTCGATCAGTGGCTGGGTATCGAAGGTGACGGGGCGCCAGTGGGTATCGATGGCCTCGATGACCTGCGGCCAGTCCGTCAGGGCGTCGCGCGGTTGAACATAGGTCATCACGGAGCTTTGCCCGAGGCCGCGATAGAGATCGACGATGCGCAGATCCAAGTCGCCTTGCGGATCCAGAGGCTTTTCCGCCGGACCGATCACGTCGCCGTTCGGCGCGAAGTAGAGGCAGGGAATGCCATAGGATTCGGCGATGACCATGCCATGCAGGCTGGTGGAGACGATGCGTTCGCAGGCGAGGATTTCGTCGATCTTGTCGCCGATGGCTTGCATGGAAATGGGCGCGCAGGTGGTGATCAGGTGGACGTCACCTGCAAGCTCTGCCGGGATGTCGAAGCGGCGGATGGTGTCGCGCGGTATGGCGACTGTGCTGCGGTCCTTGAGTTCCGACAGGTGGAGGATAGCGCCGATCTTCCATTTCTTTTCGATCTTCGGCCGGTAGAATTGCGGCAGGATCCAGACCGGATCACCGTATACGCCCGGTTTGTGGCCATCGGGCCCGGCGAGAAGCTGTTCCGATACCGGGCCGCGCGTGGCGGTGACGACAAATTTCGACTGCGGGGGAATGACGAAAGGCACCCGTTCTTCCAGCGGGGCGGCAGGGTTCTTCCAGCTGGAACAGCCCGTGCCCCAGAACCAGACCTCACCCTCGGCGAAGCCGTGGCCGATGGTCCCGACAGCGGCCATCCGCAGCGATTTTGATCGGGTTGGCACGCGGCGGATCTGGCGGCCCGACAGCAGGGCCACCATGACCGGGCTGAGCGCATCGCCAAAATTCAGATAGTCCATATCCGTGGATGATCCGGCCCAGGAAAGTGGCAGGTGATCATGCTCTGGAATGCGTGCGTAGAGGGGTTCGCTCATACTGATACCAACAAGATTTACTCATACAAACATGGCGAACAGCGCATGCCCTGGCGCAGAGGTAGGCGTTTTTTCTGGTGCTGTCCATCATGGCAAACCGCGATCTGAGCGCATCTGTTGCCGGAATCGGGCGAATCCCCGGGATCAGTCGGCGGGAGAGAAGCAACTGTCGGGCTGCGGACGTGGAGGAAACGGAAAGGGCACGCTGAAGATGCCGGATCAGGCGTTGGTCCCTGATTGAAGCAGTTTGACTGTTTTTTAAGCGCTGCTGACGGGGGTGTTGCGTGCGAGGGACAAGGCCCGTGTCCAAGGCGCTTGCCTGAAGTGTAAACCTATGTTTTGCTTACAGGGTGGGCCGAAAAGTGGTTGAGGCTAACTTTTGTGCGTTATGTGTAAGGGGTGAGAAGCGTACAGCCGGGTCTGGCCGCTTTGTGTTAAAGGGTATCCTGTGTAATGGTAGGGTTGGTTTTGCCGCATCATCCTTGCGCGCCATCCGTGATGGGCTGCGAGGAAAGTTCCGAGACAGATGAACAACAGGTTTGTAGGCCTTGAGCTTGCAAACTCTCATCACCGGACGGGCTTGCCGCCTTCCGGGGGCGAATGACGCGCGGGCGTTCGCGGAATCGCTTTTTGCGGGCCGTGACCTTGTGACGGAAATCCCGCGGGCGCGGTGGTCACACTCGGCCTTCCTGCACCCGCAGCCGGGGGTGCGCGGGAAATCCTATACTTTCGCTGCGGGTGTGCTGGAAGACATCTGGTCATTCGACGCTTCGGTCTTTGCGATTTCCACCCGAGAGGCATCGCAATTGGACCCGCAGCAGCGCGTTCTTTTGCAGGTTGTCTGGGAGGCGCTGGAAGATGCCGGCCTGCCGCCGGATCGGCTGGCAGGACAGGCCGTGGGGGTGTTCGTCGGTGCATCCACCATGGGCTATGGCGCGCGCCTTGCCCATGATCCGATGACGGCGGACGCCTACTTGATGACGGGCAATACCTTGTCGCTGGTGTCGAACCGTATTTCGCATGCCCTTGATCTGCGCGGTCCCAGCCTGACGGTGGATACGGCCTGTTCGTCTTCGCTTTTCGCCCTGGCGATGGCGCAGCAGGCCATGGAGCGGGGAGAGATCGATACCGCGATTGTCGCGGGTGTGAACATCTTGCTGGACCCGAGCCATTTTGTGGGGTTTTCGGCAGCGCGGATGCTGTCGCCGACGGGTCGCTGCCGGCCGTTTTCTGCGCAGGCGGATGGCTATGTGCGGTCTGAGGGCGCGGTCGCGCTGGTGTTGGAGCGCAAGCCTGTGGCCGACATCCTGCCGCGGGCCGCCTATGCCGCCATTCTGGGCGTGGCCACCAACAGCGACGGGCGGACCGTGAATGTTGCGCTGCCGTCGATGGAAGGGCAGAGGGGATTGCTTGCCGGCCTTTATGAAGCGGCCGGGATCGATCCTGAGACACTTGCCTTTGTCGAGGCGCATGGAACCGGAACGCTGGCCGGTGATCCGATCGAGGCGACGGCGCTGGGTCTTGCGCTGGGCCGGCATCGCAGCACGGCCCTGCCCATCGGTTCGGTGAAATCGAATATCGGCCATCTGGAACCTGCGTCGGGCGTGGCAGGCATGTTGAAGGCTCTGATCGCCTTTGATCGGCGAAGCTATCCGCGGACGGTACATGCGGAGG
Organism: Variovorax paradoxus; assembly: GCA_943370085.1. Classification (GTDB taxonomy): domain Bacteria; phylum Pseudomonadota; class Alphaproteobacteria; order Rhodobacterales; family Rhodobacteraceae; genus Paragemmobacter. Next base: position 149,849 of record CALRPT020000009.1, on the reverse strand, counting down.
ACATCAATACCAGCATCGATTGGGACGGGCTGAACCTTAAGCCGGTGCAGGAAAGCCTGCCTCTGCGCGATGAGGGTGTGTTGCGCGCGGGGGTGAGTTCGTTCGGCTTTGGTGGCACGAATGCCCATGTGATCCTGGAGCAGGTCGAAGCGGCAGCCGCCCCTGAACTGCCTGCAGCAGAGAAGGAGCCGCCGATCCTGCTGACGTCTGCGGCGAGCCCGGAGTCGCTGAGCAAGCTGATTGGCGTGTGGTCGGATCGGCTGGTGGCGAAGGCTGGGGCTGCGGCCGATCTGGCGCAGGAGGCGGCGCAGGCATCGGCGTTCCGGTCGACCCTGCCGCTGCGTGCGGCCGTGCTGTGCGACGACCCCGGTCGGGCGGCGCGCGCGATGGCAAAGGTCGCGGGCGGGCAGGCAAGCCCGCGGGTGATCACCGGCAGATCGACGCTACGGGATGCGCCGACGGCGTTCATCTATTCCGGGAACGGGTCGCAATATGCAGGCATGGGGCGGGCGGCACTTGCGTCTGACAAGGCCTATGCAACAGCGATGCGCCGGATTGACCGGCTGTTCAAAGGCCTGTCGGGATGGTCGATCATCGAGGCGTTGAACAGCCCGACGCTGGAGCAAGACCTGCGTGATTGCACGGTGGCGCAGCCTTTGCTGTTTGCGGATCAGATCGCCCTGACCAATGCCTTGGCGGCGCGCGGCTTCGTGCCGGCGGCGGTGATGGGCCATTCGGGGGGGGAAGTGGCTGCAGCCTGTGCCAGCGGTGCATTGAGCCTCGATCAGGCGTTGATGTTGATCCATCACAGGAGTCTGTCGCAACAGACCTTGCGCGGCCGGGGGGCGATGGCGGCGCTGAGCGTGTCGATCCAGGAGGCGGAGGAAAGCCTTGTGGCGTTCGGGGGCAGGATCGAAATCGCCACGGAGAACAGCCCGAAGCATGTGACACTGGTCGGCACGCCTGAGGCGATTGACAGCTATGTCACCTTTGCGCGGCGCGAGAAGCGCTGGGTTTGCGTGAAGCTGCCGATTGATTATCCCTATCACGCCTCGGCGCAGGATGAGGTGCTGGAAAAGCTGGCGCAGTCGCTTGCCGGGCTGAAATGCCGTGCGGCGCGGATTCCGTTCTTTTCATCCGTTGTGGGACATGCCGTCAGGGGCGAGGAGCTTACGGCGGACTACTGGTGCGCCAATGTGCGGCAGATGGTTCGGTTTCGCGATGCGATGGCCAGCCTGACCGAGGCCGGCTTTGTCGCCTTCATGGAAGTGGGCCCTGCGCCGGTTCTGAGCAGCTACCTGACCGCATGCCTTGGCAATGACGTGAGCAACGCCGTTGTGCTGCACAGTTTCGAAAAGCAGGATACGCCCGACGTCAACCCGGTGCGGCGGACGCTTGCGCGGGCGTTGGTGCATGGTGCGCGGGTGGCGCCCGGGCCACTTTTGCCGAAACCTGTGCGGTTTGACCGCGACCTTCCCCGCTATCCTTGGACAACAGAAATTCATCGGGCGGACGTGACGCCCGCGATTGATGCCTATTTCGGAAGCGGCGCGGACTTTCACCCGATGCTGGGAATCCGGGATGCAGAGGACAGCGCGTCATGGCGGGTCGACATGGATCTGGGGTCACTGCCCGAGATGGCGGATCACCGGATCGGGACGGATGTGCTGTTGCCGGCGACGGGCTTTGCCGAAATGGCACTTCTTGCCGCGCAGCGGGCGTTGAAGACGGACAGGATCGAACTGCGCGATCTGGACATTGCCGCGCCGCTTGTCCTGACGATGGGCAATCTTGTGACCATGCGTGTTTCGGCGCTGTCGGCTCAATCCGTGATCAGCATTGAAAGCCGGGCGCGCGGTGGTGAGGCTGCCTGGCGGGATCATATGCGCGGCCGCTTCTTTGCGGCGCAAGCGGTGGCTGATCCGCGGCGCTTTGAGGGTGGATCGCCAAAGCCCGCAGATGTTTCCGGCGCAGCGGTTTACGAGGCGGCGCGGGAGATCGGGCTGAACTATGGGCCGGGGTTTCGCCGCCTGCAGCATGTGCGCTGTGTTTCGCAGGACCGGGTGGAAGTCGTACTGGCGCCGGGAGAGGCCTTCCATGCGCGGGACGCAGGGTTCGCGCTGGATGTGATTGGCGCGGATGCGGTGTTCCATGGGATTGTCGGCGCGATGATGATGTCGCCGCGCTTTGGTGGGCAATGGGCCTATGTGCCGGTCCGGATCGGGCGGCTGATCCTGTCGCAACCGGGCATCTGGATTGTTTCGGGAGACATCGCCATACGGCGTGTGGGCCAACGCACGCTTTTGGCGGATCTCACCTTTTTCGACGCGGCGGGCGATGAAATTGCCCGGATGGATGGTGTGCGGTTTCAGGTGGCCAGCCGTCTGCGCGGGCTGAACCTGTCGCAGCATGCCTTCCGGATGGAGACGGTTCCCATATCCGAGCCGGTTTCCACCCCGGTTCTGACATTGACCGAAGCGCTCGATCTTGCGCGCGCTGTCAATCTGACGCCCGAGGATGATGCCTTCTTCTTTCTGGAAGGCGTGGCACAGCGGGTTGCCCAAGAGGGGGCGGCGGCGCTGTGCGATGCGGCAGGGTGCATCCGCTTTGCGGATATGGCAGGGCCTGATGAGCTGCATTCTGGAAGGGCTGCAATAGGCGCGCTGGCACCCACGGCCTATGCCGCAGCCATTCTTGGCATTCTGGAACGTGCCGAACTGGCCCACCGATCCGATGCCGGCTGGCAATTGGTCATGGCCGAAGATGACATTCCCCCGGTGGAGTCGCTGTTGCGGGTCTTGTTGGCCGACCGGCCGGATCTGGGCCCGGAGGCGGCGCTGCTGGCGCGTCTTTCGGAGGTTCTGTCCGAGCTCATGTGCACCAGCCAGACCGATGCGGAAGCGACCTTCGGGCGTGGTGCTTTGCTGAATTACTTTGAAGGCTCGATCTTTATGGAGCGGCGGCAATCGTTCCTTACGGCGCTTGTGCAAAAGCTTGCGGCGCGATGGCCTGAGGGGCGCGCGCTGCGCATTGCAGAGGTGAGTGACGGACGGGCACAGCTTCTGCCGCGACTTCTGGCGCTGGAGGAGATGAAGGCGGCGGCTTTCTACGACGTGCAGGCAGATTGTTTCGGGGACCCGGCGGCGGGTCAATCCTTGCCTCCGGATCGGGTGGAGGTGGTCGGGGCCACGGTTGAGGCGCTTGCCGATGCGCCACTGTTTCATGTGATCCTGATCCCCGCGACGCTTGGCAAGGCGCGCAATCCGGATGAACTGGTCAAGCGCCTGATCGGCCGGCTTGCGCCGGGTGGGCGCATCATCGCGTTGGAGCCGAGGCCTTCGGATTTCGGCGATCTTGTTCTGGGGCTGGACCGCGACTGGTTTGCCGATGTGCCTGGCCTGGACACGCCGGTTTCCCGATTGATGGGGGCAGAAGACCTGCTGCGGATCGTCCGAAAGGCCGGGTTGGAGACGGCACAGGTGGCGGAAATGCCGGATGGTCTGGGTGGCGCAACGCTGCTGGTGGCAGAGGGTGCACAGACAAGCCGCCTGCCGGTCGGATCGGCGCCGTTGCGCGCGGCCATCCGGACGGTGGTGATGGATGAGCCGTTTGATGGGGGCGGTGAACAGTCGGTGGCCGAACCTGCGCCGGGGCCGGTAAAGGATACGGGTGCAGGCCTGCGCTGCATGCGGCCTGAAGGGCAAGAAAATGTGGTGGTGCTGTGGTTCGATCCGGCATGTACCACGCAGCCGGCGGAACGGATCGCAGCGCGTCTTTTGTTCCTTCGTGATCTGTTTGAAGGCGCGAAGGGCAATCTGGCCCGCATGATTGCGATTGTTCCTGGTGGGTCCGGTCAGGCCTTGGCGGGCCGTGTTCTACCCGAACAAACCGCGATATGGGCGGCCCTGCGGAGCGCGCAGAATGAATATCCGCGTTTCAGGGTGTTCTGCATCGACCCGGTCCCGGAACTGACCGGGGCGAACCTTGTCAATCGCATTGCAGGAATTGTTGCACAAGGACATGGCGATACCGAGCTTGTCCTGACGACGGATGCGGCGCATGGGCTGCGGTTGATGCAGGGCTTGCCTGTTGTCGCGGCGCCGTCTGGCGGCGATCAGCGGGCTGTGTTGTCGGCACCAGTCTGGAGCGGCATAGACGAGATAGCCTGGCATTCCAGGCCGCGGTCCGCCCCGCAGGAAGGAGAGATCGAGGTCGAAGTGGTGGCGACCGGACTGAACTATCGCGATGTGATGTGGGCGATGGGGCTGTTGCCGGAGGAGGCGCTCGAAAAGGGGTTTGCAGGGCCGACGATCGGCATCGAATGCGCGGGTCGGGTTGTCGCTGTGGGGCCGGGCCAGACGGGTTTTGCCATCGGGGACAAGGTGGCGGTGTTCGGGCCCAACAGTTTCGCATCGCATGTCACGGTCGCAGCCGACCTTGCCGCGCGCATGCCGGACGACATGGATCTGTGCGCGGCGGCGACATTGCCGGTGGCGTTCTTCACCGCGCATTACGCGCTTGTTCATCTGGCGCAACTGTCGGTGGGTGAGACAGTTCTCATTCACAGCGGCGCGGGCGGCGTTGGTCTTGCCGCGATTCAGATTGCACTGGCGCGCGGTGCACGGGTGATCGCGACCGCAGGATCAGGCGTGAAACGGGCGGTGCTGTCGCGCATGGGCGTGCCTCATGTGCTGGATTCGCGCAGCCTTGCCTTTGCGGACGAAGTGATGCGCCTGACCGAAGGGCGCGGTGCAGACGTGGTGCTGAACTCTCTGGCCGGAAAGGCGATGGAGGCCAGCCTGTTCTGCACGGCCCCCTTTGGACGTTTCATCGAGTTGGGCAAGCAGGATTTCTATGCGAACACGGCGGTCGGTCTGCGCCCGATGAAGGAGAATATCGCCTATTTCGGCGTCGACGTGGACCAGTTGATCATGGGCCGCCCTGACCTGTTTCGCAGGCTTTTTGCCGAGATGATGCAAGGGTTTGCATCCGGCACCCTGCGACCCTTGCCCTTCCGTGCGTTTGATGGAGAAGCGGCAGTGGAGGCGTTTCGCCTGATGCAGAAATCGGGGCACCTGGGCAAGATCGTGGTGCGCCCGCGCGACCCGGGAAGCTTGCCGCAGAGCCAAAATGTGGCCCGTTTTGCGGCAGATCCGGCGGGCGTGCATGTGATTGTGGGCGGGATGGGCGGGCTGGGGATCGAGATCGCCAGATGGCTTGTCCGCCGTGGTGCGCGCAAGTTGGTTCTGCTGGGCCGGACAGCCAACCCGGAGGGCGAGGTCGCCGACTGGATTGCGCGCTGCAAGGTCAAGGGAGTGAGCGTCGAGGCGACGGCATGCGATGTGGCGGATGAGGCGGCGCTGCGCGCTGTGCTGGACAGCATCCGAGAGAAGGCAGCGATTGCCGGGATCGTCCATTCCGCGATGCTGCTGCATGACATGCCGATGAAGGACCTGACGCAGGCGGTGCTGGAGCAGAGCCTTGCCGCAAAGGTCACCGGTGGGGCCAATCTGGACAGGCTCACGCGGCAGGATGATCTGGGCTACTTCGTGGTGATCTCGTCGGTTGCCGCGCTGATCGGCAATCACGGACAATCGGCCTATGTCGCGGCCAATGCCTATCTTGAAGGGGTGGCCCGTGCGCGGCGGGAGGTCGGGCTGTGCGGGGTGGCGCTGGGTCTGGGGGCGATTGGCGATGTGGGCTATCTGACGCGGGACAATGGCAAGGCGGCGCTGGTGAAGCGGATGTCGGGCAATGTTCAGATGTCGGCGCGCGACGTGACGGCGACGCTGGACCGTCTGTTGCAGGATGGTGCGCTGAGCGATCCGGTGGTGCATGTTACCCCGATGCGCTGGGGGGCGACGAGTGCGGCTTTGAAAACGATGTCCGGGCTGAGCTTTCGGCTGTTGCGCAACCTTGGGCGGCGTGAAGGCGAAGGCGCTGATACCGAGAGCCTGCGCGACGTGCTGATCGGGCTTCCGCGTGCCAAGGCGGAAGAGCGTCTTTCGGCGTTTCTTGTCGGCCGGATTGCCCATATCCTGCATGTTTCCGAAAAGACGATCAGCATCCGGCGCCCGATCACCGAACTGGGAATGGATTCGCTGATGGGGGTGGAACTGGGGCTGACGCTGCAGGAAAGTCTGGGCAGTGACCTGCCGGTGACCGCCATTTCCGACGGGTTGAGCATTGCGCAGATCGCAGACCGGATCGTGACCCATCTGCATGAGGAAAGCGGGACAGAGTCAACTCTGTCGGCCCATCAATCGGCTAACCAGAGCCTGATCAAGCAGCACCTGAATTCCGACACTGCGCCAAGACCGGTTGCAACAGGGGCGGCGACGGCGTCGATCGCGCCATTCAGGCCGGTGGCGGCCAAGACGGCAAAGCAGGGGTTCCCCGCATGAACACGCAAGACCACAGAACCAAGCTGATTGCCAAGGCTCGCAGCGCGGCCGAGCGGCGCAGTTCGACCGCAAGCGCGCCGTCTGTGGCCTATCAAGCGACGCCGTTCGACCAGCTGGCACAGTATCGCAATCTGGAAAAGATGCGAAAGGCCAGCAGCATCATGGGCATAGATAACCCTTTCTTTCGCAGCCATGGGGGCCGGGCGTCGAACAGGACGGTGATCGCTGGGCGAGAGGTGATCAACTTCGCATCCTATGATTATGTCGGGCTGAACAGTGACCCGCGTCCGGTGGCCAAAGCGCATGCTGCATTGGACAAGTACGGGGTGTCCCCGTCGGCAAGCCGGTTGGTGGCGGGCGAACGTCCGGTGCATGCCGAATTGGAGGCGGCCCTGGCGCGCCATTATGGAACGTCAGCAGCCATCGCTTTTGTCAGCGGCCATGCCACCAATGTGGCCACGATCGGGGAGTTGATGAGCGAGGGGGATCTGATCCTTCATGATGCCTATATCCACAACTCCGTTCAGGTTGGCGCGCGCCTTTCCGGCGCGGCGCGGCGCAGTTTCCCCCATAACGACATGGCGGCGCTGGAAGCCCTGCTGGAGGAGAACCGGCCCCGGGCGCGCAATGCCCTGATCGTGGTGGAGGGCCTGTATTCGATGGATGGGGATACGCCCCCCTTGGCCGAGTTGGTGGCCTTGAAGCGAAAGTTCGGCTGCTGGCTCATGGTGGATGAGGCGCATGCGCTGGGTGTCGTCGGCGTGCGCGGGCGTGGGTGCTTTGAGGCGGCAGGGGTAAGCCAGGATGATGTGGATATCTGGATGGGCACATTGTCAAAGACGCTGGCCTCTTCAGGCGGGTATGTCTGTGGCAGCGCGGCGTTGATCGACATCTTGAAATCGAACGCATCCGGTTTTGTCTATTCGGTGGGTCTTGCACCGGCACTTGCCGCCTCTGCCACCGAGGCGCTTGCCATTCTGGAGGCAGAGCCGGAGCGGGTAAGCCGTTTGCAAGCCAATGCGAGGTTGTTCCTGAAGTTGGCTGCGGAGGCGGGGCTGGATACGGGGCTGGCAGAGCCCTATGCCGTGATCCCCATCATGGTCGGGGATTCGATGCTGGCGGCCAAACTGTCGGAACGGATGTTGGCGCGTGGTGTGAATGCGCTGCCGATCATCTTTCCTGCGGTTCCGATGCAGTCTGCCAGACTGCGCTTCTTCATCTCTTCGCTGCATGAGGAAAGCGATATACGAACGGCCGTTCATGTTGTTGGCGAGGAACTTGAAAAGCTGCATCAGGAAGACTTTCACAACCGGTTGCCGGCGCATCTTTTGTCGATCTGATGCAGGCCGGGGGCATGAACCATTTCCACGCGGCGAAGGCGGAGCTTTCCGGGTGGCGGATGCCGGATAACGGAAGGCCGGTTGAGGACTCTTGTCGCGGTGGGTGGGCGGTTGCGGGGACGGATATGTGGGAAGGGGCCGCCCTGTGACGTTTGTCGCCTATGACGTGACGCGGCTTTTTCTGGGCCCGATCAGCCGTACGCCGCGCGGGATTGATCGCATCGACCTTCTGCTGGCGCTGCATTTCTTTGAAACCCAACCGGAATTCACCGTGGGCATCCTGCCGACGCCCTGGGGTGTGCGAACCTATGACAGCAGGCGTGTGTTGCGCGGGCTCTACCGATTGCAAATGCTTTGGGCAGAAAACGGCAGAGCCGGAGAGGACCGGGCACTGGATTGGCTTCGGTGTCGCATCATGAGTTTGACCGCAGGCCCCGCCCCGCAGGCCGGCAAGCTGTCACCGATGCAAAAGCTGCTTCGGATGGGGGCGCTGATCAGGGCCACAGGGTTTTCCTTTGGTCGGTTGGCACGGGCGACGCTGCCGCAGGGTGCGGCCTATTTGAACGTTGGACAGATCAGCCTTGCCTTGGGTTTCCTGTTCCGCTGGCTTGACCGTCGGCCCGATATTCGGACAGCGATCATGTTGCATGATGTGATCCCGTTGGAGCATCCGGGGCTGGTGGCCAGGTCTTCGGTTCAGTTTCACGCCAAGGTGGTGAAGACGACCGCGCGCCACGCGCAGGGCGTGATCGTGACGACGCAAGCGGCGAAGGCCGCCGTATTGCAGGCACTGCATCGGGAGGGACGGGAAGAGATTCCAAGCCTGGCGGTAAGGCTGCCGCTGGATCCGGGTTTTGATCCGCTGACGCGGCCTGATCCGCAACTGGCCACCCGACCCTATTTTGTTGTCTGCGGTGCCATTGAACCGCGCAAGAATCTTGGTCTTTTGCTGAAGGTCTGGTGCGATTTGGTGGCGCGGCTTGGGGCTGATGCGCCGCATCTGGTGATCGTGGGCACCCCGAATTTCATGGGCGACAAGATAATGGCCGATTTCGCGGCGTCCGAGGCGACAGCGCCGTTCATCCATGTTGTTTCGGGCCTGTCAACGCCGGGGTTGGCGGTGCTGATCGCGGGGGCGCGGGCGTTGTTGATGCCATCCCATGCAGAGGGGTTTGGCCTGCCGATCCTTGAGGCCGGAGCGCTGGGCTGCCCGGTGATTGCATCGGATATCCCGGCGCATCGCGAAGTGATCGGGCCGGGCGGGACGCTGCTGCCTCCGCAGGATGTGGCGGGTTGGGCCGCAGCGGTTCTGGCCGCGCGGGACGCGACGCAGCGCCCTGCGCGGCGAGACGCGGCTGACATGCAGGCGGCGCGGCAGGCCTTTGTTGGAATGATAGAGGCGTTTCTGAAACCGCAACTGCATGCGCCGCAACCGGTGGCAAGGAGGGCAGTATGATCGAGCGCAGACAGGCCAGCCTTCTTTCCCGATATGAAAGGCATGTGTTGCAATGGCTTGCGCTGCGTCTGCCCGTCTGGGTGACGCCAGATCGTCTGACGGCCTTTGGCGTGTTCGGGTCGGGGGTGTGCCTTGTCGGATACCTTGCCTCGGCCATTTCGATGCATTGGCTGTGGCTGGCGAATTTGGGGCTATTGCTGCATTGGCTGGGGGATTCCCTTGATGGGACGCTGGCGCGGGTGCGCCGGATCGAGCGGCCGAACTATGGTTTTTACCTGGACCAGACGATTGATGTGGTGGGCAATCTGCTGATTGCGCTGGGTGTCGGACTTTCCCCCTGGGTCCGGATGGATTCTGCCCTGTTCATGTTGACTGCCTATCACATGCTGTCGATCCATAGTTTTGTTCTGAGCGTGGTGACGCGCCGGTTCCATATTGATGTGATGGGTTTCGGGCCGACCGAAATGCGGCTTGGCATCGTCCTGATGAATCTTGGCATCCTGTATTCCGGAGCGGAACCCTTTTCGATTTTGGGGATCTGGATCACTTGGTGTGACGTGCTGGTCTTTTGGGCGGCGCTGGTGATGATGTGTGTTTTCCTGATCCTGCTTTTTCGCGAAGCCGGTGTGCAGCGGGCGCGGGACATGCGCGATCAGCAGCGGTGATCGGCAAAGGATCGGCTAGAAATCCGTAAGCAGCGTATCGAGGTTGGGGTCGTCGGTTGGAAGATCGCCGATCACCGCAGGGCTGTCATCCACGTCCTGCCCGAATGCGGCGATGGCTTCTGCGACGGTCGGGTAGAAAACAAGCCTGTGGTTCTGGATGACGGCGCCGACATCCGCGAAAAGGCGCATGTCGCGCGGGGACCTTGTGGTGAAAAAGAACGCGGCTTCCTGTTTGCGCATCTTGGCCATCGCCAAGCACTTGTCGCGGAACTCTGCGTCGCCGCCGAACAGGGTGCCATCTGCCACATAGCAATCGGCGGGAACGGCATAGCTGAGGGCGAAGACAAGCCGCGATCGGAGTGACGCATTGTAGGATGAGAGCCGCCGCTTGAGCATCGGGCCGAGTTCCGAGAATTCGTCGACAAAGGCGCAAACGGTGACGGGGTCCAAACCAAAGAGACGGGCCATGTAGCGGGCGTTTTCCTCGCCTGTCAGATAGCGGTTGAGCGTCGCGGGAAATCCGATCGGCATGGACAGCCGCCCGTGTCTTTGAATCCGACCACTGTCAGGGGCGACGGCACCGAGAGCCATGTTGATCAGGGTGCTTTTCCCGCTTCCCCGCGCGCCTAGAACACCGATGGACACACCGGCAGGCTGAGAGAAACTGACATCCGTAAGCAGGGGCCGGCCATGTGCGGTTTTGCTGATATGGGAAAAGGCGAGGATCATTCCTTGAGCCTTCCTTCGCAGGCCTTGATCATGACAAGTCCAAGGGTGACCGTCCCAATGGCCCATGCGGCCAGATAGCTCCGGTCGAGGTCGATCGCGGGATAAGTTTCGAAGAACCCGAGCCGGAACCATTCGATCCCGTGCAAGAGCGGGTTGTAGGACAGGTAGTTCCGTGCGAGCGGGGGCAGGGTTGCGACGACGTAGAACACGCCCGAAAAGAACAGCATGCCGCGCGCAAAGAGCGAGTAGACCAGAGCATAGAGTTTGAAGATTTTGGTGAGTACCCCGTTGATCAGGCCGAAACCGAAGGCCGTGACGGCCAGGGTCAGAACGGCATAGATGACATCGGGCAGGTTCTGCGGAATGGCAGGTTCACCAAAGAAGGCCAGCACGGCAAAAACGGCGATGCCGAAGATCATCAGGGTGAAGAATTCCAGAATGGCGCGTGCGACGGCCAGATCGAGAAAGCCGACGGTCTGGATCTTGTTGAAGGCCCGGCCGGATCGGATGGCACTGATGATGCGAGAGCTGAGGTGCATGAACAGGAAGAATGGCACGATCCCCGTGGCGATAAAGACACCCAGACTGATGCCGAAATCCGGTTGGCGCTGAATGGCGTGAAAGATCAGGAACATCACGAAGAACTGGGCGACCGGCTCTGCAAGGACGAGGAAATACCCCATCGCAGAGATGCGGAAGCGGACCTTGATGTCGTGCAGGATCAGGCCAAGGATGACGCTGACATGCAGGTGCAGGCCGGATGACCCCGTAAAGCGCGCGCTGTTGGCCTGCAGGGGTGCCATGGTCAGCCCTACAGATGGTCGCGCAAGGACAGCGCCACGAGCGTGCTGACGATCCAGAAACAGAGAGCGACGGCGAGCACGATGAGCAGCGCCCGGAACATGTTTGGATAGTTCGATGTCTGCGGGGGGGCAGGCTGGACATAGGTCAGCACATAGAAATGCTGCTGGCTCAGCCTTTGCTTTGCGGCGTTCAGGGCGGCTTCGGAGGATTGGTAGTTGCTGGTCGCTATCGTGAGTTCAAGTTGCAGGTTCTGGAATTCCTGCAATTGCGCGGCATAGGATGCGGGGGAGCTAATATTGCTCAATTCTGCTGAGCTTTGCGCGACGCGCTGGCGGGCCTTTACGATTTCATCGGCAATGGCGGCAGCCTGACGTTCCAACTGCGTGACAGAGGGGGCGTCCTTAGTCAGTTGGGCGGAAAGCACGGCGATTTGCGTGGTGACGGACACGTATTGATCGGTCAGCTTTCCGACCAGCATGTCGGTCATGCTGGCTTCGGCGGCGGGGTCGATGCTGAGGTATTTCGACCGGAACGCCTGCACGGCGTCGCGCGCGGCTTCCAGCCGCGTGACTGATGCGGCGACCTGGCCTTCGAGGAAGGCCACGCTGTCGGCCAAAGGACGAAGGTTCAACTCATTGATCAGGGTTTCACTGAGCACCACCATTTCGGCGGCCAGTGCCTGTGCATCTTCGGGTGAAAAGGCGCGGATGGTGACCGTTGTGAGGCCGGTCATCATATCAAAGTTGGTGCTGATCTGCCCACGCCAATAGCGCGCCAAGCGTTCCTGGGATGCGTCTTGTGGCAGACGTGCCAGCCGGTCAATCCGGCTGTCGGAGAACATCGTGCGGATGTCGAGTTTCTGTTCGATATCGGAAATGGCCTGAGGGCTGGACAGATAGTCGGCAACCATAAAGTTTGCGACCATCATTTCGGCCATGGATGCACCCGCGGTGGAGGGGCTGGTGCCGATGGTTCCATCGCTGTTGGCCGTGCCTGCCGAGCCGCCTGACCCCTGCATGACATAGCTGAAGCTGGCCGAGAACTGCTCGGTGGCGACCCGGGCGATGTAGAACCAGGTGACCAGCAGGGGTGCAATCACGCAGATCAGGAACCAGACAACCACCATTCGGTTGCGCCGGGCTGGGGTTGGCCTTGGAAGCTGGCTTACAACCTTTGACCAGTCCCGGGCTGCGGCGTCATCCCCAGGGGGGCTGCCTTCGACAACCTGGACATCCGAGCCGGAGGAAGTTTGCAGGCGTCTTGGTTCTCTCATCGCGTCTTGCACTCGCACAGGCCGGACTCTGCGACCGGTCAAACAACTTTTTACGACCTACAGGATATGCCTTTGCAGGATCCCTGTCGCGGGCGAAATCACTCTGTCGACAGGCGGTTTGCAAGCGTGGCGGTCGAAGACACCTGCTGTGTCGCGCCGGTCAGAAGGCGGAAGGCCTTGGTCAGATCCACGCTTTGTGCATTGGCGATCAGCACGATGTCATTGGCGCGGATGGCATAGGCCTGCGCGGCAAAGATGCCGTCGATGCTGTCCATGTCGAATTGATAGATCGTCGGCACCCTCTCGGCCTTGGCGGCGGCTTGCGGTATCGTGACGCCAAGCGAGCGCAGCATGTCGCGGTGTTCATGGCGCAGGACAAAGACGCCCTTGCTGTCTGCGCGCTGGTCATCCAGCCCGCCGGCCTGACCGATCACCTCGGCCAGCGTAAGGCCTGCACCGGGCAAGGGTCGGCTGGCCTCGCTCGATGCGGCACCGAGGACGGTGTAGTTCTGGGGCGACAGCTCAAGGGTGATGATGTCGTTGGGCTGCATACGTATGTTAAGCTGCGGACGATCCTGTAGCGCGGACAGGCGCACCTCGCGCGTTTCGCTGCGCCGGGTCATCTTGATCACGGTGTCGCTGGGGGGATGCAGGCTGCCACCCGCACGTGCAATGATTTCAAGCAGGGTTTCGCCTGCGGGGGTAAGCAGGATTGGGCCCGGTGACCGCGCCACGCCGCCGATGAGGACGGTGTTCGATACATCGGTGGTGCGTTGAACCATCACGTTCGGCGAGGGCGTCTGGCTTTTCAACTGCTCCACCAGAACTTGACCGAGCGCCTGTTCGGTGAGACCGGCCGCCTTGACGGAATTGATGTAGGGCAGGGTGACCATCCCCTGTGCATCGATCTGCACGCTGGGCAGCGTGACGAGGTTGGAACCGACCTGCACACCGGTCCCTGTGGAGGCGGAGAACAGGCCGCCTGCCGCCTGTTCGATCACCGTGACGGACAGGACATCGCCGGGGCCGAGCACCGTGCTGCGGGGACCTGTGTCGCGGAAGAACCCGGACGAGGCGGCCGCCTCTGCGCCCGCCTTGTTCAGCCCGCAGACCAGCGCCAGCGAGGCCTTGACCGAGACGACGGTGCTGTCGGGATTTTTCGCGACCTCTGCCGTGATGTCGCGGACGGTGGGCGCGCCGCTGGGGATCGTGGCGCAACCCATCAGCCCCAAGGCGATGAGCAGGGCCGACAGCATCGGCAAATGTCGTGCCGGGTGGAAAGGCCGCGCCAGGCCCGCTTTCGAGGATGCTGAACCATTTACCTGCATACGAACACTCGACCCACAACCAACACAACACACGCGGACAACGGACCAGAGGCCGCCGAAACGCAACATTCCCAAGGCTATCAAACGGATTGAACAAGGAGCCAAGTCAAGCGTTTCCGGACGCGGTTTGCTGCTGCGGTGGCGAACAGGGATAACCTTTTTCGGCACCGTAGCGCATTTGCCGATCCGTCTGACCGCGCGGCCTGGAAAACGGGTGTCGCCCGCATCGCCCTGCACAGGGGGCGGTGCGTCTGTTTCAGGGCAGATCGAGCGACGGTGCAAGAGGCGGTGCCAGCTGCCCAGAGATGCAGTCGCAACGAAAGCCAGAGAAATCTTGAAGACCGGAATAGAGACGAGAGACCGCCGAGAAGGCGGACTTGTCCGGAAACTATTGAGAGAAGGTACTTACCCTGAGGCTAGGCTACGCGTTCCTTGTGACGCTAGGCACGCAATGCCATGCGCTGGCCCGCAAGGGCGAATTCGCGCGCGTCGGCCAGGGAAACCCATGTGTTCGGCGCGATGCGGCGACCATTCACGAAAGTGCCATTCGTGGATCCAAGATCGCGGAGCATCGGTATTCCGTTCGTAACCGTCACTTCGCAATGTGTGGCTGAAATTTTTGGATCCTCGAATTTGATCTGTGACCAGGACGGGTCGGTGCCAAGGCGGATTGGTTTGCCCGGTTCGTAGCCGGGCAGGCTGCCCAAGGTGCCACCCCGATTCTTGTATTTGCCGTTCAGGAAGATGAGGCGGAAATCGGCCGGGGCCGGAGGCGCCAATGGGCATCGCCACACCGTTCCCGCAAGGCGATCATAGTGCGCGAGGCTGCCAAAGCGCAGCCCGGTCAAGCCGAAGCAGAACAGTTTGCCCATGAATCGCGTGAAACGGCGTGGAAGAGAGAGGTTCCGCCCGGCTGCATTTGACATGCCAAGGCCGAGTGCCAGCCGTCCGGGGCTGTAACCGCCCGCAACGATATCCGTTGCAAACCAGAATAGTGGCAAGAGGATCAGGAAGAACAGCGGAAGCGCGAAGCCGTGAAGGCTGGCGGGAAGAAGGTCCGTGAAATGCGGCTTAAGGTGGGGATAAGCCATTTCGGCAACGACATAGACAAGAAGCAAGTCAAGAATGCCCGCTGCGACGAGGAGCCGGGCAGCGGGTTTGGGATCCAAAGGGCCATGTGTCGCCATCAGCGTGCCCCCAATTCTTGAAAGATCAGTATGGCTGCCGTTGTGATGGCAAAGGCCAACGGCACGAGGCTGCGCTCTGAAACCGCTGCGCGGCTGGCAAGGCTGCGCTGCGCGCTGAGATTTTCCACCATGCACCGGATGGCGAACATTGCGCCGAGCAAGCCGAGGAGGAATTCCTGCGGAAAATCGGTTCGTTGGCGTGGGGAGACCAGCCAATCTGCCAGGCCCGCGACGAAGCCTGCCATGAGGATTGCAAGGATGATCGACACGATCACCCGCAAGTCGCGTGCAAAGCGGCTTGCAAGGCGAACAAGAAGCCCTGTCATCCAGCCGACTCCGGCAGCGAAGGCGAGAAACACAACCAAGCGCACCGGGAAAGGGGAGTTCTCAATCGGAATATGGGGAATGTTGGTGTTGGTCTGTGACAGTGTCAGGCCGAAAAAGGCTGCGGCGGTGCCGACGACCGACAGGGTGTCACTGATGCTGCCCACAAGGAAGGCAAGCAATTTGTATCTTTCCCAGACACCCCCAGGAGACGGACGCCACCACGGCCTAGTTACCAAAACGATCTCCCGTCGCGCGATTCGGTTTCAGGGCTTTCTGCCGGAAACGTTGATCTTTTCTTAACGTCAACACGCGCATTAGTTTTTCAGTATTGTGCGAGCTGTCAATTAAAACCGTGCAGTGGTCGGGGCGGATCCATTCTATGCTGCTGTTTCAAATGGAATTTCAGGGGACCGATGCCAATTTCAATCAGGCTAGCAGGTCTGATCCAGGACCAGACTTAGGTCTGCGCGGGACAGGAATATGTTGACGGGTCAATTCTGCATAGGCAAAAATCCGCCTGTAGATATCACAATTGTGGGAGCGTCTTTTCATGCAAGGTCTGGGTCGTTTGGTACTTATTGTTGTGGGTCTCGCGCTTGCAGGCTGTACGGAGACGACGTCTGGCAGCTCGAGTAGTGCGTCGACAAAGCCATCATCTTCGGTTGCGCTGTCTTCCTCATCGCAAAAAACGGCCGCAGAAAAGAAACTTGAAGCGGAGGCCAAGAGCCTCAATCAGGTTACAAACAATATCATCGTGCGAAACACAGTCGAAGGCGCAGTTGTCGGTGCGCTGGCCGGATGCGGGATCGCGCTGCTTCTTGGCGGTGATGGCGATGACTGTGCAAGCGGTGCAGTCGTCGGCGGGCTGGCGGGTGGCGTTGCGGGCAATCAGGTGGGGCGCGCGGCTGCCGCGAAGAATGTTGAACTGGTCAAGCGTGACCAAATCCTTGCCAATTTGCGCGGTGTGAGCACGCGGTTGAATTCCGTCGAAGCCAACCTCCGGTCCGTCGTCAAAGCGCAGAATGCCGAGATCACTTCTTTGAACCGTCAGTTGGCCGCAGGCCAGATCAGCAAGTCGTCGTATAACGCGCGGGTGAATTCCATCAATTCGAACCGGCGTGCTGTGGACTCCGCCTTGGCATCCAGTGAGCGGAACATCGTCAAGACGCGTAACGAGATCAAGTCCGCGCAACGGCAAGGCCAGCAGGGGCTTGGTAGCGTGGACAGCGCAGCGGCAAGCACGCAGGACCGACTGGCGCGTAACCGCAAGTTGCTTGCTCTTGTGAACTGATTTCTGGCCCCTGCCTGCCTGTTGCAGGTGGGGGCCTTTTGCAAATTTGGAGTGTGACATGAAAAAAACGGCTTTTGTCTTCCTTCTCGGATCGGGTCTTGGTCTTGTGGCCTGCACGGGATCGACAGATCCGACCACAGCCAACATTTTCGACAATGTGCGCAACTTGCAGTCCGGCGAGTATGATCGTCAGATCGCGGCGAAGGATGCAGAAGCGGCGGCCATCATCGCAAACAACAGAGCGTCGCAATCGCGCATCAGCGGGCTTGAGTCGCAGTCGGCATCTAACAGCCAGACCATTGCGGCGCTGCGCAGTCAGATTGCTTCGGTGCGCGGGCAGGCCTCGGCCGCGCGGGCCGCAGTTGCAGGTGATCCAGCCAAGCTGGCGCAGCTGACGCAGTTGGAAAATCAGATCAATGCTGTGCAGTCGGATGTGAACAGCGGGGCAGATCCTTCTGTCGCACGGGCGGAATTGAACCGCGTTTCGGCGGCAATTCGTGCGCTGGCCGGATAAGTCCAAAAGCCGGCGCTTGCCAGCGGCTGGTTGTCGCGTCGTCGGAAGCAGAGGCCGATGGCGCGACACTGCCAGCACCCATGCCATGAGGAAGAAGACGGAATGAAAACGACCGATGTCCTGATGAAGGTTCTGGCCGTGTCTGCGCTGTTTTGGGCAGATTTGGCCGCCTTGGATGGGTCAGTCCTTGTCGGACGGGCCGTGGCGCAAACGACGACTGAAGAGCCGCCGGCGGTGGCGGACGCCGACGAGGTAGCGACGCGCTTTCCTGCGCAAGGTCTTGCGATTCTGGATTGCGCACCTGTAGCCCCAGCACCGGCGGACAGCTGCTTGCTGCGCGTGCCGCCGAGCAGGACGCTGGAGCGCATTGAAAAGGACGAAACCGGTGAGGTGGCCGGAGAGTTCGGCATAGAAACCGACCTGTCCAAGGTCGCTTCGGGATTGCTGCTTTCGAAGACGATGGTGCTGATCGACCTGACGCCTGGTCTGGGCGGCGAGCGCAAGCCGGGCTGGGCGCGAGAGCGTGCACTGATCCTTGAACTTGTGCGGAGTTTGCCCGAAGGGCAGCCCGTCGCGCTGTATGGGTTCAATGAAGGTCTTGAACGGCTGACGGATTTCACAACGGACCGGGCTCTTCTGGAGCGGACTGTGGAGGGGTTGGAACTGCGCGGTTCCAACACGCGGATTGCGACGAATACGCGGGATGCCATCAACCTCATGGGCGCGCAGGAGGATACGGTGCTGCGCAATCTGATCCTTGTGTCGGATGGCGAGGAGGAAGGTACGCGCGCGGTGGCCGAGGTGGCGGCAGCGGCGGTAGAACACGGAGTCGCGGTGTCTTCGCTGGGGATTTTCTGGCGTGCCGTGGGCGCGCCCCAGAACGGGGCTGGCCTAGATTATCTTGCTACGTTGAGCGAAGGATCGCTGGGTGCAACGGGCGGGATCAACGTCGGGCGCACCGAGGAAGCGCGTGCGGGGTTGGCGGAGTTCGTGGCAGGCGTGAATGGCGCGATCCGGGAAAGCGGCTTGATCACGCCGCGGGGCACTGCGGTAGAGGCGGATATCACCGTCATCCTGCGCAAGCCACGCGTGGGTGAGGCCGCAGTCTTTGATGAGGAGCGGGTGACCGCGCGGTTCACACCGGTTGCCATGCGCGGAGGTGCGGCGAAGGTAGAGGCGCCCCCAGCGGAAGAGATAACGCCGCCGGCCTGGTATGAAGGCGACTGGAATGGTTATCCGGTGTTGTGGTGGCTGATTGGCGCGGCTGTATTGGCGCTTGGTCTGATCGGGGTGCTGGTCGCGGTGTTGCAGCGCAGTGGTGGTTCCGCGGGACAGGATGAGATGCTGCCGCTGATGGACGGGCCCGATCTGGACCTGACGCCAGACCCGGCGCCGATACCGGTTGTCACGCCACCTTTGCCAGCCATGGCCTTTCTTGTTCGGTCGGACACGGGAGAAAGGCTTGCCGTGCGCAAGCCGCGGGTGACAATCGGGCGATCGGAAACCTGCGATGTGGTTGTCGCCGATCCCAGCGTTTCGCGTCTGCACGCAGAATTGGAGCGGCGCGGGGCAGATACCTTTGCGGTGACGGACTCGGGCAGTCTAAACAAGACACGGGTGAACGGGAAGGTCATCTCCGATGCGCGTGTTCTGAAGGCCGGGGATGAGGTGCATTTCGGCGAGATCAAGCTTCGCTTTACCCTTGCCTGAGGCGTGGGTGCGGCAGTCGGACACAAAATTGGATCAGGGTAATTCGACAGGAGCATGACAATGGGCGGGACGGACAAGACGAGCTGGCTTGAAGGGCTGGAACATGACGACGAGGCGGCCGGAGGGTCAGCGTCGGGCGGGCTTTACACCGAGAGCCTTGAGGGTGGGTGGACTGGCAAGACGGCAGCGGGTCTGTCAGAGGACAAGACCATTCTGAGCAAGGGCGCGCAGCATGACGACCGGACGCAGATCGCCATAGGGCGTAGTCTGGACGGTGACGAGGCGGCAGCGATGGATGATCCGGTCACGGGTTGGCTTGTGGTCGTGCAGGGGCCGGGACAAGGACGCTCGGCGACGATCGGGGCGGGGCTGAACACCATCGGCCGTTCGGACGAGGAACGTATCTCTTTGCCTTTTGGTGACATGCAGATTTCGTCGCGCGATCATCTAAGGATCATCTACGACGATGAATCCCGCAGTTTCATGGTGGTCCCCGGCACCGGCAAGAATGTGAGCAGGATCAACGGGCAGATCATCGCCATGCCGATGCCTTTGGTGAATTACGCGACCATTCAGCTGACAAAGAACACGGCTGTTCGTTTCACAGCCTTTTGCACGGAAAGCTTTGATTGGGCCGATGTGGCAACGCAGGCAGGTTCCGGCAAGGCATGACTTTTGTCAGTGGCAGGCAGATCCTTGGGGCACGGGAACGACAGGAGGATTCCTTTCGGATCATTCGGCAGGATGAAAGCGATCCTGGAACGGACCTTCTGATCCTGTTGGCCGATGGGATGGGCGGCCATGTCGGGGGCGAGGTTGCCTCGCGTCTGGTGGTGGACGTGTTCGAGAAACACTGTATCACCCTGTCGCGCAATCCCAAGCCTGCCGATCGTCTGGTGGAGGCGCTGGAGGCGGCAAATGCCGCTCTGCGAGAACGAATTCGTCGTGAGCCGGAACTGGCGGGAATGGGATCGACGCTGGTTGCGGCGATGAAGCTGGGCGGCAAGTTGTACTGGCTGAGCGTGGGCGACAGCGTTTTGTACTTGTTGCGGGACGGCCAGCTGAGGCGTTTGAATGCCGATCATTCAGTGTATGGCGAATTGGTGGAGCATGTCCGCGAAGGGCGGCTGACGCAACAAGAGGCCGAGACGCATCCGCGCAGGAATGCATTGCGCTCGGCCATCATTGGTGACCGGATCGCGCTGGTGGATTGCAATGCCATCGCTTTGCAGCGGCGGGATATGATCCTTGCAGCAAGTGACGGCCTGGAGACGATCGACGACAAGCGGATCGTTGAACTGATGTCGCAACCGGACCGGGCCGACACCAAGGCAATGAGCGCTGACCTGTTGAGTGCGGTCGAGGCAATGGCACGGCCGCGGCAGGACAATGCGACGGTTGTCGTTTACCGTTATGATCCGTCCGCCAAGACAGCGATGTCGACCGAAAGTCTGTTCCGGTCACACGCCGCACGGAAAGTGCCGACTGTTGGCAGTTTGGGGGTTGCCGGCGGAGTGGCGCTGATTTCGCTGCTGCTGGGGATACTTATCTATGCCATCGGTTGGGGTGGGCGGGATGTTGCGCCGACGCAAGTGGCCGAAGACGCCGCAATCACCGGACCTGAAACGCCACAGGTCTTGCCTCGCGACGTTCCGCGCGGGCCTTCGACCATCAATCGAGCGCAACCGGAAAGTGAAGAGCCATTAGAAGGGACAGTTACGCAAGAGCCCGCGCCTGAAACGGTGCCCCTGGAGAGGGGAGGGCTGATTTCTCCGCCTGAAACCGAAGGGGATTTGCCGCAAGATCGGGCGGTTGAGGGGCCTGCGGCTGCAGTGCCTGAAAGTGCATTGCCAGATATGATTTCTCCAGAAACCGCCGGCCCAGAGATCGCTGTGCCAGAGGTGACGCCAGAGGGCGAAACGACCGAACCTCCGATCTTTGGGGAAGATGGTGTCGGTGCTGCGGATGGCTTGGTGACGCAAGAGGAAGGGGCGGGCCTTTCGGATGCAGGGCGTGATCCGCTGGCTTTGAAACGTGCGCGCCCGCGCCCTGTGCCCGACGCGACAGGGGAGTAAGGCAGCCATGTCTTCGGATGCGCTTCCCCGAGGCACGAAGATAGCGGGATTTGTCCTTGATGTCCCTTTGGGGCAGGGGGGATTTGGCATCACCTATCGGGCGCGATCCGAAGATGGGCGTCTCGAGTACGCGGTAAAGGAGTATTTTCCAGCCGAATATGCGCGACGGGCGTCCGGGGGTGTGGTGCTGCCGCGCGAGGGGGCGGAAGCGGGACGGGCATTCGAGATCGGACGCAAGGCCTTTCTTGAAGAGGCGTTCATCCTGAAGGATTTGCCGCGTCAGCCGGGGCTGGTGCGGGTGCGAGGGGCCTTTGAGAAGCACGGTACTGCCTATTGCCTGATGGATTTCATCGCAGGCGAGCCACTGGATCGCGTGTCGCAGCGCCTGGTGTCACGCTATGGGCATATTCCCGAGGCGCATGTGCAGGAGCTTGTTTCCACGCTCTGTCGTGCGCTGGGGGCGGTGCATGGCGCGGGATTTGTTCATCGCGACATAAAGCCATCGAACATCATGATCAGCACCACCGGAACGCCGGTGCTGATTGATTTCGGGGCAGCACGCCGATTGGGAAGGGGCAGCGGGCTTGGGTCCATGCTGAGCCGGAAGTATGCGGCGCTGGAGCAGTTTCCGGCGCATCCCCGTGGCCTGGGCGCGCAAGAGGGGCCGTGGACCGATCTCTTTGCCCTATCGGTGGTGCTTTATGAACTGGTGTCGCAGGGGTTGCCGCAAGCTGCAGATGCGCGCGCTGGGGAAGTGACCGCAGGCCGACGTGATCCTTACGTGGCAGTGCGGGAAAACTTGCGGCGCAACCGCGTGGAGGCGCGATATTCTGACACTTTGCTTGACTTGATTGACCGGGGCTGTGCGCTGCAGGCGAAAGAAAGGCCGCAAAGTGCCGCAGATTTTCGCCGGCCGATTGAGCAGATGATGGCGCAGCCGGCCCGTGCGGCCCGTGCGGAAGGTTTTGCCGAGGCGGGCGCAGCCGAACCCTATGTGCCGCCGCAGGCTGACCGTCCGGGTGGCGGTCAGAAACTGACGAATGATCAGCGGAAGGTGGTTCGTATGCTGGGGTTGATCCTCGGACTGGCTGTGGCGGCGACGGTATACGGTTTGATTCCGCAAGGAGGCTTCTGATGCGCCTGCCGGGGCTGTTGCCATATGCGGTGATCGCACTTTTGCTTGCCCTGCCGACTGGCAGTGTGGCGCAGCAGGGCGCATCACTTGAACAGGTGGCTGTGGCCGCGGACCCGGCCGTGGGACGGGTGCTTTCCGTTTACCCGGATGGTTTTGGAACTGGGTCCGGTTTTGTTTTGGGGGCAGGAGCACGGGACGGGACCCTGCTGTTCCTGACAAACCAACATGTGGTTGAAGGGGCAAATGAAGTTGTTGTCGGGTTTCAGGACGAGGGCGTCGTCTTTGCCTATGACGCATCGGTTGCCGCTTTTTCGGATCGGCTGGATCTGGCCGTGCTGGAACTGGTGCCTGCAGGGGATGTGTCGCGACACAAGGTTCGCCCTCTGGGCATACGGTCGGCATTGGCGCGCAAGGGGGAGAGTGTCGTTGCTCTGGGTTTTCCGGGATCGGCGGACTCGCTTGGGATCACGCTGGAAGACCCGGATTTCTTTATTTCGACCCTGACGAATGGAACCGTTTCGAAAACCATGCGGGCGAGTTGGAACGATGGCACGCCGCAGAGCGAGCGGTTTGACATCGTGCAGCACACCGCGTCGATCAATCCGGGAAATTCAGGTGGCCCGCTGCTGGACAGCTGCGCGAACATGGTGGGGTTGAACACCGCGGTTGCGGCGGCTTTGGAAGACGGATTTCAACCGAATGATACCTATTGGGCGACAAGTTCGCCGGTGATTGCAGGGTTTTTGAAGCAAGAGGGGATACCGTTTGTCGAGGTGGCTGCCTGCACTTCGGGGCCAACGGCAACGGCCCCGATCGAACGGCCTGCGGCAACGGTTTCCGAGCGCGCCTTCCGCATGCCGACATGGGCGGTGGCGGCGATCAGCCTGGGGCTTGCTGCGGCTGTGATTGGCGGGATCGTGGCAGTGATGTTGCAACGGTCAAAGGCAAAGGGGGGGCTCTCTGCGGGTTTGCCGAGTAGTGGCAGTGCGGCACTGACCTTGCAATTTGGCGGCGGGATACGTCAGGCGGTTGGACGGAGGGCGCTTGAGCAAGGCGTGCGGATCGGGCGGGGGCCAGAGGCCGATATACGGGTCGATGCAGCAGGGGTGAGCAGGTTGCATGCGCTTTTGCGGCTGGAGGGGCGGCATCTCATGCTCACCGACCTGGGATCGACGAACCTCACCAAGGTGGGGGGAAAGCCGTTGGTGCCCAACCAGCCGGTTCGGGTGACTTCATCCTCGCAGATCGTACTGGGGAATGAGACGCTCTCGCTGAGCCAAGGGTCCACCCGTGGTGAGGGCGGCTGATGGCAGGCAGTGTCCTTCATGTGCGCAATCTTGGCCGACGATTAAGCGAGGATTTCGCGGTGGTCATTGAAGCGCTGGATTTGGACCCGGGTGATATCGTTGTTCTGGACAGTGCGTCAGGCACCGGGAAAAGCACGGTTCTCGGCCTTGTTTCGGCGGCCATTCCGGGTGGTGGAATGGACGGGGAGAGTTTGCTGCTTGCCGGGCGGCCCGTGCCGGTGACGCTGAATCGGCAGCGGGCAGCGACAGACCGTGCCAGCTTTGCTGCACCAGACATGTTGGGTTTTGTATTGCAGACGGCGCGGCTGATCCCGTTTCTGACGCTGGAAGAGAACATCGAACTGCCGGCCCAGCTTGCGGGGCTGGTTCTGGATAGCGGCTGGGCGCGCCATGTTCTGGATAGGCTTGGGATTGCCAATCTGATGAAACGGCGTCCTGATCAGGTTTCCGTTGGGCAACGGCAGCGGGCGGCTGTGGCGCGGGCACTCGTCGCGCGGCCCGCGCTGCTCTTGCTGGATGAGCCGGTTTCGGCGTTGGACCCGGCGAATACGGATGCGGTCGAGTTGCTTATTGCAGAGCTTGCGCGGGAAGCGGGGGCTGCGGTCCTGCTTGCTTCGCACAAAGTAGCCGGCGGCGCCTTTGCCGATGCGCGGCGGTGTGGGCATGAGGTTGTGCGCGATCTTGAGGGGGTGCAGGTGAGCCTTTTCCATCTACCCGCAACGCAATCGGAAAGGCAGGCAGTTGCATGAAGGCGGTGGTGATGATCGCGCTGCGCGAGATGCGGCATGAATGGTTGGCGAGCCTGTGTTTCGTTGCGGCATTGGTGGGGGGGCTTGCGCCACTTCTGGTGATACTGGCTTTGAAGAATGGTGTGATCGACGAAATGGTTGACCGACTGGTAGAAGACCCGGCCAATCGCGAATTGATCGCAGCCGGGGCAGGGCGCCATGAGCCTGAGTTTTTTGCCCGGATGGCAGCCCGGTCTGACGTGGCCTTTGTCATACCCGCGACGCGGACGATAAACGCGCAGGCCAATGCCGTGCGCAACCTGGATGGACGGCAGATGGAACAGGCGGTTGCACTGATTCCTTCGGGGGAAGGTGATCCTTTGTTGGCAGGCGAGGTGCCCTTCGTCGAGGAAGGCCAAGTCATCCTGTCTGCCGCGCTGGCCGATGCGCTGGGCGTCGTTGCCGGGGGGCGGGTGGAAATGCTGGTCGGTCGCGAAATCGACGGGCAACGTGAGACAGCACGGGGAGAGTTTGCTGTGCTGGCCGTTCTTTCGCCAGAGCGCTATGGGCGTATGGCGGTGTTCCTGTCCTTGAATGATCTGCTGGCTGCAGAGCGGTTTCGCGACGATGTGGGGATCGCCCCTGCGGACTGGCTTGAACGGCGGGACGCGCCCGGTGCCTATGCGTCGTTCCGGCTTTATGCGGCTTCGCTTGAGGATCTCGGTCCGCTGGCCGAAGCCTTGCGAGCGGATGGGGTGGAAACGCGACCGAGGGCGCAGAATGCCGCTCTGTTGCTGGGTTTCAGAGAGAATCTTGGTTTTCTCTATGCGGTGATCGCCGTGCTGGGAGTGGCTGGGTTCTGGGCGGCGATGGCCGCAAATTTACGTGGCATGGTGGCGCGGCAGCGATTGGCTTTCAGCCTGCTTGCCTTGATGGGAATGCGGCATGGCGCGCGGCGGCTTGTGCCATTGGTTCAATCCATCCTGCTGGTCTTTGCAGGGATTGTTCTGACGCTGGTCATAGTCGCGGCGATGATCCTTGTAGTGAATGGGCTTTTCATGGGGTCGACCGGAGAGACGGTGGCGCATCTGGGATTTGATGATGTTGCGTTAACGGTAGCGATCGGTCTGGTGACGGCGGTTACAGCCGCGCTTTGGGCGCTTTGGGCGATTGACGGTATCGGCCCCGATGACGTGTTGCGGGAGGGCTGAGCAGATGGTGGCGCGGTATCGGTGGATGACAGGCTCCTTGATCGGCTGGCTGTTGCTGGCCCTGCCTGGACTGTCGCAAGAGGGCACCGGTGCCCCGCAAATCATCTGGGAGCAGGACACCTATAACCCGCAGCCTGCTGAGGGAGATCTGGTGCTTCCCATGCCCTGTGGAGGGGCAATGACCTTCCGCCGGATCGACACGCCGAATACGGAAGGGGCGATCGGGGATGTGCCGGTGCTGTTGGGTCAAGAGGGAGATGCGCAACCGTTTTTGAATGGATTGCGGAAAAGCTACGTTTCCGGACCATTTTCGGACGGGGGTGGCACAGCGCGCGGCTATTTCTGGATGGCGAAATACGAGATTGCCGAGGCGCAATTTGCGGCGGTGATGGAACCGAAATGCCCGGAACGCGCGCCGAGGCGACGGAACTTCGTTCCGATGGCAGAGGTGGGCAAGCTGGATTTCGAGCTGTTCGCACAGCGCTATACCCTTTGGCTGCTTGCGAATGCGCCAGAGGCGCTGCCTGCGACGGGGACGACGCGCGGTTTCCTGCGTTTGCCGACGGAAGAGGAATGGGAATATGCGGCAAGGGGTGGGCTTGCCGTTTCCGATGCGTTGTTTCGCGCGCCGCTACCGCCGGTGAGCGAGGGTGAGAGCGTTGCCGAATACATCGCGCACGGGGGTTCGGACAGCGCTGGCGGCAAGTTGCAGGTGATCGGAACGCTGAAACCCAATCCTTTGGGGCTGCACGACATGCTGGGCAATGCAGCCGAAATCGTGGGGAGTCCGTTTGCGCTGGTCCGGCATGGGCGTCTACATGGGCAGGCGGGTGGTTATGTGAAGCGAGGGGGGGATGCACGGACCCCGCTTGAAAGCATCGGATCAGCGACGCGTTATGAAGTGCCACCGTTTGACCTGATTTCCATGACGGCGACAACGGACCGATTTGCCGGGGCGCGCCTGGTCCTGTCGGCGCTTTCCATCACGTCATCCGAGCAATCGGAAGAGTTGATTGCAGCGCTGGAATCCTTGGCAAAGCCGGATGCGGGCCTGAAAGGCAGCGCGACCGAGGCAGAGGCATTGCAGCTTTTGTCAGATATGGCGGCAGAGGCGGCAGATGGGCAAAGCCGGTCGCGGATCGAACGCATCCGTGAAGTAATCAATGCGGCGCAGGCAGAACGGAACACCCAGCGCGACCGGTTGATCCGGCTGATCATGACATCGGCAGTGATGGTCTGTGATCAGGCGGTGCAGCGCTATCTGAACGCGCTAGCGATCCAGATGCTCTTGCCGGATTATGACGGAATGGAGGCCGAGGCTGATGCAGCAGGCGACGCCGCCCTTGCCGATCAGGTGCGGGCCGAACGTGATGCGGCCGTTGAGCAATTGCGGTTGCTTGAGGCGCGAACGATGGGCGAGGTCGTGGAATACGCGAATTTCGTCGAGGGCCTGGGTGCTGAGTATTCAGCCGACGTGCTGGCCGCGCAGGCCGATTTTCTGCGGAGCGACATCGGCGCGCGATCAGAGCGGCGCGGGTCCTGTCTTGCTCTGCTTGAAGGGCATCTTGATGGGCGGCAACTGGAAGGTTTTGCCGATCTGGACCGCATCACCGACGGTTTTCAGTCATTGGCCAAGGCCACTGCGGACATGCAATAGGGAAGGGACATTGTCATGCGTGACATGCTGAACAAATCGCTTGAAATTCTGGTCTGGATCGCAACGACCCTGATGGTGATTGGATCGTGTTTCTCGGGTGCGATGGTGATCCGGTTTTCCGGGGTTCCGGGGATCGACAATGTGTTCGATTCCGTCTGGCTGATGATCTTTGGATTTCTGCTGATCATCTTTGGGGTCACAATGTCTTTTGTCTTTGCGGGGCTTTGCTTTTACCTGATGGATATACGCATGTTCCTGAAGCACACCGCGTTTGCGCTTCGTGCGCCGCAGAAACGCTGACGGGGGGCGGGATGGAAAAGCCGATCCTCGGGCTTGGCCCCGGAAGCATCGTTCAGGACACCTATCGCATCGAGTCTTTGTTGGGCGAAGGTGGCATGGGGGCGACGTTCCGAGCCACCAATATGGCCACGGGCCATCCAGTGGCTGTCAAGGTCATGACGCCCAACTTTGCTTCCAACCGGCAGGCTGTGGAATTGTTCCGTCGTGAGTCCACACATTTGCGGTCTGTGCAGAATGATGCCGTGATCGGTTATGAGACAACCCTTCTTGATCGTGAGGGGCGGCTTTTTCTGGTGATGGAATTCGTCGATGGCAAGCCTTTGAAGCACTACATCGCGCGTGGTGCGCGGTTGGCTTCACAGGATGTGTTGGCGTTGGGGCTGCGTGTGGCGCAGGGACTTGCAGCGATACATGCCCTTGGGATCGTGCATCGCGACATCGCGCCGGACAATATCATGATCCCGAATGAGGTGGTCACAAAAGCAAAACTGATTGATTTCGGATTGGCTTCGGACACGGTCGGAACCGACAAATCAATTATCGGGACGGGCTTTGCCGGAAAGCTGGATTATTGCGCGCCAGAACAGTTCGGGCTGTTTGGTAACAAGATCGGGCCAGCTACAGACCGCTATGCGTTGGGGCTGGTGTTGATGAAGGTGGCAGGGCTGCCAGTGCCGGGCGAGGGGAAGGGGATGGCGGCGGTCGAGGATCGTCGGCTGGATGTCAAGATTTCCTCGGACAAGGTTTCGCCGGGACTGCGGCGCGTGTTGGAAACGCTTCTGCGGGCCGATCCGGCGCAGCGCGGTGGTGATCTGGTTGCATTGTTTGAAGTGGCTATTGCCGCGGAGGACAACGCGGGAGACCGTCGCAAGGTACCCGAAAAGATAGAGGCCAAGGGTGGAGATGGCGCAAGTGGCAGGTCCGGTCTGATCCTTGCGGCTGCCGCGGTCGTGGTGGCTGCGCTGGGACTCGGGGGATGGTACTTCACGACCGTTGCAAAGCCCGCGGTTTCCACCGAGGTAGAAACAGCACGCGCAACCCTTGCAGCAGATGATCCTTTAAGGGCTGTCGCGGATCAGATTTCCGCAGGTGGGACAGAGAACCTGAATGCGGCGTTGGCGGCGTTGATCGCCTATGCGCGGGACGAGGCACGGCCTGCTGCGAACAGGGCACAAGCGGCGATGATGATTGCAAGAATGTATGATCCCGAAACCCATGACGTTGCGCGATCCCCTTTCCCCGAGCCGAATGCCGCTGCGGCCCGACGCTATTACGAACAAGCTGCAAAGCTTGGCGCGGATGAGGCTGCCGAGGCGTTGGGCCGTCTTGCGCAGACCCTTTCACCTTGAACCGATTGAACCGAGGGCCCGAGTAATGACCTTGCTGCCATTTTCCCTAAGAATTCCCCTTGTTATTCCGGGTCTTGTCGCCGTGTTCCTTGCAGGGGCTGCCACGGCGGAGACGCCACTCTTGATGGACGGCAAGACCAGCCTTTACCAGCGGGTGCTGTTGCGGGAGGCGGTCGCGCGCCATTCTGCGCCGGATCAGGCGGAGGAAGCGATGCTACGACCCTTGCAGGCCTTTTATGTTTATGCGCGCGAGGGGGATTGGCTGAAGGTGGCGGCAGGGGATGCCGGAGTCGATCCGTTCTATATTCCCGCAGCGGCAGCCATCGATTGGAAGCAGAACATCGTGGCCACCTTTGAAGGGTCTGAGAACCTTGGTCGGCTGATGTTCTTTGATGGGTTCGACAGTGCCTATTCGGTTGTCGAGGCCGAAGATCCTGCAAGTGCCGCTGCCCCCCTGCGTGCGGAGGCAGAAGCGGCAGAGGCGGGTGGGAAACCTTCTGAGACTGTGGTGGCGATGGGGCCACGAACCGCTGTCGATCTGCGGCAGAACCTTTATGTGATGCCCATTCTTTCGGCGGAAGAAGCCGTGTTCGAGAATGGGAGTTTCGTGAACCTGCTGCAAGTTGCGGTGGCACGTGCCGATGGGGGGGGAGGAGGGGCATCCGTGGACCCATCTCTCATCCCCGGACCTGATGAGGCGCTGCAAGTGCCAGAGGAACTGCGCAACAACTATCGGGTTGGTGTGGTGTTTGTGGTGGACACAACGCTTTCCATGCAACCCTACATCGACGCGACACGCGCAGCGTTGGAAGAGGTCTATGCCAATGTGGCCAAGAGTGAAGCTGCCGATGTCGTCTCTTTTGGTTTGATCGGATATCGCGACAACGTGACGGCGGTTCCGGGGCTCGAATATGCGGCGAAGACCTTTGTGACCCTTCAGGATGGCTATTCCGGGGAGGCCTTCCTGAAAGGCATCGAGGGGATGACCGAAGCTACAGTAAGTTCGCGGAACTTTCGTGAGGATTCCTTTGCCGGGATCGAGTTGGCGCTGGAAGGGATGGATTGGTCAGGCTTTGGTGGACGGTTCATCGTGCTGGTTACAGATGCGGGTCCGCGCTTGGCAGACGACGAATTGTCGACGACCGGGTTGAGCGCCGAAGGATTGAATTCGCTGGTAAAAGAGCGATTGAAGGCCGCTATCGCAGTAATGCATCTGCGTAGCGCCAGTGGCGTAGATGACCATGCACGTGCCGAGGCGGCCTATCGTTCGCTTGCCAGCCTGCCCAACGCTCCGCCGCTTTATTTTGGAATTGCCGACGGTGATGCCGAAAAATACCGCGAAACGGCGCAGCGCGTTGGTCAGTTGATCGTGGATCAGGTGACCTCGTTCCGGAATGGGGGGCCTATCGGACCGACAAAACCCTTGCCGGAGGTGGAAGGGGAAGACGCTACATCTGTGGATACGGTCGCATCAGCGGGGCGGACGATGCAACTTGCCTGGCTTGGCGCGCAGACATCGGAAAAGGCGCCGGATGTTTTTGAAGCGGTGGTGGCAGACCGTGACTTCGACAGGACGGGGCTGAAGCCTTTGTCGATCAGAGTACTGCTGAGCAAATCTGATTTGTCAGATCTGCAAGAGGCGCTGAAGATCATCGTCGAAAAGGCCGAAGAAAACGTGATTGATCCGGACAAATTCTTTGAACAGGTGCTTGGAGCGGCCGCCGACATGAGCCGGAACCCGGAACGGGTAAGCCGCCGTTCAGCGGAAACGATTGCCGAGGCTGTCGCCATTGACGAGTTCATCGAAGACTTGCCTTACAAATCGCGGATAATGGCGATCACCGAGGATGATTGGTTGCGCATGTCCATTTCGGAGCAGCAAACCGTGGTTAACGAACTGCTGGAGAAGATCGAACGCTACAGTCGCTATAACGAGGCTACAGATACGTGGGTCGACGTTCTGGGCAGCGGGGCGGACGGTGCTTCGCTTGTTTATCCAATGAAACTGGACGATCTGCCTTGAACGTGGATTGACGTCGCCCCCGGCTTTTGTCCCGCTTGAGCGAGACAGCGGGTCTGATTGAGCCGACCCCGATCCAGGACCGTTCAGAGTACGAGTTTTAGGGTTTCGCTCAAAGTCGCGGGCAGAAACTAGCTGCGCACGAAACAAACATCAGGTCTTGGTGGCAAAACTTGCGTCAGTCAGCCTACGGAAAACCCGGCGCGGGTGAGCCCGAGTGCAAGCATAAGACTAGTTGACAAACCTTGCCGCCTTGCGAGAATCGAATAGTAGAGACGTCGGTTCCGTCTTGGACTTGCGGATTTCACTTGTGGACCTCAAAGGGGATATCGATGGCACTCACTACGCAACAACAGCAACTTGTAGAGCAACGACTTGCAAACGAGGTGCGCTCGTCAGGATTGGCCTATATTTTGTGGTTCTTCCTTGGAGCATTTGGCGCTCACAGATTTTATCTAGGGCGTGTCGGAAGTGGTGTTGCTATGCTGGTGCTGTTTTGGCTGGGCGTTTTTACCTTTTGGCTGATTATCGGATCAGTGTTTTTACTCGCCTATGGCGTATGGTGGTTGGTTGATGCGTTTCTGATTCCTGGTATGGTGGACTCGGACCGCAGATTGAAGCGCACGCAAATAGCAAACGAGATTTCTGCCACTTCGGGAAATTGATAGTGAAATCAATTTTTTGGAAGTCTGGAGTGGGGAAGATTTGATTCATCAGTAATCTCTGAAAGCGGGATTGGCTCTGTGGCCAATCAAATGAAGGATGCAGCCTTTTCTGCCGACAACGACCTCTAACGCCAGGGCGACGTCAGCATGATCGGGGCGGCGGGACTGGTAGTGGAACGTCAAGCGGTCAAACTTGCTGGCCCCACAGGCCTGTCGGATCTACACCTCCCAATCAAGCATCTCACCCCCCAGTTTCCACCCGGATCAACCGCACCTGGTCCGCGGTCAGATACCCGGTTATCGTTGCTCCCTCATCCGCCTGCCAGGCCGCAATCGCGCGGCGGGTGTTGCCGCCGAAGGTACCGTCCGACCCATAGGTGTTGTAACCCAGCCGCGTCAGACGGCGTTGAACGTCGGCGCGTTCGGATAAGTTCAGGCCTAGAAGACGCTCCTCTAGCAATGCGGCCGGGGCGGCATCGGGCGTGGGGGTTGGCGTGACCGCGCCTCCCGCCTGTTCGGCGATCAGGCGAACCTGAGCGGCGGTCACGTAGCCGCTTTGCGTCTTTCTGTTCGCCTTTTGCCAGGCCCGGATCGCGGTACGCGTGCTGCTGCCCCAAAGTCCGTCCGCCACTCCGGCATTATGGCCAAGCGACGTCAGTTGTCGCTGGATCGTCACGCGCTGGGTGCGGGTCAGGCCAAGGGACGCTTCCACCTCGGCACCGCCAAGGGTGCCTGTTGGCGGCGTGTCGTCAGGCGGGGTAACCACCGTGCCGGACCTCAGCAGTACCCGCAACTGCGCCTCGGTCACATAGCCGGTCTCTGCTTCCGCTCTGTCGGACTGCCAGTTTGCAATCGCATTTCGGGTGTTCCTTCCCCAGACACCGTCAGCGCCATTTGTCCGGTAGCCTAGCCGCGTCAACTCCCGCTGCACAGCTACCCTTTGCACATAGGTGATGCCCAGCCGCGCCTCGACTTGGGAGGCCGCCCCGGCCGAGCCTTCAACCGGCGAACCCAACCGTGCCAGCGCCTGTTCGGCATTGGTCCGATATGCGCCCTTCGGGTATCTTGCCAGATAATTGCGATAGCCGGCGACGGTATTGGCGCTTTGCGCCGCGACGTAGGCCGCTCGGTCCTGTTCCTGCGCGAGCAGACCCTGGGTCAGCCCGCCGAGTATCTTTTCAAAGTCGGATTGGGCGGCAACGGGCGCCGATAGGCCGATGCAGACAGCAAGGATCATTGGCAACGCAAGGGCCCGCATGGGAAATCCTTTCCAAGGGTGGCCGAGACGGTCATCTCGTTGGAGTAACGCGCGAGGCGCGATCTGGTTGCATCAGGTCTGTGCAGGTCATTGTTCGGCTGGCAACCGAGGTAACTTTTCGGCTGTGAAGCAGATAGCGGGCGTGTCAACCAGACTCGACGGCATGAGGAACGGGGTGGTTTTTCTGATCTCCTGCCCTGACCAACGCAACGGTAGGCGAGCCTTTGTCCCAACCGCCCGTCGTCTGTTTCACCCGCTCGATCTGAAAGCTCGGGCGGGTGCCGGTCAGTGATGATGCTCAGGCATCCGGCTGAGTTCGTCCTTGGTGTGGTTGAGTTGCTGCCGGTTTCGTGGACAGGCTAAGCTACCACAGCGCGGGCCTTGAACTCCGTGGGGCTGAGGTAGCCGAGCTTCGAATGTCTTCTGCGTGGGTTGTGGAAGCGCACGATGTAATCGAAGACATCGGCACGGACTTCGCCGCGGGCGCGGTAGACCTTGCGGGCCGCCCGTTCGGTGTTGAGTGACGAGAAGAAACTGTCCATCGTGGAATTGTCCCAGACGCTGCCGGCTCGGCTCCACGAAACCGGCAGCAACTCAGTGCAGCCCGAACTCCGCCATAAGCCGTTTGCGCAAGGCAACGAAGGCCGGGGCGCTGCGGTCGCGGGGACGGGGCAGGTCCAACTCGATCAGACGCGTAGGATTGGCGCTGTCCTTCGACATCACCAGCACGCGATCGGAAAGGAAGATCGCCTCCTCGAGATCGTGGGTGACGAGGATCATCGTCACGCCCTCTTCGCGCCAGATGCGGGCCAGCTCTTCCTGCATCGTGAGCTTCGTCATCGCGTCTAGCGCGCCGAGGGGCTCATCGAGCAACAGGATCTCTGGCTGCACCGTAAGGGCACGGGCGATACCCACCCGCTGTGCCATCCCACCGGAAAGTTGGCGCGGATAGGCGTCCTCAAACCCAGCCAAACCGACAAGGCGGATGTAATGGCCCGCGCGGTCGGCGGCCTGCACGGCCGCTGTGCCACGGACCTCCAGCCCGAAGGCCACATTCTGCCTGACCGTGAGCCATGGCAGCAGGCGTGGTTCCTGAAAGATCACCGCGCGTTGGTTGCCGATGCCATGAACCGGAGCGCCATCGATCAGCACGCCACCCCGATCCGGTTCCTCGAGCCCTGCCAAAATGCGCAAAAGCGTTGTCTTGCCGCAGCCAGAGGGGCCGACTATGGCGATTGCCTCGCCGCCCCGTATCTCCAAGTCTATCCCGCGCAGCACATCCAGCCTGCGCCCGTTGAGGGTGAAGGATTTGGAGAGGTCACGGATCGTGACCTCTCCGCGGCGGGCAGTGTCCACCACGCTCATCGCCGTCTCGTCAGTTGCTGACCGGCGAGTCGCCGGTGGTGTAGAGGATGTCCTTGGCCACCAGCTTGCCCTGTTCGACCGTGCCTTCACGCTCCAGCACGTCAATCCAGAACTGCACATCGCGCTCCACCGCAAGCCCGCCTTCACGCACGCCGTAGCCTGCGAAGAATTGCGCTACCTCGGGATTTTCGCCGCGATCGGCCAGCACTTTGGCGAAGATGGGCTTGGTCTCTTCCGGATTTTCACGCGCATAGTCGAGTGCCTTGGCCGAACCTTCAACAAATGCTTTCGCTTCGTCAGGATGCGCCTCGATCCAGTCACGGCGCAGCACAACGAAGCCGCCCGCGATTTCACCGATGATGTCGGTATCGTCAAACACGGCACGCAAACCGCCTGCCTGACGTGCCGCGCCCTCGAAGGTGGTCTGCCAGTAACCGAAGGCCGATACGTCGACCTGTTCTGACCGCAGCACCTGTTCCAGTTGCGGCCCCGGCACGACGATGAGGCTAGCGGCATCCTGGGGCAGACCTTTCTGGTGCAGCGCCTCACGCACGACGTAATCCAGATGTGCGCCCAGTGTGTTCACGGCGATGGTCTTTCCCTGCAGGTCTTCGATAGTCTTGATCGGGCTGTCTTCCAGCACATAGAAAATCGACTGCGCCTGATCGTTGATCCCGTTCGACGGATAG
Organism: Variovorax paradoxus; assembly: GCA_943370085.1. Classification (GTDB taxonomy): domain Bacteria; phylum Pseudomonadota; class Alphaproteobacteria; order Rhodobacterales; family Rhodobacteraceae; genus Paragemmobacter. Next base: position 115,062 of record CALRPT020000009.1, on the reverse strand, counting down.
GCCGCGACGAAATCATTCCCTGCAGCGATGGAGTTCAGGACGGCGGCGGTCGCCGCAGAGCCAAGCTCTACGCTGCCCCCGGCAAGCGCCACGAGTGAGGCAGGGCCGCCCTGCGCATAGCCCACGTTTTCCAGCGTGATGCCCGTGCCTTCGAAATAGCCCAGTTCCGCTGCCAGTTCATGAGCGTTCAGGCCGCCTTGGCTGGCAAGGTAGCGGATGGTCACCTCGGCGCTGGCGGCCGTGGCGAAGGAAAGGCCCAGTGCGGTGGTCAAGGCCAGGTTGCGGAAGGAGAAGGTCATGATGATTTCCTTGTTTTTGAGGAGGTTGGAAGGGATCAGTTCGCATCTGCCCAGCGGCACAGGCGGCGCTGGAGCGTCACGAGCGTGAAGTTCGCGGCAAGGCCGAGCAGGGCCAGAAGGAAGATCGCAGCGAACATGAGGGGGATCTGGAAGTTGTATTGGGCGTTCATCACCTGAAACCCGAGGCCCTTGTTGGCCCCGATCATCTCAGCCGCGATCAGCAGAAGAAGCGCGGTGGTCGCCGACAGCCTCAGGCCTACAAAGATCGACGGGACAGAGGCAGGCAGGACCACGCGCAGGAACACCGTGCGACCGGATGCGCCATAGGTCCGCGCCATTTCGATCAGCTTGCGGTCTACTTCTTTCACCCCGCCGATCGTGGCAAGCAGGATGGGAAACAGCGTTGCCCAGAAGATCACGAAAACCTTTGATGCCTCGCCCAGACCGAGCAGCAGAATGAACACCGGATAGAGCGCCAATGCCGAGGTCTGGCGGAAGAACTGCAGGATCGGGTCCAGCGCCTGTTCCACAGCGCGAATTTGGCCCATGAACAGGCCCAGCGGGATGCCAAGTCCGACTGCGGCGGCAAAGGCAAGGCCAGAGCGTTGCAGGCTGATTGCGATGTCATCGAGGAGCGCGCCGCCGACAACGCCGGTCCATGTGGCGGCAAGGATCTTGTCCAGCGGTGGAAAGACGGTCGGGTTGATCCAGCCCTGCGTGGAGCCGATCTGCCAGAAGGCCAGAAACCCGAGGAGAAGGCCGTAGCGGCGCAGTGCGACCCCGGCTCCGGCCATCCCCCGCCGCAGCAGAACTGCACCGGGAGGGGCTTCGACAGAGCCACTGAGCGAGGTATCGATGGTCTGGAAGGTCATGGCATCACTCCGCGGCGTGCGCTGCGTGACGCAAAAGCGCCCAGCGGGTTTCGGGGAAGGGCAGGCCAAGGTTCTCGCGCAGGGTGCGGCCTTCGTATTCCGTGCGGAACAGGCCGCGCCGCTGAAGCTCCGGGATGACCAGATCGACAAAGTCGGTCAGGCCGGTGGGCAACCAGGGCGGCAGGATGTTGAAGCCGTCGGCGCCTTCGTTCTGGAACCAGTCCTCAAGCACGTCGACGATTTGCGCGGGCGTGCCGACGATGGTGAAATGCCCCCGCGCGCTGGCGACATGCTGGTATAGTTGGCGGATGGTGAAGCCGTTCTCATCCGCGATCTGGCGGATCAGTGCCTGCCGCGACTTCATCCCTTCAGTCGGCTCCACCGCCGGAAGCGGGCCGTCGAGGTCGACCCCTGTCAGGTCCAGTGTCCCGCCGGTGAGGCCTTTGATCAGGGCAATGCCGTCTTCTTCCAGTATCAGGCTGGTCAGGCGATCATACTTCTCGCGCGCCTCGGCTTCGGTCCGCCCCACGAACGGGGATACGCCGGGCATGATCAGGATATGGTCTGGATTGCGGCCAAGGCCGCGCGCGCGGGCCTTGATGTCACGGTAGAATTCCTGTGCGGTGTCCAGCTTCTGGTGGGCGGTGAAGATCACCTCGGCCGTTGCCGCAGCCAGCCCGCGACCGTCATCGGACTGGCCGGCCTGCACGATCACCGGGTGACCTTGGACCGAACGGCTGACGTTCAGGGGGCCGCGCACCTTGAAGTGTTCGCCCTTGTGATCGGTGTAATGCACTTTCTCGGGGTCGAAGAACCGGCCCGATTCCTTGTCGCGCAGGAAGGCGTCGTCCTCGAAACTGTCCCACAGTTTCTTGACCACATCGACATGCTCTGCGGCCCGGCGGTAGCGGACGGCATGAGGGTGCTGCTGGTCAAGGTTGAAGTTGTGGGCGGCGGCTTCGGTCGCCGTCGTCACCACGTTCCACCCGGCGCGGCCTTCGCTGATCAGGTCCAGAGACGCGAACTTGCGGGCGAGGTTGTAAGGTTCCTCATAGGTCGTGGAGGCGGTGGCGATGAAACCGAGGTTCTTGGTCAGCGGGGCTAGGGCCGAGAACAAGGTGACGGGTTCAAACCCTGCGACTTTTGCATTGCCGCCCTCGATCCCGCCGCCGAAGGCGATGGCGAGGCCGTCAGCCAGGAAGTAGGCGTCGAACAGGCCGCGTTCGGCTTCTTGCGCCAGCTTGAGGTGGAAGTCGAAACTGGTCGCCCCATCGGCGGGGCTGTCTGGGTGGCGCCAGGCGGCGATGTGCTGGCCGCCGCCGGGAAGGAAGGCGCCGAGTCTGATTTTGCGTGTGTTGGGCATAGTTTGGGTCCTCTCAGACATGCCGGGATTGGTCCCGCCAAAGGGCGGGTTGCAGGGTTCGGTGAAGGGTGGTTGGCGTCAGGCGGCGGTGGCGGCGGGCCGGTGCTGCAGACCTTTCGGGAACTGGCTGACAGCGCGGTCAATCCGGGTAAGAAGGGTGGGCGATGCCGGAACCCCGTCGCTGAAATCAGCGCCCGAGGCATAGACGCCCGTCGGCAGGGTGAAGCTTTCAAAAAAGCCGAAAAGCGGTCGCAACTGATGTTCGATCACCAGCGCATGCTTGTCGCCGCCGCCCGTCGCCGTGAGCAACACGGGCTTTCCGGCCAGTGCAGCGGGATCGATCAGATCGAAGAGATGCTTGAACAGACCCGTGTAGCTGCCCTTGTAGACCGGGCTGCCCACCACAAGCGCATCCGCCGACAGGATCGAGGCGACGATTGCGCGGGGCAGACCGTCCAGATCATCCAGCGTCTGGGCTGTGCCAAGACCGGGCTGAAGATCGGTCAGGTCATAGGTCGCGGCCACGGCGCCAAGGCTTGCTGCGGCTTTCGCAGTGACCAGATCGACGAGCGCGCGGGTTTTCGACGGGCGGCTGAGACTGCCGGCAAAGCCGACGATGCGGAGGGACATGGAGGACCTCAATAAACGATTCATCTTGTCGTGTAATTTGACAGGAGAACGCGGTTCAGGCCATTCCAAAGACAGGGGGCATTTCGGCAGGTGCGTTTTGTCGGAGGGTCGTGAAAGAGAGTTCTGATCCCCTACGGCATCGAAGTATCGTCAAGAAAGGGATCCCTCGGCGTGGGAATGAAGCGGAGTCGACGCGCTCGACAGTTCGGTTAGCGCTCCAAGCGCCGTTGTGAGCGGTGGCCGACCGGCTCAGTGCCCTTTTGCGATCGGGCAGGCTTCATCAGCGGCCCAGTCCGCGAAGCTCAGGTAATAGACATGCACGTTCTCCCGTCCGGCAACCACAGCAGCAAGTGCGGCCAGTGCTGCGCGACCGCCACCGTTGCAATGGCTTACGATGGGTTTGGAGCCGTCGATCTGCGCATCATCAAGCAATTTGGCAAGCTCGGCCGCCGGGCGCAGGAAGGACCCTTCAAGAAGGGCGTCATGGGCAAGATGCGCGGCACCGGGAAGATGCCCGCCACGGGTGTTGCCCTTCAAATCCGTTCCCTCGAATTCAGCGGAGGATCGCGCGTCAAAGACCTGAACATCCTGCAAGGCGGTCCTCAGCCTTTCGCGGTCCTGCAACCCGACTTTGCCGCTCCCAGGTTTCAGGATGACAGACTCTGTCTGACGTGGCACCTGAAAGGGGATCTCGGTCAAAGCCGGGCGACCGCCATTGAGCACCGCCACCGGCAGACCGAAGTACTGCAGGATGAACCAGACCCGCGCTGCCTCTGTCATGCGTCCGTCGTCGAAAACCACGCTGACCGCGTCAGGGCCGACGCCCAGCGCATCGATTTCGCGCTGCCAGAAGGCGATGTCATCAAGACCTGTCAGCGTCCGCTTCGCCCTTTCGATCCAACGGTCGATCGGAACGCAGATCATGCCTTCGGGCTGTTCACCCGCTGCGGGAATGTAAATCAGCCGGACCGGACCGAGCCCGGCAAGGTCTTTGGCGTTCACGACAGAGGAGAGGGGCATGGCTGCTCCAGATAGAACAGAGGTCGGGACGGACAGAGAGGGTCGCGCCGCATGAGTTACATCTTTTGCAACGGCAGGATCAATCGCCGCGCATCATCTCCAGCCGAAGGCGTGACCGGGCGCGGGCCAAGGCATTGGAGAGCATAGGTGTTTCGGGTGTGGTGGGTTCGATCTTGCGCAGTTGTGCGAACAACAGCGCTGTCATTTCATCCTCGGCAAGGCATAGCCAGGGTGCCGGAAGAACCACACAGTTCAGGCGGCGCATGCGCGGCGTGTCCGTGCCCCAGACCGCAAACCATTTTGGGCCGGCCGACCGCACCTTGCCTCCGGGTGTAATCCACTGGTCCAGAAATGGAATACGCCCGGCAGGCCAAAAGGACTGTGGGCGCATCGAGGTTGTCGTGAAGCGGAACAGGAAATCAGCCACGGCGGTCGCAGTCGTGGTTCGCTGATCGCCTTGACCCCTCATGCGCTGATGAATTCACGCACAAACGGGGTGGCGGGACGGGCGCGGATGTCTTGCGGTTTGCCGATCTGTTCGATGCGGCCCATGGACATGACCACCACCAGATCGGCGAGTTCCATCGCCTCTTCCTGGTCGTGGGTAACGAAGATGGTGGTCAGGCCGGTGGTGTCGTGGATGTCACGCAGGCCTTGGCGCAGTTCCTTGCGGACCTTGGCATCCAGCGCGCCGAAGGGTTCGTCCAGCAGCAGCATCCGGGGTTCAATGGCGAGGGCGCGGGCAAGGGCCACGCGCTGACGCTGGCCGCCGGACAGCTGGCTGGGGTAGCGCGCGCCGATGTCGGGAAGCTGGATCAGCTCCAGCAGTTTGGTCACACGGCGGGCGATCTCTGCCGTGGTGGGGCGGCTGGCGCGGGGGCGGGCGTTCAGGCCGTAGGCGATGTTATCAAACACCGTCATGTGGCGGAACAGGGCGTAGCTTTGGAACACAAAGCCTGCCCGGCGTTCCTGCACTGTCAGGCCTGTGGCGTCTTGCCCGTCGAACATGACGCGGCCTGAAGATGGGAACTCCAGCCCGCCGAGGATGCGCAGAAGGGTGGTCTTGCCCGAGCCGGAGGGGCCGAGAAGGGCCACCAGCGCGCCGGAGGGCAGGGACAGCGACACCGGATGCAGGGCCGCTGTGGTGCCGAACTGCTTGGAGATTTCGTCGATTTCGATATGCATGGGGTGTCTCTCAAAGGTTGTGCGCGCCTGCGCGCGCGGGCTCCTAGTGGCGGTGCGTTGCGGCAAGCTGGTCGGCATGACGGATTTCCAAAGCGGTCTTCAGAAGCAGTGTGACAAGGGCGAGGAGGGCCAGCACGGCGGCAAGCGAGAACGCCGCGACCGATAGGTATTCCTGATAGAGCATCTCGATTGTGGTCGGCATCGTAGCGGTCTGCCCCCTGATTTTTCCGGATACGACGGCCACGGCCCCGAATTCCCCCATCGCGCGGGCGTTGCATAGAAGCACGCCATAGAGGAGCGCCCATCGGATGTTGGGCAGGGTCACTGTCCAGAAGGTGCGCCAGCCCGATGCGCCCAGCGTCAGCGCCGCCTCTTCCTCGGCCCGGCCCTGTTCGATCATCACGGGGATCAACTCGCGCGCGACGAAGGGGAAGGTGACGAACATCGTGGCAAGGATGATACCGGGCATCGCAAAGACGATGGGGTAACCTTGGGCCACCAGCCAACCACCAAGCGCGGAGTTCGCGCCGAACATCAGCACAATGCAGAGGCCCGCGACGACGGGTGAGACTGAGAAGGGCAGGTCGATCAGCGTGATCAGAAAGGCCTTGCCGCGGAAATCGAACTTGGTGATGAACCAGGCCGCCGCGATGCCGAAGGCCGCGTTCAGCGGCACCGAGATGGCGGCAATGGTCAGCGTCAGGCGGATCGCGTCGCGGGCATCGGGCGAGGCGAGGCTCTTGAGCGAGGCGGCGACGCCATCGGCCAAGGCCTCGACAAAGACCGCGATGAGGGGCGCGAAGACGAGGATCGCAAGGCCCACGAAGGCGAGGGCGATCAGCGTCCAGCGGGTGGCAGGGCTTTCTTCGGTCGCCGACCGGAAGCGGGCAGAAGTGCCCTTGTTCAGGGTTGCATCAGACATAACCAATCCTCCGGCGGCTCCAGACCTGAATGAGGTTAATGACCAGAAGCATCGCGAAGCTGATCAGCAGCATGGCGATGCCGATGGCCGCGGCGGCGTCGTAGTTGAACTCTTCCAGCTGGATGATGATCAGCAGGGGCGCGATTTCCGTCACCAGCGGGATGTTCCCGGCGATGAAGATGACCGACCCGTATTCGCCCACGGCCCGCGCAAGCGACAGGGCGAAACCGGTCAGCGCAGCAGGCGTCAGCATCGGCAGGATGACGTGGCAGATCGTGTGCAGACGGGATGCGCCGAGAGTGGCGGAGGCCTCTTCAACCTCGCGCTCGATTTCCTCGACCACGGGCTGCACGGTGCGGGTGACGAATGGGAGGCCCACGAAGACGAGTGCGATGAAGATGCCCCACTGGGTATAGGCGATCTTCCAGCCGATCTCGGCGGCCATTTGGCCGAAAAAGCCGTTGGGCGCGTAAAGCGCGGTCAGCGAGATGCCCGCCACGGCGGTGGGCAGGGCAAAGGGCAGATCCACGGCGGCATCAAGGATGCGGCGACCGGGGAAGCGGTAGCGCACGAGGACCCAAGCCAACAGGACGCCAAACACCAGATTGAACAGGGCGGCGAACAGCGACAGGCGGAAAGATAGGAACAGCGCGGCCCAGACGCGTTCGCGGTTCACGGTTTCCCAGATGCCCGCCAAACCGTAATTGGCGCCCTTCAGAAGAAGGGCGCCGATGGGCAGGAGGACGACGAGAGAGAGCATCGTCAGGGTGATCCCCATGCTGAGCCCGAGGCCGGGCATGGGGGATCGGTGGATCATGGGTCTGCCCATCTTGGTTCCTTACTTCGGCACGTAGATCTGATCGAAGATGCCGCCGTCGCCGAAATGTTCGGGCTGCACTTTGGCCCAACCGCCGAAGGAGGCGATGTCGACCAGTTCAAGCTGCGGGAAGCGGGCCACATCTTCGGGCGCGGCCTTCGAGGTATCCGAGGCGCGGTAGAAGTGCTTGAACGCCAGAGCCTGACCTTCGGGGGTGTAGAGGAAGTTCAGGTAGGCTTCGGCCAGCTTGCGCTGTTCGTCCGACTTGATGTTGCCTTCGACCAGCGCGACCGGGGGTTCGGCAAGGACGGAGACCGAAGGAACGACGATGTCGAACTGATCTTCGCCGATCTCTTTCAGCGCCAGATAGGCTTCGTTTTCCCAGGCCAGCAGCACGTCACCGATGCCGCGCTGGGCAAAGGTGGTGGTCGAACCGCGGGCGCCGTTGTCAAGAACGGGGACGTTCTTGTAGAGCGCGCCGACAAATTCCTTTGGGTCCTTGCCGTTCTTTTCGGCCCAGGCCCAGGCGGCGAGGTAGTTCCAGCGCGCGCCGCCGCTGGTTTTCGGGTTCGGCGTGATCACTTCGACGCCGTCGTTGATCAGGTCGCCCCAGTCCTTCAGGCCCTTGGGGTTGCCCTCGCGCACCAGAAACACGATGGTCGATGTGTAGGGCGAGGAGTTGTTGGGCAGCTTTGCCTGCCAGTCGGCGGGCAGCTTGCCCGCCTCGGCGATCTTGTCGATGTCGGAGGCCAGCGCCAGCGTAACGACCTGTGCCTCAAGTCCGTCGATCACGGCACGGGCCTGGCTGCCCGAACCACCATGGCTGACCTCGATCGAGGGGGCTTCGTTCCCCTGCGCGGTCCAGTAGGCGACGAAAGCTTCGTTCAGTTCGCGATACAATTCGCGGGTTGGGTCATAGCTGACGTTGAGCAGCGTTTCGGCCTGAACCTGCGCGGGGGCCGCGCCAAGAGTCAGCACGGACAGCGCGAAGGCCGACAAGGTGCCGCGCAGGGCGCGGGCCACGGGCCAGCCGGTCAGGCGGCGCAGTCCATCGGCAATGGTGACGCGGCCATCGGTATGGGCGTCCACGACAGGGCCCTGGGCCGTCACGGTCCCGGCGAGGGTGATGGTGGCAAGCATGGTGTTCTCCTGCTGAGATCTGGAATGGGTGGTGTTCAGGGGGCGGTAGGGCACAAGGCCGAGAATGGTTTGCGGGATGAGGGCGGAGGGTGTCATGCGCCGCCTCCGATCTTGCGGGGGGCGGCGCCGATGGGTTCCACGCGGGCCTCCCACACCGTGGCATCGCGGCCGGACAGCAGTTCCGCCACGGCTTCGTCGGGTGATCTGGTGAACAGGACCAGCGGGCTGCCGTTGATGCGGTGGGTTTGCCCCGTGCGCCGGTCGATCAAACGAACGGCACAGGCCTGCGACAGCGGGGCCGGCATTGCCGACATCGCCGGTCCGGCCCGTCCAATCGGATCAAGGTGGAGTGCAGCAGTCATCACATGTCTCCTTCGCTGTCAGGCAGGGATCAGTCCCCGTCATTGCGTTAATAACGACAGAGATAGTCGAGTATTGCAAAGGAAAATTCACGCTTAAGATTGTCGTGTATAGAGAAGATTATTCTCTTTGCCGGTCGCAGAGTGCCTGCGCAATTCTCGGAATATCTTTTTTATGCCAGAGACTTAAGCGCGAGCGGCGCTGCCCATGATCTGTTCTGCCACCGCGCCCGAACGCAGCATATCCTGCAGCGTCAGAGATTCGATCATCACAAGGTACGACCAGAAAACATCAGCAAAGACCTTGCGGATCCGGCAGGTTGCCTCGTCAGCGCAATCCTCGCAGCGCTGATAGGCGCGGCGGGACAGGCAGGGCAGGGGGGCAATCGGCCCGTCGATCGTGCGCAGGAGTTCCGAGATCGAGACCTCGGTCGGCTTCTTGATCAGGATATAGCCGCCAGACCGCCCCCGTATCGACGCGATCACACCGGCATTGCGGACCTCAAGCAGTATATGTTCGAGGAAACGCTTGGGCGTGTCAGACCGCTTGGCGATCTCTTCGATCGTCAAGGGTTCGGGCTGGCCTTTGGCCGCTTCGTCGGCGAGGACGAGAAGCGCCTTCAGGGCGTATTTCATCTTCTGCGTGATCATGGATCAGAGTTACGCGCAGGAATGACGAGAATCAACGTCGAGATTACGAAACCCAGCCAAGGGCGCATTTGGTTGCGATAAAACATCAAGAAAAAAAGGACAGGCCGCATGTGGGGACAATCCAAAATCATACACGATAAAGACGGTAGACTTTATTTTGTTTTGATGCATGCTGATCTCCAAGCCCACCAGCCGGGCTAGAGAGGCAGTTGAACCGTGATCGACCTGGACCTGATCGACCGCAAGATCGTGGTGGAACTGATGCGCGATGCGACCCTGCCCATCGCGCAGATCGCCGACAAGGCCGGACTGTCGCAGACGCCCTGCTGGAAGCGCATCCAGAAACTTGAAGCATCCGGTGTTCTGACCGGGCGGGTGGCACTGGCCGATCCGACGAAGCTGGGTTTCGGCCTGACGGTCTTTGTTGGCATCGAGGCGGCGGACCATTCCACCGAGTGGCGCGAAGCCTTTGCGAAAGCGACTGAGGCCATCCCCGAGATCATGGAAGTCTACCGGATGGCAGGGGAAATCGATTACCTGTTGCGCGTGGCGGTAGCCGACATGATGGCCTTCGACCGGCTTTACAAGCGCCTGACCGACGCGGTGCCGATCAAGAATGTGACCAGCCATTTCGCCATGGAGCGGATGAAGTTCACGACAGCCTATCCGGTGGACACGCTGTCGCGCTGAGGCTGATCTGGAGAATGTGCTTCCCTTTCCAGACCTTTCTTTGGAACCAAGATACACGACAAACTTGCTAGATATATATGGCAAACTGAGTCGCAACCCCCTTGGAGGTAACCGATGACCAAGACCCTGATCGTCCCCGGCCTCGATGGTTCCCCAGATCCGCACTGGCAGAACTGGTGGGCCGCGACCGACCCAAACGCCCTGATCGTCGAGCAGCAGGACTGGGCAAACCCGACGCATGAGGCTTGGGAGGCCGAACTTGCTGGCGCGATCCTCAATCATCCGGGCTGCATCCTCGTGGGCCACAGCCTTGGTGCGGTGCTGGCCGCACGCATGCTGACACGCTGGCCGCAACTGAAGGTTTCTGCCGCATTGCTCGTCGCGCCGGCCGATCCTGATTGCAGCCGCCGCCTCGCCTCCTTCGCAGGCTTGCCGGAACGCCCCCTCAACGTGCCTGCCACGTTGGTCGCCAGCCGCAATGACCCCTGGATGAACTTTGCGCGTAGCCGTCAACTGGCCAATGTCTGGGAAGCCGAGCTGATCGACCTTGGCTTTGCCGGGCATATCAACGTGGCAAGCGGCTTTGGCCCTTGGCCCGCTGCGTTGACCCTGCGCGACGATCTGGCAAGACGGGCGAACCTGCCCATCCTGTCCCGCGCCAAGACCTTCGAGCCGAGGGCGTTTGCATGACACAAGTCCTGCGCAGCACCCGTTGCACCAGCTATCCCGCGCTTATGCTGTTCGGGATCGTGTATCTTTCGGCGCTTGCCATCGTGGTCTCGCCCGAAAGCTTCCGATCCGACCCAGCGATGCCCGCCAATGCGGCTTTCCTATCCGATCAAGCCAAGAAAGGAACACCCTGATGTATTGCTGCATGCATGATCCAGGCATGGCACTTTTCCTTGCCGAAACGCCCATCGGCGAAGATGGCAGGCCAGGCCCATTAGGCTGGTCCGCCTTTGCCGCCATCCTTGTTTTTGCAGTCGCCGCGCTCTCCGTCCCAGCATGAAGGATCACCCCGGCCCCGACCGATCCTCCTCCGTCACGGGGCCGGATCGTCCCGGCCCCCACGTCCTGATCGTGGGGGGCGGGGCGAGCGGTGTGCTCGTGGTTGCAGTTCAATCGGTATAAGCTATCTGACCGTATCAACCCCACTTCTCTCGTCGCGTCGGGTTGCAGCGTACGGAAAAGTCACACGCTGGCGCGCAAAATCTCGTCGTAGCGCACCAAAGGCGATGGCTCCCTAGACAGGATTTGAACCTACAGGCACTCGATTAACAGCGGAGTGCTCGACACGCATGGCACCGAAATCTCGACAGACTCACTCTTCCCAGAACTGGTCATTTAGCACTGCCGCAACGAACGAATGCTCCCTGCGCTCAGGGCTGATCTGACTGTGATCGCGCGCTGCGGTCCACCTGAGCTGAGCTTCTACTTGCTTGCTACGCCGGCGCACCGCCGTCAGACGGCTTTCTGCCCTTTCTGCTATCCGGCCCGACTTGTTGGTTCGATCCGTCCGAGGTTCGACCGCAGTCCCAAAACATTGGCTGAGGGGCCCCGAACCCAAATCAGATAAAGGGCTGCAGAAACTCTTTCTCTTGCAGAACCTTACAAGCTGAACACCGACATGGCGCAGTCATGAGGTCCAGAGAGTAACGGCCGTGAGAGACGACTTTCGGCCCCTCTTGGCAGCAAGGGCAGTGCTCAGCCCCTCCCGCGTAACCCCCGAATACAACGGAAAAATCCGGCCGCAGCCGGATCGGGAGAACGCTTTCTCTGGGGCAAGTGGCGGAGCCGAAGGGATTCGAACCCTCGAGACGGTTCCCCGCCTGCACCCTTAGCAGGGGTGTGCCTTCGACCACTCGGCCACAGCTCCGCCGATCCGTTTAGCGATGGTCTTTGGTGGGAGCAAGGGGGAAAGCGGTCGAGATGGGCGGCTTGGCCCAATACTGGTCAGCCGCTGAACAGGAAGTGCAGGACGTCGCCATCCTTGACCTCATAGGTCTTGCCTTCGATGCGGAACTTGCCCGCTTCCTTGGCGCCGGACTCGCCGTTACCGGCGATGTAGTCGTCATAGGCAATGGTTTCGGCCCGGATGAAGCCCTTTTCGAAGTCGCCATGGATCACGCCAGCGGCTTGCGGCGCGAGCGTGCCCTTCAGGATCGTCCAGGCGCGGGCCTCTTTCGGGCCGACGGTGAAATAGGTTTGCAGGTCCAGAAGTTCATAGCCCGCGCGGATCAGGCGATCGAGGCCGGCTTCGTGCAGACCCATCTCTTCGAGGAACATCGCGGCCTCGTCTTCGGGGAGCTGGGCGAGTTCTTCTTCGATCCGGGCGGAGATCACCACAGTTCCGGCGCCCTGCGCCTTGGCCATTGCGGCGACGCGGTCGGACTGGCTGTTGCCGGAGGCGGCCTTGGCCTCTTCGACATTGCAGACGTAAAGGACGGGTTTGGCGGTCAGCAGTTGCAGCAAGCGCCAGGCGCGCTGGTCATCCGCAGCGATCTGAAGTGTGCGGGCGGGTTTGCCCTCCTCCAACGCCTTTTGTGCAAGGGCGAGGAGACGGTCCTGATCGGCGCTGTCCTTGTCGCCCCCCTTGATCTTGCGGGCGAGGTTGGCGCGGCGGCGTTCGACGGATTCGAGATCGGCCAGCATCAGTTCCGTCTCGATCGTTTCGGCATCGGCCACGGGGTCGATCCGGCCCTCGACATGGGTGATGTCGCCATCTTCAAAGCAGCGCAGGACATGGGCGATGGCATCGCATTCGCGGATATTGGCAAGGAACTGGTTGCCCAGACCTTCGCCCTTGGACGCGCCGCGCACGAGGCCTGCGATATCGACAAAGGTCATGCGGGTGGGGATGATCTGTTTCGATGCGGCGATTGCGGCCAGCTTTTCAAGCCGCGCGTCGGGGACCGCAACCTCGCCCACATTCGGTTCGATGGTGCAGAAGGGAAAGTTCGCGGCCTGAGCCGCAGCGGTGCGCGTCAGCGCGTTGAACAGGGTCGACTTGCCGACATTCGGCAGACCCACGATCCCCATCTTGAAACCCATGGTTCAAACCCTTTCCTGACTGTCGCAGGGCTTCTAGGGCGCGCGGCGCGGCTTCGCAAGCGAGCGGGGCGTTGCGGCCGGAAAAAGTGCACTAAGGGCGGTGAATACGTGTGCGGTCGGGCCATTGATCTTTGCCCCCCTGTCCTGCAAAACGCGAAGCGGAGCATTTCGGGGACAGGGCCAGCCAATGACCAGAATCGACGACACGTTCGCGCGGTTGAAGCGCGAGGGCAAAAAGGCCTTTGTCAGCTATATCATGGGCGGCGATCCGGATGCGGCCACGTCAATGGCCGTGATGCAGGGGCTGCCTGCGGCAGGCGTGGACATCATTGAATTGGGTATGCCCTTCACCGATCCGATGGCGGATGGGCCGACGATCCAGTTGGCCGGGCAGCGTGCGCTGGAAGCGGGCATGACGATGGATGCCGTGCTGGATATGGTGCGGACATTTCGCAAAGGCGATGCGGTGACGCCCATCGTCCTGATGGGGTATTACAACCCGATCTATTCGCGTGGAGTGGATCGGTTCCTGACCGAGGCCGTGGCGGCCGGAATTGACGGGCTGATCGTCGTCGACCTGCCGCCGGAAGAGGATGATGAATTGTGCATCCCGGCGCAGAAAGCGGGGATCAACTTCATCCGTCTGGCCACGCCGACGACCGATGCAAAGCGTTTGCCCAAGGTGCTGCAGAACACGTCGGGCTTTGTCTATTACGTCTCGATCACCGGGATCACCGGGGCAGCGGCGGCGCAGGCGGTGGACGTGGCACCCGAAGTGGCGCGGATCAAGGCGGCGACCGATCTGCCGATCATCGTGGGCTTCGGCATCACCACGCCCGATACGGCGCGGGCGATTGCGGGCGTGGCAGATGGCTGCGTCGTCGGGTCGGCCATCGTGAAGGATATCGGTGCGGGCAAACCCGTGGCCGAGGTTCTGGCCAATGTTGCAGCGCTTGCGGCGGGCGCGCATTCGGCCTGATCGCGCCTCAGGCGGCGTCGGGATAGCGGCGCTGTTCCGACAGGCGGCCGGCGAGCGAGAGAAGGTCGGTCGTCAGACCCTCCATGGCGGTGCCGGGGGCCAAGGCAGCTATGGTGGCGAGGTCCGCCTCAACCGCACTGCGCCCGGATAGTGCGAGGCTGCGGCCCTTGGGGGTGAGCCAGAGGCATTTGGACCTGCCATCGCGTGGATTGGGTTCCAAGCGGACAAGGCCCCGCGTTTCCAGAACCGTGACGGTGTGCGACATCGTGGTTTTGGGCCAGCCGAAGGTTTCGGCGATGCTTGCGGGGGTTTGCCCCTCGCCCTGCCAGGCCAGCCGTTCCAGCACGGTGAATTGCGGGGCGTTCAATCCCTTGGGCAGCCGCGCCTCGATCAGCCGCTGTGCGGCATGATGCGCGGCGGACAAGGCGGCAAAGAGGGACAGCGTGGGAAGTAGGGGATCGGACATGCAGAGACGGGCCTTTGCGTCATGGCATGGAACGGCTGCAAGTTCCGTGCCGCGACCGACGTTCCGCGTAAGCTGTAAGCAGGTCGGGGCGTTGAGCGTCTTGCTGCGAAGGCGTGAAATTGGTAAGCAAAGGTAACCAATCCAACCAGGATGTGCCGCCATGCCCGTGATCACCTGCATCGACGATCTGAAACGCCTGCATAAGCGGCGCACGCCCAAGATGTTTTTCGATTACTGCGAGAGCGGCAGTTACACCGAGCAGACCTTCCGCGAGAATACGACCGATTTTCAAGAGCTGCGTCTGCGCCAGAAAGTGGCTGTGGATATGCTGGGGCGGCGCACGGACAGCACTATGATCGGGACCAAGGTTTCCATGCCGGTGGCGCTGGCCCCGGTGGGAATGACGGGCATGCAGCGCGCGGATGGCGAGATCAAGGCGGCACGGGCGGCGGAAAAGGCTGGGGTGCCGTTCACCCTGTCGACCATGTCGATCTGTTCGATCGAGGATATTGCCGAACATACAAAGGCGCCGTTCTGGTTCCAGCTTTATGTGATGAAGGACGAGGAGTTCGTCGACAGCGCCATTGAACGGGCCCGCAAGGCGGGATGCTCGGCGCTGGTTTTGACGCTGGATCTTCAGATCCTGGGGCAGCGGCACAAGGACCTGAAGAACGGGTTGTCGGCCCCGCCACGGCTGACGCTGCGCAACATTCTGGACATGACGATCCGGCCGCAATGGGCGCTGGAGATGCTGGGAACCAAGCGGCGGACGTTCCGCAACATCGTGGGCCATGCCAAGGGGGTGGGCAACATGTCCAGCCTGATGAGCTGGACGAACGAACAGTTCGACCCGCAGCTGGACTGGGAAAAGATTGCCCGCATCCGCGACAAGTGGGGTGGCAAGCTGATCCTGAAGGGTATTCTGGATGAGGACGACGCCCTGCGTGCGGCGGATTTCGGGGCGGATGCGATCATCGTGTCCAATCATGGCGGGCGGCAACTGGACGGCGCGCTGTCGGCAATCCGGATGCTGCCGCGCATCGTGCGGGCGGTGGGTGACCGGACGGAAGTGTTCATGGACAGCGGTATCCGGTCCGGGCAGGACGTGCTGAAGGCCTTGGCGCTGGGCGCGAAGGGGACGTTCATCGGACGGGCCTATATCCACGGGCTGGGCGCGATGGGCGAGGCCGGGGTCACGGCCGCGCTGGAGGTGATCCGCAAGGAGCTGGACATCACCATGGCGCTGTGCGGCGAAAAAGATGTGGCCAAGCTGGGGCGGCACAACCTGCTGATCCCGAAGGATTTTGAGGGCGATTTCCTTTAAGATCTCTCGGGGTTGAGAGCCCCCAGCACGTTCTGACAGGGAAAACAGGCCGGATCAGGCCGTCTGAAGCCTGTTTTGCCGCGCCATCAGCGGGGCAAGTATCAGGACGGCCAGCAGCATGACCGAGGCAAAGACGAAGGCGAAACGCAGGCCGAAGGCGCCCGCGATGAAGCCAAGCGAGGGCGGGCCGAAGAAATAACCGAAATAGCCAAAGAGCGTGGCGCGGGCCACGGCGCGGGCGCGGGATTGTGGGTCGGCGAGGCGGCCCACCAGTGAAAAGGCGGTGGGGGCGATCACGGATGACCCGATCCCCATCACGATGAACCCGGCATAGGCCATCATCGGTGACGTCGCGATGGCCGCGCCCAAGGCCCCGATGGAGGCAAGGATCGCCCCGCCCATCAAGAGCCGGAAGGGATTGACGCGGGCTATCAGACCCTGCCCGGCGAGGCGCGCAAATCCCATGGTCAGGGCAAGGGCGGCGGGGCCCATCGCGCCTTCCTCTGGGCTGCCGCCCAAGGTTTTCTCGATATGCAGGGCAGACCAGTTTTCGGCGGCGTTTTCGGTCAGGAAGGCGATCAGCACGATCCCACCGCCGATCACGGGGATCAGTCCTAGGCGGCCAGCCGTGCCGTCCTTGGGTTTGCGCAGGCCGTGGATGGTGCCGTCACGCTCCCATGTCATGAGGGCGAAGATCCCGGCGGTCAGGGCCATGGTGCCCATTACCCAGACCGGCGGCCAGCCTTCGCCACGCATGATGCCGGTGCCAATGGCCCCGCCCGCATAGCCAAAGCTGTACGCCGCGTGGCAGAGGTTCATCAGATGCAGGCCGCGGTCATTTTCCAGCGCCGCAACGCGGGCATTCATCAGCACATCGGTCAGGCCCGTCGCCCCACCGCAGGCCATCATGGCCAGTGGAAACAGCCAGAACTGTGCCGTCTGGCCCGGCAGGGCGAAGGCCGCTGCCATCAAGAGCGTGGCCACCGGCAGGGCGATGCGCCCCAGCGCCGCGCCGATAAGTGGTGCCAGCAACATGGCAGTCACCGCGGCAAGCGGGGTGGGCAGAAGCAAAAGGCCAAGCTCGGATTCCGTTGCGCCCAACTGGGCCTTCAGATCGGGCAGGACAGCGGCGAAAGTGCCCCAGAGCACACCCATAGCGGCGAAGGCGGCGATCGGTGCCCGAGCCGTGACAAGGGTGGTGGAAATGGACATATGGAAATCTCCTGCCTGATGCAGGTAGCCCGCGCGCCGTTTTGCGGCAAGCCTGCCCGCGACAGGCGGGCCATCGGCGGCGACCGGATTCCTGCTTCCCTTCATGGCGAATCGCGGCTATAGCCCCCCGGTCGCGTCGCACACCCTTGGAGGGCGGCGGATTTATTCTATGGAGAGAACCAATGGCTCGTGAGATCCCTGATCTTTTGGCCGCGGTACGGACGGGGACAGGCAAGGGGGCCGCTCGTCAAGCTCGTCGTGAGGGCTACGTACCCGGTATCGTGTATGGCGATGGCAAAGAGCCTTCGCCCATCAACCTGAACTACAACTATCTGCTCAAGCGCCTGCGTCAGGGCCGCTTCCTGCAGACGCTGTTCAACCTGAAGGTTGACGGCGGCGAGGAAGTGCATGTGATCTGCCGCGGCGTCCAGCGTGACGTTGTGAAGGATCTGCCGACACATGTGGATTTCATGCGGGTCGGCGATGAATCGCGGATCAACCTGTTCATCCATGTGGAATTCATCAACCACGAAGCAAGCCCCGGCCTGAAGCGCGGCGGCACGCTGACCGTGGTGCGTTCGGAAGTGGAACTGGAAGTGACGGCCGGGGATATCCCGGATCACATCACGGTTGATCTGACCGGCAAGGTGATCGGTGACGTGATCCACATCGAAGATGTGGCTCTGCCGAAAGGTGCGAAGCCGACGATTGCGCGGAACTTCGTGATTGCGAACATCGCGGCTCCGTCGGGTCTGGTTGCCGCAGAAGAAGAGTGATCCTTCGGGATTGCGGTAAATCGGGCGCGCCGGGGAAACCTGACGCGCCCTTTTTCGTTTCTGGCTAGGCTTCGGCAAGGGCCAGATGATGCGCAAGGCGCGGATCGCTGGCACCATCGCGCTCGGCCTTGGCGGCAAGCCTGCGGACGTAATCGGCGCAGCACAGGTGATGCAGGCGATGGATGCCGGGCAGGGCCATGGCGGCGGCGTGCAGGGCGTCAAACTCGTCCCCATGGCGCAGGGCGCTGCGGTCTTCGACAGCGTTCTGTTCTGCACGGTCAAAATAGGTGTCGGTATAGCGATCCTTGCCGGCAACGGGTGACAGCGTGCCACGTTTGAGCGTGAAGCTTTCGGCGGAACGCAGCATGTAATGGTTGATCTGCGCCACCTGCCAACCGCGCAGATCATCAGGCAGGATGCGCAGACTGTCATCCTGCGGCGTCCAGCCTGTCACCTCGGCCCCGGCAGGGTTCACCCAGATCATGTCGTCGCGGCCCCAATGCGCGAGGCGGCGCGGGCGCAGGCGTTTAGGGGAATGTTCGCCAAGACGGGCGAACCAGTCGGGGCGGCGGTGGATGGATTTGACCCAGCCGGACAGGCGGCCCCCTTCGACACCCGCGCGCAGGCATTGGCGGTGGGTCAGGCCATCTTCCCACAGCTTGCGCCCGGAGGTGCCGAAGATCCGCCACGGGATCGACATGCCGAGAAAGGGCTTGCCAGGTTGGGCCAGAAGATCGGGAAGGCGGCCTGCGCCCGGATGGATGACAAGAAATTCGTCGACATCCGCAACCATCACCCAATCGGCATCATTGACCTGCGGCAGGGCCTTTGCGGCGGCCAGCTTGCGGCCCGTTATGTGTTTGCCATCAGGCACTTCGTGCACCAGATGGGTGATCCACCCGGCGGCGGCGAAAGCATCGAGAAGTTGCGGCGAATTGTCGGTGCAGGCGTTGGTGACAATAACAATATCGGTGAAACCCAGCATCCGTTGCCAGCAGATCCATTCCACGAGGAACGGACCTTCATCCTTGACCGAACAGACCACCGTATACCGCACGCCATCCCCCTTTGGACCTGCAGGCCAAGGTCGGGCAGGGCATGGCCCGCGTCAAGCCCTGCTGCGGGCCCCGCTGCGGGCTTGCGCGGGCCTGCCTGCTGCGGCAATGGTCAAGGATGGGCTTTGAGGGGGCGGTGGCGTGAAGATTTTCGTGGGGCTTGGCAATCCGGGCGCGAAATATGCGGGCAACCGGCACAATATCGGGTTCATGGCGCTGGACCGGATCGCGGCTGATCACGGGTTCGGGCCGTGGAAGGCGGCGTTCAAGGCCAGTGTTGCCGAGGGGCGGTTGGGGCAGGAGAAGGTGCTGCTGGTGAAGCCGCAAACTTTTATGAACCTGTCGGGCGAAAGCGTGCGGGCGGCGATGGTGTTCTACAAGCTAACGCCCTCGGACATAACGGTTTTCCATGATGAATTGGACCTCGCGCCCGGCAAGGCGCGGGTCAAGCCGGGTGGGGGGCATGCGGGGCATAACGGGTTGCGGTCGATCCATCAGCATCTGGGAACCGATGCCTATGCGCGGGTACGGCTGGGCATCGGGCATCCGGGGCATAAGGATGCGGTGGCTGCCTATGTGTTGAACGATTTCGCCAAGGCCGATCAGGATTGGCTGGAGGATCTGTTGCGCGGGATTTCCGATGGCGCGGCGGCCTTGGCCGAGGGGGACGGGGCGCGGTTCATGAATGCGGTGGCGTTGCGGACCGCACCGCCACGGTCTTCGGACAAGACCGAGGCGGGGCCGCGCGGCAAGGCAGAGCCCAAAAATGACGTGCAGCGCGCGGTGCAGCGCCCGGTGCAGACGGGCGTGCATACAAATGTGCATACCGACCCGCCTGAAGCACCTCCGGAACCCCAGCAAGACACGCGCAGCCCGATGCAGAAACTGATGGACAAGTTTCGCTGACAGAAGCGGCGTCTGAGCGCCTTGGTCGACAGGCAGAAAAAGAACGGAGGAAAGATGCGCAGGTTTGGACGGATCGTTGCGGTTGTCTTGGTGATCATCGCCGCGCTTGGGCTGTGGAAGCGGGAAGAGATTGCGCGGCTGATGGCGGTGAACAGCCTGTTTGCCGAAGATCGGATCGTCGAGAATTTCAGCCATATGGATCGCCTGTTCCTGACGCGCGCGCTGTCGCGGGGGGAGGAGCCTGCCAGCCCGCTGCCCAAGGGGCCGGAGGCGGTGCTGCCGCCTGAGGTGGCGGAGTGGGTCGCCGCGCGCAACGTGACGGCGCTTGTCGTCTTGAAGGACGGACAGGTGGTGCATGAGAGCTATCATCTTGGCACCGGGCCTGAGGATTTGCGGATTTCGTGGAGTGTGGCCAAGAGCTTTCTGTCGGCACTGTTCGGCATCGTGCTGGCCGAGGGAAAGATCGACAGTCTGGACGATCCGGTGACGAAATACGCGCCGGAACTGGCGGGCACGGCCTATGACGGGGCGACAGTGCGGCATATCCTGACCATGTCTTCGGGCGTGGCGTTCAACGAGGATTATCTGGATTTCTGGTCAGACATCAACCGTATGGGGCGGGTGCTGGCGCTGGGCCAGTCGATGGATGGCTTTGCCGCCAGCCTGAAGGAGCGCGCATCGGAACCGGGCAGCGCGTGGCGATATGTGTCCATCGACACCCATGTTCTGGGGATGATCATCCGGGGCGCGACGGGGGAGGATATTCCGGAACTGCTGGAGCGGTATATCCTTGCGCCGCTGGGGGTGGAGGTCGCGCCTTATTACCTGACCGATGGGTATGGGGTGAGTTTCGTTCTAGGCGGGCTGAACATGACCACGCGGGATTATGCGCGCTTTGGCCAGATGATCGCGCAGGGCGGGATGTGGCAGGGCCAGCAGATCGTGCCGCGCGATTGGGTGGAGGCCTCGACCGTGCCGACTGCCCCCAGTGGCGCGGGATATGGCTATCAGTGGTGGATCGCCGAAGGTGCGGTGCCGGGCGAAGTGAACGCGCAGGGCATCTATGGGCAATACATCTGGATCGACCGGGCGCGGAACATCGTGATTGCGGTCAACGCTGCTGATCGCGGCTTTGAAGAACCGGGCGTGGCGGATGGCAATATCGCGATGTTCCGCCAGATTGCGGATGCGCTGTAGGGTCAGACCTTCTGCGCGTCGTCGCCCCGGTTGAACAGGCCCGCCAAGGCGCGGCTGACGGTCTGGCTGACGCCGGGGCGGGGCAGGGCGGCAAAGGGGAGGGGGCGGCAAATCTCCATCGCGGCGATGCCGACGCGGGCTGTCAGCGCGCCGTTGACCACGCCTTCGCCGAAGCGGCGCGACAGTTTGGACAGCACGCCCCCGCCCGCGACAGAGCCGATCAGATCATCGGTCAGGGCCACGGCCCCGGTCGCGATCAGATGCCCGAACACCCGGCGCAAGAGTCGCATGGAGCCGAGCGTTCCAGCGCGGCCCCCATAGATTTCCGCAATGCGGCGGATCATCCGCAAGTTGGCAAACAGCGCCATCGCCACATCGGCCAGCGCCAGCGGGACCAGAGCAGTGACCGTGGCGACCTGCCGCGCGGCGGCCTCCACCTCGGCCCGCGCGGCAGTGTCGAGGGGGGCCATCAGCTCTGCCTCGGTCAGCCGAAGCAGGGCATCGGGATCGAGCACATCACCCTGACGTTCCTTGAGGCGCGAGAGGGCCCAGGCCATGTCGCCGCGGCGGGTATAGAGGCCGGTCAATTCGCCGGTCACCTGTTTGGCATCGGCCAGAGTGGCGGCCTCGGCCGCGCGCAGGCGCAGGCCATCAAGCTTGGCCAGGCGGGCAAAGGTGGCGGCTTCGCGGAGCGCAAGCAGGGTCGCGGCCAGGACGGCGAGACCGACGAGGATCAGCGCCACGGTTCCCAGCGCCGTGTTGGTGGTCAGAAGGCCGGTTACGAAATCCCATGCCGCCACGGACAGCACAAAGGAAAACAGCGCGCCGAAGGCCCAGATCGCAAAGCGACCCAATGCAGAGCGGGGGCGTTTGGCACCGATCCGCATGGCGGCCTGCATCACCCGCCCGTCGGGCAGAAGGTCCGGCACAGGCGGGGCAAGCGACGGATCGGCGGTGTCGTTCATTTCGATGATGAAGGGCTTGTCGGCGGTCACAGCCTGTCTCCGATCAGGAATTCCATGGCCCGGTCCAGCCGGATATGCGGCGGCCCCTCGCCCGGTTTGCGCGACATGCGCAGGGGCGGTTCAAAGGCCATGAGGCCGAATTCGGCATCCAGCCAGCGATCCGCCCCCTGCCGTGCGGGCGATAGCAGGCGCGACGGATCGTCGGGCAGCCTGCCGGGATACATGGCGACGACGCGGCCATCCTGCAGCCGCCCACGCACGCAATCCAGTGCGGTGCCATCGCGCATGACCGTCTCTTCCACTGTCGCGCGGAAGCCGGACAGGGACATGGCTCCGGTCAAGGCACCTGCGAATTCGGCGCGGTCGCGCGCCTCGCGCAGCATGGCCTGCATGATATTGGTCAGCGCGGGGTGCTGGCTGTGGTGCAGGTAATCGGCCTTGGTTGCGGCCAGCAGGATCCGTTCCACCCGCTTGCCGCCCAGAAGCGCGGTGAGCCAGCCATTGCGGCCGGGGCGAAAGGCCGCCAGCACATCGGCCATGACGCGGCGCAGGTCTTCCAGCGCCTGCGGCCCCTGATGGATGGCGCCCAGCACATCGGCAAGCACGATCTGGCGGTCGACGCGGGCGAAATGGTCACGAAAGAAGGGGCGCACGACTTTGGACTTATAGCCCTCGAACCGGCGTTCCATCTCATGCCAGAGGCTGCCGCGCGGGGTGCTGGCGGGGCGGGGCAGCGGGGCGAAGGTCAGCACGGGCGATCCGGCAAGGTCACCGGGCAGCAGGAAGCGGCCCGGCGTGCAATCGGCCCAGCCTGCCGTGCGCGCGCCGGACAGATAGGTGGTGAACAGCGCGGCAAGCGCCTGCGCGCGGAGTTCGGACAGCGGAAGTGAGCCGTCCTCGGCGCGGGCGGTGGCCATGAATTCGGCCGCCTCGGGCCGTTTGGACAGGCGCGTCAGCACCTCATCCGACCAGTCGGCAAAGGTCTTATCCAGAAGGCCAAGGTCCATCAGCCATTCGCCGGGATAATCGACGATATCGAGATGCACGATGCGCGGCCCGGTCAGGCCGGACAGCCAGCCGTCGGGGCGGACGCGGAAGGACAGGCGCAGTTCGGATACGGCGCGGGTGCTCTCAGGCCAGCGGGGGGTATCGCCGGTTAGCGCGGCGAGGTGCCCTTCATAATCGAAGCGGGGTAGGGTGACGTCGGGTTGGGGTTGAAGCCAGACGGATTCGATCCGCCCGGAGGCTTGCGCGGAGAGTTGCGGCATCCGGCCCCGATCCAGCAGATTGGCGACCAGACCGGTGATGAACACCGTCTTGCCCGCCCGGCTGAGGCCGGTCACGCCAAGGCGGATCACGGGTTCGAACAGGGCCTCCGACAAGCTGGCAGTTGCCCCTTCGATCCCGCGAGAAATGCCGTCGGTGATGGATGAAAGGACCACTCTTTTCCCCTGTCTGACGCCTTAACATAGGGATCGCAGCGGGGGATGTGTAGCCTTGGCGCAGCCGATGGTGGACAAGCCTGCCCGCCTTGGGCTAGGCCCGCGCCATGCCACGCTATGCGCTTCTCATTGATTATGACGGGTCACCCTTCAACGGGTGGCAAAGGCAGGCGGCGGGGCAGCCCTCCGTTCAGGCCGCAGTTGAGGCCGCGCTGGGCAAGCTGGAACCGGGGCCGCACACGATTGCGGCGGCCGGGCGCACGGATGCCGGGGTGCATGCGATGGGGCAGGTGGCGCATTGCGACCTGAGCCGGAACTGGGATCCGTTCCGCCTGTCCGAGGCGCTGAACCACCATCTGAAACCGGCCCCTGTCGCGATCCTGCGGGTGGCGCGGGTGGCAGAGAATTTCCACGCCCGCTTCAGCGCGACCGAGCGGCGCTATCTGTTCCGGCTGGTCGCCCGGCGCGCGCCTGTGACGCATGACCGGGGGTTGGTCTGGCAGGTGCAGAACCCGCTGGACCTGCAGGCGATGCAGGCGGGGGCGGCGCATCTGATCGGGCTGCATGATTTTACAACCTTCCGCTCGACCATGTGCCAGTCGAAAAGCCCGGTGAAGACACTGGACGAGATCACGATCACCGAACAGGCGGTGCCGGGCGGGGTGGAGTATTGCTTCTCTCTGCGGGCGCGCAGTTTCCTGCACAATCAGGTACGCTCCATCGTAGGCACGCTGGAACGGGTGGGCGCGGGAAGCTGGCAGCCCGATGATGTGCGCGATGCGCTGGCGGCACGGGACCGCGCGGCTTGCGGCCCGGTCTGCCCGCCGCAGGGGTTGTATCTGACAGGGGTGGGGTATCCGGTCGATCCCTTCTCTGATTAAACTTGCCCCCTTCATCTTGGCACAAATACTCCGGGGGCTTGGGGGCAGCGCCCCCATTCCTGAGCCGAAGCGCGCAGCGCGCAGGCGAGGCAAAAAACTTGCGCGTCAGCGCGCCTTTGGATCAGCCTTGGTCAAGGGCGGCGAGGTTGGGCAGGAAGCGCACGGGCAACTTGTCCAGTCCGTGGTGTTCCAGAATCTGCCTTACCGAGGGCCGCGCGCCGATCACGACCAGAACACCCTCCCGCCGCGCCATGCGCCGTGCCAGCAAGAGGAACGACCGCGCGCCGGAGGAATCGATCATCGGCACATCGGTCAGGTC
Organism: Variovorax paradoxus; assembly: GCA_943370085.1. Taxonomy (GTDB): domain Bacteria; phylum Pseudomonadota; class Alphaproteobacteria; order Rhodobacterales; family Rhodobacteraceae; genus Paragemmobacter. Next base: position 90,541 of record CALRPT020000009.1, on the reverse strand, counting down.
GACGACGAATTCGCGCGGCCGGTCGGCGATGCGTTCCAGCACCGATCCCAGCCGCGCGGCCGCGCCAAAGAACCATGGCCCGCGCAGGCGGATCACCACACGGTCGGCATTCTCGGTGGAGATGGTTGCATCGTCCTGCCCGGCGACTTCGGCCGCGTCGGACATGCGGGCAATGAAGACAAGGCCCCCCAGAGCGAAGCCCACGACGATGCCTTCGGTCAGGTCGCGAAACACCACCAGCAGGAAGGTGACCATCAGCACCATCGCATCGGCGCGGGAGGAGCGGAGGAGGTGCCAGAATTCCTCTTTCTCGGCCATGTTCCAGGCGACGACGGCCAGAACGCCCGCCAGCGCGGCCAGCGGGATATAGGCGGCGAGGGGGGCGGCAACCAGCATGAAGGCCAGCACGAACAAGGCGTGCAGCATCCCCGAAACCGGCCCGCGCGATCCGGCGCGGACATTGGTGGCGGTGCGGGCGATGGTGCCGGTGACGCAGAATCCGCCGACGAGGGCCGATCCGATATTGGCGGCGCCTTGCGCCACCAGTTCGGCATTGCTGCGGTGGCGCGCGCCGCTCATCCCATCGGCGACGACGGCAGAGAGGAGGGATTCGATGGCGCCGAGAAGGGTGAAGCTGATGGCCCATGGCAGGGCCGCAAGAAGCGCATCAAGTGACAGCGCAGGCAAGGAAGGGGCCGGGGGAACGCGCGGCAATTCACCAAACTTGGTGCCGATTGTCTCGATGGGCAGGCCAAGGGTAGCGACGATCAGCGAGGCGAGGACGACGGCCAGCAGCATCCCCGGCGCGGCGGGGCGCCAGAGCTTGATCCCCTGAATGATGGCGATGACCCCTGCGGCGACGGCAAGGGCCGCGGGCGTGATGGTCGCGCGGGCGGCCCAGAGCGCTTCGACCTTGGCGATGATTTCGCCGGGTTCGGGGGTGGTCAGAGACAGACCTAACAGATCCCGGATCTGGCTGGCGAAGATGATCACCGCGATTCCGGCGGTGAAGCCCACTGTGACGGGATAGGGGATGAAGCGGATATAAGTGCCCAGCCGCAGGCCACCTGCGGCTATGAGCAAGAAGCCCGACAGAAAGGTGGCGAGGATCAGCCCGTCGATGCCAATGGCCATGACGCAGGCTGCGACGAGCACGATGAAGGCCCCCGCCGGCCCGCCGATCTGATAGCGCGACCCGCCGAGCGCCGAGACAAGGAAGCCGCCCACGATGGTGGTGTAAAGCCCGCGTTCCGGACCCACGCCGCTGGCGATGGCGATGGCCATGGACAAAGGCAGGGCCACGATGGCCACGGTTAGCCCGGCCAGCGCATCGGCGCGCAGGTCGCGCAGGCTGTAGCCTTCGCGCAGCACCGTCAGGATCTTGGGCAGGAATTCCGGTTCGGGTGCGGGGTGGGTTGTCTGTGTCATGATCCGGGTGCTAGCCACTGGGCTGTGGGTGCAGCAAACGCCCGCCTGCCCGGACTGTCAATCATCGGAAACCCGCGCCATGACCAACCGACCCGATCCCGTTGCCCCCGCCGACGATGCGGCACGTGCCCTGGCGCGTGAGCTGATCGCCAGCGCGCGGTTTGCGGCGCTGGCGGTGACCGATCCGGTGGACGGAACTCCCGGGATCAGCCGCATCGCCTTTGGCCCAGCGGCAGAGGGCGGGTTCGTGACGCTGATTTCTGCCCTAGCCCCGCATTACGAGGCGCTGCGCCGCAACCCGGATTGCGCGCTGATGGTGGGGGAGGTTGGGGAGAAGGGCGACCCGCTGACCCATCCACGCCTGATGATCAAGGCGCGGGCAGCCTTTGTGGCGATAGACGCGCCGGATCGGCCCGCGCTGCGCGATGCCTGGCTGGCCCGGCATCCGAAGGCGAAGCTCTATGCCGATTTCGGGGATTTCAGCTTTGTGCGGTTTACGCCGAAATCCGCTTTGCTGAATGGCGGCTTTGCGCGGGCGTTTCGATTGGGGTCTGAAGATCTGTGATCTTCAGACCCCTGACGGCGTGGCTCAGGTCGGATTGTCGGTTCTGATGGTGATCAGAACCCGCCCGCGGACGGCGCTGGGCCATTTGACATGCACCTGATTGCGGGCCGTTCCCTGTTCGACCAGCACATGAGGCTGGACGAATTGGATGGCATTGCTGCCTGATTGGATGGGGCCTTCGGGGACCAGACCCGACACCGCGCGGGCGCGGCCACCGAAGGGCATGAACGGGCCCGGTGAGACCACCCATGTATCGGCAGGGGTGGTCTGGACATGTTCCATGATCAGCGGGCTGACCGTGAACTGGCTGACAGCATGGAAGGCGTTGGCATCGAAGGTGACGTTGCGCATCCGCCCGAAGTCGAGCGTGGCAAAGCTGTCATCGACCATTTCCACACGCTCGACGCTGCCATTGACCACGCGGAAGGCATTGTCCGTCACCACCAGCCCGTTAATGAAATGCCCCGGCCCGCGCGGCGTGACGACGATCCAGCGGAACGCCGCGCTGACATCGATCGCCATGAAGATATTGCCGGAAATCGTAAGCCCGCCGAAGGACAGTTCATTGTTGAAGCCCGGTTCCGGATCGTGTTCGTTGGACCATTCGACAAAGCAGTTGTCGATATAGTTCCCGGTCACCACACTGCGGGCATGGGTCGAGGTGAAGACGATCCCGGCACGGCGCAGGCCCGCCGCCTCATCATCGCCCTGGAAGAAATGGTTGGCCACGACAAGATGGCCCGATCCGCCAAGAATGGCGAAATGGGCAAAGCGCACGACCCGGTTTTCGCGCAGCTTGGCGTCATTGGCGTTCACATTCAGGGCGATGGTCGTGCGATCTTGCGCCGGGATGTCCAATTCGTTGGATTGGAATTGGCACAGATCGACCATCAGGCCTTGGCAGCCAGAGCCGATGGAGGTGATGCCCCGGTCGCGCGGGCGGTTGAAGACGCAGTTGTCCACCCGCAGGGCCAGGCCGACCTTGGACAGCATCAACCCGCTGGCAATGCCGCCGCAATCAAACTCGATCTCGCGCAGTTCGAGCCGGCTGAGGTTTTCAAAGCTGCTGAGATCGATCAGGTAGCGGTAGCGTTGAAAGGTGAAGGTGCGCGTGCCCGCAGCCGCGAAAAGCGGCATGGACAGGGTCAGCGTGCCAGCGGCGACGTTGACCGAGCGCACGTAGACTTCGCGGCCCACACCGGTGCCGGACACTCGCGCGCCAACCGGGATGTTGGCGATGTTGGCCACGCCGGTCAGCGTTTCGGGTTGCGAGGTGGCGTAGGTGGCAACCGAGGTGACGGTCGCGGTCGTCCACGCCGAGCCTGCTGCCGCTTCGATCTGGCCATTTCGGATCACCCGGCGCTGGTGAAAGCTGGCAAGGCCCGCCAACGCGCCAACATCGACCGGCGCTGTCAGGGTGATACGGCGACCGGACAGGTCCAGTTCGACATGATCGGTAAAGAAGAACAGCGCCTGAACCGCCTTGCGGAACCCGGCTTCCTCGCCGCCAAATGCGGCGGCATAAGTGTTGAGGTTGAAGTTGCGGGTGCAGGCGAGGCGGATGTTGGGGGCCATGGTGACCGTGCCTTCAAAGCGGACATCGCTTTCGAAGGTCACGTTGCCCGCAAGCCGGTAGGTCCCGGCGGAGACCAGCACGGATCTTTGTCCTGCGGCGGCATCCGCGGCCTCGAACGCGGCGGTATCGTCGGTGACACCATCGCCGCGCGCGCCATAGTCGCGCACATCGACCCATGTCATCATGTTGCGGTGAAAGACATCCGTTGCGTCTTCGATCCGGATGTCGTCGATGCGGACGATTCCGCCTGTGGCGCCTGTCAGGTCGATCCCGATATGGCCAAAGGCCGGGGCGGTGCCCCAGACCATGTCTACCCCGTTGCGATTGCCCGACCCAATGATGGCAGTCACCGTAACGACCTGCCCGTATTGGGTGATGGCGACGGTCGGGCCGATCTGGGTGGCGGCGGCGACGTTCGATCCGTTGGCGGCGGCGGCGAAGGCGGCGATGCGGATAGCGGGGAATGGCCCGGACAGGCATTTTACCCGTGCGGTGACGCGAAGGTACAGGCCCGGCTGAAAGGGGATCTGCTGGAAGCACCGCAGCTTGAGCGTGGCGGTGGTCTTTTGCACCTCAAGACAGCCGCCGAAATCCTGATCGGCCGGAACAAAGGCGGCATTGGGCTGATTGGCCCATGAGCCTTGACCGGGCCGCCCATCTTCGCGCGACCAGAGGTTCAGCCCGGCCTCGAAGGCCGGGGGCATAAGGACCAGCCCGTCAGTTACTGCCTTGTTCATGTTTTCCCTCACCGGTTAATGACCGGCAAACGGGTAGCAAGGCAGGGTTAACCGGATGTCATGCCAGCGCGCGGCGAGGGACCGTCAGGTCAGGCACCGACGCCGGGTTCGGGCAGCAGTTGGACCGCGTTGATCTGCCAGCCGCCATCCGCCTGAATCATCTGGTAATCCAGCACATGGGTGCGCCCGGACTGATCGGTGATCATCACCTTCTGCCACAGCCGCCCGGCGATTTCACGCTGTTCCAGCATCTGGATCGCGCCGGGGCGGTGCACCATGGGATAGCCGTTCTTGACCATCATCCCGAAGTTCTCAGCCGACATGAAGATCGACTTGATCGATGGCGAGGCGAAGGTGAAGGCAGTTGCGTAATCATCGGCCTTGAAGGCCTCGATCTGGTTCAGGATCGTTTGCTGAACCGGGTCTTCCTGGGCCGAGACCGGCAGAGCAAGGCAGAGGGCAGTCAATAGTCCAAAGGCAATGCGGCGCATCGCGGCCTCCCTGATTACGTCCCCGGAAAGGAGGCTAGACCGATGCGCCGATGGGTCAATCCCGGAGACCGGAATTGACTGGATTTGCAGTGAAGATCGCGGCTTCAGGCCAGCAATTCGCCTGCCAGACCCTTGTCGATCAGGGCGATGGTTTCCGCCACGCCGTAAAGCGCGACGAAGCCGCCGAAGCGGGGCCCGTCACTGGCACCGAGAAGCACCTCATAGAGCGCCTTGAACCAGTCGCGCAGCGGCTCGAACCCGTGGTCCTTGCCCACGGCAAAGACCATGCTTTGCAGGGCATCCGCGTCAAGCCCACCGTCCCATGCGGCAAGGCGGGCGCGCAGATCCTCGATCGCGGCGCGTTCCTTGGCATCGGGCGCGCGGAAGACACGGGTCGGGGCGATACGGTCGATGAAGTAGCGCACCGCAAAGCCCGCCGCCGCATCCAGATCGGGATGGGTTTCGGGCGAGGCTTCGGGCGCATAGGCGCGGATGTAACCCCAAAGCCCCTTGGCATCCTTGGCCCCTGCCACGCTGGCCAGATTGAGCAGCATCGAGAAAGGCACGATCATGTGCGATTCCGGCGGGGTGCCGCCGTGGATATGCCAGACCGGGTTGTTCACCTGACCGTCGACATCCTGCGTAGGATAGGCGCGGAGTTGCTGGTGGTATTCATCCACCGCGCGCGGGATCACGTCAAAATGCATCCGTTTCGCGGTTTTGGGCTTTTGATACATGAAATAGGACAGGCTTTCGGTGGCCGCGTAGGACAGCCATTCGTCGATCGTCAGGCCATTGCCCTTGGATTTTGAAATTTTCTGGCCCTGATCATCGAGGAACAGTTCATAGGTCATGTGGTTGGGCTTGCGGCCACCCAGCACTTCGCAAATCCCGTCATAGATGGGCGTGTTGGTGCTGTGGTCTTTGCCATACATTTCGAAATCCACGTCCAGCGCGGCCCAGCGGGCGCCGAAATCGGGCTTCCATTGCAGCTTCACATGGCCGCCCGTCACAGGCAGCGTCCACTCTCGCCCATCCTCGTCGTCGAAGGTGATGGTGCCATCCTTGGCGTTCACCTCTTTCATCGGCACATAAAGCACACGCCCGGTTTCGGGATGGATCGGCAAGAACGCCGAATAGGTCTTTTGCCGCTCGTCCCGCAGGGAGGCCAGCATGATCGCCATGATCGCGTCATAGCGTTCCGCCGCCAGACGCAGCGTGTCGTCAAAGCGGCCCGACTTGTAAAACTCGGTCGCGCTGATGAACTCATACTCGAAGCCGAAGGTATCCAGAAACCGCCGCAACATGGCGTTGTTGTGATGCCCGAAGCTTTCATATTCGCCGTAAGGGTCCGGCACGCTGGTCAGCGGCTTTTGCATGTGCTGGCGGAGCATGTCCTGTTGCGGCACGTTTTCGGGCACCTTGCGCATCCCATCCACGTCATCCGAAAAACAGATCAGCCGGGTGGGGATATCCGAGATCACCTCGAAGGCGCGGCGGATCATCGTGGTGCGTGCCACCTCGCCAAAGGTGCCGATATGCGGCAGGCCCGACGGGCCATAGCCGGTTTCAAACAGGATATGCCCCTTTTCCGGGTCTTTCTTCTCATACCGCTTCAGGATGGCGCGGGCCTCTTCAAAGGGCCAGGCTTTCGATTTCATCGCCGCATCGCGCAGGGAAGACATTGCTTCACATCCTTTGGCATCCGCCAAGGGGCCCCATGCCCCCGGAAACCCCCGTCCTCTATTGCCGCCCCTGCATCACGTCAATAATGTCACCGCCAGAAACGGCCGGGAAGCGGCCCCGCAGGCCAAGGAATCGCGCAATGTCTGACACATCTGCCATGTCACCCCAGGACGCGCTGATCGCCGTGATGGTGGCCTGTTCGGCATCAGATCAGAACATGCGGACGGCCGAGTTGGTGGCAATCCAGCGCATGGTCAATCACATGCCGGTTTTTGCCGATTACGACACCGACCGCATCCGCCGGATCAGCCAGATCGTCTTTGACCTGTTCGAGGAGGAGGATGGGCTGGATGCGCTGTTCGGGCTGATCCGCGAGGCGTTGCCGGAGCGGCTGAATGAAACGGCCTATGCGCTGGCCTGCGATGTGGTGACGGCGGACGGCAACCACAATGAGGTGGAATTGCGGATGCTGGAGGAGGTGCGTGAGGAGTTGCGCGTGGACCGCCTGCATGCGGCGGCCATCGAATGGGGCGCGCGGGTGCGGCATCTGAAGCCGTAACTTTACTGGCTCCATCGGGAAAGGATTGGCCTGACCTGAAGGCCAGTGTGGGGCATCAGGCGTAAAGTCCTGCCCAGCGTGCGATGAGTTGTCCCTGCAAGCGCCGTGCGCGCCGCGTCCAGGCCTTGCCGCCAGCGGGTTCTTCGCGTTCGGCGACAGACAGCCTGTCACGCCGGGGCGCATCGGCACAGAATATGGCAAAGGCCATTTCACGCCCCGAGGGAGGTTGGATATATCCGACCAGTGAGGAGACGAAGTTCAGCGTGCCGGTTTTGCCGATGACGGAGATCGGGCTTTCGATATCTTCTCCGTCGCCATCGCGCATGCCGAGATCGCGCAGGATCGGCTTCAAACCGCGGCCCGACGGTGTGGCCTGTGCCGCAACCAGAGCCTTGGCCATCTCGGCAGGGCTGATCCGGCTGTCGCTGCCCAGACCGGAATGATCGACAAAGCGCCCCTCTGCCCCCAGTTTCGCGCGCGTCCAGTCTGACATGGCCGCGCCAGAGGCTTTCAGCCCGCCCGCACCCGAAGAGGTGAGGCCCATCACCTCGGCCGTCAGGTTGGTGGACCAGCGCAGCATCCGGCGCAGCACATCGGGCAGGGGATCGCCGGTGAGTTGGGCCACCACCTGCGCGCCCTGCGGCAGGCGTGCGGTGCGTTTGGGCTCTGGCAGGTCAATCCCCTGCGCGCGGGTAAGGGTCTGGAACACTTCGGCAGTATAGGCACCGGGGTTTCGCACGGGCAGCCAGCGGCTGCCGCCCTTGCCCAAGGCTTCGCTGGCGACGGTCCATTCCTCGGACCCGCCGCGTTCGCGCCAGGTGAAGAGGGGCGATTGGCGGCGGACAACCTCCATCCGGGCCATGCGGACGGGGGGCGCGAACCGTTCGCCGCGCGCGTCCATCGCCACGCCCCAGCCGCCCTGCGCGCGCTTCCATTCGAAATGCACGCGGTTGTAATTCAGGTTCAGGCCGGAAACCGCCGGGTTGTAGCCCACGTGATCGGGCTGATCGCCGGAAATCTCGGGGATCGCGGGCAGGGCGGCGTCGTGGAACAGGAAGGCACCGCTGATGCTGCGGATGCCGGTTGCGGCCAGCTGTGCTGCCAGATCGCCCATGCGATCGGTATCAAGCTCTGGATCGCCCGAACCGACAAGGATCAGATCGCCATTCACGCGCCCGCCCTGAAGCGGACCGGTGACCAGCACTTGTGTGACGAAGCGGTGGCCGCCGCCCAGCTTTTCCAGTGCGTAGAGCGCCGTCACCGCTTTGGCGGTACTGGCCGGGGGCAGGGCCTGACGTTCGCCCATCGCCTCGAGCACCTGTCCGCTTCGCGCATCGGCGACGGCATAGCCCACGACACCGCCAAGGCCCGCCGCTTCGATCAGGGCACCCGGATCAGCCGCCGATCTGGCTTGGGTGGTTTGGCCAGTGGGTCGCGCCAAGGGGCGCGGGCTGACCGCCAGCCCTTCGGCCAGGGCGGGGGCCGCGACACCAGCCAGCATCCCACCCAGAACAAACCGCCGCGAAACCATCATTTCCCCCCGGACCCAACCCGCAGAGACTAGCCAAAGCCCATGGCATCCAGCAAGCGGAAGAAATGCCGCGTCAGCGCCGCCATTCCCCGCGTGCACGGATCGCGGTGGAAGAGGAGCCGTCCATCGGCAGGTTCACAAAGCACCAGGCCGGGGCGGGTTTGTTGCGCAGCACCTCGCCCCTGTCCACCAGATCGCCCCCGTAGATGCGGGCCGCCTTGGACATGCGCGCCCGCACGCCCCAGCCCGGCCGGGCCAGAACGCCCACGGGGACCATATGCAGAATGTCCTCCCACCGTTCCCAGCGATGGAACTGTACCAGATTGTCGGCGCCCATAAGCCAGACGAACCGCACGCCGGGATAATGGCGGTGCAGGGCTTTCAGCGTTTCGGCGGTGTAGCGGGTGCCAAGGCGTGCCTCGATATCGCTGACCGTGACGCGGGGATCGCGCATCACCGAGCGGGCGCGCGCCATCCTGTCTGCAAGAGGGGCCGGGCCGCGCTGCTTGAGCGGATTGCCGGGGCTGACCAGCCACCAGACCCGGTCAAGACCCATGCGTTTGAGCGCCTCGCGCGTGATGTGGACATGGCCGCCATGCGCCGGATCGAAGCTTCCTCCCAGAAGCCCGATCACCATTCCCTTTCGCGCAACGGGAAATCCTGCCCGCACGCCACCCTCCGCTGAAATTCCGGGGCAAAGCCCAACCGTCCTGCCCCAATCACCTCACGTTGCCACTGTCCAGCATTATCGCTACATGTCGCCCCAAGATTCCAAGGATTCACGTAGGAGCGGCAAGATGGCCTCGTATCAGTATGTCTACCACATGGACGGGGTGACCAAGACCTATCCCGGCGGCAAGAAGGTGTTCGAGAACATCCGTCTGAATTTCCTGCCCGGCGTGAAGATCGGTGTGGTCGGCGTGAACGGGGCGGGGAAATCCACCCTGCTGCGCGTCATGGCCGGGTGGGACAAGGATTTTCAGGGTGAGGCTTGGGCGGCCAAGGGAGCCAAGGTTGGGTATCTGCCGCAGGAACCGCAGCTGGACCCGAACCTGACAGTGCGCGAAAACGTCAAGCTGGGCGTGGCGGAAAAGCAGGGAAAGCTGGACCGCTATAACGAACTGGCGATGAACTATTCGGATGAGACCGCCGAAGAGATGTCGCAGTTGCAGGACCAGATCGACGCGGAAAACCTATGGGATCTGGACAGCCAGATCGACGTGGCGATGGAGGCCCTGCGCTGCCCGCCGGACGATGCCAATGTGGAAACCCTGTCGGGCGGGGAAAAGCGCCGGGTCGCGCTGTGCAAGCTGCTGCTTGAGGCGCCCGACATGCTGCTGCTGGACGAACCGACGAACCACCTGGATGCCGAAACCATCGCCTGGCTGCAAAAGCACCTGATCGAATACAAGGGCACGATCCTGACCGTGACCCACGACCGCTATTTCCTGGACGATATCACGACCTGGATTCTGGAACTGGAGCGCGGCAAGGGGCTGCCGCATGAGGGCAACTATTCCTCATGGCTGGATGCCAAGGCCAAGCGGCTTGCGCAGGAAGCGCGCGAGGACAAGGCAAAGCAGAAGGTTCTGGAAAAGGAACTGGAATGGATCCGCGCCGGGGCCAAGGCACGGCAGGCCAAATCCAAGGCGCGTATTTCGGCCTATGAAAAGATGGCCGATGAGTCGGTCAAGGATCTGGTCGGCAAGGCGCAGATCATCATCCCGCATGGCCCCCGGCTTGGGTCCAAGGTCATCGAATTCGAGAGTGTCTCCAAATCGCTGGGTGACAAGCAGTTGATCGAGAACCTGTCCTTCGCGCTGCCGCCGGGCGGGATCGTTGGGGTGATCGGCCCGAACGGGGCTGGGAAATCGACGTTGATGAAGATGATCATCGGGACTGAGACGCCCGACAGCGGGACCATCACGCTGGGCGATACGGTGCAACTGTCCTATGTCGACCAGTCGCGCGACTCGCTCGATCCCAACAAGAACGTCTGGGAAGAGATCACCGATGCGCTGGATATCGTGGTTCTGGGCGATGCCGAGGTGAACAGCCGGGCCTATTGTTCATCCTTCAACTTCAAGGGATCGGACCAGCAAAAGAAGGTGGGCATCCTGTCGGGCGGGGAACGCAACCGCGTGCACATGGCAAAGCTTTTGAAATCCGGGGGCAATGTGCTCTTGCTGGACGAACCGACAAACGATCTGGATGTGGAAACCCTGCAGGCACTGGAATCCGCGATCGAGGAATTTGCCGGTTGCGCGGTGATCATCTCGCACGACCGGTTCTTCCTTGACCGGTTGTGTACCCACATCCTCGCCTTTGAAGGGGATGCCCATGTCGAATGGTTCGAAGGCAACTTCCAGGCCTATGAGGATGACAAGGTGCGTCGCCTTGGCCCGGATTCCATTGAACCGAAGCGCGTGAAGTACAAGAAGTTTTCGCGCTGATAATGCGGAAGGGGCGGGGTTTTCCCCGCCCTTTTTCTTTCCGCGTTGAGGGGCTAGCCTTGCGGCGTTGTCACCTTGCGCTGGGCGGCGCGGTCCTTGCCCAGTTTTCGTTCCCGCAGGATGATGAGGATGCCGGCAAAAATGATCAGCGCGGCCCCCATCAGCATCGTTCGGCTTGGCATTTCGGCAAAGACGAACCAGCCGATGGCAAGGGCAAACAGCATCGAGGCATAGTCGAAGGGCGCGACGAGCGAGGCATCCGCCTCGCGGTAGCTGGAGGTGAGCAGGATCTGCCCGACACCGCCCAGTAGCCCCGCGCCGATCAGCAGGGCGAGTTCCTTTGGTTCTGGCCAGACCCAGCCGAAGGGGAGCGTTGCCAGTGAAAGCACGGTGGCGGTGAGCGAGAAGTAGAACACGATGGCGGGGGTCTTTTCCGTCTGCACCAGTTTGCGGACAAAGACCTGCGCGAGGGCGGCAAAGACCGCGCCGCCGAGCACCAGAAGGGCACCGAAGGCCTCGGCATGGTTGGCGCCGCCGTCGAGAAGGGTCAGGCGCGGGGAGAGGACGATCAGCACGCCCACCAGACCTAGCGCCACGCAGGACAGGCGGAACAGGCGGACATCTTCGCCCAGAAACATGGCGGCAAAGATCACGGTGAGAAGAGGCGCGGCGTAGCCGATGGCCGTGACTTCGGGCAGGGGCAGGTAGGCCAGCCCGGCAAAGCCCAGACCCATGGCGCAGGTGCCGGCAAAGCCGCGCCAGACATGGCCCATCGGGGCGGCGGCGCGCAGGCCGGTGGACAGTTCGCGCCGCAGGATCAGCCAGACTACAATGACCGGAATCGCAAAGGCAGACCGGAAAAACACCGATTGCCCGGCGGGGACATGGTCGGCAGTGGCCTTGATCATCGACACCATGACGATGAACACAAGCACCGAGCCGAGTTTCAGGGCAATGCCGCGGAGCGGGCGCATGGTCACCTCTGGCGTTGGTTCAGGTGGACCATCCTTCGCCGCCGGGTGCAAGGGGGGTGGACCATCACCTTGGCTTGAGGTTTGCTGAGGGCAAAGGAGTGATGCCCATGCCGCAGATTGCCCCAAAGGCCCCGCTGTCAGACCGCATCGCGCAGGGGCGGGGCGAAGTGCCTGCCGATCTGGTGCTGCGCGGCGGGCGGGTGTTCGATCTGATCACCGGGGATCTGGTGGAAACGGATGTGGCGATCTGTGGCGATACGATTGTCGGTGTGTTTGGGGCCTATGAGGGGAAGCGCATCATTGACGTGTCAGGGCAGGTGCTGGTGCCGGGCTTCATCGATACGCATCTGCATATCGAATCCTCGCTGGTGACACCGTTCGAATTCGACCGCTGCGTGACACCGCGCGGGGTGACGACAGCGATCTGCGATCCGCATGAGATTGCGAATGTCTGCGGGATCGAGGGGATCACCTATTTTCTGGAAGCCTCCAGCCGTACGCTGATGGATATCCGGGTTCAGTTGTCGTCCTGCGTGCCGTCGACGCATATGGAAACGGCGGGCGCGCGGCTGGAGGCGGCGGATCTGATCCCGCTGATGGACCATCCGCGCGGGATCGGGTTGGCGGAGTTCATGAATTTTCCCGGCGTCTTGATGCAGGATGCCGGCTGCATGGCAAAGCTGGAGGCCTGGCAGGGGCGGCATATCGACGGGCATGCGCCGCTTCTCAGCGGCAATGACCTGAACGGCTATATCGCGGCGGGGATAAGGACGGAGCATGAGGCGACCAGTGCAGAAGAGGCGCTGGAAAAGCTGCGCAAGGGGATGCGGGTTCTGATCCGGGAAGGATCGGTGTCCAAAGACCTGCATGCGCTGGCCCCGCTGCTGATCGAACGCTATGCGCCCTATTTGTGCCTGTGCACGGATGACCGCAATCCGCTGGACATCGCCGAGCATGGGCATCTGGACCACATGATCCGCACGGCCATCGCGCTGGGGGCGGAGCCGTTGGCGGTCTATCGCGCGGCCAGCCTGTCGGCGGCTGAGGCCTTTGGGCTGAAGGATCGGGGCCTGATCGCGCCCGGAAAGCGTGCCGATATCGTCGTGCTGGACTCGCTGGAGGGGTGCCATGCGGCGATGGTGTTCGCAGGCGGGGTCGAGGTGACGGATGCCGCCTTTGCCGCGCGGCAGGTGATCCCGCCGGTGGCGCGGTATTCGGTGAAGGCCACGCGGGTGGAGCCGCATCATTTCCGCTGTGGCGGCAACCGGGTGGAGACGCCGGTGATCGGGATTCTGCCTGGCAAGATCATTACTGAACATCTGACCTATGACATCGCGCCGTCTGATGGCGACAAACGGCCTGATCTGGACCGCGACCTGACCCGCATCGCCGTGATTGAACGGCATGGCAAGAACGGCAACCGCGCGACGGGGTTCGTGAAGGGGTTCGGGCTGAAGCGAGGGGCGATTGCATCGACCGTCTGCCATGACCATCACAACATCGCCGTGGTGGGGGCCGATTATGCCGACATGGCGCTGGCGGCGAACCGGCTGGGTGAGATTGAGGGCGGCTTTGTCGTGGTGGAAGGGGGCAGGGTTCTGGCGGAATTGCCCCTGCCGGTGGCGGGGCTGATGAGCCTTGAGCCGTTTGAATTCGTTCGCGAACGCCTTGTCGCCCTGCGGGCGGCGGCGGCGGGGCTGGGCGTGGTGCTGGAAGAGCCGTTCCTGCAACTGGCCTTTCTGGCGCTGCCCGTGATCCCGCACCTGAAGATCACGGATCACGGCATGGTGGATGTGGACCGCTTTGAAGTGATCCCGTGACAACAGGTTTGTATGATAGCAACGCAGCCATGGGGTTGCGCTGGCCTGCCCAAGCGACGAAGTCTGTTCGGGTGAGATGAGGGGACGTTGGCCCGATGGGCAAGGGACGAAAGATTGCACGGCGGTTTGGCAAGATCGAGGGTGCACAGCCCGAGGGGAAGAAGCGGTTCTCGCAGATCCTTGACGCGATTGGTGCTGATGAGCGGCGGGAGCGCGTGTCTGTATCCGATCTGATGCAGGCGATGGATGCCCGCGCCGTGGCGGCGCTGATCCTCCTTTTTGCCTTGCCGAATGTGGTGCCGACACCGCCGGGGACATCGTCGATCCTTGGTCTGCCGCTTTTGTATCTGACCGCGCAGATGATGTTGGGGAAACTGCCATGGTTGCCCGCCATCATTGCGGATCGGTCGATGACGCGGAGCGATTTCAATTCCTTTGTCGGGCGGGTGACACCGCTGATCGCGCGGCTGGAACGGTTGCTGAAGCCGCGGTTCCTGTTTGTGACATCCGCCACAGGCGAGCGGATCATCGGTGGCATTTGCCTTGTGCTGGCCATCGTGCTGTCCATGCCCATTCCGTTGGGCAACATGCTGCCGGCTCTGGCGATTTCGCTGATGGCGCTTGGCGTGCTGGAGCGTGACGGGTTGTGGGTGGTGATCGGTGCCATCGTCGGCGTGGTGTCTATGGTGATCGTGTCGGGCGTTGTCTGGGCGCTGGCCAAGGCCACGATTTTCCTGATCGTTAATGCATTCTGATCTGGGCCTTCTGATCAGGCAGCACCGGGATCGCGGCCGGGATCGGGAAATCGGCATCGGATGACGTGCCCGGCTTTGCCCTGCGCGGCAGAAGATTCAAGCCGGGCCCCAAAGAGGCGGGCAATCTCGCCCACGACGGCAAGGCCAAGGCCGTGCGTGCCCTGCTCGGCATCGGAGCGCAGATCCTGACGCGCCAACAGGCGGGGCAGGGCATCGGGCGGCAGGCCGGGACAATCATCCTCAACCTCCAGCACCGGCCCTTCGGGAGTGGCAAGGGCGCGGACGGTGATGGTGGCTTGCGGGCCTGCATAACGGATGGCGTTGTCGACAAGGTTCGTGAGCAATTCGGCACAAAGCACGGGATCGGCGCGGGCGATCAGGGTTTCGGCCCCCTCATAGCCTAGGTCATGGCCGAAACGGTTGGCTTCGGGGATGGCGTCGGCGGTGGTGCTGCGGGCGATGGCGGCCAGATCGGTTGCAGGCAGGGCGCGGCGGGCGGCGGCGGCATCGATGCGCGCCAGCATCAGAAGCTGCGCCAGCACGCGCTCCGCGCGGATGAGTGCGGCCTCTGCCTTGGCGATGCTGTCCTGTCCGGCATCCGGCGTGGTGCGGGCGATCAGCGCCAGTTGGGCGCGGACGGTGGCCAGTGGTGTGCGCAACTGATGCCCGGCATTGCCGGTAAAGTTGCGCAAGGCCGCCACCGCGGTATCCAGACGTTCCATGAAGCTGTTCATCGCCTCGATCGGGCTGGCGACTTCGGAGGGGATATCCGCGCGCAGCGGGCTGAGGTCATCGGGTGCCCGTGTCGACAGCGTCTGCGCCAGCCGGTCCAATGGCCGCAACGCGCGCGTTACCGTGAACCACACGATCAGCGCCGCGCCGATGGCAAGCCCGGTCAGGCGCAGGGCAGAGCGGATCAGGATGGTGCGTGCCAGCGCATCGCGGGCGCGGGTGGATTCGGCCACGGTGACCGAATAGGGCAGAAAATCCTCGCCCGTGGAGACCTGCCCGTAAAGGGTGGCGATGCGGATGGGCGTTGCGCCGAATTGTCCATCGGTGAAGGCCGTGTTGTCGTCTTGCGTGCGCGGCACGAAGGCCAGCGCCTCATATCCGGTGAGAAACCCGTCCGGCCCGTCGACGCGGTAAAACACCTGATCCTCGGCAGCAGAGGCCAGCATGTCGAGCGCGGAAAAGGGGATGTCCACCTCAAGCGTGCCGGAGAGATCGACGCTGATCCGTTCGGCGATGGCCAGCGCCGACCCGGCCAGCACGCGGTCTGACACGCTTTGCGCGGTGCGCCGGGCCTCACCCCAGGTATCGAGCAGGGCGGCAAGGCCCAGCAGCGCCGTCGACAGGAACAACCAGCCCAGCAATCTGCGCCGCAGGGACCAGCGGCCGATGGCAGGGGATGCCGTCATGCGCCGGGGGCCTTGTCGATGTAATAGCCGATGCCGCGCGCGGTGCGCAGGGCCACGCCGTGTATGGCAAGCCTCCGGCGCAGGCGCGAGACATATTGTTCGATGGCATTGTCGGACAGGCTGTCATCCAGCGATGTGAGCGACTGGACGATGGTTTCCTTGCTGACCACCTTGCCCGCACGGGTGAACAGCAATTCCACCAGCGCCAGTTCGCGGGCGGGAAGGTCGATCGGGCCGGATGGGGCAGAGAGGCGGCGCGAGATCAGATCCAGCGTCACCGCGCCCACGGTCAGGGTGGAGGCGCGCAGACCTGCCTGCCGACGCAAAAGGGATCTGACGCGCGCCTCGAATTCTGCCACGTCGAAGGGTTTGGAGAGATAATCATCGGCGCCGAGGTTCAGCCCGCGCACGCGATCTTCGGGCGCGCCGCGCGCTGTCAGGATCAGCACGGCGGCATCATCCGACCGGGCGCGCAAGGCGCGCAGCACGGACAGCCCGTCCATTTCTGGCAGATTGAGGTCGAGTATGACCAGATCGAAGCGTTCGGTTGCGCCCAGTGCTTCTGCCGACACTCCGTCATGAACGGTGTCCACGGCATAGCCCGATTGCACCAGAAGCGCGGTCAGCGCTTCGGCCAAGGGCCGGTCATCTTCGACAAGCATGATGCGCATTCTGCCTCCGGCTGCCAGACTAGGGCGGAACGGCGGCGTTGTGAACGGGTCTGCCTTGGGGCAAGCTGTTTGGCATGAAGGGGATGGCGCTGTTTCTTGCGGGGCTGATCGGCGTGGCTTGGCCCGCGATGGCGGAGGTGTTTCTGTTTGAAGCGCCCTCTGGAGAGGCGGAACGGGAACTCACCATCTATTCCACGTTGGATAAGGGGTTGGCCGCGCCGATGATCACGGCCTTTCAGGATCAGAACCCCGATGTTGCCGTGCGTTATGAAGACCTTCTGACCGGGGCCATTCGTGACCGCGTCCGAGAGGAAACCGATGGGGCCGGGGTGACGGCGGATTTCGTCTTTTCCTCGGGCATGGATCTGCAGATGAGCCTTGCCAATGATGGCTATGCCCGGGCCGTTTCACCGCCTGCAGCGCGGGATTGGCCGGATTGGGCGCAGTGGCAGGACATGGCCTATGCGCTGACTTATGAGCCTGCGGTGCTGGTCTATCACCGCCCCAGCTTTCCCGATGGGCCGCCGACATCGCGGCTGGCGCTGATGGATTGGCTGCGCGCACAGCCCCCAGGTGGCGGGGGCGCGGTGGGAACTTATGACATCACGCGATCTGCGCTGGGATATCTGTTTCTGGCGCGGGATGAGGAATTGTTCGGCGATATCTGGACGCTGATCCGCGCCATGGCGCGGGCCGGGCTGGAGGTGTTTCCCACCAGTCAGGACATCATCGACAGGGTGGCCGATGGTCGGTTGAAGCTGGGCTACAACATCCTTGGGTCCTATGCGGCCGATCAGGCGCGCCAGCGCCCCGAGATCGGGCTGGTGTTGCTGAAGGATTATACGGTGGTTGTGTCGCGGGTTGCGCTGGTGCCGCGCGCGGCGCGCAACCCGGACCTGGGTGAGGCGTTTCTGGCCTTTCTGATGAGCCGGGAAGGGCAAGAGATTCTCGCGCGCAAGCTGCGCCTGCCTGCGATTTCGCTTGAAGTGTCGGATGCCAACAGCGCGCGGATGATGCAGGCCATTCTTGGCCCGCAGTTGCAGCCGGTGAGCGTGAGCCCCGGCCTGCTGGTCTATCTGGACCAATCCAAGCGCAAGCGGCTGCTGCGCCGCTGGGCCGAAGAGACGGAACCTAGCGATTAGGACCATGTCAGGTAGATGACAGGTTGATGTGCTTGTGTAGCACATGGGAGGCACGAGGAGGTGCCGTCCGTGACAGTTTGCCCGGCAGGTGCCGGGACTTTGGGAGGAGAGACCAAGATGAAACACGCCCTTATCGGCGCGATGTTCGCCGCTGCGCTGGCAGCACCGTCCTTTGCGAATGACTATACGATCATGGCCCCGGCAAGCCCCGGCGGCGGGTGGGATTCGACTGCCCGCACCATGCAGGAAGTGATGCAGGCCGAAGGGATTTCCGGTTCCGTTCAGGTGACCAACGTCCCCGGCGCGGGTGGCACGGTCGGGCTGGCGCAGTTCGTGGCATCGGCTTCGGGCGATCCGTCGCAACTGATCGTGGGTGGCTATGTGATGGTGGGTGCGATCCTGACCAATGCCTCGCCCGTGTCGCTGGCCGATGTGACGCCGATTGCGCGCCTGACGGGTGAAGCTGTGGCTATCGTAGTGCCGGCGGCATCGCCCATTCAGGACATCAAGGGTCTGGTGGATGCCATGGCCGCCGATCCGGGTGCAGTCAGCTGGGCTGGTGGTTCGGCGGGCGGCGTGGACCACATCACCGTGGGCCTTCTGGCCAAGGCGGCGGGCGTGGACCCGACCAAGATCAACTATGTCGCCTTCTCGGGCGGTGGTGAGGCGACGGCGGCGATCCTGGGCAATCAGGTGACGGCGGGCATTTCCGGTCTGGGCGAGTTCCTGCCGCAGGTCGAGGCGGGCACGATGCGCCTGCTGGCCGTGTCATCGGGCGAGCGTTTGGACGGCGTGGACGCGCCGACGCTGGCCGAGGCGGGCTATGACGTTGTGGTGCAGAACTGGCGCATGGTCGCTGCGGCTCCGGGCCTGAGCGATGAGCAGAAGGCACAGGTTTCGGCGGATATCGAAAAGCTGGCGAAATCCGCTGGCTGGCAGAAGGCGCTGGCCGACAAGGGCTGGGCTGACACCTATCTTGCTGGCGCAGACTTTGAGTCACAGCTTGCGGTCGAGATCGAGGCCACGACCGCCGTCCTCAAGGACATTGGTCTGGTGCAATGACACCGCAAGGTGCAACCGGACGCCGCCCCGATGGGGCGGCGTTTGCCATCGCGGCCTTTCTGATCGCCATCGGCATCCTGATGCTGTGGGACGGATCGCGCATCCCTTCCAAGGCCGGGTATTCCGGTGTGGGGGCAGGGGATGTGCCGCGTCTGATCGGGATCGTTCTGGTCCTGCTGGGCATTGGCACGGCCTATCAAGGCTGGCGCAATCCCGGCCCGCCGCGGCCAAAGCAGCAACCTGTTCCGCTGCTGTGGTTGCTGGGTGGGATGGTGGTGATGGTCGCCACGATCCATACCATCGGTTTCGTGCTGGGTGCGACGATCCTGTTCACCTGTGCCGCAGCGGCATTTGGGGAACGGCGGTTCCCGCGCGCGATCGTTTCAGGCTTGGTGCTGGGCCTGTTCATCTATCTGGTCTTCGATGTTCTGCTGCAGTTGAACCTGCCGGCGGGGCCGATTGAAATGCTGATCTTCGGGCGCTGAGATGGATACATTCGGCTTTCTTTTGCAGGGTCTGGCGACGGCGTTCGAGCCGATGATGCTGCTTTATGCGCTGGTCGGGGTGGTTCTTGGCACGGCGGTCGGTGTGCTGCCCGGGATCGGCCCTGCGTTGACCGTGGCGCTGCTGCTGCCGGTGACCTATGGGCTGGACCCGGCGGGGTCGCTGATCATGTTCGCGGGCATCTATTATGGCGGGATGTATGGCGGGTCGACCACATCCATCTTGCTGAATACACCCGGAGAAAGTGCATCGGTCATCACCGCGCTGGAGGGCAACAAGATGGCCCGCGCCGGGCGCGGCGGGCCTGCGCTGGCCACGGCGGCCATCGGGTCTTTCGTGGCGGGGCTCTTGGCCACACTGATGCTGGCCTTTCTGGCGCCGCATGTGGTGAAGCTGGCGCTGATCTTTGGGCCGCGCGAGTATTTCGCGCTGATGGTGCTGGCCTTTGTCACCGTCTCGGCTGCCTTTGGCGAAAGCGCGTTGAAGGGGTTGGTGTCTCTGTTCATCGGCCTGGCTTTGGCGATGGTGGGAATTGATCAGTTGACTGGCCAGACGCGGCTTTCCTTTGGCGTGCCGCAGTTGCTGGACGGGATCGAGGTCACGACGCTGGCCGTGGCGATGTTCGCGCTGGGCGAGGCGTTGTTCGTGGCCGCGCAGGGGCCGGATACCGGAACAGGGGTGCTGGCCATCAAGGGCAGGGTGCGGATGACGGCGCAGGACTGGGCGCGGTCGTGGAAGGCGTGGTTGCGGGGCACGGCGATCGGGTTTCCCATCGGATCGATGCCTGCCGGGGGGGCGGATATCGCGTCCTTCCTGTCTTACGCGACCGAGCGGAACATGACCAAGTACCCGGAAGAATTCGGAAAAGGCGCGATTGAAGGGGTGGCGGGACCCGAGGCCGCGAACAATGCGGCGGCGGCGGGAACGTTGGTGCCCCTGCTGACGCTGGGCTTGCCCACGACGGCGACAGCGGCGATCATGCTGGCGGGGTTTCAGCAATTCGGGCTGCAGCCGGGGCCGTTGCTGTTTGTCACGGCACCGCAACTGGTATGGGGGCTGATTGCCAGCTTGCTGGTCGCCAACGTAATGCTTCTGGTGCTGAACCTGCCATTGATCCGGTTCTGGATCCTGCTGCTGAAGATTCCGCAGCCCTGGCTTTACGGCGGTATTCTGGTTTTTGCGACGCTGGGAACGCTGGGGGTGAACCCGTCTCCGGTGGAGCTGATGATGCTCGTGCTGTTCGGGACGATGGGCTATCTGATGCGGGTGTTCAACTATCCTATCGCACCTGTTGTGGTGGGCCTGATTCTGGGGCCGATGGCGGAACAGCAGTTGCGTCGCGCGCTGGCGATTGCGCAGGGGGATTGGACGACGCTGGTGCAATCGCCCATTGCGGCCGTGCTGCTGGTGTTGGCGGCGGCGGCGCTGATTGTGCCGATGATCCTGCGGGCACGAGGGCGCGGGGATACGCTGTCGCAGATCGGCACCGCCGAGGATTGAGGGGAGAGGGCCGGTGATCCCCTTTTTTATCTGGGCCTAAGAGCGGTTATCCGCTTTGTTCTGCGAGATTTGCCCGAAACGGGCGGCGCTGCGCCTCGTGCTGCGCCCCGTGCAGCGCCCTGTGCAGCCGTGCGTGCAGCAAAGCGTATGCACGCAGCGCGCGCTGGGCGTGGAGAAGGTTAATCCTTTTTAAGCGGCCGACAGGCCCGCCCGGCCCGGTCTGTGCCTACTGACAGGCAGATGAGGGCATCATCTGCCGCATCCTTGATCATCAAAGACTGAAGATGAGTCAATCGAGGGTGCGGGTGGTGCCATCCCCAAAGGTGATCTGTTCCATCTGCACCAGATAGGCGCTGCCTTGCGCGCCGGTGACGCGGTAGCCAGCAGCTTCGAGCGTGACGGTGTAGCGGTCTGCCGGTTCGGGCAGGCTGTAGGTGTCGTTGCCTGCGCCCCCATTGATGCCGTCCTGGCCGGGACTGGCGATGAATGTGTCGTCACCGCCGAGACCTGCAAGGAAGTCTTCCTCTGCTGTGCCGGTCATCTGATCCGGGCTTTCGCTGCCACTTTCGGTGCGGCCCTGCAGGTATTGCGGACCGCCGCCTTCGCCCCACCATGACCCGCCCTCGGCCTGACGTTTCAGAATGAAATCGGCACGGGGGTTCCTGTCCCCCGGATGGGACAGGATGCCCCAGGACCCCCATCGCGAGGGAACGCCGATTTCACTGAACTGCATGAAAGGACCTTCGCCGATGTCGCGCCAGCCATCCCAAAGCTGTGCGTAAAGAGCGCCCATTTCCGGGCTGCGGACGAATTCGGCCAGGAAGCGACCGAGTTCTTCTGCCTGCGCTTCGGACAGATCATTCACGGCGAAACTGTGGTGGATGTGCTGCCCCCCTTCATAGACACTGAGGCGCAGACCGTGGCTGTTGGCCAAGGCTTTCTGTTCTGCCAAGTTGCGCAAGACGGCAGGGATAGAGTCTTCGAGCGCGCCGTCCTGCGACACCAGTTCAAAGATCCAGGAATAGGCGGCATCACTGGTGTCGCGGATACGCCGGTCAAGTTCCTCGCGCAGGTCGGCATTGGTCATGAAGGACACGCCGAAATAGGTTGTTGCGGCAAGCTCTTCGAACACGGTGGCGGGGTCGACATAGCCCTCGGGATCGTGTTCCTTCCAGCCCGGCGCCGTGATGTGAACCTCGGACACCCAGAGATTGCCTGCCTGAGTGCCCAGCACATTGATCAGCCGTGCGGGTGCTTCGGCCCCGAACACATCTTCCCAGATCAGCGCGACGTCGGTGGCACGCTTCGTGTGATAGCTGAAGATCGCTTCCCAATCTTCGGACACCCCATCACCCCATTCGGCGATGGCCTGTTCGCGCATCCAGTGGAACTGTTCAAAAGCAGCGTTCCAGGTTTCGTTCGAGTTTTCGACATGGGCCTTCAGGCGCGGGTCGAGATGATCACGGACATAGGTGGCGAACTGGCGGATATAGTCGTCATCAGCCTTGTGCGGCATGGTGAACCACGGGTCGGTCCCGGTTTCATTGGCAAGACGCACGATGAGTTCGACCGGAGCGCCGGATTCTGTCCATGTCGCGTCTTGCGGGCGCGGTCTGTCTTCCCAGCGCATGGCGTTCGAGTCGGTTGTGGCCATCCAGTCCATGAAGCGCAGCTCACGGGCATCCTGGACCAGAGCCAGCCAGTTCGGGTTAAAGACGGCACCGGCCTCGGCCAGAGAGACATGGTCGGCGCGCAGGACCGAAAGGCCGCGGATATGGTCACCCGGGTCGATGTTGGTGATGTTGAGCCAGAAGCCAGCCCCCGTGGGGTTTTCAAAGATGATCCGGCCTGGCGCGCTGTTCAGTACATTGGCGGCGCCACCGAAGGTGACGGTTCCGCGACCCTGATAGGACAGGATGTAGATACCTTTGCGCTGCTCTGCGCCCTGGTTTTCTTCCCAGGCCCAGATGGTGCGGATGCCGTCGATCCCTTTGGGGATGCGGATCGGATATCCGTCTGCGTCAAGATAGCCGCCTTCGGCCAATGTCGCATTGTCCATCGCTTCCCAGGTGTCGCCGGAATAACCGAAGAACGGACGCATGGTACGGGCGAGATCGAGCAAGGGGATGGCGGTGTTCCAGTCTGAGAGCCCTGCGAGGCCCCAGGACACGGTTGGATCGGCCACACCCACGGCATCCTGCGCCTGAGCGGGTGCTGCAAGGAGGCCGGTGCAGAGCAAGGCGCCGAGCGAGGCGTGAGACCGGAGAACGCGCAGCATGACCTGTCCTTCGTAAGATTGATTAACGTCATGACTGTTGTATCCGATTTCAGGGGAGAGGGTCGAATCTGACTTTCCCCACCATTTTGTCCTTTTCAGACATCCGATCGGCAGGCTGCAGAATAAGCCCCGGGATTTGATCGCCGTGCCTGTCTGTGCTGAAGCTGGCGGGTTATTTCTGGGGTGAAACGGCAATGAGGATTTGCAACCCAAAGGCGATCCGCGCGGAAGATTTGCAGTTTTCTGCTCTTCGGCGGGCTGCCGCCGACCTCGCAGCGGCGGGAGCATATCTTGTTGGCAGGCAGAAAAGTACAGCGACTGGCGGTGGTGAAAACCGAATCATTCTACCTGCAATGAATAACCGTTGGTTTCCGTCTTTTTGTCGGGATCAACCAGAGCGCGAATTCCATCGGAAGGCGCGTCCAACTTTTGCCAGAATTTCGCCCAAGTTGCCGCAGGGAAAAGTTGCACCTGTTCCCAATTTAGCAACGATTGCCCCTGAAACCTGTGAATTATCAACAGTTGCCGGGGGCAATAGAGGCGAAACTATGACGCAACGGCGGCAAAACCTAAACTTTCGTTTAGACCAAGGTCAAAATTAAGATAAGTTAACAAGTGGGGGCAATGGAACGCGGTCGAACCAAACGACCCGACACTGCAAGTAGGAATGACATGCTGCACAAGGTTTTTCTCGAAGACCAGACGACCGAGCTGCCCGGTCTTGCTGGTGGTCTGCGCCTTCATGCGCAGCATCGGATTGCGAACACCGGTTAAGGGTCACTTTTGACCCGGTTCCGCGCAAAAGCGTATCGACCCGGTTTTCGGACGCGACCCGTCTGACGGCTTTTGAAGCTGACAGGTCGCGTTACGCCAAAGAATCCGCTGCAGGAGGCTCTGACGATGAGCACACGAATTCACGACGGTTTAACAGATTTCGAACGTCCCGGGACCGCGAAGCAAGCGACCCGGACACCGCCGCGCCGCGGCGGGGTTTACAGAAACTTTTGCAAGCGTGTTCTTGATATCGTTCTTGTGGTTCTGGCCCTGCCGATCGTGCTGCCGGTGGTTGCCATGCTGGCGCTGCTGGTTGCGCGTGACGGCCATTCTCCGTTCTACCTGCAAGAGCGGGTTGGCCGGGGCGGGCGCGTGTTCAAGCTGTGGAAACTGCGGACCATGGTGCCCGATGCCAAGTCGCATCTGGAACAGTATCTGGCCGACAACACCGAGGCACGCGAGGAATGGGATGCCTATCAGAAGTTGACCTGCGATCCGCGGATCACGGTGGTCGGCCATCTGCTGCGCAAGTCTTCGCTGGATGAGTTGCCGCAGTTGTGGAACGTGTTGAAGGGCGACATGAGCCTTGTCGGCCCGCGCCCGATGATGACCGAGCAGCGGTCGCTGTATCCGGGAAGCGCCTATTTCAGCCTGCGGCCGGGCCTGACGGGCCTGTGGCAGGTGTCGGACCGGAACGAATCCACCTTTGCCCAGCGCGCGGAATTTGACGCGACCTACGAGCAGAAGGTTTCGTTCGTCACGGATATCCGGGTGATGGTCGCGACCGTTGGCGTGGTTCTGCGTGGCACTGGCCACTAACGAGCCGGACCCAGGCGAAGCCCCTCTGGCGGTATGGCGCGTGAAGACTCTTCAGGTAGCCCGTTCAGTGACGCGGGCGGGCGTGAGCGGCAGCCAGGCCCCCCGGCATGAACTCGTTCTTGCGGGCGGCGTGCGTTGCGCGGAAGCTGAGCAGGACAGCGGCCGCAAGAAGCGTGATCATTCCGGTTACGGGATAGGCAAGAAGGGCAACCCAGAACGGTTGCGACAGTGCCAGCGCAGTTACTGCGCCCGCAGCGCCCGAGACTATCGAGAGGATGAGTAGCCCGGCCATCATGCGGTGTTTCTCCCTTGGTCCCGTGATCGACGTTTCAACACAGTAACCTTTGCGTCGATTCGTGGCAAAAATAGGGCAGCATAGGGGCATCAACCGGCGGGATTCAGCCACTGATGCGCAAGGCTCTGCAAAGCTTGCGAAATGTCGGGCGGACAGGCTGCCTTCCAAAGGTTCGGGGACGGGTGGTCGGGCATCATGCCGACGTCGAACCGACCCCGCACAATCTTTCCAAGGACGCGAGGCGGCCATGGGATTGACGATGTGAGGCCGCATTCTTTCGATTGAGTGCGTCGACTTCACCGCGACAGAGTGAATACTCGCCGAAAGTAGTGTTAACCAGTGTTTAATTTAGTGTCGTCCAAACCGATTCGGTCCTTTGAGGCCTGATCAGGCGGGCTGCCCATGACTTGAACGGATCACGCCCATGGCGTGTTGAACTGGATTGAATGCGCATCGTGCTGCCGTTGCCTTACATCGTGATGTGGTGCCCCGTGGACAGATCGTCGGTACGGGCGGCCTCTGGTTGGGCGCGGCGGCAGCTCTGCGGCGCGATCCGACAGGATCGGGGCACGCCATGAGAAAACCGCGGATGTGGAGTGTCATCCCGGGCCTGAGCCGCTTTGTCGGACGTGGCTGGACCGATGCAGCTGCAGAAGAGGCGGAGCGCAAGGCCGCACGGGCGGAACCGCCCATGCCCCGTGCGCCGACAGCGGATGAGATCCCGCACCTGCCTACGGTCGGCACGCGGCGCAAGCCGCGCGGACAGGCAGCGGCAACACGGGCCGATGTGGTACCGATACCGGGCGGGACGGATGTACTGGCGTCGCTGGACATCTATACAGAACATTTTGGGCTGACGGCGCAGCCCTTTTCGCTGACCCCGGACCCGGACTTCCTTTATTGGTCACCCGCACACAAGCGGGCCTATTCCATGCTGGAATATGGGGTGATGACGCATGCGCCGATCACGCTGATCACCGGCGAGGTGGGGGCTGGAAAGACCACCTTGTTGCAGCATCTGCTGCGGTCGCTTGTGCCGGAAGTGCGGGTTGGTCTGGTATCCAACCCGATCGGATCGCGTGAGGAACTGTTGCGCTGGGTGCTGATGTCGCTGGATCTGCCAGCGATGCCCGAAGATACCTATGTCGACCTGTTCTCGCGGTTCCAGACCTTTGTCATCAGCGAATACGCCGCCGGTCATCGCGTGATCCTGATCTTTGACGAGGCGCAAAATCTGGACAGAGCCGCGCTGGAAGAATTGCGGATGTTCACCAACATCAACACCGGGCGTGACGTGCTTTTGCAGCTGGTGCTGGTGGGCCAGCCGGAACTGCGCGATATCGTGGGGCGCAAGGACATGCGCCAGTTTGCCCAGCGGGTGGCGGCGCTGTTTCATCTGCCCGCGATGGACCTGCCCACGATGCGCGACTACATCAAGCATCGGCTGGCGGTGGCAGGGCGGACGCGCAGGCTGTTTACCGAAGACGCGGTGAAACTGATCCATCAAAAGACGGGCGGCGTGCCCCGCATGGTGAACCGGCTGTGTGATCTGGCGCTGGTCTATGCCTTTACCGCGGGCCGCAAATCGGTGGACCCCACAATCATCAATGACGTGTTGAAGGACGGGGCCTTTTTCCCTGTCGACACGGACGACGCCAAGGGTGCGCAATGACCAAGACCTTCGATCTGAGGTTCTACCTTTCTCTTTTGGTGCGGCGACTGCCCCTTGTGGTGGCGATCTTTGTCGTGACGACTATGGCAGCCGTGTTTCTCGCCTATACGCTGCCGCCGGTCTATCGCGCCGAGGCGCGGCTTTTGGTGGAAAGCCCACAGATCCCTGATGAATTGGCCGCAACCACCGTTCGGACAACGCCGGCGGAGGTGCTGCTTGCCATCCAGCAACGGACCATGAACGGTGCCAACCTTCTGGAACTGGCGAAGACCTATGACATCTATGCGGAAGCGCCCGAGATGCCGGATGACGCCAGAGTCACGGACATGCGGAGCCGGATCAGACTGCAAACCCCGATCGTCGATCTGCGGACGGGGCTTTTGACGGTATCCTTTGATGCACCGAATGCTCAGCAGTCGATGGTGGTGACAACCGCATTGGTCGATCAGATCTTGCGCCAGAGCGTCGAGTTGCGGACGGGTGCATCTGGCGGGACGTTGGATTTCTTTGCGCAAGAGGTTGATCGGCTGAGCACAGAGATTGCGCAGCAGAATGCGCGCATCCTCGAATTCGAGCAGGCCAATCGTGATGCCTTGCCCGAAAGCCTTGAATATCGCCGGACGCGGCAATCGGCGCAGCAAGAGCAACTGCTGCAGGTCAATCGCGAACTGGCCGGGTTGCGGGATCGGCGTCAACGGCTGGAAGAACTGTTCGACCGGACCGGACGGATCGGGTCTTCGCCCGAGAACATGACGCCGGAACAGACGCGGCTTGAGACGTTGCGGCAGGAACTGGCATCGGCGCTTGTGCTTTATGCGCCAGAGAACCCGAGGGTGCGGGCCTTGCAGACGCAGGTGGCCGCACTGGAAGAGGCGGTGCGCGAGCAGCTTGGCGGTGGCATGGGAGACGGGGCGGTAAGCACCTTCGATCTGCAGGTCGCCGATATCGACGGCCAGATCAGTTTCATGGCGGAACAGAAACGACTTCTGGAAGAGGAACTTGCCGCAATTCAGCAATCCATCGAAGACACGCCGGCAAATGCAATCGTGCTGGGCGAGTTGGAGAGCGATTTCGAAAACCTGCGGGTTCAGTATGACCAAGCGGTGCAAAGCCTTGCTGATGCGCGGATGGGAGACCGTATCGAGGTAACCTCGCGCGGGCAGCGCATCGTCGTGGTCGACCCGCCGGTGCAACCTTCCGAACCGGCAGCGCCAAACCGGAATCTGATCGTGGCGGCGGGCTTTGGTGCGGGGGGTGTGCTGACGCTGGCGTTGCTGTTCCTTGCGGACCTGCTGAACCGGACGGTGCGTCGCCCGGTGGAATTGGTCAATGCTCTGGGCATCACGCCATTTGGCACGATCCCCTATATCGAAACGGAAGACGAGCAGCGAAGCCGGCGCATGCGGCTGATCGTGGGAACGGTCGTGGTGGTGATCTGCCTGCCGGTGATGCTCTATGTGTTCAGTCTGTTTCTGACATCTTTCGCGGAGCCTGCAGCCTCTGCCGTCGCAACCCCGGCCCCGTCACAGGCCGGGCAACCCGAGAATTGAGGTAAGCCACATGGAGCGCATCCAGACAGCCATTGCCAAGGGCCGCGCCGCACGGCAGCAGGGAACAGGAACATCGCTGACGGTGCCGACGGCGAAGCCACCGGCCACGCAGGATACAGGCCTGATCGCAGCATGGTCGGCACTGCCCGCGGCGGTGATCGACCAACGGCATTTCGAGATGGTCCGGATCGTGGCGCATCAACCCGGCCAACAAGCCACGGCCTATGACATGATGCGCACCAATTTGATGCGGCACCTGCGTGAGCAGAACTGGACGCGTGTGGCAGTCACCTCTCCTGGGGGGGCCTGTGGCAAGACGACGACCTGCGTCAACCTGGCCTTCAGTCTGGCGCGGCAATCGGAAATGAGGGTGCTGGTTCTGGAGATGGATCTGCGCCGTCCGGCGATGATGAAGACGCTGGGGCTGGAAGGCGGGGCGCGGATGGCGGCCGTGCTGGCCGGAACCGAACCGCCCGAGCGCGGGCTGGTGCGGTTCGGAACAAATCTGGCGTTCGGGGTAAGCTCGGCGCCAGTGGCCAATCCGGCCGAGTTGCTGTCATCGACCCAGGCGGCGGCGGCAGTCGACTTGATCGAGGAACGCTACAAGCCGGATGTGATCCTGTTCGACATGCCGCCCTTGCTGGTGATCGACGACACGATGGCCTTTCTGGACCAGATCGATTGCGCGTTGATGGTTGCCGCGAGTGAAAAGACCACGATCTCTGAAATCGACCGGGCGGGAAAGGAATTGGCGGACCACACAACAGTGCTGGGCGTCGTGCTGAACAAGTGCCGGTTCATGGGGGATCAGGATGGCTATGGCTATGCCGGATATTGAAGCGGCCCCTCCGTTGCTGCGCGATGGTGCCTCGCCCCGCCACAAGACCGGGGGCGCCGAGGCGGAAGGCGTGCGGTCGGACACGCTGCTGATCTATGTTTCGGTTCCTTTGCACCAGCTTGACGGCAAATTCTTTCTGGAAAATCAGGCCTGCAACGGCCTTCGTCTTTGGGCCGACAATTTCAGGCGGCTGATCGTTGTCATACCTGTCGCCGAAGGTCCGCCGCCGGCGGCCTGGGTTCCGCTTGATGCCGAAGTGGGTGTGGCGATGGAGCGGATCGAGATCGTGACCGTTCCCGAAGCCTATCGCCCTGACCGTTTCCTGCGCGCTTTGCCGGGCAATATTCCGAAGCTGCGCGATGCGATCAGACGCGCGGATTATCTGGGGTTTGCCATCGGGGGGCTGTTCGGGGATTGGGGATCGGTGGGCGCGCATCTGGCCCATCGCATGGGGCTGCCGTTCTATGTTTGGACAGATCGTGTCGAGTCTCAGGTCGTCTTGCAAAGCACACGCACCGGACCCTGGAAGCGCTGGCTGCAGGCGCGTCTGTACTATTGGCCGATGGTCTGGATGGAGCGTTATCTGATCCGCCGCGCGGAACTGGGGTTGTTTCACGGGCGCGAGACGTTTGAAACCTTTGCGCCATGGAGCCGCAATCCGCAGGTCGTGCATGATATCCATATCCGCAAGTCGGACCATATTTCGCAGGAACGGTTGAAGGCGAAGGCGGAAGCGGCCGCAACCGGGCCGTTGAAGATCTGCTACATGGGGCGTGCCGATCC
The DNA here is from genome assembly GCA_943370085.1 of Variovorax paradoxus. Lineage (GTDB taxonomy): Bacteria > Pseudomonadota > Alphaproteobacteria > Rhodobacterales > Rhodobacteraceae > Paragemmobacter. Next base: position 60,660 of record CALRPT020000009.1, on the reverse strand, counting down.
GATGAAGGGTCCGCAGGACTGGCTTGCCGTGCTGGAAGGGCTTGCCCGCAAGGGGATCCCGTTCGAGGCATCCTGGCTGGGTGAGGGCAGCCAACTTGAGGCGATGCGCGCCCGGATCGAAAACGGGCCCTTGGCGGGACGGGTCAGCCTGCCCGGATTTGTGCGGGATCGTGTGGTCATCCTTGAGGCCCTGCGCGATGCGCATGTCATGTTGTTTTGCCACAAGACCCCGGAATCGCCGCGCTGCCTGATCGAGGCATTGATGAGCGGCACGCCGATCGTGGGGTATGAAAGTGCCTTTCCAAAGGATCTGATTGTAGAAAACGGCGGGGGGCGCCTGGTTGCCCGAAACGATGTTCCTGCCCTTACCGAAGCGCTGGTGGCCTTGGCGGGCAACCGCGCCGATCTGGCCGAACTTGTCCGGCGCGCGGCGCGGGACGGCGAACACTTTGACGATGAAACGGTTTTTCACCATCGGGCCGAACTTATCCGGACGCATCTTTCGAGGGCACGGGGCAACTGAGCATTGCGGAGTTACCGGGTCTTTCTTTGGGTGAACGGATGCTGCGGCAGGATTGACGGGAGCGCGTTGTGACACTTGATTCCTCGCCGAAGGCTCAGAGCACTGGCCCGGATGGCGCGCTGCGCGTGGCCTATCTGGTGAACCAGTATCCCAAGGTCAGCCATACCTTCATCCGGCGCGAGATCCTTGCGCTGGAGCGGCAGGGGGTGACGGTGCGGCGGTTTGCGATCCGGGGCTGGGATGCCGAGGTGGTCGATCCTCTGGATCATGCCGAAAAGGCGCAGACGCGTTATGTTCTGAAAGGCGGGCTTGCTCCGCTGGCGGCGGCAGTGATCAAGAATGCCGTGCGCCGACCGGGGGCGGCATGGACGGCGCTGAAGGCGGCGGTGTCGATGTCGCGCAAGTCGATCCGTTCCTGGCCCTATCATCTGATCTGGTTTGCCCATGCCTGCCAGTTACGGCTGTGGCTGGAAGACGAGGATGTCAGCCACCTGCATGCCCATTTCGGCACCAATTCGGCGGATGTCGCGTATCTGCTGCATCTGCTGGGCGGGCCATCCTACAGTTTCACGGTGCACGGGGCGGATGAATCCGACAATGCGCGGGTGCTGTCATTCCCGCGCAAGACAGCGGCGGCGCGGTTCGTGGTGACGGTAAGCAATTACACGCGCGCGCAGTTGATGCGGGTGATTCCTCCTATGGACTGGCCGAAGCTGAAAGTGGTGCATTGCGGGCTGGATGAGGGGTTCTTTGCCAAGACCCCGGCCGCCCTTCCCGCCGAGCCGGCGCTGCTGTGCATTGGCCGGCTGTGTGCGGAAAAGGGACATCTGACGCTGCTGGAGGCCTTTGCGAAGCTGGACCGACCCGCCGTGAAGCTGGTCTTTGCCGGCGAGGGCGAATTTCGCGGCCTGATCGAGGCGCGCATCCGTGACCTGCGGCTTGAGGGGCGGGTGCGGATCACTGGCTGGATCGGCAGCGATGAGGTGCGCAGCCTGATCACGCTGGCCACGATCGTGGTGCAGCCCAGCCTGATGGAAGGCCTGCCTGTGGTGCTTATGGAGGCGATGGCGCAGGGGCGGGCGGTGATTTCCACCTATATCGCCGGAATTCCCGAACTTGTGCAGGTGGGCCGGACGGGCTGGCTGGTCGCTGCGGGCGAGATCGACAGTCTGGCCGCCGCGATGGACAGCGCCTTGTCCACCTCCGATGCGCGGCTGGAAGAGATGGGGCGCGCGGGAATGGCGGATGCGCGGGAGCGGCACCACATCGATACCGAGGCTGCGAAACTGGCCGCGCTGTTCGCCAACGGAGGCAATGCGTGACACTCGCGCTGAAGCGGCTGGCGCGGGGGGCTCTGGGGACGGCGCCTTTGCGCGGGCTGCTGCGCGCACGGGTCTTGGCGGGCGACCCGGTGACGGTGCTGTGCTATCACACGCTGGGGCCGGATCAGGGCGGGCCTGATGCCTGGACCGTGCTGCGGGAGGCCGATTTCCGGGCGCATCTGGCGATGCTGGCCGAGGGGTATGAGATCGTTTCGCTGGATCAGGCGCTGGCCGATGGGCCGGGCCGGGCGGGCGGTGGGCGGCCACGCGCGGTGCTGACCTTTGATGACGGCGAGGTGGGGCTGTTTCGCTATCTGCTGCCGATGGTGGATGAATTGCGGATTCCGGTGCTGGTCTACGTGGCGACAGCCCAGATCGAAAGCGGGCTGCCCTATTGGTTCGATCGGGTGATGGGTGCGCTTGGAACCGGCGCGCATTCCGTGACGGTGCCGGGGCTTGGGGTGTGGGATCTGCCAGCGGAGCCGGGCCCTGCGCGCTGGGCGGTGCTGGGCGGGCTTCTGGAGGCGATGAAGACGGTCGATCCGGCGCGACGCGATGGTTTGGCCGACGGGATCGTGGCGGCGCACCCTTTGCCTGCGGGGCGGGCGCCGCTGGCGCCGTTGACGCGGGCGGAACTGGATGCGCTTGCGGCGAGCCCATGGGTGACGATCGGGGCGCATAGCCATTGCCACAACCTGCTGGATCAGTTGGCCGTGGCCGAGGCGGCGGCAAGCATGGCGCGGTCGCGCGATTTGCTGCGCGACTGGACGGGGAAGGCGGTGGCGCATTTCGCCTGGCCGAACGGCAACCACAGCGCGGCTCTGCGGGCGCAGGCGGTGGCGTTGGGTTTTGCCACGGCCTCGGCGCTGGATGGGGGATTGTGGCGGCAAGGGGCCGATCTGTTCGCCCTGCCGCGCGTGGCCGTGGGACGGCACGACGATGCGGCGCGGCTGCGTCTGCGGATGATCGGAATTTGAGAGTGGGGCGCGCAGGGGCATGGCGGATTTTCTGATCACGGGGGGCTGCGGTTTCATCGGATCGCATCTTGCGGATGCGCTGCTGGCGCGGGGCGATGGGGTTGTGGTGCTGGACAACCTGTCCACGGGCAAGAGGGCCAATCTTTCGCCCGACGTGCGGGTGATCGAGGGGGATGTGTCCGATCCCGCCGCGGTGGCGTATGCGATGCAAGGCTGCGCGGGGGTGTTCCATCTGGCGGGGATCGCGTCGGTTGCCTATTGCAACGAGCATTGGCGCGAGGGGCATCTGACGAACCAGACCGGAACAGTGACTGTGTTCGAGGCGGCGGCGCGGGCGGGGCGCGTGCCGGTGGTCTATACCTCATCCGCGGCGATCTATGGCGATGCGGGGTCGGGGGCGGTGGACGAGATGCGCGCCCCGCGCCCGCAGACGGCCTATGGCGTTGACAAGCTGGGATCGGAACTGCATGGCCGGATTGCCATGAGCGTGCATGGCGTGCCGACCGTGGGGCTGCGGCCGTTCAACATCTATGGTCCGCGCCAAGACCCGTCATCGGCCTATTCGGGGGTGATCTCGATCTTCAACAATCGCTTGGGGCAGGGGTTGCCTGTCACGGTGTTTGGCGACGGGATGCAGACGCGGGATTTCGTCTATGTGGCTGATGTGGTGCGGTTCCTGCTGGCCGGAATGGCGCGTGCGCCAGAGGTGGCGGGGCAGGTGTTCAACATCTGCACCGGGCGGACGACCACGCTGATCGGGCTGATCGACACGCTGGCGCGGCTGCATGGCGTGCAGGCGGTGGTGCACCATGCCGAGCCGAGGGTGGGGGATATCCGTGAATCGCTGGGCGATCCCGCGCGGGCGCGCGGGATGTTGGGCGTGACCGCCGATTTCCGGCTGGACGAAGGATTGGCGCGGCTTCTGCGCGGGGCGTGACCGGGCGTTTCTTTGCAGGCCCAGCCCCGCCTTTATGGGCAGCGCCTTGCCAGCACCGCCCATATCCTGAACCTTTGTTGGCCGGACGCTTTCCGTTATCGGATCAGTTCGCGGGCACGCCGGACCGATCATACCCGGTGGCGACTTCCCAGGCGATCTGCTTGAAATAACGCGCTTGCTCGGCCGACAGCGTATCGCCCGGAACAGCAAGCCGATCCGGAATTTCGCGCGGGTTGCGCTGGTAGATCACGGCATAGACCAGCGTGGTGATGGCATATTGGCCGATGTCATTGGGGTGGATGTCATCGGCGAAGATATCACCGATGGAGTCCAGTCCGGGGGCAACGCCAGCCTGAATGTCATCATAGATCCGCATCATCATGCGGTGCCCGGGGATCATGTAGATGAGCGGCATGCCATCGGGGCGGTTGGCGTTGGCGTGATCCTGCATCCGTTCCCAACGCGCGCCGTCAATCTCGAGCCTTTCACGGAAAGGAACGTCAGGTTCGGGATCATATTCGGGCGGCGGGCCGGAATGCTGCCAGAAGGTCCAGGTGGAATAGAGCATCAGTTCGGCACCTTTGCCGCCATTGCCTTTCTCCCAGGTGTTGGCGACCCACTGGTCAAGAAAATCCAGCGTATCCTTTTGAAAGTACTCATCGACATTGGTGAAAGGGACGGCTTCCGTGATCACCAGAAGTTCGAATTCGTCGATGTTCTGGCGTGCGTCGGGATAATCCGTCGGATTTTTCCAGCGCCAGTGAAGGGGTGACCCGGGAATGATGGACCGCATGATCGTGTCATAAGGGCGCGCGCCGCGGACCTTTTCGGTCGCGAGGATGAGGCGGCCGGGCCAGGGTTGGGCGCCATAGAGATCTGACAGACTGTGACCGCTATGGATTTGCCGAACCGTCACGGGACTTGCTTCACGCGGTGGCATCCGTTCCTGGGCAAATAGGGTGGCGGGAGAGAATAAAGTCAAAACAACTGCAGCAAGGCCACCGCCAATTCGCCCCTGAAATCCCTTCAACACAGTCACATCCCCTTTTTCATTTTGCGGTGCCTGCTTGGTCTGCCCGGCCCTGACCTTTCCCGCCGAAAAAGCAGAAAGCAGCGACCTTGGGTTGCCCAATATGCGACCGTGAATTCGTTAACTAAGGTTTGTAATGGCTCTGCGAAGTTCAATACCTTGCACCGTCTTTCGGGCAAAACATTTTTCCCTGCAGGCCGTCGAGGGACGCGGCTTATGGATGTGGGATGTCCGGATGGGACGCGATGTCGGGCTAACGCCCACGTGTCCAATCCGTTGACGCCGGGCGCAAACGCACGGAGACATGGACGGCAAGATAGACCGAAAACCCGAGCGGATCTGTCACCGCAAGCCGCAGGAGATCAGATTTGGTGAGTGGGGCCTTTGCCTCATTCACAAGCAGATCAGGATAGAGACGGGCGATTTCAGACACGCCTGCATCCTGACGGCGGCGCACGCGGACCAGATTGGAGAAACCTTCGACCATAGGCCAGTGATAGCGGGCGGATACTTCGATCCGTTCTGAGGGGGTGAAGTGCAGGCGGGCGAAGGTATCGTCCGAGATGATTGCAGGCCAGGTTTCCCAGCGAGCACGACCGGCACGGTTCATCGCAAAGAGGCCGGCGCCGACGGCACCGCTTTTCACGAATGGAAGCCGTATCCAGATGCGGGCATAGGCGCGGGTGATTGCCGAGGCCGCCCGCGCAACGGACAGGGTACCGGTGGCGTAGCGGGGTGCCGCTGTGTCGAGCGCGGCAGCCAGTTGTGCGAAAAGCGGCGGGTCACACAGGACATCCGCATCCAGATAGGCAAGTGCGCGGCCCCCTGCCGCGGCTTCCCCTGCGGCAAGCGCGCCGAGTTTGCCCCCCCGCGCCAGATCCAGCACGACAAGCCGCCACCCGCGGGCCGTAAAGGCCGGGGAATGGGCGCGGGCGCGCGGGACAGTTGCATCGGTGCAGGCATTGGCCGCGACGATCACCTCGACCGGACCGGTGGGCACGTCTTGTTGTGCCAGAAGGGCTTGGAGGCATCGGTCAATATAGGCCTCTTCGTTCCGGGCAGCGATGACAACGCTGAGGGCGGGTTCGGCGGCAGCTTCTGTCATCGGCATTCCAGAACACAGGGCTAGGGGCGCAGCATTAGCTTTGGGGCAGGCAGGACAAGTGCCGCTGTTCAAAGGAACAGCACAGACCCGGACAAGCCTTCCGCATACACTTGTAAACATCACGCGGCGCATCATGGCAAGCAATGCGCCGTCCGGGCGACATGCGCAGGCATCCAGATCGGCGTTCTGGGCTTCAGGCTCAGGACAAGCCTTCGTCGGTGTGGAAAGGGATCGGTCAGAACCCGCGTCGCCGTCTTGCCCCTTGATTCAGCACCGCGGGCATCAGTGGAAACCGTTGGCAAACGAACCATGGTTAAAAGCGAGGCCGGATTGTCGCTGGGCAAAGCGGTTGGCGCTCAACTTTGCGGCACTTATGGCTTGGCCGAAACAATGCAAGTAATTCGGTTCAAATGACTTTAGCGGACAAATGTCTTGTGCTAGTGCTGCGCCGTTAATGATACTTAAGGATATCCGCAGGATGTTTCGACGCCGTTATTCCCTTTCTGCGGCCAGCGCACGGCAAGATGGACAGTTGTCCGTTCTGGCCAAGTCTGGTGGGCGCCCATGACGGACGGCAAGGTTCGCATCGCGGTTGTTGGTCTTGGCAAGATGGGTTTGTCGCATTTTGCCCTGGTGAACGCACATCCCGATACTGAAACGATCGCTTGCGATGCCACGGGGCCGCTGGTCGACGTGCTGGGCCGCAACATCAAGAACAAGCTTTATCGCGATTACGACAAGATGTTGGCCGAGGAACCCCTGGATGCTGTGGTGATCGCCACCCCGTCACGGTTGCACCCGCCAATGGTGCGCAAGGCGCTTGAGCGCGGGATCCATGTCTTTTGCGAAAAGCCCTTCTGCCTGGACTGGCAGGAATCCGAGGCGCTGGCGGATCTGGCGGAGCAGAAGGGCCTGATCGGGCAAGTCGGCTATCACTATCGCTATGTGGGTGCCTTTGCCGAAACGAAGCGCCTGGTCGATGCCGGGGCCATCGGGCGCGTAACCCATGTGCTGGCAGAAGCCTACGGCCCTGTCGTTCTGCGTGCAAAACGCCAGAACTGGCGGACGCAGAAATCCGAAGGCGGTGGCTGTCTGTACGATTATGCCGCCCACCCACTCAATATCCTGAACTGGTTGTTCGGAACGCCGGAGCGGGCCACAGGAAGCGTGCTTTCTAGCGTTTTTTCAGCGGAAACCGATGACGAAGTGTTTTCGACGCTGCGCTTCGCCGATGGCCCGACGGCCCAGCTTTCGGTGAACTGGAGCGATGAAAGCCATCGCAAGATGTCGACCAAGCTGTCGCTGATCGGAACGAATGGCCGCATCAACGTGGATCGGCAGGAATGTCAGGTCTATTTGCGCGAGCCGGTTCCCGGTTTGCCGGATTACGGCAAGGGCTGGACCGTGAAATACACGACGGATCTTACGGAAGATCCGTGGTTCTATCTGCGTGGGGAGGAGTATTCGCACCAGATCGACGGTTTTGTGAAAGCCGTGCGGGATGGGGCGACGAAGGCAGAGGAAAACGATTTCCGGTCAGCGGCCATGACGGACCGCACCATTGCGATGATCCTGGCTGACAATGCGGGCGAGCCCGCCGTGACTGCAACGCAGATACCGCTTGCGCCCTCCCAGCCCAAATCGCCGGCCCGCCGCGGCTTTGGCTGGTTTGCGCGTAGCTAAGGGAATAAAATGGACCGGCTCCTTTTCGGCGACAATCAGTTCTTCGGCATCAATCATATGTCCGAGGAAAAGGCCCGTGCGCAGGCGATGCGCTTTCAAAGCACCGATGCTATCATGTCCGTGCTGGACGCGGCCTATGATGCGGGAATCCGCACCTTCATGTGCACCACCCATGACCGGATCGCCGAAGTCTGCGCCCGTGTGCGGGCCAATCCCGGGCGCTATCCGGATTTCGTGTTCTATCCCTGCATGCCCTATGCGCACAAATATGCCAACGCCGTAACGGAACATGGCTTGTTCGGGGCGCTTGGGCAGTTCATGCCGGAAGAGGGTTTGCTGCGTACGGCGCTGCGCGGGGGCGTTGCGCTGGCTTCCAAGGACCTTGAAGGCATTGCAAAGCTTTTGATCGACGTCGAGATGAAGATGTTCGCCGGGCTGAAGACGCCCGTCATCTTTGTACAGAACGTGTTCACCGATCTGCTGCTGGGCATGGGATATACCCGGTCGCTTCGGGTGTTCCACGACCATGTGCGTGACAAGTACGGGGCCGAGCCGGCCTTCATCACGATGAACCTGCCGATGCTTCTGGATGCCCTGCAGTCGGAAGGCATCGAGAATCCGATCATCTGTTCCAACATCAACAAGATCGGTTTCCGGATGTGTGGTGGACCCGATCAGTATGTCGCGGCACTGCAATCCGGGAAGGTGCGTGCGATTGCGATGTCGGTGTTTGCCTCTGGTGCAATTCCACCTGACGAGGCCATTGAATGGATCGCGGGGCTGCCGAATGTGCAGTCCATCGTGTTCGGCGCTTCGAGCCGCGCCAATATCATCAACACGCGGGATTTGGTGGCAAAGCATTTCGGTGCAGCCAACGCACAAGTGGAGGCCTGATCCGTGGAAAGCCGCCCCGTTTCAAGCCCGCAGGGCCCTGTGACGCATGGAAGGCACCTTGTTAAGGTGCCGGTGCTGAATGCCTATGTCCATGACGTGACCATGGATGAAGTGCTTGATCTGCGCGAGGGGATGCTGCTGACGCTGCATGTCGACATGATCATGAAGTTGCAGCAGGACAAGGAATTTCACGACATCCTCGACCAGTTCGACATCATAACCTGTGACAGCCAGATTCTGTATTTCGCGACCAAGTTTCTTGGCACGCCGGTCAAGGAACGTGTGTCCGGATCGGATTACTTTCCGCAGTTCTATACGCGCTACAAGGATGATGCCGACGTCACCATCTTCCTGATGGGCGGGAAAGACGGAATTGCCGAGATCGCGGCGCGCAACATCAACGCCAAGGTTGGGCGGGACATGGTGGTTGGCGTTAGTGCGCCGCCCTTCGATTTCGACCGCAATCCAGCGGAAATCGAGAAGATGATCGAGGCGGTCAACGCGTCCGGCGCGACGGTCCTGCTGGTGGGTCTGGGCGGGGGACGGCAGGAAAAGTTCATCGTGCGGCATCGTCACCGGTTCACGAATGTTCGGCTGTTCCTGCCGCTTGGTGGCACGATCGATTACGAGGCGGGCACGTTCCGCAGGCCGCCGGCCTGGATCACGGATGCCGGGTTCGAGTGGCTCTATCGGCTGCTCAAGGAACCGCGGCAAAGATTTCACCGCTATGTCATCCACGAGCCGCCGGTTTTGCCGCTCTTGCTGCTTCAGAAGATCGGGCGATACCGCAATCCCTTTGCGAAATGAGATCGAACACAAATGCGGGCCTGCCAATTCTGGCGGGCCTGATCATTTGTATTCTATCAGTCGCGCGCGGCGCCCGGTCAGGCGCCGCAACCAATACTCGGCCACGCCCATCGCTTCGGGGAACTTGCCGATCACGATGAAGCTTGCGCGGGTGAACCCCATGTAGCGGGCAAGTCGAAGCGCCTGAAGCGGCAGGGCGAGGATAAGCAGCAAGGCCCATGGGGTGACGGCGGCGCCCAGAAGCGCGACGATGGGCAGCACGCCACCCCACAGGACAGCGCTTCGCGTTTCCCGGACAAAGTGGCGTTCGGGCGGCGCGCCGTGCAACGCCGCGCCTTCGGCAAAGGCATGGCCGCCCCGGCGCATCCGTTTCCACCACTGGCTGAAGCGGGTCATGGCTGCGTCATGCAGGGTCATTTCCGCGTCCAGACGCCAGATCTCCCATCCGGCGGCACGCAGACGGACACAGAGCTCCGGTTCCTCGCCCGCGATCAGGGACGGGTTGTAGCCGCCCGCCGAAACGAAGGCGGATGTGCGAAACAGGGCATCCCCACCGCAGGCAAGTGCCTTGCCGATGGGTGTATCCCATTCCTCGTCGCATAGGCGGTTCCAGAGCGATGCCTGGGGGAAACGCTCGCGTCGGCGGCCGCAAGCGACAGCGGCGGCAGGAGTGGCTTTCAGGAAGGCTGTTGCCACGGGAATCCAGCCCGGATCGAGGCTGCAATCCCCGTCAATGAACTGCACGAATTCGGGGGTGTCGTGGCCCAAGGCGGCAAAGCCTTCGTTGCGGGCGCGGGCAGCGGTAAAGGGGCGGGACATGTCCAGCTTCACGACCCGCGCCCCGGCCTGCTGTGCGGCGGCAACCGATCCGTCGGTGGACCCGGAATCGACATAGACCACTGGCCAGACATCGGGCGGGATCGCCGCCAAGGCCACCACGAGGCGCGCGCCTTCGTTCCTGCCGATCAGCACAGCGGCGACGCCGGATCCGGAGGTCATGGCTGCCTCTCAGGCATTCTGGTCAACGGCGCTTTGGCGGAACAAGGGTCGCAGGACGTGGCGGCGGAAGTCCGGCACGAAATTGCGCGGGCTGTGGGAAGGCTTGCGGCGCAGGCGGCTGAGAAAATCGCCGAGGATAGTGCCCGCAAGGCGCGCGAAAGCGGCAAACCGTGCGCCCGAGCGTCCGTGCTGCTTTTCGAAATACATCCGCCAACTATCATACCAATAGGTGGGAAGGGGGGGGCGTTCATCGGTGATGCGGGTCACCCCGGTGGCTGCACCCGCGACATGCACAACCTTGGCCTGCGGCAGATGCCAGACCTGCCAGCCCCGCCGCTTTAACCGGTGCATCAGATCGACCTCTTCGAAGTAGAGGAAGAAATCCGGATCGAAGAATTCCACAGCCGCCAGGGCATCCAGTCGCGCCATCATCGACGCGCCAGAGACCCAATCGACCTGTTGCAACGGCATGTCGGCGGGGAAGGCCACGGTTCTGTTCTGGAACAACCGGGACAGGGGGCCGAACTGGACGGCGGTCACGAATTCCGAGAGCGCGCCGGGAAAGCGGAAGGCGCAGGTCGCCGGGGCAAAGGAGCCTTCATGCAGGATCGCGCTTCCGACGACCGCAGCTTGCGGGTGATCGTCAAGAAAAGCCGACAACTGGGCTACGGCGTTGGTTTGAAGGCGCGCGTCGGGGTTGAGCAGGAACACCTTTGCCGGGGGCGATGCCCGCTGGGCGAGTTTGCGGAGCACGACGTTGTTGCCGCGTCCAAAGCCGTGATTGGTGGTTTCCAGATGAAGGGTGACGGCCTTTCCCCAGCGGGGTGCCGCTTCGCGCAGCGTGGCGGCATCATCGCCGGGAGAGGCGTTGTCGACGACGTGCACCTCGACCGTCAGGCCATCGGGGGCGCGGTTGAGCACGCTGTCGACGGCGGCGATGGCCATATCTGCCGTGCCATAGTTCACGATGATCACGGCAACATCTGTGGTCATCAGCAAAATTCCTTTGACCCTGAATTGGCCGGTAAAGAGTGACTGCGAATCGTTCGTGGACCATGCCTTTGCAGGCTTGGTATTTGCAATTGTTAACATATCGAAGCGTGACCTTGTTGCGCTTTGCCCGGCAATAGCTGGCCTGTTGCGCCCTGCGGTCTCGGGGGCATCGGCCTGCGGGCCTTTATCCGACAAGGCCCCAAATTGCGACCGCCCGAACCGTTGAAATTGAGGAACGGATCCGAGTTTGCGGCGCGTGCAGGGTGGACGCCGGTGGCTGTTTGGTGCGACAGTGCGCGTTAACGATTGTTGAGCCACGCCCCAAGCCACTGTCCGACAGGTTGCCCCGCCCCGATGCCCAATGCGTTTGCCTTTATCGTGGTTTTCAGCTGGCCGCTGGCGGTTTATCTGCTGTTTCGCTACATGCCGCGGGTCGAGGCGTTGGCCTGGTCTATCCTGGCCGGTTATCTGCTGTTGCCGACGCGCGCCGGGGTGGACCTGCCCCTGATGCCCACGGTCGACAAGGACGTGATCCCGGCGCTGACGGCTGCGCTTTTGCTGGCCTTCGGCATGGGATCGGCCAAGGCGGGTGATCTGCGCCATGCGGCTGTGCAGGACGGTGCCGCCTTCGGGGACAGCTGGCGGATGGGTCCTTTCCTGCCGCTGGTCCTGCTGCTGATTGCTTCGCCGATCATGACGGTTCTGACCAATCCCGAGACGCTGGTCTATGGGCCACGGGTGCTGCCCGGGCTGAAACCCTATGATGCCATTTCCATCATCAGCAGGCTGTTGCTGATCGCGCTGCCATTCCTTCTGGCCATGCGCTACCTTGCGTCTCCACAAAGCCATGTGGCGCTGTTGAAGGTGATCGTGACGGGGCTTTTGATCTATTCCCTGCCGATCCTGTTCGAAATCCGGATGAGCCCGCAGCTGAACGTAATGTTCTTCGGTTTTTTTCCGCATCTGTTCGAGCAGCACATGCGGGCCGGGGGCTTCAGGCCGGTTGTGTTCCTTCAGCACGGATTGTGGCTTGCGATCCTTGTGGCCATGGCGATCGTCGCGGCCGGGGCATTGTGGCGGCACAGGCTGTTTGAAGGTGCGCGGGCCGGCCAATGGCTGTTTGCAGGGCTGTATCTGCTTATCGTTCTGTTCCTGTCGAACAGTCTTGGGGCCTTTGCCATCGCGCTGTTGTTTGCCCCTGTCGTGCTGATTTTCGGCGCACGAAGCCAGATGCTGTTTGCGAGCATGATTTCACTTGTCGTTCTGCTTTATCCCGTTTTGCGCAGCGCCGATCTGGTTCCGGTGGAACGGGTTATGGCGCTGGCGGCGGAAGTGAGCCCGGAGCGCGCACAATCACTGCAGTACCGGTTGGACAATGAGGATGCCTTGGGTGCGCGGGCGGCGGAAAAGCCCTTTGCGGGTTGGGGGACATGGGGCCGCAACCAGATCTTTGATCCCGAAACGGGCCGTATGCTGAGCGTCACGGATGGCGTCTGGATCCTTGTGATCGGCAGCTATGGCTGGTTGGGCTACATCGCGCAGTTCGGCTTGCTGACCTTGCCCATTCTTATGCTGGCCTTCGGGCGCAGATCGGCATCCCTGACACCGGCGACGGCCGGGCTGGCGCTGGTGATGGCGGCGAACCTGCTGGACTTGTTGCCGAATGCGACACTGACCCCGATCACCTGGATGGTGGGTGGGGCGCTTGCGGGATTCTGCTTGTATCGTGCCCCGGCAGAGAAACCGATGGAGGGGGCGGTGCAGGACAATCCTAAACGCAGTTGGGGCGTGCTGACCGATCGGCCGCGATCATCGCCCCGGCGCCCGGAGGCAGCCCGCGCGGATTGGCATGCCCCGGCGCGCCCGATGCGGCGCATGGGTCAGGACGACGCGTAAAGAGGAACAGGCGAACGGGGATGCCGCCGTTCGCCATGCCGGGAGGCAGGACGCCGTTCAGGCCCCCACAGCCATGGCGCGGAATGTTGCGTTGTCTTGCACCAGTTCGTCGTATGTGCCTGATGCGGCGATGCCGCCTTTTTCCATCAGAAAGATCCGGTCGCAGCCCCGCACCGTTGTCAGACGATGCGCGATCAGGATGATCGTGGTGTCGGCACGGATATTCTGCACCGCCTCCATCACCACGCGTTCGGTGATGTTGTCGAGCGCGCTGGTTGCTTCGTCCATGATCAGCAGCGAGGGCGAACGATAGAGGGCACGGGCGATGCCGATGCGCTGGCGCTGCCCACCCGAAAGGCGGACGCCGCGTTCGCCGACAAGGGTGTCATAGCCTTGGGACAGCTCATTGGTGACGAAATCATGCAGGGCGGCGGCACGGGCGGCACGCTCCATCGCTTCGCGGTCAATCGACTCTTTCGGTACGCCGAAGGCGATGTTGGCGGCAATCGTGTCATCGGTCAGAAAAATGGACTGCGGCACGTAACCCAGTGTCTTTTGCCAGGCCTTGAGGTTCTCGCCCGTGACGGGCGTGCCATCGACCAGAATGTCGCCGGAATCAGGTGTGAGCAGGCCGAGGATCAGGTCGATCAGCGTGGTCTTGCCCGCCCCGGTGCCACCGACGATGCCGATCGTGGTGCGGGCCGGGATGCTCAGGTCGAGCCCGTTCAGAGCTTGTCGTTCTGCCGAGGCATATTTGAATGAGACCTTGGAAAGATCCAGTCTTTCGTCAAGACGCAGGGTCTGGGTCGTCGGCACAGCCGATGTGCCGCCGATACCGGCTGCGTGGTAGTCGGCTGCAATGGAATGAAGAACCGGCGTCCCGCCCCGGATCGTCGCAAGGCCATGATAGATCTGCTGCAATGCGGGCAGCAAGCGCATGACGGAAAAGGCAAAAATGCCCAGCGTAGGAACGATGCCCGCGATATTGCCGTCGCTGCGGAACAGCAGCAGGAGCACAAGCGCCAGCAATCCGCCGAAGGTGATCGCCTCAAGGAAATAGCGCGGGAGTTCGGAAATGATCCCCACACGGGTGGCGGCCTGTGCGCTCAGATGCGTCGCCTTGGCGAACTGGGCGCTGTAGACGGGTTCGAGGTTGAGCAGTTTCACATCCTTGATGCCACCCGTCGCTTCCTGGGCAATGCGATAGCGCATTTCCAGGGTGGTCATGATGTCCTTTCCGCTTTCGTGCAGCTTGCCGCGCATCCGCAGGTAGATCAGCGCATAGCTGCCCCCGAGCAGGACAGAGGACAGAAGGGTGACCTGCGGGTCCACCACCATGAGAAAGCCGATGGTCGCCAGAACGAGGATGATGTTGGAAGTCAGTCTCAGCAAGGGCGTGATGACGCGGACGACCAGACCGTCAACTTCGGTCAGGACGTTCTTGCTGGTTTCCGAACTGTTGCGTTCCAGAAACCACGCATAGGGTTGGCTCAGATAGCGGCTGAGAAGACGGGTCGCGATGGCCGCGCCGCGCATATAGCCGAAGCGGACGATGGTGTAGTTGCCGATGGCCTTGATGGCGAGGCCGAAGATCACCACCCCGGTCACAAGCAGGGCTAGACCGACCTGAAAGCTGAAATTGCTTTGGAAATCGAACAGGCCATAGGCCCAGGACAACCATGGATTTGTGGTGATGCTTGCGGGATTTGCCAGCACATTCAGCAAGATGAGCACAGAGGAAACGCCTGCCACCTCGATCAGGGCGACAATGACCATCAGCACGGTCAGCAGCAGGAAGCGCAGCCGTTCGCGTGCGTCAAGAAGAGAGAATACCTTGCGGAAGACGTCAATCACGGAGGGCTCCATAAATCGTTAACGCAGTGTGGTCCTGCATTTGGGCAAAGGAAAGGCCATCATCGGGAATGATCGAAGCCGGCTGTCGGAAAGGTGCAGAGATCACAGCCTTTCTTGGGCCTTTCCAAGGCCCCGGACGCAGGCCACAACCATGGCCTGCAGGATATGCGACGCTGCACATCAGGATGGCGGATTGGGACCCACACCCGTAGCCGGGATGCTGCGCACGACTCGCCATGCCACATCCTGCATCAGGCGGGCGGCGTCCGGGTCTGGTGCAGTGGCGGGGGTGCCGTCAGCCCGCAGCAGTTGATGCGGCAGGCCTTCGGGGCTGGAGCCGTAGAGAACGGCGTAATGCACCAGCGCGACAAAGTAGTTGCCCATGTCGTTGAGGTGAATCTGGTCGGAAAACAGATCGTTGCGGTCACGCACGTTGCCGACGCCACCCCGCCCTTCGATTTCACGGACAAGGGCCGCCATGGCCTGGCCGGCAGGGATCAGATGGATACGGGTGCCTTCGGGCAGGTTGTAGAGCGCGGGGCGCAGGATACCTGCTTCCCAGTGCACTGGCAGATCGGCATCAAGCCGTTCAAGCCAGCCGTCGGGATCATCCAGAGGATGCCATGTTTCATAAAGATAGACGCGGGTGTCCGGGCGGGCGGTCTTGGCGGCCTCGGTGAACTGGGTAAGATAGCGGCTGCTGTCAAAGTAGCGCAGCGCATCGCGGATTTCGACCATTTCGGTCAAGACGATGGCATCGTAATCGCCGCTGGCCACGGCTTCGCGGGCATCTCGATAGCGCGGGTGGGCATTTTCTTGTTCGAAGCCGTTCACCGGTTCATCGCCCCAGTGGGATTTCAGCGTGGCGCCCCAGCCAAGCTGGCTCTCATAGCTGTGGCCTTCACCCGCAAGCTGGGCCAGCATGGCGGGCATGTCGCGGTTCACGAGGCTGTGGCCAACATGGAAGACGCGCAGCGCACCATCGGGTGCAGGCAGGGGTTCCGCGTAAAGCGCGGACATCTGTTCATCGGTCAAACCTTGCAGGGTGGGAACCGGAGTAGGTGCCGTACGCCACCAGATGGCACCGGCGGCCAGTGCGACAATCGCAGCACCGATGGCGAGAAGTCCCCTGCTTTTCATAATGCGACTCCCGTGAAGATCAGACCCTGAGACCGCAACAGACGGCCGTGGATATCTTGCCCTGCGACAAATCCGCCAACGGGGCGGCAGAACCGTGCACTGAAACCTGTCTCTGAAAGCCGCACGGTCATCGCATCGAACCCGATCAGAGTGCGGGTCAGCGGATACTGTGCCTTGTACGCGGCTTCCTTGGCCGAAAAGACCTGACGGACATAGTGGCCGCGATCGAGGATTGGAAGGGCCGCCAGTTCCTCGGGTCTGCAGATCACGGGCCAGAGATCGGGGTCCAGCCCTTCATCGGGTTCGAGATCCAGGCCAAGCGGTGCACCCTGGCGTAGGGCGGCTACGGCAATACCTGCGGAATGGGAGATCGAGCCGGAAATGCCTTCCGGCCAGAGCGGCAGGCGGTTGGGGCCCGCGAGGATGGCGACAGCCGGATGCCCAAGCAGACGAAGCGCCTGCCGCGCGGCGGCGCGGCCCGCGGCAAACTCGGCCTGACGGGAGGGCACGGCACGGGCAACGGCTGCGGCCTCATCCGGGTGGGCGAAGTCATCGTTTTCCGCAATCACCACCGCCGCCACGGCGACGCCGGGCGGAAACAGCCCGGCAAGGGCTGCCTCCAGCGCTGGAACCGCCTGACCGGTGTGCATGATCAGGTTTGCGCTTTTTCACGCGCCTCGCGCATGGCGCGGCGGCGGGCCATGGCATCGTTTCGGTTGCCGTCATCCCCTGCCGGGAAGGGGCTGGCGGCGATCGGTTGCACGGTCTGCGGCGCGGCGGTCGGGGCCTGCCCTTGCCCCAGATGCGCGGCCAGCGCGGACAGCACCGGGAAGCGGAAGATGTCGGTGATGGCCAACCGGGTGGTGTTGAGCCGCGCCTTCAACTCGCGATGCGCCTGCACTGCAAGCAGCGAATGGCCGCCAAGGTTGAAGAAGTTGTCGGACCGGCCAACGGAGGGGATGCCCAGAACCTTGGCCCAGACCTCGGCAATCGCGGCCTCGACCGTGTCGGTGGGGGCGGTGACGGCGGCGGTGGTGGGCGCCTCTACCCGGCGCGCCTGCGGGGCGGGCAGGGCCTTGCGGTCCACCTTGCGGTTGGGGGTGAGGGGGAAGGCGTCCAGTGCCACGACATGGGCAGGGACCATGATTTCGGGCAGCGTTTCGCCCAGCAAGGCGCGCAGGCGGACTTCGTCCACCGGGCCGTCATGGGTGACATAGGCCACGAGGCGCACGTCGCCCGGCACATCCTCGCGCGGGATGATGACGGCCTGACGGATGCCGGGGGCCGCGTCGAGCGCGGCTTCGATTTCGCCCAGTTCGATGCGATGGCCCCGGATCTTGACCTGATGATCGGCGCGACCAAGGAAATCCAGCCGCCCGTCGGCGCGCTGGCGGACCAGATCGCCAGTGCGATACATCCGGCCGTGACCGGCAAAGGGATCGGGGTGGAAGCGGTCGGCCGTCAGATCATCACGCTGGAAGTAGCCGGGTGCCACGCCTTCGCCGCCGATCCACAACTCGCCTTCGGCCCCAGCCGGAACCGGCGCGCGGTTTTCATCCAGAACGTAAAGTGCCGTATTGGCGATGGGCTGGCCGATGTTGACCGTGCCATCCGACCCGGTGGTCGCTTCGACAGAGGACCAGATGGTGGTTTCCGTGGGGCCATACATGTTCAGGACCGGCCCGCCGATGAGCGCGGACAGGTCTGAGGCCAGCTTGCCGGGCAGCGCCTCGCCGCCCACCATCAGGCGCTTGATGCCCTTGAGCGCCGACCGCGCGCCGTCATCCTCGGCCAGCATGCGGGCCATCGACGGGGTGCATTGCAGATGGGTCACGCGGTGCGCGCGGATCAGGCCGGCAAGCGAGCCATCCGCCTCGACCGCGCCATTGGCCCGGCGCAGCACTTCGGCCAGCGGCGTAAGGCCCGCCAGAACCTTGGCGGAAGGAATGCCATAGTCGATCAGGCAGGCGACTTCGTCCACATCTATGGCCTTGACCTCTTCGACGCGGGTGACGGCATCTTCGATGGTGCCGAACAGCCCCGACTCTTCGAAGTAGCGCTGGAAGGCGAAGTCGAGGATGGCTTCGAGTTCATCGGTATCGAGGGAGCCGAGGTCGATCTCCATCGGGTTGGCCATGCCTTGGGGTTTCTTGAAGGCGGGGAAGGCCCAGGCATATTGCTTGATCAGCGCAGCGGCGCTGCGGAGGTAGTCCTTCATGGGGCCGCGCGCGGTTTCGCGGGCGGTTTCGCGGTCTGCGGCCAGATAGGTGTGCAGCATCAGCGTGACCTTGAAGGCGGCGGGGTCATGCCCGGCTTCCGCCAGCGCGGCGCGGTAGATTTTGACCTTTTCGCCCACCTCGGCCACGGACTGGCCCAATAGGTGCGTCAGCACATGCGCGCCCAGACGCCCGGCATCGCGCCAGGTTTCGGGGTTGCCCGCCGTAGTGACCCAGACGGGCAGTTCCTTGGACACGGGCCGGGGCTGGGTGGTGACGGCAAAGGGGGTGCCATCCTTGCGCGGGAAATCCACCGCCTCGCCGCGCCAGAGGCGGCGCAGGGTGGTGATCGTATCCAGCATCGCCTGCCGGTTGGCGGGCGGGGTGTTTTCGGGCCGCAGGACGAAATCATCGGGCTGCCAGCCCGAGGCGATGGCAAGGCCCGCGCGGCCATTGGTCAGGTTGTCGATGATCGCCCATTCTTCGGCGATGCGGGCGGGGTGGTGCAGGGGGGCGACGCAGCTGCCCGCCCGCACGCCGATGTTGCGGGTGACGGCAGCAACGGCCGCGCCTGTCACCGAGGGGTTCGGATAGGGGCCGCCAAAGGCGTGGAAGTGACGTTCCGGCGTCCAGACGGCGGAAAAGCCGTGGCTGTCGGCGAATTTCGCGCCTTCGAGGAGAAGCTCATATTTCTTGGGGCCTGCGCCATCATCATTGCCCCAGTAGAACAGGGAAAACTCGATGGGGCGGGTGGAGACGGTGGTGACCGTTGCGCCCGATGGGCTGAGCCGGGCGGCATCGTCGGCGACAACAACGGTGAAGCCGCGCGCGAGCGTCCAGAACAGTTCCAGCACCGAAATGTCGAAGGACATGGAGGTGACGGCGAGCCATGTGCCCGGATCGGCCCCCACCGCATCATCCATGCCGGTGAAAAAGTTGATCACGTTGCGATGGGTGATCATCACGCCCTTGGGCCGCCCGGTGGAGCCGGAGGTGTAAATGACATAGGCGAGGTCTTCGGCCTGCGGTCCATCCGTCGGGGGTGTGTCAGAGGCGGCGGACAGGCGCGGGTCGGTATCGAGGATCAGCTTGGCCGGCCCTTCGGGCAGAGAGGGGGCGACAGAGGAGTCGGTGATAATGACCGGGGCTCCGGAATCCTCGGCGTAGAGCGCCAGACGATCTGCGGGATAGGCCGGGTCCATTGGGACATAGGCCGCGCCTGCCATCTGGATGCCAAGGGCACCGGCGATCATGTCGGCCCCGCGATGGAGCGACAGCCCCACCAGCGTGCCGCGCGCCACGCCCATGCTGCGCAGGACATTGGCGATGCGGGCGGCGCCTTTGGCCAGATCGGCATAGCTCAGGCGGGTGGTGCCCGCGATGACAGCGGTGTGGTCGGGCTTTGCCGTGGCGGTGCGGAGCATCGCAGCCGGGATCGTGAGCGCGCGGTCATAATCGCGCGCGGTGGCGGCCAGCGCGCCGGACAGGCGGGCTGTCTCCGTGCTGGTCAGCGCGCTGAGGGTGGTGAGGTCAGCGTCAGGGCCAGCCTCGGTGATCGCTGTGACAAGGCGGGTGATGCGATCCGCCAGCGCCTGCGCATCCGTCTGCGGCAGGCGGGTGGCATCAAACCAGAGGCGCGGGGTCGGGCCGAGGGACAGGGTGACGGCGCTGCCGTCCAGCGGGGTGTCGCTGTCGCTGAGCGCGACAGAGGGCGGGGCAAGCGTGGCAAGGCCGGGTTCGCGCAGAGCAAGATCAGCGGCGATACCGATGGCCGCGCGGGCCGCGTCGAGCGCGCGGGTCACAGCGGCGGCGGCCTGCGCTGCGGTGCCGGAGATCGACAGGCGCAGGGGCGCCCAGGGCAGAATGTAGCCCGGCGCGGCAGAGGGGCCGGTAGAGAAGGCGACATCGCCCATGCTGCGCCCGGTGGCGCGCAGGAGGGCCAGCGCGATGGTCGCCGCATTTGCGGACAGGGCAAGGGAAAGCGACTGCCAGTCAGGTTTTGCCGCAGCGGGGCTGCCCAAGGGGATCGGGTCGGCGGACAGGAGCAGCGCGCGGGTCTTCACCTCGGCCTCGGCCACGGGGGCGAGGGCGCGGGTCAGGCGGGCGGCGTCATCCGTGGTGAGCGGGGCGAGATGGGTGATGCCCAGCGTGCTGGGGCAAATGGCGGTGCCGTCCATGGCGCACAGGCCCGCAAGGCGCACCGCGCCATTGGCGCAGGCGACGACGAGGCCAGCCTGCGTGGCCTCGAGCACCGTGCCGGGGGCGGCATGACCGGACTCGGTCTCGGCCATGCCGACGGCGAGGACGCGACCGGCGGCGTCGATCTTGGGCAGGGAGAGCGGGTTGCGATAGCCGCTGTGATCCAGCGCGCGGACCATGCGGGCCACGGCTTCGGCAGGCTGGGTGAAATCCAGCCGCGCGGCGGCGGCGGGGCGGTCAGCGCGGCGATAGACATGGCGGGGGCCTGCGCCCTGCGGGCGGCGCGGGTGGCCACCTGCGGCCAGCGCGGTGATTACCTCGGGGAAACTGTCCACGGCGGCATCGAAGCAGCGGGCGTTCAGGGTGAAGGCGGTGTCGTCAGGCGCGATGTCGATGTCGCGGGTGGCCAGCACCTCGCCCTCATCAATCCCGGCGGTCATCAGGTGCCAGGTGATCGCGTGGCGCGCCTCGCCCGCGAGCAGCGCCCAGACCGGGGCGTTCAGGCCCGCATAGCCGGGAAGCGGGCCATCGTGGAAGTTGACGCCGCCTTTTGTGGCGCGGGCCAGCACCGCATCAGGGACAAGCGAAAGGTTGGCGATGGAGAGAACCCAGTCAACGGTCAGATCGGCGGTGCGGGCGGGCAGGCCCGCGCCAGGGGCCAGGATCGGCAGGCCACGGCCCGCCGCCCATTCGGCGACCCGCGCCTCACGCGTGACGACTGCCGCGATCCGGTGGCCACGGTCCAGCCAAAGGTTGCCACATTCTGCCGTCAGGCTTTCATTGCCGATGAGGAGTGCGGAGAGGGTCATTGATCGTGTCCTGTCATTCGGCAGCAAGTTTGCGGGCTTCGGGCGCGGCGGGCTGGCCTGCCTCGGCTTCGGCAAGGGCGGCGCGCAGCCGGGCGGCAAGCACCCGGACGTTGGGTTCTAGCACCATGGAATCGTGGTCACCGGGCACTTCGACCACCTCGATCTGCGGTGCGAAGGGGGTCCATTCATTGTCGGCGAAGACGTATTCCTTGGCGCGGCTGACCCAGTTTCCGCCCGTGACCTTCCAGTGCCGGTCAAGCGGCGGGCGGTAGAGGATGACGCGGCCCCCAGTCCATGCCTCGAGCGTGTAGACACCGATGGCATGGCGGAAGGCAGCCTCGATCGAGGCATTGTGGAAGGAGGGAACCGTGGTGTCAGGTTCGCCTGCAGCGATGGCCTTGCGTGAGCGTTCCCATTCGATGCGGCGGCGCGCCCATTCGGCCAGGAAGCGGATGCCGCCCTGGCGCAACTCGGCCGCCTTGATCATCGCGCGGTCGGCGCGGCTGAGGGATGGGCGCACCGGCAAAGGCGTGTCCAGAAGCACGACCAGCGCCACCTCTTCGCCCGCTGCCCGCAATTGGCGGCCCATTTCCCATGCCGTCAGACCGCCGCCCGAGAAACCGCCCAGCAGATAGGGGCCATTCGGTTGGATCTGGCGCAGTTCCTCGATGCAGCTGGTGGCGGCCTCGTCCAGCGTGTCATGCGGGGCGGCGTCGCCGAACAGGCCGCGTGCCTGCAACCCGTAGAAGGGCCGGTCGCTGCCCACGAGATGGGCAAGGTGGCGCAGGTTGAGCACGTTGCCAAACATGCCTGCCACCAGGAAGAAGGGCGTGCGCGGGCCACCGTCACGCGCATGCATGGGCACCAGATGGGTGAATTTCGGCCCGGCCGGGTTGGCCTTGGCTGCCGGGTCGGCGGCCTTTTCATCTTCGGGGCCGAGTTGTTCCGCGATCAGGGCGGCGCAGCGTGCAATCGTCGGAGCCTCGAACAGGACCGAGATCGGGAAATCAAGCTTCCACTGGCGACGGATCATGGCGAACAGGCGCACAGCGATCAGGGAATGGCCACCGAGGGCGAAGAAGTCGTCCTCGACCCCAACCTCGGCCACGCCAAGGAGTTCCGACCAGAAGCCCACGAGGGTGCGTTCCACTTCGGTTCGCGGGGCGACATAGGCGCTTTCCAGATCGGGGCGGGCAAAGCCGGGGCCTTCTGCATCGGCAGGGCGTTCGCTGGCCTCGGCCTGACGCACCAGCGCGGGCAGGTCGAGCGAGGAGACAAGCACCTGCGCCTGATCGGCGGCAAGGGCGCGCAGGAAGGCCTCGGCCCCTTCGGCCGGGCGGATGCCGTCTTCCAGCGCCTGCATCATCCGCGCCTCGGCCGGAGAGGCGGAGCGGGCGGCGGAGTCGTCGGCGATGACCTCGGCCGGGGTCGCCGGGGCCGGGCGGGCGAGGACGAGGGCCGCGCTGACGGACCGGAAGGCGATACCGGACACTTCGATCAGGACACGACCTGACGGATCGGTCAGGGTGACGTCAAAGCTTGCGTTTTCCGGGCTTGGCGTTCCCTTGATGCGGACCCAGGACCGGATTTCCGCAGGCAGCGGCGCATAGACGCGCACCGTGCCCGAAGTGACGGGCACCCAGATTTCGCCTTCCGGCGCCTCAGGCAACAGGGCAAGGCCCCAGCCGGTGCCGATGTCATAAAGCGCGGGATGCAGCGCCGAGGTTTCGGTATCTTTCACGGCATGGGCGGGAAGCGAGAGGGTCGCCAGACCCTCACCTTCGCCAAGCGCCGTTTGGCGCAGGACCTGCCAGCGCGGGCCAAATGCGACGCGGTCTTCCTGTGCGCTGGGCAGTGCCACACCGTCACGCGCACTTTGCCGGGTCGCGCAGCGGGCGGCGATGGGGGCGAGGTCGAGCATCGCCGCGCTGTCGGGCAGGGGGGCAACCTCTGCCTCTACTGCCAGCGCCCAGCCTGCGGTTTCGCGGATGCGCGCCTCAATCCGGTGAGAGGCGTCGCGCTGCCGGGTCAGCGTTACGCGCAGATCGCGGGGCGCATCGGATTCCAGCCGGATTGGCCGCAGCACGGTGAGGCCGGTCAGGGTGAAAGCGGGTTGCAGCCCGAGGGCCGAGAGCGCTTCGGCGGTGATTTCGGGCCAAGCGGCGCCGGGCAGAATGGCAGTGCCATCCTTCAGGCGGTGGTCATCCATCACCCATTGTGCGGTGGACAGCGTGGTGGAGAAGCGCGCGCCGGTATCGAGGCGGGCCATGCGTTCGAGGATCGGCAGGCCGGGCAGCGGCGCATCGGCGGCGGCATCGCCCGCACGGCGGGCGGCGGCGTCTGCCGCCATGCCGATGCCGGACCAGATGCCCCAGTCAATCGCGGTGACCTTGGTCTTGCCCCCCGCGCGCGACCGCGCGAAGGCGTTGAGATATTCGTTCGCCGCCACGTAATCGGACTGACCCGCCGGGGCGATGACGGTGGAGGTCGACGAGAACAGGACCAGATGCGCGACGCTGCCATCAGGCAGCAGGCTGTCGATCAGTTTGGTGCCGTGGACCTTGGGCGACAGCACGGATTCGGCCGCGCCGGGATCCTTGCCCAGAAGCGGCGCGTCATCCACCGTGCCTGCGGCGTGGACAAGGCCGTGGATCGGGCCAAGCTCAGCCCGGACACGATCCAGCGCCACGCGCATGTCTTCAGGGTTGCAGACATCGGCGGCCAAAGCCAGCACCGGGCCAAGCCGTTCCAGCCGT
Organism: Variovorax paradoxus; assembly: GCA_943370085.1. Taxonomy (GTDB): domain Bacteria; phylum Pseudomonadota; class Alphaproteobacteria; order Rhodobacterales; family Rhodobacteraceae; genus Paragemmobacter. The sequence continues at coordinate 36,520 of CALRPT020000009.1, read as the reverse complement.
TTCAGCACACCCGCGCGGGCGCTGCCGGGGGCGGGCAGGCTGCGGCCGATGAGGGCGACCTTGGCCGCAGTTTGGCGCATCAACCGTTCGGCCACCGTCACACCGATGCCACCAAGGCCGCCCGTGACGACCCAGACCGAACCTTGGGGAATATCTATCGGATCGGGCAGTGGGGCAGGGGCGAGGCGGGTTTCAAAGCGGCGGTTGCCGCGCAGGGCGGCGATGGTGTTCGCCGGACTGGCCAGCATTTCTTCCAGCACGAGGTTGACGGTTTCCGCCGGGATCGCGCGGCGCGCTTCGGGCAGGGCCACGTCCAGCAGCGCGGCTGTCATGCCCGGAAACTCGCGCGGCATCACGCGGACCGGGCCAGAGACGGCGGATTTTTCAGGATAGGGCAACGCCTCTTTGCGGACCTGTGCGGCGCCCGAGGTGATGACGGTCAGATGCGGCAAGGGCTTCAGCCCGGCTTCGCCCATGGCTTGACCAAGGAAGAACAGGCTCCAGAACCCCTGTTCCAGATTGCGGTGGAAGAAGCTGGAACCGGGGCGGAAGGTTTCTGCATCCGTCACCAGCCAGAAATGTGCGATGCGGGCGGGGGTCAATTCGCGCAGGGCGAGGTCGGCGATCAGCGCCTCATAGCCTTCGCGCCCATGTTCGGGGGCGAGGGTGTAGGTTTCATCCCCGGTGCGGGCAAAGGCATCGCCGGCATGCACCGTGATGACGCGATGGCCACCTGCGCGCAGGCGCTGGACGGCGGCGCGGGCCAGCCCGGCCTCATCGGCAAAGACCAGCCATGTCAGGGGGTTGCCCAGTTCGCTTTCGACATCGACAAGACAGTCGGACGGGGCCGCGCGCCAGGCGAGACGATAGCCGAAATCCACCAGATTGCGGTGGCGGGTGGGCAGGATGTCGGCCTCTTGCACCGCAGCGGGAAGGCTGGGTTCGACGAAATAGCGGGAACGTTGGAACGGATAGGTGGGCAGCGGCACGCGGCGACGGCGGGCATCGCCCCAAAGCTGCGACCAGTCGGTCGCCGCGCCGCAGGCCCAGAGACGGCCCAGCGTGGCGATGAAATGGCGATCATCCGACACGGTATCATCGGGGTGGCGCAGGCTGGCGGGGACGGGCTGGCCGCCCATCGCGCCATTGGCCTGTGCCAGAGTGGCGAGCGCGCGGCCAGGGCCGACCTCAAGATACACGCGGTCGGCCTTTTCGCGCAGTTTGGCGATGCCATCGGCAAAGCGGACGGTGCCGCGCAGGTGCCCAACCCAGTAATCCGGGCTGGTGGCCTGTTCCGCTGTCAGCGGTTGGCCGGTGCGGTTTGAGATGATGGGAATCTGCGGTGCAGAGAGGGTCATGCCCGCCAGATGCGCGCGGAAATCGGCGAGGATCGGCTCCAGCATCCGGCTATGGGCCGCGATGTTGATGGCAATGCGGGTGGTTTCAATCCCATCGGCGCGCAGGCGTTCGGCCAAGGATTGCAGGCCTGCGTCCGAGCCGGAGACGACCGTGAGTTCGGGCGCGTTGACCGAGGCGATGTCGAGATCGCCCAGATAGGGGGCGAGCGCAGCTTCGGACAATGGCACCGACAGCATCCCACCGGCGGGGACGGTGTCGAACAGCTTGCCGCGCAGATGGACAAGGCCGATCACGCCTTCCAGTGTCATCACGCCCGCGATGCAGGCGGCGGCGTTTTCGCCCATGGAATGGCCGATCAGGGCGGCGGGGCGGACGCCCCAGCTTTCCCACAACCGCGCCAGCGCGATTTCCACGATCAGGATCAGCGGCAGTTGCAGCGACGGGCGGCGCAGGGTTTCGCCGGCCTGTGCCTCGGCCCCCGGTTCGGGCAGCCAGAGCGCGCGGATATCTTCGGTCGTCAGCTTGTCGAGAATGGCAAGGCCACGATCCATCCATTCGGCGAAGACCGGTTCGGTTTCGTAAAGGTCACGCGCCATGTTGGGGTATTGCGCGCCCCCACCGGGGAACATGAACACCACATCGGGCGTATCGCCCACGCGGCGCTGGGTAAAGACGCGGCGGGGATCGGCGGCCTCGAGCATTTTCGCCGCTTCCTCATGGGTAGCGGCCACCAGCACGCGGCGGTGTTCAAAGGCGCGGCGGCCTTCCTTCAGCGTATAGGCCACATCGGCCAGCGGCTGTTCTGGATGGGCGCGCAGATGGGCGGCAAGGCGTTGGGACGCCTCATTCAGCGCGGTCTGGCTGCGGGCGGACAGGGTGATGAGTTGGAAGGGCCAGTCGCTTGCCTCGGACGCGGCAACTTCGGGCGCTTCTTCCACCACGACATGGGCGTTGGTGCCGCCGACGCCCAGCGAATTGATCCCCGCGCGGCGCGGCCCCTTGCGGCGTGGCCAGTCGGTGAGGCGGTCGTTCACGCGGAAGGGGCTGTTGTCAAAGTCGATGGCGGGGTTCGGCGCCTCGAAGTTCAGGCTGGGCGGCATCTGGCGGTGGTGCAGCGACAGGGTGGCCTTGATCAGGCTTGCCACGCCTGCGGCGGTGTCGAGATGGCCGATATTGGTTTTCACGCTGCCGATACGGGCAAAGCCCATGTCGGATGTGGTACGGCGGAAGGCCTCGGTCAGGGCGGCCACTTCGATCGGGTCGCCCAGATAAGTGCCGGTGCCGTGGCATTCGATATAGTCGACGCTGTCGGCGGGAACGCCTGCGACCTGCATCGCCTCGGCAATACAGGCGGCTTGTCCTTCGACAGAGGGAGCAAGGTAGCCAGCCTTGGCCGCACCGTCATTGTTGACGGCGCTGCCCCGGATCACGGCCCAGATGTGATCGCCATCCGCGATGGCATCGGACAGGCGGCGCAGCACGACGGTGCCTGCGCCAGAACCGAATACCGTACCCTGACCGCGATGATCGAAGGCATGGCAGACGCCATCGGGGGAGAGCACTTCGCCCTCTTTATAGATGTAGCCGCGGTTCTGCGGCAGTTCGATGGTCACGCCGCCTGCCAGCGCCATGTCGCATTCGCCGTTCAGCAGGGCCTGAACGGCATAGTGGACGGCAACAAGCGAGGTCGAGCAGGCCGTCTGAAGCGACAGCGACGGTCCCTTCAGATCAAAGATGTGGCTGACGCGGGTAGACAGGAAATCCTTGTCGTTTCCGGTGTGGCGCAGCAGGAACATGCCTGTGCTCTCAACCAGTGCGCGGTTGCTGCACAGGTTGAAATAGAAATAGCTGCCCATGCCGCAGCCGGCAAACACGCCGATGCGCCCCTTGAAGGATTCGGGTGGGTGGCCTGCCGTTTCCAACGCTTCCCAGGCCACTTCCAGAAAGTGGCGGTGCTGAGGATCGAGGATCGCGGCCTCTTTCGGCGAGAAGCCGAAAAACTCGGCATCAAACCGGTCAAATCCCTCCAGCGGCGCGGCGAAAGGCACATAGGCAGGGTTCTTGAGCATCGCCGGGCTTTCGCCCGCGGCGATCAGTTCTTCTTCCGTCAGGCGGCGGACAGCGGAACGGCCTTCGCGCAGGTTGGTCCAATAGGTGCCGACATCCGGCGCCCCCGGCAAATGCGCGGCCATCCCCACGATGGCGATGTGGGTGTCATCCGTATCCATGCTAACCTTCTGATCGCTCACAACAATGCCTTCCGATTACGGACGGCAGCACCTGAAACACTGGTTACAAACGGAAAACTTATACAATACAGGGCATTCGCCGCAGGATGGAGGAAATGCCTAGCTTCTATGGCGGAATCATGACCGCCTTCCGACAGGAAAAAGAGGCAGATCGCAATGTGTATTTCCGCGACAGCCTGTTTCCAGAACGCTAGTTTATTCGCTCTGCTGCCCCTGCCGCAAGCCATGCCGGGCCTTTCGGGACGGGTTGCGTCACCACGGCGCAGTGCGGCAGCGCCTCGGAGTGAAAGGAAACTGGGCAGAAGCGGGCAAATTGGCCACTTTTAAGGCTTTGCAAGCGCCCCTTGCTGTTAGATAGTGTTAAAAACGCTGTCGCGGTGCCTGGGGAACGGCTATTGCGTCTGTAGAACGCCGGGTGGGTTTGATCCATCGGTCACACACAGACATGTAGTTGTGACCGCGGGAAGGTAGAGGGAAAAATGATGAAAATCGTGCAAATGCTGTTGGCGGCTCTGATGGTGCTGCCATTTTTTGCTGTGGACGCTGCCGCTCAGGATTATCGCCTGCAACGGGGTGACACGGTGCAGATCGAAGTGCTTGAAGATTCCACACTGACGCGGTCGACGCTGGTGCTTCCCGATGGGCAGATCACCGTGCCGCAGGTTGGCACCGTACGTGCGGCTGGCCGCACGCTTGAGCAGCTGCAGGCGGATGTCGCGGCGCGGCTTGCGCCGGGTTTTGCGACGCCGCCGACGGTGTTCGTCACGCTGTCATCGCTTGCGCCGATCATTGATCGCCCCGAACGGACCATCGACATCTTCGTCATCGGCGCTGCCAACGCGCCGGGCCGTGTGCAGATCCCGCCGGGATCGACCTTGCTGCAGGCGCTGAGCGCGGCCGGTGGCCTGTCGCCCTTTGCGGCAGACAAGCGGGTGCAACTGCGCCGTGTCGACAAGGCCGGAAACGAAAAGATCTATCGCGTGGATTACGACGCGATCGAACGTGGCGTGTCCAATGTTGGAACGACCCGCGTTGTTGATGGCGATGTGATCGTCATTCCGCAGCGCAAACTGTTCGAATAAGCGCGGGGATGCGGGATATGGGGTTGATCCGGGGTGCGTGCCTTGCCCTCGCGGCAGGAACTGCCGCGACGGGGGCAGCTGCGCAGGATGTGGGTGGCGTGCGTCAGACCTTTGACGTCGAGCAACGTTTCGAATTCGGACGCAACCTTGATCTTGAGACGCCGGCCGAAGGCTCTAGCGCCGTTGCTGCGACGGTGCTGAGCTATGGCCTGTTCAGCGAAACGCCGCTGGATCGACTGGCCTTCACTGCCTCTGGCGCGCTGGTGATCGAGAACTCGCCTGACACGGATGGCACGGATGTGGAGTTCGGCCGCCCGGAGGTGGGTTTCTTGTATGTGCGCGAGGTGCCGGACGCCCTGTTTTCCGTCGCCTTGCGCTATGTCAGTGATGACGTGGGCACCCTGGCGGATGATCTGACAATTTCGGACATCGCCGGGACCGAGATCGATTATGGCGTGACCCTGCGCTATGAGGCCTTGCGCACTTTGCCGGCAAGCATCTTTGTGGAGGCGACATTCGACGCCACCGAATACGAAGACACAACCGACCCGGCGCTGGTAGAGAGCGACACCTATGGTCTGACCGCGGGCACCCGGCTGCGCTTTTCCGAGGTGATGGATGGCGTTTTCAGCCTTGGCATCACGCGGGAAGAAGATGCCGGCGGGATCGTGGAAGACACCTTCATCATCCGTGCCGGTATTGAGTATGAGATGATCGACGGCTTTGCCGCTTTGTTCTTGACGCGGGGAGAAGGCGACACCGAGGACAGCACGGCGCTGGATCTGGATTGGACGCGTGATCTGCCGGATGGCGCGCTGAGCCTGGGCGTTGGTGTCTCGCAGACGTTTGATTCTGTCGCGGGCGAGCGGACGGACGAAACGGATATCGAGATCGGCTGGACGCAGACCATCAACGATGTGTCGGCAATTGCAGTGAGCCTGTCATGGGCGCAGAGCGATGCGCCGTCTGAACTGATCAGGGAAGCCGAACTGGGCGCGACCTACAGCTATACGCTGACGGAAGATGCCAGCCTCGAAATCGGCGCAAGCTTCCGTGATCGTGAAGATGCAGGCGGGCGGGCGTCGTCTCCGCTGGTCTTCGTGGCCCTTGGCCGCAGCTTCTGATCTTCGCGTGACAGGAAACAGCAACACCCGCCATTGGCGGGTGTTTTGTTTTTGGGTGCGGCGCGTGAGGCTGCGTTGCTCGGCAAGGCAATGAAAGGCCACATGTCGCCTGACGCTGTCGGCGGTGTTGTACCCCAGCGAACCGCCGCACAGAGTGGCTGCCGACGGCACGATGCGACGCAAGCTCAGAGCTACGCCCGTTATCGAAATAAAGATAAGGATTTTGGTGGAGCCAGGGAGGATCGAACTCCCGACCTCTTGAATGCCATTCAAGCGCTCTCCCATCTGAGCTATGACCCCACCGGAGGTCGAAGCGTTTCTGCTTCGATGGGCGAAGCGTTGCCGCTTCGTTGGGCGCTGTCTAGTAGAGGGCGCGGTGGGGTGCAAGCAAAAAAAGCACCCGATTTCCGCGCCCTGAACAGGCCGACAGCGGGACCTTAAACCTCTTCCTCGTCGCCGGCCACATCGGCCAGATCGTCGAGCGAGACGTTGTCATCGGCATCATCTTCGAGCAGATCATCGTCCAGCTCGGTATCATCGGCGACGCCGGTTTCGAGCAGTTCATCATCGGCTTCCAGATCGTCGACGAGCACGTCATCGTCCTTTTCCGGCACCGCGCGGCTGATGACAGCGGCGGCCATCTTGCGACGGGCGGATTCGATGTCGACGACTTCGCCGGTATAGGGCGAAACGATGGGCGAACGGTTCAGGTCGTAAAAGCGCTTGCCGGTGGTCGGGCAAATGCGTTTCGTGCCCCATTCAGGATTGGGCATGGTGGTCCCCTTGTTCAGGCTGGCTGTCTATGGGCTGGAATGTCCAGAGTCGTGGTCGCTTGCCACAAGGCAAGGCGGGTGTCAAAGGCTTTCGCGGCGGGGTGGCCCTGTTGCCTGTGGGGTTCAAGTGGCTATCCTGTGCGCTGAGTTCAAGAGGATGTTCTATGCCCCTGCTTCCCGGTTCACCCCCGGTCGAGATCGTGCTGAAACGATCGGCCCGCGCGCGGCGGTTTTCGCTGCGGGTGTCGCGGCTTGACGGGCGGGTGACGCTGTCGCTGCCCGCCCGTGCGCGAGAGGCCGAGGCGATGGCCTTTGCGCGTGCGCAGGAGGGTTGGATTCGCGAAACGTTGGCCGATATGCCGCAAAGGGCCGGGGTGGGCATCGGGTCTGTCTTGCCGGTCGAGGGGCGTCTGCTGCTGCTGGCGCCCGGTGCGGGGCGGGCGGTGCGGGTGGAGGGCGATTCGCTGCTGATCCCCGGCGATCCGGCCCAGGCGGGGGCGCGGGCGGGGGCCTTTCTGCGGGCGCTGGCACGGGAGCGGCTGGTAGCGGCATCAGACCGTTATGCCGCCATGATCGGGCGGAGGGTGGCGCGGGTCACGCTGCGCGATACGCGGTCACGCTGGGGGTCCTGCGCGCAGGATGGGGCGCTGATGTATTCGTGGCGGTTGATCATGGCCCCGGCATCGGTGCTGGATTATGTCGCCGCACATGAAGTGGCGCATATGCAGGAGATGAACCACTCGCCCGCCTATTGGGCGGTGGTGGACCGGCTCTATCCCGGCTGGCAGGTGCAGCGGAAATGGCTGCATGCCGAGGGGCAGGCGCTGCATCAATACCGTTTCGGGGATTGATTTTCCCCTGCTGGAGGTGCTTGGCTGCGCATCATGCCGATCACGCCGCGCCTGACCGACCCGAACGCCGCCGCACATGAGCGGGTGTACCGCAGTCTGCGGCAACAGGTCATGCATGGAGAGATACCGCCCGGGCAGGCGATGACGTTGCGGGGCTTGGGCAAGCAATACGGGGTTAGCATGACCCCGGCGCGCGAAGCCGTGCGGCGGCTGGTGGCAGAAGGGGCGCTGACGCTATCCTCCAGTGGCCGAATATCAACGCCGGAACTGACGCCGGAGCGGATCGAGGAACTGGCGGCGATCCGCGCGATGCTGGAGCCCGAAATGGCCTCACGCGCGCTGCCGCGAGCGCATTTCGCGCTGATCGAGCGTCTTGCAGCGATCAATGCGCTGAACGCCGAGGCGGTGGTGAAGCAGGACGCGGTGGCCTATGTGCGCACCAATCTGGAGTTTCACCGCACGCTCTATCTGCGCGCGCAAGCCCCGGCGATGCTGGCCATTTGCGAGACCGTCTGGCTGCAACTGGGGCCCACCATGCGGGCGCTTTATTCCAAGCTGCGCCGCAAGGAGCCGCCGCAGCATCACCGCATGATCCTGGCCGCGCTGAAGGCGGGGGATGAGCCCGGGCTGCGGCTGGCGGTTCGGACGGATGTGACCCAAGGGTTGCGGCATCTGGCCAGCTGATCCGGTGATGCGCTTGCCCCCCCTTGTGCTGCTGACAGCGGCGGTTGCGCTGGTGGGGGCGAATTCCCTGTCCTTGAGCCCCATCGCACTCGAGGTGGGGCGCGGATTTGGCGGCGCGGCGGCGCGCGAGGTCTTGATTGGCGCATCCTTGTTTGGGGCGGGGACCGCCGCGGCGGCCGTGCTGATCGCGCCTTGGGCGGACCGGATCGGTTTGTCGCGGGCGCTGGGATTAGCCTTGGCGGTGCTGGTGCTGGGCATGGCTGGAACGGCGCTGGCGCCGTCGCTTTGGGTGCTGTGGGTGGCGCAGGCGGTGGCGGGCGTGGGGTCCGGTGTGGCGCTGCCTGCCACCTATGGGCTGGCCAGCGAGATCGCGCCCAAGGGGCGCGAGAGCACCTTTCTGGGCCGGGTGTTGATGGGGTGGACGTTGTCGCTGGTCTTTGGGGCCTCGGCGGCGGCGCTGATTGCGGACGTGGCCGGGTGGCGGGCGGTGCACAGTGTGCTGGCGCTGTTGGGGGTGGCGGTGCTGGTGGCGCTGGCCCTGGCCCCCCGGATGGGCGAGGTGCGAGCGGCACAAGGCGGTGGCCCATGGGCTGCGTTGCGCGTGCAGGGGATCGGCGCGGCGCTTGGCGTGGCGGGTGGCTATATGGCGGCCTTCTATGGGCTTTATGCCTATGTCGCGCCGCATCTGCAGGCTGGGCTGGGCTGGCCGGTCTGGATGGTGGGGGCGGTGCCGCTGGTCTATGGGATCGGCTTTGGGGCGGCGGCGCTGGCGGATCCGGTGATCGACAGGCTGGGGGCGCGGCGGGTGGCGCCATGGGTGTTCGGGGCCTTGGTGCTGCTCTATCTTGGCGTTGCAGCGGTGGCGGGGTCAGGCTGGGGGCTGGTGGCGGCCTGCCTGCCCTGGGGGGTGATCAACCATCTCGGGCTGAACCTGATCGTGGGGCGGCTGGCGGGGTTGGACGCAGCGCGGCGGGGCGCGGTGCTGGGGCTGAATTCGGGCGTCACGTATCTTGCGATGTTCGTGGCGACGCCGGTCTTCGGGTTTGTCGAGGCAGGGCAGGGATTTGCAGTCTGTGCGGTGCTGGCGGCGGCCTGTGTGCTGCCTGCACTGATGGATGCAATTCTGCGCCGGTCGTCTGGGCGGTGAGGGCGCGGGGGGACGGCTGTCCCCCCGGACCCCCCTGCGCGCCAGATAGCCCGGCGGCGTTACAGGGCGGCCGCCGGGGATTTGGGTATTTGGGCCAAGGTGAAAGGGCCTTGGCGGTTTGATGTCAGGCGTGGATCGCGCCGTCGCCGCAAGCCAGCGCCGCCTCGCGCACCGCCTCAGAGTAGGTCGGGTGGGCGTGGCAGGTGAGGGCGAGGTCCTGGGCCGAAGCGCCGAATTCCATCGCGACGCAAATCTCATGGATCAGATCGCCCGCCATCGGCCCGATGATATGCGCGCCGAGGATGCGGTCGGTGGCCTTGTCTGCGAGAATCTTGACGAAACCGTCGCCTTGGAAGACGGCCTTGGCGCGGCCGTTGCCCATGAAGGAGAACTTGCCCACCTTGTAGGCGCGGCCTTCGGCTTTCAGCTGTTCCTCGGTCTGGCCTACGGAGGCCACTTCGGGGGTGGTGTAGATCACGCCTGGGATGACGTTGTAATTCACATGGCCCGACTTCCCGGCGAGGATTTCGGCCAGCGCCATGCCTTCGTCTTCGGCCTTGTGCGCCAGCATGGGGCCTGTGATGGCGTCGCCGATGGCGTATAGGCCCTTGATATTGGTGGCGAAATGCGCGTCGGTCTTGACTTGGCCGCGGGGCAGCATCTCGACCCCGAGGGCGTCGAGGCCGAGGCCCGCGACATAGGGGCGGCGGCCGGTGGCGACGAGGACGGTGTCGGCGTCCAACGTGGCGTCACTGTCATCCTTGCGGAGTTTGTAGCGGACGGTGGCGCCCTTCTTGCCCTTGTCCACGCCCTGCACAGCGGCGCCGAGGATGAACTTAAGCCCTTGTTTTTGCAGGATACGTTGGAAGGACTTCGCCACTTCTGCATCCATGCCGGGGGTGATGGCGTCGAGGTATTCGACCACGGTCACTTCGGAGCCGAGGCGGGCATAGACCGAGCCCATTTCCAGACCGATCACGCCCGCGCCGATGACCACGAGCTTTTTCGGGATTGCCTTGAGGGTGAGGGCGCCGGTGGAGGTGACGATCACCTCCTCATCAATGGTCACGCCGTTCAGGGGCGACGACTCGGAACCCGTTGCAATCACGATGTTTTTCGCGCTGTGGACATCATCGCCCACCTTCACCTGCCCGGCGGCGGGGATGCTGGCCCAGCCCTTGATCCAGGTGACCTTGTTCTTCTTGAACAGGAACTCGATCCCCTTGGTGTTCTGGCCGATCACATCATCCTTGTAGCCAAGCATCTTGGCCCAATCGACGGTGGGCGCGGCCCCCATCAGACCCATTTTTTCAAAGTTTTCATGGGCTTCGTGCAGGTGGTGGGTGGCGTTCAAAAGCGCCTTGGAGGGGATGCAGCCCACGTTCAGGCAGGTGCCGCCCAGCGTTTCGCGCCCTTCGACCACGGCGACCTTGAGGCCCAGTTGCGCGGCCCGGATGGCGCAGACATAGCCGCCGGGGCCGCCGCCGATGATGATTGCGTCAAACTCTGCCATGGGTCGTTTCCTTCTGTTCGGGGCCATTTGGGCTGTGCCGCTGCTGGTGCAGACGTGCAGTGCAGATGGCTGTGCATACGCTGTGCATACGAATGTGTCAGATCAAGGCGGCCAGCATCATGATCAGCGTGGCCGCAAAGCCCACGAACCAAATGGCCGAGCGCCACGGACGCCAGCCAAAGGCATAGGCCGGGATGTAGAGGATGCGCGCCCCGAGATAGGCAAAGGCGCAGGATTGGGTGAGGACGGTGGACTGATTGCCGAGCGTGACGACCACGACGGCGAGGGTGAAGAGGATCAGTCCTTCGAAATGGTTGTTCATCGCGCGTTGCAGGCGGGCGGTGCGCGGCGACATGGGCTGTGACGGCGGTCGGTCGCGGGCGCTGGAGGTGTAGCCCACGCCAAGCTCCATATTGGCCGGCACGGCGAAGAGGACGAATTGCACGGCTTGCAGGAGGCCGGCGAGGGTGAGGGCGGTGAGTTCAGGGGTCATGTATACCTGCACAGAATTCGAAACTGGGAAGAACCCAAGTCAATTTCCGGTGCAATCTTGGCCACGATCAGTCCCATCCAAGATGAGCGCTCGTCTTTAAAGACAGCGCCAAGTAGTGGGTCTTTCTCGAGCGGTACCCAAATCACAACATCACCAACTGAAAGCTCATGTCCTTGGTTAGACGCAGTTCCTGAGAAGGTCTCGAAACCGCCATCACGACTGACAATTCGCAGTGTTGCATTTTGATTACCTGTTCCGGCTTCTCTGGATGCGATTTCAACCAACCCTACTAATCCCTTTTTCGGTACCAAATCGGTTACCCCGAAGGAGCATTGGTACTCAAAAAAGGCTCTTCCACTTTTGAAAGGAAGTACTCGTGGTGTAGGGTTAGACACTTTCTTCTTCGAAAAGGGCCACATAACTCACCTCACTGGGACGCTGGGAAACACATAAGCCGTGTTTCCCAGCTTAAGCCCTTAGAGGTCCATCAACAACCGACGCGGGTCTTCCAGCGCTTCTTTCACCCGCACGAGGAAGGTTACTGCGCCTTTGCCGTCGACCACGCGGTGGTCGTAGCTCAGCGCGAGGTACATCATCGGGCGGATGACGATCTGGCCGTTCACCACGACGGGGCGGTCCTGAATCTTGTGCATGCCGAGGATCCCCGATTGCGGCGGGTTCAAGATGGGGGAGGACATCAGCGAGCCGTAGACGCCACCGTTGGAGATGGTGAAGCTGCCGCCCTGCATTTCGGCCATGGACAGTTTGCCATCACGGGCGCGCAGGCCAAGCTCGGAGATCTTCTTTTCGATCTGGGCGAAACCCATCTGGTCGGCATCGCGCACAACCGGCACGACAAGGCCGGAAGGTGTGCCCACCGCCACGCCCATATGGACGTAGTTCTTGTAGACGATATCGGTGCCGTCGATCTCAGAATTGACCTCGGGCACCTCTTTCAGGGCATGGGTGCAGGCCTTCACGAAGAAGGACATGAAGCCCAGCTTGACGCCGTGCTTCTTCTCAAAGGCGTCTTTGTATTCGTTGCGCAGTTCCATGATGCCGGACATGTCGACCTCGTTATAGGTCGTCAGCATGGCGGCGGTGTTCTGCGCGTCTTTCAGGCGGCGGGCGATGGTCTGGCGCAGGCGGGTCATCTTGACCCTTTCTTCACGCGCGGCATCGTCGGCGGGGACGGGCGCGCGGGGGATGGCTGCGGGCGCGGGGGCTGCGGCCACGACAGCAGCAGCCGGGGTGGCGATGGCGCGGGCGACGTCTTCCTTCATCACGCGGCCATCGCGGCCGGTGGCCTGCACCTGATCACGGGTCAGGCCAGCCTCGGCCATGGCCTTTTTCGCGGCGGGGGCGTCTTCGACATCCTTGGCGGCGGCGGGGGCCGGGGCGGGCGCGGGGGCCGGGGCGGGTTCCGCTGCCTTGGGCGCGGGGGCGGCTGCGCCTTCGGTCACGATGGCAAGGCGGGCATTGGCGGCCACGGTCGTGCCTTCGGGGGCGAGGATTTCGGTCAGCGTGCCAGACACCGGGGCGGGCACTTCCACCGACACCTTGTCGGTTTCCAATTCGCAGAGCATCTCGTCCTGTTTGACGAAATCGCCCGGTTTCTTGAACCAGGTGGAGACGGTCGCCTCGGACACGCTTTCGCCAAGGGCGGGTACCATAACATCGGTCATCTTCGGTTCCTCCGCGCCGCTTCTGGGCGCCTTTTGCAACTGGGTGGCCCGCGCCGGTTTGTGGCGCGGGCGGGATCGGATCAGGCGGTGGTGCCGAGTGCTTCGTTCACCAGAGCCTCTTGTTCGGCCTTGTGCCGCGAGGCAAGGCCGGTGGCGGGCGAAGCGCTGGCGGTGCGGCCGGCATAGGTGGCGCGCTTGTGCTTGGCCCCGATGCGCGACAGCACCCATTCGAGATTGGGTTCGACAAAGGACCACGCCCCCTGGTTCTTGGGTTCTTCCTGGCACCAGATCACTTCGGCATTCTTGAAGCGTTCCAGTTCCTTGACCATGGACATGGCCGGGAAGGGGTAGAACTGTTCAAGGCGCAGAAGATAGGTGTCGTCCTGACCGCGCTTGTCGCGTTCGGCCAGCAGGTCGAAATAGACCTTGCCCGAGCAGATGACGACGCGCTTGATCTTGGCATCGGCCTTCAGTTTCAGTTCGGAATGGCCCTTTTGCGCATCGTCCCACAGCACGCGGTGGAAGGTGGAACCGGTGGTGAAATCATCGGCATCCGAGATGCACATCGGGTGACGCAGCAAGGATTTCGGCGTCATCAGGATGAGCGGCTTGCGGAAGGTGCGGTGGATCTGGCGGCGCAGGATGTGGAAGTAGTTGGCGGGGGTGGAGCAGTTCGCCACGATCCAGTTGTCATTGGCCGACATCTGGAGGAAGCGTTCGAGGCGTGCCGAGGAATGTTCCGGACCTTGCCCTTCATAGCCATGCGGCAGCAGGCAGACGAGGCCGGACATGCGGAGCCATTTCGCTTCGCCCGAATTCACGAACTGGTCGAACATGATCTGCGCGCCGTTGGCGAAATCGCCGAACTGCGCCTCCCACATCACCAGCGCGTTGGGTTCGGCCAGCGAGTAGCCGTATTCGAACCCGAGGACGGCGTATTCCGACAGCATCGAGTCGATCACCTCATACCGCGCTTGGCCCGCGCGGATGTGGTTGAGGGGGTAGTGGCGTTCCTCGGTCGACTGGTCGATGAAGGCGGAGTGGCGCTGCGAGAAGGTGCCGCGCGTGCAATCCTGCCCGGACAGGCGGACGGGGAAGCCTTCGGTGGCAAGGGAGCCGAAGGCCAGCGCCTCGGCCGTGGCCCAATCGAAGCCCTGGCCGGTGTCGAACATCTTGGCCTTCGCCTCTAGCTGGCGGGCGACCGTCTTGTGGATGTCGAAGCCTTCGGGGATGCGGGTCAGCGCCGCGCCGATTTCCCTGAGCGTATCCGGTTTGATGGCGGTCTGGCCGGCCTGATATTCTTCTTTCTCGCGGTCCAGCCCGGACCAGCGGCCATCCAGCCAGTCGGCCTTGTTCGGCTTGAAGTTCTTGCCGATTTCAAACTCTTCGTTGAGCTTGGCCTGGAAGGCGGCCTTCATATCCTCGATCTCGCCCTCGGGGATGAGGCCGTCTTTCACGAGGCGTTCGGTATAGAGTTGCAGCGTGGTCTTTTGCCGCTTGATCCGGGTGTACATCGCCGGGTTGGTGAACATCGGCTCGTCGCCTTCGTTGTGACCGAAGCGGCGGTAGCAGAAGATATCCAGCACGACATCCTTGTGGAATTTCTGGCGGAATTCGGTGGCGACGCGGGCGGCGTGGACCACCGCCTCCGGATCGTCGCCGTTGACGTGAAAGATCGGTGCCTCGACCATCAGGGCGATGTCGGTGGGATAGGGCGAGGAGCGCGAGAAGTGCGGCGCGGTGGTGAAGCCGATCTGGTTGTTCACCACGATATGCATGGTGCCCCCGGTGCGGTGGCCGCGCAGGCCCGACAGGCCGAAGCATTCGGCCACGACGCCCTGGCCGGCAAAGGCCGCGTCGCCGTGCAGCAGGATGGGCAGCACGGAGTGGCGGTCGGTCTGATCGCCCAACTGGTCCTGCTTGGCGCGGACCTTACCCAGCACGACGGGATTGACCGCCTCGAGGTGGCTGGGGTTAGCGGTCAGCGACAGGTGGACAGTGTTGCCATCGAAGGTGCGGTCCGAGGACGCGCCGAGGTGGTATTTCACATCGCCCGAGCCGCCCACATCTTCGGGCTTGTAAGAGCCGCCCTGGAATTCGTGGAAAATCGCGCGGTAGGGTTTGGCCATCACATTGGCCAGCACCGACAAACGGCCCCGGTGGGGCATGCCGATGACGATCTCTTTCACACCCAGCGCACCGCCGCGCTTGATGATCTGTTCCATCGCGGGGATCACCGCCTCGCCCCCATCAAGGCCGAAACGCTTGGTGCCCATGTATTTGACGTGGAGGAATTTCTCGAAACCTTCGGCTTCGACCAGCTTGTTGAGGATGGCGCGGCGGCCTTCACGAGTGAAGGCGATTTCCTTGCCGTAGCCTTCGATCCGTTCCTTGAGCCAGCTTGCCTGTTCCGGGTCGGAGATATGCATGTATTGCAGCGCGAAAGTGCCGCAATAGGTGCGTTTGACGATGTCGATGATCTGGCGCATCGAGGCCGTTTCCAGACCGAGCACCTTGTCGATGAAGATCGGGCGGTCCATGTCGGCCTCGGTAAAGCCGTAGGAGGCGGGGTCAAGCTCCGGGTGCGGCGTGACCTCGCGCATCCCGAGCGGATCGAGATCGGCCACCAGATGGCCCCGGATCCGGTAGGCGCGGATGATCATCAGGGCGCGGATGGAATCGAGCACGGCACGTTGAAGCTGCGCGTCGGTGAGCGACACGCCTTTCTCGGCGGCCTTTTCCACGATCTTCTGCCCGGCAGCCTTTGCCTCGCGCGCAGGGGGGGCGGGCCATTCGCCGGTAAGGGCGGCGGTCAGGTCATCGGTTGGTTGCGGCGGCCAGTCGGCGCGCGCCCATGATGGACCGGCAGCCTGCCGTTTCGCATCCATTTCGCTGTCGCCCAGCGCGCGGAAAAATTCGGCCCATTGCGCATCGACGGCGTTCGGATCGGCCGCATAGCGGGCCTGAAGCTGGTCGATGTAATCGGCGTTATGGCCCTGCAGGAAGCTGGAGGCGTGAAACTGGTCGTTGGGCGAATGTTCGGTCATGGTCTGTGTCCTTCCCGGGGGGGGATTGGCGGCAAAGCGTCCTTGGCCGCCGATTTGGAAACGGTCATTCGGAAACCCCGAACAGCGCGCCTTGTAGCGCGCGGTTGGGTTGTGCGTGGTTCAGTGATGCAAAGGCCGTAAGGGCAAGGAGGCCAAAGAGGGCCAGGAAAGAGGCGATGACCGTTTTCGTGCGGGTATCCATTCTTGCCTCTTCCATGGCCTGCTCCTTACTTGCCAATTGCCTTCAGCACGGCCTCGCCCAGATGGGCGGGGCTTTCCGCGACGACGATGCCTGCGGACTTCATCGCTTCGATCTTGGACTCGGCGTCGCCCTTGCCCCCTGCAACGATCGCGCCAGCATGGCCCATGCGGCGGCCCGGAGGGGCGGTGCGGCCTGCGATGAAGCCTGCGGTGGGCTTCCAGCGGCCGCGTTTCTTTTCATCCGCGAGGAATTGGGCGGCTTCTTCTTCGGCTGCGCCGCCGATTTCGCCGATCATGATGATCGAGTGCGTTTCGGGGTCGGCGAGGAACATTTCCAGGATGTCGATATGTTCGCTGCCTTTGATCGGGTCGCCGCCGATGCCCACCGCCGAGGTCTGGCCGAGGCCCACATCGGTGGTCTGCTTGACGGCCTCATAGGTGAGCGTGCCGGAGCGGGAGACGACGCCGACCGAGCCTTTCGAGAAGATGCTGCCGGGCATGATGCCGATCTTGCATTCGCCCGGCGTCATCACGCCGGGGCAGTTCGGGCCGATCAGGCGCGACTTGGAGTTCAGCAGCGCGCGCTTGACGCGCATCATATCCAGCACCGGGATGCCTTCGGTGATGCAGACGATCAGCGGAATCTCGGCATCGATCGCCTCAAGGATCGAGTCGGCCGCAAAGGGCGGCGGGACGTAGATCACGGTGGCGTTGGCATCGGTCTTTTCCACCGCGTCATGGACGCTGTCGAACACGGGCAGGCCCAGATGTTCGGTACCGCCTTTGCCGGGCGTCACGCCGCCGACCATGTTGGTGCCATAGGCGATGGCCTGTTCGGAATGGAAGGTGCCCTGGCTGCCGGTGAAGCCCTGGCAGATGAGGCGGGTGGATTTGTTCACGAGGACGGACATTTCTGTTTCTCCGTAGGGCGGGGTTCACCCCGCCAATGATTGGTCGCAGGCGGGGAGACCCCCGCCCTACGGGTTATCCCTTGACGGCCTTGACGATCTTTTCCGCGCCATCCTTCAGGTCATCGGCGGCGATGACGTTCAGGCCGGATTTGCGGATGATATCTTTGCCAAGCTCCACGTTGGTGCCTTCGAGACGGACGACCAGCGGGACCTGCAGGCCCACCTCTTTCACTGCCGCGATCACGCCTTCGGCGATGATGTCGCAGCGCATGATGCCGCCGAAGATGTTGACGAGGATGCCTTTGACGTTGGGATCGGAGGTGATGATCTTGAACGCCTCGGTCACCTTTTCCTTGGTCGCGCCACCGCCCACGTCGAGGAAGTTGGCGGGTTCGGCACCATAGAGCTTGATGATGTCCATCGTGGCCATGGCAAGGCCCGCGCCGTTGACCATGCAGCCAATCTCGCCATCCAGCGCGATGTAGTTCAGGTCGAACTTGGAGGCGGCGAGTTCCTTGGGATCCTCCTCCGTCTCATCCCGCAGGGCGGCGATGTCGGGGTGGCGGTAGAGGGCGTTGCCGTCAAAGCCCATCTTGGCGTCCAGCAGTTTCAGGCTGCCATCCTTGAGCACGCAGAAGGGGTTGATCTCCAGCATGTCCATGTCCTTGTCGGTGAACAGGCGATAGAGATCGCGGACGATCTTGACGCATTGCTTGACCTGATTGCCCGCGAGGCCCAGCGAAAAGGCGACGCGGCGGCCGTGGAAATCCTGGAACCCCGTGGCCGGGTCGATGGTGAAGGTGTGGATCTTTTCGGGGGTGTCGTGGGCGACATCCTCGATGCTCATCCCGCCCTCGGTCGAGGCGACGATGGAGATGCGGCTGGTCTGACGATCGATCAGCAGGGCGAGGTAGAATTCGCGGTCGATGTCGGAGCCGTCTTCGATGTAGATGCGGTTGACGACCTTGCCTGTATCGCCGGTCTGGATGGTGACGAGCGTGCGGCCCAGCATCTGGCGGGCGAACTGGCTGGCCTCTTCGACCGAGCGGGCGAGGCGGACGCCGCCTTTTTCGCCGGCTTCGGGTTCCTTGAAATGGCCCTTGCCGCGGCCACCGGCGTGGATTTGTGCCTTGACCACCCAGAGCGGGCCGTCGAGTTCACCGGCGGCTGTCTTGGCCTCTTCGGCCTTTAGCACCACGCGGCCATCGGACACCGGAATGCCGTAGGAGCGCAAAAGCGCCTTGGCCTGATATTCGTGGATGTTCATCGCAACTGTCCCGTCCTAGTGGTTTTGACGGGTATTGCCACGGAAACGGGCAGGGTTGAAACGGTATTCTACGGTATACAGCCCTTTGCCGGGAAAAATCGGCATTTTGTGATCACACGCGGAAAAAGTGTGATCACAAGTTACGAAACGTTAGCGATACCGGGTGATTCGGGGCGGAGTCCTGCGTTCCGGTCTGCTGCGGGGAAGACCCCCTCCCCGGCCCTCCCCCGCATGCGGGGGAGGGAGAAGGGGTGTTGCGCGGGTCATGGATCGGCGGTGAAGAGGGTCTGTCCGCGCGGAAGGCGGTGGTCGTGTCGGGTGGCGGCGAAGCCTGCGGTTCGGGCAAGGGTGAGAACCTGCGCCTCAGACATGTGCCAGGGGAAGCGGTCGGGGTGGGTGACGACGCCATCGGCCTGGCGGTGGGGGCCTGAGTGGGCTTCGGGGGCGAGGAAGACGGTGAAGATCAGGCGGCGGAGGGTCGGGAAGCGGGGGCGGAGGTTGGTGAGCGCGGTGGCGAGGTGATCGGCGGGCAGGTGGGTGAAGACGGCGAAGGCCAGCGCGAAGGTGATGGTGGCGGGTATGTGGGGGTAGGTGAAGGCGGTGTCTGCGATCAGGTGGTCTTGCGGGAGTTTGGCGCGGGTAGCGTCGTCCAACTCAGTTTCCCAACCCTTAAGCATCAGCGCGCGGGAGCGGTCGGTCGCCCAGTAGCCTGCGACCTGCGGGGCGAGGTGGCGGCCAAGGCGGAGCGACCCGGCGCCGATATCGAGCAGGTGGTCGCTGTCGCGCAGGCCGTGCTGGGTGAGCAGCGGCAGGACGATGCGGGGGGTTTCCTCCCACCTGCCACCGACGATGTCGCGGTGGCGGCCCTTGGCGAGGGCGTCTTCATAGAAGCCGGGGGCGTGGTAGGGGGAGGGGAGGGTCATTCCGCCAGTTCAGCCGGGCTGGGCAGCGCGCTGGACGAGGGCGAGCATGAGGTCGGTCGCGCGGGCCATATCCTGCGCGCTGACCCATTCGAGGGGGCCGTGAATCTCCTGCATGCCGGTGAAGAGGTTGGGGCAGGGGACGCCCATCTCGGTCAGCCGCGAGCCATCGGTGCCGCCCCGGATGGGGACGGAGACGGGATCAAGCCCGATGTCGCGGCAGGCGTCGCGGGCCAGATCGACGGGGCGCATGTCGGATTCCAGCCAGTAGCGCATGTTGCGATATTGGGGCGTGATGGTGCAGGTGATCGTGGCGCGGGGTTCCGTGGCCTGAATGGCGGCGCAGACCTGGCGCAGGATTTCGCCTTTGGCTTCAAGGCCTTCGCGTTCGAAATCGCGCAGGATGAAGTGGAGGGTCATGGTGGAGGAGCCGCCTGTCATGTCGGTGGCGTGGATGAAGCCGTCGCGGCCATCGGTGAGTTCGGGGAGCATCGTGTGCTGCGGCAGGGCGGCGATGATCTTGGCGGCCAGATGGATGGCGTTGACCATCTTGCCCTTGGCCCAGCCGGGGTGGATCGACACGCCTTCGATTTTCACCTCGGCCCCGTCGGCGGAGAAGGTTTCAAATTCGATCTCGCCCACTTCGCCGCCGTCGAAGGTATAGGCCCAGTCGGCGGCGAGGTCGGCGGGAAGGCGGCGGTCGACGCCGCGGCCGATTTCCTCATCCGGGGTGAAGGCGATGCGGATGGGGCCGTGCGGGAGGGCGGGATCGGCCAAGAGGGCGCGGGCGGCGGTCATGATGATGGCGACGCCGGCCTTGTCATCTGCGCCGAGGAGCGTGGTGCCGGAGGCGGTGATGATGTCATGGCCCTGCTTTTTCAACAGGTTGGGGGAAGTTTCCGGCGACAGGGTCAGGGTGGGATTGTCGGGGTAGGTGATCGCGCCGCCGTTGTAGCCCCGGATCACGCGGGGTTTCACGCCGGTGGCGTTGAATTGGGGCGCAGTGTCGACATGGGCGAGAAAGCCGATGGTCGGGCCGGGGGCGGTACCGGGGATGGTGGCCAGAACGGTGCCGTAATCGGTGAGGCGGATATCCGCCGCACCGATGTCGGTGAGTTCCTGCACCAGCAGATTTGCCATGTTCAGCTGGATGGCGGTGGAGGGCTGGCTGGGGCTGGTGGCATTGGACTGGCTGTCGATGGCGCAGTAGCGGATAAGGCGGCCCGTGAGTTCTGCGGTGAGTTCTGCGGTGCGGTCGGTCATGCGGTATGTCCTCTTTGGCGGGATGGGACCGTGGGGCGCGCGGCTTGTCAATGGCGGGCGGATTTGGCCGTGATTTCAGGGAATTGCGGTTTTTGGGCGTTCAGCCCCGCAGTGCAGACGGGCAGTGCAGACGAGTGTGCATACAAGTTTGGGCAGAGTGGGGTGGAGGAAGATGGTTAAGGGTGCAAATTTGCGCGGTTGGGGATGACCCCCTCCCCGACCCTCCCCCATGCTGGGGGAGGGGGAAGTGGGGTGGTTCAGTTCAGCCAGAGCGACATGAGCATGGCGTCGCCGCCCATCATCGCCTCAAACTGTCGCCAGCTTTCGGGGCTGACCGTATCGCCCTTTTCCAGATAGGGCAGCGCGCCGGTGCCCTGAATCCAGTCCTTCACGTCGATGGGGGCGGGATCGGTGAACATGCGGGAGAGGTTGACGCCTGCGCCATCGCCCAAGCGCCAATAGGGGATGAGTTTTTCGCCTTTGAGCAGCGCCTCGCCATCGGCCAGCACGGCGAGCCATGTGGTGCCGGTGCCGGACGGAAGGGTGAGGCCAAGGGCGGAGGTCTGGCGGTCATTGGGGAGCCATTCGGCGGTGTTGTCGGACTCGGACTCCACCGCCGCCCAGAAGGCGCGGTTTTCCGCGACCATGGACAGGAAATGCGCCTGCGCCTTGGACAGGCGGGCGGCATCGGGTTGCTGATCGAGCGCGTCGAGCATCACCCAGAGGGCATCGACGAAGGGAGTGATCACGAAGAACTCTTCGGCATAGGGGGGCGAGATGGCCCGCATTCCGTCACGCGCGGCGGCGGCGCGGGTGAGGGCGTCGGTGGGATCATAGGCGAGGATGACCTCGGACAGGCCTTCAAGGAGGTGGGTATAGGCCGAGAGCCATGCCGCATCGGCGCGGTCGAAGGTGATGGTGGGGGCCGGGGTCGCCGGATCACGGTCGAACCAGCGCCAGCCGAGGAGGGACGGGCCGAGAAGGGCCATGAGATCCTCATCCGGGGTGCGGGCGGCATCGGCGTTCACGTCGAACCAGAGGTCGGACAGGCGGATGGTCAGGGCGAATTCGGGGCCGGTGGACAGCCCGGTAAGGGGTTCGCGGGCGGTGGCCATGCCGGTGGCGGCCTGTGTGAAAAGGGCGGCCACATCGCCGGGAGCGAAGGTGGCGTCGGGGGCCATGCCCTGATCGAGCCGCAGGAAGGGGATCGTGCCTGTGGGATCGGACATGCCGGTGCGGTAGCGGGCCTGGTAGGTCGCCTCCACCGCGCGCAGGAAGCGGATGCCGCCCAGGGCGAAGCGGTCGGCCTCGGACGGGGTGGGGAGAGCGGCGAGACGGGATTCGGTTGCCGCGAGGCCCGCGCCAGCGATCTCGGCCGAGATGTCCTGACCTGCCGCCGGGGCGGCGGCGAGGAGCAGCAAAGCGAGGGCCGGACCGGGCAGGGGGCGCATGGCGGTTATTCGCCGCTTTGCTTGCGCGCCTCGGCGGCGGCTTTCATGCGGGCAAGGAGTTCGGCTTTTTTCTTTGCTGCCGCATCGTCACCCTTGGGTGCGCCACGACGAGGTTGATCTAGCGGGTGGTGGCTGTCTTTTGCGGCCTTGGGATTGCCGCCTTTGCCGTAGTCCATAGGGTAGCCTTTCAGAAACAAGGAAGGGGCACCCGTGCGGGGTGCCCCTTTGGATTAGCATGAAAGCGGGGGATCAGGCCAGCGACGGGTCGATCCCCTTGCAGGCGGCGACGAGGCCTTTCACGGCGTCGATGGATTTGTCCATCATCGCCTGTTCGGCGGGGTTGAGCTTGATGTCGACGATGCGTTCGATGCCGCCCGCGCCGATGATGGTGGGAACGCCCACATACATGCCGTCAAGGCCATAGGCACCCTTCACATAGGCCGCGCAGGGCAGCAGGCGCTTTTGATCCTTGAGGAAGGCCTCGGCCATTTCAATGGCGGAGGTGGCGGGGGCATAGAAGGCCGAGCCGGTTTTCAGCAGGCCCACGATTTCCGCCCCGCCATCGCGGGTGCGCTGGACGATGGCATCCAGCTTTTCCTGCGTGGTCCAGCCCATCGCCACCAGATCGGGCAGCGGGATGCCGGCCACGGTGGAGTATCGGGTCAGCGGAACCATCGTATCGCCATGGCCGCCGAGGACGAAGGCGGTGACATCGCGCATGGAGACGTTGAATTCGGTCGCGAGGAAGTGGCGGAAGCGGGCTGAGTCCAGCACCCCGGCCATGCCCACCACCATGTGGTGCGGCAGACCCGAGAATTCGCGCAGCGCCCAGACCATCGCATCAAGCGGGTTGGTGATGCAGATCACGAAGGCGTTGGGGGCATGCTTGCGGATACCTTCGCCGACCGAACGCATGACCTTTAGGTTGATGCCCAGAAGATCATCCCGGCTCATTCCCGGTTTGCGCGGCACGCCTGCGGTGACGATGCAGACATCGGCCCCGGCGATATCGGCGTAATCATTGGTGCCCTGCATCGTGGCGTCGAAGCCTTCGGACGGGCCGGACTGGGCGATGTCGAGCGATTTGCCCTGCGGCGTGCCTTCGGCGATGTCGAACAGCACCACATCGCCGAGTTCCTTGATGGCGGCGAGGTGGGCGAGTGTGCCGCCGATCTGGCCTGCGCCGATGAGGGCGATCTTGGGTCGTGCCATGGTCCGGGTCTCCCGTCTTTTGGTGTGAGTCGGGCGCGTTGCTACGCCCCTCGGGCGCGTCTGGCAAGCGTTCCGGTATGCCACGGGATGCGGCAAAGGTGGCAGGCGCGGGGTGTTTGCGCTAAAGGCGGCTGGCGGTGCGGGGTGCGGATCGCAAGGCAGGCAGGTGGGCAGGGGTCGGGCGGATGGAAGGCTGGGTGTTCTGGGTGGCGGCGGTTGCGGCGGCCATGCTGGTGGGGGCGGGCAAGGGCGGGATTCCCGTGGTGGGGATGTTGAGCGTGCCGGTCCTGTCGCTGGTGATCAGCCCGCTGACGGCGGCGGGGCTCTTGTTGCCGGTCTATGTGGTGTCGGACATGTTCGGGCTATGGGCCTATCGCAAGGCCTATAACGGGCGGGTGCTGGCGATCCTGCTGCCGGGGGCGGTGGCGGGAATCGGCGTGGGCTGGGCCACGGCATCGGTGGTGCCGGAGGCATGGGTCACGGTGATGGTGGGGCTGATCGGGCTGGTGTTCAGCCTGAACCTGATCCTGCGGCCCAAGGTGGATGCCGCGCCGCGCCGGGCCGAGGTGGCGCCAGGGCTGTTCTGGGGGGCGATGTCGGGGTTTACGAGTTTTGTCTGCCATGCGGGCGGGCCACCCTATCAGGTCTATACCCTGCCGTTGCGGATGACCAAGACGGTGTTTGCCGGTACGTCGACCATCGCATTCACGGTGATCAATGCGGTGAAGTTGATCCCTTATTGGGCGCTGGGCCAGTTGAACCCCGAAAACCTGCATGTCGCGGTGCTGCTGATGCCGGTGGCGGCAGTGGCGGTCTTTGCCGGGGTGTGGCTGGTGCGGGTGCTGCCGGAGAAGCTGTTCTTCCGGCTGGTGACATGGGCGCTGCTGGCTATTTCGCTGAAGCTGATCTGGGATGGCGCGACCGGGGTGTGATCCGGGAGCGGGGGGGTCGCGGGGGGGCTTTGCCCACCCGCGCGCGGTTTGGGTCAGACGGGGCCGGATCAGTCGGGGCTGGATCAGGCGGGGTCGGATCAGGCGGGGTCGCCGGGCGGGGGCAGGGCTCCCGCGAGGGATTGGAAGTTGTCGCCCGCGGCGACAAGGCAGGTCATGCCGTCGGGGCGGGTGATGGTGATGGTCCAGCTGCCCGAGGGCGCGGCGTAAAGCTCCATCACAACGCCATTCTGCGCGAGGCCAATGGCGCGGCGGCTTTCGCCGTAGCGTTCGGCGAGGGTGATGGTGACAGCGTCGCGCTGGCCGCATTGCAGGGCGGCGGCGGGCGATGCGGTGAGCAGGTCCATGAGAAGGAGGGCAGGCAGCAGGAGGGCGGGGCGGCAGGTCATGGCGATCTCCCTATGCGCGGGGCGGGGACGGCCCCCGCGGGAAAAGCGTCGCGCAGAGGCGCTGAAGAAAGGTTAACGCGGGGTTCGCTGCGGGAATTGCTGCGACGCGGCATTTTGGGGCTTGCCGAAACTTCCGAAATCGTGCCTTTGGGCGAAAGAATATTTCGCGGAGACGACTCAGATGACACGCCCCTTCCGTTCGGTTCTGTATATTCCGGGGTCCAAGGAGCGGGCGCTGGAGAAGGCGCGCGATCTGGCGGCGGATGCGATCATCTTCGATCTGGAGGATGCCGTCGCCCCGGACGAGAAGGCGGCGGCGCGGGCCACGCTGGCGCGGTTTCTGGAGGAAGTCGATTACGGGCCGCGCGTGCGGATCGTGCGGATCAACGGGTTTGACACGGAATGGGGGCGCGCGGATGCGGCGGCCTTTGCCCGCCATCCGGGCGCGGATGCGGTGCTGGTGCCCAAGGTGAACAGCCCTGCCGATCTGGATGCGGTGGCGGCGGTGTCGGAGACGAAGCCGCTTTGGGCCATGATGGAGACGGCAACGGGGATGCTGAACGCCGCCGCGATTGCCGCCCATCCCCGACTGGAGGGGATGGTGATGGGGACCAACGATCTGGGCCGCGAGTTGAACAGCCGGTTCCGGGCGGACCGCCTGCCGATGATGGCGGGTCTGGGGCTGTGCCTGCTGGCGGCCAAGGCGCAGGGCCGGGTGATCGTGGACGGGGTTTATAATGCCTTCAAGGATGAGGCGGGGTTGCGCGCGGAATGCGCGCAGGGCCGCGACATGGGTTTTGACGGCAAGACGCTGATCCATCCGGCGCAGCTGGACATTGCCAACGCGGCCTTTGCGCCGAGTGCCGAGGAGATCGATCTGGCCGAGCGGCAGATTGCCGCCTTCAACGCGGCGCGCGGGCAGGGGCAGGGCGTGGCCGTGCTGGACGGGCGGATTGTGGAAAACATGCATGTGGCCACCGCGCAGGGCATTTTGGCGCGGGCCCATGCGATCAAGGTGGGGGCGATTGCGGTGGGGGCCGATTGAAGGCAGGGTGCTCGGCGAGATTGACCCCCCCTTCGGAGGACTGACCCATGACCCTGCTGATCCTTGGCCTTGCCTTGTGGTGTGCGGCCCATCTGTTCAAGCGTATGGCCCCCGAGGCGCGGGCGCGGCTGGGTGATCCCGGCAAGGGGATCGTTGCGGTGGCGGTGCTGGCCTCGGTCGTGATGATGTATTTCGGATATGGCGCGGCGAAGGAAACGGCGGATGTCTGGTGGGGGCGCCACCCGGCGCTGGTGGGGATCAACAACCTGCTGATGGTGCTGGCGGTGTATCTCTACGCGGCATCCGGCGCGAAATCGGCGCTGGCGCGCAAGATCCGGCATCCGCAACTGACGGCCGTGAAGACATGGGCGGTGGCGCATCTTCTGGTGAACGGCGATCTGCCGTCGCTGATCCTGTTCGGGGGTTTGCTGGCCTGGGCGGTGGTGTCGGTCATCCTGATCAACCGCGCACAGCGCGAGTGGACGCCGCCGGTGGCCAAGCCCGGCGCCGAGGTGAAGGCCATTGTGGCGACGGTCGTGGTGACGGTGGTGATCATGCTGATCCACAACTGGCTGGGCTATCAGCCTTGGGGCTGATCGGGGGGATGAGGGGATGAAGCTCTATCGGTTCCTGTCGGAGGATGACACCTCGGCCTTTTGCCACAAGGTCACGGCGGCGCTGAACAAGGGGTGGGCGCTGCATGGCGCGCCGACCTATGCCTTTGATGCGGCGCGCGGCGTCATGCGCTGCGGGCAGGCGGTCGTGAAGGATGTGCCCGGCACCTATACGCCGGATGTGAAGCTGGGCGAGCAGTAGCGCCCGGCCTGAGGGGAAGACGATGAAGACCAATCCGGGGCGGTTCTTTGAGGATTACAGGCTGGGTGAGGTGATCATCCATGCCGTGCCGCGCACGGTGAGCGGCGGGGAGCGGGCGCTGTATCATGCGCTTTATCCCGCCCGGCATGCGCTTTATTCATCCGATGAATTCGCGCGGGGCTGCGGGTTGCCAGCATCCCCGATGGATGACCTGATCGCCTTTCATACGGTCTTCGGCAAGACGGTGCCGGATGTCAGCCTGAATGCAGTGGCCAATCTGGGCTATGCCGAGGGGCGGTGGCTGGCCCCGGTCTGGCCGGGCGATACGCTGCGGTCGGAATCGACCGTGATCGGGTTGAAGGAGAACTCGAACGGGAAATCCGGCGTCGTCTATGTGCGGACGCGGGGGATGAACCAGCGCGGCGTGGTGGTGCTGGATTATGTGCGCTGGGTGATGGTGAAGAAGGCGCGTCTGGACGCGCCCGCGCCGGAGGCGATGGTGCCTGCGCTGGCCCCGGTAGTGGCGTCTGACGCGCTGGTGGTGCCGGAGGGATTGGATTTCAGCCGCTATGATTTCGCGCTGGCGGGCGAGCGGCATCGCTGGGGTGATTATGCGGTGGGCGAGCGGATCGACCATGTCGATGGCATCACCATCGAGGAGGCCGAGCATATGCTGGCCACGCGGTTGTGGCAGAACACCAGCAAGGTGCATTTCGACGTGACCCAGCGCGAGGATGGGCGTCGGCTGATCTATGGCGGGCATGTGATTTCGCTGGCGCGGACGCTGTCGTTCAACGGGTTGGCCAATGCGCAGATGATCGTGGCGCTGAATGCGGGGGCGCATGTGAACCCCTGTTTCGTGGGCGATACAGTGCGCGCGTGGTCGGAAGTGCTGGACCGGGCCGAGACGGCGGCGCCGGGTGTGGGCGCGCTGCGGTTGCGGCTGGTGGCGGTGAAGCAGGGGGCGGCGCCTTTTGCGCTGCGCGGGGCGGATGGGAAGTATCTTTCCGAGGTACTGCTGGATCTGGATTACTGGGCGCTGGTGCCAAACTGAGGGCGCCCGTGCGACGCGCCGTGTGATCACAAAATCCCTCTTGATCGGATCTGCGCTTTGGGCATGATGCGGCCATGTTGCGTGTGATCTGTTCCGTTTTTCTGTTGCTTTCGCTGGCCTTTGGCGCGGCGGCGGAAAGCCTTGGCTACAAGGGTGCTGCCGACACGGGCAGCGGCGAGGCGCTGGCCGGGGAAGAGGTGGAACTGACGGATGCCGAATGGCATGTCCGCGACGTGATGCTTTCGATCTTTTACCATGAGTTGGGCCACGCGCTGATCGACGTGATGCAACTGCCGGTGCTGGGGTTGGAGGAGGATGCGGCGGATGTGCTGTCGGTCGTGATGATCGACCGGCTGTGGGATGCCGAATCGTCTGAGGCGAAGGTGGCCGCGGCGGCGGATTTCTGGTGGACGAGTGCGATCGAAACGGCGGAAGCAGGCTATGAGCCGGCCTTCTGGGGCGTGCATTCGCCGGATGAGCGGCGCTATTTCACCTATCTTTGCCTGTATTACGGAGGCGCACCCGAAGAACGCGAGGCGCTGGCTGTGGAATATGGCCTGCCCGAAGACCGCGCGGTGACCTGCCCGGAAGAGTTCGATCTGGCTGCGGCGTCCTGGGGGGGTTATCTGGATGAACTGGAGGCGGCGGGGCCGGGCGAAAGCCTTGTCTGGCAAGGCGAGAGCGAGACTGCGGATTGCGTCGAGGCGGCGATTCTGGAGGAGGTGGAGTATCTGAATTCCATCTGGACCCTGCCGGAAGAGGTGGGTGTGCAGGTCGCGCCTTGCGAAGAGGCCAATGCCTTTTACGACCCGGAGGCGAAGATGGTCACCATGTGCAGCGAGATGGCCGAGTATATCCTGTCTACCGCGCCGTGACGGCTGGCCTGCGAGGGCTGGAACTGTGATCACAGATTTTTGGCGCGTGATCACAAATCGAAAAATTATCGCAGTTTAGCGCCAACAGGCTGCAACTGCGGCGTTCTGATGCGTGACTTGCCTGCAAAAAACGCTATTCAAACATATCATAAGGCAAGGAAAGCGCGCCCGCCGGTCTGGACTGGACGGGCAAGCCAGCGACGAAGGGATTGAGAATGGCTGATGTGAAGCGGGTTCAAAGACCCCTGTCGCCGCATTTGCAGATTTACCGCCCGCAGTTGACATCCATCACGTCGATCCTGACGCGGATCACGGGGAACGGGTTGATCGTGGGGACAGTGCTGGCGGTGTGGTGGCTGCTGGCGGCGGCGACATCGGCGGAATACTTCGCGATTGCCGATGCGGTGGCGACAAGCTGGTTCGGCGACATCGTGTTCACCCTGTCGGCCTGGGCGCTGTGGTATCACTATCTGGCGGGGCTGCGGCATCTGGTGTTCGATGCGGGCAAGGGGCTGGATATTCCCACGGCCGAAAAGCTGGGCTGGGGCTGCATCATCGGATCGGTCGTGCTGACCATCCTGACCATCATCATCGTATAAGGGGGGCGGGAGATGCGTTATCTGACCGACCGCAAGCGCGCCGTGGGGCGGGGTGCCGCTGGCACCGGGACGGAGCATCACTGGCAGATGCAGGTGAGCGCGGTGGCGCTGGCTTTTCTGTTGCCGGTCTGGGTGTACATTTTCGGCAGCGCTCTGGGGCAGGGGCATGAGGCGGTGCTGGCCACCTTTGCGCGGCCCTTTCCGGCGATTGTGACGGCGCTGGTGTTGTTCGTATCCATGCGGCATTTCGCCAAGGGCGCGCAGATGATGATCGAGGATTATGCCAAGGGGCATACCCGCAAGGCGCTGGTGATCGCGGCGATTTCACTTTCCTACGTGGTGATGGCGACGGGGTTCTATGCCCTTGTCCGCATCGCGATCTGATTGGGGCAGACATGACGGCTTATCCGTATGAAGTGCATGACTATGACGTGGTTGTGGTGGGGGCCGGTGGTGCCGGCCTGCGCGCGACGCTGGGCATGGCGGAACAGGGGCTGCGCACGGCCTGTGTGACGAAGGTTTTCCCGACGCGCAGCCATACGGTGGCGGCGCAGGGCGGGATTGCGGCGTCGCTGGGGAACATGGGGCCCGACTCGTGGCAATGGCACATGTACGACACCGTGAAGGGGTCGGACTGGCTGGGCGATACGGATGCGATGGAATATCTGGCGCGCGAGGCCCCCAAGGCGGTTTATGAGCTGGAGCATTACGGGGTGCCGTTTTCCCGCACGGAAGAGGGCAAGATCTATCAGCGCCCCTTTGGCGGGCATACGACCGAGTTCGGCGAAGGCCCGCCGGTGCAGCGCACCTGCGCGGCGGCTGACCGGACAGGCCATGCGATCCTGCACACGCTTTATGGGCAGAGCCTGAAGAACAATGCGGAGTTTTTCATCGAGTATTTCGCGCTGGACCTGATCATCACCGATGGGGCCTGCACGGGGGTGGTGGCGTGGAAGCTGGATGACGGCACCATGCATGTGTTCAACGCCAAGATGGTGGTGCTGGCGACGGGCGGCTATGGCCGGGCCTATTTTAGCGCGACCTCGGCGCATACCTGCACGGGCGATGGCGGCGGCATGGTGGCGCGGGCGGGCTTGCCGTTGCAGGACATGGAATTCGTGCAGTTCCATCCCACCGGAATTTACGGCTCAGGCTGTCTGATCACCGAAGGCGCGCGGGGCGAGGGTGGCTATCTGACGAACGCCAATGGCGAGCGGTTCATGGAACGCTATGCGCCGCATTACAAGGATCTGGCGCCGCGCGATTATGTATCGCGCTGCATGACGCTGGAGATCCGCGAAGGGCGGGGCGTGGGCGCGAATGGCGACCATATCCACTTGCACCTGAACCACCTGCCCAAGGAAACGCTGGATCTGCGCCTGCCGGGGATTTCGGAATCGGCGCGCATCTTTGCGGGTGTGGACCTGACGAAAGAGCCGATCCCGGTTCTGCCCACCGTGCATTACAATATGGGCGGTATCCCCACGAATTACTGGGGTGAGGTTTTGAACCCCACAGCGGAAAGCCCGGATGCGGTGTTCCCCGGCCTGATGGCGGTGGGCGAGGCGGGCTGTGCGTCTGTGCATGGGGCGAACCGGTTGGGGTCGAACTCACTGATCGACCTTGTGGTGTTCGGCCGCGCGGCGGCGATCCGCGCCGGGCAGATCGTTGACCCGAAAACGCCGGTGCCGCCGGTCAACAAGGTTGAGGTCGACAAGGCGCTGACGCGGTTTGACGCAACGCGCCATGCCGATGGTGCCACGCCCACAGCGGCGCTTCGGCTGGAGATGCAGCGCACGATGCAGGCGGATGCCGCCGTGTTCCGCACTGAGGCGACGCTGGCCGAGGGCGAGAAGAAGATGACCGCGATTGCGGGCAAGATGGGCGATATCAAGGTGACTGACCGGTCGCTGGTCTGGAACAGCGATCTAATGGAGACGCTGGAACTGGCCAACCTGATGCCCAATGCGCTGGCCACGATCTATGGCGCCCATGCGCGGACGGAAAGCCGCGGTGCCCATGCGCATGAGGATCACCCGACGCGGGATGATGCCAACTGGCGCAAGCATTCGCTGGCCTGGGTGGATGGCGCCAAGGTTCGGCTGGATTACCGCGCCGTGCATACCGCGCCGCTGACGACGGAAGCCGAAGGCGGGATCAGCCTGAAGAAGATTGCCCCAGCGGAACGGAAGTTCTGATGACAAGGGCGTTGCTGCAGGGGGCATCGGCAGGGAAGCGCCCGTTTGGCGCGGGCCTTGGCGCAGGGGCCTGCGGCACGGGAGCGGACCGTGGCAGAGTGGGGGCTTCTGAAACAGGAGGTTCCGTGATGCCCCGTTCCTTTGCGCGATCTGGTGTTTTCGTTCTGGTGGCTGGCTTTGGTCTGGCGGCCTGTTCGCCGCAGGATATGGCCGACAAGATCGGGCGGCGCACGGCGGAAACCGTGGTGCGGCCCATCGTCGATGACCGGCTGGCCGGGCCGCAGGCGGATGCGGCAACGCGCTGCGTGGTACAGAATGCCAGCGCCGCCGAGGTGCAGACGCTGGCGCGGGATGTGGGCGTTTACGCGGGCACATCGACCGAGGCGACCGTCTGGGCCATTGTGGCGCGGAGCGAGACGCAGGCCTGCCTTGCCGCGTCTGGTGTGGCTTTGGGGGCATGAGGATGCGCGCGCTTGTCCTGCTTCCGAGCCTAGCGCTGGCGGCCTGCGGGCCGATCCCGGTGGACCGGGCCGAGCAGCAATGCCTGGACCGGGCGCAACTGGCGGCGAAGCCGCGGGGCGAGATCAGTGCAGGGGTGTCATCGAATGGCGACGCGGCGGCGGGGATAAAGCTGGAAGTGTCGTCCGACTTCATCATGGGGCGCGACCCATCGGCGGTGTTCGATGCGTGCGTCTATCAGAAATCCGGGCAGCCGCCGACGCGGCCGCTCTACTCATTCCCGGAATGGAGGGGATAACCCGATGGTTCAGTTCACGCTTCCCAAGAACAGCAAGGTCCGCACGGGCAAGACATGGCCCAAGCCTGCCGGGGGGAATGTCCGCAAGTTTCAGGTCTATCGCTGGAACCCCGATGACGGGGAAAACCCGCGGGTGGATACGTATTTCGTGGATATGGATACCTGCGGGCCCATGGTTCTGGACGCGCTGATCAAGATCAAGACCGAGATCGATCCGACGCTGACCTTCCGCCGGTCGTGCCGGGAAGGCATCTGCGGGTCTTGTGCGATGAATATCGGCGGGATCAACACGCTTGCCTGCATCTACGGGCTGGATGAGGTGAAGGGGGATGTGAAGATCTATCCGCTGCCGCATCTGCCCGTGATCAAGGATCTGGTGCCGGACCTGACGCATTTCTATGCCCAGCATGCCAGCATCATGCCCTGGCTAGAGACCAAGACGAACCGCCCGGCCAAGGAGTGGCGGCAGTCGATCGAGGATCGCAAGAAGCTGGATGGGCTTTATGAATGCGTGATGTGCGCGTCCTGTTCCACCTCCTGCCCGTCTTACTGGTGGAATGGCGACAAGTATCTGGGGCCGGCGGCGCTGCTGCACGCCTATCGCTGGATCATCGATTCCCGCGATGAGGCGACGCCGGAGCGGCTGGATCAGCTGGAAGATCCGTTCAAGCTGTATCGCTGCCATACGATCATGAACTGCGCCAAGACCTGCCCCAAGGGGCTGAACCCGGCCAAGGCGATTGCCGAGATCAAGAAGATGATGGTGGAGCGGGTGGTCTGAGGCCTGCTGTCACCACAAGGAAAAAGGCCGGGGGTTTTCCCCGGCCTTTTGTTTTGTGGTGGGCGGTCAGCGGCCCACGCCGACATAGGTTTCAAATCCTGCGGCCAGCACATCGTCGCGGCTATAAATGTTGCGCAGGTCGGCCATGCGGGGGGTGTTCATCTTGCGGGCGAGTTTGGCCAGATCGAGCGCGCGGAATTCGTTCCATTCGGTCAGGATCACCAGAACGTCGGCCCCTTGGGCGGCGTGATAGGCGTTTTCCACCCAGCGGACATGGGGCAGCAGCGCCTCTCCCTCATGCTGGCCTTGCGGGTCGATCACGCGGACCTTGGCACCCTGGCCCACAAGGGCAGGCACGATGGTGAGGGAGGGGGCATCGCGCATGTCATCGGTGTTGGGTTTGAAGGTGACTCCGAGGATGCCCACCGTCTTGCCGTTCACCTGGCCATCCAGAAGGTCGATGATCTTGTCGAGCATCCGGAGCTTGACCTGATCGTTGACCTTGATGACGGTTTCCACGATCTGCATGGGCACCGCGTTTTCCTGCCCGATGCGGGCCAAGGCCTTGGTGTCCTTGGGGAAGCACGACCCGCCATAGCCGGGGCCTGCATGCAGGAACTTGTTGCCGATGCGGCCATCAAGGCCGATGCCCTTGGACACGGATTTGATGTCTGCGCCGACGCGTTCACACAAAGCGGCGATTTCGTTGATGAAGGTGATCTTGGTCGCGAGGAAGGCGTTGGCGGCGTATTTGATCATCTCGGCCGATTCCAGATCGGTGAAGACGATGGGGAAATCGCGCAGGAAGAGCGGGCGGTAGATGTCGGACATCACCTTTTTGGCGCGGTCATTTTCGATGCCCACCACCACGCGGTCGGGGCGCATGAAGTCATCGATCGCCGCGCCTTCGCGCAGAAACTCGGGGTTGGAGGCGATGTCGAAATCGGCACTGGGGCTGGAGGCGCGGACGGCCTCGGCCACCTTGCGGTTGGTCCCGACGGGGACGGTGGATTTGGTGACGATCACGGCATAGCCGGTCAGCGCGCGGCCGATTTCCTCGGCCGCGGCCATGACATAGCGCAGGTCGGCATGGCCATCGCCACGCCGGGTGGGGGTGCCCACGGCGATGAAGACGGCATCGGCCCCGGCGACCGCCTGGGTCAGATCGAGGGAGAAGGACAACCGGCCTGCCGCGACGTTCTTGGCCATCAGATCCTGAAGGCCGGGCTCGAAGATCGGGATCTCGCCCGCGTTGAGGCGGTCGATCTTGGCGGGGTCCTTGTCGACGCAGACCACATCATGCCCGAAATCGGAGAAACACACCCCGGAGACGAGGCCGACATAGCCTGTCCCGATCATCGCAATCTTCATGGCTTTGCACCTGTTCCCGCTGCCCCTTGATACCGCCTGTGTAGGGCAGGGCGATTCGTACTGTCAAACGGCCCCTGCGGGTTTTTGTTTATGCAAAAGTGCAGGGGCGCGGGATCAGAGGACGCGCAGCCAGATTGCTGTGGCGGCGGCAGAGTTGATCTCTGCCGAAGTGAAGCCCCAAGGGGCAGGGGCAGGGGTGCCCCAGGTGATGGTCCGGCGCAGTACCTTGCGGGCGGCTGTCACCGGCAGCGTGCCGCCGTTCACATCGGGGGTGGCGGCGACGGGCCATGTCGAGAGGGTGGCGGTGGAGGAATGGCGGATGCCAAGCCAGACGGTGCGCCCCTGACGCAGGGTGAGCGCGGCGGTGGCCGCTTTGACCCCGATGGTGGAAAGATCGAGATCGGCGGTTTCCAGAAGAAAGGCATCCGGGCGGCCATTGGCATCACTGCCATAGATCAGGATGCGGGCCAGTGCGCCGACGACGGCCGTGGTGCAGTTGATCGTCAGCCGGTCCAGCGTCACATCCGCGCGCGGCAGGAAGGGGAAGAGGTCGATACGTCCGGCGGCCCCGGCCAGTGTGCCCAGCGTGCCGCCGCCTGCACCGGTTGTGGTCAGCACAAGCTCGCCAGAGGGCGGGGTGAGCGAGGGGATGTCCTGCTGGCCATCGAGGCGATGGGTCAGGCCGCCGACATGCGCGCGCAGTTGATCGGTGGTGCCATTGTGCCAGATCATGCCTTCGGACGGGCTTGCGGGATCGGTGGCAAGGCCGTGCAGGATCACAGGCTGCGACAGTGTGAGGCGGCCGGTGGCAGCCTCGGCCGTCAATACGGGGTGGAAGGCGGTGCCATTGGCGCTGACCGAGAGGGACAGGTCATCGCTTCCCATCAGGCCGAACTGGGCGCGGGTGGAAAAGCCGGTCTTGAGGCTGATCTGTGCGGAGTCGGTGGGCGTGGCCTTGTTCAGCGTCGTCTCCATCCCGGCCCCGGCATGGTTGAACAGGACGGCGGTGCTGGCCACGGCAAGGCGGTTGGTGCTGTCACCCGTGGCCCCGCCGATACCCAGCAGTGCGGCGCGGGCCGAGGCGGCGCCCATGTCGAATTGCGCAAGTGTGGGGCCAAGGGTCAGGGTGGAGCCGTGAATCGTCGTGCTGCCTGTGGCGGTTGCGAGGGCCGGGCCGAGGGTCAGGGTGGTGGTCGATCCGGCTGCGCCGCCGGTGCCGATGTTGACGGTCTTGCTGTTGCCGGATGCGGTGGCGCCGGAGGCAAGGCTGTAGGTGGTGTTGCTGGTTGAGGTGCCGATGCTGGCGGTTTGTGCCGACACGGTGAAGGTGCCGGAGAATGTCTTGCTGCCGCTGAAGGTTTGGGTGCCCGCAAGGCCTGCGAGTTCGGTCGAGATGTTGGGCAAGGTGAAGTTGCGTTGCGTCCCGGCGGAGAGGGGCGCGATGTCGATATGCGCGCGTTTGGCCGGATCGGCGGGGTCGCGCAGGATGAGGGGCGTTGCGGTCAGGCCTTCGGGCAGGGTGACGCTGCCGCTGGCAGGGTCGGCGGTGAGCGCCGTGGCGAAAGTGGTTCCATTGCCGCTGACCTTGATGGCGAGGCTGTCATTCCCGGTCAGGCCCAGTTCGGCGCGGCCGGAATAGGCGGTCTGGAACAGGAGGCTGGCCGTATCCGGGGGGGTGGCCTTGTTGACCTTGATCTGATGGCCCGCCCCAGCGTGATCGAAGAGTGATGCCGGTGAGGAGAGCGAGAGGCGGTTGACGGTATCTGCCGTGGTGGCAATGCCAAGGCGGGGCAGGGTTTCAGGCGGGGTCTGGGCAGCGGCCCAAGTGGTGCCATTGTGGGCGAGTGTGGTGTTTTCCGACAGAACCCGCGTCAGCCAGCCCGCGCGAGGGGTGAGGAAGGCCCAAGCGCCGCCCCAGAAAGCGGCAACCTTGCCCTCTTGTCCTTGCCACAGACCGGTGGCGGGGCTTGCGACGATGTGGCGGTCGCCCTCGGCGGGTTGGGCGGGCGGTGCGGAGCGGGTGCGGTCGATCACGGCGAGATGGACGAGCAGGTCGAGAAGGCGGAGCGCCTCATTATGGGTGACGTGTTTCTGCGCCTGCGCCGGAAGGAGCAGGGGAAGCGACAGGAGCGGGGTATCGTCGGACATCGGGCACCTTCTGGCCAGGGAACTGACCGGAAAGGATCGGCGGCGATGGTGAATGGTGTGGAAAGGCGGCGTGCGGTGGGGGCAGGGCGGGACGGGCGGCATCCCCCTTTGTCTTTGTCCGGTCAGGCGGTTAGCATGTCAGCAATGATGAATGGATGGGATGGGGAACCGTGGCGCAGCATGTTCTGGTAACCGGGGGCGCGGGCTATATCGGCGCGCATGCCTGCAAGGCGCTGGCGCGGGCGGGCTATGTGCCGGTCTGTTTCGACAACCTGTCGACAGGATGGGAGGCGGCGGTGAAGTTC
>CALRPT020000008.1:0-186219 GCA_943370085.1 Variovorax paradoxus | reverse complement strand
GCCGCGATCGATGCCGCGCTGGCGCGGTGGAAGCCCGTGGCGGTGATGCATTTCGCGGCGCTGTCGCTGGTGGGAGAATCCATGGCGGACCCCGGGCGGTATTGGCGGGTGAATGTGGGTGGCGCGCTGAACCTGATCGAGGCCTGCGTGGCGGCGGGGGTGGGAAGGTTCGTCTTTTCATCGACCTGCGCGACCTATGGCGATCAGGATGGGGTGGTGCTGGATGAGGACACGCCGCAGCGGCCGATCAATGCCTATGGCGCGTCCAAGCTGGCCATCGAGCAGATGCTGGGGAATTTCGGGGCGAGCCATGGGCTGCAATCGGTGATCTTTCGCTATTTCAACGTGGCGGGGGCTGACCCGGAGGGCGAGGTGGGAGAGCGGCATGAGCCGGAGACGCATCTGATCCCGCTGATGCTGGATGCGGTGGAGGGCAAGCGCGCGGCCTTGACGGTGTTCGGGCAGGACTATCCGACAGAGGATGGCACCTGCGTGCGGGATTATGTGCACGTGACCGATCTGGCCGAGGCGCATGTGCGGGGGCTGCGCTGGCTGGAGGCGGGCAAGGGGAGCCGGGTGTTCTGTCTGGGGACCGGGACGGGCTATTCGGTGCGCCAGGTGCTGGACCACGCGCGGGTGGTGACGAATCGCGCCGTGCCGGTGGTCGAAGGCGCGCGGCGGGCCGGGGATGCGGCGGCGCTGGTCTGCGGATCAGGCCGCGCACGGGATGAATTGGGCTGGGAGCCGGAACGGGGGCTGGAGGCGATGATCCGCGATGCCTGGCGCTGGTCGCAGGGCGGGGGGTTCTGAGGGGCCTTGCCCGAGGAGGCGCTGCGGGGGGGGGCTTGGCCGGTCGTTACGGTGTGTCGGTTTGCGCGTCGGTCTTTGCGTCAGCCGGTTGTTTGCCGGATCAGCAGTTCAGGTGAAATGGCGATCCGGGCCGGAGTGACCTGCCGCCCGTCGAGCACGTCAAGGATCAACGCAGCCGTGCGGGCGCCGATATCGCTTGGGAACGGGTTGATCGTGGTCAGCGCCGGAACGGCGATCCCGGCGATTTCGTAATCGCCGAAGCCGGCGATCCAGAGCCTGCCCGGCACGGCGACGCCGCGCCTTTGACATTCGGTCAGGGCGCCGAAGGCCGACAGGTCGGACACGCAGATCACCGCCTGAGTGTCGGAGAGCGTTTCCAGCAGACGCCCCATCGCTGCGGCCCCTT
Source organism: Variovorax paradoxus (assembly GCA_943370085.1). Classification (GTDB taxonomy): domain Bacteria; phylum Pseudomonadota; class Alphaproteobacteria; order Rhodobacterales; family Rhodobacteraceae; genus Paragemmobacter. The sequence continues at coordinate 185,003 of CALRPT020000008.1, read as the reverse complement.
CGCGGATCGAGATCGGCGGCGGGCCTGCGGCGATCAGGCGGGTGGCATCCAGCCCATGCGCCTGCATGGCGGCGATGAAGCCTGCACGGCGGTCGGCACCGCGGGTGTCGCGGGTTGCATCGCCGCCGATGAAGGCGATGCGCGTGAGGCCTTGCGCCACGAAATGATCCACCATGCCGCGTACGGCATCCGCGTTGGAAAAGCCGATGACATGGCCAATGGGGTTTTCCGGCAGGTCCCAGGTTTCGATCACGGGGATACCTGCGTTTTCCAGCATCTTGCGGGCGCGGGGGGTGTGGCGGCCGCCTGTCACGACAATCGCTTCGGGACGGCGGCGGAGGAACTGTTCGATCAGGCGCTCTTCTTCCGCCATGTCATAATCGGTGTAGCCCAGCAGGATCTGGAGCCCGCGCGGCTTGAGCCCTTCGGAAAGGCCGCGCACGGTTTCTGCGAAGTTGGCGTTGTTGATCGAGGGGATGGTGACGGCGATGAAATCGGTCTTTTGTGACCGCAGGTTCGAGGCCGTGCTGTCGAACACATAGCCCAGATCATCCGCAGCCTTCAGGATCGTGTCCCGCGTTGCGCTGCTGACAGAACTGTCCGCCTTGAAAGCCCGGCTGACCGTCATGGGCGATACGCCGGCGAGACGGGCGACATCGGCCATTGTCGGAGACTTGCGGACGGTGTTCATGACGCGTGTGTACCGTTGCCGCGGGTGAAAATCCAGTGTTGCGAAACGCGCTCAGGCCGGGGCAAAGCTGTGGGCGGTGGTGACATGGTGATGGATACGCCCGGTAAAGAAGCGCGCGAGCACCGCTTCGGTTGCAGCGCGGCCTTCCTTGCGGATCGGATGATCGAGGAATGCATCCACCGTGGCGCGATCAGGCCAGTCGATGGCAAGGATCAGCGGAAACTCGGGCGCGCCTGCGTCGCGGTCATCGGCAAAGGTGACGTGGACGGCAAGCGCGCCGGGAAAGCGGCGCCAGACGGGCAGAAGCTCGGCCATCACGGCGGCGCGGAAGGCATCGGTCTGGCCGGAGTGGACGGTGCCTTCGAACAGGGCATAACGGGTGAGCATCGGGACGGGTCCTTTCGCGGACTATAAGGGCTGTTTCGAGACGGCGAAGAATTCCATCAGGGCCGCCTGATCTTCGCCGCCAAGCCCGGCTGATGTGAGCATCCGGTGGATTTCGGCGCAAAGGGCGGTCAGCGGCATGGGTGTGTTGGTCAGCCTGGCCAGATCGGCGGCACCGTTGAGATCCTTGACCATGTTGTCGATCCGCCCGGTACGGCGGTAATCGCGGGTGGCGAAGCGGGGCATGTATTCCTGCAGGATGGCACTATCGGCGCGGCCGCCGCGCAGCGCCTGCGGGATCATTTCGGCATCTACGCCCGCAGCTTCGGCGAGGGCTGTCGCCTCGGCCACGGCGAGAAAGCCGAGGCCGCACAGAACCTGATTGATCAACTTGGTGGTCTGGCCAGCCCCGGGGCCGCCCATTCTGGTCTGGTTCGAGGCGACCTTGGCGAGAAGCGACTGGGCCGTGGCCACATCTTCGGGCGCGCCGCCTTGCATCAGGGTCAACGCGCCCGTCGCGGCCTTGGGGATGCCACCGGAAAGCGGGCTGTCGACCCATTTCAGGCCTTTGGCGGCGGCATCGGCGGCAAGGGATTTTGTCGCTGCGGGGTCGATCGAGGACATGTCGATGATGAGCGTGCCCGGGGCTGCGCCTTCGGCCACGCCAGCAGGGCCGAAGACAGCGGCACGCACGATATGGGCCGCGTTGAGCGACAGGATAACGGCGCGCGCGCCGTTTGCCGCCGCGGCAGCAGAGGGCGCGGCTGACGCGCCCGCGGCCACCAGCGGGGCGAGCTTTGCGGGATCAAGGTCGAAGACCACAAGGGATGTGCCGGTTGCCACCAGACGCGCCGCGATGGCCCCCCCCATGGCACCTGCGCCGATCAGGGCGATTTTCTGGGTCATCGGTGCAATCCTTTGGCGGCAGTGGCTATGATGGCAGCCAGGGGCTGGTCGATGTCGATGGTCAGCGCCTCATCCGGGCCGGGGGGTTCCAAGGCGGCAAGCTGGCTGTCCAGGAGGCTGAGTGGCATGTAGTGGCCGGAGCGGGCAGACATTCTTTGGGCGATCAGATCGCGGCAGCCTGTCAGATGGACAAAGGTGACGGGCCCGGCCGCACCGGCGCGCAGGCGATCTCGGTAGGTGCGGCGCAAGGCGGAACAGCCGACAATCACAGGCGCATCATGGGCCAGCACCGCGGCAACACGATCCAGCCAAGGCCAGCGATCGGCATCGGTCAGCGGTTGGCCTGCGCGCATCTTTTCCACATTCGCGGCCGGGTGCAGGTCATCGCCATCGCGGTAGGGAATCCCAAGGTGCCGCGAAAGCCCCTCGCCGACCGAAGACTTGCCGCACCCGGAGACGCCCATGATCACGACGCGGATATCGGAAGCGGCCGTCACAGCGACGCCGTGATGCCGCCATCCACATAAAGGATGTGCCCGTTGACAAAGCTTGCAGCATCCGAGGCGAGGAAGATGCAGGCCCCCTGCAATTCTTCGACCCGGCCCCAGCGGCCAGCGGGGGTGCGCTTTTCGAGCCATCCAGAGAAGGCCGGGTCTGCCACCAGCGCGGCATTCAGCGGGGTGTCAAAGTAGCCTGGCGCGATGGCGTTGCAGTTCAGCCCGTGCTTGGCCCAATCGGTGGCCATGCCTTTGGTCAGGTTGCCGACGGCCCCTTTCGTTGCCGTGTAGGGCGCGATGGAGGGGCGGGCGAGGGCGGTTTGAACGCTGGCGATGTTGATGATCTTGCCCGCACGCCGGGCGATCATGTGGCGGGCAACGGCCTGACCGACATGGAAGACCGAGGCGATGTTGGTCTGCAACAGGCGTTCGAAGGCATCGGGGGGGAAATCCTCGAGCGGCGCGCGATGCTGCATGCCGGCGTTGTTGACCAGAATGTCGATGGGTTTTCCCGTAGCCTCGAACGCATCCACGGCGGCGCGGACGGCGGCATGGTCGGTGGCATCGAAGGGCAGGTATTCGGCCCCCGGGATACGGGCAGCGGCGGCGGCGAGCTTGGCCTCGTCGCGACCGTTCAGCACGACCCGAGCGCCCGCAGCGGCCAGCCCTTCGGCCAGCGCAAAGCCGATCCCTTGCGAAGACCCGGTGATCAGCGCGCGCCGCCCCGTCAGATCGAAAAGCCCGTATCCCAAGGTCTGCTTCCTTTCAGTTCGCTCTCGACAAGTGCGATTGCCTCTGTTTATGTTATCGTTAACATCGACTGTCAAGCCATCAGAACTGTCAAGCCGGGATCGAACAGACCATGACAAAACCCCATATCCTGCAAGTCGGCCCCTACCCGGAATGGGATCAGGTTCCGCTTGATTCCGCCTTTCACATGCATCGATATTTCGAGGCTGCGGACAAGGCCGGGTTTTTGGCCGAGGTGGGGCCTCAGGTCCGCGGCATCGCCACACGGGGCGAGCTTGGGGCCAGCGCGGCGATGATCGCGGCCTGTCCGCAGCTGGAGGTGATCAGCGTTTATGGTGTGGGGTATGATGCGGTGGATCTTGGGGCCTGCCGAGCCCGGGGCATCCGGGTGACGAACACGCCGGATGTGCTGACCAATGACGTGGCTGATCTGGGTGTGGCGATGATGCTGGTCCAGTCGCGGGGCATGATCGGGGCGGAGGCATGGGTTCGGGATGGGTCTTGGGCGGCCAAGGGGCTGTATCCGTTGCAGCGCCGGGTCTGGGGCAAGCGGGCCGGTGTGCTGGGCCTTGGGCGTATCGGGTTTGAGGTGGCAAAGCGGTTGGCGGGTTTCGATCTGGAGATCGCCTATTCCGACGTGGGGCCGAAGGACTATGCCAAGGGGTGGGAGTTCATCGCCGATCCGGTGGCGCTGGCGGCGCGGTCGGATTTCCTGTTCGTGACGCTGGCCGCTTCGGCCGAGACGCGCCACATCGTGGGTGCGCGCGTGATCGAGGCGCTGGGGCCGGAGGGCATGCTGATCAACATCAGCCGGGCATCCAACATCGATGAGGCGGCGCTGCTGGATGCGCTGGAGGCGGGCAAGCTTGGATCGGCCGCGCTGGATGTCTTTGAGGGCGAGCCGAAGCTGAACCCGCGCTTTCTGACGCTGCCGAATGTGCTGGTGCAACCCCACCATGCCAGCGGCACCTATGAGACGCGGCAGGCGATGGGCAAGCTGGTGCGGGATAATCTGACGGCGCATTTCGGTGGCCAGCCGCTTCTGACGCCGGTGGCATGATGCGGGCGATCGTCATCCACGCCGCAAGGGACCTGCGGATCGAGGACCGTGCAGAGGAGACGCTGGGACCGGGGCAGGTGCGGCTGCGGCTGGCGACGGGCGGGGTCTGCGGATCGGATCTGCATTACTATAACCACGGTGGGTTCGGAGCGGTGCGGTTGAAGGAGCCGATGATCCTTGGGCATGAGGTTTCGGCCTTTGTCGAAGATCCCGGTCAGACGGGCCTACAGCGCGGGCAACTGGTGGCCGTATCGCCCAGCCGTCCTTGCGGGGCGTGCAGATACTGCCTTGAGGGCTTGCCGAACCAATGCCTGAACATGCGGTTCTATGGCAGCGCGATGCCCTTTCCCCATATTCAGGGCGCGTTCCGCGAAAACCTTGTCGCCGATGCAAGCCAATGTGTGGATGCCACCGGCCTGACGCCGGGTGAGGCGGCCATGGCCGAACCGCTGGCGGTGACGCTGCACGCCACGAAGCGGGCGGGTGACATGCTGGGCAAGCGGGTGCTGGTGACGGGCTGCGGGCCGATTGGCGTGCTGTCGATTCTGGCGGCGCGGCGGGCGGGGGCGGCGGAAATCGTGGCAACGGACCTGTCGGATTTCACGCTGTCGCTGGCGCGAAAGGTTGGGGCGGACCGGGTGATCAACACGGGGGCCGACCCGGACGCGCTGGCCGGCTATGGCGCGGACAAGGGCACATTCGATGTGCTTTACGAATGCACCGGCGCGGCCGCCGCTTTGGCCGGGGGCATCGCCGTGATGCGCCCGCGCGGGGTGATCCTGCAACTGGGGCTGGGGGGTGACATGACCCTGCCGATGATGGCGATCACGGCCAAGGAGTTGGACCTGCGCGGATCGTTCCGGTTTCATGCGGAGTTCGCCGTTGGTGTGGGGCTGATGCAGAAGGGGCTGATCGATGTAAAGCCGCTGATCACCCATACGGTCGGGCTGGATCAGGTTGAAAGCGCCTTTCGCCTTGCCAGTGATCGAAGCCAGGCGATGAAGGCGCAGATCGTGTTTTCGACCTAGGGCGCGGCGCTGGCGCCGATGGCGGCCAGCGCGGCCTCGGCCACTTCGACATCCTGCGCGCCGGTGCCGGATCCGATGCCGATGCCGCCCAGCAGGACGCCGCCGCGCCAGATCGGCAATCCGCCGGCAAGCCCGGTCATCGCGCCATCGGTTGCGCTGGCAATGGCGGGGCGCACGGCTTCGGGCAGGGCGGCAGAGGGCTTGCCCGTCGAGGCCGCTGTCTGCGCCTTGGCGCGGGCCGAGCGGAGCGACAGCACCTTGGCGCCGGTCATCCGCAGCACCGCCAGATCCACGGCGGAAGGGTCCACGATCACGATGCATTGCGGCTGGCCCATGGCCCGCGCCTTTTCCGCGCCGGTATGCAACATTGCAAGGATGGCCTCATCGGTCAGTCTTTCGGTGGGCAGGGTGATCTGCATGGCCGGGCCTTTCGGTTTGACGCCAGGATTTGGTAACGATAACATTTAACGAAAAGGGGGGGCCGCTGTCATGTCATTCTTCGAGGTCCATGATCCGATATTCGGGGGCTATGTGCTGGGAAATGCGCCGGTCAAGCGTCTGGCGACAGGGTTTGACTGGGTCGAGGGGCCGGTCTGGTTTGGCGATCAGCAATGCCTGCTGTTTTCAGACATTCCCAACAACTGTATCCTGCGCTGGACAGAAGAGGGCGTGAGCACGTTTCGCCACCCATCGAACTATGCCAACGGCCATACGCGGGATCGCGAAGGGCGGCTGATCAGTTGTGAGCACGGCACCCGGCGTGTCACGCGGACAGAGTGGGATGGGACGGTCACCGTGCTGGCTGACGGCCATGACGGCAAGCCGCTGAACAGCCCGAATGATGTGATTGTCGCCCGCGATGGCAGCATCTGGTTCACCGATCCGCATTACGGGATCATGACGGATTATGAAGGTTTCCGATCCGAACAGGCGCTGCCCTGCCATGTGTATCGGGTGGGGGCGTCGGGCAAGATCGAGGCGATGGTGACCGATATGGCCTGCCCGAACGGATTGGCCTTCAGCCCGGATGAGGCGCGGCTGTATGTTGCCGACACGGGGCGTCAGTTCAGTGCCGATCCCCAGCACATCCGGGTGTATGACATGATCGGCGGACGGCCGGTCAACGGGCGGCTGTTCCACACGATCAGCCCCGGTTGCGCAGATGGCATCCGCTGTGACAGCGACGGCAACCTCTGGTCATCGGCTGCCGACGGGGTGCATTGCATTGCACCGGATGGCCGTCTTCTGGGCAAGATACTGGTGCCGGAACTGGTGTCGAACATCTGCTTTGGCGGGCGGGCCAAACACCGCTTGTTCATAACCGCCACGACCAGCCTCTATTCGGTGGTTCTGAACCGAAAGGGCGCGCAATGGCCGTGACGCAGGATCGGACGGGCGTGGATCGTGCTGATGGCCTGCAAGGACCGCAGGCCGAGGCGGCGGCGCAACGGGTCTAGCCGGTTTCACCGGGGGCCAGCCGCGTGGGCACCACGGTGACGTCTTGCCCCGGCTCGCCTTTCAGGCGGGCCACCAAAGCCTCGGCGGCGGCCTTGCCGATGGCCGTGGTCGGCACCACGGTTGTTGTCAGGCGACGCGGCAGGATCGAGGCGGCTTCCATCCCGCCCCACCCGGCGATGCCGATATCTTCGGGCACGCGCAGGCCGCGTGATTGCGCATAGGCCAGACCGCCGATCGCCATTTCGTCGTTGTGGAAATAGACGACATCCAGTCTGGCTTCGCGGCTGAGCAGGGTTTGAAGCCCGTAGAACCCGGCATAAAAACCCGGCGCATCGTGCAGAACTTCGCTGGCGATCAGGGGATGCCCGGCGCTGGCAAGGGCGGTTTCGAACCCATTCATCCGGGCCGCACCCATCACGTCAGCCTGCGCCAGCGCGCCGACGTAGCCCGCCCGCCGCCGCCCGCGCCCGATCAGGAATTGCCCCATCTCGGACCCGCAATCGAAATGCGAAAATCCGACCGACATGTCGATGGGGCTGGTTGTCAGATCCCAGATCTCGACCACGGGAGAGGCGGCCTGACGCAGCAATTCCACGGTGCCAGCCGTATGGGTGCGTCCGGACAGAATGAGCCCGGCCGGCCGCCAGCTGATGACCTGACGGACCCAGGCCTCTTCTTCCTTGGGGGAATGGCTGTTGGCACCGATCATCAGTTGATAGCCCAAGCGCGAAAGGGTGCGATCAACCCCGTCCAGAACATGCCCGAAAAGGCCCGACGTCAGCCTTGGTACGCACATGCCGACCAAGGTGCTGGCCTGATCCGCCCCGAAGGCTGCGGCAAGGCGGTTGGGCACATAGCCCATGGTTTCGGCCACCTTTACCACCCTGTCACGGGTATCTGCCGAAAAGCCGGTACCACCGCGCAGCACCCGGCTGACGGTCATTTTCGACACTCCGGCGGCGCGGGCGATGTCTTCCAGATTGGCTTTCACGGGGGTGTCTTGCCTTTCGTTCCGGGGTGTCTGGCCAGAAATGGTATCGATAACTTTTTTCTTGACAGCAGGCGGGACCTGCGATCATCCTCTGATACGTTACCGGTAAACCTGGCGCAAGATCAGGCGACGTTCGGTCTCTGCCAGGGAGGATTTGCCATGCACCCGTCGTCTGACGGCCTGTTCTTTGACCGGATCGTCAAATCCTTTGGCGGGACGCAGGCACTCAAGGGTGTGTCGCTGACCGTTGGCCGAGGCGAGATCGTCGCGCTGCTGGGTGAGAACGGGGCCGGAAAATCGACACTGATCAAGGTTCTGGGTGGCATTCACAGGCCCGATGAAGGGGGCGTGCAGATCGATGGCGTGCCCTATGCCCATGAGGCGGGCAAGGCGGGCGGGCAGAAGGTGGCCTTCATCCATCAGGACCTTGGCCTGATCGAATGGATGAGCGTGGCGGAAAACATCGCCCTTGCCTTGGGCTATGTGCGTAAGCGCGGTGCCATCGGCAGCCGGATCGACTGGGCTGCAACCGAGGCCGCCGCCGATGCGGCGCTGCAGCTTGTCGAGGCGGAGTTTCCTGCGACGGCCCGGGTGTCGAGCCTGACGCGCACCCAGAAATCGTTGGTCGCCATTGCCCGCGCGCTGGCCGCGAGCAGTGATTTTCTGGTGCTGGACGAACCCACCGCCAGCCTGCCCGCCGATGAGGTGGAGCGGCTGTTCGCGGCCTTGCGCCCGTTGAAGGCGCGCGGTGTGGGGATGATTTATGTCAGCCACCGGCTGGACGAGATTTTCCGAATCGCCGATCGCGTGGCGGTGCTGCGCGATGGGCAGATGGTTGGCATGCGCCCCATCGAACACACCACCCCGGAAGAACTGGTCAGTCTGATCGTGGGCCGCAAGGCGCGCGAAATCGCGCGGCCCGCGGTGCAGGATGGCCCCGCGATCCTGCGGGTGGAAGAGCTTGCCACTCCTGCGGTCGGGCCTGTCAGCTTTGACATACGGCGGGGGGAACTGCTGGGGCTGGCCGGGCTGCGGGGGGCGGGGCATGAGGATATTGGGCGCGCGCTTTTCGGGGTGATCCCCCATGCGGGGCGGGTAGCGCTGGACGGAAAAGCCCCTGACCTGCGGACGGCACAGACGGCCATGCGGTCTGGCATCGGGCTTGTCGCGCGGGACCGGATCGGCGAAAGCGTGGCCCCCGGCCTTGCGATCCGCGAGAATGCCTTTCTGAACCCGTCGGCGACAGGACGTGCACTGTTGTCGTTCATGTCGCCCCGGCGCGAAGAGGCCATTGCCGAAGGCATCGGTCGCCGTGTGGGACTGTCACCAAACGATCCCACCCTTGCCATCGAGGCGCTTTCGGGCGGGAACCAGCAAAAGGTGGTGGTCGGGCGCTGGCTGGATTCCGGTCGCAGGCTTTTGATCACCGAAGATCCCACAGCGGGCGTCGATGTGGGGGCAAAGGCCGAGATCTACCACCTGCTCTATGAGGCTCTTGCCAGCGGCATGGGTGTTCTTGTCGTGTCGACCGATTTCGAGGAAATCGCCGCCATCTGTCACCGTGCCATCGTGTTCAGCCGGGGGTTGCCGGTTGCCGAACTGAGCGGTGTCGAACTTTCCACTGAATCGCTGATCCAGGCCGCATCGGCCAGTGAAGCCGCCTGAGGACCACATATGCCCGGAATAGATTCTAACGCTGTCGAGCCGACCAAGGACGAACTTCGCGGCCTGTCGCCCCTGCGCAAGGCGCTGCGGCTGGCACCGACCTATGGGCTTGTGATCCTGATGCTGGGACTGATCCTGCTGTTTTCGGTTCTTCTGCCGACGACTTTTCCAACCTTGCTGAACCTTCGGTCGATCCTGAGCGACAAGGCGATCATTGCGCTGCTGGCGCTTGCGGCGATGATCCCGATGGTGGCGGGCCGGATCGACCTGACCGTGGGTTATGGCATCGTGCTTTGGCATATTCTGGCGATCAGCCTGCAGACGATATATGGCCTGCCCTGGCCTGTTGCTGTGGTCATCGTTCTGGCGCTGGGCGTGATCACCGGCGCACTGAACGGCCTTCTGGTCGAAGTGGCGCGGATCGACAGTTTCATCGCGACGCTGGGCACCGGCACGGTGCTCTATGCGCTGGCGCTGTGGCACACGGGTGGGCGGCAGATGGTGGGCACGCTGCCGGATGCGTTCTATGCCATCAACGGCACCTTTGTTTTCGGCCTGCCGATCACCGCTTTTTACGTGTTGGCCATCACGGTCACGTTGTGGATCACTTTGGAATATACGCCAACGGGGCGCTATCTTTATGCCATTGGCGCCAACCAGCGGGCAGCCGAGCTTAATGGCATTCCGACACGGAAATTCGTGATCGGGGCTTTTGTCACCTCTGGTGCGCTCACCGCGCTGGCGGGGGTGCTGCTGGCGTCAAAGCTGCGCATCGGTCAGGCCTCGGTCGGGTTGGAGTTTCTGCTGCCGGCGCTTGTCGGGGCGTTTCTGGGATCGACCACCATCAAGCCGGGCCGGGTCAATGTCTGGGGGACCATCGTCGGCGTGATGATCCTGGCGGTGGGCATTTCCGGCATCCAGCAGTTCGGTGGCAGTTTCTGGGTCGAACCCTTGTTCAACGGCACCACGCTTCTGATTGCGATCGGCATCGCCGGGTATGCGCAGCGGAAGAAGGGGGCCAAGTCGAAATGATCAGCAATAAATCGGGAGGATCACAATGCTGAAGAGAACCCTTATGAGCGGATTGCTTGCGGGCACCGTTTTGGCGGCCACAGGACTGACCGCCTTCGCGCAAGAGGCCTTTGATGGGCCGACCAGCGGCCCCAAGGCGGCCGAGGGCAAGACCATTGTTGTGCTGGCCGGTGACATGAAGAACGGCGGTATTCTTGGCGTTACCACCGGCATCGAAGAGGCCGCGGCCAAGATCGGCTGGGAGGTCAAGGTTCTGGACGGTGCGGGGTCGGTGCAAAGCCGGTCGGCGGCCGTGGGGCAGGCGCTGGCGCTTGGCCCGGATGGCATCGTGATCAACGGTTTTGACGCCGCCGAGCAACAGGCCGCGCTGGAAGGCGTGACGGCAGCGGGCATCCCCATGGTGTCGTGGCATTCGGGGCCGAAGATCGGCTGCGATGCGCCCGGCGGGATTTTTGCCAACGTCTCGACCGACGCGATGGATGTGTCGGTCAAGGCTGCCGAATGGGCCTTGCAGGACGGCGGCGGCAAGCCCGGCGTCGTGATCTTTACCGACAGCACCTATACCATCGCCATCCTCAAGGCGGCAAAGCTGAAGGAAGTGATCGAGGCGGGCGGCGGCACCGTGCTGCAATGGGTGGATACGCCGATCGCTGAAACCTCGGCGCGGATGGGCCCGTTGACGACCACGCTTTTGCAGCAGCATGGCGCGGCGTGGACCCATTCGCTGGCCATCAACGACCTGTACTTTGATTTCATGGGGCCGTCGCTTGCGGCTGCCGGGATTGATGGCAAGGGCGCGCCGAAGGCGGGGTCTGCCGGAGACGGGTCGGAGGCCGCCTTCCAGCGCATCCGGTCAGGCCAGTATCAGGCCGTGACGGTGGCGGAGCCGCTGAACCTGCAGGGTTGGCAGCTGGTCGATGAGTTGAACCGCGCGATTTCGGGCGAGGCCTGTTCAGGCTATATCACGGCGCCCGCGCTGGTGACGGAAGAAGGCCTTGCCAAGACCGAGGGCAACACCTTCGATCCGGACAATGGCTATCGCGCGGCTTATGCCGCGATCTGGGGCAAGTAAGCGTTCGAGACAAAGCACAGGGCGCAGCTTGCTGCGCCCTTTTGCATGTCATCCCTGCGCCGGGGTTTTGGACGAGGATACGTTCTCCCGGAAATTCGGAAAGGCGACCGTGAAACCGCGAGGCTTTTGCTTCGCCCCTGAGGGTGACGCCATTCCCCGTCGATCATTGCGGCGGCTGTAGCTACTCCCTGAGGCGGATATGGCGACTGTCCGGCCGGACGATCAAGAACCGGAGAGAAGGGATGTCAGGTGGCCAAGCCTGCGGCGGCAGTCAGTGCATCCGTCAGTTCGCGGACGGTCAGGGTGACAGGGTTGCCCTTCATGGACGATGAGGTGAGGGCGGCTTCGGCGACCTGAGCGTGCAGGGCGGGGGGCAGGCCCTGTTCTGACAGGCCGGGGAGGCCTGCGGCGCGGGCCCAAGTGGCGAGTGTTTCGGGCGCGTTTTCGGCACGGCCACCGAGCGTGGAGGCGATGTGCTGAAAGACCGTATCGAGCCGTTGGGCGGTGTCGCCCGAGGCATGGCTGCGGTTGAGGCGCAGGATGGGCGCGAGCAGCGCGCCGCAGATCGCGCCATGTGGGGCGGGGCAGAGACCGCCGATGACGCCAGCAAGGCCATGGACCGCGCCAAGGCCGGAGTTCGCAAGGGCGATGCCGCCAGTGAGGGAGACATAGGCCAAGGCGTCGCGGGCCTGCGGATCTTCGGCCTCCATGAGGCGCCTGAGGGCGGTGAGGCCTTCTGGGATGGCGGGGGCGGTGAGGGCGTCGGTGAAAGGGGTGGCTTTTGAGGAAACGAAGGGTTCGATCACCTGGGTGATCGCGTCGAGGCCGGAGGCGAGGGTGGTGGCGCGCGGGGTGTGGTCGGTAAGCGCCGGGTCGATGATCGCGAGGCGGGCAAGCATGCGGTCATCACGGAGGCTGACCTTGCGGCCGTGATCGGGCAGGCCGATGACGGCGTTCTTGGTGGCTTCGGCCCCGGTGCCGGATGTGGTGGGCAGGGCGATGAAAGGCAGCGGCGGGACGGTGAGGGGGAGGGCCTTTCCCACGACCTCCAGATGATCCAGCGGGCTGCCGGGGGCAGGGATCAGCGCGGCGAGCGCCTTGCCCAGGTCAAGCGTGGCGCCACCGCCGATGGCGGCAACCCAGTCGGGGCGGAAGGCGCGGGCTTGGGCGAGGGCCTCTTCCAGCATCGGAAGGGTCGGTTCTGACGCGCAGGGCAGAGCGTGCGTTTGCGCGCCTGCTGCGTGGAGCGCGTCGATCAGCCATTGCGCGCGGGCGGGGCTTGCGCCGTGGACGATCAGGCCGCGCAGGCCGAAGACGCGGATCAGGGCGGGGGCCTTTGCGGATTCACCCCGGCCAAAGAGGATGCGCTGGGGCATGGCGATGGCGAAGGGGAGCATGGTCTTTCCGTTCGTGGATCGGGTGGGGACCCCCTCCCCGACCCTCCCCCGTGCCGGGGGAGGGAGAGGCGCGGTAACAGGGGGTGGTCAGACGGTCATCGTCGCGGCGACGGCGCGGCCCCAGCGGGTGTATTTGGCATCGCGGGTGGCGGTGTCCATTCTGGGGGTGAAGCGGTGTTCGAGCGCCCATGATTTCTGGAATTCGGCGGGTGCGGGGCAGAGGCCCGCTTGCAAACCCGCAAGGTAGGCCGCGCCGAGAGCGGTGGTCTCTGTCACCACAGGGCGGTCGACGGGGGCACCGAGGATATCGGAGAGGAATTGCATGGCCCAGTTGGAGGCGGTCATGCCGCCATCGACACGGAGGATTCCATCGGCAGCGGCACCCCAGTCGGCGCGCATCGCCTCCAAGAGGTCGCGGGTCTGATAGCCCACGCTTTCCAGCGCGGCCTTGGCCAGTTCCGCCGGGCCGGAATTGCGGGTAAGGCCATAGACCGCGCCACGGCAATCGGGCCGCCAATAGGGTGCGCCAAGGCCGGTGAAGGCGGGAACGAGGATGACGTCCTGCGTGGGATCGGCGGCATCGGCGAGGGGTTGGGTTTCCTTCGCCTCACGGATGATCTTCAGCCCGTCGCGCAGCCATTGGACGACCGCGCCCGCGATGAAGATGGAGCCTTCGAGGGCATAGGTTGTCTTGCCATCAAGGCGATAGGCGATGGTGGTGAGGAGGCGGTTCTTTGAGGGCACCATGTCGGTGCCGGTGTTCAGCAGCGCAAAGCAGCCTGTGCCGTAGGTCGATTTCATCATGCCGGGCGCGAAACAGGCCTGGCCTACGGTTGCGGCCTGCTGGTCGCCTGCCACGCCGAGGATGGGGATTTCACGACCGAATAGATCGGGGCGGGTGGTGCCGTAATCGGCGGCGCAGTCCTTTACTTCGGGCAGAAGGGACATCGGGATGTCGAGGAGGGCGCAGATCTCGGCATCCCATTCGCCCTTGGCGATGTTGTAGATGAGCGTGCGGGCAGCGTTGGTGGCATCGGTGGCGTGGACGCGCCCACCGGTGAGTTTCCAGATCAGGAAGGTGTCGACAGTGCCGAAGGCCAGTTCGCCCTTTGCCGCGCGGGCGCGGGCGCCGGGGACGTGGTCGAGCAGCCATTTGATCTTTGTCCCCGAAAAATAGGGATCAAGCAGCAAGCCGGTGCGGGCGGTGATCATCGGCTCGTGTCCCGCCTCTTTCAGGGCGGTGCAGGTGTCGGCGGTGCGTCGATCCTGCCAGACAATGGCGCGGTGAATCGGCTCGCCTGTGGCGCGGTCCCAGATCAGGGTGGTTTCGCGCTGGTTGGTGATGCCGATGGCGGCGATGTCTGCGGCGGTGATCCCGGCCTTTTCGATGGCGGCACGGGCGGTGCCTGCCACTGTGGACCATAGATCCGACGGATCATGTTCGACCCAGCCGGAGGCGGGGTAGTGCTGCGGGAATTCCTCTTGTGCCACGGATTTCACGCGCAGGGCGGCATCAAAGAGGATAGCGCGCGAGGAGGTGGTCCCCTGATCTATGGCGAGGATATGGGTCATCGTGCGTTACCTGTGCTGGCTTCGGCGTTCATACTGGCTGAAACATCCCCGCCCGAAGCTGCCAGAAGAGGCGCCAGGACCAGGTAGGCAGGGATGCTTGAGCCAATAGGAATGAGGCAAATAAGAAAGGGGGCAGGGCCGAAACCCCGCCCCCCTATCGTTGTATCTTAGTTCTGCCAGGACTTGATCAGCTCGTCATAGGAAACGGTTTCGCCCATGGGCTTTTCGTTTTCGAGCTTGGCAACGGGTGCGCCGGGCGCATCGAGCCAGACCTGCGCGTCTTGCGGTTCGTTCAGTTTCGGGCCGATGTCGCCCTGAACGCCCGAACGCTCGATCCGCTCAAGCACTTTTTCCTGCTCTTCGCAGAGGGAATCCAGCGCTTCCTGTGGGGTTTTGGCACCCGACATGGCATCGCCGATGTTCTGCCACCACAGCTGCGCCATCTTCGGATAGTCCGGGATGTTGGTGCCGGTGGGCGACCACTGCAGACGGGCGGGCGAGCGGTAGAATTCGATCAGGCCGCCGAGTTTGGGGGCCCGCTCGGTGAAGCTTTCGTGCTGGATCGTCGATTCACGGATGAAGGTCAGGCCGACATGGGCCTTCTTCACGTCCACGGTCTTCGAGGTCACGAATTGCGCGTAAAGCCATGCGGCCTGTGCGCGGTCAACAGGGGTGCTTTCCATCAGCGTCCAGGAGCCAGCGTCCTGATAGCCGATCTTCTGGCCTTCCTGCCAGTAAACCCCGTGCGGCGAGGGGGCCATGCGCCACTTGGGCGTGCCATCCTCGTTCATCACCGGGGTGCCTTCGACGACCGAGGCGGCGGTGAAGGCGGTGTACCAGAACATCTGCTGGGCAATCGCGCCCTGAGCAGGAACTGGGCCGGCTTCGCCGAAGGTCATGCCTTGGGCTTCGGGGGGCGAGTACTTCTGCAGCCACTCGATCGCCTTGGTTACGGCATAGACCGCCGCCGCGTCGTTGGTGGAGCCGCCGCGCGTCACGCACGAGCCGACGGGGCGCGAGTTTTCATCCACGCGGACGCCCCATTCGTCGACCGGCAGGCCGTTGGGTTCGCCCACGTCGCCCATGCCAGCCATGGACATCCACGCGTCGGTGTAGCGCCAGCCGAGCGAGGGATCCTTCTTGCCATAGTCCATGTTGCCATAGACGCCGGTTGCCGGGCCGCCCGCATAGGACATGTCGCGGCCGGTAAAGAACTCGGCGATGTCCTCATAGGCCGACCAGTTAACCGGAACGCCAAGGTCATAGCCGTACTTGGCCTTGAAGTCGTCCTTGGTCTTCTGGTCGTTGAACCAGTCGTAGCGGAACCAGTAAAGGTTCGCGAACTGCTGATCGGGAAGCTGGTAAAGCTTGCCGTCCGGGCCAGTGGTGAACGAGAGGCCGATGAAGTCCTCAAGGTCGAGGCCGGGGTTCGTAACTGCAGCGCCGTCGCCTGCCATCCAGTCGGTCAGGTTCCGGGCCTGCTGATAGCGCCAGTGGGTGCCGATCAGGTCAGAGTCGTTGATATAGGCGTCGTAGATGTTCTCGCCGGTCTGCATTTGCGTCTGCAGCTTTTCGACAACGTCGCCTTCGCCGATCAGGTCGTGGGTGACCTTGATGCCGGTGATCGCCTCGAACGCCGGGGCCAGCACCTTGGATTCGTATTCATGGGTGCCGATGGTTTCCGACACGACTTTGATTTCCATGCCCGCAAACGGGGTTGCGGCATCGACGAACCACTGCAGTTCCGCTTCTTGATCGGCGCGGGACAGGGTGGAGAGATCGCCGATCTCGGCATCGAGGAAGGCTTTCGCCGCCTCCATGTCGGCCCAGGCCGGGGCCGAGCCGAAGGCGATGAGCGCAAGCGCCATCGCCGTTGTTGAGTGTCTTCGTAGCATTACTTTCCTCCCAGAATGTAAGTTTTTTGTTCGCTTCGTTTCTACCGGGGGGAAGGGTCGCATCCGCCCCCCGGCACGGGTTGCCTTCTTTAGACCCAGCGGAACACCGCCGCGGCATAGATCAGGCAAAGGATCAGCGCGCCGGAAAGCGGAGCGCCGAAGGCGAAGAGCCAGCCTACACAGAGGAAGGCAGACCCAAGAAGGGAAATGAACAACCGGTCGCCGCGTGTAGTTTCAATCCGCAGGACGCCACGGCGGGGTGTTTCGGGGTGACGGATCGCCAGCAGGGTAAAGAGGATCAACAGGCAAGCGATCACGTAGAAGAACAGGGCCACTGGGAAGGTCCAGGCCATCCAGCCGCCCGGGATAATTGGGGCAAACCAGTCGATGCCGTCGTCAGTGCGGGGCACGGCGGCAAAGATCGCCACAAGGATGGCCGCCAGAAGGGCCGCCGTTGTGATATAGATCGTGGTCCAGCGGGATGCGGGCATGGCCATTTCCCCCTTATACACGACCGAGGGCAAAGCCCTTGGCGATGTAGTTGCGGACAAAGTAGATCACGAGCGCCCCCGGCACGATGGTGAGCACCCCAGCCGCGGCCAGCACGCCCCAATCCATCCCCGAGGCAGATACAGTGCGGGTCATGGTGGAGGCGATGGATTTGGCGTTCACCGATGTCAGCGTGCGCGACAAGAGCAGTTCCACCCAAGAGAACATGAAGCAGAAGAAGGCCGCGACGCCGATGCCTGAGGCGATGAGGGGCATGAAGATTTTCACGAAGAAATGCCCGAAGCTGTAGCCGTCTATATAGGCGGTCTCATCGATTTCCTTGGGCACGCCGCGCATGAACCCTTCCAGGATCCAGACTGCGAGCGGGACGTTGAAAAGGCAATGAGCGAGGGCCACGGCGATGTGCGTGTCAAACAGCCCGACCGAGGAATAAAGCTGAAAGAAGGGCAGGGCGAACACAGCGGGCGGGGCCATGCGGTTTGTCAGCAGCCAGAAGAACAGATGCTTGTCGCCCATGAAGTTGTAGCGGCTGAAGGCATAGGCGGCGGGCAGGGCCACAGTCAGCGAGATCACCACGTTCATCGTGACGTAGATGATCGAGTTCACATAGCCCATGTACCAACTTGGATCAGTCAGGATGGTGACATAGTTCTGGACCGTAAAATCCGCCGGGAACAGCGTGAAGGTCGAGGTGATCTCGGTATTGGTCTTGAAGCTCATGTTCACGAGCCAATAGATCGGAATCAGCAAGAACAGCAGATAAAGCGTCATTACCAGGGCGGAGCCGCGCAGGCGCATGTTACTTGCCCTCTTCTTTGTCGAGGTTGGTCATCACGGTGTAGAACACCCAGCTTACGAGCAGGATCACGAGGAAATACATGATCGAGAAGGCGGCAGCAGGGCCGAGGTCGAATTGTCCGACCGCCATCTTCACAAGGTCGATCGACAGGAAGGTGGTGGAGTTTCCGGGGCCGCCGCCGGTGACGACGAAGGGTTCGGTGTAGATCATGAAGCTGTCCATGAAGCGCAAGAGCACGGCGATCAGCAGCACACCCGCCATCTTGGGCAGTTCGATATAGCGGAACACGCTCCAGCGGCTGGCCTGATCCACACGGGCGGCCTGATAATAGGCCTCGGGGATGGATTGCAGGCCCGCGTAGCACAGCAGCGCAACAAGGCTGGTCCAGTGCCAGACATCCATGACCACCACGGTCACCCAGGCGTCAATGGGATCGTTGGTGTAGTTGTAGTCGATGCCCAGTTCGGCCAGGGAATGGCCCAGGAGGCCGATGTCGACGCGGCCGAAGATCTGCCAGATGGTGCCTACCACGTTGAACGGGATCAGCAGGGGCAGCGCCATGAGGACGAGGCAGAGCGACGCCCAGGCCCCTTTTTTCGGCATGTTCAGCGCGATATAGATGCCCAGCGGCACCTCGATCGCAAGGATGATGGCCGAGAACAGGATCTGGCGACCCAATGCCTCATGCAGGCGGTCGGAGGTGACCATCTCTTCGAACCATTCCAGGCCCACCCAGAAGAATTCGTTGTTTCCGAAGGTGTCGTTGACCGAATAGTTGACCACCGTCATCAGAGGAAGGATGGCCGAGAAGGCCACCACCACGAGGACGGGAAGCACAAGGAACCAGGCCTTGTTGTTCTGGGTCTTGTCCATCAGGCGGCCCCCCCGAGCGGTGCGACGCGCCAGTCGTCGGCATAGACATTGATGCGGTCAGGCGTGAAGCGGACATGGGTCAGGTCCGTGCCCACGGCCATGCCTTCGGGCGCAATCACGTTGACTGTGCTGCCCGCGACATCGCCACGGATGATACGGTGGCGGCCCACATCCTCGACGCGTTTGATGGTGATGGGCAGGCCATCGCCTTGGGTCAGAACGGCGTATTCCGGACGGATGCCGATCTGGGTGCGGCCCGTGATTGGCCCGTAGGCCGCACCCAGCGGCACAGCCGCGCCTTGCAGATGCGCGGTGTCGCCCCGGACGTCGGCCGGCAGAAGGTTCATGCCCGGCGAGCCGATGAAATAGCCCACGAAGGTGTGGGCGGGCGTCTCAAAGAGTTCTTCGGGCGTGCCCATCTGGACGACCCGGCCATCATACATCACCACCACCTTGTCGGCGAAGGTGAGCGCCTCGGTCTGGTCATGGGTGACGTAGATCATCGTATGGCCGAATTCGCGGTGCAGCTGCTTGAGCTGTGTGCGAAGTTCCCATTTCATATGCGGGTCGATCACGGTGAGGGGTTCGTCGAAGAGGATGGCATTCACATCTTCGCGCACCATGCCGCGGCCAAGGCTGATCTTCTGCTTGGCATCCGCCGTCAGGCCGCGGGCCTTGCGATCCAGCGTCGCCTCCATCCCGATCATGGCAGCGATCTGGGCAACGCGGGCTTGGATATAGGCCGCATCCATGCCCCGATTGCGCAGCGGGAAAGCAAGGTTTTCCCGCACGGTCATGGTGTCGTAGACGACCGGGAACTGGAAGACCTGCGCGATGTTGCGCTCAGCGGTCTCGGCATCGGTCACGTCGGTATTGCCGAAGAGGACGCGGCCTTGGGACGGGCGCAGGAGGCCCGAGATGATGTTGAGAAGCGTGGTCTTGCCGCAGCCGGAAGAGCCGAGCAGCGCATAGGCCCCGCCATCCTGCCAGACGTGATCCATTTCCTTGAGCGCGAAGTCATGTTCGCCGCGCGGGTTGGCGTAGTAGCTGTGGGCGAGGTTCTTGAGGGTGATCTGTGCCATGGGTCAGGCTGCCGCCGCATAGGCCGCGGGCGCGGCGAGGCGACCTTCGGCATCAAAGATGTAGACATGGGCAGGGTCGAGCCAGACGCTCACCTCATGCCCGGCGGTCAGGTCATGCACGCCGTGCACCAGCCCGACCCAGCGATCAGAGCCATGCGTCAGGTGCAGGAAGGTTTCCGATCCGGTGATTTCTGTCACGCCCAGCGTGCAGCGGAATTCCACGGCCTGTCCGGAATGGGTGTTCAGGTGCAGGTGATTGGCGCGGAAGCCTGCGGTGTAGCGGCCATCGGGCAGCGTGGAGAAGGGGCCGTCGGCGGGCGCGTTGGCATGGCCGCCAAAGTTGATGCGGTGGCCTTCCTTGAAGCAGGGGACGAAATTCATCGGCGGGTCACTGAAGACGCGGGCGGTGGTGGCGTCGGCGGGTTGGCGATAGACGGTGGGGGTGGGGCCGAATTGGGTGACGCGGCCTTCCCAGAGCGTGGCGGTGTTGCCGCCCAGAAGCAGCGCCTCTTCGGGTTCTGTGGTGGCATAGACGAAGATCGCGCCGGATTCTTCAAAAATGCGCGGGATTTCGGCGCGCAGTTCTTCGCGCAGTTTGTAATCGAGGTTGGCGAGCGGTTCGTCCAGCAAGACCAGACCCGCGCCCTTGACCAAGGCCCGCGCAAGCGCGCAGCGCTGCTGCTGGCCGCCCGACAGTTCCAGCGGTTTGCGGTCCAGCATCGGGGTGAGCTTGAGCATTTCGGCGGTTTCCTTCACCGCGTGGTCAATCTCGGCCTTGGATTTGCCCATCAGGCGCAGGGGGGAGGCGATGTTGTCATAAACGTTCATCGCCGGGTAGTTGATGAATTGCTGGTAGACCATGGCGACCTTGCGGTCTTGCACGCGCTGGCCGGTCACATCCTGCCCGTGCCAATGCAGCGTGCCGGTGCTGGGCGCATCGAGCCCCGCCATCAGCCGCATGAGCGAGGTTTTGCCCGATGAGGTTGGGCCAAGCAGCACGTTCATGGTGCCTTTTTCCAGCGTCAGGGTCGTGGGCTGGATATGGACCTGCCCCTTCACGACCCGGCTGATGGCTTTCAGTTCAAGCGCCATCCGTCCCCCTTATTCTGCCGCGGGGCTGATTGCCCCGTGGGTTGCCGCGCCTGCCATGAAGGCATCCAGCGCTGCGATCTGTTCCTTGGTCATCCGCAGACCAAGCTTGGTGCGCCGCCAGACGATATCTGCGGCGGCGCGGGCGAATTCGTGCTGCATCAGCCAGCGCACCTCGGCCTCGGTCAGGGTGCCGCCGAAATCGCGGCCCAGATCGGCGGCGGATTGCGCGCCGTGCAACAGGGTGGCTGCTTCGGATCCATAAGCGCGGATCAGGCGGGCGGCCCAGTAGTCGGACAGGAAAGGGTGGTTGGCCTTGAGGCTGGCCGTCAGGGCGGCCACGCCATCATGCGGGAAATCCCCGCCCGGCAGGGCGACGCGGGCTGTCCACGGCCCCTTGGCCTGCGGGAAATAGGGAGTCAGCTTTTCCAGCGCGGATTCGGCAAGGCGGCGATAGGTGGTGATCTTGCCGCCAAAGACGTTCAACAGCGGCGCACCCGTGCCATCAAGCGAGAGCACGTAGTCACGAGTGGCGGCCGTGGCCGATTTCGCCCCGTCGTTGTAGAGCGGACGGACGCCGGAATATGTCCAGACCACATCCGCCAGGGTGACGGGCTTGGCGAAATACTGGCTGGCGAAGTTCAAGAGATAGTCGCGTTCCGCATCGGAACAGACCGCATCCTTGGGTGCGCCCTTGTGATCCTGATCGGTGGTGCCGATCAGGGTGAAGTCCTGCTCATAGGGGATGGCAAAGATGATCCGCCCATCGGTGCCCTGAAAGAAATAGCAGCGGTCGTGATCGTAGAGTTTTTTCGTGACGATATGCGACCCGCGCACAAGGCGGACGCCTTCGGAGGAATTGATCCGCGCGACGTTGCGGATCACGTCTTCGACCCACGGGCCACCAGCGTTGACCAGGGCGCGCGCGTGGTGGACCTGCTGGCCATCGGGGCCGTCGGTGGTAATCTCCCACATATCGCCCGTCCGGGTGGCCGAGATGACGCGGGTGCGCGTCATGATGGTGGCCCCGCGCTGGGCGGCGTCGCGGGCGTTGAGGGAGACAAGCTTGGAATCCTCGACCCAGCAGTCGGAATATTCATAGGCGTGGCGGAAGCGCGATTGCAGCGGCTTGCCGGCGGGATCGCTGGTCAGGTCCAGCGTGCGGGTGGCGGGCAGGATCTTGCGGCCACCCAGCGTGTCATAAAGGAACAGGCCGAGGCGAATGAGCCATGCGGGACGGCGGCCCTTCATCCACGGCATCAGGCGTGAGAGCAGGCGTCCGGTGGGCGTGTCGCCTTCGAACCGCATGTCGGGGTGGTAGGGCAGCACGAAGCGCATGGGCCATGAGATATGCGGCATGGCGACGAGCAGGGTTTCGCGTTCCTCCAGCGCTTCGCGCACCAGACGGAATTCGAAATATTCCAGATAGCGCAGGCCGCCATGAAACAGCTTGGTGGAGGCAGAGGATGTGGCCTGTGCCAGATCGCCCTGCTCGGCAAGCACCACCGACAGGCCGCGACCTGTTGCGTCGCGGGCGATGCCGCATCCGTTGATGCCGCCGCCGATGATGAAGAGGTCGGCCACTTCGGGCCTGTTCTTCGTTGTCACGCCAGTCTCCTCCCTAGCGGGGGCAGGTTGGAACGAATCTTTGCCATTGGTCAATGCCCATTTTTCGAATTTGCGCGTTTCTTATTGAAGCGAACATTTGCGCGCAAGTGACGTAAGGGAAATGACTGAATTTCAGGGGCTTGAGCCTGATGCGCGCATTTTCGCGCTGCAACGCGGCATGGATGCCGCGTGCGCATGCAGAAACTTTTTCGGCTTGATTGCCCGGCTTTCCTTTCCGAAGGTGGGCGATCACGAGTGAAGAAAAAGGAAAGCCGGAATGGCGCTGAGCTTCCGTCAGACCGAGATCCTTGAGATTGCCCGCGCCGAGGGGCGGGTGGTGGTTGAAGATCTGGCGCAGCGCTTTGACGTGACGCTGCAGACGATCCGGCGTGACCTGACAGATCTGGCGGATATGGGCCATCTGGACCGGGTGCATGGCGGCGCAGTGCCGCGAACCGGGGTGACGAATCTGGGCTATGAGCAGCGCCGCCAGATGAATGAGGCGGCAAAGGCGGCCATCGCGCGGGCCTGCGCGGCGGCGATCCCCGAGAATTGTTCGCTGATCATGAACCTTGGCACCACGACCGAAGCGGTGGCGCGGGAATTGCTGACCCATCGCAACATCACGGTGGTGACCAACAACATGAACGTGGCCAATACGCTGGCTGCCAATCCGGGCTGCGAGATCATGGTGGCAGGCGGCGCGCTGCGGCGGTCGGATGGCGGGCTGGTGGGGGAATTGACGACGCAGTTCTTCGAGCAGTTCAAGGTGGATTATGCGGTGATCGGCGCGTCGGCGCTGGATCAGGATGGTGATCTGCTGGATTTCGATCTGGCCGAGGTGCGCGTGTCGAAGGCGATCATCCGGCAGGCGCGCAAGGTGTTTCTGGTCTGTGACCATTCCAAGCTGGACCGCAGCGCCCCGGCGCGGCTGGCATCGCTGTCTGAGGTGACGACGCTGTTCACGGACCAGGCCTTGCCGCCGGATCTGGCGCGCAAATGTGCCGAATGGGGAACCGGCGTGGTTGTGGCCGGATAGGGCGGCGGGCCAGTCCTTGGCCTATCGCGGCTGCGCCATCCAGCGCAGGTCTGGACCAAGCGGGACGATGCCGTTGGGGTTCAGCGCCTTGATCGAATAGTAACCGCGCTTGATGTGGTCGATGTTCACTGTCTCGGCGATGCCGGGAAGGGCGTAGACGCGGGCGGTATAGGCGGACAGGTTGGGGTAATCGGCCAGCCGCCGCAGGTTGCATTTGAACAGGCCGTGATAGGCGGCGTCAAAGCGGGCCAGGGTGACGAAGGCGCGGATGTCCGTCTCGGTGAAGCGGTCGCCGTGGAGCCAGTCGCGGCCATCGGACAGGCGGGCCTCCAGACCATCGAGCATGGCAAAGACATCGTGGAAGGCCGCTTCATAGGCGGCCTGTGTGGTGGCAAAGCCCGCGCGATAGACCCCGTTGTTCAGCGCGGGATAGATCGCGTCATTAAGCGTGTCGATCCCGGCCGCCAGATCGGTGGGGTAGAGATCGGGGCCGCTGGCAAGGGAGCCGAAGCCGGAATTGAAGATGCGAAGGATATCGGCGCTTTCGTTGCTGACGATGGTGCGGGTCTGCTTGTCCCACAAAACCGGCACGGTGGCGCGGCCGTTCACGGCAGGATCGGCGCGGGTATAGATTTCGTGCATATAGGTGGAACCGTTCACCGCATCGGCCCCGGCGGCAAAGCGCCAGCCTTCATCGGTGAGTTCGGGTTCGACGACGGAAATGGAAATGACGTCTTCAAGCTGCTTGAGCTTGCGGGCCATCAGCGTGCGGCAGGCCCAGGGGCAGATCATCGCGACGTAGAGATGGTAGCGGCCTGCTTCGGCACGGAAACCCGGCTGGCCGGTGGGGCCTGCGCTGCCATCTGGGGTGATCCAGTTGCGGAAGGTGGAAACCTGCCGCACGAAGCCGCCTTGTTCATCCTTGGCCTGAACCGGATCCCATTTCGCCACCCATTTGCCGTTCACGAGCATCAGCGCTTCTCCGTCAGGATGATGTGGGTGCCCCAGGGATCGGTCAGGTCCGTTCTTCCATCGCTGCGCGCGGTTATGGCTGCGAGGGAGGCGGCATCGGCCAGGATTTCTACGGAGGTCAGGCCGGTAGAGGGCGTGCGGGGGCCTGCGCCACGGCTGTTCCAGACATTGGTGGCGAGGTGATGATGATAGCCGCCCGATCCGTAGAAGGCCGCGCCGGGATAGGTGGCGGTTACCGGAAAGCCGAGCGTGCCGGTATAGAAGGCCTGCGCCATCGCAACATCGCCCACTTGCAGGTGGACATGGCCCACCACTGTACCACCGGGGGCGCCTGTCCAGGGGCCATCGGCGGCAGCGGCGAGATCATCGAGGTCGAGCGGATCGGTCCCCATCTGGATGGTGCCGTCGCGCCCTGTCCATTGCGCGCGCGGGCGGTCGACATAAACCTCGATCCCGTTGCCTTCGGGATCGGCAAGGTAGATCGCCTCGGACACTTTGTGATCGGACGCGCCCTGAAGGGGCAGGCGGGTGGCGGCGGCGTGGTGGAGCCATCGCCCAAGCGCGGCGCGGTCGGGCAGCAGGAAAGCGGTGTGGAAAAGACCCGCTTCACGCGGGGAGCGGGCGCGTGCGGCGGGATCGGCGATGAGTGTGACCAGCGTCCGGGCGCCTGCGCCAAGGGTGACCTGAACGGCGTCGGCCGTCAGTTTCGACAGGCCAAGGGCGCGGGCGTAGAAATCGGCGCTGCGGGCAAGGTCATGCACGGTGAGCGTGACCTGACCGATCTCCATCGGGGCGGCAGCAGTGTGCATCGCGGATCTCCTGTGGCACGACGAGCTATGCGCAGGGGTAGACCTGTGGGCGGCGGTGCGAAAGGGCCCGGGATGCACAGTCTTTGTGCCGTTGTCTTGCCGTGCCCAGTTGCGGCGCGCGGAATGCTTTAGCCTCTGGCGGTTTTTGTCAGTCGCGGCCGGGGAAGAAACGCGGAAGGCGGCTGTCGAGTTCACGGGCCATATCCTGCAGCCGCAGATCGGCGGCAGCCTCGGATTCGCCGCGGGCGATGGGGGTGACAAGGCGGACAAGCCCGCCATCCTTGCGACCGTGGACCACGCTGTCCCAGAGCAGCCAGAGTTTTGATCCGAAATCCCACGCGACCTGCCGTCCGTTCTGCAGGTAGTAGTAATAAACCAGCAGGCGATCCTCGCCCTTCTGGATCATGGCACGGTTGATGGGGAAGGGTTTGTTCAGGCCCATGTCAGCGCCGATGTCGCGGCGGTCGAACGAGGCGAATTCCCAGCCTGCATTGGGCAGGCAAACCTCGGGCGAGTGGGCGCCGCTGGTTGTCTGGTCACGGAACCATGCGGTGAAGACCTCGACCGTGGCATCGGAGCCGGAGGTATAGGTCATCAGCGCATAATCCTGCGCCTGCAGAGCCTGTGCGACCGCCGGGTCCAACGACTGGCGGTCGCCGCCTGTCCAGGTGCCGATCTGCGTTGGAAAGGAGCCAAGCTCTGCCCGGGCGGGTTCCACGGTGCGCACGGTGGGGAAGACCTGCCACAGCACCGCAGCCCCGACCGTGACAAGCGCAAACACGGCCAGCGCGCGGGACGGTTCGATCAGCAGGATACGGCGGGCCTGCGGGACCAGACCGGAAAAATCCAGATCCAGCGCATCGACCAATGTGGTGTTCCGGCGCTGAAAGACCAGAAGCACGCGGGCGAGGCCAAAGAGCATCAGGACGGAGAGGATGAAGATCACCCAGCCTTCGAAGAAATGCGAAAATCCTTCAAGGTGTTCCGCCCCCTGATACTGCACGATCAGCCCGGCAATCGCGATGCGGGCCGAATTCATCACCACGGCAATGGGTGCGGCCGACAGCAGCATGATGGCCTTCATGGTGAAGGACCCGCGATAGAGGATCGCGAAGATGTAGGAAAAGCTGAGAATGGGGAACAGGTAGCGCAGGCCCGAGCAGGCCTCGGCCACGTGCATCTTTATGACGCCAAGATCGATGATGTAGCCATCCAGAAAGACGGGCACATCTGCCAGACGCAGCAACCAGACGCCCAGTTCGGCCGAGATGAGCTGCAGCGTGATCGACACGGTGTAGTAGGTCGCACTCGGCAGCGGCAGCATGAAGCCCAGGTGCAGGATCGGCGGCCAGAAACGCCGCCCCTGTTCCCAGCCAAAGCAGATCAGAAGAATGGCGCCGAACCACAGGATCAGCGCCGTGGCAGTCACCATCGGTGTTTCCACCATCTGGCCAAGGATGCCGAAGAACACCGACACCGCCATCAGGACAAGGCCCGGCCAACGGTTGACCGGTCCGTGTTCGATGGGCTCGGTCTTCAGTTGTCGCAGGAACAGCAGGCCGGAGAGCACCGGGATGAGCGGGCCGTGGCTGTATTCCGGTGTTTGCCACACGCTCAGAAGCAAGGCGATGCCGGGCCAGAACAGCACAAAAGCGCCGATCAGCGACAGCGCAAGCCAGAAAAGGCCCGCAACTTGCATGGGAAGTGTGTCCGAGAGCGGGTGGGTCCCTTCGGGACTGTGCATGTTCTGGCCGTGCTTGATTAATCAGGTTTAATTTTACGATACTACAAGGCACAAGAGCAGTGAAGTAAACAGGTCGCGGTTGTTCGCCAGGCCTGTGGCATGAAACTGGAAGGGACGAGTGCGCAGATGGGTAGTATCCTTGATATCTATACCGGGTATTTCGGGCTGAACGCCCGACCCTTCGCCATCGCGCCGGATCCTGACATGCTGTTCTGGTCGATCACCCATCGGCGGGCGTATTCGCTCATGGAATACGCGATCGTGACACGGGCGCCGATCACGCTTGTGACCGGAGAGGTGGGGGCCGGAAAGACGCTGCTGGTGCAGCATTTGCTGCGCAATGTGGGCGATGACGTGGTCTTCGGTCTGGTGTCGCAGGTGCGCGGCAAGGCCGAGGATGTGCTGCCTTGGGTGCTGTTGGCGCTGGGCGAACCGGCAGAGCCGGATGACAGCATGGTGGAGCTTTTTTCACGCTTCGAGGAGCGTTTGATCCAGGAATATGCCGCCGGGCGGCGCGTGGTGCTGGTGTTTGACGAGGCGCAGAACCTGTCTGATCAGGCGCTGGAGCAGATTCGCACGCTCACCAACATGAACACCGGCACGGACGAGTTGTTGCAGGTGTTTCTGGTGGGGCATTCGGGCTTGCGCGAGCGAATCGTCAATTCGGCGCTGCAGCCGCTTGCACAAAGAATCGGCGCGGCCTGCCATTTGCCCGCCATGGATTCCGCGACGACCGGGGAATATGTACGCCATCGGCTGAAGGCCGTGGGCGGCAATCATGAATTGTTCACCGATGAAGCGGTTGACCTTGTGCATGAGCGGACGGGCGGGTTGGCGCGGCTTGTCAATCAGTTATGCGATTTCTCGATGGTCTATGCCTTTAGCAAGGGCAATCCGCAGGTCGACAAGATGACGGTGATGCAGGTCATAAATGATGGTGTCTTCTTTGGCGGGCAGGCGCTCATGGCGCCCGTGGAGAAGGACGATGTCGCACATCTGCCGAATTTCCGGGCCCGCCCAGCACCGCTGGACTGACCGATGCAAGACAGCCAAGTTTCGCGGGCGGACGGCCCGTCAGGGCGTGTCGGGGGCCGCCCTTTGCATGTGATGATCACGGCAAATGCCGCCTGGAACATCTGGAACTTTCGACGCCCCATCGTCGAGTCGCTGCTGGCGGCGGGGCACCGGGTTACGATCGTGGCCCCTGCCGACGAGACGCTGTCAAAGCTGCAGGGTCTTGGCTGCACGGTGGTGCCGTTGAAGATGGATGTCCGGGGGCTGAACCCGGTTGCCGATCTGGCCCTGCTGTGGCGCTTCCAGGCGATCTTTCGCAAATGGCGCCCCGATGCCGTTCTGAGCTTCACGATCAAGAACAATGTATTTGGCGGATTGGCCGCGCGCGTGGCCGCTGTGCCTTTTGTCCCGAATGTGACCGGGCTTGGCACGGCGTTCCTGTCCGGCCGGCTTTTGCAACGGGTGGCCGAGACGCTGTATCGGGCGGCATTCCGGGCGCTGCCGGTGGTGTTCTTTGAAAACGATGATGACTGCGCGCTGTTCGAAGCGCGTGGGATGCTGCGTCCCGGACAGGCGCGCGTTTTGCCGGGAACGGGGATTGATCTGGTGCATTACGCGGCAGCACCGATGCCCCCGCATCCGCCCGAGGCGCCGGTTTTTCTGATGGTGGCCCGTCTGCTGCGCGACAAGGGCGTGATCGAATATGTCGAGGCTGCCCGCCGGATCAAGGCCGAGCATCCGCAGGCGCGGTTTCAGTTGCTGGGTCCTGCCGGGGTGCAGAACCGCACGGCGATCCATCTGGATCAGGTTCAGGGCTGGGTGGAGGAAGGGATCATCGACTATCTCGGCACGCGGACGGATGTTCGGCCCGTGGTGCAGGCGGCGGATTGCGTGGTGCTTCCCTCGTATCGCGAAGGCGCGCCGCGCACCTTGATCGAGGCATCGGCCATGGCACGACCGGTGATCGCAACCGATGTTGCGGGGTGCCGCGCGGTGGTGGATGCCGATGTGACAGGGTTCATGTGCCAGCCCCGCGATGCGGCGAGTCTGGCCGATGCGATGCGCCGCTTTCTGGGACTGTCGTTGAAGGGGCGCGCCGATATGGGCGCCGCCGCGCGCCGCAAGATGGAGCGCGCGTTTGACGAAAAGCTGGTGCTGGCCGCCTATCATCAGGCCTTGCGCGATGTGATGGCGCGGGGGTGAGGCGGGATGGAGACGGCGGTTTTCATCATCGGCAAACTGGTCGGGGCGATGCTGCGGGTGGAGACATGGCTTGTTGCCCTCGCCTTCTTGTCCTTGCTGGCGCAGATCCGCGGGCGGAAGGGGCTGGCGCGCGGGCTGACGGCGGCGCTTCTTGGCGGTCTGGTGGCGCTGGCCGTCTTTCCCATAGGGGCGATGTTGCTTCGGCCGCTGGAGGCCGCGTTTCCGGCGGACCCGCCGCTTGCACAGGTGCGGGGGATCATTCTGCTTGGCGGGGCCGAGGATATGGCGGCCAGCCGCCGCTGGGGCGGGGCGCAACTGGGCGCGGCAGGCGAGCGGCTGATGGCAGTGGCCGAACTGGCCCGGCGGTTTCCCGAGGCACGGGTGATCGTGACGGGGGGCGGGGGCCGGATTCGCGATATTGGCGGTGTCGCCCTCTCCGAAGCCCAGGTGGCGGCCGCCTTCTTGGCGCGGCATGGGGTTTCCGCATCGCGACTGGTGCTGGAAGGGCAATCGCGCACAACTGCAGAAAACGCGCGCCGCAGCCTTGCCGATGTTCGGCCCTTAGACGGGGACACATGGGTGCTGGTGACCAGCGCCTTTCACATGCCACGCGCGATCCAAAGCTTTCGCGCGGCGGGATGGACCGGGCTGGTGCCCTATCCGGTGGACTATCGCAGCGGCACGGTCGGTGATGGGATCGGTTGGGATCTGGCGAGGAATCTGGATCTGCTCAACATCGCCCAGAAGGAATGGGCGGGTCGGCTGGCCTATGGCGTTTTGCGGCGCTGAAGTGTGGTCCTTGGCGGCGAAGAACGGCAGCGCTTGCCCCCTGCAATGGCAATCAAGCCTTTCCATTGATCGTAATGATAATTAATGTCTCCGGCGGGGTCGGACCGATCTCCATCGCAAGGACGATCCAGCCGCTCCGCTTGAGGGCCTGACACAGCGCCTTGGCGCGCGGGCAGTGCTACGGGGCCGGACTACAGACGGATGAAGGCAGGACAGGTGTTTGTAATTCGGGCCAAAAACAGGCTGCAGTTGCGGGGGCCGAACGCGGTAGCACGGCGTGTAACACAGGGGGTGCGGAGGCCAGCGATACTGATGGCAGGCAAACCGACATGACTGCCCCCTTTGCCCTGTTCGTAGTGGCACATCCCGCCTTTCGCCAGCGATACGACTACATCACACGCCATGTGGCCACGCGGTCCATGCAGACGCCGCGCCTGGTGGGCATTGTTGGGCGCGACGTTCTGGCGGCCACGCCCGATCTGCCACACCGTACCAGCCTGTTGCCGGGCGAACTGGGTTGTGCGCTGTCTCATCTGGCGGCTTATCGCAGCATGGTTGCCCACTCTATCCCGCAGGCTGTGGTGATCGAGGATGATGCCGCCTTGCCCGACGGTTTTGATGATCTGGCGCGCGCGGTTCTTTCCGAATTGCGACCGGGTGAGGTCATTTCGTTCCACAGCCCGAACCAGCAGCAGAACCTGTATTCCTCACATGGCGCGCGCAGCTTTGGGCGAAGCCTGCTGGTGACACCGATGCAGCCTCAATCCGTGCGGTCGACGCTGTGCTATGCGATCGATCTTGGCGCCGCGCGGGGCATTCTTGGGGGTAACGATCCCGTTGAATTCTGCGCCGATGATTTCGCTGCATTCCATGAGCGGGGTCTGGTCAATCACCTGCGGGTGCTGAGCCCGTCGGCGGTGGATTTGGCGCCGTTCGAGTCCCTGATCGGCTATCGTCGCGCGTCGCCCGCGATGGAGCTTGTGGCCCGACTGTTGAACCGCACGCCCGGTGTTCGCGAAATTCTTCGGCGGCGACGGCATCATCTGCGGATGTCGGGGGACCGCAACCATGTGATCGTGCCTGACCCATCGCCACTCATGGCGGGAAATCCAGCCTATGAAGAGCTATGGGATGTGAATTGATGTTTTTTCTCTGGAACAGACGGGCATACCGGCGGATGCTTGGGGTGGGTGGCGCAGTCCGGTCCCGGGCCTTTGCGCCTTCGTGATTCCGTTTTCTTGCGTGTCCATTCCCGCCTGCCCCCGGCGGCAGGGATGTTGGCATCATTTTTCTGCGACGGAGCCTGCGTTGAACGAACTCTTTGACACGATCCCGTACCGCCCCTTTTCCCGAGCAGTCGATCAGCGGCGCGGCAGACTGGCCGAGATCGTCACGGCAGCAATCGGTGCGATTGGGCGTTTTGATGCGTGATGCGATGTCGACGAGAACGTCGCCTGTCATGGCGTGGCGCCTGCGGGTTCCGGGGTTCCCGTTCGGGAGGCTGTGGTGAAGATCTGTGTCCTCCTGCCTGATCTGCGCGGCGGCGGCGCGGAACGGGTGAGCCTTGATCTGGGCCATGCCTTCGCGGCCATGGGTCATGAAGTAGACTTCGCCCTGATGCGGCGGGCCGGCGACTTTCTGGCCGAGGCCGAGGCCGCATTTTCGGTGGTTGACCTTGCCGCGCCGCGGGCGCGACAGGTGCTGTTCAGGCTGACGGGCTTTCTGCGGCAGAGCCGGCCGGATGTGGTGTTGGCGGCGATGTGGCCCCTGACCGTGCTCGCACCGCTGGCGCAAAGACTGTCGGGGCATCGGTGCCGGGTCATCATCAGCGAACACGGGATGCTTTCGGCACAGTACAAGACCTGGGGATGGGCCCACCGCCTGATGCTGCGCGGCTCATCTTGGCTGGGGTATCGGCTGGCGGATGCGCGCGTGGGTGTGTCTGTGGGCGTTGCCAGGGATATGGCGCAACTGTCCGGGATGGCCCGGTCACGGATTGTGGCGATTCACAATCCGTTACGAATGCTCGCGCCCCCCGGCGATGTGCAGCTGGCGGCGGCCGAGGCACTGTGGAACGGCCAAGGCCCCCGCATCGTGACCGTGGGCAGCCTGAAGGCGGTGAAGAACCATGCGCTCTTGCTGCGCGCCTTTGCCCGGGTGCCGATGGCGCAGGCGCGCTTGATGATTGTGGGACAAGGGCCGGAAGAGGGCAGATTGCGCGCGTTGGTGGCCGAATTGGGCCTGGGTGAGCGCGTGATCCTGGCCGGATTTCAGGCCGATCCTGCGGCCGTCTATGCGACGGCCGATTTGTTCGCGCTGTCGTCCGACCATGAAGGCTTTGGCAATGTGCTGGTCGAAGCTTTGTCCTTTGGGCTGCCGGTCGTTTCGACGGATTGCCCCGCCGGCCCGGCAGAGATTTTGGGGAACGGGCGATGGGGGCATCTTGTGCCGGTGCGGGATTTAGAGGCGCTGGCAAACGCAATGACGGCCGCGCTTTCTGCGCCGGTGGACCGGGACGCGCTGAAGGCGCGGGCGGCGGATTTTGCGCCGGACATCGCGGCGCGCAAATATCTTGATCTGGTGGGCCTGACGTGACCGCAACCGTCTATGTCACCCGCAACGGGCTGCTGGAGCCTTTGGGGCAAAGCCAGGTCTTTGGCTATCTGCGCGGGTTGTCGCAGCACTACCGGATCACGCTGATCACCTATGAAAAAGACGAGGACTGGTCGGATGCCGACCGGGTGGCAGAGGTACGGGCAGCCTGTGTGCAGCTTGGGATACGCTGGCTGCCGCAACGGTTTCTGCGGCGGCCAAGATTGGTTGCCCCGGCGCTGAGCATGATCCGGATGGCCTGGCTGCTGCGGCGCGAGGTGCGCGGGCAGGGGGCGCGGCTGATCCATGCCCGGTCCTACATCCCGGCGGTGGTTGCGATGGTGGTCGGGCGCCTTACCGGCGTGCCTTTCGTTTTCGACATGCGCGGGCTGTGGCCCGAGGAGTTGATTACTGCGGGGCGGTTGAAGCGCGGGTCGCTGTTGAACCGGGCGATCCTTGCCGCCGAACGCGCCTGCCTGCAAAGGGCTGGGGCGGTGGTGTCGCTGACCCATGTGGGGGCAGAATACCTCAACCGGGCTTATCCGGCGGAAATGGCGGGCCAAAGGGTTGCGGTGATCCCCACCTGTGCCGATCTGGACCGTTTCGTTCCGGTGGATGTGCCGCCGACCCGGGCGGTCATCGGCTGTTTGGGCACCGTGTTGAGCGGGTGGTTCCGGCTGAACTGGCTGGCGGCCTTTTTTGCGGTTGCGGCGCGACAGGACCCCGCCTTGCAGTTTGAGGTGACGACGCTGGATGATCCTGCGCAGGTCAGGGCGGCGGTCGATCCGACGGGCGCGCTGGGCGCGCGGCTGCAGATCACCCCGGCGGCATCAGGACAGGTGCAGGAGGTGCTGCAGGGGCAGATGGCTTCGGTCATGTTCTATGCCGGGGGAGAGGTGTCCGAACTTGGGCGCTCTCCGACGCGGATGGCCGAAATCCTTGGCTGTGGCCTGCCTGTGGTGGCCAATGAAGGCGTGGGCGATGTCGCGCGGATCATTCGTGATCACAAGGTGGGGGTGGTGGTCAGTGGTGCAACCGAACCGGAGATGCAGGCCGCATGGGGCGCGTTGCTTACCCTTTTGGCCGATCCCGGCTTGCCTGCGCGGTGCCGTGGCGCCGCAGAGGCGCTTTTTTCGCTCGACGCTGGCACGGCAGCCTTTGCCACACTGTATGAGCAGGTGATCGGCGCAGCAGCGGACGGGCGGCGATGACGGCAGCAGGGAAGTGATTTGGCGATGACAATTCGTCTTTCGGTCTTGTCGCGATATGCGGCGCTTGGTGCGTCAAGCAGGTTGCGGACCATGCTTTACAAACCCTATCTGCAAAAAGGCGGGTTGGAGCCCCGCTATCTTGCCTATTTCGAGGATGACTATCTGCTGCATCTTTATGCAGGGGCTCCGACCGGGCGCATTGCGCTGCGGGCGCTGGGGCGGCGTTTGCGCGATCTGCGCCAGGTGGCCGGATCCGATCTGCTCTGGATTGAAAAGGAAGCCTTGCCGTGGCTGCCTTGGCTGATCGAGCGTATGGCCCTGCCGAAGGGCGTTCCCTTTGCGGTCGACTATGATGATGCGGTGTTTCACCGCTATGACCTGCACAGATATGCCGCGGTACGTGCTGTGCTGGGCGATAAGCTGGATCGTCTGATGGCGGCGGCGACGCTCGTCACCGCGGGCAATGCCTATCTGGCGGAGCGGGCAACCCAAGCGGGCGCGCGCTGGGTTGAGATTGTGCCGACAGTGGTGGACACCAATCTCTATCGCGCAAAGACCACCATGGGTGAGGCCGGTCCGCCACGGATCGGCTGGATCGGATCGCCCAGCACATGGGCGGAATACATGCTGCCGATGATGCCCATGCTGACCGAGGTTGCCGGCCGGGCCGGGGCGCTGATCATGGCGGTGGGCGCAGGGCGAGAGGCGGGGGTGCATCCCCTGCTGGAAAACAGGCCATGGTCGGAAGACCGGGAAGTGGCCGACATTCTGGACATGGATCTTGGCCTGATGCCGCTGATGGATACGCCCTGGGCGCGGGGAAAATGCGGCTACAAGCTGATCCAGTACATGGCCTGCGGATTGCCGGTGATCGCATCGCCCGTCGGGGTGAACCGCGAGATCGTGCAGCATGGGGTGAACGGCTTTCTGGCCGAGACGGATGCGGAATGGCGCGCGGCACTGTCGACGCTTCTGGCTGATCCGGCGTTACGCATGAAGATGGGACAGGCGGGGCGGAAGATGGTCGAGGAACGCTACAGCCTGCAGGTCTGGGGGCCGCGCGTGGCCGAAATGCTGGCGCGGGCCGCGACGGGGACGCCAAGCCGATGATCTATGTTCTGGCCTATGTCGCCATGCTGTTTCTGCGCCTGTCGCGCGCGCCGGGGGGGTATTGGCTTCTGCTTGCGGTGGTGTTCGTCTTTTCGGCCTTCCGCTATGAGGTTGGCTGCGACTGGACGGGCTATCTGAACCAGTATGACGTCTTTGGACAATTGCCGGTGTCCGAGGCCATCGCCACGCGCGAACCGATCTGGACGGTCATCATCGCTTTGCAAGTCAAGCTGGGGCTGCCCTATCCGTGGCTGAACGTGTTCTCATCCTTCCTGTTCTTCTACGGTATTCACAAGTTGGCCAAGCGGCAGCCCGATGCGTTGGGTTTTCTGGTGCTGCTGTTTCCCGTGCTGATCCTGAACATGCCGATGTCCGGTATCCGTCAGGGGGTGGCGGTCGGGATCATGTGTCTGGCCTATCTGGCCTTCATCGACCGGAGGCTTGTTCGTTTTGTGGGTCTGGTGCTGCTGGCAGCGGGCTTTCATTCCAGTGCGGTCGTCTTCCTGTTGCTGGCCCCGATGGTGACGGGCGGGCTGTCGCGCGGGCGGATTGCGCTGTCGCTCTTGCTGGCCCTGCCAGGTGGTCTTGCGCTGATGACGACGGATGCGGTGAACACGGCCACCAGCCGCTATGTGGGCACCGATGTCGATGCCGCAGGGGCGGCCTATCGGGTGGCCTTGCTGGTGCTGGTGGCGATCTGGTTCCTGATGTTTCTGCGCCGGAAGTGGCAGATTGCTTTTCCTGCCGACCACAAGCTTGCCGTGATCGGGTCCCTGATGATGCTGGGCTTGCTGGTGGTGCTGCCTGCCTCCAGCGTGATTGCGGACCGGCTGAATTATTACTTCATTCCGATTCAGGCGATGATCCTGGCGCGGCTGCCGTTTCTGCCGATGCGCAACGGGCGCGCGCTGGCCGTTGCGGCGCCCTATATCGGGTTGCTGATGGTGCTTGTGGTCTGGGCGCTGCTGTCATCGCATTTCCAGAAATGCTATCTGCCTTATCAGACATGGATATTCGGAATCCCCGGAGATTAAGGATCGGCGCTGCCTGTGCCGGGCATGCACAGGGCAAGATGGTCCGGGCTTTGCCGGAAGCCGGGCCTGAGAGAGGCGAGCCAGGACAGGATGAACTTGCCAAGCTCTTCCCTCTGGATCGTGCGATCTGTGTCGGTGAAGGGGGGCGCGCTGCGATAGACCGGGATGCCGGGCGGCAGAGACCGTTCCAAGGTGATCGACGCGCGCGGAAGATGCGAGACAGAGGTGATCAGGATCACACCCGTCTGCGGCCCCAGATCACGCAGCCAGCAGGCCGTCTCGGCCGCGTTCTGGAACGTGTCCTGCGCATCCGGCGACAGCACGATGTCACCTGCGCGCAGCGCGGCGCGGGCGGCGGGGGAAAAGTTGAACTGATCCGCAAGCGTTTCGGGCCGCAGGCCAGAGCCTATGCCGACCCCGCTTATCAGCAATCTGTCGATGCGACCCTGATCGAACAGCGCAAGGGCTGCGTCGATCCGGTCGAACTGGCCGGTAAAGACAACGGCACGGCGAGTTTGGCCGGCCTGATCCAGCGTGGGATCAAGTCGCTGGAAGAAATCCGCCACGATCAACAGGATGAGCAGGGCCGCCGAAGCTATCAGACCGGACAGGGCGGTGCGGAGGATCTGCAAGGATTTTACCCAGACCTATGCCCGCAGATCCGCGCAGACGGGTATGCTTGCGCGGTGCGGTGCCCCTTAGCGGGCACCGAAGCCGGTCAGCATGACCACGACAGTGGCAAGAACGATGCCCGTATCCATGCGCGCCGATCTGCTGCGGACATAGATCGCATCAAGCCGGGCCTTGCGGCAGACGCTTTTGTAATCATCCGCATATCCCGAACGCACCTGCGCAAGCCCGGTGATACCGGGCAGGACGGCAAAGCGCTGGTGATAGAACGGGATGGTGCGGATGTAGACCACGGCGTGATCCCACGCATCGGGGCGCGGACCAACCAGCGCCATCTCACCCTTGAAAACGTTGATCAGATTCGGCAACTCATCCAGCCGAGATTTCCGCAGCAAGGCGCCCAGCTTGGTGATCCGGTGGCGATCCAGTGGCGAATCGTGCGACCGCACATCCACCGATGACGGCAGCATGGTGCGGAATTTCCACATGCGGAACGAGGAGCAATCCTTGCCCATCCGCTTTTGCCGAAAGAACAGAGGACCCGGATTGAAGATCGGGTTCAGCACCAGCAGGACGAGCGCGACCGCAACGACCATAGGCGCGGCAAGAACGGCGAAAACAATGTCGAAACTGCGTGCAAGAAGCAGACGCTGACGCTTCCGGCCCTTTGCGACCGACGCCGCGTAAACGCTTGCGGGCGCAACAATATCCGCCCCAACCATATCAAATGTATCATCTAATTTCACGTCCGGCCCCTGGCAGCTGTGGCAGCAGAAGAGTGGGAACTTCCACAACCTGAATATACATGAAGGTTAACGGAGGGGGCGTGCAAAACGCTCACCCAGATCAAGAATGTGGAAAAAATCGGGCAGGATTGGTTCTAAATCCAGAATTATGGCTGGAAATTGGGCCTTTAGAGCAGATTTCCGCGTGGCAAATTGGCGGGAGTTTGCTCATCGCCTAGGGAGAGTAGTTTCAGATTTTTCCAGCACCATGCGTTTTTGCATATTGCAACCTGATTGGTTGAGCCTGGCGGCCAAATACGCCTGTTTTGCCACTTGGCGCAGAATCACCAACAGGTTGCCGACTCAGGGCTGCGGTTTTGGCGCGTCCAGTTCCTGCAACAACGCGCGGGCGCGATCCTCGCCGGGCCATGGCGCGGTGACGGCCAGATCGAGCGCGCGTGTGACTGCGAGCTTCGCCTCATCGGTCCGGCCCAGAGCGGCAAGGACGGCCCCGTAATGATATTGAACCGACGCATCCTCGGTCAGCGCGGCA
This sequence comes from Variovorax paradoxus, assembly GCA_943370085.1. Taxonomy (GTDB): domain Bacteria; phylum Pseudomonadota; class Alphaproteobacteria; order Rhodobacterales; family Rhodobacteraceae; genus Paragemmobacter. Next base: position 147,219 of record CALRPT020000008.1, on the reverse strand, counting down.
GCGGCGGCCTGCAGTTTGGGCAGGGCGCCGGCAGAGTCGCCGGTCAGGTGCAGCAACCATCCATAGGTGTCCTGCAGCGCGGGCACTTCGGACGTGCGGAAGCGGCGGGCAATGCGGAAGGCCCGGTCCAGGGTGGCCGCATCATCCACGGTCTGTGACAGCAGACTTGCAAGGTTGTTCGCGATCAGGGGATTGGCGCTGTTTTCCGCATAAAGCGTTTCGTAGATACCGATGGCCCCGGCCACATCTCCCTGCGCCTGCAGGCGCGATGCCCGCATCCAGCGCAGGTCAACGGATTGTGGCCGCGCGGCGAGGCCTGCGTCGAGCACCTGTCCGGCTTCTTCGGACTGGCCCTTCGCTTCGAGCAGAACGTAAAGCGACCGAACGGCCCGTTCGTCCGCCGGATCTGATGCCAGCAGGGTGCGATAGATGGCGATGGCGTCATCCGGGCGTTCCCCGGCCTCATCCAGCAGGGCCTGACGGTAAAGCAAGGGACGCGAGTCAGGCTGCGCTTCGATGGCAGCAGACAGCAACGCCGCTGCTTCATCCGGCCGCTCAGACGTCAGCAGGGCCTCGACTTTCAGAAGCGTCCATGGTGCGGGATCTTCGGCCTTGGCAATTTCGCCGTCGAAAATGGCCAAGGCCTCGTCCACGCGATCCTGCGCAAGCAGGACCGCGCTTTCCAACTGGTTCGCGGCCGATTGCGCCTCGGGCGCTTCGGATGAGCGCAGCAGGCCCAGCAGTTGCCCGGCAAGCGTCCAGTCGGCCGTGTTCAGCGCAATCTCGGACAGCATTTCCACAAGGCCAAGATCCGCAGGATTGCTTTGCCAGGCCTGATAAAGCACGGATCGCGCCACCTCGGTCCGGCCCTGATCCTGAAGCAGGCGGCCATAGTCGCGGGCATAGCTTGCTTCCAGCGGCGCCACTTCCACCGCTTTGCCCAGTGTTTCCGTGGCAAGGTCAATCGACCCGTCCCGCAGATAGGCCGCCGCCAAAGCCGCGAGGATGCGGGCGTTGTTCGGATCTTGGTTCAGGGCCGCCCGCAGGTCGATGACCGCGTCCGATGCCTGATCGGCGCTGATCCGCCAGCCCGCGCGCAACAGCAGCGCTTCGACATGGGATGCGTCCTCGGCAAGGATTTCCGCGACGATGGTTTCGGCCTTTGGCTGATCCCCCATGGAGGTGAGCATACCGGCATAAAGCGCCTTGATGCGCCGGGTCTGATCCGAGGCGGGGGCATCGGCGATCAGGTCGGCGATCTGTGTCAGCGCGACCTGCCGGTCGCCCGTCTCAAAGGTGATTGAGGCTTGAAGGGCGCGGTAGAGGTCCGCCTTCGGATCATCGGCATTCGCCGCGATCAGGGGTGCAATTTCGGCAAGGGCCGCTTCCGGCCCCTTCGTCCCGCGCAGGAAATCGATCAGCGCCAGATGGCCTTCGACATCTGCGGTGGGTTCTCCGGCGCGTTCGCGTAGAAAGGTTTCTGCCCCGGCAAAGTCGCTGCGCGACAGATACCATTGCAGCAGATTGGCCGGAAGCTCTGCATCGGTCGGGAACAGCCCGATCATCAAGCGGAACTGCGCAACGATGGCATCGGCGGTGTCCTGTTCCAGCAGAAGACGGAGCTTCAGGTCCTGCAGGCCAAAATCCTTTGGCTGCTGTGCCAGCGCTTGTTCGATCAGGGGCAGCGCCGTCTGCGCGCGGTTCTCGGAAATGGCCTGATCAATCGCGATGCGCAGCAAAGCCGGGTCATCGGGGCGATCCGCACGCAGCTGGGCCGCTTGTCCGGCGATGCTGGCGCGCAGGGCCGTGTTGTTGTCTGTAACGGCCTGCTGATAATCGCGTGCGAGGATCAGGCTGACGACGCGGGGATCTGTGGCATTGATCCTTTGCGCCTCGGTCGTGGCCTTGCCGAAATCGGACCAGACGCTTTGGCTGAGCAGGATGGTCGCGACGGAGATCCGCGATTCGACATCGTTGGGCTGCAGTTCGGCGAGTTCGGTGTATTGCTGATAGGCCCCGGCCAGATCGCCCGAGGCCAGAAGGAGATCTGCCAAGGTCTTGCGCGCCGCGTGGAGATCGGATTGCAGCGCCAGCGCGTTGCGCAGTTCGACCAGCGCGCGGGGCGTGTCGCCTTCTTCAAGCAAGTCTTGCGCAGAGGCGAAGTGACCGGCGGCCTTTTCTTCGGTGCTTTGACAGGCGGCCAGCAGGAAAACGAGGGCGAGGGCAGCTGGAAACCTGGGAAAGAGTCCTGAAACGGGCATACCAATTCCTTCATTCCAAAACGGTCGCCCGCAGCGGCGCCTTTGCCCCCCGATACCGCGGGAGGATCGGTTTTCTGGTTCACTGCGGCACAACCACCACTGCACCTGTTCAATCGTTGATCACTTTGCACACAGCGTTCGAATTCAGTGGGATGCCGGGTGGACCAAAGGTAGTCAACTAGTATTAATGTCAGGGCTGGTAGAACGAAGAGCTTTAGGACATGCAGGCGAGTGATGATTGCTGGCGGGTTGCGCCGAATGTGGATGACTGGTTGATGAATGGCTCTGAACGACAGCAGGTGACTGTGCTGCACGCCGCCACCCCGCGGCGTCTGGCCCTGTGGAACAAGGGGGCCTTGCGGTGATCGAGGAACAGTCCCGTTCGATTGATCTGCCCTTTGTCCTGTCGCGTGCGCGGCGGTGGCTCTTTCTGTTCCTGAGCGTCTTTGTGACGATTGCAGGGCTTGGCCTTGTCGTCGCGCTGATCCTGCCGACCGTTTATCGGTCAGAGGCGCTGCTGGTGGTGGAGTCTGAACAGATTCCCGATGATCTTGCCCAGTCCACCGTCCGGACCAAGGCGGGAGAGCAGTTGCAGATCATCGAACAGCGGGTTCTGTCGCGCGAAGTGCTTATCAATCTGGCCGACAGGTTGGACATCTTTGCCGCCGAAGGCGTTCCGGATGCCGAGGCGCTTTCGTCTGGCGCCATCGTCGAGGATCTGCGGTCGCGCATCCTGATCACCCCGTCCAATGACGGCCCGCGGCCGGTGGGGGATGCCGAGGCGCTGCTGGTGCGCATCGCCTTTGATTCGCCCAATCCTGACGTTTCGGCAGCAGTGGCCAATGAGCTTGTGACCCTGATTTTGGAAGAGGATGTCGCCACGCGCATCCAGCTTGCCCGCCAAACCCAGACCTTCTTTCAGCAGGAAGTCGCGCGGCTGGAACAGGAACTGTCGACGCGGTCGCAAGAGATTCAGGGCTACAAGGAAGAAAACATCGATGCCCTGCCGGACAGCCTGATGTTTCGTCGTCAGGATCTTGCGATGATCCAGGAACGCATGACGCAGCTGGATCGGGATCGCCGCGTTCTGCTGGATCAGATCGAACGGATCGACAGGCTCACCGGTGCGCAACCTGAGACGCCCGGAGACGAGGACGGCACACGGATAGAGCGGGGGCAGGTCACAACCCGTGACGTGCGGCGCGGCGATCTGGTGACGGAACTGTCCTATCTGGACCAGGAACGCGATCAGCTGATCTCGCGCGCCGCGGTGCTGACAGAAACCATCGCCGAGACACCGCGCGTGTCGATCCGGCTGGAGGCGCTGGAGCGCGACTATCAAAATGTGCGCAGCCAGTATGATCTGGCGATTTCCAATCTGGCCAAGGCCGAGATCGGCGAATTGATCGAAAGCCTTGCCAAGGGGCGCCGGATCAGCGTGATCGAACAGGCAGTCCGGCCTGACCGCCCCTACAGCCCGAACAGGCCGCAGATCGCCCTGATCGGGATTGCCGCCGCGCTGGCCACGGCGATCGGGCTGATCGTGGCGCTGGAAACCCTGCGCAGCGTGATCCGGCGTCCGGAGGATATCACCGCCGTGGTCGGCGACCGGATGATCATGACACTGCCCTATGTCCGCACGCGCGGCGAGATGACGACCACCTTGATGGTGAGTGGACTGGTTCTGGTGGCGGGGCTGGGTCTTGTCATTGCCGGTTGGCAGAATTCGGCGGAAGTCGGCCGCCTCTTGGCTGAGTTGGTCGTCAAGTTGAAGACGCTGGTGCCTGCAGGCACTGTGGGAGGGGTTTGAGCCATGGCCGTCGAACGTGTTCAATCGGCGATTGCCCGTGCCCGTGCCAAGCGCGCCGGGCTGGAGACGGTTTACGAGGTCGACGACGATCTGCCGATGCCAGAGGACGAAGAGGATTTCATCGAACCTCTCCCTCCGGAAGACTGGAACGCCCTGCCCAAATCGGGGATGACGGCGCGTATTCTGGACCGCGCGCGGATCGTGACGGCCGGTCTTGCCGAACATTCATCGGCCTTTGACATGATGCGCACCAAGGTGCTGCAACGGATGAAGACCGAGGGCTGGAAACGCATCGCGATCACCTCGGCTGACAAGAACTGCGGCAAGAGCATGGTGGCGATGAACCTCGCCTTCAGCTTGTCGCGCCAGGTGGAATTGCGCACGATCCTTGTGGAGGCCGATCTGCGGCAGCCTTCACTGGCCAAGGCTATGCGGCTGTCGCCGCAAGGCGGCTTTGCCGAGGTGCTGCGGCGGGAAGTGCCGTTTCCCAAAAGTCTGGTGCGGGTGCGTGAAAACCTTGCCGTTCTGGCCAACCGTGAGCGGAGCCCGGCTTCGGCCGAATTGCTGCACAGCGACAGCGTTCCCGGTGTGCTGAAAGAGATCGAACGCGCCTACCGCCCGGACATGATGATCTTTGATCTGCCGCCGCTGATGCTGGCCGATGATACGCTGGCCTTCCTTGGCAATGTCGACTGCGCCCTGCTGGTGACCAGCGCGGAACACACGACCACGGCGCAGGTCGAGGCCTGCGTGCGCGAAATCTCGGACCGTACGGCGCTGGTTGGGGTTGTGCTGAACAAGTATCGTGCTGCCGGGGCGGCGAGCGGCTACTGAGCGATCCCTGCGCACAGGCAAGACAGGAATACGCAAAAGAAAAGGGGCGCCGAAGCGCCCCAGATTGCGATGGTTCAGTTCTATCAGGCCGTGGCGAGCTTGCGGCGGCGCGACAGGCCAACCAATCCAAGCAGGGCTGTGCCGAGAAGCAGGATACCTGCGGGCAGCGGAACGACGCTGATCGAAGCTTGCACGATGACACGCGACGGGTTCGTTCCAGGGCCTTCACCGAACAGGGTCGACGGAACCGGAAGGAAGGACACGGTCACCAGACCAAGCCCGGCCACCTGCTGCGACGGAATGGAACCCCAGGTCAGGTTGCCGGTAAGGAAGTCGTATCTGTTAGCCAAGAAGCCTGCCAAGCCATTGTCGACGTTGAAATCCGTCGCGAAACCGGTGCCAAGCCCGGTCGTTGCAAAGGTGGGCAGGCCCGGCATCAGGAAGCGCAGCGCGGCATTCAGATCGAACAGGTCCGGAACGAAACGGTCGCGCGCCGAGGCGGTGAGTTCCAGGAAATCGAAAACCAGAGCCGGGCCGTTCACCTGAACCTCCAGCGTCGAGTTCGCAAGCAGCGACGGCGCATAGGCCACCGTTGCCAAGCAATCGCTTACGCCGGTTGCGATCCGGCAATTCGTGATGGTCGGGGCCGACGACGTATCAATCGTGATCGGCGCAGCGACGGCCGCGCCGCTGATAACCACGACCGCAGCCAACGACTGCAACCAAATTTTTGCATATCCGAGCATAATCAAATCTCCCAACGCGGAGGTCTTCCGGCCCAACGCCACAATCCAACCAGTGTTAAGCCGTATTAATACCGCATTTCGGGACAGAGGGAATGACTTTGTGCAAGATAGGCCGCATTAGCGCGATCCGGCCCGCAATGGTTTGCGATTTTCGGAAAGCGCGCCACCATGACGTGTGTCGGGGTGGAACAAGGTAGCGTGAACGGGTGTGAATGGGGCAAGGGCGCGCAATCGCGACGTGCTGATTCGTGGCCCTATCGGCCCGCACGGATCGCCGCCAGATGCGCTGGCATGGCCGGATCGCGCATGAGGTTGCGGAAACGGTCAAAGCGCGTCTGGGCATAGGCAAGAAAATCATCGGCGGGGTTGCCGTTGGCGTGTTGAATCAATCCCCACAGCGTCCAGAGAAGATCGCACATGGCCTTGTAGGCCACCATGCGGGCATGATCGGCGGGTTTGGGCTCGCCCTCGAAATAGGCCTCCAGCAGTTCACGGTCCTGCGCGGCGTCAAACCCTGCCTCGACCGAAAGATCGCCCAGATCCCACATCGGATCGTTCATGCCGGAGTATTCCCAGTCGACGATCCACATACGGGTGCCGGTATCGAGGAAGTTTTCGCACAAGGGATCGCAATGACAGGGGACGAGCGGGCGGGGATGGGCATCAAGCGCGGCCCGCACCGTTTGCGCATCCTGCAGAGCTTCCATGTAACCCTCTGGCAAGGCTGTGGATTTCGTGGCCAGCAGGCTGCGGTAATCGTCGATCATCTGAAACAGGTCAAAGCGCGCCGGGAAGGTCTGACCGCTGTCATGCAGGCGGCGAAACGCATGGGCAGCGCGGGCGGGGCTGCCGGGGCGGGTGCGAAACAGGTCGGGTGTCATGGTGACGGTGTCGGGGATGAAGCGCGTGACCATCAGGCCCGTGGCGGGATCGGCGTGTAGAACTTCGGGCGACACACCCGCCGCGGCGGCAGCGCGGGCGGCGGCGGCCTCATTGCCGCGATCGATGTATTCGGCGGTGCCTTCACCGGGGATTCGCAGGATATGCGCGTCCAGATGCCAGACCCGGTTGGTCAGGCCACCAAGGCGGCGGGGCGTGCCGCGAAAGCCGTGCAGGACGGGGATCGTTGCGGCGATTGCGGCGATGTCGTCGGTCATGCTGGCCCCTGCCGTTGCTTTGCAGATCAGTCTGCCGCAAGCTGAAGGCTGCGCAAAGCGGGGAGTGGGGATCATGGCATCTGGTGGGCATGACGGGCATCTGGGTGCGGTCTACGATGCCCGAGCACCCGAAGAGGTGGCCGCTGTTTATGACGCCTGGGCAAGCACTTACGACGCTGAGATGGCCAAGGCGGGGTATCGCCACCCGGCGGTGGGGCTGGCGCTGCTGGCACGGCATTTGCCGCGGGGGGCGGGGCCGGTGCTGGATGCGGGATGCGGGACGGGGTTGCTGGGGGATTGGCTGGGCATTCTGGGCTTTGCGCCCGTCGAAGGGTTGGATCTGTCACCCGGCATGCTGGAAGTGGCGCGGCGCAAGGGGAGCTATGCACGGCTGCACAATCTGGCCTTGGGGCGGGAATTGCCGTTTGAAACCGGGCAGTTCGCGGGTGTCATCTCGACCGGGGTGTTCACCACCGGCCATGTCGGGGCCGAGGGGTTGCCCGAGTTGATCCGCATCACGCGGCCCGGCGGGGTGATCGTGCTGACGGTGAAGACGACGCTATGGGCGGCGGGTTTTGGCGCCGCTTTGGGTGTACAGCAGCCGGTGCAGATGGCGGTGCAGCAGGGCGTGCATACCGAAGTACAGATCGCGGAACAGACCGAACCCTATATCTCGATGCCCGGAGAACCGGGGACGGTGCCATCGCTTGCCGTCGTTCTGCGGCGGCTGTGAGGAACGCACTCCACCGCGCCTGCGCCTGTGATCGGCGTCGCATGGGTATTTTTGCCAAGATGAAACGGCGGGTTCACCCTGGTTCAAATACCCATCTGCCCGCGCCATCCCGCGCGGCGATCAGGCCTTGATGCGCCTGCCGTCGGGATCGACCAGCGGGGCGAGGGCCAAGGTGGCGGGCAGGCTGTCCCCGGCGACGACAAGGTCATATCGGCCGGAGGTGAGCCAATCATCGGCCACACCATCGGGGTTGCGGATATAGCCATAGCCGATGCTTTGGCCGATCGTGTAGCCGTAGCCGCCGGAGGTGAGGTAGCCCACGGGCTGGCCATCGCGCAGGATGGTTTCGCGGCCCACTAGAACGGCATCGGGATCGGTCAGGGTGAAGCCTGCGAAGCGTTTGGTGAGCGGTTTGCCTTGTGCGGCCTCAAGCGCCGCGCGGCCCATGAAGGGGGTGTTGGCCTTCAGCTTGACCGCCCAGCCCAGACCCGCCTCGAACGGCGTGTCATTGGGGGTAATGTCGGACGACCAGGCGCGGTAGCCCTTTTCCAGCCGCAGGGATTCCAGCGCGCGGTAGCCGACGGGGCGGATATCGGTGCCGCCTGCGGCCATGAGCGCGTCAAACACGGCGCCCGTCTGCGACAGGGGGGTGTGGAGTTCCCAGCCAAGCTCTCCGACATAGGTGACGCGCAGGGCGCGGACCTTTGCCCCGGCGATGGTGATCTCGCGCGCATGGCCGAAGGGGAAGGCGGTGTTCGACACATCGGCATCGGTGACGCGGGCCAGCACGTCGCGGGCGAGGGGGCCCATCAGCGAGAGGGTGCCCCAGTCTTCGGTCACGTCCGTAAGGGTGCAGCCTGAGGCGGGCAGGTGGTCGGCGATCCATGCGAGGTCATGGGTACGAAAGCCGGTGCCGGTGACGATGTAGAAATGGTCGTCGGACAGGCGGGCGACGGTCAGATCAGCCTCGATCCCGCCCCTTGTGTTCAGAAGCTGGGTATAGGTGAGGCGGCCCACATCGCGGGCCACGCGGTTGGCGCAGATCCATTCCAGCGCCTCGGCGGCCTTGGGGCCCGCGAGTTCATGTTTGGCGAAGGAAGATTGGTCGAAGATGCCCACCTTTTCGCGGACATGGGCGTGCTCGGTGCCCACGGGGGTGAACCAGTTCTGGCGGCCCATGGAATAGATGTCATGGGGTTCCATCCCCTCCGGTGCAAACCAGTTGGGTCGTTCCCAGCCGAGTTTCGATCCGAACACCGCGCGGTGGGTTTTCAGGCGGTCATAAAGGGGTGAGGTGATGCGGGGGCGGCCGCTGGTGTATTCTTCATGCGGGAAGCCGGTGGTGTAATGTTTGCCGTAAGCCTCCATCGTCCTGTCAAATACCCAGTCGCGGTCGCGGTGCAGGCCGGAAAAGCGGCGGATGTCCACGACCCAGAGGTCGAGGGGGGCTTCATCCCGCATCACCCATTCGGCCAGCACCCAGCCCGCGCCACCGCCCGAGGCGATGCCGAAGGCGTTGAAGCCTGCGCCGACGAACATGTTGGCGCATTCCGGCGCGGGACCGAGGATGAAGTTGCCGTCAGGGGTAAAGCTTTCGGCGCCGTTGATCATCTGTTTCACGCCGGTCTGTTCCAGCGCAGGGATGCGGGCGATGGCCTGTTCGAGGTGCTGGCTGAAATGGTCATAGTCATCGTCGAACAGGCGGAATTCCCAATTCTTGGGGATATCGCCCGTGACCCAGCCTTGAGGGTTCGGCTCATACCCGCCCATCACCAGACCCCCTACCTCTTCCTTGAAATAGGTCCGGCGGTCGGGGTCGCGCAGGGTAGGGGCATCGGGGGAAAGGCCGTCGATCTTTTCGGTGATGATGTATTGGTGTTTCACGGGTTGCAGGGGGACGTTGATCCCGGCCATCGCCCCGATCTCGCGCGCCCACATGCCGCCGCAGTTGACGACCTTTTCGCACTGGATCGTGCCTTGGGTGGTGTGGACAGCGGTGATGCGGCGACCGTCCATCGCAAAGCCCGTGACGGTGACGCCTTCATGCAGTTTCGCGCCATGCATCCGCGCGCCCTTGGCGAGGGATTGGGTGATGTCGGATGGGCTGGCCTGCCCGTCGGTGGGCAGCCAGCTTGCGCCGACAAGATCAGAGGTGTCCATCAGCGGCCACATGCATTTCACCTCATCGGGGGAAACCAGATGCATCTCCATTCCGAAGGAGCGGGCGGTGGTTGCGAGGCGGCGGTATTCGGTCCAGCGGTCTGCGTTGGTGGCGAGGCGCAGGCAGCCCGACATCTTCCAGCCGGTATCAAGGCCCGTTTCGGCGGCGAGGCCCTTGTAGAGATCGACCGAGTATTTCAGCACCTTGGTGATCGAGGCAGAGGCGCGCAGCTGGCCCACAAGGCCAGCCGCGTGCCAGGTGCTGCCAGAGGTGATCTGCCCCTGTTCCAAGAGGATCACATCGGCCTTGTGGTCGCGCGCCAGATGATAGGCGGTGGAACAGCCGATGATGCCGCCGCCGATGACGACGATCTGGGCATGGGTGGGAAGGGTCATTTCTTCTGTCCGTGCAGGGAATGGTAATGGGTGAGGGCCGCGTCCAGTTTGGCGAGGTTTTCGCGCGCATAGGATTTGTAATCCGCGCCGGGGGCGGTGAGGTGCAGGTCGGATACCATGGCCCACATCGCCTCACGCAACAGGCTGGCGCATTGCATGGCATCAAAGGCGCGGCGGAGCGGGGCATCGGGCAGGGTGCCGAAATAGGCGGTGAGCAGGCGGTCGGTTTCATCCGGTGTCATGTCCGCGTTGGAGGCGGCACCGGCGAGGTCAAACAACGCGGTGCCGAAGCCTGCATATTCATAGTCGATCAGCCAGAGGCGGGTGCCATCATCAAGGAAGTTGGCAGGCAGCAGGTCATGGTGGCCGAAGATGAGGGGGAGGGGGATCTGGGCGGCCTCCAGTTCGGCGGAGAGGTCCAGCAGGGTGGGCAGGTCGGGGGTGAAGGGGCTGTCGCCGGCGCGGATGGTGCGGGCATAGTCGCGGATCACGTGGAAGGGCCAGAAGAGGAAGGCCGCGCCTGAGATATGGGTTGGCATGTCGTGATGGAAGCGGCGCAGCAGATCGCCCACGCGTTCGGGGTGCGCGCGCAGGTCGTCAGGCCCCCAGGTGCGGGCGTTCAGGTATTCCACCACGATCACGCCGGGTTCGGCATGTTCCACGGCGGGGCCGAAGCCTGCGGCATGGGCGGCGCGGGCGGTCATAACCTCACGCGCGCGGTCGACATGGTGGAAGGGGAAGTCGCGGCCAAAGCGAACAACATGGGGGCCCGCCGCATCGGTGACCTTCCAGCTTTCGTTGGACAGGCCGCCCAGCAGCGGTTCGGCGGTGATGTCACCTTTCCAGGGCAGGTGGCGGAGCGCGGTGGGGATCATGCCCGATGTCATGCCTGAGCCCCCAGCCCCAGCTTGGCGCGCTGTGCATCGGCCGCGGCATGGATCAGGCGGTCGGCGATGATGGCGATGAAGGCGATGGCGAGGCCTGCGACAAGGCCGTTACCGGGATTGGCCTTGGTCAGCGCGATATAGACATCCTGCCCAAGATCGCGGGTGCCGACCAGCGCTGTGATCACCAGCATGGCAAGGGCGAACATGATCGTCTGGTTCAGGCCAAGCAGGATTTCGGGAAGCGCCAGCCGCAGGCGGATGCGGGTGAGGATTTGCCAATCGGTGCAGCCCATGGCCCGGCCCGCCTCGATCAGCCTTGGGTCCACACCTTGCAGGCCAAGGACGGTGTAGCGGATGGAGGCAACGACGGCATAGGCGACCACGGCGATCAAGGCGGTGAAATCGCCGACGCGGAACAGCATCACCACGGGCATGAGATAGACGAAGGAGGGCAGGGTTTGCAGCGTGTCGATGATGACGCGGGTGATGGTCCATGCCCGGTCGCGGTTGGCCACGGCGATGGCGATGGGCAGGCCGATGGCCATGGCGATCAGGCTGGCGATGCCGCAGAGATAGACGGTGATCATCGCCTTTTCCCATTGCCCGGTGGCGGCGATCAGAAAGGACAGGGTGGCGGTCAGCAGGCCCAGCCGCCAACCGCCCAGCCGCCAGCCCAATAGGCCCAGCATGGCGACGACAGCCACCCATGGCAGCGACAGCAGGAAGCGTTTGACGGGGATCAGCAGGCCCAGAAGGACGGCGTTCTTGATCGCCTCGAGCGTGTCAAAGAAGGTGATGTTGATCCATTCCACCGCCGCCGCCCAGAAGGGGCTGGTCGTCAGGCGGGCGCTTTCGGGATAGGTCTGGATGGCGGGGATCAGCAAGCCCAGCAAGGTGGTGGCGATGATGAGGGCAACGCCTGACGCGATGTAGGGGTGGCGCTGGATCAGGCTGCCCTGCGGGATGGCGGCGCGGTTGCGCCGCGCCAGCGCCTGCGACAGCCGGTCAAGCGTGATGGCCAGCGCGACGATGGCCAGCCCTGCCTCCAGCCCCGCGCCGAAATCGAGCCGGCGCAGCGCGTTGAGCACGTCAAAGCCAAGCCCGCCCGCGCCGATCATCGAGGCGATGATGACCATGTTGAGCGATTGCATGATGACCTGATTGACGCCCACCAGCAGCGGTTCGCGCGCCGAGGGGACGAGCACGCGCCATGTCATCTGCCGGTCGGTGCAGCCCACCATGCGGCCCAGATCGTGAATCTCGGACGGGACGCGCTGCAGGGCCAGTGTGGTGATGCGGATCATCGGTGGCATGGCATAGATCAGCGTGGACACGATGGCCGCTGTTGGGCCAAAGCCGAACAGGATCAGGATGGGAACCAGATAGGCAAAGACCGGCATGGTCTGCATCAGATCAAGAAACGGCTTCATCGCGCGGTCGAGCCAGGGCCTGCGGGCGGCGGCGATGCCGAGGAACAGCCCGCCCGCCACACCCAAAGGAACCGCGACAATGATCGAGGCCAGCGTGACCATCGCGCTTTGCCATTGGCCGAAAATGGCGATGAAGGTCATGCAGGCGGTGACGGTCAAAGCGAGCGGAACGCCCCCCGCATAAAGCCCGATCAGTGCCAGAAGCCCGACCACGGCCACCCAAGGCAGCGGTGGCCAAAGCTGGATGGCGCTGGACCCTTCGCCCGACAACAGGCCGGTGGCCAGTAGCGCCAGCGTGGCGCGATAAGGCAGGTCGATCAGGTCGGCAATCAGGCGTGTGACATCGGCGAATGCGATGGGGCCGATAGCGGCCTCTTTCACCAGCCATGTGATCGCGCCGCCGATCCAGCGTGCGGCAGGGATTTGCAGCGCCTTGGGGTATTCAAAGGCAAAGGGGGCCACCGTCTGCCCCCAGAGCCAGAGGATCGCGGCCAGCGACAGGGCTATGCCCCAGATCAGGCGCGGGCTGGCCGTTTGGTAGCTGGGGGCGGGAAGGGCCGTCATCCTGCGCCGCCAAGGATGAGTTGCACCACATCCTCACGCCGCAAGGACCCGGTAACGCGGCCATCGGCATCGGTCACGGCCAGCACATCGGCCCCGTTCAGAAAGGCTGTGCCTGCCTCGGAGATGGTGGCGCGTTCCGCGATGCGCGGCGCATCAGAGGCGGGCGCGCCGGGATGGGCGAGAGAGGCCACGCGCACAGCCTTGGCCTTTGGCACGGCGCGGGTGAATTCGCGGACGTAATCGGTGGCGGGATGAAGGACGAGGTCTTCGGGCGTGCCGATCTGCTCGATCACACCGTCCTTCATGATGGCGATGCGGTCGGCCAGACGGATGGCCTCGTCGAAATCATGGGTGATAAAGACGATGGTTTTCCGCAGGGCCGATTGCAGGCGCAGGAATTCATCCTGCAATTCGCGCCGGATTAGCGGATCAAGCGCGGAGAAGGGTTCATCCAGAAACCACAGTTCCGGCTCTACCGCCAAGGATCGGGCGATGCCCACACGCTGCTGCTGGCCACCCGACAATTGGCGCGGATAGCTGGTTTCGCGCCCCGAGAGGCCCACAAGGGTGATGATCTCGCGCGCCCGCGCCTCGCGTTTCGCGCGGTCGATCCCCTGCACCTCCAAAGGGAAGGCCACGTTTTCCAGTACGGTCAGATGGGGCAACAGGGCGAAGTGCTGAAACACCATGCCCATCTTGTGACGCCGGAGTTCGATCATTTCCGCATCCGAGGCGGCCAGAAGGTTCTGGCCGTTGAACAGGATCTCGCCCGCCGTGGGTTCGATCAGGCGCGAGAGGCAGCGCACCAACGTCGATTTGCCCGATCCCGACAGGCCCATGATGACGAAAATCTCGCCATTGCGGACCGACAGATCGACGGCGCGCACGGCGGGCACCAGCCCGGCAGACAGCAGCCGTTCCAAAGATGGATCACGCCCGAGCCCGGCAAAAGCCTCAGGCGCGCGGGCCCCGAACACTTTCCAGACATTGCGGCAGACGAGTTTTTCGGTGGTGTCGGTCATGGACAAGGAGGCCGGTCCTTCGGAGCAAGGCAGGGCAGCGGGGGCGGCAAACGGAAGCCGCCCCTTTGCATGGGTCGCGGTTTACTTGGCGATCCAGGTGCTCCAGCGGGCCTCATTCGCGGCCATCCAGTCGGCGACGACGGCCTCGATGGCTTTGCCGTTCAGATCAACCTCGGTGATCATCAGGCCCATTTCCTTGTTGTCGATCGTGAAGGCCTTAATGGCCTTGTAGGCGCCGGGCCATTTGTCCTTGACCCCGACCCAGCCCGCCTTCCAGATCTCGCCAAAGGGTTTGCCGCAGTCATAGGCGGCGTCGGGGTTCAGGCCGACGGCCGGATCATTGTAGCATTCGGCCGAGTAGGGCGGGAATTCGACGAATTCGCCTTCGAATTTCGCGGGCGCCCAATGCGGATCGTAGATCCACAGGATGATGGGGGCCTTGCGCTGATAGGCGCTTTCGAGTTCGGCAAAGAGGGCCGCGTCGGTGCCCGCATGGATCACCTCGAACGGCAGGTCGAGCGCGGCGATGCGTTCCTCATCATAACCGCCCCAGGTGACCGGGCCGCCCAGATAGCGGCCCTTGGGGGCGGTCTCGGCAGTGGAGAACGCCTCGGCGCAGGCCGGGTCCTTCAACGCTTCCCAATTGGGCAGGCCGGGGCAAAGCTCTTTCATATAGGTGGGATACCACCATTCTTCCTTGGCCTTCATGCCGGTCGGGCCGAAGTTTTCGGTATTGCCGGTGGCGACAGAGGCATCGAGCGCCTCACGCGCCGTGGTATCCCACAATTCCATCGCGACATGCAGATCGCCGGATTCAAGGCCGGGGAACTGGGCCAGATAATCGGCCTGCACATATTCTACGCTGTAACCCGCCTTCTTCAGCACCTCGCCCATCAACTGCGTGGTGATCAGCTGCCCCGTCCAGTCATGCAATGTGAGCTTGATCGGATCGGAAGATTCCTGTGCGCCGGCGGCGAAGGCGGTGCTTGCCGCGATTGCGGCGGCAAGGCCTAGCGGGCGGAAACCGGACAGCAACGGTAGGAAACGGCGCATCGTGAACTCCCTGCGAATGATTTTTTGGGCAGTTGTCCGGGCGGCGCGGGCCGGGCCGGGATATCGCTGGACCCAAGGTTACGCGAAGGGGTCGGCAAGCTGTCAAATGGAATCTGACAGGGTTTGGAATTTTGGTGACCGGGTTCTTGGCTGTTCGTGTTTGTTCGGGCATGTTATCCACAGAAAGCGGTCAGGATGGGCCGCCTAATCGGGGTGTCCATGGCTTCACGGCGGCAGGCGGAGCTTTTGAAATTGCTGGATGGGCGGGGGATGCTGCCCATTGCGGAAGTGGCGGAAAAACTGGGCATTTCCGCCGAAACCGCACGGCGCGACATCCGGGCGCTGGTCGATGCGGGATCGGCGGTGCGCAGTCATGGTGCGGTAGGGCTGGCGGGTCAGACGGGTGAGGCGCCCTTTGACCGGCGGATGCGCGAAAATGCGGCGGCGAAGCGCGCGATTGCGCGGGCTGTGGCTACAGGGATCGCAGATGGCGCATCGGTGATGCTGGATACGGGGACCACCACAAGCTTCATCGCGCGGGAATTGCTGCGGCACCGGCGGCTGACGGTGGTGACCAATTCCTCCGACATCGCGCGCATTCTGGCGACGGTGAACGGCAACCGCGTCTACATGGCGGGGGGTGAGTTGCGCCGGGATTCCGGTGCGGCGCTGGGGGCATCGGCGCTGGACTTCATCGGGCGGTTCTCGGTGGAACATGCGGTGATTTCGGCGGGCGCGGTGGATGCGGGCGGGGTGATGGATTTCGATCTGCAAGAGGCCGAGTTTGCCCGCGCCGTTCTGGCCTGTGGCGCAAGGCGGATCGTAGCGACCGATGCCACGAAGTTCGGCCGGCGCGGGTTCATCCGCGTGACGGATTTCGCGCAGGTGGATATGCTGATCACCGACCGCGCACCGCCCGCCGATCTGGCGGCGGCGCTTCTGGCTGCTGGAACGGAAGTGATGGCGACAGGGTGAGCAGGTGCGAAGCTGCAAACCCATAATGGCGCGCTTGGGTGTGGCATCGAAGCAGATGCAAGCCTTTGACAGAGGCTGTCTTTGTGATCGGTGATCCAGCGTGATCTTCCGCTGCATCCGACCGCTGGTCAATGCGGACCGCACCGCTTCACGCCGAAACACCCACGTCGGTAATCCCCCCATTTCCCCCCGATTTCCCATGGAGCTCCTATTGGTTTCTTGGTTGCCGCGCGGCAGGTTTTCCGGGCAAACTCAGGTCGGTTGATTGGGTAAATGTGCCGTCGAGCGAAACGTGGCGCTTGAAAAGGGGCCCGGGTCACTTAACCTGAGGAAGGAGGATGTTGCAGATGACCATGGATTTCCTGCAAGGCGCATATGGCCCCGTTCTTCTTGGCGGCGCGATGATCGGGCTGGCGCTTGGGCTTTTGTGGGTGCTCACCCGCCGGATCATGTCTGGCGCCGGAATGATCGGCAGTCTGCTGGGCGGACGGGAAGGGTTGGCTGCGAGCAGCATCGCGTTCATCGGCGGGCTTTTCATCGCGCCGTCGCTTCTGATGGCCGTCGGGGTCGTCCGGCAGATGGCAGATGAGGCGGCTTGGCCATTTCTGGTCATTGGGGGTCTTTTGGTCGGCATCGCAGCGCGCTTTGGCGGCAGCTTGATGGGGGCGATCCATGGCGTGACCCTGCGGTCCAAACGCGGCGCGGTCACGCTTCTGGGTATCGTGGCAGGCGCGGGCATAGCCGTGCTTATGCGCCAAATTCTGGGCAATGGTGGTCTGGCATGATCCGGCTGGCAGCGCTGTTTTGTGGTTTGCTGTGCGGCACGGGCCTGATGCTTTCCGGGCTTTTTCAACCAACGCTTCTGGACGGTTTCTTGACACCGGACGGGGCTCGGGACCTGACCCTTGGCCTTGGCCTGCTGGCGGCGCTCGGGGTCGCCATGCTGGTGCTAATTTTGACCCAGCGACTGTCTCGCCCACTTCTCGGGGGGCAGGGTGAGACACTTGTCGATGTGCCAACCGGCAGGGCGTTGCTTGGTGGCGTTCTGTTCGGGCTTGGTTGGGGGCTTTCGGGGTTCTTCCCTTTGGCTGCGATTGTTGCGATTGGCCTTTTCGCACCGGGTGCAGCGATTTTCCTGGCGTCGATGCTGGCTGGGATGTTCCTGCACGACATAGGCGCCAACCGTGGCCGATTCCGGTTCGACAGGCTGCGGTCAAGCGGATAGGGCACCAGAGTCGCCACGCTTGCCGCGGAGAGAGTAAGCGGACACATCCCCGAAATTCCAGTAAGAGTGACCTTGCCGAGATCTCTGGTAAACCCGGTCTGCCATCGCCCTGAGAGGCACAAAGGGGCTCGGATAAGGAGCTCTGCCGCGTCGTTTCTGAAGGTCCGAAATGTGCCGTTCTTTCCCTGATGAGTTAAGGCTGGGCTCATAACGACCTTCGCAGTTCAGCGGTGTTCCGCGGACAAGTCTCACGCTGATGAGCACTGCCGGAAAGCGCAGCCGCCTGCGGATGTATCAACGGCTCAGAATGCTCCAGCGGCAATGCGCAAATCATGGCTGCTGGCGGAGGGCTTCAGTATTGCACACCTTCGCCCCTGCCGGGGCCATGGTTTTGAACGTCCAACCCGCTTCTTTATTACCCTACACTTACGCCCGATTGACCGGGGTTTCTTGGCGGAAGTGGTAGAGTCCAGTCCTCGGGTGCTTACGCGGGCGGGGCATCCGCAAGACCATCGGGTGGCTGTTACAACCGATCAGTACGTTGCAGCGCAGCCGCGCCTTTTACCCGGAAACCTTGACCTTCCGCACCTTTAGCCCTCGTGACGTCATTTCGTAGGCGAACATCTCTTGCGAATAGACGCCGTGTTTGAAGTAGAACCTCTTTGATAGGTATTCCTTAGGCTGCTTTGACGGGTCATAAGTGCCGCTCAATTGGGGCTGGTCGTCGAGCGATACGGTTACGTCAAACCCTCCCTTGCCGTTGAACACAACTAGAATTGAAAGCTTAGTTTCCGTCCCGTCGCGTCGGATTCGTTTTTCTGACAAGGCACCGCTCAGCTCGCCCCGGATGCAACTTTCGCCCGGCCCTGTCTTGATGTCGCTCTTCAACCAGAGTCTGCCGTCAGGCTTGACGTCGATGGACAACGGCGGGGCGCAGCCCAGGCGGGCGTCGTGCAAGCTGAAGATTGTGAACTGCTGGGTGGAAGCGGAAGTCATCGCCACATGCGTCTCAAACAGATAGGCACCCTTGGTGGTCGGCGGTATGGAATCGGTAAAGATCTCAGTCCGTTGACGGAACCCGCCTCCTTCACATCTGTTCTGGCTTGGTTTGAATGTGCGGATGTTGCCAGACTTGGTCAGTGACCCTCGATCCACTTCGCAAGAGACCTGCCACGCGTTAAGCGGGTTTGCCGAAACTCTGTCAGGCCAAACTGCCAGAGCGGCGACACAGGCAACGGCAATAATCCAAAATCTGAGCTGAAACATCATAGGCTTCCCTCGCTAACTTTACTGAACTCACCAAATCCGGCGTAACTCCCGATATTGTCCGACGGGTTTTCAATTGCCAGAAGATGTTGCCAGATTGGGCCGATGGATCAAGCCTTTTTATGGCGTTGAGTAAAGCGATCAATTGTTTCGCTGTCAGTGGGTAGTCGCTAATCTCTGATGGGACGGTCCTAAAAAACGTCTGATAAACGGACATCTCTATCAATAAATGCTTGGCTGCGAAGTTGGTTAAAGACCTGTCAGCGGCGGGTAAGAATTCGAGAAAATCCGAAGGGCTGCCTCAACGGGCGACGCAGCTTTGCGCCCCTCGCTCTAGCCTTCCCTGCGCTGGCTGCGGAAGCCGCAAGGTCGCATCGTACTCGCACTGGCCAAGGCGATCCAGCAAGGCACGCGTTTCGATCCACACTCTGAGTTCTCGTCTTCCAGTTCCATCGTGGCCATAAGGTCCCGATAGAGGGTGCGGGACAGCGCGACGATCTGCTGATGTGGCAGCGGCTCAGGACGGTTTCGCAGCGCGGCCCATGTCATGGCTTGCTTTCGGACGGCTTCGATGTTCCGAACCTTCGCTTCCTCCGGGTCCTTGGTTTCCAGCGTTCAACCAGCTACTTTCTTGCCGAACACGACCACGCAATCGACGGGGGTTTTCTGGCGGAAGGAATAGATTCCAGTCTTCGGGTGCTTGTGTGGGCGGGGCATCGGCAGGACCATAGGGCAGGACCTCGGTGTAGAACCGAAGTCGACCCAAGCCCTTGATAGCGCCTATCTTTGTGATCCTTAAGGTAAGGAGATGGTGCTGCAAGAGAGGATTGAACTCTCGACCTCTCCCTTACCAAGGGAGTGCTCTACCACTGAGCTACTGCAGCGCCGGGGCCGGGTGCGGGGTGTCCCGCGCGGCGTGGCGGGTGAATAGCCGCCTTCGGATGGCGGTGCAAGTGCAAACTCGCCGCTTTGCGTGGCGCATTCTGGACCCTTGCGATGGCTTCGTATAGGAGGGGGCCATGAACCCGAAATCCCAGGAACCGAAGGCTGCAGGAACTGCGCGCCCGGCGTCGGATGCGACGCGGGAGGCGCGGCTGAAGGTGGCACTGAAGGCCAATATGGCGCGGCGCAAGGCGCAGGCCAAGGCGCGGTCCGGGATGCGGGATGGGGCAGAGACGGGGGATGCAGAAGCAAGCCCCCCAGAGAACGAGTGAGGCGGGCGGATGGATTCGATACTGGTCAAGGGCAATGGGGCGTTGAACGGGGTGATCCCGATCGCGGGGGCCAAGAATGCCTGTCTGACGCTGATGCCTGCCACGCTGCTGACCGAGGAGCCGCTGACGCTGACCAATGCGCCGCGCCTTTCGGATATTCGGACGATGACCCAATTACTTCAATCGCTTGGCGCGGAAGTGGCCAGTTTGCAGGACGGGTTGGTGCTGGCGATGTCGTCGCATGACATCGACAATCACCGCGCCGATTATGACATCGTGCGGAAGATGCGGGCGTCTATCCTTGTGCTGGGGCCGATGCTGGCGCGGGATGGGCATGCGGTGGTGTCGCTGCCTGGGGGATGCGCCATCGGGGCGCGGCCGGTGGATTTGCACCTCAAGGCGCTGGAGGCGATGGGGGCGGAACTGGACCTGCGCGAGGGCTATGTCCATGCCAAGGCACCCGGCGGCCGTTTGCGGGGGGCGGTTGTCGACTTTCCCTTTGTGTCCGTGGGGGCCACCGAGAATGCGCTGATGGCGGCGACTCTGGCCAAGGGGACGACCGTGTTGAAGAACGCGGCGCGCGAGCCGGAAATTGTTGATCTGGCGCAATGCCTTAGGAAGATGGGTGCGCAGATCGACGGTGAGGGGACATCGACCATCACCATTCAGGGGGTGGACCGTCTGAACGGCGCCACCCATCCGGTGGTGACCGACCGGATCGAATTGGGCACCTATATGCTGGTGCCCGCGATCTGTGGCGGTGAGGTGGAATGTCTGGGCGGGCGGATTTCCCTTGTCGGGGCCTTTGCCGAAAAGCTGGACGAGGCCGGGATCAGCGTGACCGAGACGGAGCGGGGGCTGAAAGTTTCCCGCAAGAATGGCCGGGTGAAGGCTGTCAATGTGACGACGGAGCCGTTTCCGGGTTTTCCGACGGACCTTCAGGCGCAGATGATGGCGCTCTTGTGCACGGCGGATGGAGTGTCGGTACTTGAGGAAAAAATCTTTGAAAACAGGTTCATGCACGCACCCGAACTGATGCGGATGGGGGCGAAGATCGATGTGCATGGCGGCACGGCAACGGTGACGGGGGTGGCCAAGCTGAAGGGCGCGCCGGTGATGGCGACGGACCTGCGGGCCTCGGTCAGCCTGATCCTGGCAGGGTTGGCGGCAGAGGGCGAGACGGTGGTGAACCGCGTCTATCACCTGGACCGCGGTTATGAGCGGGTCGAGGAAAAGCTGCGGGCCTGCGGTGCGCAGATCGAACGGATCAAGGGGAACTGACCAGAATGTCTGACGCGCGATTTGAGGATGGGGAGGCTGGGCCGCTGAACCTTGTCGCGCGGGATGCGGATGATCTGGGCATCATCTCGGCGCTGGTGCAGGATGCGGTGCTGACCGGGGCAGACCTGACATGGAAGCGGGGGCAGCGGCGATTTGCCTGTCTGATCAATCGCTTCCGCTGGGAGGACCAGAGCGCCGCCGAAGCGGCGCGGCGGCCTTATGAACGGGTGCGGTCACTGTTGGTGATCGAGGATGCGCTGGTGGTCCGGTCGCAGGGGATCGACCGGGGCGATCCGGAAACCGTGCTGTCGATCCTGTCGCTGGACTGGCAACCCGGTGAGGATGGCACAGGGCGGGTGACGCTGGTGCTGGCAGGCGATGGGGCGGTGATGGTGGAGGTCGAGGCGTTGGAAGTGACGCTGCACGATGTGACCAAACCCTATGTTGCACCCAGCCGCAAGAAACCCGAGCATCGGGATTAACAAGCCTTTGGGATTGCTGGATTTGTTGTGTGTGGACTGTGCAGCCCGCCAGTGCAGCACGCCAGTGCAGACGGCTGTGCATACAAATTGTGGCAGGTTGGGGGCGTGGATCTTGGTTAACCGCGCGCGGGCGCACAGCGTTTCGCGAATGTCGTGATGCCGGGGCTTTGGGTTACCATATCTGGGGGCACCCGGAGGATAGGTCCAGTGGCATGTCGGTTTAGGGCCAGATGCGAGCCGCGCGGGCGAAATTTGACGCAAATTTCGCGACGATTTTTGAAGCAAAAATCGGGGGGAGGCCGCAGGGAAGGGGGCAGCCTGCCGCAGGCAGGTACGGAATTTGCGTCAAATTCCGTTGCGGGCTCGGACGTCAGAAACCGTCTTTGCGCGGGTTGAGTGGGCGCGGTCGCCGCGCTAGATGGGGCGGACCTTTGGGAGTGCCGCCATGACCTTTTTTCTGTCCACCGCTGCGTCGGATTTCGAAGCCGCCTTCGCGGCGCTTTTGGGCATGAAGCGGGAAGAGGCCGAGGATGTGGATCAGGCCGTGGCCGCCATCATCGCCGATGTGCGGGCGCGGGGGGATGCGGCGCTGATCGAATTGACGGCGCGGTTTGACCGGATGGATGTGACGGCGGAGGGGCTGGCCTTTTCCGATGCCGAGATCGCGGCGGAGATCGCCAAGGTGACGCCCGAGGATCGGGCGGCGCTGGAACTGGCCGCCGACCGCATCCGCGCCTATCACGCGCGGCAATTGCCCGAGGATCAAAGCTGGACGGATGCGAGCGGGGCCACGCTGGGCTGGCGCTGGACGCCGGTCTCAGCCGCGGGGCTTTATGTGCCGGGGGGGCAGGCGTCCTATCCATCAAGCGTGTTGATGAACGCCATTCCGGCCAAGGTGGCGGGCGTGGGGCGGCTGGTGGTGACTTGCCCGACACCGGGGGGGGTGGTGAACCCGCTGGTGTTGCTGGCGGCGCGGATTTCCGGCGTGGATACCGTGTACCGGGTGGGCGGCGCGCAGGCGGTGGCGGCGCTGGCTTACGGCACGGCGACGATTGCACCGGTGGACAAGATCACCGGGCCGGGGAATGCCTATGTGGCTGCGGCCAAGCGGCGGGTCTTTGGCCGCGTGGGGATCGACATGATTGCCGGGCCGTCGGAGATTCTGGTGATTGCGGATGGCGATAATGACCCGGATTGGGTGGCGCTGGACCTGCTGAGCCAGGCGGAGCATGACGAAAGCGCGCAGTCCATTCTGATCACCACCGATGCCGCGTTCGGGCAGGCCGTGGCGCGTGCGGTGGAGACGCGGCTGGAGACGCTGGAGCGGCGGGCGATTGCCGGCGCATCCTGGCGCGACAATGGCGCGGTGATCGTGGTGCGGGATCTGGCCGAGGCGGCGGCTTTGGCCAACCGGATCGCGCCGGAGCATCTGGAACTGCTGGTGGCGGAGCCGGAGGCTTTGGCCGAGCTGATCCCGCATGCGGGGGCGATCTTCCTTGGGGCGTGGACACCGGAGGCGATTGGCGATTACGTGGGCGGGCCGAACCATGTGCTGCCCACCGCACGGTCGGCGCGGTTTTCGTCGGGGTTGAACGTGCTGGATTTCATGAAACGCACAACGATGGCGCGGATGACGCCGGAGGCGCTGCGCGCAATCGGGCCGGCGGCGGAGCGGCTGGCGATATCGGAGAGCCTTGAGGCGCATGGGTTGAGTGTGCGGGCGCGGCTGGATCGGCTGAATGGGGGGGCGGAATGAACCGTATCTGCCACATCGAGATTGACGAGAAGGGGTTGGCGCGGCCGACGCCGGAGATCGAGCAGGAGCGGCGGGTCGCGATTTTCGATCTGCTGGAGGAGAATTCCTTTGGCCTGCCCCGGCGCGAGGATCGCCCGGCGCCGGAGGGGCCGTATCGGCTGGGCCTTGCCATCCGCGAGGGGCGGCTGGTGTTCGACATCGGGTCGGAGGCGGGCGAGAAGGTGGGGGAGTTCCACCTGTCGCTTGGGCCGTTCAAGCAGGTGGTGAAGGATTACTTCCAGATCTGCGAGAGCTATTTCGAGGCGGTCAAGCGCCTGCCGCCGAGCCAGATCGAGGCGATCGACATGGCGCGTCGCGGCATCCACAACGAAGGCGCGCGGGTGTTGCAGGAGCGGCTGGAGGGCAAGGCCGAGGTGGATACCGATACGGCGCGGCGGCTGTTCACCCTGATCTGCGTCCTGCACTGGGGTTGATCTTGGGAGAAAACTTTCCCACTTCGGTGCTGTTCTGCTGCGACCATAATGCCGTGCGGTCGCCCATGGCCGAAGGGCTGATGAAGCAGATGTATGGCCAGCGGGCCTATGTCCAATCGGCGGGCGTGAAGAATGACATGGAGGTGGACGGGTTTTCCATCGCCGTCTGCAAGGAATGGGGGATCGAGCTGTCGCGGCACCGGTCGCGCAGTTTCGAGGAGATGCAGGAATGGGGCGATGATCTGAGCCAGTTCGATCTTATCGTCGCGCTGTCGCCCGCGAGCCAGCGCATGGCGCTGGAGCTGACGCGCTTTTACCATCTGGACGTAGAATACTGGCCGATCCTGGACCCGACGGGGCTGGGCGAGGGGCGCGAGGCGAAGCTTGCGGCCTATCGCCAGGCGCGGGATCAGATCAGGGACAGGATGATCGGGCGGTTCGGGCCGCCCACGGAAGAGGATAAGAGACCATGAGCCGGACGGAAGCCGAGGCGCTGATCGCGCGCTATTATGCGGCGTTCAATGCGGGCGATGCAGCGGGCATGCTGGACTGCGTGGCCGAGGATGTGGAGCATCGGGTGAATGAGGGCGGCGTGCGCCGGGGGCGGGCGAAGTTCGCGGAGTTCTGTTCGCATATGGGCGTGAGTTACCGCGAAGAGCTGAAGGATCTGGTGATCTTTGCCAATGAGGGCGGCACGCGGGGGGCGGCGGAATTTGTGGTGCATGGCGAATACCTGAAAACCGATCCGGGCCTGCCTGAGGCGAAGGGGCAACGCTATGTGCTGCCGGCGGGCGGGTTCTTTGACATCCGGGATGGCAAGATCGCGCGGGTGACGACCTTCTACAACCTGAATGACTGGATCGCACAGGTTTCCGTATGAGCCGCGACCTGCCGGAGGGGATTACCGTCCGGGCGTTGCGCGGCGCGGCGCTGGAGGCGGCGCTGGACGATGTGGCACGGCTGCGCATCGCGGTGTTCCGGGATTGGCCTTATCTTTATGACGGGTCGCTGGACTATGAGCGGGACTATCTGAGCACCTATCGCGACAGCCCCGGCGCGCTTCTGGTGGGGGCGTTCTTTGGCGATGTGCTGGTGGGGGCGTCGACCTCGACCCCGATGGAGGATCATGCGGAGGCCTTCGCGGCCCCCTTCGCGGGGCGAGGTGTGGCGCTGGAGGATATCCTTTACGGCGCGGAATCGGTGCTGTTGCCGGAGTATCGCGGCAAGGGCATCGGGCATCGGTTCCTGGATCTGCGGGAGGATCACGCGCGGGGCTTGGGGCGGGGGCATGTGGCGTTCTGTTCGGTGATGCGGCCTGCAGACCATCCGCTGCGGCCTGCGGCCTATCGCACGAATGATGCCTTCTGGCAGGGCCGGGGCTATGCGCCCCTGCCGGGCGTGGTGGCGGAGTTTTCGTGGAAGGACATCGGGCAGGAGGGTGAGACGGTGAAGCCGTTGCAGTTCTGGATGCGGGCGGTGTGAGGCGTCCTTTGCCCTGTCATGCCCCGGCCATTTGCGGCAGCAGGTAGGGGCCTTGGGCGGGGGTGCGGTTGGTGCGGATGTCGCAGCGATAGGCTTGTGACAGGAGGCGGTCGGTCATGACCGTTGCCGGGGGGCCTGCGGCGAGGAGGCGGCCTTCGGCCAGAAGGATCACGTGATCTGCGGTCATTGCGGTGAGGTTGAGGTCATGCATGACCGTGACGACGCCGCCGCCCCCGGCCACGAAGCGGCGGGCGCGGCGCATGATCATGAGTTGATGCGCGATGTCGAGGCTGGAGACGGGTTCATCGAGGAAGAGCCACATGGGGCCTTGTTCGGTGACGGGGCGGCGGGCCTGGGCGAGGGCGCGGGCGAAGTGGATGCGCTGGCGCTCGCCGCCTGACAGGGCGTGGATCGGGCGATGGGCGGTGCCTGAGAGATCGACCTCGGCCAGCAGGCGGGGGATGAGGGCGGGGTCGATGGGGCCGGTGCCGGCCTCTAGCCCCAGCTGCAGGATTTCAGCCACGGTGAAGGGGAAGGCCACTTGGGTTTCCTGTGCCAGAACGGCGCGGCGGGCGGCGAGGTGGCGGGGGGAGAGGCGGGCGATGTCGTCTCCGTTTAGGGTGATTTCCCCCGTGACGGGGGGGAGGTCGCCCGTAAGGGCGGCCATGAGCGTGGTCTTGCCCGATCCGTTGGGGCCGATGATGGCGGTGACCTCGCCCGGTTGGGCGGTGAGGGTGATGCCTGTCAGCACCGTACGGCCATCGCGGGCGAGGGTGAGGTTGGTGGCGGCGAGCATGGGTCAGATATGGGCCAAGCCACGGCGGCGCAGGAGAATCCACAGAAAGACCGGCGCGCCGAGTGTGGCGGTGACGATGCCGATGGGAAGCTCGGAGGGCGCGGTGAGCGTGCGGGCGATCATGTCGGCCCCGATCAGGAGCGTTCCGCCCAAAAGGGCGGCGTGGGGCAGGAGGGCGCGGTGATCCGGGCCGGTGGCTAGGCGCAGGAGGTGGGGCACGACGATGCCGATGAAGCCGATGCCGCCCGCGATGGCGGTGGCTGCGCCTGCGGCAGCGGCGGTGGCTAGGATGGTGAGGCGTTTGGTGTGTTCGACATGGATGCCGAGATGGGCGGCCTGCGCTTCGCCCAAGGCCAGCGCGTTGAGCGCGCGGGCGAGGAGGGGGGAGAGGATCAGGACGGGCAGAATGAGGGGCAGGGCGGTGGCGATCTTGGCCCAGCTTGCCCCGGCGAGCGAGCCCATGGACCAGAAGGTGAGGTCGCGGAGTTGTTGGTCATCGGCGAGGTAGGTGAGCATACCCGTTGCCGCGCCTGCGATGGCACCAAGGGCGATGCCTGCGAGAAGAAGCGTGGCGATGGCCGTCTGCCCGCCGGAAGCGGCGACGCGGGTCAGGATGAGCGTGGCGATCCAGCCGCCGAGGAAGGCGGCGAAGGGGATGAGATGCGCGCCCGTAAGGGCGGCGAAGGTGGGGGGGAGAAGGCCGCCGAGCACGATGGCGCTGACCGCGCCCAGCCCCGCGCCCGCGCCGACGCCGACGATGCCGGGATCGGCGAGGGGGTTGCGGAACAGGCCCTGCATCAGCGCGCCCGCCACGGCCAAGGCTGCGCCGACCATCAAGCCCATGGCAAGGCGCGGAAGGCGGATGTCGTAGAGGATGAGGGTTTCGGATTGGGTGAGCGGCGCGCCGCCCGTGAAGGCGGTGATGAGGCGGAGGGGCGAGAGGCCCGCCGCCCCGGTGCCGAGGGACAGGAGCGAGACGGCGAGGATGAGCGCCACGAGGGTGAGCGTCACCGCCCGTGGCTGCGGGCGGGCATGGCTGCGCTGGGGGAGGGGGAGGGCGACCATGGGTCAGCCCTGACCGGGGTAGAGAAGGGCGTGCAGATCGGCGGCGGCCTGCGGGGTGCGGGGGCCAAAGCCCAGAAGCAGAAGGCCATCCATGCGGATAATCGCGCCGGATTTCGCGGCGGGGGTTTTCGACAGGGCGGGGTGGGCGAGGACCATTTCGTTGTTGATGGCGAGGTCGCCTTCGCGGTCCATCATCAGGATGACGTCGGGGGCGGCGGTCAGGACCGCCTCATCCGTGATCTGTTTGTAGCCTTCGAAACCCGTGCCTGCGTTTGTGCCGCCTGCAAGCCGGATGATGCTTTCGGCGGAGGAGCCTTCGCCGCCCGCCATGACGCGGCCGCCTTGCAGGGAAAGGATGAAGAGGACGCGTTTGGGGGTTTCGACTGTGGCGGCGCGGGTGCGGGCTTTGGTCAGACCCTTGGAGACTTGGGCGGCGAGGGCCTTGCCTTCTTCGGGCAAGTCGAGCGCGTTGGCCACGGTTGTGATCTTGGCGGTCAGGCCGTCGGGGGTGGTGTCATCGCCTGCTACGGTGAAGGGGATGCCTGCCGCGTTCAGCACATCCAGCGCCTCTTGCGGGCCTGCGCCGGATTCGGACAGGATCAAGTCGGGGTTGAGGGCCAGCACGCCTTCGGGCGAGAGGGCGCGGAAGTAGCCGACATCGGGGAGGGAAGTTACCGAGGGCGGGAAGGTGGAGGTGGTGTCGCGGCCGATGAGCCGGTCCTGCGCGCCGAGGGCCACGGCGATTTCGGTGACGGAGCCACCGAGGGTGAGCACGCGCTGGGCGGGGTCGGCCAAGGCTGCTGTAGTCAGCGCTGGGGTGGTGAGGGCCAGCGAGAGGGTGAGGGCGAGGGAGGTGGAGAGGCAGAAGGTCATGCCGGGACTCCTTCCTGCGCGGGGAGGGATTTGAGGAAGGCGTTCCAGGTGGTGGGGGCCTTGTCCTTGCGATAGCCGAAGATTTGCAGGATCAGGCCGCCGTCTTTGTCGAACGCCTCGACGCTGCCCGCATCACCCGTGCGGGTGGGTTTCCAGACGCGCCAGACCTGCGCGATGTGATCGCTGCGCAGGTGGAGGTTGAAGCGCGGGTCCATGACGTTGATCCAGGGGCCCATGGGGACGACCTTTTCGATCGGGCCGCCGTGGATCTGGATGCAGCCCTGGTTGCCGACAAAGATCATCAGGGGGATTTGGCCATCGGCGGCGGCGTGCAGGGCCTGTGTCACGGCCTCGGTGTCGATGCGTTCGGCGCGGGGGGGGGCGGCGAGTTGGTAGGCACCGAGGCGGTTCATTTTCAGGCGGCGGGTCAGGGTGTTGAACTGATGCGTGTCTGTCATCGCATCCCAGTCGCGGCGCAGGTCATCGGTGCGGGCGGGGTTGCCCTTGGGGCCTTCGGTCGGGGTTCGGGGGGCGAGGCGCAGCGTTTGCGGCTGGTCGGGCAGGCCGAGCGTGGCGGTGAGGGTGTCGAAGGCATCGACATGGGATTGCGGCTTCAGATGCACCTTGTGGACGGCATCGCCTGCGGCGTCGAAGATTTGCAGGCTGCGTTTCGGGCCATCCTCGCCCGGTTCCACCACGGCGAAGGCGTGCTGCCAGTGGGCGGGGAAGATGCGCAGGTCGATCTCGGGGTCGAGCACCATCGCGGCATGGGGGCCGGAGCGGTAATCGGAATAGACGCCGCGGCGTTCATGCACGCAGGAGGCGTTGCGGGTCAGCGCCATGACATCGCCCAGATCGCGGATCAGCGGGAACAGGCGGTCGGGTGTTGCGTCGATGGCGGTGGTGCCGTGGCCGACATGGGCGGCGACGAGGGCGGCCTCAGGGGTGCCGTTGGCATGGGCGAGATCGCGGGCGCGGGCCTTGGGGTTTGCCGCACGCAGGGCGCGCAGGTCGGCGGGGGTCAGCAAGGGGGATTGGCCGTCAGCCATGATGTGCTCCAGTCAGGGAATGGGGCGCGTCTGGCGGGCGGCGGGGCCGGGGCTGGTGCGCGTCGGTCAAGCATTTCGAATACTTGACAGTTACAGTCAGGCTTTCTAGAAGCCATTTCCTGACAGATCAAGTCGGAATATCCGCCAAGACGGACCGACCTGCCGCCAGCCAAGCGATCCGCCCGGCCAGCCCTTTCAAAAACAATGACAAAAGGGGTGATGCGATGCCGATCCTTAAGGGTGCCCATAGGGCGCGACTGCTGTGTACGGTTCCTGTGATTCTGCTCTGTGCAGGGCCTGCCGCGGCGCAGGCGAGCGACGGATTCTTTCAGGTGCTGGGTCGGATCATCCTTGGCACCGGGACGGCCAAGGTCGCGATCGACACGCCGCAGGCCGTGAGCACGATCGAGGCCGAGGAGTTGGAGCGGGATCAGCCCGCCACCATCGGCGATCTGTTCAAGGCGGTGCCGGGGGTGCAGGGGGCGGGGGCTTCGGCCCGGCCTTTGGGGCAGGCCTTCAACATCCGGGGCATCGGCAACAGCGAGCAAACGGCATCGGAGGCGCGGATCATCGTGACGGTGGATGGCGCGCCGAAGTTCTATGAAAGCTATCGGATGGGGTCGTTTCTGGGCGATCTGGACCTGTACAAGCGGGTGGAGGTTCTGAAAGGGCCTGCCTCATCGACGCTCTATGGATCGGGGGCGATTGGCGGGGCGGTGAATTTCACCACCAAGGAGGCCAGCGATTTTCTGGAAGAAGGCGAGACGCGGGCGCTGCGGTTTTCCAGCA
This sequence comes from Variovorax paradoxus, assembly GCA_943370085.1. GTDB lineage: Bacteria > Pseudomonadota > Alphaproteobacteria > Rhodobacterales > Rhodobacteraceae > Paragemmobacter. The sequence continues at coordinate 117,440 of CALRPT020000008.1, read as the reverse complement.
CCTATGACAGCAATGGCGACGGGGTGAAGCTGGGCATCATTTCGGCAATGCGGGCGGGCAGCGCCGAATATCTGGCCGGCGTCAACGTGACCACCGGGAATGACAAGGTGGACGGGGCGGGGAACTGGCTGGCCGGTTCGGCCTATGACGGGTGGTCGGGGCTGTTGAAGGGGAAATGGTATCTGGGGGCCGAGGACGAGCAGAGCCTGACGCTGAGCCTGTCGCGGACGGACAGCGATCTGGACGGCACGCCCGTGGCGCAGACGGGCGGCGCGACGGTGGGGGCCTTCGGACTGCATGATCTGCATGCGGTGGATGACACGCTGACGCTGGCCTGGCGGCATGAGGTCCGCGACAACCCGCTGCTGGATGTGACGGCGCAACTGTCATTTACCGATACGAGTGTGGAGAAGGACAACTTCTCGTTCGGCGCGTCCTGTGCGCCGGGGACGTTTCAGGTGCTGTGCGACAGTTCCTATGGCTATGCCACGACAACGCTGAAGCTGGAGAATACGGCGGACCTGAGCGCAGGGGCGTGGGAGAATTACCTGACGGTCGGGGTGCAATATTCCGAGCAGGAGCGCCGCGCGACATCATCGCTGGGGGCGTTGGGGTTCCACCCGGAGGGGGAGGATCGGCGGATCGGGCTTTATGCGCAGGGCGAGTTCACCTATGGCGAGGGGCTGACGATCATTCCGGGCGTGCGGGTGGATATGGCCGAGCAGACGCCGGGGGCTGCGGCGGTGGCGGCAGGGGCATCGGCGCAGGAGGATACCGCCGTGTCACCCAAGATCGCGGCGATGTATGAGGTGAGCGGCAGCTTTGCAATTTTCGGCTCGCTGGCGCGGACGGAGCGGATGCCGACGCTGGACGAGTTGTATTCCAGTGAGGCGGCGGGCGCTTTGCCCGCGCGGACGCCGAGCCTGAACCTGTTGAAGGAAGAGGCGGATACGTTGGAGCTGGGGTTCACGTATCAGCGCGACGGGCTGCTGGCCGAGGGTGACAGTTTCCAGATGAAGGTGACGGCGTTTCACAACGACCTGACCAACATGATCGCCACCACGCCGCGCGTGGCGGGGGGGCCGGCGGTGCCGTATTTTTCCAACATCGCGGCGGCGGAGTTGTGGGGGGCGGAGATCGAGGCCGCCTATGATGCGGAGCGGTGGTTCGCGCAGGTGGCGTATTCCCATGTGAAGTCGAAGAACAAGGCGACCGGGCTGACGCTTGCCGATACGCCAGCCGAGAATGTGGTGGTCACGCTGGGGGCGAAGCTGCCGGAGCAGGGGGTGACGGTAGGGTGGCGGGCGAGCTATTTCGACAAGATCCGCACGTCGAGCGCCACGACATCTGGCGCGTCTTATGACACGCATGATGTGTTCCTGACCTGGTCGCCGGAAGCGGGGCCTTTGGCGGGGCTGGATGTGAACCTGTCGGTCGAGAATGTGTTTGACCGGGCCTATCGCAACAACCTTTCGCTGGATAACGCGGTGGGGCGGACGGCGAAGCTGTCGGTGGCCAAGCGGATCGCGTTCTGATGCGGGGGCTTGTGGGTCTTGTGGCAATGCCGGGGGTTGCCTTGGCGCAGCAGGGGGGCGATGCCGCCCCCCTGACCCCCCCTGCAACGGCTGCGCCGCTGCATGCGCCAGTGCATGCTCCAGTGCCGGTGGTCGAGATGATCTTGGCGGCGCATTGGGTAGTGCAGGGGGTGAGCCTTGTGCTGGGCCTAGGGCTGTTTGCCGTGGTGACGGTGCTGCTGTTCAAGGCCGGGGAGTTGTGGCTGGCGGGGCATCGGTTGCGGCAGAGCTTTCGGTCGCTGGGCCGGGCCGGGACGCTGGAGGAGGCGGCGCGGATCCTTGACGGGCGGCGCTGTGTGGCGGCGGGGATGGCGGGCGCGGCGGTTGAGGAATATGCGCTGGCTCTGCCGGTGCTGGCGCAGGCAGGGCCTGAGGGCGTGAAGGAGCGGGTGCGCCTGCGAGTGGACCGGATTGGCGGGCAGGCCGCGGCGCGGCTGCGGCGGGGGACGGGCCTGTTGGCCACGGTGGCGGCGACGGCGCCCTTCATCGGGTTGTTCGGGACGGTGTGGGGGATCATGTCGTCTTTCCTTGCGATCAGCGCGGAGGGGACGACAAACCTTGCCGTGGTGGCACCGGGGATTGCCGAAGCGCTTTTGGTGACGGGGTTCGGGCTGGTGGCGGCGATCCCGGCGGTGGTGGTCTATAACGCGGTGCAGCGGCGGATTGCCGGATTGCGGCAGGGGATGGCGGATGTGGCGGTGGCGCTGGAGGTGCTGCTGGGCCGTGATCTCGACCAGAGGGCGGGGGTGTGAGCGGCGGGCTGAGCGGAGGTCTTCCGCGCGAGGGCGATGAGGATGAGGTGGCGGCGGAGATCAACGTCACGCCCTTTATCGATGTGATGCTGGTCTTGCTGATCGTGTTCATGGTGGCGGCGCCGCTGTCGACGGTGGATGTGAAGGTGACCCTTCCCACGAGTTCCGCCGCGCCTGCGGAGCGGGTGGCGGAGCCGATCTGGCTGACCGTAACGGCGGAGGGGGCGTGGTCGCTGGGGGATGAGGCCGTGGCGCGGGACGGGTTGGCGGCGGCGCTGGAAGCGGCGAGCGGCGGGGATCGGGCGCGGGCGGTGCTGATCCTGGGCGATGCGGCGCTGCCCTTTGCGCAGGTGATGGCGGTGCTGGATGCGCTGCGGGACGCCGGGTGGATGAAGGTGGCGCTGGTCGGCAAGGAGGCGGCGGGGGGATGACGGGCGAGCGTTCCGGACGGCGCGATCTGGTGGGTTGGTTGGCGGCGGCGGGGGTGGCGGCGGCACTGTTTGGGGGTGCGGCGGCGGCGGCCTTGCGGTCTGCGCCGGGTGCGGCAGGTGCGGGGGCGGTGGAGGCGGTGGCGCTGGATTTGTCGGTGGGGGTGGTGCCCGTGTCGGCGGCGCTGTCATCGGTGCCGCCTGTGGTGGAGATTGCGGCGCCCTTGTTGCCGGATGCCCCGCAGGGCGAGGCAGCGCCTGAGCTGCCGGTTGCGGTGCCCGAGCCGGTGGCCATGCCGCGCCCGGACCTGCGGCCGGTGATGGACCTGCCGCAGGCGGACGCCCCGCCGGTGATGGCGGCGGCCCCGCCGCCGGTGCCTGATGCGCCCGCGCTGGATTTGGCACAGAGCCCGCGTCCCGTGGTTCGGCCCGACCCTGCGAAAGGTGAGGCGCAGCAGGCCGAGGCTGCGCAGGCCGCCGCGCCGCAGCCGGAGGCGCAGGCCGAGCGGGCGCAGAGCGCGGTGGCGCCGGCGCAGGCGGCGGGGTCGGATCAGGCGGCGCGGCCCGCGCCGGAGCGGCGCGCGGCGGGCGGGCAGGCGGCGGCGCGCTATGGGGATCAGGTGCTTCGCCAGATTGCACGGCTGCGGCGGCACAAGGCACCGGAGCGGGGGGTGGTGACCGTGGGGTTCGAGATCGGGGCCGATGGTGGATTGCGGCGGGTGGCGGTGGTGGCATCGTCCGGATCAGGGGCGCTGGATCAGGTGGCACTGGATCATATCCGCCGCGCGGCCCCCTTTCCGCCACCGCCCGAGGGCGCGTCGATGCGCTTTGCCTTTGAGTTCGTGGGGCGGTAGGACCTTTGGCCGATGGCGGTGTTACCCAAGGTCTCGGCCCTTTGCGGGACGGTGGGCCGATTGCCTTTGATAGGGGTGAGATATATTAAGGTGCGGGAAACACAGGCGGATTTGGCACAGATGTACGATCGTGACTTGACGGAGCTTCAGACACTGCTCGGCCAATGGGCGCAGACCGGGCAGATCGATGTTGGCGATTGGGGTGCCAATGAGGTGATGACGATCCTGTCCGGCCAGCCCGAGTTGCGCGAAAGGTTTGTGGCGCTGCTGCAGTGCCGATTGGGTGAACCGATCCACTGATACTTGCGCGAAGCCCGGAACGGCCGGGGTGGGGCAAGCGCCTTGGTGCCAGCCCGGCCTGCGGCTGCCTTTGGGTTTCAGGCCGCGGATGGCAGGCGCAGCGTGACGGTCAGGCCGGTTGCGGCGCTGTCGAAATCAAGCTGGCCTTCGGCGCGGGTCACGATTTCATCTGCGATGGCCAGACCCAGACCGGTGCCGCCATCGGTCGGATCGGCTGTGTCGAGCCGATGGCCGCGCTGGCGCAGGCGGGTGATCTGATCCGGTGGCATGCCCGGCCCGTCATCCTGAAGCGTGATCACGATGGCCGCGCCATCGCGCCGGGCCGAGAGGGCGATGCGGGCCTGTGCATGGGCCACGGCGTTTTCGAGGAGCGCGCCCAGCGCCTCGGTCAGGTCTGCGCTGTCGATGCGGGCGGAGAGGCCCTCGGTGGCATCGATTTGCCACGCGAGGGCCGCGCCGCGAGGGGTGCGTTGCAGGACGGCCGTCACACCGCGCAGGGCGCGGGCGGCATCGGCGGTGGTGCCGGGGGTGCCGCCGGCAAGGGTGGCGCGGGTCAACTCGCGGTCGACTTGCAGGCGGATGGAGCGGACAACGGCCTCGATCCCGGCCGCCTCGCTCTGGCGGTCTGCGTCGCGCAGGCGGGCGGCATCGCCCAGCAGGGCCTGCAGCGGGGTTTTGAGGCCATGGGCCAGATCGGCGGCGCGGCGGCGGGAGCGGTCGATCTCGGTCGCGCGGGCGTCGAGGAGGTGGTCGATCTGGCGGGCGAGGGGGGCGAGTTCCTGCGGGACGCTGTCGCCGATGCGGTCCTGCGCGCCGGAGGTGAGGGATTGGAGGCGCTGGCCGAGGGTGGCCAGCGGGGCAAGGCCCACGCGGATCTGCATGGCACCGGCGGCGAGGATGGTCAGGCCCAGTGCGGCCAGCCAGGGCAGCATGTCGGCACCGAAGGCGGCGCGGGCCGCGTCGATGCGCGCGCGGTCCAGCGCGGTGGTGATGCGGACCTGACGTTCGCCCGCCGGGGTGGGGCGGATCACGGTGCGATCGAAGGCCAGAAGTGCGGTGTCTTGCGGGCCGGGCAGGGTGAGCAGCACACCTTCGCCCGGGGGCGGGGCGGGGGGCAGGGTGAGTGTGAAATCCCACAGTGAGCGGGACGCCCATGTCTGATCGCCCACGGACACCGCCCAGTAGCGGCCGGAATAGGGGCGGTTGAAGGCCGGGTCGGGGGGGGGGGCGGTCAGCGACAGGCTGCCATCGGCGGCAGGGTCGAGCGTGACAACGAGGTAATCGGAGAGATCCGACAGATCGGTGGCGATGGCGCGTTCGGCATGGCGGTTGAACAGGATCGACAGGCCGAATTGCGCCGCGATCAGGGTGATGATGAGCGCCAGCCCCCCCGCCAGCGCCAGACGCAGGCGCAGGGAGCCGCGTGTCATGGATCGCCGCCCAGCGTATAGCCGAAGCCGCGCCGGGTTTCGATGGCGGCGGCCCCGAGTTTGCGGCGCATGCGGGTGATGACAGCCTCCACCGCGTTGGCCTCGCGCCCGTCTTCGGTGCCATAAAGATGGTCGAGCAGTTCGGTGGGCGACACCGTCCTGTCGCGGTTCAGAAGCAGATAGGACAGGAGCCGGAATTCCAGCGGGGTGAGGGCCACGGGCAGGCCGTCACGCTGCACCGTCATGCGGTTGAGGTCGATGGTCAGGCCGCCCACATGGTGCAAGGGCTGCGCCTGCCCGGCGGCGCGGCGGATCAGGGCGCGGGCGCGGGCGGTCATTTCTTCGACCATGAAGGGTTTGGGAAGGTAGTCATCGGCCCCCGCTTCGATCCCTTCGACGCGTTCGGACCAGGTGCCGCGGGCCGACAGGATCAGGATGGGAAAGCCGCGCCCTTCGGCGCGCCAGCGTTTCAGAAGCGTCAGGCCATCGAGCCGGGGCAGGCCCAGATCGAGGATGACCAGATCGTAATCTTCGGTCCCGCCTTGGAACCATGCTGTTTCGCCATCGGTCACGCATTCGGCGCGGAAGCCTGCGGCGGTGAGGGCGGTGGAGACCATATCCGCGATGCGGCTGTCATCTTCGACGACAAGCGCGCGCATCAGTCATCGACCCTGAGGATGCGGGCGGTGGCGGCATCGACCTGCACATCGAGCACCCGGCCTGCCGGGGTGATGAGTTCCAGCGCATAGATCAGGCGGCCGCTCTTGCGGTGCAATTCGGCGTTGATCATACGCGCGCCGAAGTGGTTTTCGACGTCTGACAGGATGGCGGCAAGGGGCAGGATCGCGCCGGAGGATACGCCATTGCGGGCGCGGTCGCTGTCATCGGCGTCTTCGTCCTCATCGGCGCTGTCGGCACCGTTGCTGTCGCCGCCATTGTCTTCATCACCGCCACCACTGCCACTATTGCCACTACTGCCACTGCCGCCGCCATCATCATCGCCATCCTTTGCGATGGCGGGCGTGGCGACGCTCAGAATCGCGAGGAGGAGGAGGAAGGCGGAACGGGTCATGCACGCGATGTACCGGAGTGAAGCTGACAATTGGCTGACAGGTGCGGTCAGGCGGCTGTCAGACGACTCATGGCAAGGCTGGTGCATCCCGAGAGTTGGGGCAATGGAAAAACGAGAGGATGAACCAATGAACGCCAAGGACCTTAAGAATGCAGGACATGCTTCGATGGGCATCGCCATGGTTGCGGCCGTGGTTGGGGCGCTGTCGCTGACATCGGTGCCGAATGTGGCCTTTGCCGGCAGCGACGACCAGAGCAGCGACGACAGCAGCGGCAGCAGCAGCAGCAGCGATGACCATGGCGGTTACGACAACAGCGGCTCTAGCGGTGGCCACACCAGCGACAGCAATGGCGATGACAGCAATGACAGCACCAGCGACGACAATGGCGGCGACACCAGCGGCCATGGCAGCGACGATGTGGGCTATGATGACAACGGTGGTTACGGGACGGGGGTCATCCTGCCGGTGCTGGCCGATGTGGTGGCCGATTGGGAAACCCGCGGCTATGACGTGCTGGAGATCAGCCGTGAGGACGGAACGGTGGTGGAGATGAAGGTCATCACCCCGGAAGGTAAGCGGGTCGAGATGTATGTCGATGCGGCGACCAACACGATCCTGAGCCAGCGTCTGGACTACTGAAGCCACAACTGCACTGCAGGCAAGGGGGGTGGGCGCAGGCCTGCCCCCTTAGCCATGTTCGCCGAAGGGCCCGGCATAGATGGTGCGCGGCGGGATCAGTTCGGGTTCCACCTCCTTGACCGTGATGCCGGGGTGGGGCGTTTCGATCAGGCGGTAGGCCTCGGCGATCAGGCGGTGGCTGTCCTGGCGGACCATGTGGACGGGAAACTGCAGGTAGGCGGCGAAGGGGTCGTAATCGTAGCATCCGATGACAGAGGCGTCGAAACTGCCCGGCGGCAGATGGACGAAATGACCTAGGACGCCTTCGAAAGCGGTCAGGGAATTGACGAAGAGCCCGGCGGGCAGGCCGCCAAGCCGGGCGCAGAGCGCGGCGATTTCTTGCATGGCGCGGCGGGGGGGATAGCCGCAGGCGATGATCTGGTCCGGGTCGGGGGGCAGGCCTGCGGCGGTGAGCACATCGCGGAAGCCTTCGATGCGGCGGGAGGTGGCGTAATCGGTTGCCACCCCGCCGATGAAGAACAGCCGGTCGCGTGCCGGATCGGCGCTGCGGGCCTGTGCATCGAGCAGGGTTTGCGTGAGCACCTTCGCGCCGTGGTAATTGTCGGAAATCACCGAAGGCGCGCCGGGGCCGGGAAGATCGACAAACACATGCCGCAGGTTGGCGGCGTTGCACAAGTCGGTGATGGCGGCGGGGTCGGTGGCGCCGGCCACGAAGATGTAGTCGACCGCATAGGAGATCAGCGTCTGCACGATGCGGCGTTCCTCGACCGGGTCGCGCATCGACGAGGCGATGACGGGGACAAGGCCCCGGTCGCGGGCGAAGGATTCGAAGCTTTGCGACATGGAGCTGAAATAACGGTTGTCATGGACGGGAATGATCATCCCGACGAGGCCGGAGCGTGCCTGCCGCAGGCCGCGGGCCTGCATGTTGGTGGAATAGCCCTGTTCTTCTGCGATGCGGCGGATCAGTTCGACCGTGGTTTCGCTGATCCGGCGTGATTTCCATGCGCCGGACAGGGCGGCGCTGACGGTTGACGGGGAAGCACCCGCCAGTTTTGCGATGTCGAAGATGGTGGCCTTGCGGCTGTGTGTCGTCATGTCAGACCCTGTTCGGGGCACCGTCCAAGAAACTTCTTGACGAGTCTAGAGGTTTGTTGGCTTCATGTGCAATATCGATTGTGCAAATCTGTGGCGCCTGTCTGAGAAGTCGGTCTGACGCTGTGAAATCCGGGTGCTGGCCTTGAGGAGGGTTTGTATCTGTGCCGATCTGCGCAATCGATGGTGCAAGCGCAGGTGCCCGCAGGGCGCCACCATGGGAGGAAGACAATGAAAAGACGTACCTTGACCGCCTTGATGGCGGGTGTTGCCTTTGCTGCTTCGCTGTCTGGCGGCGCTTTTGCGCAGGACAAGCCGACGATGGGCGTGGTGGTGAAGATCGGCGGTATTCCGTGGTTCAACGCCATGGAGATGGGAATCAAGGAAAAGGGCGAAGAGCTGGGCATGGATGCCAGCATGATCGGCCCCACCTCGGCCGATCCGGCGCTGCAGGTGCGCGCCATCGAGGACCTGATCGCCAAGGGTGTGGATGTGATCGGCGTGGTCCCGAATGACGAGGCCGCGCTGGAGCCGGTGCTGGAAAAGGCACGCGCGGCGGGGATCAAGGTCGTCAGCCACGAGGGGCCAGGGATCAACAATGTCGACTGGAACTTCGAGATGGCCTCGGCGCAGGGCTTTGGGGAAACCCATGCCGAATTGCTGGCGCAGAAGATGGGCGGCAAGGGGGAATATGGCGTGTTCGTCGGCAGCCTGACCGTGCCCTTGCACAATGCCTGGGCCGATGCAGCGATTGCCTATCTGGCCGAGAAATACCCCGACATGAAGCCGGTGGGCGAACGCTATGGCGTGGCCGAGAACGTGGATGACAGCCGCAAGACGGCGCTGGATCTGATGGCGGCCAATCCGAACCTTGGCGGCTTCCTCGCCTTTGGGTCGCAAGGGCCCATTGGTGCGGGCCGCGCCATCGAGGAGCAGCGCAAGACCGGATCGGTGCATGTGATCGGGCCGTTCTCGCCGGGGCAGGGCCGTGATCTGGTGAAGTCGGGCGCGATTTCGGGCGGGTTCATGTGGAACCCGGCAGAGGCGGGCCGCGTCTTTGTGACCATGGGCAAGATGCTGGTGGACGGGACCGAGATCACCGAGGGCACGGATATTCCGGGTCTGGGTGTCGTGTCGCCGGATGCGGCGGGCAAAGACATTATCACCAACAACCTGATCGCGATCAACGCCGAGACGGTGGACGGTCTGGCCGATCTGGGCCTGTGACCAAGGGGTGATGCGTCGCGTCCGGGGGTGTTTCTCCCTCGTCCCCGGACGCGGTTTTCTTTACCAATCGTCGGGTGCGCGGCACCTGGAGCCTGCCCTTTTGCGTGGAACCCACCGACGTGACCGAACAGCCCTCTGCCATCCGCTTTGCCAAAGTGTCGAAGGTTTTCGGCGGGGTGAAGGCGTTGCAGGACGTGTCTTTTGAGGTGGGGCAGGGTGAGGTGCATTGTCTGGCCGGGGAAAACGGCTGCGGGAAAAGCACGCTGATCAAGATCATCACCGGGGTCTATCAGCCCGAGGCAGGGGCCGACATGGCGCTGTTTGGCGAAGGGTTGGCGGCGATCACGCCCAATCTGGCGCGGCAGCGGGGCATTGCCGTGATCTGGCAGGATCTGGCGTTGTTTCCGGAAATGACGGTGGCGGAAAACATCGCTTTTGAAAGCCTTTTGGGCAACCGTCCGCGCCGGGTGGATCACCACGCCCTGCGTGCGGCGGCCGAGGCGGCGCTGGCGCGGCTTGAGGTGTCGCTGGATCTGGATGCGCGGCTGGGCACGCTGCCGATTGCGGCGCGGCAGGTGGTGGCGATTGCGCGGGCGCTGGTGTCGGAGGCGCGGCTAATCTTCATGGATGAGCCGACGGCGTCGCTGACGCAGGCCGAGACGGATGCGCTGCTGGCGGTGGTGCGCACACTGTCGGCGCGGGGGGTGGCGGTGGTGTTCGTGAGCCATCGTTTGGCTGAGGTGCTGGAGATTTCCAGCCGGGTGACGGTGCTGCGCGATGGGCGGCTGGTGGGTGTCTATCCGACAGAAGGCATGACGCAGGCGCGGCTGACCGAGTTGATGACGGGTAAGACGCTGGATCATCAGGTGATGGCGCGGGACACGTCCGGCGATCCGGCCGTGCTGGAGGTGGAGGGGCTGTCGCGGGGAAAGGAGTTCCGCGATGTGACCTTTGCCCTGCGCCGGGGCGAGGTGCTGGGCCTGACCGGGTTGATCGGCGCGGGGCGGACGGAATTGAGCCATGTGCTGTTCGGGATGAACCGCGCCGATGCGGGCACGATCCGGCTGGAGGGCAGGGTGCTGCGCATGCGGTCGAACCGCGACGCGGTGACGGCGGGCATCGCCTATGTGTCCGAGGATCGGCTGGCGCTGGGGCTGATCCAGCCGCAGAGCATTTCGGACAATGCCGTGTTGGCGGTGTTGCGGCGGATCACGGGGGCGTCGGGGCTGTTGTCGCTAAGGCGGCAGGAGGATCTGGTGGCGCATTGGGTGCGCGAGTTGGCGGTGAAGATCGGCAAGCCGGGGGATGCGGTTTCCACCCTGTCAGGGGGCAATCAGCAGCGGGTGGTGCTGGCGAAATGGCTGGCGACGGAGCCGAAGGTGCTGATCCTCGACTGCCCCACGGTGGGGGTGGATGTGGGCGCGCGGGCGGGGATTTTCCGCATCGTGCGGGAGTTGGCAGCGAAGGGGCTGGCGATATTGCTGATATCGGATGAGGTGTCGGAGGTGCATGTGAACGCAGACCGGGTGCTGCATATGGCGGGGGGGCGGATCGTGGGCGAATATGACCCGCGCAGCACCCCGCTGCAGGACATGGAGGCGGCGGTCTATGCGTGATTTCCTGCGCGCCTATCCGGCCGAGGCAAAGCTTCTGGCGGTACTGGTTCTGATCGTGGGGTTCCTGTCGGTGGCCTCGCCGCAATTCCTGACGCTGGGCAATCTGACATCGCTGTTGAACAACAACGCGGTGAACCTGATCTGGGCGGTGGGATTGCTGGTGGTGCTGATCGCGGGGGGGATCGACATTTCTTTCGCGGTTGCGGCGTCGGTGGTGCAGTACCTTGCTGTCTCGGCCCTGATCGGGATGGGCGGGGGCAACTGGGCGCTGGGTTTCGCGCTGGTGATCGCGCTGGGCATCGGGTTGGGGCTGGTGAATGCCGCGCTGATCCACGGGTTCCGGATCATTTCCATCGTGGTGACGATTTCCACCTTTAACGCCTTTTTCGGGCTGCTGATGTTCTTCACCGGGGGGCGCAGCATCTATAGCCTGCCGGATTGGCTGTCGCAGCCGATCTACCTTTGGGAATACCAGACGGAAACCGGTTGGGCCGATATCCGGTTGCCGGTGGCGGTGATGGTGGCCTGCCTGATCGCGACATGGGCGCTGATCCGGCACACGACGACGGGGCGGCAGCTTTACGCCTTTGGCGACAACCCGGAAGGGGCGCGGCGGGCGGGGATCAACATCTGGCTGATGCAGGCGATTGCCTTTGGATGGTGCGGGATGATGGCGGGCATTGCCGGGCTGATGCAGGCGCATATCACCCGCGAGGTGGTGCCTAATGCGCTGATCGGGCGGGAGTTGGACGTGCTGGCCGCCGTGGTGCTGGGGGGCGCACGGCTGGGGGGCGGGCGCGGGTCGGTCTTGGGCTGCGTGCTGGGCGTGATGCTGGTGGCCGTGGCGCAGAACGGGCTGAACCTGCTGGGGGTTTCCCCTTATGCGTTCAAGATGGTGGTGGGGATCATCATTCTGGCCGCGATTTCGACATCCAACATCGATCTGGCCGCGATACTGGCACCCAAGCGGAGGGACCGGGAATGATGGACCGGTTGAAACAGGCCCTTGGGCCGGAAGTGCCGGGGCTGCTGGGGTTCCTGCTGCTGGTGGTGGTGGTGTTCGGCCTGACGGCACCGAATTTCCTTACGGGGGCTAACCTTGGGTCCATCGCGTTTCAGTTGCCGGAATTGGGGATACTGACGCTGGCGATGCTGATCCCGATCATTTCGGGCGGGTTCAATCTGGCGATCATCTACACGGCGAACATGGCCGGGCTGACGCTGGCGTATGTGCTGATGCAGTTTGGCGGGGCAGAGGCGGGGATATTGCCCTTTGTGCTGGGGTCCGTGCTGGCGCTGGGGGTGGGGGCGCTGTCAGGGGCGGCGATGGGGGCGGTGATCGCCTATATCGGGGCGCATCCGATCCTTGTGTCGCTGGCGATGATGATCTTCCTGCGGGGGCTTGGCGAGTTTCTGACCAAGGGCGGGGATATTTCGGGGTTTCCGCCCTATCTGGCCACGCTGGGCCATGGGTCGGTGCTGGGGATACCGGTGCCGCTGATCCTGTTCGGGGTTTGTGCGGTGGTCTGGCATATCCTGCTGACGCGCACGCGGCATGGGTTTGCGGCGCGGATGGTGGGATCGAACCTGAAGGCCACGGCCTATTCCGGGGTGCATGCCAAGCGGACGCTGGTGCTGATCTATACCCTGTCGGGCGTGATGTGCGCGATTGCGGGCATCCTGATGCTGTCGCGGTTCAATTCGGTGCGCGTGGGCCATGGCGAGGCGCTGCTCTTGGTCACCGTGCTGGCCTGTTTTCTGGGCGGGGTGGACCCGTTCGGCGGTTTTGGCCGGGTGGCGCCTGTGGTGATCGCGCTGGTCGTGCTGCAGGTCCTGTCATCGGGGCTGAACCTGTTGGGGGCGAACCAGCATCTTTCGACCGCGGTCTGGGGGTTGTTTCTGGTGGCTGTGATGATCCTGCGCTGGGGCGCGGGGCGATGGAAAGAACGAAAACGAGGGAGAGGATAGAATGGAAGGTTTCGGCGTTCACACCAGCATGTGGACCATGCATTGGGACAGGGCAGGGGCGGAGAAGACCATCCCGCAGGCCGCGGCCTACAAGATGGATTTCATCGAGATCGCGCTTTTGAACACAGCCATCGTGGACGCGCCCCATACCCGCGCGCTGCTGGAAAAGCACAGCATGCGGGCGGTCTGTTCGCTGGGCTTGCCGGAGAAGAATTGGGCGAGCGTGAACCCGGAGGGGGCCATAGAACAGCTGTGCGACAGCATCGACAAGGCCGCCGAGATGGGGGCAGAGGCGCTGTCGGGGGTGACCTATGGCGGGATCGGGCAGCGCACGGGGCTGCCGCCGACGATGGCGGAATATGACAATATCGCCCGCGCGCTGGCGGCGGTGGCGAAGCATGCCAAGAAGAAGGGGATCGCCTTCGGGATCGAACCCGTCAACCGCTATGAGAACCACCTGATCAACACCGGCTGGCAGGCCAAGTGGATGATCGAGAAGGTGGGGGCGGATAACATCTTCATCCACCTTGATACCTATCACATGAATATCGAGGAAAAGGGGGCGGGGAACGGCATCCTGGATGCGCGCGAACACCTGCGGTATATCCATTTGTCGGAAAGCGACCGGGGCACGCCGGGCGAGGGCACCTGCGACTGGGATGAGGTTTATGCCACGCTCGCCGCCATCGGGTTCAAGGGCGGGTTGGCGATGGAGTCGTTCATCAACATGCCGCCCGAGGTGGGCTATGGGTTGGCCGTCTGGCGGCCTGTGGCGGAAAATTTCCAAGAGGTGATGGACAAGGGCCTGCCCTTCCTGCGCAATAAGGCCAAACAGTATCGGCTGATCTGAGGGGCGACGTGGCGGAACCATCCATCGACATTGCGGGGCTGGCGGCCCTTCTGGCGGAACGGGCAAAGGGCGGGGGGCGCGTGATCGCGGCCCTTGCCGGGGCGCCGGGGTCTGGCAAATCCACCGTGGCGGAGCGGCTGTGCGACGCGCTGAATGCGGGGCCGGCCGGGCTGGCGGCGGTGTTGCCGATGGATGGCTACCATTACGACGACCTGTATCTGGTGCCTGCGGGCCTGCGCCCGAGGAAGGGCGCGCCGGAGACGTTCGATGTGGGGGGTCTTTTCCACACGCTGAAGCGGCTCAGGGCGCGGGATGAAGATTTCGTGGCCGTGCCGGTCTTTGACCGCGATATCGAGATCGCGCGGGCGGGGGCGCGGATGATTTCGGCAGAGGTGCCGGTGATCATCGTCGAGGGGAATTATCTGCTGCTGGGGCAAGAGCCCTGGTCGCGGCTGCGGCCCCTGTTCGATGTGGCGGTGCTGGTCGATGTGCCCGAACCGGTGCTGCGCGCGCGGCTGACGGCGCGGTGGCGGCATTATGACCTGACGGCGGAGGAGATAGCGTGGAAGCTGGATGGCAATGATCTGCCCAATGGGCGGTTCGTGATGGAACAGAGCCGGGGCGCGGATTTCCGGCTGGCGAACGGTTAGGCCATGGCGGGGCCGGGAAGCATCGCGGTTCTGGATGTGGGCAAATCCAACGTGAAGCTGTCGGCCTGCGATGCGGATGGGCATGTGGTGGAGACGCTGTCCACACCCAACCCGGTGCTGCCCGGTCCGCCATGGCGGCATCACGACCTGAAGGCTTTGAACGCATGGGTGCTGGCGGGGCTGGCTGCGCTTGGCGCGCGGCATCCTTTAGCACATTTCGTGGCATCGGGGCATGGGTCCGGCGGCGTGCTGGTGGGTGACGATCCTGATGCGGGCGGTGACGGGACCGTGCTGCCGATGGTGGATTATGAGCAGCCTTTGCCGGACGGGTTGGCCGAGGATTATGCGCCCTTGGCCGGCGACTTTCTTGACCGCGGATCGGCGGTGATGATGGCCGCGACCCATACCGCGCGGCAGATGTTCTGGGCCGAGCGGGAGCGGCCTGCTGATTTCGCGCGGGCGCGGTGGTGTCTGGGCATCCCGCAATACTGGGCCTGGCGCTTGACGGGTGTGGCGGTGAGCGAGGCCACGATCCTTGGGGCGCAATCGCATCTGTGGAATGTGGCGCGGGGGTGCTGGTCGCCAATCGTGGCCGCGCGGGGGTGGGGGCGGCTGATGCCGCCCTTTGCGCGGGCGTCGGACGATCTGGGCGAGGTGCGGGCGGCGCTGGTGGCGCAGGGCGTGCCGAAGATGCGGGTGCATGCGGGGATGCATGATTCCAGCGCCAATTTCCACCGCTATCGCGCGGCGGGGATGGAGGGGCTTTGCGTCATCTCGACCGGGACGTGGATCGTGGGATTGGCCGACCGGATGGACTTGTCGCGGCTGGAAGAGGCGCGGGGGATGACCTGCAACGCGGATGTGGCGGGCGCACTCGTGGGTGGCGCGCTGACCATGGGCGGGCGGGAATATGCGGCGGTGGCGGGCGCGCAGCCGGATGGCGTGAGGGCGGACCTGGATGTGCTGTCGCGGCTGATTGCGCGGGGGACGATGGCGCTGCCGTCTTTTGGCACGAATGACGGGCAGTTTCCGGGCACGGCGGGCAAGGGGCGGATTGTGGGGCCTGTGCCTGAAGGCGCGGCGGAACGTCATGCTTTGGCGGTGCTCTATGTGGCGCTGTTGACGCTGGAATGTGGCAATCGACTGGACCCTAACCGGCCTTGGGTGCTGGACGGCAGTTTTCTGCGCGATCCGGCCTTTGCCGCGCTGGTAGCCGCGCTGCGACCGGGGCGCGAGACGCGGGTTCACGCGGAAAGCTATGGCATTGCCGCCGGGGCGGCGGCGCTGTGCGCGGGGGGGCGGCGGATGCCGCCCCTGCATCTGACCGAACCGCAGCCCCTTTTGGGACTGCCTGATCTGACCCACTACGCCGCGCGCTGGCGCGCGCTTGCCAAGGAATCCATGACATGACTGACGCCGAACTGACCCTGCGCCGCCAGATGGTGCAGACCTGCCGCAAGATGAACGAGACGGGCATCAATCAGGGCACGGCGGGCAACCTGTCGGTGCGGTTTGGCGACGGGTTCCTGATCACGCCGTCTTCGCTGCCCTATGACGGGATGGAGCCCGAGGATCTGGTGGAGATGGGGTGGGATGGCAGCTATGCCGGGCGGCGGCCTTCGTCGGAATGGCGGTTCCACCGCGATATCCTGAAGGCGCGGCCGGATGTGAATGTGGTGCTGCATTGCCATTCGGCCTTTGCCACATCGGTCGCCTGCCACCACCGCACGATCCCGGCTTTTCACTACATGGTGGGGGTGATGGGGGGCAACACGCTGCGCTGTGCGCGCTATGCGACCTTTGGCACGCAGGCCCTGTCGGATGCGGCGATCGAGGCGCTGGAGGGGCGGATGGCCTGCCTTCTGGGCCAGCACGGGCAGATCAGCCTTGGCACCACGCTGGAGGGCGCGCTGTGGATGGCGGTGGAGGTGGAGACGCTGGCGCGGATGTATGTGCAGGCGCTGGCGCTGGGCGAGCCGCCGGTGCTGCCGGAGGATGAGATGGAGCGGGTCATCGCGCAGATGAAGCGGATGAGCTATGGCCTTGGTCCGGAGGAAGAGGGGGCGAATGACGTGGCGCGGCCGCGCAAGCCGGTCTGAGAGGTGGCGCCGCAGGGCGTGACCGGGCGGCAGCCGGATTGACCGAAAGTCGCATCTGATCTTGCATCACCACGGCTTGCCCTTGGCGTATTGTTTACGCAAACATGTCGCCGAGGACCGGAGAGTCTTGGGGGGAATGCATGCTGAATCTGCCGGAAGAGGGCCTTTTCGTCGGCCGTGTGTGGCGGCGCGGGATCGGCCCATCGGTGGTGGTGGTGCGGGGCGATGAGGTGGTGGACATCACCACGTCTGAGGCGCCCACAATGCGCGATCTGCTGGAACAGCCCGATATCGGGGCTTTTGTTGCGGGGATTGCCGGTGAGGGGATCGGGTCGCTGGAGGCGCTGGCGCAAGCCTCGGTGGAAGGGACGGGCGGGATCACCCGGCTGATCGCGCCGGTCGATCTGCAGGCGATCAAGGCCTGTGGCGTGACCTTTGCGCGGTCGATGATCGAACGGGTCATCGAGGAACGCGCAGGCGGCGATCCGGGGCGGGCGGATGCGATCCGCGGCCGGGTGGCGCGGGTGATCGGCGATAGCCTGCGCGATCTGGTGCCGGGATCGGACGAGGCGGCAGAGGTGAAGCGGCTGTTGCAGCATGAAGGGCTGTGGTCGCAATACCTTGAGGTGGGAATCGGCCCGGATGCCGAGGTGTTTACCAAGGCGCAGCCGATGGCGGCGGTGGGCTGGGGCGCAAGCGTCGGGCTGCATCCGGTGAGCCACTGGAACAACCCGGAACCCGAGGTCGTGCTGGCGGTGGATTCCACGGGCCGGATCGTCGGTGCGACGCTGGGCAATGACGTGAACCTGCGCGATGTCGAGGGACGGTCGGCCCTGCTGCTGGGCAAGGCCAAGGACAACAACGCCGCCGCCAGCCTTGGGCCATTCATCCGCATCTTCGACGAGGGCTTTACGCTCGATCACGTGCGGCGGATCGAGCTGTCGCTGCATGTGCAGGGCGAGGACGGCTTCGTGATGGAAGGCCGGTCGTCGATGGCCGAGATCAGCCGCGATCCGGCCGATCTGGTGGGGCAGGCGCGCGGGCGGCATCATCAGTATCCGGATGGGTTCGTGCTGTATTGCGGGACCATGTTCGCGCCGGTGCAGGATCGGGGCGCGCCGGGGCAGGGGTTCACCCATCATCTGGGCGATGTGGTGACCATCGCGGCACCTGAACTGGGGGCGCTGACCAACACAGTGCGGCTGGCGACCGAGGCCCCGGAATGGACCTTTGGCACGTCGGCCTTGATGCGGAATCTTGGTGGCCGCGGGCTGATCTGACCGGGCTTTCGCTTGACCTGCCAAGGCGCGAATGCCATGTCCCACCGACATGTCAGCCGGAGGAGCCGCTATGCCCGTTTATCGTTCCCGCACCACCACCCATGGCCGCAACATGGCCGGGGCACGTGGCCTTTGGCGTGCGACGGGGATGAAGGATGGCGATTTCGGCAAGCCGATCATCGCCATCGTCAACAGCTTTACCCAGTTCGTGCCGGGCCATGTGCATCTGAAGGATCTGGGCCAGCTTGTCGCGCGCGAGGTTGAGGCGGCGGGGGGTGTGGCGAAGGAGTTCAACACCATCGCGGTGGATGACGGGATCGCCATGGGCCATGACGGGATGCTTTATTCCCTGCCCTCGCGCGAGATCATCGCGGATTCGGTGGAATACATGGCCAACGCCCATTGCGCCGATGCGATGGTGTGCATTTCCAACTGCGACAAGATCACCCCCGGCATGCTGATGGCGGCGATGCGGCTGAACATCCCGGTGGTGTTCGTCTCTGGCGGGCCGATGGAGGCCGGGAAGGCCATCATTAAGGGCAAGGAGGTCGCGCTGGATCTGGTGGATGCCATGGTCGTGGCGGCGGACGCGTCCTACACCGATGCCGAGGTGGAAGAGATCGAAAAGGCCGCCTGCCCGACCTGCGGATCGTGCAGCGGCATGTTCACCGCCAATTCGATGAACTGCCTGACCGAGGCGCTGGGCCTGTCGCTGCCCGGCAACGGGTCGACGCTGGCCACGCATGGCGATCGCAAGCGGCTGTTCGTGGAGGCGGGGCATCTGATCGTCGATCTGGCCAAGCGCTATTACGAACAGGACGATGCCAGCATCCTGCCGCGCAACGTGGCCAACAAGGCGGCCTTCGAGAACGCCATGGCGCTGGACATTGCGATGGGCGGATCGACCAACACGATCCTGCATATCCTTGCTGCCGCGCATGAGGGCGGGATCGATTTCGATCAGGACGATATCGACCAGCTCAGCCGCCGCGTGCCCTGCCTGTGCAAGGTGGCCCCGGCCAAGCAGGATGTGCATATGGAAGATGTCCATCGCGCGGGCGGGATCATGTCGATCCTTGGCCAGTTGGACAAGGGCGGGCTGTTGAACCGCGATTGCGTGACGGTGCATTCGCCCACCATGGGCGCGGCGCTGGATCATTGGGACATCAGCCGCACCAACCATGAAAACGTCCGCCACTTCTTCAAGGCGGCGCCGGGCAATGTGCGCTCGGCCACCGCCTTCAGTCAGGACAAGCGCTACAAAGAACTGGACCTTGACCGGGAAAAGGGCGTGATCCGGTCGGTGGAGCATGCCTTTACCAAAGAGGGCGGTCTGGCGGTGCTGAAAGGCAATATCGCGGTGGATGGCTGCATCGTGAAGACGGCAGGGGTGGAGGAGGAGATCTTTGTCTTTTCCGGCCCCGCGAAAGTTTATGAATCCCAGAACGCCGCGGTGGCCGCCATCCTGAACAATGAGGTGAAGGCCGGCGATGTGGTGGTGATCCGCTATGAAGGGCCGAAGGGCGGACCGGGGATGCAGGAGATGCTTTATCCGACCAGCTATCTGAAGTCCAAAGGGCTGGGCAAGGTTTGCGCCCTGCTGACCGATGGCCGCTTTTCGGGCGGGACCTCGGGCCTGTCGATCGGCCACGCCAGCCCCGAGGCGGCCTCGGGCGGTGCGATTGGGCTGGTGCGCGAGGGCGACATGATCGACATCCATATCCCGAACCGCACGATCAACCTGCGCATCAGCGAGGCGGAACTGGCCGCACGCCGGGCCGAGCAGGACAAGCTGGGCTGGAAACCCGCCAAGCCCCGGTCGCGCAAGGTGAGCCAGGCGCTGCGGGCCTATGCGCTGTTCGCGGCATCGGCCGACAAGGGCGCGGTGCGGGTGCTGCCGGGCGAGGAATAAAGCCTTCAAGGGCGGTTTGCTTCCCCGGCCCCGGAAAGGGTTGTCTGCTCTCTCCGGACCTCTCCCTACGATATTTCGGCAGAGAAGATAGGGCAAAACCCTGCCTCATTCTTCTCTGTTCAAATATCCTCAGGGGGTGAGGAGCGCATGCTCCGAGGGGGGTGAAGCCCCCCTTCCTGCGTTGATCACCAGCGCTGGTGGACGTGGGGCGCGATGAGGCGCTGATAGACGTCGCGGCAGGCCTCCATCGTGGCGGCGGGCAAGGGGGCCAGCGCATCGGCCCCGGCATTGGCGGTGCTTTGCGCGGCTGTGCGCGCGCCGGGGATCACCACGGTGGCGGCGTCCTCCATCAGGATCCAGCGCAGGGCGAATTGCGCCATGGTCGCCCCTTGGGGCACCATGGCGCGCAGTTCTTCGACGGCTGCCAGTGCCACGTCATAGGGCACACCGGAGAAGGTTTCGCCCATGTCGAAAGCCTCGCCATGGCGGTTGAAGGCGCGGTGGTCGTCGGCGGCGAAGGTGCTGTCCTTGGTCATCTTGCCCGTCAGCATGCCCGAGGCGAGCGGCACGCGGATGATGGTGGCGACGTTGCGTTTCTGCGCCTCGCGGAAGAACAGGGTCGCGGGACGCTGGCGGAAGATATTGTAGATGATCTGGACCGAGGTGCAGCCGGGATATTCGATGGCCTTGAGCGCCTCTTCGACCTTTTCAACCGAGACGCCCCAATTGGCGATCTTGCCCTTGGCCTTCAGACCTTCCAGCCCATCGAACAGGGCGGGGGTATAATAGACCTCGGTCGGGGGGCAGTGGAGTTGCACCAGATCGAGGCAGTCGAGGCCGAGGTTGGTCAGGCTGCGGTCGATGAAGGCTTCGATGTTTTCAATCGTGTAGCCCGCCGCGACATGGGGTGAAAGGCGACGCCCGGCCTTGGTGGCCACATAGGGGCGGTCGCCGCCGCGTTCGGCCAGCACATCGCGGATGATGCGCTCAGATCGGCCATCGCCATAGACATCGGCAGTGTCAATGAAGGTCATGCCTGCATCGAGGGCGGCGTGCAGCGTGGCCTTGGCGTCAGCCTCGGACACATCGCCCCAACTGCCGCCGATGGCCCATGCGCCAAAGCCGATGCGGGTGACGGGGCGGCCGGTGCGGCCGAATGGGGTGGTTGACAGCGTCATCGCGTAGTTCCTTTGGCTATGGGAGAAGGGGGGCTTTCCGCCCCCCACGGGCCGCGTTCCGCGACCCTCCCCCCGAGGATATTTCAGCAGAGAAGAAAGGCTCAGGCGCGGACGCCGGAGAAGCGGGTCTGCCAGTCGGCGCGTTCCTCATCCGTGATCTTGCGGAAGAGGTTTTCCGGAACGCTGAAATCATGCCCTGGCGGCAGCGCGCGCATGGCGGCTGCGGTGTCTTCGGGCCATGTCCAATCGTCGGACCCCATCGCTTCCATCATGGCGGCGGCGGCGTCGGGGATGAAGGGTTGCGACAGGATGGCGTAGACCCGGATCAGGTTCAGCGACAGGCGCACGATCGCCTCGGCCCGGGCGGGATCGGTTTTCACGGCGGACCAGGGGGCGGCGGCTTGCAGGTATTCGTTGCCGATCACCCAGATGGCGCGGAGTTCCGCTGCGGCCTTGCGCACCTCCATCTGGCCCATGAGGGTTTCATAATCGCGGATGCGCGCGCCAAGATCGGCGATGAGCGCCGTTTCATCAGGCCCGAACTCGCCGCCTGCGGGCACGGCTTCGCCGAGTTTGGATTTGGCGAATTTGGTGACGCGGCTGACGAAGTTGCCCAGCACATCGGCAAGGTCCTTGTTCACCGAGGCCTGGAAGTTTTCCCAGGTGAATTCGCTGTCGGAGCTTTCGGGGGCGTGCGACAGGAGCCACCAGCGCCAGTAATCGGCGGGCAGGATCGACAGGGCCTGATCCATGAACACACCGCGTCCCTGGCTGGTGGAGAACTGGCCGCCGTCATAATTCAGGTAGTTGAAGGACTTGAGGTAATCCACAAGCTTCCACGGCTCGCCCGACCCGAGGATGGTGGCGGGGAAGCTGAGCGTGTGGAAGGGGACGTTGTCCTTTCCCATGAACTGGTAATAGGTGACGTCCTGCGCGCCCTTGTCGGTGCGCCACCAGCGTTCCCATGCGGCATCGTCAAGCCCGTTGGCATCGGCCCATTCGGCGGTGCCTGCGATATATTCGATGGGCGCGTCGAACCAGACATAGAAGACCTTGCCTTCCATCCCCGGCCAGGGCTGATCGCCCTTTTTCACCGGGATGCCCCAGTAGAGATCGCGGGTTATGCCCCGGTCCTGCAACCCGTCGCCATCGTTGAGCCATTTCTTGGCGATTGAAGTGGTCAGGATCGGCCAATCGGTTTTGGAATCGATCCATGCCTCCAGCTTGTCGCGCAGGGAGCGCTGGCGCAGGAAGAGGTGCTTGGTTTCGCGCACTTCGAGATTGGTCGAGCCGGAAATCGACGAGCGGGGATTGATCAGATCGGTCGGATCAAGCTGCTTGGTGCAGTTTTCGCATTGGTCGCCGCGCGCGGCGTCGTAGCCGCAATTCGGGCAGGTGCCGGTGATGTATCGGTCGGGCAGGAAGCGGTTGTCATCGATGGAAAAGACCTGCTTTTCCGAGACTTCCTCGATCAGGCCATTCTCGGCCAGACGCCCTGCGAAATGCTGCGTCAGGCGGTGGTTGCGCTGGCTGGAGGAACGGCCGAAGTGATCGAAGGACAGGCGGAAGCCTTTGGCAAGCTCTGCCTGCACCTGATGCATCTCGGCGCAATAGACCTCGACCGGTTTGCCGGCCTTGGCGGCGGCAAGCTCGGCGGGGGTGCCGTGCTCATCGGTGGCGCAGATGAACATCACCTCATGCCCGCGGGCGCGCATGTAGCGGGCGAAAAGGTCGGCGGGCAGTTGGCTGCCCACGAGGTTGCCCAGATGCTTGATCCCGTTGATGTAGGGGATGGCCGAGGTGATCAGAATCCGTGCCATGTGCGCGCCTTTCGTCCCGATGCGCGCGCTGTTTAGCGCGGGTCCGGGGCGAGGGCCAGAGCCAAGGGCGACCCTGCCGATCCGTCGCGCAAGATTTGCCGGTTTTGCCCCGGCGCGGCGGGGTCAGCGTGGAGGAGTCAGGCGCGACGGTCGGTGCCATCCGGCATCAGTGGATGGGGGACGGGGTCCTTGGCGCGGAACAGATGCGCGCGGAAGATGTCGAGATAGGAGCGATACACATAGCCGTCGTTGCGGCGCAGGTAATGATCGCGGTTGGCGGCATAGACGCCGGGCAGGCGATACCAAGCCACGTTGGGATGCATGTGGTGGACGACATGCAGGTTGTTGTTCAGGAACAGCAAGGCCAGCGGGCCGCGATCTTCGACCACCACGGTGCGGGCGCGGGCCGCCTCATGCGCGCGGTGTTCAAGGTAGGTGCGGATCTTCAGCAGGCCATGGCCGATCCAGGCGGCCAGCAGATAGGCCCACCAAGGCATCGCGGCAGCCCAGAGCCAGAGGATGACAGGCGCCAGCCCCACCAGATGCAGCGCCCAGTCGCGCCGCAGGCCCGGTTCCGCCTCGCGGATCAGTCGCCATTCGGATGCCAGCCACTGGCAGTTCCCAAGGATCGGCCCCAGTGTCACCCGGCCGAGCAGGGTATTATTGAATTTAAATAATGCCTTGGCGACAGGAGAGAGTCCTGCCCAGACCGCGGGATCAAGGTAGTTCGATTCCGGATCGTCATAGGGATCGGTCAGGATCGGGTCGTGGTGATGGGCGAGGTGGGTGTCGCGGAAGCGGCCATAGGGCACAGTCAGGGTGAAGGCGGGGAAGGCCAGCGCCTCATTCACCCGGCGCGACGGAAAGGGGTGGCCGTGCAGGATTTCATGCTGGAGCGAGGAGAATTGCGCGATGGCGATGCCGGTCAGCAGGATGCCAAGCGCGTGTGACAGGGCATAGGCCGCGGTGGTGCCCAAGGCCCAGAAACCATAGGTGCCAAGCAGGACGAGAAGGGTGGGCCATTCGATGGCGGGGGCGTCGGCGCGCAAGTCGGGTGTTCCCCAAGTCTTTGTTCTGATTGGATTCAGCAATATCACTTGCGCGCGGCGGGCAGAATTCGGAAGATAGGCAACATAAAGTCACTTTTGGTGAGGAAAATCACCAATGGCCTTGAAAATGGACAAACGCGACCGGGCCGATCTGTTTCGGGCAAGGCTGGCCGAGGCGATGGCCGATCGCGGCATGACGCGGGCGGCGCTGGCGCGGGCGGCGGGGGTGGACCGGTCCACGCTGTCGCAGCTTCTGGCGCCCGGCACGCGGCTGCCGAACGCCCAGTTGGCGGCAGATTGCGCGCAGGTTCTGGGCATTTCGGCCGATTGGCTGCTGGGGTTGACGGGCAGGCCGGAACCCATCGCAGACCTGTTGGCGACAAGCCTTACCGTGACGGAAGCGCCCCGCGCCTTGATGGATGAGACGATCTTCGGCTGGCACCGCGAGGCGGCAGGATACAAGATCCGGCATGTTCCGGCGACCCTGCCCGACATGCTCAAGACACGGGCCATGGTGGAATGGGAATACCGCCCGCAGTTGGGCCGCACGGCGGAACAGGCGCTGGGTGCGTTCGAGGATCGTTTGCAATGGATGCGGGCGGCGCGGTCGGATTATGAAATCGCGCTGCCGCTGCATGAACTGGCGGCTTTTGCCGATGGCGCGGGCTATTACGAAGGCCTGCCCGCGCGGATACGGGCGGAACAGATGGACAGGCTTATCCAGTTGACCGAACAGCTTTATCCATCCCTGCGGCTTTATCTTTTCGATGCGCGGCGGGTGTTTTCCGCGCCGGTCACGATCTTTGGGCCTCTTCTGGCGGTGGTCTATCTGGGGCGGCACTACCTTGCCTTCCGCGATTCTGCGCGGGTGGAGCAGATCAGCCAGCATTTCGACTGGCTGGTAAAGGAAGCGGCCTTCAGCGCCCGCGATGTGCCGGGGCATCTGCGCGGGCTGCGGGCGCGGATTTTGCGCTAAGGGACCGTTCGGGTTAACGCGGTGGCGGGGTGATGATGTGGCAGAGAAGCGCGTGCCGTGCCCGGTGCCGTTCCCGGTGCAGCAAACGGTATGCGCGTGGCGGGCGGGGTATTGATGCGCCGTTAAGGTTAACGCCCCGCGGCGAGGTCAGCGAAAGGTGGCAAGGCGGGTGACGTCATAGCCGTTCCAGTCGAGGATGTCGCGGGCGGCCGCCAGCCGGTCGGGGGATATCGGGCCGCGGCGATTGAGGATGAAGCCGAAGCTGCCATCCGGCGTGCCGATGACAAGCGTGCGCAAATCGACATCGGCCCAGAGCACCCACCATTCGCGGTTCAGGGGGGCCGGGGCCTTGGCCGCGGGGGTCAGCCGTCCGGGGCCGGTGATGGCGAGCGGGCCGCGATAGCCCGTTTCCGTTCCGTTAAGGCAGAGCCGGGCCGATACGCTAAGGCCATCTGCGCCGCGCGTGAATGTGGCCCCGCCGGGGCGACAGCTGCGCCCATCGCTGGCAAAGGCGGCGACCTGCGTCCACTCTCCCGTGATCGTGGTCAGGTCCAGCACGGCGTTGGAATAGATGGGCCCCTTGCTGCGGAACCCGTCGATCCGCGCAGGGGGCGCGGCGCAGGCGGCAAGCAACAGCAGCACGGGAAGGATCAGTCGATGCACAGTGATACCTCGGCCCCGTTGTCCATCAGCACGGCGTTGCAGCCGAACAATGGCTGGATTGGCGCGCAGGTGCGCGACCGGGCCAGGCATTCGCCCTGACAATCTGTCTTGCTGTCGCATTTCTTGCCACCATCGCGGGTCTGGCGGACGCAGGACATGCCGCCATTTGCGCCCGCCCGCGCCCAGGTGCCGTCCTCCTCTTCGCAGGCGATCTGGCTGGCGGATTTCACGGGCTCTGACTGCTCAGGCACGGCGTCAATTGGGGCAGGGGTGTCGGAGACTGGCGCAGGCGCCGTTCCGGCAGCGGGGGCCGCCGCGGCGGTTTCGGCAGCCGGGGTTAGGGCCGGATCTGTTGGCGCTGCGGGTTGTGCCTGCGTGGCCGGAACGTCGGCCAGTGGAGGGACGTCCGCCGGGGCGGCGTCCAATGTTGTGGTGGTGATGGTGCCGCCGGTGATCGGGTTCGCCTCTGCTGCGGGCCGGTCACGGCCGGGCAGGGACAACTGGCAGGCGGCCAGCAGGGGCAGGGCGAGGGCAAGGATCAGAAAGGCGCGGCGCATCGGTCATCCTGGCACGGGGCCGCGCCAGATGGACAGAAGCGGCGTGGCGATGCAAGCCCGCGCCTGCCCTGCCGCATCACGATTGGTGGCGCAGGGTGGGGACCGGGCCCTTGTGCCGGGACGAAGCCGCATATTCTGGAGAGAGCGGCTTCATCTTGGCCCAAATACCCTGGGGTCCGGGGCAAGGCCCCGGGTGCCGGGGCAGGGCGCCTCAATAGGGTTGGGGATGTTCGCGATGGGCGAGGGCGATGTCGGCCAGCACATCCTCGGACAGGGTCACCGAGGTCGCGCCAAAGGCAACACGCAGCTGGTCGAGCGTGGTGGCGCCAAAGATCGGGATGCAGGGGAAGGGGCGCTGCAGGCAGAAGGCGAGCGCCATCTGCACCGGATCAATCCCATGCCGCGCGGCGATGCCCAGATAGGCGGCGACGGCGGGAAAGACGCGCGGCGTGATGCGCCCGCCCAGCAACGGGTTCAGGCTGCGGCGCGATCCTTCGGGGATCACGTCGCCCGCATATTTCCCGGTGAGCAGACCGGTGGCGAGGGGCGAGAAGGCCAGCAGCGGCAGGTTTTCGGCCACCGAAAGCTCAGCCCAGTCGCTGTCGAACTGGCGGCAGAGGAGGGAGTATTCGTTTTGCACGCTGATCATGCGGGGCAGGCCGTGCACCTCGGCCAGATGCAGCCAGCGCGCGGTGCCCCAGACGGATTCGTTCGACAGGGCGATGTGGCGGATCTTGCCATCGCGGATCAGGTCGGCGGCGACCGACAGCACCTCGATCATGTGGTCGGTGACCTGCGCGCGGTCCAGCGGGCGGGGATCATAGTCCCAGATCTGGCGAAAGTGATAGCTGCCGCGATTGGGCCAGTGCAGTTGATAGAGGTCGATCACATCGGTCTGCAGGCGTTTCAGCGAGGCATCCACCGCCGCGCGGAAGGTGGCCCCGGTGATGGGGGCGCCGTTGCGGACGGCATTCTGGCCTTCACCGGTGATCTTGGTGGCGATCACAAGGCGGTCGCGGCCCCCGCGCGAGGCGAGCCATGTTCCCATGATCTCTTCCGTGCGGCCCACGGTTTCGGCGGTGATCGGGTTGACGGGGTACATCTCGGCCGTGTCCCAGAAGGTGCAGCCGTGATCCAGCGCCATGTCCATCTGGGCATGGCCGTCGGATTCGCTGTTCTGGGTGCCCCATGTCATGGTGCCGAGGCAAAGCTCCGACACCATCAGGTCGCTTGCGCCGAGGCGGATCTGTTTCATCGCATTGTCCCTTTTGGTTCGGGGGGAGCCTAGCCGTGTGGTGGCTGGGGGCAAGGGGATGGGTTGAGAACAAATAAAGAACATGGCAGGATGTGATCCATGAGTCTGCCGATCCTGAACAGCACTGGCCTCAACAGCCACGGCCCGCATCCGCGCGGGATGCAGCCGATGCCCGGCGGGGCGGCGGCGGGCATCGGACTCGCGCGCGGGCGGGTGCATGAGTTCTGTGGCCCGTCACGGGTGGCGCTGGCGGTGCAGGTGATGGCAGAGTGCGCGGGGCCGGTCTTGTGGATCTGTCCCGGCTGGCAGGCAGAGCGGCTTTACCCCGACGGGGTGGCGCGCTTTGCCGATCCGGGGCGGCTGATCTGCGCGCGGGCGCGGCGGCCCGAGGATATTCTCTGGGCGATGGAAGAGGCGCTGCGGTCGGGTGCGGTGCCGCTGGTGGTGGCCGAGATGGCCGCCGTGCCGGGGCTGACGCCGGTGCGGCGGCTGAACCTTGCCGCCGAGGCGGGGGCAGAGGCCGCGCATCATGCCGGGCGGGGCATTGTGCCACTGGGGGTGATGCTGACGCCGGGTGAGGGGGGCGCGCCGGGGGCGGAAAGCCGCTGGCGGCTGCGGCCCCTGCCATCGGGATCGACGCTGTTGGAGGAGCGCGGGCCGGTCTGGCATCTGGCGCGCGAACGGGCGCGGGGCGCGCCGCCTGCGGAATGGCGGCTGCGGCGCGAGGGGCGCGGGGCGGTGCTGGAGGGGGTGGCGGGGTGAGCCCCGCCCTACATCAGGCGGCGGAAGGTGGGGATCGGCCCGGAATTGTCGAAGAAGGGGGTGCCTTCGTCGGGGTAACCCATGGCAAGCGCCGTGACCTCGGCCAGCACCACCTCGGTGATGAAGGGCAGGTCGAGCGCGCGGGCGGCATCGGTGCCGATCCAGTGGAGATGCGACAGCTCATCCGAGGCGGCGGAGAAATCGTCGGGGTCGCCCGCGATGTGGGTCGCGTCGATCAGGAAGAAGCGCGCGTCGAAGCGGCGCGAGCGGCCCGGCGGCGTGATGGCGCGGAAGATGAAGCGCAGGGCGGGGGTGGCAGAGGGGATAAGGGTCAGACCCGTTTCCTCGACCAGTTCGCGCAGGGCGGCGGCGGCCAGCGCGGCGGGCGAAGGGGCGGGGTCGGACAGGTGCTGGGTCAGGCGGGCAAGGCAGGCGTCGCCCAACAGGCCGGGCGTCAGCGGGCGGTGATCGGCGGGGTCCACCCCGCCCCCCGGAAAGACGTATTTTGACGGCATGAACACCGCACCCGCGCCGCGCTGGCCCATCAGGACCTGCGGACCATCGGCGGTGCGGCGCAAGAGGACGGTGGTCGCGGCGGGGCGGATCGGTTCCGCCGCGCGCCCGTCAGTCAAGGCCTGCCCCCGAAGCCGTGCATCCGTTTCGCCCATTGCACCCCCACCAAGGCCCCCTTGAGCCGAGGCAGAAGGTAGAGCGAAAGCGCCACGGTGCCCACCGAAAACACCGAGGCCAGCACCAGCGGATCGGGGCGGTATGTGGTGAAGACCCACAGGATCATCGGGGCCATCAGGTGGCCCACGATGAGGATCGTCAGATAGGCCGGGCCGTCATCGGCGCGCTGGTGATGCAGCGCCTCGCCGCAGACGGGGCAGCTTTCGCGCACCTTGAGATAGCCGCGCAGCAGCGGACCTGCCCCGCAATTGGGGCAACGCATGCGCCAGCCCCGGCGCATCGCGGGGCCGAGCGGACGGTCTTCGATCAGATCGTCACGCAGGCTGTCTTGCGGAAACTGTCCGTCGGGCATCGGGCGATCCTGTCGGGGGGCTATGGTCAAGCCCGAAGTCCTAGCGCGCGGCGGTGGCGAAGGGGAGGGGACAGATCGCCACAGCGTTTTCCCGTGCGGATTTCCGCACATCCTGGGCCGGCGGGTGGCGCGGCGCAGAAAATCGGTTGCGGGCTGCGACGGAACCGGGGGCCTGCGGCGTTTGACGGTCAGAAGGGCGGCAGGGATGGCCTGCAGACCCGATCGAGGAGACGAGCAATATGACCAAGAAACGCAATGCCCTGTCGATGCTGGCCCTTGTGGCCGTGTCTGGTGTGATCCTGTCGACCGCCGCCATGGCGCAAGGCATGGGGGACGGGCCGATGGGCGACGGGCTGATGGGCCGTGGTCCGTTGGCGGGCCTTGATTTCGCGGCGGTGGATGCCGACAAGGATGGCAAGATCACCACGGCAGAGATGGATGCCTTTCGCGCGGCGCGGGTGACCGAGATGGACACTGACAAGGACGGGAAGCTGTCCACCGCCGAACTGTCGGCCATGCATATGGCGCGGATGCAGGAGCGGGCCGACCAGATGGCCACGCGCATGGTGGAACGCCATGATGCCGATGGCGACGGGATGCTGACAGCGGCGGAATTCGCCACGCCTGCCGCGCCGGAGCGGATGTTCGAGATGGCCGATGCCGATGGCGACGGTGCCCTGACCGAGGCCGAGATTGATGCAGCGCGCGAGCAGATGGCCGAAATGCGCGAGGGTCGCGGCAAGGGCGGCAAGCATGGCCGGGGCGAAGGTCATGGTGATGGCCATGGGAGCCGCTGGTTCTTTAACTGACCCATAGGGGTTTCCCGCGCGCCGGGTTCTGGCGCGCGGGATTTGCAGGATACGGGTGAAAGCGGTAAGCCGGACGAAGAATGGACATGCCCCGCGACATGCAGGCCGAAGAACTGGCGAAGGATACCGACGCGGCGCTTCTGGCCCGCTATGCCGCTGGCGATCCGGCGGCGGCGCGGGCCTTGACTCAGCGGCTGGTGCCGCGCGCGCTGGGCTATGCGGCGCGCCTGTTGGGTGACGGGGCCGAGGCCGAGGATGTGACGCAGGAAGCCATGGTGCGGCTTTGGCGCGCGGCCCCCGGCTGGCGGGCGGGCGAGGCGCAGGTGGCCACCTGGCTTTACCGGGTGGTGACCAATCTGTGCACCGACAGGCTGCGCGCGCGCAAGCGCCGCCCGGCCAGTGCCTTGGACGACGCGCCCGAAGTGCCGGATGGCGACCGGGGTGCGGTGGCCGGGATGATCGAGGCGGACAGGATGGCCGCGTTGCAGGCCGCGCTGGACGCGCTGCCCGAGCGGCAGCGGCAGGCGGTCGTGCTGCGCCATATCGAGGGGTTCACGAACCCCGAGATTGCCGAGGTGATGGACATCGGCGTGGAGGCGGTCGAAAGTCTGACCGCCCGCGCGAAACGGGCGCTGAGCGCCATTCTGGCGGGGCGGCGCGAGGAGTTGGGCTATGACGATGAGGACTGACGCAATGCAGGGCCAGGCCACGCAAGGACAGGACGCGCTTGACGATCTGTTCGCCGAGGCGCGCAGGACAACGCCGCCGCCTTCGGAGGCGTTGATGGCGCGGGTGCTGGCCGATGCGATGGAGATGCAGCCGAAGGCGGTGGTCGCGCTGGCGCCTGTCATGCTGCGCGGTCCGGGGGTCTGGGCGCGGCTGGCGGCGCTGTTTGGCGGGGCTGGCGCTTTGGCGGGCATGGGCACGGCGGCGATGGCGGGGCTGTTCATCGGCTTTGTCCAGCCCGAGGGTCTGTCGGTGCTGGGTGATGCAGTGCTGGGCACGCCGCTGGAGACGGTGGTGCTGGTGTCGAGCGTGGATGCGCTGTTGGGTGGGAATTGAGCGATGAGCGAGACGAAGGATATGGACGCCACACCGCAGCCGCCGCCTGAACCACCGGTTCCCCCCGCGCCCCCTGTGCCGCCCGTGGCGTCCCGCAAGGGGCTGCGGATCGCGTTGGGGATTTCGGTGGCGCTGAACCTGTTGGTGGCCGGGCTGGTGGCGGGCGCGGTGTTGCGCGATGGCGATCCGCGGGCGCGGATGGTGCGCGATCTGGATTTCGGTCCCTTTACCGAGGCGCTGTCGCCGCGTGACCGCGATGAATTGCGCCGGGAATTCGTCGCGCGCGCGCCCGAGATGCGCGATGTGCGCCGCGCGATGCGCGATGATCTGGAGACCTTCCTGACCGTACTGCGCAGCGAGCCCTTCGACGCGGCGGCGCTGGCCGTGGTGATGGACAATCAGGACGGGCGGATGGCGCGGCGGGTGGAGCTGGGGCAGGAATTGTTGCTGGAGCGGTTGGGGGCGATGACGCCGGACGAACGCGCGGCCTTTGCCGATCGGCTGGAGCGGCGGCTGCGCCGGGGTGGCGGCAATGACGGGCCGGGGCGGCCGGGTGGGGACGAATAGCAGTCCTGCGGCACGTTGGGATCAGGCGGCAGAGCGGCCGACGATCACGCGGTTGCGGCCCTGCATCTTGGCCGCCAGCAGGGCGCGGTCGGCCAGATCGATGGCCTCATCCGGCAGGGTGCCGGGATGGGCGAGCGAAAGGCCGATGGAGATGGTCAGCGCCACGCGCGCGCCATCGGGCAGGGGGATCGGGGTGCCGTTGATCGCCGCACAAAGGGCATGGGCCTTGTCCTGCGCCTGGGCGAGGGTGCGATTGGGCAGGGCGATGAGAAACTCCTCACCGCCGATGCGGGCAATCAGGTCTGACTCCGACAGTCCGGCAGAGAGGCGCGCCGCCACCTCGACCAGCACGGCATCGCCTGCGGCATGGCCGAAGCGATCATTGACCTGTTTGAAACGGTCGATGTCGACGATCAGCACGGCGGGGCCAGTGCCGCTGTTGACGGCGGCAAGCGACATTTCCCCCATGCGGCGCAGGGCGTAGCGGCGGTTGAACAGGCCTGTGAGCGGATCGGTCATCGCCAGACGGATATTGTCGCGCAAGCTGGCGCGGCGGCTGGCGGCGGCGCGGCTGCGGGTGACCATGGCGGCAAGGCGCAGGGCGATTTCCGGGTCTGGCGCGCTGGTGGCGATGGCCTCATCGGCGCCAAGGTCATAGGCCATGGCGGCGCGGGTCGGACCATCGGTCAGCAGTGCGATGCCGGCATGGCGATTGTCGGGATCGGCGCGCAGTTCGGACAGCAGGCTGAAGGCGGCAGCGGCGGTGTTGCCGGTGGCATCGATCAGATAGGCATCGGGCGGGGCGGGATCGGGGTTGGCAAGCCCGGTACCCATGCCGCTGTCGCCCCCCAACGCGGCCGCCAGGCCGAAGAGCGTGACGCGATGCGGCAGCAGCGGCGTGAGCGCGCGGCGCAACCTTGGCCCGGCTTCGCCGCGAAAGGCCGTCAGCGCGATGACGCCGGGCCAGTCGTAGGGCGCGGCCTGGTCCTGCAGGGCGAGAAGGGGAGTCTGCGCGGCCTCGACCGGGTCGCGGCGGCGCAGGAGGCTGCGGACGCGGGCCAGCAGAAGCTGTTCGTCGGCGGGTTTGATGATCACGTCATCGGCCCCGGCGCGCAGAGCGGCGAGGCGGGCCTCGGCGTTGGGGGTGGCGGTGTGGACGATGACGGGCAGGTCGCGGCTGGCGGGATCGGCGCGCAGCGCCTGCAGGACGGCGATTCCGTCCATGTCGGGCAATTCCAGATCGAGAAGCAGCAGGTCAGGTTTGCATTCGCGCACGAGGCGCAGCGCCCCGGCGCCATCGGAGGCGAGGAATGTTTCATGAAACATTGCCCCCAGCCGCACCTTGAGCACGATGCGGTTCGTGGCCACGTCATCTACGATCAGTATCTTGCCTGCCATGGCGTGTCTTGACGATCAGTCCCTGCTACGGTTGGGCGAGTTTGGTTCGCAAACCCTTACCAAGGTGTTAACGGAACCTTTCCATAACGGGTGCAAGTTGAGCTTTTTTGAAGGGGCATGCGGAATGAAGGCAGAGGCGGCAGAAACGGTGGCCTTGCAGGCGCTGGGCTGGCTGGCGGGGCAGGATGATCTGTTCGGGCAGTTTCTGGGGGCGACGGGGGCCACGGCCACGAGTGTGGCCGAGGCGGCGGGGCGGCCCGAGTTTCTGGCGGCGGTGCTGGATTTCGTACTGATGGATGATGCCTGGGTGGTGGCCTTTTGCGATGCGGCGGGGATCGGCTATGGCCTGCCGATGCAGGCGCGGGCAGCGTTGCCGGGCGGGCAGATGGTGCATTGGACATGATTGCCAAAGAGCGGGCAGGTGGCCAAACATGGCATGGCAAGATGAACAGACAGGGCAAAGGGTGCAGGGCATGATTGACGGCGTGATTTTTGACAAGGACGGCACCCTGTTCGATTTTCGCGCCAGTTGGGGCGCCTGGGCGGTGCGGCTGGTGGATGTGTTGGCGGCCGAGACGGGGATTTCGGCGGCGGTGCTGGGCGCGGCCATCGGGTTCGATCCGGTGGCGCGGCGCTTTGCGCCCGACAGCGTGGTGATCGCGGGCACATCGGGCGAGATTTCGGCGGCGCTGGCGGCGGTGGTGCCGGGATCGGATGCGCGCGAACTGGAGGACCGGATGAACCAGATGGCCGAGGGCGCGCCGATGCTGCCCGCTGTGGACCTGCCCGCCGTGCTGGGCGCGCTGCGCGCGCGGGGGTTGAAGATCGGGCTGGCCACCAATGATGTGGAAGGCACCGCCCATGCGCATCTGTCGGCGCATGGGATCGGCGGGCTGTTCGATTACGTCGCGGGCTATGACAGCGGCCATGGCGCGAAGCCCGGGCCGGGCATGTGCACGGCCTTTGCGCGGCAGTTGGGCCTTGATCCCGCGCGGGTGGTGATGGTGGGCGACAGCCGCCATGACCTTGAGGCCGGGCGCGCGGCGGGGATGCGGGCGGTGGCGGTGCTGACCGGGGTGGCCGGGGCGGCGGATCTGGCCCCCCATGCCGATGCGGTTCTGCCCGATATCGGGCATCTGGGAGCCTGGATCGACGGGCTGGCGGGGTAGCGCCTGACCTGTGATCGTGGCGCGTATGGCGGGTGTTGATTGGGTATTTGGGCCAAGGTGAATGGGCAGGTTTGGCCTTTCTGGCAGCCGGGTGCCGCGTTTGTCTTGGTGCGGTGAGGGGGGTGCGGGGGGCGGGAGGCCCCCTGCCTGACGGGCGCGGGCGCGGGCGATTGCGAAAAACGACATGTTCGCGTCGTGAGCGGAGTGTCCTTTGCCGCCCCGCTTCGCCATGGTGACCGAAAGCGGGGCGGTCGCCCGACGGAGGATGCCATGAACGAAGAGCCACGCAAGCGCCGCGCCGGGGGACGGGCGGGGAACAAGCAGCGGGCAGGCACGGCGGTCATCGACCAGATGCCGTGGCGTATCCCGGTCAATCCCGATGCACCTGTGGAGCCCCTGGATGCCGAGGGCGTGCAGCGCGTGCACAAGGCGGCGATGCGCATCCTGAAAGAGATCGGGATCGAGTTCCTGAACCCCGATGCGGTGGCCCATCTGAAGCGCGCAGGCTGCAAGGTCGACGGCACCAATGTGAAGATGAGCGAAGAGTTCGTGATGGAGATGCTGTCGCATGCGCCGTCCGAATTCACCATCACGCCGCGCAATCCCGACCGTGAGATCATCATCGGCGGCAAGCATATGGTGTTCGTCAACGTCTCCTCGCCGCCCAACGCCTGGGATCTGGAGCGCGGCAAGCGGTCAGGCGATTTCGAGACGTTCAAGGAATTCATGAAGCTGACGCAGTACTTCAACTGCATCCATATCGCGGGTGGCTACCCGGTGGAGCCGATCGACATTCACCCGTCGGTCCGGCATCTGGATTGCCTGTATGAAAAGCTGACGCTGACCGACAAGGTCGTTCACGCCTATTCGCTGGGGGCGGAGCGGGTGGAAGACGTGATGGAGATGACCCGCATTGCGGGGGGGCTGACGGAGGCCGAGTTCCAGGCCAAGCCGCGGATGTATACCAACATCAATTCCGTCTCGCCGCTGAAGCACGACTTCCCGATGCTGGACGGCGCGATGCGGCTGGCCAAGCGGGGGCAGCCCGTGATCGTGACGCCCTTCACGCTGGCTGGCGCAATGGCGCCCGTCACCATGGCGGGCGCGGTGGCGCTGTCGCTGGCCGAGGCTTTGGCGGCGATTGCCCTTTTGCAATACATCGCGCCCGGATGCCCGGTGGCGATTGGCACCTTTACATCAAATGTCGACATGAAGTCGGGTGCGCCTGCCTTCGGCACCCCGGAATACATGCGCGCCACGCAGATGACGGGGCAATTGGTGCGCCACTACAAGCTGCCGATGCGGTCGTCGGGCGTTTGCGCCGCGAACGTGCCGGATGGGCAGGCGATGTGGGAGACATCAAACAGCCTGTGGGCGGCGGTGCAATCGGGGACCAACATGGTCTATCACGCGGCGGGTTGGCTGGAGGGCGGGCTGATCGCTTCCCCCGAGAAGTTCGTGATGGATTGCGAAGTGCTGCAGATGATCCAGCGCTATTTCGAGGAGGCGACCTTTGCCACCGGCGAGGATGACCTGGCCTTTGACGCGATCAAGGAAGTGGGTGCGGGCGGGCATTATTTCGGCTGCCAGCACACGCAGGAACGCTATTCCACGGCCTTCTACGCGCCCTTCGTGAGCGATTGGCGCAACTATGAGGCCTGGCAGCAGGACGGGTCTGTCTGGACGCCGGAGCGGGCGCATCGGATCTATAAGCAGATCCTTGAGGAATTCGAGGCCCCCGCGATGGACGACACCGCGCAAGAGGAATTG
The DNA here is from genome assembly GCA_943370085.1 of Variovorax paradoxus. Classification (GTDB taxonomy): domain Bacteria; phylum Pseudomonadota; class Alphaproteobacteria; order Rhodobacterales; family Rhodobacteraceae; genus Paragemmobacter. The sequence goes on along the minus strand of CALRPT020000008.1, from coordinate 81,616 downwards.
CGCCGCTTTGTGGCCCGCCGCAAGCAGGAGGGTGGTGCGCCCACCGATTTCTGAGGCGCCTCCCGGATTGGCACGGGTGCAGAGTTAGTTCTTTTCCGATGGGCCTGCGCAGGATAGCCTGCGCGCGGGAAGGTCCGCGTGAGCCGGGCCGCCATTTGGGGACTGGGGCGCATGGGTGGTCTGATGCAGAGGCGCGGCCTGTTGGCGTTGACCGGGGCGCTGGCGGGGCTTTCGCTCTGGCTGCTGGATGAGGTTTCGCTGCGTGGTGGCCTGCCGGACCGGCTGCATTTCTTTCTGACGGCGTTTGCTGTGGTGTTCTTTGGCGGGCTCTTGGCCATGGCGGGGCCGTTGCGCCTTGGCCGGGCGGCGCTGTCTGCCGCGCCGCTGGCGGCGGGGGTGGCAGGACTGCTGCTGCTGGCATCGCTGCGCTTTGACATGGTGGCGGAGTTTCATTTCGCCGACCTGTCCTTTGCCGCGGCCTTTGCGCTGTGCTTTCTGGCGCTGCCCTTTCTGATTGCGGCGGCGGGGCCGGGGTGGCGGGATTACGCGGCGCTGTTTTCGGAAACCTGGCTTTTGGTGGTGCGTGTCGTGATGGCCTGGGTCTTTGCCGGGCTGATCTGGGCGCTGATCTGGCTGTCGGATGCGCTGCTGGGCCTTGTGGGGCTGGGCGTGATGGATTGGCTGATGGCGGAGGGCGGGCCTTTGCCGGGCATGGTGACCGGGATGGCGCTGGGCATGGGCATCGCGGTGGCGGTGGAGAATGCCGATCTGCTGTCGCCTGATCTGATCCTGCGTCTGCTGCGCCTGTTGGCACTGCCGCTTCTGGCGGTGATGGCAGTGTTTCTGGTGGCCCTGCCGGTGCAGGGCCTGTCGCGCCTGCCCGAGGGGATATCGGCGGCGGTCATCCTGTTGTTGCTGGTGGCCTGTGCCGTGGCGCTTATCAGCGCGGTGGTGGGGCGGGATGAGGCGCAGGCGGCGGCGGGCGCGGTGATCCCCCGCGCGGCGCAGGGGTTGGCGCTGCTGCTGCCGGTGCCTGTGGTGCTGGCGGGTTGGGCGCTGGCGCAGCGGGTGGTGCAGCATGGCTGGACGCCGGGGCGGCTGTTCGGGGTGGTGCTGGTGGTGCTGGCGGCGGGATATGCGCTGCTCTATCTGCGTGCGCTGCTGGCCGGGGCGGGCTGGCGTGGTTGGGTTCGGCGGGGCAATCTGGGGATGGCGCTGGCGGTGATGGCGGCGGCGGCGCTGTGGCTGACGCCGGTTCTGAATGCCGAGGCGATTTCGGCGCGGTCGCAACTGGCGCGGCTGGAGGCGGGGCAGGTGAAGCCGGCCGATCTGGACCTTGCGGCGTTGGAGCGTTGGGGACGGGCCGGGGCGCGGGCGCTGGAACGGTTGGAGACGCTGGCGCTGGAGCCGGGGCAGGAGGTGCTGGCCGAGCGGATGGCGGCGCGAACGCAAGAACGCGCGGAAAGCGGCGATCCGGTGGTGATCGCGCAAGAGGCCGAGGCGTTGCTGGCGGATCTGCGCGCGGTGATGCCGGTGCAGCCTGCCGGGGCCACTGCCACGCGCGACATGCTGCTGGCAGCGATTCCGGCGATGGAATTGCAAAGCTGGATCGATGCCTGCCGCAGCTTGCTGCCGGGGACGGAGCGGCCGGGATGCGTGTTCGTCGTGGCGGACCTGTGGAGCGATGAACCGGGTGAGGAGGCGCTGGTCCTGCTGCGCGAGCCGTCGGGGTTCATCCGCTATGAGGGGTTGGGCCTGCGCGGCGGCGAGGTGCAGCGCCGATCGGTGGCGGCGATGTCCGGGGTGTTGCCGGACCGGGCCGAGGGCGAGGCGCTGATCGGCGCATTGCAGGACGCGCCGGTGGCGCTGGCCCCTGCGCCGCTGAACGCGCTGGGCGTGGCCGGGGGGATCGTCCTGCTGCCGTAAGGAATTGTTGACGCGATTCGGTGATCCTGTGGTCCGCAAGGGCGAGCAGGGGCCGATGGTGCGATGAACGGGCTGATCAACAGGGCGATCCAGTGTTTTCTGCGCGATGAGTGGGGGACGGCAGCCTGGCTGGATGCGGCGCGGGCGGCGGGGATCGCGCCGCGCGGGTTCGAACCGATGCTGGATTACCCGCCTGAGGTGACGGCGCGGCTATTGCAGGCGGCGTCTGACCGGCTGGATCGGGGCGGCGACGATCTGCTGGAAGATCTGGGCACCTATCTGGTGTCGCACCCGTCCCGCGCGGCGGTGCGGCGGTTGTTGCGCTTTGGCGGCACGGATTTCCGCGACTTTCTGCAATCGTTGGAGGATTTGCCGGCGCGGGCGCGGTTGGCGTTGCCGGATCTGGCGCTGCCCGCGATGCGGCTGGAGGCGGTGGGGAGCGATGAGTTTCGCCTGACCATCGCGCCGGGCTTTGCCGGGGCCGGGGCGGTGGCGCTGGGCCTGCTGCGGGCGATGGCGGATGATTACGGTGCGCTGGCGGTGCTGGAGGCAGGGACCGAGGCGGGTGATGGGGCGGCGGATGGCGCGGCGGTGCTGACGATCCGGCTGCTGGATGCCGATCATGCCGAAGGGCGGGCCTTCACGCTGGGGGCGGTGTGATGGCGGCGGGGTTCGAGCTGGGGGCAGAGGCGCTGGCGCGGTTGATGCCGATGCATCTGGCGCTGGATGGGCAGGGCGGATCCTTTCGGCCGGGGGCACGCTGGTGCGGTTGATCGGGTTGGCGGACCAGAAGGCGGGTGACGGTTCGGCAGGGCTGGTGGGGGTGGCGTTCGGCGATCTGTTCGATCTGCGGCATGGGGTTCGCGTCGGGTCCGTGCCCGCGCTGTTGGGGGCAGCGGGGGGGAAGGTGCAACTGGAAGTGCGGGGGCGGCCTGATCTGGCCTTTCGCGGGTTGGCCGTGCCGATGGGGCCAGGCGAGGGCGCGCTGGTCAACCTATCGTTCGGCATTGGCGTGGTAGAGGCGGTGCGGCGCTTTGCGCTGACCGAGGCGGATTTCGCGCCGACCGATCTGACAGTGGAATTGCTGTATCTGTACGAGGCCAAGACCGCCGTGCTGGAGGAGTTGCGCGCGCTGAACGCGCGTCTGCAAGGCGACAAGGTGGTGGCCGAGGAACAGGCGCTGACCGATGCGTTGACGGGGTTGCGCAACCGGCGCGGGCTGGATCTGGCGGTGGAGGCGGTGACAGAGCCGGATTTCGCGCTGGTGCATCTGGATCTGGACCGGTTCAAGGCGGTGAATGACGGGCTGGGCCATGCGGCGGGGGATCATGTGCTGCTGGTGGTGGCGCGTATCCTGACCGAGGAAAGCCGCCGGGGCGATACGGTGGCGCGGATCGGCGGGGATGAGTTCGTGCTGCTCATGCCGGGGATGGACAGGGCGGAACCCGCGCTGGCGCGGATCGCGCGGACCATCGCGCGGCTGTCGGAGCCGATCCCCTATGGCGATGCGGTCTGCCGGATCGGGGCAAGTGCCGGGCTGATCCTTTCGGCACAGGTGCCGGGGGCGGATGTGGCGCAGATGCTGGCCCATGCCGATGCCGCGCTTTACGCGGCCAAGCGCGCGGGGCGCGGGCAGGTCCTGTTGTGGCGGCCGGAAATGGCGGGGGAATAGCGGCGGGATGCGAGAGGCGGTGTGCGGGTCGCAGCGGCGGGGCGAACCGGGCAGCGACGGGAACGGTGCAAGAGGCGATGTCACGCCATGAGCGGAGATGGGTCGCATGGCGGGCGGTTATCTGCCGCCGTTTCGGAAACAAAAGGACAGATCGGGAAAGATTGTGACATGTTCCGTGAACGATGCGCCGGGGAACAGGATGCGTGCATCGGACCCGCCGCCGCGCCGAGATCTGCCACAAGAACAAGACCAACTTCGGGGACCACCGCCATGCGCCTGTTTCGGCCGTTTCTTTCCGCCCTGGCCCTGTGGGCCATGCTGAGCCCAGCCGCTTTTGCCATGGATGCCCACAAGGGGGCCTTCCTGCCCGCCAAGATGGCCGCACCGACGCCGGATGGTGCGGCCGGGCTGTGCGATGCCTATGCTTGGGCCTGTGCAGGCAAGACCAGCGATGCGCCGTTGACGCCGCAGGCGCTGGCCACCGTGGAGCAGGTGAACAAGGCCGCCAATGCCGCGATCCGGTCTGTCTCCGATGCAGATCAATATGGCGTGCGTGAAGTCTGGGCCCTGCCCGGGGCCGAGGGCGGGGATTGCGAGGATTATGCGCTGTACAAGAAGCGTGCGCTGATCGCTGCGGGGATTTCGCCGGACCGGCTGTTGCTGAGCGTGGTGCTGGACCGCCGCGATGATCCCCATGCCGTGCTGATCCTGCAGACGGATAAAGGGGATTATGTGCTGGACAATGTGACCAACCGCATTCTGGCGTGGCATCGGACGGGCTACACCTTTGTGGCCAAGCAGAACCCCGACAACCCGTCGCGATGGGTGGCGGTGTTCGAACGGGGGGCGTGACGGGCGCTGTCTGACGGTCCGATCCTGACAGGCCCTTTGCGGCGCCAGATTGCAAACAGGCCAAAAAGCAAAACGCCCCGGTTTGCACCGGGGCGTTTTGGTCGTTTGGCTCTGGCGTTGGGTCAGGCGGCCAGATCGTAGCGGTCTGCGTTCATCACCTTGGTCCAGGCGGCGATGAAGTCATGCACGAATTTTTCGCGGTTGTCGTCCTGGGCATAGACCTCGGCATAGGCGCGCAGGACGGAGTTGGAGCCGAACACCAGATCAACGCGGGTCGCGGTGTGCTTCACGGCACCCGAGGCACGGTCGACGATGTTATAGCTGTTCCGGCCCGTGGGCACCCATTTGAAGCCCATGTCGGTGAGGGTGACGAAGAAATCGTTCGTCAGCGCCCCCGGACGGTCGGTGAACACGCCATGCGCGCCGCCGCCGTGGTTGGTGCCGATCACCCGCATCCCGCCCAGAAGCGCGGTCATTTCCGGCGCGGTCAGCCCCATCAGTTGCGCGCGGTCCAGCAGCAGTTCTTCCGGCTGGGCCGCATAATCCTTCTTGATCCAGTTGCGGAAGCCATCGGCGACGGGTTCCAGAACGGCGAAGGCTTCGACATCGGTCATCTCTTGCGAGGCATCGCCACGGCCGGGGTGGAAGGGAACGGTCACGTCAAAGCCTGCAGCTTTCGCCGCATGTTCCACGCCGACATTGCCCGCCAGCACGATCACATCGGCAAGCGATGCGCCCGAGGATGCGGCGATGGGTTCCAGCACCGACAGGACGCGCGACAGGCGGGCGGGTTCGTTCCCCTCCCAATCCTTTTGCGGGGCAAGGCGGATGCGTGCGCCATTGGCACCGCCGCGCAGGTCGGACCCGCGGAAGGTGCGGGCGCTGTCCCATGCCGTTGCCACCATATCGGTGACCGACAGGCCGGAGGCCGCGATCTTGGCCTTGACCGCTGCCACGTCATAGGAGGCGTTGCCTGCGGGGACCGGGTCTTGCCAGATCAGGTCTTCCTTGGGGACTTCCGGGCCGATGTAGCGAACGCGCGGGCCCATGTCGCGGTGGGTCAGTTTGAACCATGCCCGCGCGAAGGTTTCCGAGAAATAGGCCGGATCGGCAAAGAACTTTTCCGAGATCGCGCGATAGGCCGGATCGACCTTCATCGCCATGTCGGCATCGGTCATCATCGGCATGCGGCGGATGGACGGGTCTTCTACATCAACCGGCTTGTCCTCTTCGCGGATGCCGATGGGTTCGTATTGCCACGCGCCTGCAGGGGATTTGACCAGTTTCCAATCATGGTTCAGCAGAAGCTGGAAATAGCCGTTGTCCCATTGCGTCGGGTGGGTGGTCCATGCGCCTTCGATGCCCGATGTCACGGTATCGCGGCCCACGCTGCGGGTGGTGTGGTTCATCCAGCCCAGGCCAGCTTCGGCGATATCCGCGCCTTCGGGCGAGGGGCCGAGGTTTTCGGCCCGGCCATTGCCATGTGCCTTGCCCACGGTGTGGCCACCGGCGGTGAGGGCGACGGTTTCCTCATCATTCATCGCCATGCGGGCAAAGGTTTCACGGATCATCCCGGCGGTTTTCATCGGGTCAGGCTGGCCGTTCACGCCTTCGGGGTTCACATAGATCAGGCCCATGTGAACGGCGGCGAGCGGGTTTTCCAGCGTGGTGGGATCGGACAGGTCGGAATAGCGGTTTTCCGAGGGCGCGAGCCATTCGGTTTCCGAACCCCAATAGACGTCCTTTTCCGGGGCCCAGATATCTTCGCGGCCAAAAGCGAAGCCATAGGTTTTCAGACCCATGCTTTCATAGGCCACGGTCCCGGCGAGGATCATCAGATCGGCCCAGGAAATGCGGTTGCCGTATTTGCGCTTGATCGGCCACAGCAGGCGGCGGGCCTTGTCGAGGTTGGCATTGTCGGGCCAGGAATTCAGTGGCGCAAAGCGGTGGTTGCCGGTGCCTGCGCCGCCACGGCCATCGGAAATGCGGTAGGTGCCGGCAGAGTGCCATGCCATGCGGATCATCAAGCCGCCGTAATGGCCCCAATCGGCGGGCCACCAATCCTGACTGTCGGTCATCAGGGCGTGGACATCGGCCTTGATCGCGGCGAAGTCGAGTTTCTTGACCTCGTCCCGGTAGTTGAAGCCCTTGAGCGGGTTCGACTTGGTGTCATGCTGATGCAGGATGTCGAGGTTCAGCGCCTTGGGCCACCAATCCATCACGGTCTTGCCGGTCGTGGTCTGGCCGCCGTGAATCACCGGGCATTTGCCAACGTCGTTTCCGTCCATATCGCTCTCCTAGGGTTGCACAGGGCGGGCGTGCGACACCCGTGAGTCGGGCGGCGGCCTGCCGGAATGGAATCGTTCTAACACCGGATTTCGATTAGTTTAAGTTGGATTTTCTGATTGTCGTGATAAGTTTACATTATGATAAACCTGACGCTGAAACAGTTGCGCTATTTCGAGGCCTTGGCCCAGCACGGCCATTTCGGGCGGGCGGCAGAGGCCTGTTCGATTTCGCAACCCGCGCTGTCGATGCAGATCCGCGAGATGGAGGGGGTGCTGGGATCGGATCTGTTCGAGCGGGGGGCGCGGCAGGTGCGGTTGACCGGGTTTGGTGAGGAATTGCTGCTGCGCGCGCGGGATATCCTGCGCGGGGTGGATGAGTTGGCCGATATGGCGCGGGCGGCGCGGGACAGTCTGTCGGGGCGGTTGAGGATTGGGGTGATCCCGACGATCGCGCCCTATCTGCTGCCCGCCATCATCGCGCGGCTGACCGAGGCCAATCCGGGGCTGGATATTCATCTGCGCGAAACCGTGACGCCCAAGTTGATACGGGAGCTGGAGGAGGGGCGGCTGGATACGGCCATCGTGGCGCTGCCGGTGTCAGAGCCTTCGCTGACCGAGGTCGATCTGTTTGCCGAGGATTTCGTGCTGGTCCGTCCGGGGGCCGAGGCGGGCAAGCCGGTGCCGAACCCGGAAAAGCTGCGCGAGATGCGGCTTTTGCTGCTGGAAGAGGGGCATTGCTTTCGCGATCAGGCGCTGTCCTTTTGCTATGCGGGCCAAGCCGCCCCGCGCGAATTGCTGGATGGAAGCAGCCTGTCCACGCTGGTGCAGATGGTGGGGGCGGGGATTGGCGTGACCTTGATCCCGGAAATGGCGGTGGCGGTGGAGACGCGGTCGGCGCATGTGTCCATCGCGCGGTTCAACGGGGCGCAGCCGTCGCGGCGGATCGGGATGGTGTGGCGGCGCACATCGCCCCTGTCCAAGCAGCTAATGCAAGTGGCCGATGTGGTGCGCGCAGCGGGGCTGGCGCAGCGGGCGGGCATTCACCCTTGACCTGACCCGTCCCTTTGCGGTGCTTTGGCAGGAAAGGGGAGGACAGGATGACCGTTTGCTTCACGACCGACAGGATGCTGCGCTTTGGCGATTGCGACATTTCCGGCACGGCCTATTACCCGGCCTATCTGAACATCCTGAACGGGGTGGTCGAAGAGTTCTGGACGCATATCGGCTGGCCTTGGCATGAGATCATCTGGAAGGAGCGCTGGGGGACGCCCACCGTGCATCTGTCCTGCGATTTTTCCAAACCGTCCTTCTTTGGCGACAAGCTGACCTTCCGGCTGACAGTGATGAAGGTGGGCAAGTCATCGCTCCGGTTGAAGCACACGGTGCATTGCGGCGAGGAACATCGCTGGTCGGTGGAACAGGTGCTGGCGGCAAGCTGGCTGGACAGCCACACCTCGATGGTCTGGCCCGAGGATGTGAAGGCCAAGCTGGAAAGCCTGATGGGGCCGGCGGAAGTGGTGGAGCGGCGGCCGGTCGGCGGGCCTCAGGCCCATACCTGAGCGGGATCGGGCAACGGGATCGCGTCCAAGAGGTCGCGGGTATAGGCGGCCTGCGGGGCGGTGAACAGGTCGGCCGTCGGGCGATCCTCGACGATCCGGCCTTGGTGCAGCACGATGGTGCGCTGGCAAAGGCGGCGGATCACCGACAAGTCATGGCTGATAAAGGCGAGCGTCAGGCCGAGATCGGCCACCAGGCGCTCCAAGAGGTTCAGCACCTGCGCCTGAGATGACACGTCAAGTCCCGACACGATCTCATCGGCAAGGATGAAATCAGGTTCCAGCGCGATGGCGCGGGCGATGCCGACACGCTGGCGCTGCCCGCCCGACAGTTCATGCGGGAAGCGGGTGGCGAAGGATTGCGGCAGGCCGACATGATCCAGCGCGCGGGCAACACGGGCGGGGACCCCGTCCATCCCGTGCAGTCGCAGCGGCTCGGCGATAATGGTGCCCACCCGATGGCGCGGGTTGAGCGAGGACATGGGATCCTGAAAGATCATCTGAAAGCGGCGGCGCAGCGGGCGCAGGGCGGGCTCAGGCAGGTGGGTGATATCGGTGCCGTCAAAGCGGATCGCGCCGCCCGAGGGTTCCAGAAGCCGCACCAGCGCCCGGCCCAAAGTGGATTTGCCAGAGCCGGAGCCGCCCACGATCCCCACCACCGCGCCCTTGGGGATGGTGAAGGTCAGGCCCTTGAGAATCTCGATCCGCGGCGCGGCCCCGAACAGGGGTTTGGCGGTCATGTCGGCCAGCGAGAGGGTCAGGTTTTCGATGCTGTAAAGGTCCATCATGCCACCCCTGCATCAAAGGCCGCCACTTCGGCGCGGACGACATCGATCACCGCATCGGGCACGGGCTTCAGCCCGGCAGCGGGATCGGTGTATTTCGGCGTCGCGGCCAGCAGGGCGGCGGAATAGGCGTGGCGAGGGGCGGCGAAGAAATCGGCCACCGCGCTGTCCTCAACCACCATCCCAGCATAAAGGACCGACAGGTTCTGGCAGACCTTGGAAACCACGCCCAGATCATGCGTGACGAACAAGAGCGCCGTGCCGTGGCGGGCCTGCATCCCGGCGATGAGCCGCAGGATCTGTTTCTGCACCGTCACATCCAGCGCGGTTGTGGGCTCATCCGCCACGATCAGTTTGGGTTCCGCCGCAAAGGCGCTGGCGATCAGGATGCGCTGGCGCATCCCGCCCGACAGTTCATGCGAATAGGACCGCAGCACCCGGTCGGGGTTCGGGATCTGTACCTCTTCCAGCAAAGCGCGGGCGCGGGCATCGGCATCGGCGCGTGTCCAGCCGAGGATATCGACCAGCCGGTCGGTGATCTGCGGCCCGATGCGGTGGCTGGGGTTCAGCGCCGTCAGCGGGTCCTGCGGGATCAGCGCGCAGGTGGCGCCGATGCGGCGGCGGCGCTCTTTCAGGGGCAGTTGCAGCAGATCGGTGCCATCCAGCACGATCTGCCCCCCGGTAATTTCCACCGAGGGCGGCAGAATGCCCAGCACCGCTTTGCCGATCATCGACTTGCCCGCGCCGGATTCGCCCACCAGCCCCCGCACCTCACCCGCCGCCACATCCAGCGACACGCGGCGCAACAGGGGCGGGCCACCCTTTAGCCTGACGGAAAGGTTGCGGATGGAAAGGAAGCTCATCTCAGCACCGGATCGAAGCGGTCCTTCAGCCCTTCACCCAGTTGGGAAAAGGACAGGACGGTGAGGAACAGCGTGATCAGCGGGAATACCAGCACCCACCAGGCCTGATGGATGGAGGTGCGGCCTTCGGAGATCATCCCGCCCCAGGTGGGATCATCGGTGGAAATGGACAGGTTCACGAAGCTCAGGATCGCCTCGACAATCACCGCGATGCCCATTTCCAGCGTCAGCAGGACCACGATAGTGGGCAGAACATTGGGAAGGATTTCCCGCACCATCGTGCCCAGCCGTCCGCGCCCGGCCACGCGGGCCGAGGCCACGTAATCCATCGCGCCCTGTGCCATCGCCTCGGCCCGCACGACGCGGGCGAAGCGTGTCCAGTCGATCACCACGATGGCGATGATGATGGAGGTGAGGCCGGGGCCAAGGACGGCGATCAGCAGGATGGAAAACAGCACGGGCGGAAAGGCCATCCAGATGTCGATCAGGCGTGAAATCACCATATCCACCCAGCCGCGCAGGAAGCCCGCGAGCAGGCCCAGCGTTGCGCCGACAAGGCAGGTGATGCTGCCCGCGACCAGCGCCACGATCAGCGCCAGCCGCGCGCCATAGAGGATGCGCGAGAGCACATCGCGGCCCAGAGAGTCCGTCCCCAGCCAATAGCCGGGTTCCGCCCCCGCCATCCAGAAGGGCGGCAAGCGACCAAGGAACAGATCCTGCGCCAAGGGATCATGTGGCGCGATCCAGGGGGCCAGCAGAGCGGCCAGCGCGAGCAGGCCCAGCCAGCCCGCAGAAAGCCACAGCCGCAGCCCGGCGCGGCGGCGGATCAGGGAGCGGCCATCCATTCCTTTGGCATCAAGCATGGCGCAGCCTTGGGTTCAGCACGGCATAGAGGAGATCGACGATCAGGTTCACGGCGGTGAAGATCACCGCGAACAGGATCACGATCCCCTGAATCAGCGGCAGGTCGCGGTTGATGACCGCGTCGATGGCCATGTTGCCGAGGCCTTCATAGGAAAACAGCCGCTCGATGATGACCGTGCCGCCGATCAGGAAGGTGAACTGCACCCCCACCAGCGTCAGCGTGGGCAGGATGGCATTGCGCAGCGCCTCGCGCAGGATGACCCGCGTCTCGCCATAGCCTTTCGTCCGGGCAAGGGTGACGTAATCGAGGTTCATGGTTTCCTTCAGACTCTGCTTCAACAACTGCCCGATGATCGCGGCCAGCGGAATGGCCAGCGCCAGCGCGGGCATGAACATATGCGCCACCAGATCGGCCCAAAGGTCAAAGCGCAGGCGGATCAGGCTTTCGAACAGGTAGAATTCGGTGGTGAAGGGCAGATCCAGCGAAGGGGAAACCCGGCCCGAGATGTGGAACACCGGCCAGAGCACCCCGAAGATCAGGATCAGCACCAGCCCCCACAGGAAATCCGGCACGGAAAGGGCCATGCCATTGGCGACATCGATCGCGCCTTCGCGCCGACCGCCGCGAAAGCGCGTCCCGGTCAGGGCCGCAGCACCCCCAAGGATCACCGCCATGACCAGCGCCATGATCGACAGTTCCAACGTGGCCGGAAGCCGCCCCAGCACAAGATCCAGCACCGGCTGGCGGGTTGTGATCGAGGTGCCGAAATCGCCCTGCATCACGCCCGCAACCCAGATGCCGAATTGCGTGACCAGCGGCTGGTCCAGCCCATAGAGGGCGGAGAGGCGGGCGATATCATCTTCGGTCGCGCCGGGGGGCAGCATCATGGCGATGGGATTGCCGGGCACCACCCGGATCACGACAAACACGATCACCGCCACGCCCGCCAGGGTGATGGCGGTCGTCAGAAGCCGGATCGCAAGTAACCTCAAGAACGCCATTCCCACCCCGTGACAGAACCGGTCAAGGCGCTGCCCTTGTCTGTTTCATCTTGGCCCAAATACCCAAATCGACCCCGCCACCCGCGCCACGCCGGACAGGCGCGCAAGGGGGGTCCGGGGGGGCGGTTGCCCCCCCGGCCTGTGGTCAGGCGCGCTTCATCAGATGCGGCAGGAGCGAGCCGGAGGCGTGGGGCGTGACCACCACACCCGGCGCGTGCAGGATGGGCTGGACATATTGCAGCAGCGGGATCACCAGCGCGTTTTCGGCGATGTATTTGTCCACGGCCTTCCAGCCGTCGATCCGCTTGGCCTCATCCGCCTCGCCCCACAAGGGGCCGATCATGCCGATCAGGTCTTCCCCATCCCAAACCGAATGCGGGCTGGGGCCGAACATGGCGAACCCGGTCGAGGTGGTCGGATCGCCCACCGAATTGCCCCAGTTGTAGAAGGCGGCGGGGGCAAGCTGGTCGGCGGCGCGCAACTCGTAATGCTTGGCGATCTCGTAGACCTCGATCTCGGCCTCGATCCCCACCTTGCGCCAGAGGCCGACGATGGCCTGGATCATCTCGTAATCCTTGGGTTTGAAGCCCTTTGTCGTCTGGATCTTGAACTTCACCGGGTTGTCGGGGCCAAAGCCCGAGGCGGCCAGCAATTCGATGGCCTTCGCCTCATCATAGGGAACCGTGATGGAGGCATCAAAAGCGTCGTATTCCGGGGTCTGGAGCGTGTCGATCTTGACCCCGTAGCCCGACAGAAGGCGGTCGATTATGGCCTGCTTGTCGATGGCATGGGCTGCGGCCATGCGGACATTGGGATCGGTCATCGCTTCGATATCGTTCAGGAAGATCATCCCGATATCGGAAATGGGCGCCGCCACCCCGGCCAGCGGGCCGCCTTTCAGGCGGTCATATTCCTCATAGGGCATCTCCAGCGTGACGTGCGAGTTGCCGGATTCCACCTCGGCCACGCGGGCGGCGGCATCGGGGACGAACTTGATCGTCACCGTGTCGAAATCGGGCTTGCCGCCCCAGTAATTGGCATTGGCCTTGAGGCGGACGAAGGCGTTGCGTTCGAACTTTTCCACCATATAGGGGCCGGTGCCGATGGGCGCGGCCTCAAACCCGTCTGCCCCCACCTTTTCGTAATAGGCCTTGGGCAGGACGTAACCGGTCAGGAAATACATCCATTTGAAGATTGTCGGGTCGAACTGAGCCACGTCTGCGATGACGCGGTTGCCTTCGACCCGGTGGTTGGTCAGCGTGCCCCAGACGAACTGGATCGGGCTGCCGGTTTCCGGGTTCGCCACGCGGGCAAGGTTCCACGCCACATCTTCCGCCGTGAAGGGCGATCCGTCATGCCAGGTGACGCCCTCGCGCACGGTCATCCAGACCTGCTTCTTGTCATCGCTCCAACCCCATTCGGTCAGCAGGCCGGGGGCGGGCGACAGGTCGGGCTGTTGCAGGATGTATTGGTCAAAGACCGATTGATAGAGGCCCTGAATGGTGGGGTTCACTGCGCTGGGGCCGACGGTCGGGTCCCATGAGGGCAGGTTGACGTTATAGGCGATCACCAGCTCGTCAATGGCCTGGGCAAAGGTCGGCAGGCCGATGGTGCCTGCGGCCATGGTGGCGGCAGAGAGCTTCAGAAGGCTCCGGCGGTTGAGGTTCATGGTTGTTTTCCCTGTTGGTGGTTCTTTGTTGGTCTTTTGGTCTTGGTCAGTTTTTGGCGAGTTTGCGGGCAAGAAGAAAGCCCGATCCCGCCCCGGTGCCCGCGCCGGGCCAGACGGCAGCCCCGGTCAGGTGGAGCCCGTCAATCGGGGTGGACCCATCCGCATGGCCGCGCGCGGGGCGGAAGAGGAAATGCTGTGACAAATGGTGGCTGCCGCAGACCTGATCGCCGCCGATCAGGTTGGGGTTGTCGGCCTCCAACTCCAGCGGCGTGACGATGCGCTGGGCGAGGATTTTTGCGCGGGTTCCCGGCGCGTGCGCTTCGAGGATCGAGATCGCGCGGTCGGCGAAGGGGGTGGCGGCCTGCGTCCAGTCGGTTGAGGTGATTTCCCCCTTGGCATCGCCCGCGATGGTGCCGGGGGCCATGCGGACCTGCACCCAGAGCACATGCTTTCCATCGGGCGCGCGGGAGGGATCGAACACCGTGGGCTGGCCCACCACCAGAATGGGTTCATCCGGCAAAAGCCCCGCCTGCGCCTGTTGGTAGGTGCGGGCCATCTGATCTAGGCTGGGCGCGATATGGACATAGGCGTGGGACGCAAGCGCCGCGCCAGCGCGCCAGTCGGGAAGGCCATCCATGGCGAGATGGATCATCATTGTGCCCGGCGCATGTCGGAAGCCGGTCATGGCGCGGTCGAAGGCGGGGGTGGTGCCGCCGGTCAGCCGGGGCAGGGCGCGGGGGGCAATGCCCGCAATCACCGCGCGGGTGGCGGTGATCTGGCGGCCATCGGCCAGCTCAACGCCCGTGGCACGGTTGCCGGAATGAATGATCCGCGCAACCGATGCGCCCGTTTCCACCACCCCACCGCGCGCCTGAATGGCGGCCACCAGCGCGCGGGTGACGGTGTCCGCCCCGCCTTGCCCGATCACCATGCCGAAGGCCTGGCCTGCCATGCCTTCCAGATAGGGAAACATCGCGCCGCCCGCCACATCGGGGGCAAAGTCGAGATGCATCCCCCACGCGCCCAGCAGGGCGCGGATATGGGGATGTTCAAAAGTTTCCTCCAGCCATGCGCGGGGCGAGGCGATCAGGAAGCGCGCCAGGTCGAGGCTGCCCGCCAGACCCTTGGCGCGGAGTGTTTTGAACATGAAATATGCAAGCGCACGGAATTTCATTTCCGCGCCAAGGAGGCCGAAGAGATGCGGGGCCTCTTCCCCGAATCGGGAAACGAGGGTTTGCCACGTCTCGGCATCCTTGGGCGACAGCGCGCGCAGGTTGGCCGTGGTCTCCGTCACATCGGTGGACACGCCCGCCCATGTGGCATCGGGGAAAGATGAAGAGAAGGGCCGGTTGACCGGCACGAAGGCGCAGCCGTGGCGGGTAAGCTCCGTGCCATATTCCTTGAAAAATGGGCTGCCTGCAAAGAGAGACAGGTTCATCGCGGCCCAGTCATGCCGGAAGCCGGGCAGGGTGTACTCGCCCGTCTTGACCGCGCCGCCCACCGTGGCGGCCTGTTCGAACAGGCCCACGCGCCAGCCCTTTGCCGCCAGATGCAGCGCAGCGGCCAGCGTGTTGTGGCCCGCCCCGATCAGGACGGCATCGAAGGTGGCGTTGGAACCTGCGGTCATGTCTTCCCCGGCAGAGTGACGCGGGGATATTTGCAAATGCATTTAAATCTGTCTAGCATGATTCCATGAATGCCGGGACAACCGGCGCAGCTTATGCCGGGATGGACCGGCCAACAGGGAGATGGTGATGACCTCTGCAAGCGTGCTTCAGGCCATGGCGGGAATGCTGGCATCCGGCGGGATCGAGGTGGTGGATTGTTCCGGGGTGCTGGGGCCGGAGACGCCCCTGCTGAAACTGCCGCCGGATTTCGCCAAGGACACCCCGCCGATCAAGATTCACCGCATCAGCGAATACGACAAGGACGGCCCCTTCTGGGCGTGGAACTGGCTGGAACTGGGCGAACATAGCGGCACGCATTTCGATGCGCCGCATCACTGGATCACCGGCAAGGATTATCCGGACGGCTACACCGACACGCTGGATGTGCAGCGGCTGGTGGCGCCGGTGAACGTGCTGGATTTCAGCAAGGAATGTGCGGCAAACCCGGATTTCCTTCTGACCATCCAGCATGTGCAGGATTGGGAATCGCGCAACGGGCCGATCAATGCGGGGGAATGGGTCGTGCTGCGGTCTGACTGGGACAAGCGTGCGCAAGACGAGGCGGCCTTCCTGAACGCCGATGCGACCGGGCCGCACACGCCGGGGCCAACGGCCGAAGTCATCGAATACCTGCTGGCCAAGGGGATCGTGGGCTGGGGCAGCCAGTGCATCGGCACGGATGCGGGGCAGGCGGGCGGCATGACCCCGCCGTTCCCGGCGCATAACCTTTTGCACAAGAACAACTGTTTTGGTCTGGCCTCGCTGGCGAACCTCGACAAGCTGCCCGCCAAGGGGGCGATCCTGATCGCCGCGCCGCTGAAGATCAAGCAGGGCACGGGGTCGCCCATCCGGGCGCTGGCGCTGGTTCCCAAGGGCTGATCCATGCGGCCTGACCACGTCATCATCGGAAGCGGGATCAACGCGCTTGTCGCCGGGGCCATGCTGGCCCTGAAGGGCGAGCGCGTGCTTCTGCTGGAGCGGGAAGCGGTGCCGGGCGGTTGCCTGCGGACCGAAGAGATCACGCTGCCGGGTTTCAAGCATGACGTGATGGCGGCGACATGGGTGCTGTTCATGACATCGCCTGCGGGGGCCGCGCTTGGCCCCCATCTGGCGCGGCACGGGTTCGACTATTGCCACACGCCGCATCCGACGGCTGTTTTGCGGCCAGATGGATCGGCGCTGGTGCTGACCACGGACCGGGCGGCGAATATCGCGGCCTTCAACGCGCGGGCGGCGGGGGATGGCGATGCCCATGGCCGTGATGTGGGGGCCATAGAGGCGGATGCGCCGTTCCTTTTTGCGCTGCTGGGCGGGGCCTTGTGGTCATGGCCGACGGCCAAGTTGCTATGGGGGCAGGTGCGCAAGCGGGGCCTGCGCGGGTTGGCGGCGTGGTTCGGGCGCGCGCTGGTGCCGGCGCGGGGGTGGTTGGAGACGACCTATGCCTCGCCCGATGTGCAGGCGCTTTACGCGCCTTGGGTGCTGCATTGCGGGCTGACGCCCGAGAGCACCTATTCCGGCCAGATGGGAAAGGTGATCGCCTTCGCGCTTGAGGCGGCGGGGGCACCTATCGTGAAGGGCGGGTCGGGGGCGGCGGTGGCCGCTTTCCGGGCGCTGATCGCGGAAAAGGGTGGCCAGATCCGCTGCGGCGCGGATGTGGACCGTATCATCGTTCGGGACGGTCGGGTGCAGGGCGTGGCGCTGGCGGGTGGGGAAGAGATCGCTTGCGGGTCGGTCCTCGCCTCTGTCGCGCCGGGGCAGTTGCAGGGGCGGCTGTTGCGCGATGTGAACCTGCCCGAGGACAAGGAGGCGGCAAAGGCCTTCCGCCACGGGCGCGGGAATTTCCAGCTGCATTATGCGCTGGATCGGCATCCAGAGTGGCTGTCGCCGGGGCTGGATGATGTGGCGCTGATCCATCTGGCGGATGGGATCGACTCCGTCTCACGGTCTGCGAATGAGGCGGAACGGGGGATGCTGCCTGCCGTTCCCACGATCTGTGTGGGCCAGCCCCACCGGCTGGACCCGTCGCGGGTGCCCGAGGGCAAGGCGGTGCTGTGGCTGCAGATCCCCGACGCACCACGGGTGGTGAAGGGTGATGCGGGCGGAGAGATTGCCGCCGATGGGGCCTGGAGTGAGGCGGTCCGCGAAGGCTTTGCCGACCGGATCGAAGGGATTTTGCGTCGCCATATCAAGGATTTCGACGCGATCAAGATGGCGCGGCGGGCCTATAGCCCGGCGGACCTTGAGGCGATGAACATGAACCTTGTGGGGGGTGACCCTTACGGCGGGCTGTGTTCGATCGACCAGTTCTTCATCTTCCGCCCCTATGCCCATTCCACCAATGGCACGGGCCTTGTGCGCGGGTTGATCCATATCGGGGCCTCTACCCATCCCGGTCCGGGCCTTGGGGGCGGGTCGGGCTTCCTTGCGGCGAAAAGGCTGGGCGCATGACGGATCAATCGCCCCCGGAAAAGCCGCCCTCTGCCTTGCCCCGCCTGGGGGAAATCGGGCTGACGAATTACGCGCCCTATCTGATGAACCGCATCATGGGGCGGTATAATGCCAGCCTCCGGGACGAGATGGCCGAGCAGGGCCTGACCACGCCCAAGATGCGGGCGCTGGCGGTGCTGTCGGTGATCGAGGGGCCGCTGATCCGGGAACTGGCGGTCTATTCCGTGGTGGAACAATCCACCCTGTCGCGCGCGCTGGACCAATTGGCGGGCGAAGGCCTGATCCGGCGCGAGGCCGATGCCAGCGACAGCCGCGCCACCCGGATTTTCATCACCGAAGCCGGGCGCACGGCGTTCGAGGCGCTCTGGCCCCGCATGGCCGAGGCGCATGCGCGGATGTTTCGTGGCATCCCGGAAGACGAGCGGCGCGCCTTTGTGGGCACGTTGCAAAAGATGCTGACCAATATCCGCAAGCACGAGATCTGATATGGCTGAACGGTCCTTCAAGGCGGAAGTGGAACACCTGCGCAAGGGCTCGGGGGATACCTTCACGGGTGAGGGGATATTGGCCATCACCAAGGCGCTGCTGGAAAACGGGGTGGGTTATGTCGGCGGCTATCAGGGCGCGCCGATTTCGCATCTGATGGACGTACTGGCCGATGCCGAGGAATTGCTGGGCGAGTTGGGGATCAGGTTTGAGGCCAACGCGAATGAGGCGGCGGCGGCCGCGATGCTGGCGGCATCGGTGCATTATCCCATCCGGGGGGCGGTGACGTTCAAGGGATCGGTCGGGGTGAACGTGGCGTCGGACGCGCTGGCGAACCTGTCCTCATCCGGCGTGAACGGCGGCGCGCTGGTCATCGTGGGCGAGGATTACGGCGAAGGCTCCTCCATCATGCAGGAACGCAGCCACGCATTCGCGATGAAATCGCAATTCTGGCTCTTGGACCCGCGCCCGAACCTGCCCTGCATCACCAAGGCGGTGAAGGACGGGTTTGAACTGTCAGAGGCATCCAATACACCCGTCATGCTGATGGTGCGGATCCGGTCCTGCCATGTGACCGGCAGCTTCGAGACGCGCGACAACCAGCGCCCGACGCTGAGCGTGAAGGATGCTCTGTCCAATCCGCAATCGGATTTCGCCCGCGTCGTGCTGCCGCCCATGTCCTTTGCCCATGAGCAGGACAAGATCAAAAACCGCTGGCCGAATGCGGAACGGTTCATCCGCGAGCGCGGGCTGAATGAGGTGTTCGGCCCCAAGACCGCCCCGGTGGGTCTGGTGCTGCAGGGTGGCATGTATAACGGCGTCGTCCGTGCGTTGCAGCGGTTGGGCCTGGCCGATCTGCACGGCAATACCGAGGTGCCGCTTTACGTGCTGAACGTGACCTATCCCCTGCTGGCATCCGAATTCCTGGAATTCTGCGAGGGCAAGGATCAGGTGCTGGTGATCGAAGAAGGCCAGCCCGAATTCATCGAACAGCAGTTGACGACCTATCTCTATCGCGCCGGATCAACGGTGAAACTGCGCGGCAAGGGCATCCTGCCGATGGCGGGGGAATATACAGGCCAGGTGCTGCTGGACGGGATCACGGCCTTTCTGAAAGAGGCCGCGCCCGCCATGCTGCCCGCGCTGGTGCGCGCGCCGAATGAGGACAAGCCGCAGATCCCGGACCTGACGAAAACCGTGCCGATCCGCCCGCCGGGATTCTGCACCGGCTGCCCGGAACGGCCCATCTTTGCCGCGATGAAGCTGGTGCAAAAGGAAACCGGCAAGCTGCAGATCAGCGCCGATATCGGCTGCCACCTGTTTGCCGCCCTGCCGCCGTTTGAAATTGGCGGCGCGACGATGGGTTATGGCCTTGGCCCCGCGGCCAATGCCGCCTTTGATGGCGGGGGTGAACGGCGGCCGGTGTCGATCATCGGGGATGGCGGGTTCTGGCATAACGGGCTGTCGTCCTCTTTCACCAACATGGCCTTCAACAAATCCGATGGTGTGGCGGTGATCGTCGACAATTACTATTCCGCCGCCACGGGCGGGCAGGACATCATGTCCTCCCGCGCCGACAACCCGACGAAGGCCACCAAGCACCCGATCACCAAGGCGCTGAAGGGGATCGGGATCGACTGGGTCCGTCAGGTGGACCGCACCTATGACGTGGGCCATATGCGCGATGTGCTGCGCGAGGCGCTGACGACCGATGCGCCGGGGCCGAAGGTGATTGTCGCCTCCAGCGAATGCATGCTGAACAAGCAGCGTCGGGAAAAACCCCTTGCCCAAAAGGCGATCAAGGAAGGGCGGCGGGTGGAGGCGCCAAGGTTCGGCGTGGATGAGGATGTTTGTACGGGCGATCACGCCTGCATCCGCCTGTCAGGCTGCCCGTCGCTGTCGGTCAAGAAGCTGGACGATCCGCTGCGCGATGATCCGGTGGCCAGCATCGACCAAAGCTGTGTGGGCTGCGGGAATTGTGGGGAAGTTGCGGATGCCGCTGTGCTCTGCCCGTCCTTCTACCGCGCGGATGTAATCCACAACCCGTCGAAATGGGAAACGCGGCTGGCCAGCTTCCGCGCGCGGGTGATCGGCTGGCTGCAGGCCCGCCGCGCGGCGCGGCGGCTGGATTTCGGGGGGGCGGCATGACCTTGCAGGAAACGCTTGCGCCCAAAGCCGCCGATCCGCGCCTGTCGGGGATCATCAAGCTGGCGATCCTGGCCGTGGGCGGGCAGGGCGGCGGGGTGCTGACCGGCTGGATCGAGGATCTGGCGCGGTCCAACGGATATGCCGCGCAGGCGACATCGGTCGCGGGCGTGGCGCAGCGGACGGGGGCCACCGTCTATTACATCGAGATGGCCCCGCACCGCGCGGGTGATCCGATGCCGGTCTTCTCGCTGATGCCGGCGGCGGGCGATGTGGACATCATGATCGCGGCCGAGATGATGGAGGCCGGGCGGTCGATCATCCGGGGCTTCGTGACGCCGGACCGGACGACGCTGATTGCCAGCACCCATCGCGCGCTGGCGGTGTCGGAAAAGATGGTCCCCGGCGATGGCATCGCGGCGTCGGATGAGGTGATGGCGGCGGCCGAGATCGCCGCGCGCCGCTTCATCGCGGCAGATTTCGATGCGATGGCCATTGCGAACGGGTCG
Source organism: Variovorax paradoxus (assembly GCA_943370085.1). Classification (GTDB taxonomy): domain Bacteria; phylum Pseudomonadota; class Alphaproteobacteria; order Rhodobacterales; family Rhodobacteraceae; genus Paragemmobacter. The sequence goes on along the minus strand of CALRPT020000008.1, from coordinate 60,884 downwards.
GTGATTTCCGCCTCACTCTTCGGGGCGCTGGCGGGATCGGGGGCGCTGCCCTTTGACCGTGCGGCCTATGAGGCCGCGATCCGCGCCAGCGGCAAGGGGGTGGAGGGGTCGCTGCGCGCCTTTGGCGCCGCGCTGGCCGTGGCGGCAAACCCGGTGGCAGAAGTGGCCGCGCCAAAGCCTAAGGCGGTGGCGGCTGAGGTGACAGGCCCCGCCCGGCTGACGGCCGCATGGGATACCCTCGCCGCCCGTGTCGCGGCCCTGCCTGCACCGGTGGCGGAAATGGCCCTGCCGGGCCTGCGCAAGGTGGTGGATTTTCAGGACATCGCCTATGGGGTCGAATATCTCGACCGGCTTGACACGATTCTGGCGCAGGACAATGCGGCGCAGGGCTGGGCCCTGTCGCGCGAGGCGGCGAAGTATATCGCCAATGCCATGGCCTATGATGACATCATTCGCGTGGCCGATCTGAAAACCCGCGGACGCCGCTTTGACCGCATCCGCAAGGAGATGCGGGTGAAAGAGGCCAATGTTCTGCACCTGACCGAATTCTTCCACCCGAGGGCCGAGGAGATCGTTGGGCTCTTCCCGGCACGGCTGGGCGCAAAGGTGGAGGCCGATCCGAAATGGATGGCGCGGCTGGACCGCTGGTTCAACAAGGGCCGCCGCCTGCGGACCGACAGCCTGCGCGCCTTTTTGACCCTGCACCTGGTAGGGGGGCTGCGCGGCTTGCGCCGCCGCACGCTGCGCCATGCGCAGGAACAGGCACATTTGGCGCGCTGGCTGCAAACGGCGCTATCGGAGGCGGCCCGCAATTACGATCTGGCCGTCGAACTGATCCGCTGCCGCCGCCTGATCAAGGGCTATTCCGATACCCATGCGCGCGGGCAGTCGAAATTCGACCGCGTTCTCACCGCCACCGCCCAGATCGCTGCACGCCCCGATGCCGCCGACTGGTGCCGCAGATTGCGGGAAGCCGCGCTGATGGATGAGGAAGGCAAGGCGCTGGACGGGGCGATTGCCACGATCCGCAGTTTCGCCTGATACCCAATTCTTTCTTCGGCCCCTTCATCTTGGCCCAAATACCCAAACGCCGCCCTCGCCGCTGCGCAGGGGGTGGGCAAAAAGGAAATAGGGGGGGTCAAGGGGGGGCTGTTGCCCCCCCTTGCGGCCTCAGGCCTCAAGCGCGCGATAGGCACCGTTCCAGTACATCAGCGCCCCCGCGCCCGGCGTGGTGCGGATGGCGCGCACCCGGCCGATCAGGATGGAATGGGTGGCGCGGTCGATCATTTCGTCGATCGTGCAGTCAAAGGCCGCAGGCGCGCCTTTCAGCAGCCGCGCTCCGGTGACGGCGGTTTCCCACTCCGCCCCTTCATAGCGCGCGGCGCCCCGCACCCCGGCAAAGCCGGAAAAGCGTTCCGCCACCGGCTGATGCGCCGCGCCGAGCGAGTTCCAGCCGAAATGGCCATAGCGCGCGAACAGCGGGTGGCTGGAGGCCGAGCGGTTCACGCAGGCCAGCAGCAAGGGCGGTTCTGCCGAAAGCGAGATGGCCGAGGTGACGACCAACCCCGTCGCCTCTTCGCCCTCGCCCACGGTGATCACGCTGCAATTGCCCACAAAGGCGCGCATCGCATCGCGAAACGCCTTGCCGTCTGGTTCGGTCATCTGACCCTGCTCCTATCTGATCCCGGCCGCCTCAAGCCGGGGCAGCACCTCGTCACGGAAATAGGGGAACTCTTCGACATAATCGACAAAGGAAAGCGTGGTTCCTGCAAATCCTGTCGCATGCAGCTTCACGATTCCGTCGGCCACCTGTTCCGGCGTGCCGATCAGGGGGAAACCGCCATGGCCCAGGGCGAAGAGATGCTTGATCTGCGCCAGCAGATCGTGCGGAAAGCTGTGGGCATGGGCGAATTGCAGACGCACCAGATTGTCGACTGCTTCTGTATCGGCGTTTTGCACGGCAGTGTAATCGGCATAGGCCTTCGCCTCTGCCTCGGTCGGGCGGCAGATGACGTGGCTGAAGGTCAGCACGTTGACATCGCGCCCCTTGGCTTTGGCCTGCGCCTTCAACTCGGCGATTTCCACTTTTGACCGTTCAAGGTCGATGGCGGGGGTGAACAGGAAATTGGCATTGTCGGTGGCAAACTCGCGGCCCTGCGGGCTGCCTGCGGCGTTGATGATGGGCACCGTGCCGCGCATCGGCTTGGGGTCGCCCTTCACTTTGGCGGCCTTGAAATATTTGCCGTTCCAGTCGAAATGGTCCTCCGATGTCCACAGCTTGCGGACCAGATCGAACCATTCCTGCGCATAGGCGTAGCGGGTTTCATGATCGTCTGGCAGGGTCAGACCCAGCGCCTCATATTCCGGCTTGTTCCAGCCTGCGACGATGTTCAGCCCGGCGCGGCCATGGCCGATCTGGTCGATCGTGGCCATCTGCTTGGCCACCACAACGGGGTGGTTGGCGGCAGTATGGATGGTGGCGAAAACGGCGATGTTCTTGGTGGCGGCCAGCAGGCCCGCCGCCCAGGTCATGGTTTCCAGCACGCCGCCGTGGAAATCCGTCTCGCCGCCGTAGCCGATCCAGCGCGCGATGGGGAGCATGAAGTCGATCCCCGCCTCATCCAGCATCTTGGCCAGTTTCAGGTTGTTGTCCCAGCTGTTGTTCCAGCGCTCAGACACCTTGGTGGGTGTCATCCCCGAGGAGCAATTGGTGGAAAAGGTGCCAAGGCGAAAACGATCGCCCGAGAGCATCGGGTGTTGTGGCATTGTCAGCAGTCCCTGTTGGAGTTTTAAAAGTATTTTATGTTTGAAAGTCTATCGTAAATTCCATTTGCGTCAACGCTCCTGTGCGGCCAGAGTCAGGCCAGCAAAAGGCAGGTCCGATGGCAGACAAAATCATTCCAGTTCAAAATGATGCGCGGGTGCGGGGCTTGGATTGGCACTGGCATCTGGCACAAAGCGCGGTCGAGGTGGACACGACCGAGTTGGAATTCGCCCTGATGCGCACGTTCGAGGGATTCGGGCGCTGGCAATCGGAATGTCTGGCATCCGTCTGCGATCTGGCCGCGACAGGGCCGGAGAATGCGCTGTTGCACATCATCCGCATGAACGACCGGCCCAAGACGATCAAGGATCTGGCGCGGCTGACGAACCGGGATGATGTGCCCAACATCCAGTATTCCCTGCGCAAGCTGATCGGGGCGGGGCTGGTGCTGCGCAAGGGGGCGGGGCGGTCGGGTGTGACCTATGAGGTGACAGAGGAAGGCCTGCGCGTGACCGAAGATTACGGCGCGCTGCGGCGGCGGCTGTTGTTGCAGGCCGTGGCCAATGTGCCGGGGTTCAGCGAACGGCTGGCCGAGGCCACGCGCACGCTGAACCTGCTGTCGGGGATTTACGAGGAAATCTCGCGCGTCGCGGCCACGCATCGGCGGCCCTGACGCGCGTCACGCCATGGCGGGTTTGCCTTCGGCGCTATCGAGCCTGCGGTGCAGGTCACGCGCGACACGGGCATAGGCGCCCGGTTTGACAGGCATCTGCCATTCCATGAAGCGCTGCACGGGGCCGATGGACAGGCCCATATCTTCCAGCAACTCATCCACCTGATGCATCGAAAAGGGGATGATGTTGGTGCCACGCGCATGTTTGCCTTCGGTGCGTTCCTCCATCCAGCGCAGGCGGGCATCGGTCGCCTCAAGCTGTGCGCGGTCAGATGGCAAGTCCAGCGCGCCGCCCAGATGGGTGGCAATCCACAGCGCACCCATTTCCGCCGAGAGGGGCGAGAAGAACGAGGAGTTATAGCCGTTGAAGGCAAGGTTGCGCACCCCCGTGGGCAGGATGCAGCGATAGAGGCGGAAATTGCCCCGCTCGTCCATGATGCGGGCTTGAAGGGCAGGGTCGAGGAAGGGCACCTCTTGCCGCCAGCCGGTGCCGCAGATCACGATATCGGCCGGGATCCTTTCGCCCGATTTCAGCAGGGCAAAGCGGCGGCCGCCTTCGACGATCAGTTGGTCGATGGCGGTGTCGCGCTTGATGGTGATGCGGCCTTTCTCCACCAGATCGAAGAAGCCGTCGGTGACAAGGCTGACGGTGGACCGTGCGATGCGTTCGAACGACCCGCGCGGCAGCGCGCCGCGCTGTTTGAGTTTAAGCTGTTTGGTGATCACCGACTGCACCGATCCCAGCATGGAATTGCGCACCGGGCGGCCTGCGCCGTGCAGGAATTTCTCAACCCCCTGCAGGCGTATATAGGGAAACAGCGCCTCGCCCATCCGCGTCAGGAACAGGTATTTGTAATTCAGGACACCCGCGAGTTTCTTGGGCATCTTCCAGATCAGTTCGCGTGCGACCACGGTCATGGATGCGGCCGCACCCACCAGCCCCACCGCCACATCGCAAGAGGATTTGCCGTAGCCGATCACCACCACATGCTTGCCGCGCGCCTGGTCCAGATCGAGGAATTCCGACGAATGGCAGATCGTGCCGCCTGCGGATTTGAACTCTGCCGCACCGGGGAAGTCGGGGATGGCGGGGGCAGAGAAGATGCCATTGCAGATGGTCAGGAAATCGAAGCTGTCCGTCTGTTCCGGCTGCCCTGCGGGCTGGAACGTGACGGTCCAGCGCCCATCCCCGCCTTGCGCGGCATGGGTCACGGGGGTGGACAGGCGGATCAGGGGTTTCAGGCCGAACTGATCGGCATAGGCGTTCAGATAGGCCTGCACCTGCTGGCCTGACGGCCATTCGGGATAGTGTTTCGGCATCGGGAAATCGGACAGGTGATAGGTGTCCTTGCCATTTTGCGTCGACACGCCGGGATAAAGCCGCGTGGTGGACCAGACACCGCCCACGTCATGCACCTTTTCGAACACGGTCACGTCATGGCCGAAGTCGCGCAGATGGCGGGCTGTGGTCAGGCCCGCGAACCCGGCCCCGATGATGGCGATTTTCATGGTGGTTCCCCGTTGGTTGGGGCGGGGGCCTTGTCGCGGCCCCTCGCCAAAGGTCAGGACATCAGCAATGGGATGGCGGGCACCGCCTGTTCCGGCCCCATGGCGGTATAGCCGCCATCGACGCAGAGATCGGTGCCGGTGATGAAGCTTGCCTCATCCGAGCAGAGGAAGAGCACGGCCGAGGCCACCTCTTCCGGGTTGGCCACGCGGCCCAGCAGATGAAACGGCGCGGCCACCGCATCGGTCTTGGCGCGGTTGCCATGGGTCAACTGGTCCATGATGTTGGACCATGTCCAGCCGGGGCTGACGGCGTTGACGCGGATGCCCTTGGGGGCAAGGTCCATCGCCTGATTGCGCGTGAGTTGCAGGATCGCGGCCTTGGAGACCGGGTAAAGCCAGCGCCCCGTCTGCGCCACGCGTGACGAGATGGAGCCGAAATTGACGATCGCGCCACGGGTTGCGGCCAGGTCCGCCTCGGCCGCCTGCATGAGCATGACCGATCCCACCACGTTCACATTCAGGCTTTCCAGCCATTCCGCGCGGGTGGAGGCGGCGCCGTTGTCCAGATAGGAACAGGCGACATTCACCAGAAAATCGATCCGCCCGAAGCGGTCTTTGGTTGCGGCCACAAGTGCCGCGATCTGGGCATCATCGCGCAGGTCGCAGGATTGAAACCCCACCTCGGGCGCGAATCCCTCGCCCGGCGCAATGTCGCCCACCATCACCTTCGTGCCAGCGGCGACAAAGGCATCAACCACCGCGCGCCCGATTTTCGTGCAGCCCCCCGGCACGATGGCCACCTTGCCCGACAATCCACGCATCCGTGCCCTCCGTGATTTCCTTTGAATTTGAAAGGATTGTGACGGGCTGGCGGAAGGGGTCTATCCGCCGGGCGCGGGGATTATCCGGAAAACGAAAAAATCGACGGGTGGGGCAGGTCGGAATGGCGGCTGTCATGCTAGGCTTGTTCAAGAAATCAAAGGTCACCGCCGATGAACCAGCCGCTGCTGCGCCATCATGCCCTGTTCCGCACCCGCGACCTGGATGAGGCGCGCGAGCGGGTGGCGGCGGTGTTCTGCCCGCACCGGTTGGAAACGCTGGCCGCGCGCGGATTGTTTGATGCCTGCCATCACCATCTGGCGGGGGAACGGCTTTCGCTGAACTATATCGAATATGGCGCCAGAACGCGGATCGCGCCGGGGGAGTTGGGCGGGTTCTACCTGCTGCAGATCCCGCTGGAAGGTGGGGCGGAAATCACCAATGGGCGCGACACCTATCTGTCCACCCCGGACCGTGCGGCGATCCTGAACCCGCATCTGCCGACGCGCATGACATGGGAGGAAGGCACCCGGCAAGTTCTGGTGCAGATCTCGCGCCGCGCGATGCAGGATCATCTGGCGGCGCTGCTGGGCGGGCCGTCCGACCGCCCGCTCACATTCGACGGGCCGCTGGACCTGTCCTCGGGTCCCGGGGCGGCCTTGCGGCGGTTGGTCTTGTGGCTGGTGGATGAGGTGGATGCGGGCGGCCCGCCCATCGGGCCGGGGCTGATGGCGCGGCAGATCGAAAGCACGGTCCTTTCTGGCCTCTTGGAGGCGCGGCACGACCATCACGCCCAGATCGCGCGCCAGCGCGCGGCCCCCCGCCCGCGCCATCTGCGGCTGGCCGAAGGCTTCATCGAGGCGCATCTCGATCAGCCCATCACCATCGAGGAGGTGGCGGCCGCGGCGGGGATTTCCCCGCGCGGGTTGCAGATCGCCTTTCGTGATTGGCGCGGGACCACGCCACTGACCTTTTGGCGCGAGGCACGGCTTGCGCGCGCGCATGCTGACCTGTTGGAGGCACCGCCCGGAACCAAGGTCACGGATATCGCCCTGCGGTGGGGCTTCACCCATTTCGGGCGGTTTTCCGAGCTTTACCGGGCGCGCTATGGCCTGTCGCCCCGCGATACGTTGAAGGCGGGGGGATAGCTCCCCTCCCCGCAGGCGGGGAGGGGCTGGGGGTGGGGTGGCCAGGTCAGACCGCCAGCAATTCCAGCGCCACGCCCTGGCCTACACCCACGCAGAGCGTGACCAGCGCGCTTTGGCCGCCGCCTTCGGCCAGCCTGCGCGCGGCCGCGCCCGCGATGCGCGCGCCGGACATGCCAAGGGGGTGGCCCATGCTGATGCCGCCGCCATAGGCGTTCACTCGGCGGTCGTCATCGGCAATGCCCCAGGCGCGCAGGCAGGCCAGCACCTGCGCGGCGAAGGCTTCGTTGAGTTCGATCACATCGTAATCCGCCGGCGCGCGCCCTGTGCGCGCGGTCAGGCGTTCCACGGCGGCGACGGGGCCGATCCCCATCACGCGCGGCGCAACCCCCGCCGATGCCGCCGCACCGATGCGGGCGAGGGGGGTCAGGCCGTGGCGTTTCACTCCGGCGGCAGAGGCAAGGATCAGCGCCGCCGCGCCATCGTTGATGCCCGCCGCATTGCCCGCCGTGATCGTGCCGCCCGCGCGGAACGGGGTGGGCAGGGCGGCCAGCTTTTCCAGCGTGGTGGCGCGGGGGTGTTCGTCCTGCGCCACGACGGTGTCGCCTTTGCGCCCCTTGATCGTGACGGGCAGGATATCCCCCGCGTGCCAGTCCGCGCTGTAGCGTGACTGCGACCGCAAGGCGAAGGCATCCTGATCGGCCCGCGATATGGCGTGGTCTGCCGCCACGTTTTCCGCCGTTTCGGGCATGGAGTCGGTGCCATAGGCGCGCGCGATCCGGTCATTCACGAAACGCCAGCCGATGGTGGTGTCAAACATCTCGGCCTGCCGGGAAAAGGCGCTTTCCGCCTTGCCCAGCACGAAGGGCGCGCGGGTCATGCTTTCCACGCCGCCCGCGATCACCACATCTGCCCCGTCGCGCACGGCGCGCGCGCCCGCGATCACGGCATCAAGGCCAGAGGCACAGAGGCGGTTCACCGTCAGGCCCGGCACGCTGCCCGGCAGGCGCGAGAGGAGCACCGCCATGCGGGCGACGTTGCGGTTATCCTCGCCTGCCTGATTGGCGCAGCCGAAGATCACCTCATCCACCGCCAGACCGGGATGCAGATCAAGCAGCCCGTCGATCACATGGGCGGCCATGTCATCGGGGCGGACCATGGCCAGCGCACCGCCATGGCGGCCGATGGGGGTGCGGCGATGGGCGCAGAGAAAGACGTCTGTCATTGGGCCAACTCCGGTGCGGGCAGGTAGCGCCCTTTCAGATGGGGCGGCGCGGCGCTTTCCAGCGCGGCAAGGGTGGCCAGCACCCGACTGCGCCCGTGATGGACCAGCGCCTCGAACGGGCCATGGGGAAAGTTGAGGCCAAGCTTCAGCGCGGTGTCGATGCCATCAGTGGTGCTGCCGCCCTCGGCCAGCAGCCATGCGGCCTCATTCGCCAAGGCCGCTTCGATCCGCAGGGCGATGGCGGGGGCATCGCTGGGCGGCAGCGCAGGCTCGGCGGGAAAGACAAAACCGCGCCCGGTTTTGCGGCCCAGATCGCCCCGCGCCACCTGCGCCTTGAGTGCGTCAAAGACGTGATAGCGCGGGTGGTGGTCCATCGCGGCAGAGAGGCCCTCAGTCGCGGCAAGGTTGATGTCGGCACCGATCAGGTCGATCAGCGCAAAGGGGCCAAGGCGATAGCCTGAGGCGACCATCGCGGCGTCGATCTCCTTTGCGCTGCGGCCTTCTTCCAGCAGCGCCAGCGCCTCGCCATAAAAGGGCCGGGCGCAGCGGTTGACGATGAAACCGGGGCGGTCGGGGCATTGGATGACGGTCTTTCCGGCACCCTCGGTCAGCGCGCGGGCAGTGGCCAGCGCATCGGGCGCGGTGCCTGCGTGCGGGATCAGTTCCACCAGCCGCATCACCGGGGCGGGGTTGAAGAAATGCAGGCCCAGCAGGCGTTCCGGGTGGGCAAGGCCGCGCGCGATGGCAGCGACCGAGAGCGAGGAGGTGTTGGTCGCCAGCACCGCTCGGGGCGGCAAAAGCGGCTCCAGCACGGCAAACACCGCCTGTTTCACGGCCAGCCGTTCCACCACCGCCTCGATCACCAGATCGGCGGGGGCGAGGTCTTCGATCCGGTCGACGATGTGCAGGCGCGACAGGGTGGCGTCACAATCGGATTGCGTCATCGCGCCCTTGGCCACGCGCGGGCCGAGGGTTGCGGCAAGGCGGGCGGCGGCGGTGCTGCGCGCCTCGGCGCTTGCATCGGTGGCGCGAACGGTTTGGCCTGCCTGCGCGTAGACCTGCGCGATGCCAAGGCCCATTGCCCCAAGGCCGATCACCGCGACGGTCATTTTCCCCTGAACTCCGGCTTGGTGCGGGCGTGGAAGGCGCGGATGCCTTCGGATTTGTCTGCACTGTCAAGCAGGGCTTCGAAGCCCGCGCGTTCCGCAGGGAAGGCAAGGGCCTGTTCCGACCCCGCGATCAATGCGGCTTTGGCCGCCATCAGCGCCAGCGGCGCGCGGGTGGCAAGGCGCGCGGTCAGCGGTTCCGCAAAGGCCACCGCGGGGCCATCCGTCAGATGGGTGGCGATGCCCCAGTCATAGGCGGTGGCGGCATCGATCACCTCGCCCGTCAGGACCATCCGCATCGCACGTGCGCGGCCTGCCAGCGCCAGCAGGCGCTGCCCGCCGCCCGCGCCGGGGATGAGGCCGAGGTTGGTTTCCGGCAGGCCCACCCGCGCCGTGGGGCCAAGCACCATCAGATCGGCCATCAGCGCCAGTTCGAACCCGCCGCCAAGGGCAAAGCCATCCACCGCCGCGACCAGCGGCTTGGGGAAGGCGCGGATGGCGGCCCAATGCGCCTTGCGCGGATCAACCGCCCCCTCGGCGGATGACTTGTGTTCGATCTCGCCAATATCGGCCCCGGCGGCGAAGTTGCCTTCCGCCCCGGTCAGCAGGACGGCACGGATTGTGGGGTCAACCGCCAGCGACCCAAGCGCATCCGCCACCGCCGCCAGAAGCGCGGTGTTCAGCGCATTCTTCTGCGCCGGGCGGTTGAGGGTGAGGCGGGCCCACCCGTCCAGTCGGTCAATGATCAGGTTCATGATCATGATCTTCGCCAGCGGGCCAAAAATTTCAAGCCCGAAAATTTCAAGCTTGAAATTGTTTTGATCCGGTGTAGCTTTTCCCCAAGGCGCATTCCGCGCCATCTGGGATTTGGGCCATGAAGATACTTTGTCTGGGCGGCGGCCCTGCCGGCCTTTATTTTGCGATTTCGATGAAGCTGCGCGATCCGGCGCATCAGATTACGGTGCTGGAACGCAACCGGGCGAATGACACCTTCGGCTGGGGGGTGGTGCTGTCGGATGATGCGCTGGGGCGGATGGGGCGGAACGATCCGGTGTCCACCCAATCGATCCGCGATCACTTTGCCTATTGGGATGACATCGCCGTGGTGCATGACGGGGTGCGCACGGTATCGGGCGGGCATGGGTTCGCGGGGATCGGGCGCAAGCAGATGCTGATCCTGCTACAGGCGCGGGCGCGCGAGTTGGGCGTCGATCTGCAATTCGAGACGGAGTTCAAATCGGCCGAGGAATACCGCAAGGAATACGATATCGTCGTGGCCTGCGACGGCATCAATTCGGCGGTGCGGCGGGAATATGAACCCGTGTTCCAACCCGATATCGACATGCGGCTATGCAAGTTCGTCTGGCTGGGCACGCAGCAGAAATTCGACGATGCCTTTACCTTCATCTTCGAGAAGACCGAGCATGGCTGGGTCTGGGCCCATGCCTATCAGTTTGACGACAAGACGGCGACCTTCATCGTCGAGATGGCGCAAGAGACGTGGGACAAATGGGGTTTCGCCGACATGTCCAAGGAGGACACGGTCGAGACCTGCCGGAAGATATTCGATCGGCATCTGGGCGGGTATGCGCTGATTTCCAACGCGGCGCATTTGCGCGGGTCGGCGGTGTGGATGAACTTTCCGCGCGTGGTCTGTGGCAAGTGGTTCCATGAGAACGTGGTGCTGATGGGCGATGCGGCGGCGACGGGGCATTTCTCCATCGGGTCGGGCACGCGGCTGGCCTTCGATTCCGCGATTGCGCTGGCGGAATATCTGCACAGCGAACCCACGATGGAGGCGGCGTTTCAGCGCTATCAGGATGAGCGGCGGGTAGAGGTGCTGCGCCTGCAATCGGCGGCGCGCAATTCGCTTGAGTGGTTTGAGCAGGTGGAACGCTATCTCGACCTGCCGCCCGAGCAATTCGCCTATTCCCTGCTGACCCGCAGCCAGCGGATCGGGCATGAGAACCTGCGTCTGCGCGATCCGGAATGGCTGGGCCGGACCGAGGACTGGTTTCAGGAACAGGCGGGCGGGGTGAAGGGGCGCAAGCCCATGTTCGCGCCCTTCCGGCTGCGCGATATGGCGCTGAAGAACCGCGTCGTCGTGTCACCCATGGCGCAATACAAGGCGGTGGAGGGCTGCCCGACCGACTGGCATCTGGTGCATTACGGCGAACGCGCAAAAGGAGGCGCGGGGCTGGTCTATACGGAAATGACCTGCACCAGCGCGCAAGGCCGCATCACACCCGGCTGTCCGGGGCTTTACGCACCAGAGCATGAGGCGGCATGGCGGCGGGTGGTGGACTTTGTCCATGCCGAGACAGAGGCCAAGATCTGCTGTCAGATCGGCCATGCGGGGCGGAAGGCATCAACGCAGGTCGGATGGGAAGAAGGCGACGCGCCCTTGGCCGAAGGAAATTGGGAGATCATCGGGCCGTCCGCGCTGCCATGGTCGGCCAGGAACGCCACCCCGCGCGAGATGACGCGGGCGGATATGGAGGCGGTCACGGCAGAGTTTGTCGCGTCGGTTGAAATGGCCAAGCGGGCAGGGTTTGACATGATCGAACTGCACGCGGCGCATGGCTATCTGGTGTCGTCCTTCATCAGCCCGAAATCGAACATCCGCACCGATGCCTATGGCGGCAGTCTGGAAAACCGGATGCGCTGGCCGCTGGAGGTGCTGCGCGCGATGCGGGCGGCCTGGGGGGAGGAGAAGCCGATGTCGGTCAGGATTTCCGCGACCGACTGGGTGGGCGATGAGGGCGTGACGCCGGATGAGGCGGTAGAAATCGCCCGCCTGTTTGCGGCGAATGGGGCGGATATCATCGACGTGTCGGCTGGGCAGACATCGGTGGATGCCAAGCCCGTCTATGGCCGCATGTTCCAGACGCCCTTCAGTGACCGCATCCGCAACGAGGCGGGGATTGCCACCATGGCGGTGGGCAATATCACCGAGCCCGATCACGTCAATTCCATCCTGCTGGCGGGGCGGGCGGATCTGGTTTGTCTTGCACGGCCGCATCTGGCCAATCCCTATTGGACCCTTCACGCCGCCGTCGCCATGGGCGATGCTGCCACCGAATGGCCGCTGCCGTATCTGGCCGGGCGCGATCAGATGCGGCGTTTGGCGCAAAAGGGGACAGAGGTGATCCGGGCATGAGCATCACGGGCAGGCGGGTTCTGGTCACGGGCGGCGGATCGGGCGCAGGGGCAGACCTTGCGCTGGGCTTTGCCCGTGCAGGTGCCGCCGAGGTGGTGATCTGCGGGCGGCGGGTGGCGGCGCTGGAGTGCGTGGCGGCGCAGCATCCGGCGATTCGAGCGCTGGCCTGTGATGTGACGAGCGAATCCTCCGTGCAGGCGCTGTTTGCACAGGCGGGGCGGGTGGATGTGGTCATCGCCAATGCCGGACAGGCGGACAGCGCCCCCTTTGCCCGCACCACGCTGGACCAGTGGAATGCCATGCTGGCGGTGAACCTGACCGGGGTGTTCCTGACCTTCCGCGAAGGGCTGCGGCAGTTCGATGGTTGGGGGCGGTTGATTGCCGTTTCTTCGACTGCGGGGGTGAAGGGCTATGCCAAGGTGGCCCCCTATGCGGCGGCCAAGCATGGGGTGATGGGGATCGTGCGGTCGCTGGCGCTGGAGGTGGCGCGCGGGCAGGTGACGGTGAACGCGATCTGCCCCGGCTTTCTGGATACCGATATGACCGACCATTCCATCAAGGTGATTTCGGAAAAGACCGGGCGGTCGCTGGCCGAAGCACGCGCCGCGCTGGAGGCGATGAGCCCGCAGAACCGCCTTTACCGCCCGGATGAGGTGACATCGGCGGCGCTCTGGCTGGCCTCCGATGGGGCCGATGGGGTGAACGGGCAGGGGATCGTGATTTCCGGGGGTGAAGTATGAGCGAACCTGCCACCGACCCGCTGTCGAAGCGGCGGTTGAAGATGTGGATCCGCCTGCTGGGGGTCACGCGGGTGGCCGAAAGCGACTTGCGCGAATTCCTGCGGGTGCAGCACCAGACGACCCTGCCGCGGTTTGATGTGATGGCCGCGCTCTATCGTCGCCGCGACGGCGTGACGATGAGCGAGTTGAGCCGGATGCTGCTGGTCTCGAACGGCAACGCGACCACGGTTGTGGACCGGCTGGAGAAGGACGGGCTGGTGCGGCGAACCCCGTCCGAGACGGACCGGCGCACAGTCTTTGTGGCGCTGACGGCGGAGGGGCTGGCGCAGTTCGAAGGGCTGGCGGCGGGGCATGAGGCGGAGGTTTCGCGCCGCTTTGCCAATCTGTCCGAGGCCGATCTGGATACGCTCACGGATATTCTCAAACGCATGGGGGGCGCGTGATGGGCGCGATGGCGGGGCTCAGGCCCGAACATTTCCTATGGGAGGTGACGGACCGGGTCGCCGTGGTGCGGCTGAACCGGCCCGAGCGGAAGAACCCGCTGACGTTTCAAAGCTATGCCGAGTTGCGGGATACCTTTCGCGCGCTTGTCTACGCCACGGATGTGGATGTGGTGGTTCTGGCCTCCAATGGCGGGAATTTCTGTTCGGGCGGGGATGTGCATGACATCATCGGCCCGCTGGTCGGGATGGAGATGAAGGAGCTTCTCGCCTTTACCCGCATGACCGGAGATCTGGTCAAGGCGATGATCGGTTGCGGCAAGCCCATCATCGCGGCGGTGGATGGCGTCTGCGTGGGGGCGGGGGCGATCATGGCGATGGCGTCCGACCTGCGGCTGGCGACGCCGGGGGCGAAATGCGCCTTCCTGTTCACCCGCGTGGGGTTGGCGGGCTGCGACATGGGGGCCTGCGCGATACTGCCCCGGATCGTGGGGCAGGGGCGGGCGGCGGAACTGCTCTATACCGGTCGGGTGATGCGGGCCGAGGAGGGTGAGCGCTGGGGGTTCTGGAACAGCCTGCATTCGGCGGAGGAGTTGGAGCCCGCGGCGATGACGCTGGCGCGTGGCTTGGCGGCGGGGCCGACCTTTGCCCATGGGATCACCAAGACGCAGCTCAATCAGGAATGGAACATGGGGCTGGAACAGGCGATCGAGGCCGAGGCGCAGGCGCAGGCCATCTGCATGCAGACCCGCGATTTCGAGCGGGCCTACCGCGCCTTTGTGGCCAAGGAGACGCCGGTGTTTGGCGGGGATTGACGATTTTTCATGCGAAAAATCAGGGGGCGTTCCGCCCCCTCGTCGCTGCGCTCCTCACCCCCTGAGGATATTTGGAACAGAGAAGATGAGCGATACAAGTTTTCTGGACTGGCCCTTTCTTGAGGCGCGGCATCGTGAATTGGCCGAGGCGCTGGAGGCGTGGTGTGGGGCGCATCTGCCGGTGGATCATGGCGATGTAGATGCGGCCTGCCGGGGGCTGGTGGCGATGCTGGGGGATGGCGGTTGGTTGCGCCACAGCGGCGCGGCGGCGGGGGAGCGGCTGGATGTGCGCACGCTCTGCCTGATCCGCGAGACGCTGGCGCGGCATGACGGGCTGGCGGATTTCGCCTTTGCGATGCAGGGGCTGGGCATGGGGCCGGTGAGCCTGTTCGGCACGCCCGCACAGCAGGACTGGCTGGCGCAAACGCGGGCGGGGGCGGCGATTGCGGGCTTTGCGCTGACCGAGCCGGGATCGGGGTCGGATGTGGCGGCCACGGCGACCACGGCCACGCGGGTGCAGGGCGGCTGGCTGATCGAGGGCGAGAAGACCTGGATTTCCAATGGCGGGATTGCCGATGTCTATGTGGTCTTTGCACGGACGGGTGAGGCACCGGGGGCGAAGGGGTTGTCGGCCTTTCTGATGCCCGCCGATACGCCGGGGCTGGAGGTGGTGGAGCGGTTGGAAGTGATCGCGCCGCATCCTTTGGCGACCCTGCGCATGACGGGGATGGTGCTGCCGGAGGCGGCGCTGATCGGCGAGCCGGGCGCAGGGTTCCGGATCGCCATGTCGGTGCTGGATGTGTTCCGGTCGACCGTGGGCGCGGCGGCGCTGGGCTTTGCGCGGCGTGGCTTGGATGAGGCGCTGGCGCGGGTGAAGGCGCGGCGGATTCAGGGGCAGGCGCTGGCCGAATTGCAGATGGTGCAGGGGCATCTGGCCGACATGGCGCTGAAGATCGACGCGGCGGCGCTGCTGGTCTATCGCGCGGCATGGGTGAAGGACAATGGCGCGGCGCGGGTCACGCGCGAGGCGGCGATGGCCAAGCTTTACGCCACCGAGGCCGCGCAGGAGGTGATCGACATGGCGGTGCAATTGCATGGCGGCGACGGCGTGCGGCATGGATCGGTGGTGGAGAGCCTGTATCGCGAGATCCGGGCGCTGCGCATCTATGAGGGCGCATCGGATGTGCAGCGGGTGGTGATCGCGCGGAGTGTGCTGGGATGAGCTATGCGCGCAGCATCCGGGTGGAGTTCAACCACTGCGATCCGGCGGGGATCGTCTTTTATCCCCGCTATTTCGAGATGACGAATTCCGTCTGCGAGAACTTCTTCCGTGAGGTGGTGGGTTATTCCTATCACGCCATGATGGCCGATGGCATCGGCGTGCCCACCGCGCGGATCGAGACGGATTTCCGCGCGCCGTCGCGGTTGGGCGATGTGCTGGATTGGGTGTTGGTGGTGGAGCGGGTGGGCGGCAGTTCCGTCACCGTCCGGCTGGACATGGGCAGCGGCGGCGCGCATCGCCTGACGGCGCGGCTGGTGCTGGTCTGGATGTCGCCCGAGGGGCGGCCTGCCCGCTGGCCCGATCGTATTCGCGCGGTACTGATCGCGCATCTGGAGACAAAGCCATGACCGAGACCGCGCTGCAATTCCTGCACCCGTCGCATTGGAAACCGGCCATCGGCTATTCCAACGGGGTCGCCGCAACGGGGCGGATGGTGTTCACCGGGGGGATCATCGGCTGGAATGCCGATCAGGTCTTTGAGACCGATGATTTCGTGGGGCAGGTGGAGCAAGCGCTGAAATCCATCGTCGAGGTGCTGGCCTGTGCCGGGGCGGGCCCGGAGCATCTGGTGCGGCTGACTTGGTATGTCACCGACAAGCGGGAATATCTCGGCTCGCTCAAGGAACTGGGCCGTGTCTACAAGGCGGTGATCGGGCGGCATTACCCGGCGATGGCGCTGGTACAGGTGGTGGCGCTGGTCGAGGACCGCGCCAAGGTGGAGATCGAGGCGACGGCGGTGATCCCCGGTTAGGGCTGACGCAGGCGAAAACGCTGTATCTTGCCGGTCTGGGTTTTCGGCAGGGCAGCGGTGAAGATCACGCGGCGCGGGTATTTGTAGGGCGCGATCACCGTTTTCACATGGTCCTGCAACAGCTTGACCATCAGCGCGTCGCCCGCATGGCCGGGGGCGAGCACGACATGCGCCTCGACGATCTGGCCGCGCTCTTCATCGGTTGCGCCGATCACGGCGCATTCAAGGACGGCGGGGTGGGAGAGCAGCGCCGCCTCAACCTCTGGCCCGGCGATGTTATAGCCCGCGCTGATGATCATGTCGTCGGAGCGGGCGGCAAAGTGGAAACGGCCGTCGTCATCCTGCCAGAAGCTGTCGCCCGTCAGGTTCCAGCCATCCTTCACATAGCCGGTTTGTCGTGTGTCAGCCATGTAGCGGCAGCCGGTGGGGCCGCGCACGGCAAGGCGGCCCACTTCACCGCGCGGCAATTCGGCCATGTCGGGGCCGACGATCCGCGCCTCATACCCCGTGACGGGGCGGCCGGTGCAGCCGGGGCGGTGATCATCGAAGCGGTTGGTCAGGAAGATGTGCAGCATCTCGGTCGCGCCGATGCCATCGAGCATGGGTTTGCCGGTCTTGGCCATCCATTCATCATAAACCGGGGCAGGCAGGGTTTCGCCCGCACTGACAGCGGCGCGGAGCGAGGAAAGGTCCGCCCCTTCCTCCATCGCCTTGAGCATGACGCGGTAGGCGGTGGGGGCGGTGAAGCAGATTGTCGCGCGGTATTCGGTGATGATGTCGATCATGTTTGGCGGACTGGCCTGTTCCAAGAGCGCCGCCGCCGCGCCAAAGCGCAGGGGGAAGATGGCAAGGCCGCCAAGGCCGAAGGTGAAGGCCAGGGGTGGGGAGCCGACGAAGATATCGTCGGGGGTGACGGCCAGAACCTCGCGCGCATAGCCATCGGCGATGATCAGCAGGTCGCGGTGAAAATGCATCGTGGCCTTGGGTTCGCCCGTGGTGCCGGAGGTGAAGCCCAGCAGTGCCACATCATCGCGGCCGGTGGGCGGCGGGGTGAAGCGGACGGGTTTGCGCAAGGCGATCCGGTCCAGTTCGGCATCGTGATTGGCGGTGCCGTCAAAGCCCACAACAGTGTGCAGAAAGGCACTGTCCTTCTGGCAGGCGACGAGGTCCTCCATCAGGCGGGTATCGCACAGCGCATGGGTGATCTGTGCCTTGTTCACGATGGCCGTCAACTCTCCCGCCCGCAGCATCGGCATGGTGTTGACCACCACCGCCCCGGCCTTGGTGGCGGCCAGCCAGCAGGCCACCATGGCCGGGTTGTTGGCCGACCGGATCAGCACCCGATTGCCGGGTTTGACGCCGTAATCTTCCACCAGCGCATGGGCGATGCGATTGGACCAGTCGGTGAGTTCCTTGTAGGTGCGCGCCCGGCCATTGCCGATCAGCGCGGTATGATCGCCAAAGCCTCGGTCCACCATGCGGTCGGTCAGTTCCACGGCGGCGTTCAGCCATTCGGGATAGTCGAAACCCTGCATCAGCAAGTCTGGCCACTGCTCTGCCGGGGGCAAGGCGTTGCGGGTGAAAGGGTCGCTATGGCCCGTGGGGCCAAGGGAGATCGCGGGCATGGGTGCCTCATCCGGCCATGGGTCTGGGGGCATCATGGCATGCGCGCGCGGGGGTGTGGAGAGGGCGCGCTGGAAAATGCGCGCAACAGCCCGTTGCCGCACAAGGCGCGGGTGAAGACAGGCGCGATGGTGAAGGGAAAGTGGCAGCCCGTAGGGCTGCGAGGATGCGCTAGCGGTCCTGAGCAATCCGTTGCATTTCGTGACCCTAAGCTTATGATATCAAACGATTGAAAGTGCACGCTTGATGCGTGGCGTGGCACGCTGTAGCGTTCAGTGGTAAATCTAACGGCTGGCTGGATGGCAGGTAGGTTTCTTGCCGGACTTTAATCGAGGGGGCTCGACCTGATGCCAAAGCTTGCCGACGAGATGGGGCCACTGGATGTGAAGCGAATAGCGCATCCAGGCGGTAGGAATCCCGTCGCGGTCGCTGTCGGTGGTGTTGCCGGTCTTCATTTGCAAGTCACGCCAGGCGGTGCGAAGAGTTGGCTGCTGCGGATCGTGATCGGTGGGAAGCGCCGCTGGATTGGCCTTGGTGCTTATCCTGAAGTAGCGCTTGCCGCTGCGAAGGACCGGGCGCGCGAGACGAAAGATGCGGTCCGGAGAGGCGTCGACCCTGTAGAGGAAAGGAAGGCCTTGAAGGCAGCCCTGCGGGCCACACAAAAGCGCGGACTACTGTTCAAGGAGGCCTTTGAGGATTTTGCGACCGAAAAGGTCACAGAATTCGCCTCTGAACGATATCGGAAGCACTGGCGGTCCACGATCGAAATGTACGCCCTTCCGGAGTTGGGCGAGATGCTCGTGTCCGATATTGAGCGGCAGGATATCCTGCGCGCGCTGCAGCCGATCTGGCAGGGAAAGACGATCACAGCAAAAAAGCTGCGTCAGCGGCTGGAACGCATTCTCGACTATGCGGCCGTCGCCGGGCATCGTTCTGGTCCAAATCCCGCAGCTTGGAAAGGCAACCTCGAGCACCTGCTCGCGGCGCCGTCGAAAATCTCAAAGTCGGACAACTGGCCGGCGCTTGCGTTGGATGGAGCGGCCGCATGGTTCGCCGATCTGCGTGACAGGGAAGGCATGGCGTCTCGCGCCCTTGAGTTTCTTGCAGTGACTGCGGTCCGCAGCGGCGATGTACGCGGTGCCGTATGGGACGAGATCGACCTCACCAAAGGCATGTGGACCATCCCTGCGGTTAGGATGAAGATGAAACGCGAACACCGCGTGCCCCTTGGTAAAGGAGCGCTTGAACTTCTGCAGGCGCTGCCGCGTCTTTGCGGCTCGCCCTATGTGTTCCCGGCGCCACGCGGCGGGCCACTCTCCGATATGGCGCTAGGTGCCTGTATGCGGCGGATCAACGGTGCCCGCCCGGGCGCCTATCTGGATCGGCGCTCAGGTAAGCCTGCTGTTCCTCACGGCCTCCGATCGACCTTTCGCGATTGGGCTGCGGAGAGGACGCAGTTCCCGTTCGAAATGGCCGAGCTCGCGCTGGCTCACAACGTGGGTACTGAAGTTGCGCGGGCTTACCTTCGAGGGGATCTAGTGGAGAAGCGCCGCGTTATGATGGACGCTTGGGAACAGTTCTTACAGGGCGTGACGACAGTCCCGGTCGTGAAGCTTGTCGGCGTCGATGGCTGAGGGTGACGAGCTTATACTGCTTGGTCTGCGCTTTAGAGAGCACAACGACGTGCTGAGGCGCATTGCGAGGATTTTACGCTCTGGGGAAGCTTCGAAGGACTTCCTCTCTTCACTCGCTGACCACATCGATCCAAGAATTGAGAAGACATTTTCGGGTACGAAGCTTGTGGTCCTGCGGCGCAGAAGGGGCAAACCGAAAGCGCTAGATGATCCGCTTGGTTTGCTCGATGGGTTGCTTCTTATCGGCCTGCTATTCAAGGCGCCTGAAGGTACGCTGCGCCATGTCGCTGAGATACTGCGAGGTGGAGATCTCTCTTTGCTAGATCTGAGAGATTTGGCAGACCACATCGATCCGGACGTTGTGCAAACTCTTTCGGGCACGAAGTTGGGGGTCAAGCACGCGAAGACGGGGGCACCAAAAGGGCGCCACGACAGTGACCTCGGCGTCTACATGTATACTCAAATCGTCGTATTCGGCGAGTCAGTGGAAGCAGTAGTCGCGAGTGCCGCGCGCCTGTTCTCCGCGAAAAGAACGTCTTGCATGAAGGCGCTGAAGCTCACTCGTGCCAGCTGCGATGAGAGCCCCGCGTATCGAGAATGGCTTCATGTGTCGGCGCCGCTTTTCCGAAAGCTTGGTGAAGAGTCGTATCAGACGCCGCGCTGAAGTCGCTAATTCGGCAATTTCGCGAACCATGTCCTTGCTGCATAGCGCAGCGACTTGTGAATATTGGAGTGCATCTTTGGCAATGAGGTGCACATGTCGCTTAATAATTCCTTGTCACGTGGCGGAGGCAAAGTTGGACGCTACGCATCGGACCGAGCACTGGCTGAACGCTTCGGCGTTGACCGCTGCACAATCTGGCGGTGGTACCGCGCCGGTCTGTTCCCTGCACCCGTAAAACTTTCTCCTGGCTGCACGCGCTGGGCACTCGATGACATCGAAGCCCACGAAGCATCCTTGCGGGAGCAGACGTGATGCTCAACTCGCAGGACCGCCCCGTGCGGCATATCAAAGGCGTTAAGTGAGATGGTCGAAGGTCCGCATATGACCATCAGAACCCTGCCGCGGTGCGACTTAAAAACCTTCGCCAAATAAACTTCGGTGCCGTCAGCGGATGATCTTCCGGAAGGAAATTCGGCGACACGACCATCCGACTGATTGCGAAAATGCACGGGCGGACGCCGGCGCGGTTTGGGCTTGATGAGAAACTTGGGAGCGGCAGTCGGGAAACGCCGCCCCCGTTAATCATGGACATGGGCACATCCGAGGCAAGGCTAACCCGGAAAATGCCTTTCAGCAACATGGGCGTGTTATGGGGAATTATCCTTGGGTTAAATTCTATCCTGGCGACTGGCTTGCAGGCACTGGCGCCCTCACTGCAGCAGAACGAGGCGTGTACACCACGCTGATTATGTTGATGTACGAAAAAAATGGTTCCATCGCACCAGACCATGCGCGACTGGCACGGCGATGCGGACTGCCTAAAGCACGTTTCACTAAGGCGCTGGAGGCACTTATCCAGCAAGGCAAGATCTTCAAGACGGCGGGTGGGCTGATGAATGCTCGCTGCGAGCGTGAGTTGGTCGAACGCGCAAGCCGGTCGCAGGTCGGCCAGACCGCGGCCGCTGCGCGGTGGAAAAAAGATGCTGGCGGCCGCCTCAGTGACGAGCCTGCTGGAGTCAGAAACTCGAACTCAGTTGGATTGAACTCTTCATCCAAACGAACGCAAGAAATCGTTGAAATTCAATCCCCCTCGGATGCGAACGCATCGGAACTGTTTTGCCGATCAGAGTCAGAGTCAGAACTAGAACCAGAGTCAGAATCGTCCTCCTTTCAGTCGTCCTCTCCGAGCAAAGTGGACAGCTTTGCCATGATCTGGGAGGCGGCAGGGTTTGATCGTCCTCCGACGGAAGACGATCGGCGTGTGGTCGAGATCTGGTGCGATGCTGGGATTTCAGCAGCAGAAGCAGTTCGAGCTATTTACGCCGTAATTGCACGGCGCGGCGGCGTCAAGCAGGTGCGCAGTCTGTCCTATTTTAGCAAGGAAGTCTTAGCCTCGGATGCAGGTACCGCTGCTAACAGAGCCACGAAGATCAGTGAAAAGCTATCGCAGGAGCAGAGTGATCGTATACTTGCGGCTCGGATCATGGGGACAGACTACGTACCGGCTTCGGCTTGCACTCCAACAACAGCGCGGCGGATAATAGATGCCAAGCTTGCAACCTGGGAAAAATGCAGAGAGCGGAATTTAGTGTGACCAATCTGACGCGAAATGAAAATGCCTAGAGAATGCGAAGGCCTTCCACCAAATTCCTTTTCAGGCAAACGATCGGAGAACCAATTGAGTGCTCCGTTGAACTTGTTTCAATGCGAGAGGCCCAAACCGGACACGGGGCAGTTGCCAGCCCTTCACGCGGCTGAGATGCTTGCGAACCACGTTCATCTCGCCGATCGGAGCACCCGAGGCCAGCAGCGCCCCGTTGACAGTCATTTTGTCGCCAAGCGTCAGCCAATCGCGGTGGTTCGCATTCAGCCGTTTTTGCTTTAGCAGTCCGCGTGAGCATCGGGCAGCTGTCCGACCTATGCGCAGGATAGGAAGTTTGCGGCCCTAACCAGCCATTGACCCGTCGCCGACCGTGCTGCAACATGACCTCTCATACCAGACGTTCGCTTCGGCTGCGAAACCTGATAAGCTTTTCCCCAACGCTTTCGTGAGAATCTAAACATTTAATACCAAGGGGTCAGTCAAGCGGTGAACGATGAAGGCCACAAAAGTGAGTTGGAAAGCCCTAAAGAAAGGCTCGAACGCATCAAAGAGCACAGGGAAGAGTTTCTGCAGTTCAAAAGTCTGTTCGAAGCTGCGTTTGAAGAACTTCATGGTGTCGTCGTTGCAAAGATTTCTAAGCCGGGAGTTTACATCGGTCCGCACGCTGACTACCCGCAACGCAGCACCACGGACAGCGGTTTTCCAATTTTTCACGGCATAGGATTTTACTCTGATAGCGCTCCAAGGGACTATGTAGGCACCATAAAGCCATCAGGGCTACTAGGCTTTTTTGGTGGAAATTTTGATGTCGAAGATAACGCGCTTCAAGCGCTGAGCAGACTTATTGAATATCTCCAGTCACATCGAATTGGTTCAAGATTCACATATACAGATTACAAAGGAGATACTTCCTTTGCTGATCAAACAGTAAATAGGGTCTTGGGTGGCGCCGTTGAGAAGTACCTACATAGGCACGGCATATCGGCTTCAGTTGACTCAAAAGCTAGAGATGTAATTCTGGGGCCCTTGTCACTCGGTGTCATGCAACGGACCCACGAACTATCTTTAATGGTTCCGATTGCACTCACGCATTTTGCATTTGAGCGATTTCGCTTGTCAGAAACCACATATATAGTGCGAATACCTGAGAGATTTCAGCTTTCTCGGGCTCGCATGCGCACCCATGGAACTGGCGCTTCCGAGCAAGTTGCGCATGCAGCAACTCACGCTTTCGTATCAAACGGTTGGAGCTTGAAGGTAGACAAAGTCAGCGACGTATCAAAGTCGCTTTCATCCGCATCGCAAAATGCCTTGGATGCCGTAGAGAGTTTTCTGGGTGCCCTTCGAGTAGCGACAGGCGTGAAGACTGGTTACGCTCAGTTGCTTTGGGTGCCAAGAAGATGGGCACTTGAATATTATTGCGATTTGCCGCCCGTGTACGGAACAAGCGTTAGGCAGTATCCAAGTGAATTCGATAACTATGGTTGGGTTCGAGAATGCCCAACCGTGACTAAGGAAGAAATGAGCGCTGTTCGCACCGTATTTGCGCAAATGAACAATAATAGCAGTGAAGCGGTCAGGCTCGCTACTCGGCGACTTAGCAGCTGCCTAACTCGCAATGACCCATCAGATGCTGTACTGGACGGAACTATCGGCTTGGAGCTTCTGCTGGGCGACGACCAAAATCAGTCTTTGTCGTACAAACTTAGACTACGTGCCGCTGCACTTACGTGGCTAAGCGGTAGTTCCATGCCTGCTACCGAAATTGCTGATAAGGTAAAGCAGGTCTATGCTGCAAGATCGGAAATTGTGCATGGGAAAAAGCCTAAAGCACGGAAGAATGCCGTAGATAGCAACAGTACCAAAGGTGAAGATGACAGACAGCTTGCGGCGGAGTTGCTTCGATTTGTTCTTCAGGTTCTGCTTGCTCATCCAAGGTACCTCGAACCATCAAAAATCGATTCGGAACTAATTCTAAGGGGCGCAAGTACCACGTCAGATGGAGAGCCCGGCGCTGCGCAATGATTGGCTGGCAGATTGTCCTGGGATTGGCTCTGTATAGTTTTGAGGTGGGCTGGGAGGGAAAGTTGAACTTTCGATCCTGTCATTGCCGATTGCGCCGCCCAACCGCTAAGCCGGCCTGCATGGTGGCCGATGGCCAACTATGGTCGCCTTCAGGCCGAGGATGCGCACCGACGATTGCGGATGCCACACTCCAGAGGTCGCCACAATCACTGTTGAATGGCAGATTAGCCTTTAGTTAATGCAGCGAGCTTCTGCCTTCCGCTGGGACCGTTCACAACTCAGCATCCGCTTCGTTCGCGCAAGGATCGCTAGAGTTGAACGTCCGCTGTGGGCTCCTCGCGTCGTAAGAGGCAGGCGTATTGGAACTGCTGGTGAACGTCCGGTTACAGGAAGCCCCATGGACCTGTTCCGAAACCTCATGGGTCTGCTTTCCGCCCTTCCTGAACGTGAAGACGTGTTCGGCCCTGAGCCGCCACTCACCGCTCACAGGACGAACGACGGCTATCGGGAAATCTATGAGACCAGCGTCGCCTCGGTTGCGGCGCGGATTTCGACCTCGGTGACGCCGTCGGCCAGTTCGATGATCTTCAGTCCGCCGGGAACGACGTCGAGCACGCCGAGGTTGGTAATGATGCGGTTGACCACGCCTTTGCCGGTGAGGGGCAGGGTGCAGGCTTTCAAAACTTTGGATTCGCCGTGTTTCGAGGTGTGGTCCATCACAACGACCACGCGGCCCACGCCGGCCACAAGGTCCATCGCGCCGCCCATGCCCTTGACCAGTTTGCCGGGGATCATCCAGTTCGCCAGATCGCCGTTCTCGGCCACTTCCATCGCGCCGAGGATGGCCATGGCGATCTTTCCGCCGCGGATCATGGCGAAGGACTGGGCAGAATCGAAGAAGGCGGTCTGCGGCAGTTCGGTGATGGTCTGCTTGCCTGCGTTGATGAGATCGGCGTCTTCTTCGCCTTCAAACGGGAAGGGGCCCATGCCGAGCATGCCGTTTTCCGATTGCAGAGTTACCTCGACGCCCTCGGGGATGTAATTCGACACCAGCGTCGGGATGCCGATACCGAGGTTGACGTACCAGCCGTCCTGCAGTTCCTGCGCCGCGCGGGCGGCCATCTGGTTTCTATCCCACGGCATCAGACGGACTCCTTCTTGCGGACGGTGCGCTGTTCGATGCGCTTTTCGTGTTGGCCTTGCACGATGCGGTGGACATAGATGCCGGGCAGGTGGATCGAGTCGGGGTCGAGGGAACCCAAGGGGACGATCTCTTCGACCTCGACCACGCAGATCTTGCCGCAGGTGGCGGCGGGCGGGTTGAAGTTGCGGGCGGTCTTGCGGAAGACGAGGTTGCCCGAGGGATCGGCTTTCCAAGCCTTGACGATGGAGAGATCGGCGACAATCCCGGTCTCAAGGATGTAGTCCTGACCGTTGAACTGCTTCACATCCTTGCCTTCGGCAATGACGGTGCCCACGCCCGTGCGGGTGTAGAAGCCGCCGATGCCTGCGCCACCTGCGCGCATCCGTTCGGCGAGGGTTCCTTGCGGGTTGAATTCCAGCTCCAGCTCGCCCGACAGATATTGGCGCATGAATTCGGCGTTTTCGCCGACATAGGAGGAGATCATCTTCTTGACCTGACGGCTTTCCAAGAGCACGCCGAGGCCAAAGCCATCGACGCCCGCGTTATTGGAGGCGACGGTCAGGCCCTTGGTCCCGGCCTTGCGGATGGCTGCGATCAGCAGTTCCGGGATGCCGCAGAGGCCAAAGCCTCCAGAGGCGATCAGCATGCCGTCAAAGAGCAGCCCATCCAGCGCTGTCTTTGCGTCTGTGTAGATCTTTTTCATGACGCAGCCCTCAACCCAAGAATCTGCCGTGCCTGCGCCGCTGTGGCAACGGGACGTTCGTATTTGGCGCACAGCTCCACCACGCGCCGCACAAGAGCCGCGTTGGACGGAGCCAGTGTGGACTTGTCCAGCCGGACGTTATCTTCCAACCCGGTCCGGGCATGGCCGCCCATGGACACCGACCAGTCATTCAGCACGATCTGGTTCGGACCGATCCCCGCCGCGCACCAAGGCGCCTCAGGACCAAACAAGCGATGCACGGTCTGGATATAATACTCAAATACCTCGCGGTCGGCGGGCATCGCGTTTTTAACACCCATCACGAACTGCACATAAGGCAGGTCGGTGATCTGGCCCTTTTTCCACATCTCATGCGCGTTCAGGATGTGCGACAGATCGAAGGCTTCGATCTCGGGTTTGACGCCATGGGCAACCATTTCTGCCGCCAGCCAATCGACCAGATCGGGCGGGTTTTCATAGACCCGTGTTGGGAAATTGTTCGACCCAACCGACAGGCTGGCCATGTCTGGCCGCAAGGGCAGCATGCCGCCGCGTGCCTGACCCGCCCCAGATCGCCCGCCGGTGGACAGCTGCACGATCATGCCGGGGCAGTGCCTTTCCAGCCCCTCTTTCAGCATGGCGAATCTTTCGGGGTCCGAAGAGGGCGTCTCATCTTCGTTGCGCACATGGCAATGCGCGATGGTCGCACCCGCCTCGAATGCGGCATGGGTGCTTTCGATCTGTTCGGTGATCGTCACCGGCACGGCGGGATTGTCGGCCTTGCGCGGCAACGATCCGGTGATGGCAACGCAGATGATGCAGGGTGTGGTCATGATTTCCTCGGCGGCGGGGCGGGTGGCAACAGGGTAGCGAGATTGGGACAATCTGCCCCTTTGCAGGTTTCGCAGCGGTCACACATGGGCGGGCACCTGCATGCGGGCCGCCTTCATTCGGTCGAGGGCATCGGCAAAGAACGGGCGGAACCCGGCGGGATGTTCGGACATCGGGAAATGGCCCAGTTCGTCCATCACCGTGCAGGTGGCACCGGGAATGGCTGCGGCTGTGCGCTTAGCATCCTCGGGCGTGCAGGTCAGATCATAGGCACCAACCAGCAGATGCACCGGCGTCCGCGCGGTGTCGATTTGGGACAGACGGCCGATCAGGCTGTCATCGCGGGTATAAAACGACAGATCGCCGCGAAACACGCCGGGGCCGGATTGCATGAACATCCATAGCGTATTCCAACGCTCGGCCGTTGGTGCATGGGGGCTGATATTTGCCGACACCAGCGCCGCCCCCATCTCGCCGCCGTGGGCGTCGGGGCGGTGGAACCAGTCGATGTCATACCAGGCGGGCTGAAAATCCGAGGCTTCGATGGCGATGAAGCCGCCAAAGGCATCGCCATGCAGCGCGGCCAGTTGCAGCGCGATGCGCCCCCCCATCGAACAGCCCGCAAGGATCGGGCGGTCAAGGCCCAGGGCCTGCGACACGGCCAGCACCGTTTTCATATAGGCGTCGGTCGTCAGCAGGTATTCTTCGGTCTGGAACCCTTTGGGCGGCAGGGACTTTCCGTGCCATGGCATGTCAAAGGCAAAGAACTGATGACCCGCTGTCAGGCTCGCGTCGTTCAGGATGTGCCGCCATTGCCTTGTATCGGCCCCCGCGGTGTGCAGGCACAGGACGGGCGCGCCTTGCCCGGCTGTCTCTACATAAATGCGCAGGCGGCGGCCCTGTACGGTGACGGTCAGATAACGTCCGGTGATGGGCTCAAAGCTCATGCGATGTCCTCCGTGCGGGGTTCGGTGCGGGCAAGGCCCATGAATTCCTTGAAAAACCGAAGGTTCTTGACCAGCGCCAGGATGTCGCCGTCGATCCGACCGCGGCCGATCTTCACCAGTCCAAAGAGATCGTGAAATCCCGGTTTCGGGATCGGCTGCCAGAACTGCGCCAAGGCGTCGGCATCGGTGCGCAAGGCAAAACGCCACGGGGTCTTGCGGCTGGGGCCTTCGAAGATTGTCTCAAGCCGACCGTCGCGGAAGGTCAGATAGAACTCAGCCCCGTCCACCTCTAGCAACACGGTGTCGCTGAACAGCCGCCCAAGGCGAAGAAGGTGGGGCGTCTCAAGCAGCCTTTGCTGCATATGGGCCAATGTGGCGCGCATGTCAGTGTCCTCCTTACCCACGGAACGGGGCCTCTGGAGCCGAAAAAGCGCGCAAATGGGCGATGTCGCAATGACGTTCAGGGTATCCTGCGATACCCTGCGCCGGGCACAGCCATGGAATGGCGCTTGGGGTATCGGGCTATACCCCGGCGGTCATTGGCGAGGGGGCCGTGGGTGTGAATAGTCGGCCCATCAGCGGGAAGGAGAGCCCGCCCCGATACACCCCAAGTGCCCGGAGGAGGGACACAATGAGCAAAGTCACCATCGACAACGTCACCGATGTGGTCATCGGATCGCTTGGCCAGAACGGCGAGATCACGCCCCGTCAGCGCGAAATCATGACCGCCGCGATCAAGCACCTGCACGGGTTCTGCAAGGACGTGACCCTGACCCACTCTGAATTCATCGAAGCCTGCATGTTCCTTGGCCGCGCAGGGGCGATCTGCGACGACAAGCGGCAGGAATTCATCCTGCTGGGTGACATTCTCGGCATCGAAGTGCTGTGCGACATGCTGACCAACCCGGTCACCGGCACGGAATCGGAATCCACCGTGCTGGGTCCGTTCTACCGTGAAAATCCGCCCGTTCTGCCGCATGGTGCATCGACCGCACAAAAGCATTTCGACAACGAAGAAACCGTGTTCATGGAAGGCTATGTCAAGGACACGGCGGGCAAGCCGCTGGCGGGTGTAACGCTGGACATCTGGGAAGACGCGCCGAACGGGCTTTATGAGAACCACGATCATGATCAGCCCGATTACAACCTGCGCGGCCGGTTCGAGACGGACAATAACGGCTACTTCGCCCTGCGAGCTGTCCGCCCGGTACCCTATCCGATCCCGGCCGATGAAACCGCAGGCGAGCTGCTGCGCTACATGGGCCACCACCCGAACCGCCCTGGCCATTTGCACTTTATCGTGGCCAAGGACGGTTACCGGACGCTGGTCAGCCAGATCTATGACCGCTCGTCCAAGTGGCTGGACAATGACTCGGTCTTTGCAGTGAAAGACAGCCTTGTGGGCGATTTCGTTCCCGCAAAGCCCGAACATGGAACCGACCTTTATCTGCGCTTTGACTTTACGCTGAAGGCCGAGGCTGCGACCACGGCATTGGCTGCTGAATAAGTTCTTCGTTCTCCCTGTCTGACCTTGCCGCGCCCCTTAACTCGGGGTGCGGCTTTTTCTCTTGGGGTCAGAGGGTGCGCAGGATACCAAAGTCTTGGGGAGGGGAGGCCCGGTGATGAACATAAAACAACTGGAATACTTTATCGCACTGGCCGAGGAATTGCACTTCGGGCGCGCGGCTGAACGTCTTGGCATGGCGCAGCCTCCGCTCAGCCGTCAGATCAAGCAGATCGAGGATGATCTGGGCGCTCTGCTGTTCAACCGTGGCCGCAATGCCATTACCATGACACAGGCCGGCGAGCGGCTTTATGCCCGCGGCACCGCCATGCTGGCCGAGTTTAACGACATCAAGCTGGAGGTGCGCCGGATTGGGCAGGGCGCGGAAGGGCGCTTGCGGGTCGGGTTTGTGGGATCTGCGACATATGGGATTTTGCCCACTGTTCTCAAAAGCTTTCGTGTGGCCTACCCCGATGTGAACCTGTCGCTGATCCCTATGAACAACGCACAACTGCATCGCAGCCTCATCCGGCGCGAGATCGACATCGCTATCGCCCGTCCCGCGCTGGATGATGCCGAGATCACCACGCGCAAGCTGGGAGATGAGCCGTTGGTTCTGGCAGCGCCCGATACACTGGACCTGCCCAAGGGCGCTGTCGATCTGCGCCAGTTGTCGGGCGAGGCTTTTGTGCTGTATCCCGAGTTCCCCCGGCCATCCTTTGCCGATTTCGTGCTGAACACCTGCGCGGGTTTGGGGATCGAGATGAAGCGGCGGCTGTTCACGATGGATTTCCAGACCGCCATCGCGCTAGTGTCCGTGGGCGAAGGCGTGGCCATCGTGCCGCAATCGGTTGGGTCGGTACAGCGCACCGGGGTGCGGTTTCATGAGATCGCCAATCCGCTGGCCCAGACTGGGGTTTCGGTAAATTACCGGCTGGACGAACAAGGCGTCCATGTCCGCAATTTCGTGGCCATCGCGCAAAAGGTTGCGCGCAAGACGTTCTGATCGCCGCGCCCGCCCTGGAAGGGCAGGGCGCGTCCTGCTCTATCAGACCCCCAGCCATCGGTGTTGCATATCGACGTCGGCGCGGATGGCGGCGGCGGTGCCTTGCCAAACCACCTGGCCGCGCGACACCAGCACGACATCGTCGGCCAGACTGGTGGCAAAGCCAAAGTTCTGTTCCACCAGAACCATCGACAATCCCTGATGCTTCAGATCGGCCAGCTTGTCATGGATCAGCTTGACGATGATCGGGGCCAGCCCTTCGGTCGGCTCGTCCAGGATCAAGAGGCGCGGGTTCATCAATAGCCCCCGTGCAATGGCCAGCATCTGTGCCTCGCCGCCCGACAGCTGATCGCCGCCGTTCTGCAGCCGCTCGCCAAGGCGAGGGAACAGATCGATCACGCGGTCAACCGTCCAGCCGCCTTTGGGGCAGGGAAAGCGGCGGGCGGCCAGATCAAGGTTTTCGCGCACCGACAGTGATCTGAAGATGTCGCGGGTTTCAGGCACATAGGCGATGCCCAGTTTGGCAATATCAAAGGGTGTCATCCCGCTGATCTTGCGGCCATCAAAACTGACGTGGCCACCCTTCGCGGGCAACAGGCCCATGATGGTTTTCAGCGTGGTCGATTTGCCCGCGCCATTGCGCCCCAAAATCGCGAGTACGCGCCCCGGTTCGGCCCGCAGGCTCAGCCCATGCAGAACCTGCGTCTCACCATAGCCCGAAGAAACATCCGTCAGATCAAGCATCTTCCCACGCCCCCAGATAAATGTCCTTCAGCAGCTGGCTGTCCCGCGCAGCCCCCGGCAGGCCGTCAAACACCACTTCGCCATAGTTCAGCACGGTGATCGTATCAGCCACGTCAAAGGCCAGATCCATGTCATGTTCGATGATCAGGACCGTCAGATCGCGCGGCAAGGCTTTCAACAGGCGGTGAAAACCCTTCGACATTTCCGGCCCGACGCCGCTGGTGGGTTCGTCCATCAAGATCACCTTTGGCCGGGTCGCCAGCGCAATCCCCACCTCCAGCTGACGACGGATACCGTAGCTGACGGCACTGACGGTGGCCTCCAGATATGGCGCAAGGTCAACCTGCGCTGCCACCTCTTTCACCGTCTCTTTCACCTCTGCGATTTGCAGGGGGTCGGACCACAGGCCCTGGCCCTTGCCCAAGGCGACAGCTGCGGCAAGGCCAAGGTTTTCGCCAATGGTCAGCCCGTCGAACAGGGTATTTTTCTGATAGCTGCGGCTCAGTCCCAGACGGGCCCGGTCAGCGACGCGCAGGGCGGTGATATCGGCCCCATCAAGGTGGATGCTGCCGCTGTCGGGCGTCAACTCGCCCACCAACTGATTGAACAGCGTGGTCTTTCCGGCGCCATTGGGGCCAAGGATCACCCGGCGTTCACCTTTTTCCAGTTTCAGGCTGACGCCCTTGGTCACATGGATCGGGCCGAAGGATTTGGTCAGGTTACGTGTTTCAAGCATCGACTTCGGCCTTTTGCACGGCTGGTTGCGGTTTGCGGGCTGCGATGCGCGCCTCGACGAAGCCAAAGACGCCATTCGCCCGGCTCATCACGACGGCAATCAGGATCAATCCCACGATGGCGTGCCAATAGGGGGTGATGGCCGAAATCTCGTGTTTCAGTACCACAAACAGTATGGCCCCGACGATCGGACCGACCAGTGTTCCAAGCCCGCCAAGGATCACCACGACCAGCGCTTCGCCCGACACGGTCCATGACAAAAGGCCGGGCGAGATGTATTGCGTGTGCTGTGCGGCCAGACAGCCCGCCAAGCCCGCCAATGCGCCAGAGATGGCAAAGGCCGTGGCTTTGGCGCGCCAGACTGTCAGGCCAAGCGCGCGCAGGCGCTTTTCGTTGTGGTGCAGGCCCACAAGGCTGCGCCCAAGGCCAGAGCGCAGGGTGGCCGCGGCCACCAGATAGGTTAGCCCCACCAAGGCGATGGCATAGATCGCAAAGGCGCGGCTGTCGGTCAGGTCGATCCCAAGCGCGGAAAGGTCAGGTCGCGGTGCGCCGGACAGGCCGTCATCGCCGCCAAACAAAGGCGACTGGAAGACAAAGCTGTAGGCCATCTGCCCGAAGGCGAGCGTGGCCATGATGAAATAGATCCCTATGCTGCGCGCACAGATCGCACCGATGACAAAGGCCAACCCGGCTGACAATGCCACCGCCAACACCATCGCAGGAAAGGCGCTTAGCCCGGCCTCATTGGCGGCTACGGTAAAGGCATAGGCGCCCACACCCAGAAGCGCGCCATGGCACAATGACACCATCCCGCCGAACCCGGCGACCAGATCGAGGGCGATGACAAGGATGGCAAGGATTGCGATCTCGGCCAGGATTT
Source organism: Variovorax paradoxus (assembly GCA_943370085.1). GTDB lineage: Bacteria > Pseudomonadota > Alphaproteobacteria > Rhodobacterales > Rhodobacteraceae > Paragemmobacter. The sequence continues at coordinate 28,412 of CALRPT020000008.1, read as the reverse complement.
CCAACCCGAAAAATTCTGCGACAAAGGCATAGCCCAGTGACCCGATGGCCAGCAAAGACAGGGTGGTCAGACGCAGTGGAGTGTGTTCGAACATCGGATCACCCTTTCGCGGGCAAAAGGCCCTCGGGACGGATCACCAGAACCGCCGCAAGAAGCGCATAGATGAGGACAGAATTGAACGTCGGCAGCAGCACTGCGCCAAAGGTCTGGACAAAGCCAAAGATCAGCGATCCGGCGACAGCGCCTTTCAGGCTGCCAAGACCGCCGATCACGATGACGATCAGCGTGGGGATCAGGATCTGCAGCCCCATGTCGGGTGTCACTGACAAAACGGGTGCAGCAACCGCTCCGGCAAGGCCCGCCAATGCGCAGCCCACCACGAAGACAAGAAAGAACATCCGTTCCACATTGATGCCAAGGCAGGCAGCCATCTGGTCATTGTCCACCCCGGCGCGGATCATTGCGCCCACTTGGGTGCGGGTCAGCACCATCGTCAGCACGGCCAGAACAGCCAGTCCAAGAGCGATGATGAACAAGCGGTAGATCGGGTATTCGACACCGAGCAGCGCCACTTGGCTCCCGAAGACCGCTGGCACCGCAATGCCGATCGGCAGATCACCCCAGATCAACCGGGTCGCGTCAACGGCGACAAAGATCAAACCAAAGGTGACCAGAACCTGCGCCATCGGACCCGCCCGCCGTTGCGACCGGATCAGCGTGAAATACAGCACCGCCCCCAAGGCGGCCACCGCCAGCGGCGCCAGAAAGAACCCGCCCCAATAGCCGAGCACGCCCGCCAGTGACGCCGCCATATAGGCGCCAAAGGCGTAGAGCGAGCCATGGGCAAGATTCACGAAATGCATCAGCCCGAAGATCACGGTCAGGCCGACAGAAAGAAGAAACAGGAGCATCGAGAGTTGAAGCGCGTTCAGCGTCTGCAACACCCAAAATCCGAGGTCTGTGGTCATGGTGAACCCTCCGGGCTGGTTGGGGGCCGACGCGCGGCCCCCCGGTTGCATCAGTTGAGAGCGGCAGGCATTGCGCAGCCGTTCACCGGATCAGCCTCGGCCGGAAGGGTGGCCAAAACCTTTTGCGTCATCCCATCCGGGCCTGCGACAGTCTCATAGACGTGGATCGGCTGAACGATGTTGTTGGTGGCCGGATCGATGCGCAGCTCGCCCCGCGGGCCGGTGAAGCTCACCTTCGGCAAGGCGGCGGCCAAGGCCTGACGGTCCGTTGCCCCGGCTTTCACCGCCTCGACAAGCGCACGCGCGCTGTCGTAACCCTGGACCGCGTATTCCGAGGGGATACGACCCGTCTTGGCCTTGAACGCCTCAACCAATGCGGCATTCTCGGGATTGTCGAGCGTGGGCACATAATGCAGCGCGGTGATGACACCCTCGGCTGCCGACCCCTGGGCGTTGACATAGAGCGGCGAGGTCAGGAAGCCCGAGCCATAGAGTGGCAACTCGGCCTTCATGCCAAAGCTGTCATATTGCTTGACGAAAGAGATCGCCTCTCCTCCGGCGAAGAACACGTACACCGCATCGGCCCCGCTGGCCTTGGCATTGGCAAGGAACGGACCGAAGTCCTGGGTTTTCTGGAAAGGCGGCCATTCCTGGCCAACCACTTCGCCGCCTGCTGCGGTGAAAGCGTCGGTGAAGGCGTCGATCATTTGACGGCCCGCGGCGTAATCGGGGGCAATGGTGAAGACCTTCTTCACGCCCTGATCAACCATCCACTTGCCCATCGGCCGATTGACCTGTTGGTTCGAAAACGAGACCCGGGTGATGAAGGGGCTGCACGCCTCGCCTGTCGCCTCATCATTTCCGGCATTGGCCACGATCAGCGGCACGCCCGCACCATCGACTGTGTCGCGGATTGCGCCCAGCACGCCGGAGGAAACAACGCCCACCAGCACGTCAACCTCATCCTGGAGGATGAGCTTCTTGGTCTTGGCCAGCCCAACAGGCGGTTTGACTTCGGTGTCTTCGCGGACGATCTCAAAGGTCACGCCGGCCTCGGCCCCGAAGGTGTCCAGCCCGAGCACAAAGGCATCGTCGATATCTTGCGCAAGAGCTGCGAACACGCCCGAATAAGGCAACAGAACGCCCACCTTGATGTCTTCCGCAAAGGTGGCCGAAGACATGGCTGTGCTGATGGCAAGCCCGGCAAGGGCTGCCTTGAAGGTCGTTTTCATGGTCTCTCTCCCGTTGTGGCGCCTCTCCTCGGCGCCGGATGTGATGGGCCTTAGCCCAGGTCGCCGCCGCCCACCGGGATCGTGACCCCGGTGAGGTAAGAGGCGTCGTCGGATGCCAGAAACAGGATGACCCCTGCCTGTTCATCCAAAGTACCGTAGCGGCGCATCAGGCTGGAATTGACCGTCTGATCGACGATCTGTTGATACCAGACCTTCTCTTGCGCCGATTGTTCCTTCGGGTTGCGCGGCACCGCACGGGGCGGAGCCTCGGTTCCGCCGGGTGCGGTGGCGACCACGCGGATGCCGCGTTCAGCCACTTCCCAAGCCAGACTGGCGGTGATGGCATTCACCCCGCCCTTGGCCGCCGCATAAGGCACGCGGTTCAGGCTGCGGGTGGCGATGGAACTGACGTTCACGATCACGCCCCGCCCTGCCGTCAGCATATGCGGCAAGACCGCATGGCAAGAATACAGCGTCGGAAACAGTGAGCGACGCACCTCGGCATCGATCTGGTCCGCCTCGTAATGCTCGAACGGTTTGGCCCAGATCGTGCCGCCAACATTGTGGATGGATACATCAATGCGGCCAAAGGCATCGACCGCGCTTTGCATCGCCTTTGTCGCCCCGGCATGGGTTTCCAGATCAGCGGGCAGGTAAATGGCCTGCCCACCTGCTGCTGTGATGGCATCCGCCACATCGGCCCCGATGGGGCTGCGATCAATCACGGCAACCGCCGCTCCTTCGGCTGCGGCACGTTCGGCCACGCGCCGGCCAATGCCTTGTGCAGCGCCTGTGATAGTAAAAACCCTGTCCTTGAAGCGCATCACGCCGCCGCCTTGGTTTCCGAAGGGTTGAACTTTTCGAACAGGAACGAGGCGGGTGTGACGCCAAGGCTTGCCATATGGCCGCGCACCGCCTCGACCATCGGGGGCGGGCCGCACAGGTAGACATCCGCCGCACCATCCCACAGGTCGGCGGCGGTCAGGTGGTTGGTGGCATAGCCTTTCAGCGGGTGATCGGCCTCCGGGTCGGCGACGATGGTCGTCAGGGTCAGCGACGGGATCTGAGCTGCCAGCGAATGCAGACGGTCCATCTCGACCAGATCGGCAAGCTTGGTCACCGCATAGACCAGACGGATCGGCTGGGAGGTGCCAGTTGTCGCGATCAGTTCCAGCATGGACAGGAAGGGTGCAAGGCCGGTGCCGCCTGCCAGAAACACCTGCGGGCGGACAATCGGGCGCAGGTAGAAGGCGCCCATGGGGCCGGTCAGCGCGATGGCATCGCCCGGCTGTGCCCGCGCCAGATAGCATGACATCAGACCGCCCGGAATGTTGCGGATCAGAAAAGACGCCTCATCCGCGTGAGGGTGGCTGGAGAAAGAATAGGCGCGGGTCTGGAGGGTTCCAGGAACCTGCACATTGACATACTGACCGGGCAGGAAGCCCATGGGGGCGGCAAGTGTCACCCGCAGCCGATACGAGGTATCCGACAGCGCCTCGACTCCCGCCACAGTCGCCTGAACCGTTTGTGCCCCGGTCTTGCACGCTAGCGACGACGCCGGAATGGCGATCACGCAATCAGATTTCGGCATCATCTGGCAGGTCAGCACCATGCCCGTGGCGGCCTCTTCCTCGGTCATCGCGTCTTCGAGGTAGAAGCCAAGTTCATACTCGCCCCGCTCGGCTTTGCACTTGCAGGTGCCGCAGACCCCGTCGCGGCAATCCATCGGCACGTTGATCTTTTGCCGAAAGGCAGCGTCGGACACCTTTTCGTCGGCGTCGCAGTCGATGATGCGGGTGACGCCGTCCTCAAAATTCAGGGCGATCTTGTAGGTCATGGTTCCTCCTCCTCCCGGCGGGCCTCCTCCTCAGGGGCCGCGCCGAGGTGCCGTTGCGGAACGGCGTCTGGTTGGGTCAGATGTGATAGACGTCGATCACATGGTGGATGCGGTCGTTCTTGAGGATCACCTTTTTCGAGGTGATCAGCGGTGCGCCGCTGGCGGTGTCGACCGTGTAGAACGAGGTGCCCCAGTAGGTGTCGGTGGTGCCATAGCGGTAGTTATGGGTCATCCAGTTGAACCGGATCTGCACCTTTGATCCGTCGCGCGACAGCACCTCGATATTGGTGATGTTGTGGCCGGTGCGCGGTTCGGGCAGCGAGGTGGCCGAGGAACGGTCGGTCTTGATGCGGAACACCCGGTCCTCGATCCCGCCCCGGTTGGGGTAGTAGATCAGCGACATCTCGTTCGCCGGGTCTTCGGTCAGGGTGTCATAGTCGTCCCAGGCGGGCATCCAGAACGGACAGTCGGGGTGATAGAACTGTATCCAGTCGTCAAAGCGGCGGTCGTCCAGCGCGCGGGCCTCGGCATAAAGGAAGCCGCAGATCGCTTCATAGGACAGGGTGGTTTCGGTCACGGCGTTCATCTGTCTTACTCCGCTGCGATCTTGGTTGCGATTGCGGCGCGCTCTGCCTCGACGGCGGCGGCCATGCGTTCGGTCCATTGCGTGTGCTGGATGACGAACAGGCCTTCGTCTTCGGTGCGCGCGCCGGACAGGATCGGTTTCATTCCGATGCGGTCGGCTTCCTCATCTGCGCCGGTGATCCACTGCGTGGCCCCGCGGGTCAGGTCGTTCCACTGCGCGATGGACGCAGCGGCATAGCCCATTTGCGTGGCGCGGAATTCCTCCAGATCATCCGGGGTTGCCATGCCCGAAGCGTTGAAGAAATCCTCATACTGGCGGATGCGGCGCGTGCGGGCTTCCTGAGACTCGCCCTTCGGCGCGATGCAGTAGATCGTCACTTCGGTCTGATCGACCGAGATCGGGCGGAACACGCGCAACTGGCTTGAGAACTGGTCCATCAGGAACAGGTTTGGATAGAGGCACAGGTTGCGCAGATAGCCGATCATCCAATCGGCCTTGGCCTCGCCATACTTGGCCACCAACTCATCGCGACGGGGCGCCAGGGGGCGGTTCGACGGGTCGGCCCATTTGGTCCAAAGCACCAGATGGCCGTTGTCGAAGGAGTAGAACCCGCCCTTCTGCTTGTTCCACTTCGAGGCATCGACAGATTTGACCTCGTCCTTGCCCTCATCAGCGCGGTGGCTGGTGGTTGCGACATAGTTCCAGTGCACAGCCGACACGTGATAGCCGTCCGCGCCGTTTTCGGCCTGCAGCTTCCAGTTGCCAGCATAGGTATAGGTGGACGATCCGCGCAGAACCTCTAGGCCCTCATCGGACTGATCAACCACCATGTCGATCATCACCTTGGCCTCGCCGAGGTAGTCTGGCAGCGGCTGCACATCGGCGTTCAGTGAGCCGAACAGAAACCCGCGATAGGATTCGAACCGTGCCACGCGCTTCAGATCATGGCTGCCGTTCTTGTTGAACTGGTCGGGATAGCCCGCACCCTCGGGGTCTTTCACCTTCAAGAGTTTGCCGGTGTTATTGAAGGTCCAGCCGTGGAAAGGGCAGGTGAAGGTGGCCTTGTTCTGCCGCTTGTGGCGGCACAGCATCGCGCCGCGGTGCGAGCAAGCGTTGATCAGCGCATGCAGCGTGCCGGTCTTGTCGCGGGTGATCATGATCGGCTGGCGGCCGATATGCGTGGTGAAGGTGTCGTTGATGTTTGGGATCTGGGATTCGTGGGCGAGGTAGATCCAGTTGCCTTCCCAGATGTGCTTCATCTCCAGCTCGAACAGTTCGGCATCGGTAAACATGTCGCGGCGGGCGCGGAAGATGCCCTCTTCGGGCTTGTCCTGCACGATGCCGTCAAGTCGGCGGCTGATTTCGTCGAGTCCTGCGTCGGTAAACATCGTATCCTCCCTAGCTGCCCGATGGGCAAATCTCTCCTGTTCGCTGAACCGTGGTTCAACGTTCTGACCCTCCCTCCGAAGGGAGTATTATTCGCCCGCGATGGCCTGAACCGTGACCGTCCGGTCGCGGCGGTAGAAGTTCACTTTGTCATCGTCGAGGCTGACCCCGAAGCCCGGCCCTTTGGGCACGGTCACCGAGAAATCCTTGTATTCCAGCGGCGTGGCCAGAATTTCGTCCTTGAGCAGGAGGGGCCCGAACATCTCGGTCCCAAACTGCCACTCCGGCACGGTGGCAAAAAGCTGAATGGCGGCGGCAGTGCCAAGGCCAGACTCCAGCATGGTGCCGCCGTAAAGGTCGATACCAGCGGCGCGGGCAATGGCGATCACGTCAGACGCTGGTTTCAGACCGCCCGACTGGCAGACTTTCACTGCGAAGACGTCGGCAGAGCGGTTGGCGGCCACGCGCATCGCATCGGCCGGGCCTTGCAATACCTCATCGGCCATGATGGCAATTTCATACCCGTCGGTCAGCGATTTCAGCGCGGACAGCTTGTCACGCGAGACAGGTTGTTCGATCAGGATGCACCCAATCTCTTGCAGGCCGCGCGCGCCGTAGCGGGCTTCGGTCATGCTCCAGGCTTGGTTCACATCCACGCGGATCGTGCCACGATCGCCCACGGCGGCGGCGATGGCGGCAACATGGGCAATGTCCTGGCGGACGCTGCGCTTGCCGATCTTCAGCTTGAAATCGCGGTGGCGGCGGGCGTCCAACATCCGCTCGGCCTCGTCTATGTCGGTTTGGCTATTGCCGCTGGCCAAGGTCCACGCCACTGGCAGGCGGTCATGGATGCGCCCGCCGAACAGTTGTGCGACAGACAGGCCAGACCGGCGGCCAAGTCCATCCCACAGCGCACATTCTACGGCGGCGCGGGCAATCGGATTGCCCTTCACGGCCTTTTCCATGTGGGCGCTTGCAGCGGTGATCCCATCAGCATCCATGCCGATCACAGCCGGAGCTATGTAGGTGTCGATCGCCAGCTTGACGCTTTCGACGCTTTCCGGCCCGTAAGACAGCCCACCGATCGAGGCTCCTTCGCCCAGACCCTCGGACCCGTCCGAAAAGTGGATGCGCACAAGCACGACCGACTGGGTCAACATCGTGGTCATCGACAAAACATGTCCCCGCACGGTGGGAACGTCGACGATGATGGCTTCGATACGATCAATCTTGGTCACGGCATTGGCCTTTTCTTCAGGTCTTTCGATGACCTGAAGATGGCACTGGCGGGAGTCTTTGGTCCAATACCGTTGCGGTCTGGTGCGATACCCAAAGCGCCCATCGCCCTGTGCGCGCAGCATCGGACGGGCGCCGTGCCGGGCACCTTTCGACGTGATGGCGGGCAAACATTGAGGCATCGGGGTCCCTGATGCGCTGTGATATAATCTTATCATACAACTATTGCATAAAGATACTATCTGACACAAGATGGTTCATCAAAGAGGCGCGCCCACACCAGCGCCTATGGATGGAGCAGATGCCCAACACCGGTTTTTCAAGCAAACGATTGACATATCTTCTGGAAATCATCGCCAACGAAGCCATCGCCGGGAATGATGCGATATTCCTGCGAGAGCTTGGCTATTCGATCCGCGAAGTTCGCGTGCTGCGAATCGTCGATGACAATCCTGGCATCACCTTCGTTGATGTCTGTGGCCTGAGTGGTCTTGAGCGCAGTCTGACATCGCGCATTCTGCAAAAGCTGATCGGTGACGGGCTGCTGGTGCGGACCTCATCCGGTACCGATGCGCGCAAGTATCATCTCTCCACCAGCGTGGCTGGCAAAGCCCTTCGTGAGCGTGGCAGGGCCGTATCTGATGCGCTTGAGGGGCTGTTGTTGGGCACCTTTCCACCCGAAGACCGCCAGCGGTTGTTTGAACAGATTGAACGGCTTGGCCAATGGGTTCGGTCCGACGACTATAAGCGCGCCTTGGAAGAATATCCGGCGGAAAAGGCAGAACCAAAGCCCTAAGACGATCTAGCACAGCCCGGTCTTGACGGCTGTGCTGTGTGCTGAAACAGGGCGTCCGGGTATGGCCTGATACCTTGTTTGAAATGCGCAGTCGCGAATAGTTGCATCACAAGAATATTTGTGGACGCAACGAAATGACGGCTTCTTTTCGATCCTGGCATGACGCGCAACAGGCGCAGAGCCTTGAGTGGTTCCGGACGCTGCATGCCATGCCGGAAACCGGGTTCTCGGAACATCGGACGGCTGCCTATGTGGTGTCTGTTCTGCGCGGGCTTGGGCTTGAGGTGATCGAAGGCCTTGGCGGCACGGGTCTGGTCGGGCTGCTGCGCGGCGTGCGGGCAGATCGTGCGGCGCCCTTTGTCGGGTTGCGGGCCGAGTTGGATGCTTTGCCGATGGCCGGGCCTGCCGATGGCACGGTGCAGACCACTGAAGGACCGCGCTACCACGGCTGTGGCCATGACGGCCACATGGCCACCCTTCTGACTGTGGCGGCTTTCCTTGCCGCACAGCCCAATTTGCCGATCAATGTGGCCTTCATTTTCCAGCCCGCCGAGGAACTGCTGACGGGTGCCGCAGCGATGATCGCTGACGGGCTCTTGGGCTTGGCGCCAATGTCAGCAATCTATGCGCTGCACAACATCCCTGACCTTCCCGCAGGGTCGGTGGGGGTGGCCGAGGGCGCAGCACTTGCGTCGTCGGATGAAATCCGCGTCACCGTTACTGCGCAGGGCACGCATGGTTCGGCCCCGCACACCGGGCAAGACGCCATTCTTGCCGCCGCCCATTTCCTTGGGCTGTGCCAACAACTTCTGACCCGCAGGACAGACTCCCGTGACAGCGCTGTTTTGTCCTTTGGTCAGATCGAGGGCGGCCACGCCCCCAGTGTTCTGCCCGACTGCGTCCGGATCGGCGGGTCGTTGCGCAGCCATTCCGAAAAGGCGCGGAGCGAGGTGCACGGTCTTTTGAAAGCCGCAGGCGAGTGCACCACGCTTGCCTTCGGAACCCCCGTAGACCTTGAAATCACCGCGAAGGTGCCTGTTCTGATAAATGACGCCCGCTGCGTCGCCATCGTGCGCGATGCGGTGATCCGCACGCTGGGTGTGGAACGGCTGATCGCGAACCCGCGTCCTGTGATGGCGTCCGAAGATTTTGCCCTGTTCCGGCAGCATCTGCCCGGCGCTTACATCTTCGTCGGTCAGGCCGGGGCCTACTGCCACCACCCTGATTACCGCTTTGACCCGGGCATCATTCCGGTCGGCGCAGCCATGCTTGTCGAACTCGCACTTTCCGCCGCCGGGCAGCCGCCCGTCGGCTGACCACCGCAACCTATCGCACATTCTAGGGAGGAACTCGCGATGAACCTGAAAACCACACTGACCGCTGCAACCCTGGGACTTGCTTTTGGCTTGGGCACGGCTCAGGCCGAAACTGTCCTTACCGTATCAAGCTGGGTACCGCAGACCCACTTCATTTACACCGACATTCTGGTGCCCTATGCGGAAAGCATCGCGACCGCGACCGAAGGCCGGGTGACGCTGAACATCATGCCCGCGCCGCTTGGTGCGCCGCCGCAGCATTTTGAACTTGCCCGCACTGGCGTTGCCGACATCACCTGGGGCAATTTCACTTATGAACCCGAACGTTTCACTGCGCTGTGGTTCGCCGAGTTTCCCTTTGTTGGAACCGATGCCGAAGCATCGTCTGTCGCCCTGTGGCGCACTTTTGAAAAGCATCTTGCCGACAATCCCGCCTTCGACGGGGTGGAAATGCTGGGTGTCGGGCTCTTTGGCGGTGGGCAGATCCACCATGGATCGAAGCCTGTGATCACGCCCGAGGACATGGCCAATCAGAAGGTGCGCATCGGCGGGCCGATCCAGACCCAGATCATGGAATCGCTGGGTGCTGTGCCCGTCGCGGCCCCTGCAACCAAGGCCTATGAACTGCTGGAAGGCGGGGTTATCGACGCTTCGCTGCATTCGGTGGAATCAGTGATGAACTTCCGTCTGGAAGAGTCGCTCAAGCAGCACACAATCGTCCCGAACGGTCTTTATGACAGCAGCTTTTTCATCGTGATGAACGAGGCCAAGTGGCAAAGCCTGGATGAAGCTGACCGCACAGCCATTGCCGCAGTTTCGGGTGAGGCACTGTCGCGGCTTTGGGGCCAGCAGTTCAATGCCCAGCATGAAAAGGCGATGACGCTATTCACCGAAGGCGGGCACGCGTTCAACGAACCCTCGGCCGAACTGATGACAGCGATCACCGCTGTCTCAGACAAGATGATCGGCGACTGGATCGTTGCCGCTAAGGCTGTCGGCGTGGCTGACCCCGAAACGATGCGGGCCGACTACTTGTCCGCCTATGCCGAACTCAGTGCGAAGTGACGCCAAAGGCCCGGCGCACTGCGCCGGGCCTGTTCGCCGGGTCTTGGGAGGGGCCACAACATGCAATTCGCAAACACAATAAGACGTATGGTCGAAACCGTCCTCGTCTGCCTGATGTCGGCCATGGTCGCACTGACCTTTGCCGACGTGATCGGCCGCCGCCTGCTTGGCACGCCCATTTTCGGCGCGCATGACATGACGGAACATCTCATGGGGCTATTGGTCTTTACCGGCCTGCCGCTGGTGACGTTGGCCGCTATGCACCTGAAGGTCGATCTGTTCGACAAGTTCCTGCTGCATCCGCGTCTTGCGTGGTGGTTGAAGGTGACGGTCTTTCTGATGGCGCTGGTCTTTGCCCTGATGGCATGGACGCTGGCCCGCAAAGCCGTCGATGCAACCGCCTTTTCCGAGGTGAGTCAGGGCCTGAATGTTCCCCGCGCGCCGCTTTACGGCTGGATGGCCGTCTGTGCCGCCCTGTCGGCGCTGGCCGCACTTTACACCGCCTTTGCGGCACCCATGTCCGTCGCCCATGATCAGGAGGAAGTGCTGTGATTGTCGGGTTCATTTCCATGGCCGCAGTGATCCTGCTGGCCTTGCTTCGCGTGCCCTTGGGCATTGCGCTGATGTCCGTGTCGCTTGCAGGTCTTGCCTACATCACCAGCACAACCACCGCGCTGACGCTGTTCCCGATGACCGTGTCGGAGGCCGTGCTGTCCTATGATCTGGCCATCGTTCCGATGTTCATCCTGATGGGCAACATCATCTCGCGCACCGGAATTGCACGAGACCTGTTCCGGGCGGCCAATGCCTATCTGGGGTCGGTGCGGGGCGGCTTGTCGTTGGCGACGATGGTCACCTGCGCCGGCTTTGGCGCTGTATGCGGGTCCAGCTATGCCACGGCGGCCACCATGGCCAAGGTCGCCTATCCCAGCATGCGCCGCTACGGCTATTCTGATGGGCTGGCATCGGCCACCATCGCGGCGGGCGGGACACTGGGCATCCTGATCCCGCCGTCGATCATCCTTGTGATCTACGGCATCATCACCCAGACGAATATCGGTGATCTTTTCGTGGCTGGCGTCCTGCCCGGCCTTCTGGGCTTGGCGCTTTACATGCTGGCGGTTGTTTGGGTCGCATGGCGCCGCCCCGAAGAAGCCCCGCGCGGCGAACCCAGCAGCTGGGGCGACCGGATTGCGTCGCTGCGCGGTATCTGGCCGTTCCTGTTCTTGTTCGCGCTCATCATTGGTGGGCTTTACGTTGACCTCTTCACAGCAACCGAAGCGGCAGGGATCGGTGCTGGCATGGCGGTACTTGTAGGCTTCTTTCATGGCCGCCTGACGCTGGCGATGCTGCGCAAGGTGATCCTCGAAACCGCCTATACCTCGATCTCGCTTTATGTCGTGCTGTTCGGGGCCATGATGCTGTCGAAGCTTCTGACGATGTCAGGGCTTTCGGTCGGTATCCTCGGATTGGTCGAAGGTATGGGGCTGACGGGTTACTGGCTGATCCTGGCGATCGTGCTGATCTTCCTTGTGCTGGGCTGCGTGCTGGACTCGATGGCGATCATCCTGATCTTCGTGCCGCTCTTCGCGCCGGTCGTTGCAGCGCAGGGTTTCGATCTGATCTGGTTCGGCATCATCGTTGTGGTGGTGACGGAAATCGCCCTGATCACGCCGCCGGTTGGGATGAACGTTTTTGTGCTGAAGGCGGTCCTGCCCCATGTTCCGGTCTTGCGGATCTTTCGCGGGCTGGTGCCCTTCATCGCAGTGGATCTGGTCCGACTGGGTCTCTTGGTGGTGTTCCCCGCCATTTCGCTCTGGCTTGTGACGCATGTCTGACGTTACCACACAGGCTGCGGATATTCTCCGCGTTCTGGATCTTGCATCGGTGGTCGTGTTTGCGATCACCGGTGCACTGGTCGCTTCCCGCAAACAGATGGATATCGTAGGCTTTCTCTGGCTTGGCGTGGTGACAGGTGTGGGTGGGGGGACTGTGCGGGACCTGCTGCTGGGTGCCCCGGTGTTCTGGGTGGTGGATGCAACCCCACTGGCGCTTTGCCTTGGCGTAGCAGCCATAGTTCATTTTTCGGCGCATCTTGTTGCGTCGCGCTACCGCATCCTGCTGTATCTCGACGCTTTCGGCATGGCGCTGGTGACCACTGTCGGCACGGCCAAAGCTCTTGATATGGGCACCGGTCCACTTGTCGCTGTGGGCATGGGGGTCATCACGGCAGCCGTTGGAGGCATCCTGCGCGATCTGCTCGGGCAGGAACCTTCTATCCTTCTTCGCCGGGATATCTATGTCACCGCTGCAGCTTTCGGATCGATTGCACTTCTTGTTGCCGACGGCGCAGGCCTTTCCAGATTGGTGGCGACCGGTATCGCAATTGGCATAGGGTTCGGCCTGCGTGCCGGTGCGATACGCTTTGATCTGTTCCTCCCTGTCTTTCGCCCCAGACCCGGCCGTATTCCGGGACAACATGGCGAAGTCGAGTAGCGCTGTCGGCAAAGCAGACCACTGAACAGGATCGCGCGAACGGCTGTTTCCCGCCCTTGTCGATCGCCGACCATCAACTCTCCACTCCATACAACTCCCGCAATTGTGGTGGTACCGGCGAGGCTATATCCCACTGCACCGTTATCGGCGCCTCGCCCTCCCAGCCCGCGAATTGCACTGGCCCAGCATAGCGGAACGGTGCTGCGCGGCCATCGCGCAGTTTCGATTTGCGCAGGAACAGGTGAACCGTCCAGCCGGAATCCTCGCCCGAGATGATGCGGCCGCGCAGATCGTCACGGCGGGTGCTGGTCTGGGTCTGCCAGACAAAGCGTGTCGGGCTGGCGAACTGGTCGGCGTAGTGGCCGCCGACGGACATGCTGCCTTTGTCCATGGTTACCAGCAGGATCATCGCCCGCACGCCCTTGAGGACCACGATGCCGGCGTTCCATGACCCGGTGTTGAACACCGCCCCGAACTGCGGGGCGATCTGGTCGCGCTGGTATTCCTGCCAGAGGATCAGACCCTTGCCCGGAGCGACCGGTGCAGGGGCAGCATCTTCGGTGGCTTCCGCCAGGCTGGTGCCGTCGGGCATGTCATTGACCACATCCCGCGCTTGAAGATATCGCAGCAGCCGCCAGTCGACGAGTTCCGAAGCAAGCGCAGCGAGGGCCTCGCTCTCGGCCCCGACAAATGTTGTCTCGAACCTCCCAGGCCCCAATTGGAACCAGCCCGTCTCGGCGAGGATCTTGAGCGGTTGCAGCATCAGCAGCGCGCGCAGGCGACTGGTATCATCCGGATCGACGCTCAGGTCTACCTTGATCTGCGGGTTCCGCCGGGCAAGACGGGCGACGCGCTCCACCAGATCTGTCAGTGCGATCCGGCCCGGGAAACCGCCGGCCTCGATCATCGAGCGTAAGACCAGCATCTTGTAGCTGCGGGTCATGCGGGTCGTTTCGATCTCGTCCAGCAGCGCGCGATGTGCGGTCCAGGCGGTGCGCTGCGCCTCCGACAAATCACCCATATCGGCCACGAAGCCCAGCCAGCCCGCATGGCCCGTGCGGCTGGGGTTGAAGCCCGCGTGCTGCACTTCGGACGCTGTCGGCCTTGTGCCTTGGCGCTCGCGGAAGTCGCGATAGAAGGCAGCCAGTTCCTCACCATCGCGCGGCTGGCGGATCAGGGAGCGCAGGATGTCGAGCGCCTGGAGGTCATAGGTCACCTCGCAGCCAACCGGGAACTGGATCAGCTTGTCGGTCAGCCGTTCCAGCGCCAGCCGCAGCGCGCCGTCGCCTGCGCCCAGCTTGAGAAGCGTGCGGAACTTGGTCAGGAAAATCCGGTGGTTGCCGATATAGTCGATGACGGCCAGATGCGATTTTTCTGCCGACCTGCGCAATCCGCGGCCCAGTTGCTGCAGCCAGATCACCGGGCTTTCGGTGGGACGCAGCATTAGTACCGTGTCGATCGAGGGCACATCGACGCCCTCGTTGAACATGTCGACGGCGAAGACGACGTCCAGATCGCCATCCTCCAGCGCCTTCAGCGCGCTGGCTCGTGGGGCGGAGGTGTCCCCGGAATGGACCGCCACGGCCCGCAGGCCGCGCGCCTGCGCGAAATCGGCCATGAAATCGGCATGGCGGCGGGAGACGCAGAAGCCGATGGTTTTCTTGCCGCCGCGCTTGGCAAGCTGCGCAAGTGCGTTTTCGGCGCGGGCCTGGGTGGCGACGGCTTCGGTCAGCGCCGCCTCGTCGAAACGCCCACTGCGCCAGGGGATCTGGGCGTATTCGACCGGGTCGGGCACGCCGAAATAGTGGAAGGGTGCCAGAAGCCCCCGGTCTATCCCGGACCAGAGATCGCATTCGTAGACCAGGTTTTCTTCGCAAAGGCCCAACAGGTCGCCGCCGTCGCTGCGGTCGGGCGTGGCGGTCAGGCCCAGCAGGAAGCCGGGCTGGAAATGATCGATGATCCGCCGATAGGTGGCCGCCGCCGCGTGGTGGAATTCGTCGACGACGATGTAGTTGAAGGCGCGGGGGGCGAAACTCGTCAGATGCGCATTGCGCGCCAATGTCTGGACCGAGGCGAAGACGATGTCGGCCTCGGCGTCCTTCTCCTCGCCACTGTAGCGCCCAAGCCGGGCACGGGGCCGGACGGCGCGGAAGGCGGCCATGGCTTGGGTCAGGATTTCCTCGCGATGCGCCACGAAAAGGACGCGGGCCACATCCGCGCTGTCGAAGGCTGCGAGAAAGGTCTTGCCAAGGCCTGTGGCGAGCACCACCAGCCCTGCGCCATAGCCTTTGGTCCGTGTCGCGCGCAGGGACGCCAGCGCCTCGGCCTGAACTTCGTGCGGGATGGGGGCGGTTTCCGGGGCTTCTGCAGGGGTGCCGGGGGCAGTGGGTTGGGGAGCGATGCGGCGCGCCTCGTAGGCGTCAATCCAGGCGGGCGTCAGCTCGGTCACCTCGGGCCGAGCTAGCAGCGCCTTGAACGCTGCGCGTGCGGCCATAAGCGGTGCGGGATCGACCGGGTCGACATGGCGCAGGTTCCATTCGATGCCGTCAGTCAGCGCTGACCGGGACAGGTTTGACGACCCGACGATCAGCGCCCCACCGTCACCGGCAAAGGTGAACATCCAGGCCTTGGGGTGAAACGGGATCTGCGCCGCGTGGAACACATGCAGGTGTCGAGCGCCCTGAAGGTCGGCAATCAGCCGGAGCGCTGCGGGTTCCGTCACGCCAAGATAGTCCCCTGTCAACAACCGCAGTTCGCCGCCCCGGTCCAGCAGGTCGCGCAGATGCGGCAGGACCAGCCTTACGCCGGAGGTCATGAGGAAGGACACCGACAGATCGACGGCGCGCGCCCGGTCGATAAGGGGCCGCAGATGGGCATGCAGCGCGTCCTCGCCGCCCGAGATCAGCGGGCGATCATGGGGCATTCCCGGCAAGGGGCCGGCTGCTACCAATGGCGGATCGAGGCGCAGGTGGACATGGCTGCCAGTCTCGACCAGCGTCAACCGCGCGGTCGTGCCCTCCGTTTCGAGGAGGGCTTGCGCGGTCCCGATCCTGGCGGCGAGGGCCGCTTGCTCTACGGCAGAAAGCTCCCGCCAGCGGGCGACATGACGAAGAGGCGCAAGGGCGAGACCCGCGCCGTAACGGATCAGGATGACCTGGGCGTCGCATTCCACGATGGCGCTGGCGGCAGCGTCGCACACCGCGCAGGTAAGGTTGCTTGCCCCTTCAAGGCCACCCGATCCGCCGGTCACGTCAACTTCACCACGGAATTCACCCACACTTCCGACGCGCGACCCGGACGGCAATCGCGGCTCTCCCAGATGTGAGGTTTGCTGAACACGCCGGATCCGTCCAGGAGCGATCCCAGACCTTCCGCCGTCATGTCGGTGAACTGGCGTCCGTCCTTCATCCGCTCGCCAGTGCCGCGCTTGAAGGACAGATAAAGCGCGCCGCCCGGCACAAGATGGGCAGCAAGGCGGTCGATGGCCTTCGGCAGGTCGACCGTCGACAAATGCAGCAGTGATGCACAGGCCCAGATCCCCTCGAACGGATTTTCCCAAGCAAAATCCTCGAACTGCATCAATCGGGTCGGGACTGATGCATGCACTTGCGTGGCAGCAACCATGGCGGGCGAGGCATCGAAGGCCTTCACATCGTAGCCCAAGACGCGGAAAGCCAGCGCGTCGCGCCCGGACCCGGACCCCGCGTCGAGGATGCGTGCTGGACCCTCTGGCCGCGATGGAACAGCCACCAGAAACCGCCCCCGCGCATCCGACATGTCGACGTCGCGCGTGGTCGCGACGAAGGCATTCGCGTTTCTGTCGTAGTAACTGGTCAATTTGGGGCCCGATCCGGCTCTTTCAGCCGTACCTTCTCAATAAATCATGGGTTTGGCCAGGCGATGAAAAGGGGCTGAAGCACCAATTTCTTCAGGATGACGGCATGACCAACAGCCAGCTCTCGCGTGCAGCACTCTCGGCAAGGTAGGTTTGACACAAAAGCCCCGATTGACGATCATTTTTGCTGACTTGCTTGTGTTTGGTCATGGAAACGTATCCTTTGTTTCCAATTGGTTCCGGAGCTTGGTTAAACCATGGAAGAAAGGCATGGCGCGTTGCTGTCGCGATGCTTGGCTATCGATCTGGAGGTCGACCCAAGCACGGCCCGCATCTTTGCCATCGCCGCGGTTCGTCACGATAACCGCCTTGTTTTGAACACGCGCGGCGAGCCGACTGTCCGACAGCTTGACGATCTCGAGGTCGGCATCGGCGACGTGGATCACCCGATCGGTCACAACTTTCTCAGCCATGACATGGAGCACCTGATCGCCGCGCGACCCCGCCTTGCGCGGATGATGGACGCTCCGATCGACACGCTCTGGCTCAATCCGCTCGCCTTTCCGCGCAACCCGTATCACCATCTGGTCAAGCATTATCAGGATGGTCGCCTCGCCAAGGGGCATGTCAACGACCCCGAACTGGACGCAAGGCTGGTGTTCGGGGTTTTGGCAAACCAGCTTGATTCCTTTGCCACCCTCAAAAGGACCCAGCCTGATGTCTTGGCTGCCTATCACTACCTGACCACGCGGATGGAGCGGGCAGCGGGCTTTGATGCTGTCTTTGCCCATGTTCGCAACGCCCCTTGCCCTAGCGAAGACGAGTTGCATGCGGCCCTGCATCGGATGCTGTCGGGCAACGCCTGCCAAAAGCGGGTCGACCAGACCCTCGGCCGCATGTCCAACCCGCGCAATGGCTGGGCGATGGCCTATGCGCTCTCCTGGATCACAGTTGCGGGCGGGGACTCGGTCATGCCGCCCTGGGTTCGTGCGCAGTTCCGCGAGGCCTCACTCATCGTACGCCATCTGCGCGACACCTCCTGCCGCGATCCCGGCTGCAGCTGGTGTGCCGAACAGAATGATCCTGTGCGCGCGCTGCAGCGATGGTTCGGCTTTGATGCCTTCCGCCCGGAACCCGTGGACCCCGAAGGCCGCCCGTTGCAAGAGCGTATCGTCGACGAAGGCATGTCCGGCACAAGTCTTTTGGGCATCTTGCCGACCGGCACAGGAAAATCACTATGCTATCAGGTGCCTGCCCTGTCGCGCTACGACAAGACGGGTGCCTTGACGGTCGTGATCTCGCCCCTTGTCGCGCTGATGGCCGACCAGGTGCAGGGGATGGCGCGGGCAGGGATTTCCTGTGCCGTGACGATCAACGGCATGATGTCGATGCCGGAACGGCAGGATGCGCTCGACAAAGTGCGCATGGGCGATGCGGGCATTCTCATTATCTCGCCCGAGCAGCTGCGCAGCACTTCGATCCGTTCGGTTCTGGCCCAGCGGGAGGTCGGGTTTTGGGTTGTTGACGAGGCGCATTGCGTCTCGAAATGGGGCCATGATTTCCGGCCGGATTACCGCTATCTCGGGCGCTTCATCCGCGAGTTTTCCGGCGATCAGACACCCGCGCCCATCACCTGCCTGACAGCAACCGCCAAGCCCGAAGTGGTGGCTGATATCGTCGAACATTTCCGGACGCGCCTTGGCGTCGATCTGCTGACGCTTGATGGCGGGGCATCGCGCCCGAACCTGACCTTTGCGGTCCGGCCCACGACCAAGGCTGAGAAGCTGGCGCATGTCCTGGCCACGATCGAGGAATTTCTGCCTGCAGATGGGCGGTCCGGTGCCGTCGTCTATTGCGCCTCGCGCAAGGAAACGCACCGGGTGGCCGAGTTTCTTGAGGCCCAGGGCCTGGATGCCGCCGCCTTTCATGCTGGCCTCGGGGCGGATGAGAAGAAGGAGGTGCAGGAAAGGTTCCGGGTGGGCGATCTGCGCGTGATTGCGGCTACCAATGCGTTTGGCATGGGGATAGACAAGCCCGACATCCGCCTTGTCGTTCATGCCGACATTCCCGGTTCGTTGGAAAATTATCTGCAAGAAGCTGGGCGGGCCGGGCGGGACCGGAAGGATGCCCATTGTGTCCTGCTTTTCGCCGCCGATGACATCGAGAACCAATTCCGCCTGTCCGCCAGTTCCCGTCTGCAACGCCACGAGATCGGTGCGATCCTCAAGGCGCTGCGACGGATCGACGAGCGAACCAAGAAGACAGGCACCATAGTCGCCACCTCGGGCGAAATTATCCGCTCCGAAAAAGACCGCGAATTCGACCGGGACAGCGCGACCGAGGACACGCGCGTCAAGACGGCGGTCTCCTGGCTGGAGGAAGCGACGCTCGTCTCGCGCGAGGAAAACCGGGTGCAGGTTTTCCCTTCCTCGCTCCGCACCCGGACGCTGGACGAGGCGCGCGCGCGTCTTGCCACCGCCGAGATCACCGAGACCTATCGCAAGCAACTGCTCGACATCATCGCGCACTTGATGTCGACGCCCGCCGACGAAGGCGTGTCGACCGACGATCTGTCCGCAGCCTGCGGTCTGGCCCCCGGTGCCTTGTCCAAGGCAATGGCTGACCTTGAGAGCTTGGGCCTTGCACGAAACGACGTGGCCATGACGGTCTTCGTCCATTTCGGCGTGGCCCAGGCCTCAGCGGCCCGTCTTGCCGATTCGGCTCGGCTCGAGGTCGATCTGATCCAGCTCATGCAGGAACTAGCGCCCGATGCCGATGACAGGGTGCCCAACCCTCTGCATCTGGCCGAGACATGCCAGCGCCTGCGCGATCGGGGTCATGCGACTGCACGGCCCGACATCGTGGACAAGCTCCTGCGGGGCATCGCGCGGGATGGACGGGGGCAGGATGGCGGCAAGGGCAACATCAGCCTGCGCACGGCCAGCCGCAACACACTGATGGTCACCCTTGAGCGCCCGTGGAAAACGGTTGCGCAGACTGCGGAACTGCGCCGCACGGCCGCCGGTCTGTTGCTTGAGCACCTGATCGGTCGCCTCGACAAGGGGGCACGCGGCAAGGATCTGCAGGTCGACACCACCGTGGGTGACCTGCACGCGCAGATCCTGCAAGATGCATTTTTGCAAAGCAGCGGCATCCGCGACATGACCAAGCTGCTGGAGCGGTCGCTCCTGTGGCTGCACGAGCAAGACGTGGTGACGCTGGGCAAGGGCCTGACCGTGTTCCGTCCGGCGATGACGATCTGCCTGAACCCGAAGGGCGGGACTTTCACACAGGCCGATTTTTCGCCGCTCGAGGATCATTACGCGGAGCAGACGCTGCAGACCCATGTGATGGCGACCTATGCCGAAACGGGCCTGTCCTCCATGCCCGACGCGATGCGCCTGTCCGAGGATTACTTCCTTTTGAACAAGGACCAGTTCCTCAAGCGATGGATGCCCGGCAAGGCAAGCCAGATCCGCCGCCAGACCACCGGCAAATCCTGGAAATCCATCGTCGACGATCTGGGCAACAAGACGCAACAGGAGATCGTGACCGATGATCGGGACCGCACCAATGTCCTGATCCTTGCCGGTCCGGGGTCGGGCAAGACGCGGGTTCTGGTCCACCGGATCGCATACCTCTTGCGGATCAAGCGCGAGGATCCGCGCGGTATTCTCGTGTTGGCCTACAACCGCCATGCCGCCGCCGAAATCCGCGCCCGGCTGCGCGCGCTGGTGGGCGATGATGCCGTGGGCGTAACCATTTCGACCTGTCACGCGCTGGCCATGAAACTGGTCGGCGCGAGTTTTGCAGGGGTGCAGGCCGCGTCCGAGGATTTCGATACCGTCGTGATGGAAGCGGTGCGCCAACTCAACCCCGAAGGCCTGACAAAATCTGAGGCCGAGGCCCAGAGGGAAGCCCTGATACACGGCTATCGCTGGATCCTGGTCGATGAATACCAGGACATCGGCCCGCAGGAATATTCACTGATCGCCGCTGTGGCCGGGCGCACGCTGGAAGACGCCGACCTCAAGCTCAGCCTCTTCGCGGTCGGGGACGACGATCAGAACATCTACGCCTTCAGTGGTGCATCGGTCGAATACATCCGCAGGTTCGAAGAGGATTACAAGGCAAGGCCGGCGTTCCTCGTGGAGAACTACCGATCGACAGCCCACATCATCGATGCCTCCAACCACGTGATTTCGAAAGCCTCGGCCCGGATGAAACGTGATCACCCGATCCGGATCGATGCGGCGCGGCTGAAGCGCCCCGCAGGGGGACGATTGGAAGAGGCCGATACGGTCGCCAAGGGGCGGGTTCAGCTTCTCGACCTGCCGCCGGGCGACATGGCGCAGGCCGCTGCCGCTATTGACGAACTCAGCCGCCTGTCGCGCCTCGATCCGGACTGGAGCTGGAACCGTGCCGCGGTGATTTCGCGGACATGGCATGCCCTGAACGCCGTGCGCGCCTATGCCGAGGCGCAGGGGATCAAGGTCGAGATGGCGAACGAGGACATGCCCAACATATGGCGCCTGCGCGAAACGCAGCGCCTTGTTGCGGGGCTGCGTCAACGCAAGGCGGCGTTGCTGGGCATCCAGGATATTCTCGACATCCTCAATGAACAGCCCTTGAACAGATGGATCAGCCTTCTGGCGGAAGGGATCGCTGATTTGGCGCGGGAATTGAACACCGGCACCATGCCCGTTCCAGACATCATTGAATGGATCGCCGAATGGGCGCGCGATACGCGGGGCCAGCAACGTGGTCTGCTCTTGCTGACGGCGCACCGCGCCAAGGGTCTCGAATTCGACCACGTGGTCATCTTGAACGGCGATTGGCGTAATCCTTCGCGCAACGAGGACCCGGATGCGCCGCGGCGCCTGTTCTATGTGGCCATGACCCGTGCCCGTCAAAGCCTGACCGTACTGACCCAAGGGCCGCATCATCTGCTGGACGTGGACGCAACTTCTGTTCTGGGCCGCAAAGTTGCTGTCGAGGCGACGCATGAACTTCCCGCCACCGACATCTATGTTTTGCCAAGCCTGAGATTGGTCGATCTCTCGTTTGCCGGGCGCACGCACGTCAGCCAACATAGTTTAGCAGCCATCCGCGACGCAAAGGTGGGTGATCCGCTGACGCTTGCGCTTCAAGAAGGGAAATGGGTGCTGGTCGATGCCGGCGGCCGATTGCTTGGTCGGATGGCGAATGCGTGGCAACCTCCACAGGGCCATGTCTTCGATAAGGGCCAAGTGGGTGCTATCGTCAATTGGCGTAAAGTCGACAACAAGGAAGAATTTCACGGTACTTTGAGCCGAGACAGCTGGGAAACCGTTCTGCCCGAGTTGATCTTTAGGCCGCGGCGAGGTGAAGGCCGCAACGGGCTACCTGTCGGTGAGCCTAAAGCTCGGGAATCCAAGACCCAACCTGTCGACAGTAACGCTGCAGTGGCGAAAAGCACGGAAGGTGCGGTGTCCGACGCGCTCCAGAACGACCTCACCCTTGTCGAAACGATCGTCCGGGATGCGCTGTCCGAGGCAATCGGATGGGAAGCGCTTGTCGCGGTCCTTGAAGCTAAAGGTCTCGCTCTCGGGCCCAGAGGCGGTGGACTTGTCGTCATGGAGGCAAAGAGCGGGGTCGATATCTGCAAGCTTTCCGCAATCGGCATTCGCTACATCAACCTGATAAAGAAGTTCGGCGAAGGATTTCCAGGGCATCCCGCAACATCGTTGGTCGAGCGTGCGTTGTCAGAGCAAAACACCGCTACGGCACAAGCCAAACCCCGCAAGGGCCGAAGAAATCGAAGAACACGGCGGGGGGGCGACGACATTACGCTTGTCGAAGACTGAACTTGGTTTCATGCAGACCAAGCTGACCATAGCTTCGGTAGCGCCTAAGATGGCGCTGAGACCGGTACCGTTTCCAAGCAACTATTAACACGGTACTGCGGCCGTCGTCGCCGATTTCTGCAGGTGCAATGCTGCGTCCTCATGATCGGCTACAGGGCCGATGTACAAGGCTGCTCGCGCGCGCGGCGTCCGTCCGCTGTCCGCCCGTTGCGTAGACTTGGTAGCACTCGGCCCAAAGCGCGCCCTCGCACCAGTTGTCGCCCTGAAGTCCACCGCATGTCTCTGAGTGGCGGGAAGGGCTCAGTAGCGGCCGTTCGGCGGCGAAACACGGTTCAGTACAGCTTGGCTAAGGCATCCTGCAGTTCCTAGCCCTCCGCCTCGAAGTCCGCTTTACGAGGCATCGTCCCCGGACGCCTTTTCGTTATAGGTGGAGGGTCCGATCACGCTGGCAGCACCTCGGCGCACGTGGATGCGGGTGTGTTCGGGATGGGGCAGCGGGATTGTCAGATGGGCGATGCCCAGGACGCGGCGACGTTCCAACTCGCGGTCCAAGTCGAACTTGCAAATCATGGCGGCGTCCAGCCAGCGGTCGTTCAGATCACGGTTGGCCCTTTCCACGAAAGACAAGAGTTCCGCGAAGAGCCGCTGCGACCGGTGCTGTCCCTTGACCACTTTGACCGCGATAGAGCGCAACACGGCGCGCGCAATGTGCACACCAACATTTCGTTGGCCATCCCGGACGGTGATCGTTCGGTGGCACGTCCCTGAGCTTTTCGATGATGGTGGTTTGTTCGGAGGGACGCTGGGGCGGCTGGCTTTGCAACGACTTTATGCCGCGATCGATGCCGAACGAAACGGCATGGTCAGTCTACAAGGTCGACCGACCGCGCTGCCTCGCACCCCCGCCGTCCCTTCCCAGCCAGTCATAGCCGATAGATCGCATGGTGTCTCCCTGCCTCGAGCGCCGATCTTCTTCCGGCGCAAGTGGGGGTGGGGGGGAGATCCTTTGGAGGTCGTACGCCGGGACCGGCGGAGGGAGATTTCTCTTTAGAAAGCCAGAAAACGGACCGGGGGTGCCCGATGGCCTGTCCTGGTGTGGTTTAAGGCTTTTTGTTAGTTTGAGGGCGACTGCGGTAGGCAGACTGAAACCGGTCCGGTGCCAAGATTTGTTTGCGTTCACTTATGTGAAAACAGATCGAGAATCTGGAACAGTTTGTAGCTTCACCATATGGAGTTGGATCGCCCACGATCCACTGAAGGCATAGCCGGTAGTGAGCGCAGGGCGGCTTGACTACGGTCTACAATAAGCTGCGCTGGGCATTGTTAGGCGTGTCACGGTCCGCAGTTTGTGAGCGTCCAGAGGATCAATTGGACCAAGTCGTCACCGATAGTTTATGTGGCCAGTATCCAGTTCTGGTCGGCTCAGAAGAGCAGCTTTGGGATGGATGCTCCATGGTTCAACAGGAACGCGAGTGCATCCGACTCGGGAGCGTAGCAGCTTCGAGAACTCGGTCGCGTCTCTAGCCGCTAGCGGCGTCAGGCGGGGTAAACCTAGTCAAATTGCCAGTCATACATCTTCAATGCAGAACTGTCATAAGCCCCGTTTTTCTAATGGACGGTCTTTCGGCGGGTAGCCAATTCCATTTCTTACAAAGTTTTGGATTAACAAAAGCTTATGCAGAAATATGGCAGCCCGTAGGGGAGTCGAACCCCTCTTCCCAGGTTGAAAACCTGGTGTCCTAACCGATAGACGAACGGGCCACTGTCGGTGGCGGGTGTCTAAAGGGGGGCCGGGTGACTCGCAAGGGGAAAATGTGCGACAGAGCGGCGCTTTGACCGGAGATTGGCGCGCAGGGGTCAGGCCCGTGCCGCGTCTTCCAGACGAAGCTGCACCTTCGTCTTGCCGTTCCACTGGTTCAGTTCCAGCCGCCCCGCAAGGTGGAACCTTTGATGGCCACCCTCCAGCAAGGCGGGGCCGAGCGGGCCATCGAAGGCACCAAAGGCTACGGCATCCAGTTTTGGTCCAAGCCCATCGCCGAAGGACAGCCGTAGATGGCTTTCCCCGATCCGCCGCGCGCTGACGGCCATGCCGGCAAAGGCAAACCGCGGTGCGGGGGAGGAGGCCCCAAAAGGCCCCGCCTCTTCAAGCTTTTCCACCAGATCGCGGTCAGCGGCGCCGGGCATCAGCAGACCGTCCAGCTTCAGGTCCGCAGGCCCGGCACTGCCTACACCCTGACGCGCCAAAAGGTCGGACAGGCGGGCCATCGCTTCTTCCAGCTTGCCCTCTTCCACCGTCAGGCCTGCGGCCATGCGATGGCCGCCACCCTTGACCAGCAACCCCTCGGCGGCAAGCCGGTGGATGGATGCGCCCAGATCGACGCCAGAGATGGACCGCCCCGATCCCTTGCCCATCCCGCCTTCCAGCCCGATCACCACGGCGGGGCGGTTGGTGGCCTCTTTCAACCGACTGGCGACAATGCCCACCACGCCGGGATGCCACCCCTCGCCCGCCGCCCAGACCAGTGGCGCGTCGAGCCCCCGCGCCTCGGCCTGCGCCATCGCGGCTTCGCGCACGCGCATCTCGATCTCGCGCCGCTCGGTGTTCAATTCATCCAGCCGGTCGGCCAGCGCCTTGGCCTCGGCCTCATCTTCGGTGAACAAGAGCCGCGCGCCCAGATCGGCCGCGCCGATGCGCCCGCCCGCGTTCACGCGGGGGCCCAGCAGGAAGCCAAGGCTATAGGTGTTGGGCGCCGTATCCATCCGCGCCACATCGGCCAGCGCGCGCAGACCCACCCGGTCGCGCCGCGCCATGACCTTGAGCCCCTGCCGCACCAGCGCCCGGTTGACGCCTATCAGCGGGGCCACATCCGCAACCGTGGCCAGCGCGACCAGATCAAGCAGCGCCATGAGATCCGGCCCCGGCACACCATCCGCGCGCAGTTGGCGATTGGCCTCGACCAGCATCAGGAACACCACCGAGGCGGCGCAAAGATGGCCCAGACTGCCATCCTCATCCTGCCGGTTGGGGTTCACTACGGCCAGCGCGGGCGGCAGGGTGTCGCTGCCCAGGTGATGGTCCAGAACCACCACATCCGCACCCGCCGCCACCGCCGCGGCGATGGGTTCATGCGACAGCGTCCCGCAGTCAACGCAGAGGATCAGGCGGTGCTGCGCAGCCAGCCCCGCCATGGCCGGAACGTTCGGGCCATAACCCTCATCAATCCGGTCGGGGATATAGAGCGTGGCGCCATGGCTCATGGCGCGCAGCCAGATCATCAGCAGGGACGCCGATGACCCACCGTCGACATCATAATCGGCAAAAACCGCAATCGGCTCGCGCGCCTTCACCGCCCGCAGAAAGCGCGCGGCGGCCGGGCCCATGTCGCGCAGCGTCAGCGGATCGGGCAGCAGGTAGCGCAGGGCAGGGGCGAGGTAGGCAGCGCACTCTTCAGGCGCCACTCCGCGCTTGACCAGCGTATGGCACAGCGCCAGCGGCAGGCGCGTGACCTGCGCCATGGCTTCGGCCAGACGGTCCTCCTCGGCCGAAGGGCCGATCCAGCGGCGACCGCTGAGCGAGGTTTCGACATTGAGAAAAGCACGTGCCGTCATGCCTGTTGAAGTGCCGCAAAGCGCCACCTCCTGCAAGCCCTGCCCTTGGAACGGCAGGCAGACCCAGCGCTCACTTCACCGGGCTGCGATAGGTCATCCGCCGGACTGACCCGGTCTTGGACCGCATCAGGATCGTCTCTGTCGTGACCATGCCGGGTTCGCGCTTGATCCCCGCCAGCAGCGACCCGCTGGTCACGCCCGTGGCCGCAAAGATCACGTCGCCGCGCACCAGATCGTCGCGGGTGTAGACGCGGTCGAAATTGGTGATCCCCGCCTTGCGCGCGCGGCCGCGCTCATCCTCGTTGCGAAACAACAGCTTGCCAAAGAAATGCCCGCCCATGCATTTCAGCGCCGCCGCGGCCAGCACCCCTTCGGGCGCGCCGCCCGATCCCATATACATGTCGATCCCCGTCACCTCGGGTTCGGCGCAATGCATGACACCCGCCACATCACCATCGGTGATCAGCCGGATCGACGCGCCGGTGGAGCGGATTTCCTTGATCATCTCTTCATGCCGGGGGCGTTCCAGCACGCAGACGGTGATATCCTCGGTCGAACAGCCCTTGGCGGCGGCCAGGGCCGACACGCGCTCGGCCGGGCTCATCGACATGGTCACCGTGCCGGGCTTGTAGCCGGGGCCGATGGCCAGCTTTTCCATATAGACATCGGGCGCATGCAGCATCGTGCCGCGCGGCGCCATGGCGATCACGGTCAGGGCGTTTGGCATGTCCTTGGCGGTCAGCGTGGTGCCTTCCAGCGGATCAAGCGCGATGTCCACCGCCGGGCCATTCCCGGTGCCGACCTT
Organism: Variovorax paradoxus; assembly: GCA_943370085.1. GTDB lineage: Bacteria > Pseudomonadota > Alphaproteobacteria > Rhodobacterales > Rhodobacteraceae > Paragemmobacter. The sequence goes on along the minus strand of CALRPT020000008.1, from coordinate 1,399 downwards.
TTCGCCGATATAGAGCATCGGCGCCTCGTCCCGCTCGCCTTCGCCGATCACCACCACCCCGGCAATGTCGAGAAGATTCAATTGGTCGCGCATGGCATTCACGGCGGCCTGATCGGCGGCCTTCTCATCGCCCCGGCCAATCAGTTGCGCGCTGGCCAGAGCGGCGGCCTCGGACACGCGGGCCAGGCCCAGCGAGAGAAGGCGGTCTTCGAATTCCTGCTTGTCGGCCATGTGTCGTCACTCCTCGCCCCGGCGTTGCCCCAGCCCTTACCGCCCGGGCAAGGGTGGGGCAAGCGTGGTCGCGCTAACAGACCAAAGACAAGGTGTTTCGGATGGCCCTGGGGAAAATTCTTCTGCGAAGAATTTCCCCAACCTTGCCGGTCAAAGACCGGCATGCAAATTCTTCGCAGAAAAATTTGCACCTTCTGAAAACTTTTCTCCGAAAAGTTTTCGCCCCGCCCTCAGACTTCCTCAATCCGGATGGCGACCGGCGCACCCATCACCACGCCAGTTTCGCCAAAGCGCGCCAGCGCATAGGCGATGTCAGCGGGGGCCGCCTTGTGGGTGACGATCAGCACCACCGCTTTGTCATCCGCCTCGCCGGGCTGATTGATCTGGCGCATCTGGTCGATCGAGATGCCCGCCTCACCCAGACAGGTGGCCACCTTGGCCAGCGCGCCGGGTTTGTCGAGCAGGGTCATACGCAGGTAATAGGGGGCCGGGGTCGCGGCCTTGGCGGGGATTGGATCGGCAAGGGTGGCGGCAGGGCGGCCAAAGGTCGGCACCCGGATGCCGCGTGCGAGGTCGATGACGTCACCCATCACCGCACTGGCGGTTGGCCCTTCGCCCGCGCCGGGGCCGCGCAGCACGATCTGGCCCACGCTGTCGCCGTCCAGCACCACCATATTGGTGCCGCCCTGCAACTGGCCCAGCGGGCTTTCGGCAGGAACAAGGCAGGGAGTCATGCGCTGCTCCAAGCCGCGCCCCGTCATCTGCGCCACACCCAGCAGCTTGATGTGATAGCCCATGTCATCGGCCATGCGGATGTCTTCGATCGACACATTGCCGATGCCTTCCAGTTCCACATGATCAAAGCTGACCTTCGTGCCAAAGGCGATGGCGGCCAGCAGGGAAAGCTTGTGGCCCGCATCGATGCCGCCCACGTCAAGGTTCGGGTCGGCCTCCAGATAACCTAATTGGCGGGCTTCCTCGAAAACCGTCTCGTAGGGCAGGCCTGCATTGGCCATGCGCGTCAGGATATAGTTGCAGGTGCCGTTCATCACGCCCATCACCCGGCGCATCTGGTTGCCGGCCAGCCCTTCGGTCAGTGTCTTGATCACCGGGATGCCGCCTGCCACCGCCGCCTCGAACCGGATCACGTGCCCCGCCGCCTCGGCCG
>CALRPT020000007.1:0-186563 GCA_943370085.1 Variovorax paradoxus | reverse complement strand
CGACCCGTTCACCCCCACCACCAGCACCACCTGCGGCCGCTTGGGGTAAAGCGGCAAGGGCCGCGCCACGGGTTCCATGATCCGTGTCACTTCATCCGCCAAAGCCTGCTTCAACTCGCGGGTGGAAACGCGCTTGCCAAACCGCCCCTCGGCGATATTGGCCGTTACCCGCATCGCCGTATCCACACCCATATCGGCCTGGATCAGCACCTCTTCCAGACTTTCCAGCATGGCATCATCGACCAGCCGCCGCGGCTCCTCTTCCGCTGCCCCGCCGCCGAACAGACGCCCCAGCAACCCCGGCTTCGCCTCAACCTTCGCCTCAACCCGCGGCTCCGGCACGACGTCCCGCGCTGGGACAGGCGCCTCCGCCGCTTTGGGTGTCACCGGCTCAGAAACCTCGGGCAGCGCCGCATCCTCGGCGACCAGCGCCTCCAGCCCCTCCCCGATCTTGTCCGAAGACCGGAACATCTTGTCGCGCAGTTTCTTGAAGAAGGACATGCCGCCCCTTTCCGCCAATGGCCTTACCGTCACCTAATCCCTTCCACAGCGCAACGGAAGGCCCGACCGTCGCCCGGACATCCGCAAAGACCCAAAGCCCCCGGCCATTTCACCTTGGCCCAAATACCCATTCAACAGACCCACCTCGCGCTGCGCTGCGACAAAGGCACCCAAACCCGCCCTCGTGACGCAGGCCTGCACCACTGCTATTCTTGTGCCGTCATGAGTAGCCCCGCCCCCCGTTCCTCCATCCCGATGGCCGCCTTCGCTGCGGCAACCCTCGCGCCCGTGCCACTCCTCGCCTTGGGCGTTGCTGCCGGCGGTGCATGGCTCTGGGCCGCGCTTCTCTACATGGGCCTGCTGTCAATCCTTCTCGACCAGATCCTCCCGCTCGTGGACTCCGCACCCACCGAAGGCACAGAATTTCCCGCCGCCGACAGCCTCCTTCTGCTTCTGGGCCTCATCGCCCTCGCCCTGCCGCCTCTGGCAATCGCCGGGGCCACCAGCCCCGCCCTGACGCTTGCGGAAAAAGCGGCCCTCCTTTTCGCCACTGGGCTCTGGCTGGGCCAGATCGCCCACCCCACCGCGCATGAACTGATCCACCGCCCCGCGCGCCGCCATGTCCGCCTCGGCATCCTCGTCTATGCCTGGATGCTGATCGGCCATCACACCTCCAGCCACCGCCTGGTGCATCACCGCCACGTCGCAACACTGGACGATCCCGCCACCGCCCGCCGGGGCCTGGGGTTCTGGCGCTACCTCCCCCGCGCTTCCTTCGGGGCCTTCCGCGCAGGCCTCGTCGCCGAAGGCGATCTGCGCCGCCGCAGCCCGCAGCCGGGACTGCACCCCTATATCCGCTACGCCCTGCTCTCTGCCGCCGCGCTGACCCTTGCCCTGCTGATCGGCGGCCCCATCGGCCTGCTCCTCTGGCTGGGCCTTGCCGCCCATGCCCAGTTGCAGATCCACCTGTCAGATTATGTGCAGCACTATGGTCTCACACGCAGCATCGGCCCCGATGGCCGCCCCGAACCGGTAAACGCCCGCCATTCCTGGAACACCGCGCATTGGTTCTCCTCGGCGCTGCTCCTGAACGCGCCGCGCCATTCCGACCACCACAGCAATCCGTCCCGCCCCTACCCCGCCCTGCGCCTGCCCGAGGATGCCCCCCGCCTGCCCTGGCCGCTGCCGCTGGCCTGCACCATCGCCCTGTGCCCCCCGCTCTGGCACCGCCTGATGAAACCCCAACTTGCCCGCCTGGCCCCGCCGCAAACCCCCTCCCAGACGATCCATCCCCCGATTGCACAGGCGTGACTGGCCAAAGCGCCACCATTCTGGCATGGTCTGCCCGATTGACCGGAGCCGACATGCGCCTTGCCATCCTGACCTTCTGCCTCGCCCTCGCTGCACCCGCGCTGGCAAACGACCTGCTGCAGGTCGCCGACGCCCCCCTCAGCGCCGCCGAGTTCGAGGCCTATGCCACCGGCAAGACCCTCTCCTATGCACAGGACGGTGTTGTCTGGGGATCCGAGCAATACCTGTCAGACCGCCGCGTCATCTGGGCCTTCACCGAAGATGAATGCCAATACGGTCACTGGTTCGAAGACCAGGGCAACATCTGCTTTCTCTATGAAAGCGACATGCAGCCGCAATGCTGGCGCTTCTTCCGCGAAGCCAGCGGGTTGCGCGCCATCTTCATGGGTGCCGATGGCGGCACGTCCCTGTCCGAAGTCGGCCAGAGCGACCAACCCCTCAGCTGCCCCGGCCCGGATGTCGGCGTCTAGGCCGACCAAATTTCTTCCAGGATTTTCGGTCACCAAAGGCGGCGGCCTAGAACAGACTCCCCTGCTCCGGCCCGCCCTCCGCCTTGCGCAGCCGCGCCTTGCCGCCCAGAACCAGCCGCCCATCGGCAAACTCGATCTCTAGCGTCGCCGCCTTCTCGGCCCCGGCCTTGGTCGTGACAACCGCGCCATCGCCGCGCACCACCGCATAGCCGCGCCGCAACGTCTCGGCATAGCCCAGCGTCACCCGCGTCCGGTCTAGCGCCTCCAGCCGCTGCGCCAGCCGCGCGAACCGCGCCGCGGGCGCCGCCTCCAGCCGCGCCGCCAGCGGCACCAGCTTGTCCCGCCCCTCGCGCGCTGTCCGCTCCGCCCCCGCGATCACCCGCGCCAGCGCCGGCTGCAACCGCTCGCCCAGCACCTTCACCCGCGCCTGCACCCGCTCCATCGGCCGCTCCAGCGCGATCTCCATCCCCCGCGCCCGTTCGCCCAGATCCCGCCGCCGATGCGCCACCAGCCCCAAGAGCAGTTCGGGCCGCACCAGCCCCGCCCGCGCCACATACACCTGCCGCTTCTTCGCCGCCGCCATCCCCAGCGCCGCGCCCAGCCGCCCGCCCCACAGGTCCAGCCGCTGCGCCGGTCCTTGCGTCAGCGTCTCGGCCCGCGGCAAGGCCCGGCCCAGATCGCGCAGCCGCTGCCCGCGCAGGCCCACGCCCGCCACCGCCGCCCGCACCGCCCGCGCACCCAACCCATCCACCGCCGCCAGCAATTCCAGCCGCACCGGCACCGCCATCTCCGCCGCCGCCGTGGGCGTGGGCGCGCGCCGGTCGGCGGCAAAGTCGATCAGCGTCGTATCCGTCTCATGCCCCACGGCGGAAATCAGCGGAATCTCCGACGCCGCCGCCGCCCGCACCACGATCTCCTCATTGAAACCCCACAGATCCTCCAGCGACCCGCCACCCCGCGCCACGATGATCAGGTCCGGGCGCGGCACAGGCCCCCCCGGCGCAATTGCATTGAACCCGCGGATTGCGGCGGCCACCTCTGGCGCGCAGGCCTGCCCCTGCACCGCCACCGGCCAGATCAGCACATGGCGCGGAAAGCGGTCGCGCAGCCGATGCAGGATATCCCGGATCACCGCACCGCTGGGCGAGGTCACTACCCCGATCACCCCCGGCAGAAACGGGATCGGCTTCTTGCGCTCCGCATCGAACACCCCCTCCGCCGCCAGCGCCGCGCGGCGCTTCTCCAGCATCGCCATCAGCGCGCCCGCGCCCGCCGGGGCCACATCCTCGACGATCAGCTGATACTTGGACTGCCCCGGAAAGGTGGTCATGCGCCCCGTGGCCACAACCTCCATCCCCTCTTCAGGGCGGACCTGCATCTTCGCCACCTGCCCCTTCCAACTGATGGCGGCGATCACGCTGCGATCATCTTTCAGGTCAAAATACAGATGCCCCGAAGCAGGCCGCGACACCCGCCCCACCTCGCCCCTGACGCGCACAAGACCGAACTCCCCCTCGATCACCCGCTTCACCGCGCCGGAAAGCTCCGACACGGTGTATTCCGGCTGATTGCCCTGCGGCGGTGGGCTGTCTTCGAACAAGTCCATGCGTCTCTCCGTCTGCTGATCAGACTGTAAGTTGCCAGAACCCCAAGGGAAAGCGCCTCGCACGCGATTTGTGACACACAAATCGCGACGGAATTTGACGCAAATTCCGCCCCCCGACCGCGCCACGCCAACCGCACGATTTTTGCGTGCAAAAATCGTCGCGAAATCTGCGTCAGATTTCGCTCCCCCGCTACCACCCGCTTGCACCGTTCCCTCACCGTCCCTATAGCCCAACACAAGCAGCCAAGGGGCCATGCCATGAACATCCTCATCCTCGGCTCCGGTGGTCGCGAACACTCCCTGGCCTGGGCCGTCAAGCAAAACCCCAAGACCGACCGCCTCATCGTTGCACCCGGCAATGCGGGCATCGCCCTTCTTGCCGAATGCGCCGATATCGACATCCTCTCCGGCCAGACCGTCGTCACCTTCTGCGAAGAAAACGCCATCGACTTCGTCATCATCGGCCCCGAAGCCCCCCTCGCCGCAGGTGTGGCCGATGCCACCCGCGCCGCTGGCATCCTGACCTTCGGCCCGTCGGCCGAGGCCGCAAAACTCGAAGCGTCCAAATCCTTCACCAAGGAAATCTGCGACGCCTGCGCCGCCCCCACCGCCGCCTATGCCCGCTTCACCGAGGCTGCGCCCGCCCGTGCTTACGTGCAGGCTCAGGGTGCCCCCATCGTGGTCAAGGCCGACGGCCTCGCCGCAGGCAAGGGTGTCATCGTCGCCATGACCGTGGACGAGGCACTGGCCGCAATCGACGACATGTTCGGCGGCGAATTCGGTGCCGCAGGCGCCGAAGTGGTGATCGAGGAATTCATGACGGGCGAGGAAGCCTCCTTCTTCATCCTCACCGATGGCACCAACGCCCTGCCCATCGGCACCGCGCAGGATCACAAGCGCGTGGGCGACGGCGACACCGGGCCCAACACAGGCGGCATGGGGGCCTATTCCCCCGCTCCGGTCCTGTCCGACGCCATCGCCCAGCGCGCGATGGACGAAATCATCCTCCCCACCATCCGCGAAATGGCCCGGCGCGGCACGCCCTATCAGGGCGTCCTCTACGCGGGTCTGATGATCGAAAACGGACAGGGCCGCCTTGTCGAATACAACGCCCGTTTTGGCGATCCGGAATGTCAGGTGCTGATGATGCGCCTCGGTGCACAGGCGCTTGACCTCCTGCTCGCATGCGCCGAGGGCCGCCTCGATCAGGCCCGCGTCAACTGGGCCGATGACCATGCCCTGACCGTCGTCATGGCCGCCAAGGGATATCCCGGCCCCTACACCAAAGGCTCCATCATAAACGGCCTTGACGCCCTGCCCGAAACCTCATCCCAGATGGTCTTCCACGCCGGAACCACAGCCAAAGACGGCCAGATCACCGCCACAGGGGGCCGCGTATTGAACGTCACTGCCCGTGGCACAACCCTGGCCGAGGCACAGCAGAAAGCCTACGCCATGGTCGATGCCATCGACTGGCCCGATGGTTTTTGCCGCCGCGATATCGGCTGGCGCGCGCTCTAGAACAAGGCCAACTGATCCCCCGGCAGAACCGGGGGCCGGAACAGATCACAGCGCAAAGGCGGCAAGGCCTGCGCCAAGCCCAAGCGCGCCACCGCCTTGTCGAAGCGCTGCGCGATCAGGCCCGCATACAGCCCCTCACCCCGCATCCGTTTTCCCCACTCGGCATCGTAATCCTTGCCACCCCGCGCCTCGCGCACCCGCGCCATCACCTTGGCCGCCCGCCCCGGCTCGGCCTGCTCCAACCAGTCGCGCCAAAGCCCAGCAACCTCCAGCGGCAGCCGCAGCATGATCCAGCTTGCCCCAACCGCCCCCGCATCGCGCGCCGCTGCCAGAATCCCCTCCATCTCGTGATCCGTCAGCCCCGGAATCACCGGCGACACCATCACCCGTACCGGCACCCCTGCCGCCGTCAGCCGCCGTATCACCTCCAGCCGCCGCGCAGGCAGCGCCGCCCGTGGCTCCATCCGCCGCGACAGGCCGGGATCGAGTGTCGTCACCGACACTCCCACCCGCAACAGCCCCTTCGCCGCCATCGGTGCCAGCAGGTCCAGATCCCGCTCGATCAACGTCCCCTTGGTGGTGATCGCCAGCGGATGATCGCAGCCCGCCAGCACCTCTACCACCTCGCGCATCACGCGATACTCCGCCTCGCAGGGTTGGTAGGGATCGGTATTCGTGCCAATCGCCACCGTTGCCACGCGATACCCCTTCGCCCGCAACTCCCGCGCCAGCACCGCCCCGATCCCCGGCCGCGCAATCAGCTTCGTCTCGAAATCCAGCCCCGGTGAGAGGTTCAGGAACGCATGCGTGGGCCGCGCAAAACAATAGACACAGCCATGCTCACACCCCCGATAGGGGTTCACAGACCGGTCAAAGGGCAAATCCGGCGACCGGTTGTAACTCAGCGCCGACCGCGCCCGCTCCACCCGCACCTCGGTGCGCAGCAGCCGCTCCTCCACCGGCTCCCAGCCGTCGGCAAACCCCGCCACCCCATGCGCCTCGAACCGGCCTGCCGCATTTGACAGCACCCCGCGCGCCCGCACCCGGCGCCCCGGCAACATCCCATCTGCTTTTTCCATGCCCCAAACTAGAACAAATAATGAACAAATGTCACGCCCATTTCACCGCCAACCCATAACCGACCCCTTGCTGTCGGCTTTCATTCGGGGCATGTCGCTATCCGATAAGTCTGCATGCCGCTTTCGGATCATGCAGGCTGGGAACGCATACCCCAAAGGGAACGCCACCATGGCCGACGAAGACGAAATCATCCTGTCCGAGCTTTCCGACGACGAACTTGTCCTGCAAATGCATGACGATCTCTACGACGGCCTGAAGGAAGAGATCGAGGAAGGCGTCAACATCCTCATCGCCCGTGGCTGGACGCCCTATGACGTGCTCACCAAGGCCCTCGTCGCCGGCATGACCATCGTCGGCGCCGACTTCCGCGATGGCATCCTCTTCGTGCCCGAAGTGCTCCTCGCCGCCAACGCGATGAAGGCCGGGATGTTCATCCTCAAGCCGCTTCTGGTCGAAACTGGCGCGCCGCGCATGGGAAAGATGGTGATCGGCACCGTCAAGGGCGACATCCACGACATCGGCAAGAACCTCGTCGCCATGATGATGGAAGGCGCAGGCTTCGAAGTGCTCGACCTCGGCATCAACAACTCGGTTGAAAAGTATCTCGAGGCGCTGGAGGCTGAAAAGCCCGATATCCTCGGCATGTCGGCCCTGCTGACCACGACCATGCCCTACATGAAGGTCGTGATCGACACGATGAAGGAAAAGGGCCTGCGCGAAGATTACATCGTCCTCGTCGGTGGCGCACCGCTGAATGAGGAATTCGGCAAGGCCATCGGCGCCGATGCCTATTGCCGCGACGCCGCCGTGGCGGTGGAAACCGCCAAGCAGTTCGTCGCCCGCAAGCACAACCAGATTGGCGCCTGACGCGCCTTCCCCATCCGCGCCACAGGCGGGGTTGTGGGGTGACCAAACCCTCTCCCTCCCCCGCATGGCGGGGGAGGGTCGGGGTGGGGGGGGCCCCCGCTGATCACCCTTCCGCGACGGGCCCTTGGCTTTCCTGCCGTTCAGGGTCATCTTTACGGGGAAAGGATGCTGTCCATGATGCCTCTCACCCATTTCCTCGCCCTCCTCACCTTCGTGATCCTTGCGGCAGGTCTGACTATCGGCGTCGCCGTCTGGGCCGATCTGCCGCTGGTGGCCCTGGGCCTTGCCGCGCTGGCCGGCAGCCTGATCCTCGGCGCGCGGCAATGGCGCTGACAGGCGATACGGCCACCCTCGACGACACCACCCTCACCGAACAGGGCCTTGCTCCCACCGCGCAGGGCCGTGTCCTGCTCATCGCCTGCGGCGCGCTGGCCCATGAAATCCTTGCGCTGAAACGGATGAACGGCTGGGACCATCTCGATCTGCAATGCCTGCCCGCCAACCTGCATCTCTGGCCCGACCGGATTCCCCCCGCGGTCGAGGCATCCGTCACCCAGCACCGCGCTGCCTATGACCAGATCTTCATCGTCTATGCCGATTGCGGCACCGGCGGCCTCTTGCAGCAAAAGTGCAAGGAACTGGGCGTCGAAATGGTCGAAGGCCCGCATTGTTATTCGTTTTTTGAAGGCAACGCCGCCTTTGCCGAAAAGGCGGAAACCGAATTCACCGCCTTCTACCTGACCGATTTCCTCGTCCGGCAATTCGATGCCTTCGTCTGGAAACCAATGGGCCTCGACCGGCACCCCGAACTGCGCGACATGTATTTCGGCAATTACACAAAGCTCGTCTATCAGGCGCAGATCAACGATCCCGCGCTGGATGCCAAGGCCCGCGATTGCGCCGCCCGCCTGGGCCTCGCCTATGAGCGGAGATTGACCGGTTACGGCGATCTCGCCCCGACGCTCGCCCGCGTCGCTGGCCCCTGACGCGCGCCTCGCCTATCCTGCCGCAAAAAGCAGGACAGGCTGATGACCCCCGAAGATTTCCCTCGCGCCTTCGCCGCCGCCTTCTCATCCCAGGATGCGGCGACCCTCGCCGCCATGATGGACGAATCCGCCGATCTCATCACCCCCACCGGCCAATATGCCGAAGGCCGCCCGATGATCGAGGCGGCGCTGGCCGCCGAATTTGCGGGCGTCTTTCGCAATGCCCGGCTGGTGAAGGGCAAACTGCGCCTGCGGCCCCTCGGCCCCGGTGCGGCCCTGATCACGCAACGCTATGTGGTGACCGGCGCACAAAATGAAAGCGGGGCAGACCTGCCCCGCTGTGCGCTTCTTCTGACCGCGACCCTCGCCGCTACACCCTCAGGCTGGCAAGCGCTCGCGGCGCAACTGTCGATCCTCGCGGATTAGCCGTCAAACCGCCGGAACATCCCGCGGTCGATCTGCCGCTGGCGGAATTCCAGATCCACACGGTTCGCAGCCCCATTCAGATATTCCCGCTCCAGCTCTGCCGCCGTGGGGAGGTGAAAGGCGCTGATGAAGTTCTTCACACGTTCAAACATGGTCTTTTTTCCTTCTGCCGATGGACAGAAGATAGGATGCCGCAGCGCAGCATTGTAGCGCTGCAATGGCGAAACCCGCCATGCGCTGACGTCATACCTGTCTGATTAAATTCATGGCACAGCCTCGCCGGCCTGCTCAGGCGGTCAGCAAGGCCCGCGCCGCCTCGCGCGCGGCCTCGGTCACGGTGTCCCCGGCCAGCATGCGCGCCACTTCCTCCACTCGCGCCGCCGGATCAAGCGGCGTCACGGTGGACAGCGTCATTTCCCCGGCCACCCGCTTCTCCACCCGCCAATGCGCGCCACCCAAGGCGGCAACCTGCGGCGAATGGGTCACCACCAGCACCTGGCATCCCTCGGCCAGCGCCTTCAACCGCCGCCCCACAGCATCCGCCGTCGCTCCGCCCACGCCCCGGTCGATTTCGTCAAAGATCATCGTCAGGCCGGGTGCATCCCCCGTCAGGCACACCTTCAGCGCCAGCAGGAACCGGCTCAATTCACCGCCCGATGCAATCCGGTTCAGCGGCCCTGACGGCGCGCCGGGGTTTGTCGCCACGGTGAATGTCACCGCATCCACCCCCTCCGGCCCCGGCTCCCCTGCCGTGACCTCGGTCGCAAACACCGCGCGCTCCATCTTCAACGGCGCCAATTCCGACGCCATCGCCAGATCGAGCCGCTTGGCCGCTGCCACGCGCACCCCTGTCACCCGCTCTGCCTCGGCCGCATAGGCCGCTTCGGCCTGCACCACAGCCTTGGCCTTGGCCGCGATCCCCGCCACGCCGCCATCCAGCGCCGCCAGCCGCGCCCGCAGATCATCGGCAAACCCGCCCAGATCGTCCGGCAATACCCCATGCTTGCGCGCCAGCGCCCGTATCGCAAACAGCCGCTCCTCGATGGCCTCCAACTCGGCCGGGTTGAAATCCAGCGCCGCCAGACAGTCCTCAACCCCCTGCTGCGCCTCGCCCAACTCGATCAGCGCCCGGTCCAACGCCGCCAGCGCGCCCTCAAGCTGCCCTTCGGCCCTGTCCGCAGCACCCTCCAGCCAGCGCACGGCATCGCGCAGCATCCCCTCTGCCGCCTGATCCGACAGCGCCTGATGCGCCCGCGCGATATCGGCGCGGATCTTCTCGGCCCCCTGCATCATGCGGCGGCGGGCATCGAGGCTGGCCTCCTCACCCGGTTCAGGGTTCAGCTTGTCCAGTTCGGCCACCGCATGGCGCAGGAAATCCTCTTCACGCCGCGCCGCCTCCAACGCCGCCTCGGCCTCGGCCAAGGCCCCGCGCGCCGCCGATTGCGCCCGCCACGCCGCCCGCACCGGGCCAAGGTCCTGCCCGGAAAAGGCATCCAGCAACGCCCGATGCCCGCGCGGGTTCAACAGCCCCCGGTCATCATGCTGCCCGTGCAGCTCCACCAAGGTCTCTGACAAATCGCGCAGCACCTCGCCCGACACGCGCCGGTCATTGACCCAGGCCGTCTTGCGCCCGTCCACGGCATTCACCCGCCGCAGGATCAACTCGCCATCCTCGGCCACGATCCCCGCCGCCTCCAGCACTCCATGCGCCGCATGGCCACCGGGCAGATCGAACACCGCTGTCACGCTGCCCTGCTCGGCTCCCTGCCTCACCAGCTCCGCCCGCCCGCGCCAACCCAGCACGAACCCCAAAGCATCCAGCAGAATGGATTTCCCCGCGCCGGTCTCACCGGTCAGCACGTTCAAGCCCGGCCGGAACTCAAGGTCCAGCCGGTCAATGATCAAAACATCCCGGATTTCGAGCGTCCGCAGCACGCGCCTGCCCCCGTTGACGGGCCTCAGCCCGTCACAACCATTCGCCCTTGACCATCTGGCGATACACCTGCCGCAGCCAGCTATCGCCCACCGCCTCGGGGTTCAATCCACGGCCCTTCAACAGCCGGAAGCTGTCATCATAGAAGGGCGACGCCTGATAGTTATAGCCAAGGATCGCCCCCGCCGTCTGCGCCTCTTGCGTGAAGCCCAGCGCCAGATAGGCCTCCACCAGCCGGTGCAGCGCTTCAGCCGTATGCGTCGTGGTCTGGAAATCCTGCACAACCGACCGGAACCGGTTGATCGCCGCCGTGTAATTCCCGCGCTTCAGGTAAAAGCGCCCGATTTCCATTTCCTTGCCGGCCAGATGGTCAAAGGCCAGTTCGAACTTCAACATTGCCGAACGTGCATAATCGCTGTCGGGATACTGCTCGATCACGTCGCGCATCCCGGTCAGCGCCTGGAAGGTCACGCCCTGATCGCGGCCCACATCATCGATCTGGTCGTAATAGCTCAGCGCCATCAGATACAGCGCATAAGGCGCGTCCTCGTCACCCGGATAGAAATCCAGATAGCGCTGCGACGCGGCCCGCGATTCTTCGTATTTCTTGGCCTTGTGATAGCTGAACGCCTGCATGATCAGCGCACGCTTGGCGAATTCCGAATAAGGATACAGCCGTTCTACTTCCTGGAAATAGCGGATCGCATCATCCGGGCGCCGCGAATTCGTCAGCCGCAATTCACCCTGCTTGAAGATTTCTTCGGCGGTAAAGCTGTCGAGAGGGGCCTCCCGCTGCCCGCCACAAGCGGCCAGAGCCGAGGCAAGCACTGCCATGCCCAGCAACCGCGCGCCTGACGTCACGCCCGATTTGACGACTGCCATCTTCCGCCTACCCCACGTCATTCCTTCCGGGCGCACGGCAACACCGCACAGCCCGTATTCTTGAAGTCGTCCTAGCACAGAAAAATCCGGGGCGCAAAACGGCTTTCGCGCTTCACGCAACCGTCAGGCGCGGTTCGGCAAATCCGCCTCATGCACACCCACGCCCGGCAGTTTGCAGCCGGTCTGCTCGCCCACCTCGGCCATGGTCCAGGCATCCGGGGCCGCAAACAGGGCGCGCAGAAGCTTGTTGGTCAGCGCATGGCCCGCCCGGATCCCGGTATAGCGGCCCAGAATCGGCGAACCTGCAAGAAACAGATCGCCCATCGCATCCAGCATCTTGTGCCGCACCGGCTCATCGCTATAGCGCAGCCCGCCGGGGCTCAGAACCTGGTCACCGTCGAACACGACCGCATTCTCAAGCGTGCCACCCAGCGCAAGGCCATTGGCCCGCATCAGATCCACATCCGACTGCCGGCAGAACGTCCGGCTGTCCGAAAGTTCACGCACAAAGGCCCCATTGGCCAGGCTCATCCGCTTTTCCTGCCGCCCGATCGCGGCTTCGGAAAACTCGATGGAGAAATTCATTTCCAGATTGTCCGCAGGCTCCAGCCGCGCCACAGCCTCACCGTCCCGCACCTCGATGGGGCGCAGCACGCGAATGGCCCGCACCACGGCATCCTGCCCGGTGATCCCGGCCTCAAGGAAGCCTTCCACGAAGGGCATGGCCGAACCGTCAAGGATCGGCACTTCCGGCCCGTCAATCTCGATCAGTGCATTGTGGATCGCACAACCCGACAGCGCCGCCATCACATGCTCGATGGTGGAAACCGAAATGCCATCGGCATTGGCCACCAGCGTGCACAGCTTGGACGGGATCACCTGATCCCACAGCGCCGCGACCCGCGCATCACCCTCCGTCACATCCGTACGCAGAAAAACGATCCCATGCCCGGTCTGGGCAGGCCGAACCGTCATCCGCACGGGCTTGCCGCCATGAAGGCCAAGCCCGGCAAAGGTGACTGCTGTTTTCAACGTGCGTTGCAAGGTCGGTTCGTCCCGGTCTCGTTTCTTTTTGCTTTTCGGGCGGGGCCCGTCTGCAGTGCGGCACGCCCATTGGGTGCCGCATGAGTTAATTAAGTTGCTGCACCTGCAAACTCAACTCACTCTTTGTGACGGAGTGTGACAGGTTTGGAAACAATCCAACCTCCTGTTCTACAAAGAAAAAACCCGGCCATTGCAGACCGGGTTTCCATCTTTGTTACAGCCCCTGCAACGGGCTGTCAGTTCGCCTGACGGCGAAGAAAGGCCGGTATTTCGATCCGTTCCTGATCGGCGCTCATTTCCGGCTCATCATCATAGCCCTGCACCTGCGGCTGCTGGCGCACGGCATTTCCCTGGCCCTCACCATGGCCACCGGCCATCCGGTTGATCAGCGATCCGATCCCAAAGCGCGGACGCGGGGCCTCGGCTGGCTTGGCCGCCGGGGCCTGCACGCGCGGAGCCTGTGCTGCGGGGCGCGATTGGCCCTGCATGCCGGGGGCCTTGCTGACGGCGGCCTGCAACCGGGCCAGCGCCTCGGGCGTGGGGGTTCCGGGCGCACGCGCCGGGCGCGGCGCCATGAAGCTGCCTGCATCCTGATCCAGCGACGCGGTGGCGCGCGCCTGCATGGCGGGCTGCGGTGCCGGCGCAGGCTGCGGGCGATAGGCCGGTGGCGGCAGATCGTCGGCCATGTCCATTTCAGGCTCGTCGAAGGACGGGGCCGGGTCGAACAGCGAAGGTTCCGGCGCGGCCTGCATTGCCACAGGTTCCGGCTGCGGCGCAGGCATCGGCGCAGGGGCCACTTGCTGCATGGTCAGCGGCACTTCACGGCGCGGCTCGGCATGCTGCAACGGCGCGGCCATGCTGCGGCGGGCCACAGGGGCCTCTTGCTTGGACGCACGGCTCACATCGATCCCCGTTGCCACGACCGACACGCGGATCGCGCCTTCCATCGTCTCGTCGAGCGTGGAGCCCACGATGATATTGGCCTCGGGGTCCACCTTCTCGCGGATTATGTTCGCCGCTTCGTCCAGCTCGAACAGCGTCAGGTCATAGCCGCCGGTGATGTTGATCAGCACGCCCTTCGCACCGTTCAGCGAAATCTCGTCCAGCAGCGGGTTTGCAATCGCCTTTTCGGCGGCCTGCACGGCGCGGTCTTCACCCATCGCCTCGCCGGTGCCCATCATCGCCTTGCCCATCTCGTCCATCACGGCGCGCACATCGGCAAAGTCCAGGTTGATCAGGCCGGGCCGCACCATCAGGTCCGTCACACCCTTCACGCCCTGATACAGAACGTCGTCGGCCATCGCGAAGGCCTCGGTAAAGGTCGTGCGCTCATTGGCCAGACGGAACAGGTTCTGGTTCGGAATGATGATCAGCGTATCGACAACCTTTTGCAGCGCCTCGATCCCGTCCTCGGCCTGCTTCATCCGCTTGGCGCCTTCGAACTGGAAGGGCTTGGTCACCACGCCCACCGTCAGCACGCCCAACTCCCGCGCCGCCTGCGCGATGATCGGCGCCGCACCCGTCCCGGTGCCGCCTCCCATGCCTGCGGTGATGAAACACATATGTGCGCCCGCCAGATGATCGACGATCTCCTCGATCGTCTCTTCCGCCGCCGCCGCGCCAACCTGCGGCCGCGCGCCGGCGCCCAACCCTTCGGTAACCTTCAGACCCATCTGGATACGCGAATGCGCCCGGCTGTGCTTCAGCGCCTGCGCATCCGTGTTCGCCACAACAAACTCGACCCCTTCCAGGTTCTTGTCGATCATGTTGTTCACGGCGTTCCCGCCCGCCCCGCCAACGCCAAAGACGGTGATGCGCGGCTTCAGCTCTTCCTGCTGCGAGGTCATCATCAGATTAAGGGTCATTGCCACTCCGCCTGCTGTACGTTGGTTCGCCGTTTTTTGTCGTCCGGCTGTAAGTCGCGCCTGTCCCGGGCGCAGGAATCCGAATTTATCCACGATTCTATCCACAAGGGGGCCTCAGGTCACGCGAAAAACACCAAATCGACACAAAATATGGGGAACTGTTTCCCGCAATCAGCGGGATTTCGCCATCAGCACTGTATGTGGTCGTTACCAGTTGTCCTTGAACCATTTGAAGGCCCTTTTCAGCGACCGCGCGGGATACCGCTCACTCGGGATCTCGAAATCCCACCACTCGTCCTGCGGATGCGCCGCGAACAGGCAAAGCCCAACCGCACTGGCAAAAGCCGCCCCCGTCGCCGCCTGCGGCAGGCCCTGCACGCGCAGCGGGCGCCCCAGCCGAACCTGCTGGCCCAGAATACGCGCCGCCAACCCGTCCAGCCCCGGAATCTGGCTCGCGCCCCCGGTCAGCACGATCTGCTGGCTCGGCAGATATTCGAACCCGGCCGCATCCAGCCGCGACCGCGCTTCTTCAAGGATTTCCTCGACCCGCGGCCGCATAATCCCGATCAACTCCGTCCGGCTGATCTGGCGGCGGTCCTTCTCCCAGTCGCCGCTCTCGCCCCCGGTCTCGATCATCTCGCGATCATCCATGCTGGTGGCATAGACCCCGCCATGCTTGGTCTTGATCTTCTCGGCCATCGACATCGGGATCTGCAAACCCTTGGAGATGTCCGACGTCACATGATCCCCGCCCAGCCGCACGCTATCGGCATAGATCATGTGCTTTTTCATAAAGATCGAAATGCCGGTGGACCCACCACCCATGTCGATGCAGGCCGCGCCCAGCTCCTGCTCATCCTCGACCAGGCTGGAAATCCCCGAAACATAGGCCGATGACGCAATCCCCGCCAATTCCAGATCGCAGCGCTTGATGCAGTAAAGCAGGTTCTGCACCACCGCCCCATCCACCGACAGAAGATGCATGTCACAGGCAATCCGGTTGCCGATCTGCCCGCGCGGATCGCCCAGCCCCGTGCGGTGATCCAGCGCGAAATTCACCGGCTGCGCATGCAGCACCTCGCGCCCCGGCCCCAGATCTGGCACGTCACAGGCGGCCAGCACATTGGCCACATCCTGCTCGGTCACCACCGAATCCTGCAGATCCCATTCCCCCGCCAGCCCATAGCTGCGCGGCTCGGCCCCGGAAAAACAGGCAATCACATGATCGACGCGGACATTCGCCATCTTCTGCGCCGCCTGCACCGCTGTGCGGATCGCGCGCTCCGTTTCGTTCATCACGGCAATCTCGCCGAACTTCACCCCGCGCGACCGCGTGGTCGCCGCCCCGATCACCCGAAAGGACGATTGCCCCGCCATCGGCCCCACGCCATCGGCTTCGCGCAGCCGCTCGGGTCCGTCAAAGCGCAGGATCAGACAGGCGATCTTCGATGTCCCCACATCCAGAACCGCCACCACACCGCGCTGCATCGCAGCCCGCCGCATATGCCGCATCGCCCGCTGGGATTCATAAAGCCCGGTCATAATTCGCTCCCGCTCACATCAATGCCCTGTGCCTTGCGGTGTTCGTTCAGCGCGTATGGCGCCAACCGCAGCACGGGTCGTTTGTCATTTCTCAAATCGACGGTCAGCACGTCACGCGCCAACAGGTCTTCGGCCTTGTCCAGCGCCATCAGCCGCTCCAGCGCGGCCACCGCGCCATGCGCGGGCAACATGATCTTCTGGTTGCGGTCCAACACCATATCCCAGCGCCGCTCGCCGATCCGCACAAGCCCGCGCACCCGCGGCAGGATCGACTGCGCCGCCGCAAACAATTCCAGCGCCTCGCCCGTGGCCAGATCCGCGCCCTCGCCCGCGATCAGCGGCAGATCGGGCCGGTCCGTCCGCGCGGCCAACCCCGCCACCCGGACCCCGCCCTCATCCAGCATTTCCAGCCGCTCGCCCTGCCGCCACAGCACCACAGGCATCCGCTCGGTGATCAACACCTGCAACACCCCGCCCGACCGCACGCGCAATTCGGCCTGCCCCACGGCGTCCAGCTCTTCCACCCGTGCCCGCACCGCATCAAGGTCGATGTCAAAAGACGACAGCGGCAGCTTCAGATCCACCCGCCCCCGGATCGCCTCGGCCAGTTCGGGCGACGCCCCTTCAACCGACACCAGACCCACCATGAATTCCGGCCGATTCTGGAACTTGTCCTTCAGGTCGGTGTAAATCCCCGCCACCGCCGCGCGGCGATCGGCATTTCCGGCATACAGCCCCACCGCCAGCGCCAGCACGAACACTGGCACCCCCACCCGCGCCATCACCCGGAACACAGGCGTCAGCCACAGCCGCTGCATCCGATAAGCCCAGCGCGACGGAGCCGGATCCCGCCGGGGCGAACGGGAATAGACACGCGGCTCCGGTCTCAACGGTTGCATGACGCGTCCTCCACGATCCAGCGGCACAATTCCGGAAAGGAAATCCCCACATGCGCCGCCTGTTCTGGCGACAGCGATGTGGGCGTCATCCCCGGCTGGGTATTCGTCTCGAGCAGGATCAGCCCCGCCAATGCCCGCGCCTCATCCCAGCGGAAATCCGTCCGGCTCAGCCCCCGGCAGCCCAGCGCGCGATGCGCCCGCACCGCGTAATCCATGCAGGCCGCCGCAATCTCGTCGGGCACTTGGGCCGGCAGCACATGGCGGCTACCACCGGGTTTATATTTCGCGTCATAATCATACCAGCCATCGGTGATGATATCGGTCAGGCACAGCGCCCGGTCCCCCAGCACGCTGACCGTCATCTCGCGGCCCGGCGCATAGGTCTCGACCATCACCATCGCGGGCATTTCGGCCGACAGGCGCGGCGCGTTCGATCCGGGATGCACGATATAAACCCCGACCGAAGACCCCTCATTCACCGGCTTCACCACATAAGGCGCGGCCATCACATGTCCGGCCTCCACCACTTCGCGCGGCACCACAACGCTTTCCAGGATGGGCAGCCCCGCCACGCGGTAAGCTTCCTTCGCGCGCTGCTTGTCCATCGCAAGGCTCGAGGCCAGCACGCCGGAATGCGTATAGGGAATCCGCATCCATTCCAGAATGCCCTGCACGCAGCCATCCTCTCCCCAGCGGCCATGCAGGGCGTTGAAACAGACATCAGGTTTGATTTCGTCCAGACGCATGGCAAGGTCGAGGCCGGCATCGACCTCAATCACATCATATCCCGCCTTGCGAAGTGCCCCGGCGCATTCACGCCCTGTTGAAAGAGAAACCTCCCGCTCTGCGGAAAGCCCACCTTTTATCACCGCCACAAGGGGGACGCTCCTGCCAGAACCGCCCGCCATTTTCGCCTCAAGCCGGGTCTTGCGCCCGTTTTTGTCATTAATCTGCAGTCGTTTCGCCGATCCGCATGATTTCCCACTCTAACGTGATCCCGCTCGCTTGGAAAACCCTTTTTCGCACCTCTTCGCCCAATCCCTCAAGATCGGCGGCCGTTGCCCCACCCGTGTTGATCAGGAAATTGGAATGCATTTCGCTCATCTGCGCGCCACCCCGCCGCGCACCGCGCATCCCGGCATCGTCGATCACCTTCCACGCCTTCAATTCATGCGTGTCATCGGCTGTTCCGGTCGATGACCGCCCCAGTGGATTGCGAAAGGTCGACCCCGCGCTGCGCTCCTTCGTCGGCTGGCTCGCATCGCGCTTGGCGATCTGCTCCGCCATCCGCGCCTCCAGCGCGGCAGGCTCCCCCCGCCCCGCCCGGAACGTGGCCTCCACGATCACCCAGCCCTCGGGCAGCGTCGATTGCCGATAGCGCAACTCCAGCTCCGCCGCCGGGATCACCACCAAGTCCCCAGCCCGCGTCACCGCCCGGACCGAGATCAGATGATCCGCCACATAAGACCCATAACACCCCGCATTCATCCGCACCGCGCCGCCGATGCTGCCGGGGATGGTGCGCAAAAAGGTCAGGTCCAGCCCCGCCTCCGCTGCCCGCCGCGCCACATGCGCATCCAGCGCCGCCGCCCCCGCCGTTACGGTGTCACCCTCGACCGAAATCCCGTTGAACCCCCGCCCCAGCCGGATCACCACAGCCCGTATCCCGCCATCGCGCACGATCAGGTTCGATCCCACGCCCATGGGAAACACCGTCACCGCAGGGTCGAGATCGCGCAGAAACGCCGCAAGGTCCGCCACATCCGCAGGCTGGAACAACACATCCGCAGGCCCACCCACCCGCAGCCATGTCAGATCAGCCAAAGGCCGCTTCTCGGTCAGGGTGCCACGGGTAGGGGGATAGTCATGCGCCATACCGCTTCGTATCCGCGCCCTGCCCCGGAATGCAAGATGCCCCGGCCTTCACGGGCCGGGGCATCAGGGGGGGGTGCGGGGGGCCGTAGCCCCCCGCTCAAGACCCGGATCAGATCCAGTAAGGCGCCACACCGTAATAATCATGGCTGCGCTGCTGCCAGTCGCGATCCTTCAGCCAGGTCTCCTCCTGCTTCGGCGCGTTCTCCAACTGCTCCCGCGTCAGGTCGGTCACATATCCCTCGCGCGCCGCGTCATAGCGCAGCTTGCCGAACGGAATGGCATGGAACGCACTGCCGATCCCCAGAAAGCCCCCGAACTGCAACACGCCGTAAACCACCCGCCCCGAGGCGCTGTCGATCATCACATCGTCAATATGCCCCAACTCCTCGCCCGCCGGGTTGAACACCCGCGTCCCCTGAATGGTCTGGCCCGAAATCATGGCGTGGTTGTCGTCCTTGGGCATGGTCGAAGTCGCTGCACCGGTATTCTGCATCTGCATGGGTCGTCCTCCATCATGGGGCGAGCAGGGCCACCGTGGCCGGGCTGCTTGCCTGATGTCGGATCAACGTCGCCAGAACGGCGCGGGTTCCTGACGCGACCGCACTGCACAAAGAACCGCCGATCCCGCCTCTCGCTCCCGGCGAAACAGCGCCCATCGCCGCAAAGGCAGGGAACGCGCCGCCCCCGACATGCGTTTGTTTGTACACACAAGGAAACGGCCATGACCTTCCCCTATCTGCGCTCCACCATCCTGCCGCTCACAGTCGGCTGCATCGCAGGCGCCGTGGTGATCGCCGGGCTGACCGCAGGGATTTACAGCTGGAAACTCTTCGCCGCCGCCATCGCTATCGGCGTGGTCACCGGCGTGCCCTTCGGCCTGTGGAGCGTGCGCCGCATGCGCGCCACCCCGCCCATCCCGCGCCCCGAAAGCCCCACGATGGACCCGGACGCCGCCGCCCGCGCGGTCAACCCCCATCGCCCCGAACCCTATCCCGCCGCCGCCGATCAGGGCCAAGCCGATGCTCTGAAATGAAAAAGGCGGGGTGACCCCCGCCCTACTCCGCCGGCTCCGCCACCTTGCGACGCAACCAGCGCACCAGATAGATCACCGGCCAGCGCAGCACGCTCGCCCCCGCCGCCAGCAGGATCATCCCCCACACCGGGCCCTCGGTCCACGTCACCCAGCCAAGGATCGGGATCCCCACCGCAATCAGCACAAAAGCCCGCCGCCAGTGATGATCCCGGCTTGGGACCATCGCCGCGACATTGGCGGCAATCAGCCAGACAAAGGCCGCCGCCAGCGCCCAGCTCATGCCGCGGCCCCCATCAACCGGCCGGGCAGGTTGTTGGCCCAGGTGCTGATCGTGCCCGCACCAAGGCACACGACCATGTCACCGGGCCGCGCCTGTTCCTTCACCAGCCGCGCCAGATCGGCCTCATCCGTGATCCCCCGCGCGTGGCGATGCCCATGCGCGATCAACCCGGAAATCAGATCATCCCGGCTTGCCCCCGGAATGGGGTCCTCGCCCGCCGCATAGACCTCGGCAATTGCAACCACATCTGCCTCGTTGAAACAGGTGCAGAAATCGTCAAAAAGGCTCGCCAGTCGCGTATAGCGGTGCGGCTGATGCACCGCGATGATCCGCGCGCCTGGATTGCCCGCCAAAGCCTGCCGCGCCGCCTTCAGCACGGCGGCAATCTCCACCGGATGATGGCCGTAATCGTCGATGATGGTCACGCCATTCACCTCACCCACGCGGGTAAAGCGCCGGTTCACGCCCCCGAACGCGGCCAAAGCCTCGCGAATCTCGTCCTTCTTCATCCCCAGATGCCGCGCCACGGCAATCGCCGACAGCGCGTTGGACACGTTATGATCCCCCGGCATCGGCAAAGTGCAGCCCTCGATCATCGCGCCTTCCCCTTCATTCTGAAGAAGAACGTCGAACATCGCGATTCCATTCCGATAGGAAAGATTCACCGCCCGCACATCCGCCTGCGCGTTGAACCCGAAGGTCACGATGCGCCGATCCGTGACCTTCCCCACCAGCGCCTGCACCTCCGGATGATCGGTGCAGCACACCGCCAGCCCGTAAAAGGGAATGTTCGACACGAAATCGTAAAACCCCTTCCGCAGCGCGTCGAAACTGCCCCAATGCTCCATATGCTCGGGGTCGATATTCGTCACGATGGCAATGGTCGCGGGCAGACGGTTGAACGATCCGTCGCTCTCATCCGCCTCCACCACCATCCACTCGCCCGCGCCCGCCCGCGCATTCGACCCATAGGCATGGATCACGCCGCCATTGATCACCGTCGGGTCAAACCCGCCCTTGTCCAACAGCGTCGCCACCATCGTCGTGGTCGTGGTCTTCCCATGCGTCCCGGCAATCGCGATGTTGGATTTCAACCGCATCAACTCGGCCAACATCTCGGCCCGCCGCACCACCGGCAACTTGCGCCGCCGCGCCTCTTCCAACTCCGGGTTGCCCTTCTTGATGGCGCTGGAGATCACCACCACCGCCGCCTCGCCGATATTCTCGGCCCGCTGCCCCTCAAAGAACCTGGCCCCCAGCGACACCAGCCGATCCGTGATCTTGCTGGCCTTGCTGTCCGACCCTTGCACCGGATAACCCAGCGTCATCAGCACCTCGGCAATCCCCGACATGCCGATCCCGCCGATGCCGACGAAATGGATCGGGCCCAGCTCCCCCGGAAGCTTTGTCGCCGCGTTCATGCTGTTTTCCCTTTCGCAAGTTCCTCGACCAGCGCCACCAGACGCGCGGTCGCATCGGGTCTTCCCTCACCCAACGCATGCTGCGCCATCGCAACTGCCGCATCCGGCTGGCCCAGCACCGCCTCCAATTGCGCGGCAAGCGCCGCGGGGTCAAGCAGCTTTTCCGGCATCAGGACCGCCGCCCCTGCGTCAACCAACCCGCGCGCATTGGCCGTTTGATGGTCCCCCGTCGCCGCGGCAAAGGGGATCAGGATCGCAGGCCGCCCGATCACGCTGATATCCGCCACGGATGACGCCCCCGACCGTGACACCACCAGTTGCGCCTCCGAAAGCCGGCGCGGAATGTCGCGAAAGAACGGCTCCACTTCGGCCATCACCCCCGCCGCGTCATAGGCCGCCACCACCCGCGCCACATCTTCCTCGCGCGCCTGATGGGCCACGCGCAAATAGCGCCGTATCCCCTCGGGCAACATCGCCACCGCGGCGGGCACCACATCCGACAACACACGCGCGCCCTGCGACCCGCCAATCACCAACAGGCTCATCGGATAATCGCCCGGCGGAATATACCCCGCCGCCGCCCGCTCCAGCACCGCCGCCCGCACCGGATTACCGGTATGCACGCCTGCCACGCCCTCCGGCAGATCCGTGGGCCAGGTCCCGCAGGCCACCTGGTCCACCCGGCGCGCAAAAAGGCGGTTCACCCGCCCCAGCACGCCATTCTGTTCATGGATCATCCGCGGCCGCCGCAGCACCCAGGCCGCCGCCAGCGCGGGGATCGTCGGATAGCCGCCAAAACCCAACACCACCACAGGCCGGTCGCGCAGCATCCCGAACACCGCTGAAACGACACCCCCGAAAATCCGGAACGGCACCGCCAGCTTCGCCGCTGCACCACCCCGCGCAAAGGTGGCTGACGCCACCTCTTCCACCTGCACCACATGCGGAAACCCGCCCGCATAGCGCGCGCCCCGCGCGTCGGTCGACAATTTCACCCGCCAGCCCAGCCGCACCATCGCCTCGGCAAGAGCCTGCGCGGGAAACATGTGCCCCCCCGTCCCCCCCGCTGCGATCAGCAGAAGCGGTCCCGCCATCAGCGCCCACCGCGCCCGAAAACATCACCCATCGTACCCTGCGGCCGCATCCGCGTCATCGCCAGAAGCGCACCCACCGTTATCCCTGCCGCAATCACCGAAGACCCCCCGTAACTCACAAACGGCAGCGTCATCCCCTTCGCAGGCAACAGCCGCACCGCCACACCCATATTGATCATCGCCTGCACGCCAAAGATACAGGCCAGCCCCGTCCCCGCCAGCCGGATGAACGGGTCCCGTTCCTTCGTCAGTCGCATCAGCGACCGCACCACCACCGTGGTGTAAAGCGCGATGATCACCAGAACGAGGATCAGCCCATATTCCTCGGCCGCCACCGCAATGATGAAATCGGTATGTGCGTCCGGCAGTGACCATTTCACCTGCCCCGCGCCCACGCCCACCCCGAAGAACCCGCCTTCCTGAATGGCGTTCGTCGCATAGCCAAGCTGCGTGCGCGGGTCGATATCCGGCGTCAGGAAACCGTCGATCCGCCGCGCAAAATGCTCGCTACTCTCATAGGCGCCAAAGCCCCCCACAACGACCATCCCCACCACGATCCCGATCAACGTCATGGGGGCACCGGCCACGAAATACACCACGCCCCAGCCGAACAGCACCAGCGCCGCCTGCCCGAAATCCGGCTGCATCGCCAAAAGCCCCACCACCACCAGCGCGATGACAAAGCTCACCGTCTTGCCGGGCGGCCCGTTCAGATCGAAACTCGCGGCCATCAGCCAGGCCACCACGATCACGAAGGCGGGCTTCAGGAACTCCGACGGCTGCACCGACGCGAACCCAAGGCTGAACCAGCGCACCGCCCCCTTGCCGAAATCCGTCCCGAAAAACGGGAGCAGCGCCAGCGCCACGAAGGCCAGCGCAAAGCCCGCCACCCCAAGGCGGCGCACCATCGCGGGCGTCATCATCGACACCCCCACCATCGCCACCAGCGCCAACCCGCCAAAGAAGGCCTGCCGCTGCACGTAATAGAAAGGTTCCAGCCCGTTCCGGCTCGCCAGCGGCACACTCGCCGCAAGGCCCAGCAACAGACCGATGCCGAACAAGATCATGATGCAGGTCATCGACCACTTGTCGATTGTCCGCCACCAACGGGGAAGCACGGGCTCCGTCACCCGTGAGGGCATGGAGCCATAGACCATCTCAGTCATGGATAATACGCCTGTCGCCTGCACTGCTCGATGCCCGTTGTTCCGGGCTTGGCCTGAGTCTAGCCCAAGTCTCCGAATCAATCCAGCCCAAAGCACGTGGCGCGACTCACCCGAATCACCCCGAGTCCGGCGCCTTCCGCCCCCCTTCATCTTGGCGGAAGATACCCTGGGGGAAGCCGCCGACGGCGGCGCGGGGGCAAGGCCCCTGTTGCCCTGCAGGCCAAACCGCGCCGCAGGTCCGCCGCGCCACGCGCGGCGGGCTGCGGCGCGCCACCCCAATGATCCGCGCTGCACCCCTCACGCCATGGTGATCGAACGACCACCCTGCGCGACACAGATCCGCGCTATTCTCATTTTGACAAAATCTACAGGAGCCACGCCATGTCCCGCCTGACCGCCCGCGACTTCTCGCCCGAACTGCTGGAACTTTACGACTATTACGCCCACGGAAAGATCACCAAGCGCGAATTCCTCGACCGTGCGGGCAAATTCGCCGTGGGGGGCCTGACTGCCGCCGCCATCCTGTCGGTCATGTCCCCCGATTACGCCCTGGCCCAGCAGATCGATTTCACCGATCCCGACATCCTCGCCGAATACATCACCTACCCCTCCCCCGATGGCCATGGCGATGTGCGCGGCTACCTCGTCCGCCCCGCGACAGAGGGCGTCGCCATCGCCGCCCCCCGCGCGGCCGTGGTCGTCGTCCACGAAAACCGGGGCCTCAACCCCTATATCGAAGATGTCGCCCGCCGCGTCGCCAAGGCCGGCTACATTGCCCTCGCCCCCGATGGCCTCACCTCCGTCGGCGGCTATCCCGGCAATGATGAAAAGGGGCGCGAGTTGCAGTCCTCGGTCGATCCCGCGAAACTGATGAACGATTTCTTCGCCGCCATCGACTTTCTCAAGATCGACCCCCGCACCACCGGCAAGGTCGGCATCACCGGCTTCTGCTATGGGGGCGGGGTCTCCAACGCTGCCGCCGTCGCCTTCCCCGATCTCGCCTGCGCTGTCCCCTTCTACGGGCGGCAAGCGGCGGCAGAAGACGTGGCCCGCATCAATGCACCCATCCTCTTGCACTACGGCGAGCTTGACACCCGCATCAACGAAGGCTGGCCCGCCTATGAGGCTGCATTGAAAGCGGCGGGAAAAACCTACGAGGCACATATCTACCCCGGCGTGAACCACGGCTTCCACAACGACAGCACCCCCCGCTATGACGAAGCCGCCGCCACCCTCGCCTGGGACCGCACCCTCGCCTGGTTCGCGAAATACCTCGCCTGATCCCCGGCACACCGCCGCACCCGAGCGGCGGTTGCCCCTTCAGTCGAAGATCAGCGCAATCTCATCCGCCGTCAGCAGCCTCCACGCCCCCGGCCCCATCCCCTCCGGCAAAGCCAACCCGCCCAGCCGTTCGCGGTGCAGCGCCTCCACATGGTTTCCCGTGGCCGCAAACATGCGCCGCACCTGATGGTATCGCCCCTCCGTCACCGTCAGCAGCGCCTCCGTCTCCGAGATCACCTCCAGCACCGCAGGCGCCAGGGGCTTCTCCTCCCCCTCCAGCATCAACCGGCCCGAGGCGAACAGATCCCCCTCACGCCCCGTCAACGGGCGTGCCAGCCGCGCGCGATAGGTCTTTTGCACATGGCGCTTGGGGCTGATGATCCGATGCAGCAACCCGCCGTCATCGGTCATCAACAACAACCCCGATGTCTGCTTGTCCAACCGCCCGATGGTCGAAATCGCCGGGTCCCGCCGCCGCCACCGCGCGGGCAGGATGTCATAGACCAGCGGCCCGGCCTCCTTGTGCGAACAGGTCATCCCCAATGGCTTGTTCAGCAGGATCACCAACCCCGCCAAAGGATCAAGCGCCTCTCCGTCAATCCGCAGCCGCCCCGGCAAATCCGCCGTCACCGCAAGGCGCGCGCTCACATCCTCCAGCGCCACCCCGTCCAGCATGATGCCGCCCGCCTTGGCCAACCGCGCCATCTCGCTGCGAGATCCATAGCCCATCGAGGCCAACAGCTTGTCCAAGCGCGAGGTTGCACCCTTGGCCATGACACCCCTTTCCCACCGCCACAAGACACGCTCAACGCACGGCGTTTCCCGCTGCGATGTAACGGCAAGGGTCCATCCCCACAAGCCAGCCGCTCCATCACGGCCCGTTCAATCGCACCACCCCCGCGGGCACCTTCTCCCCATGCCGCTGCCCGTTATCCAGTGCCTGAATGCCCCCTTTCGCCCGCCCGCCCCGTGGCTCCCATGCCCCCTGCCCCTTGGCTTGCCCATCCCTCTCTCTGCCCGGCAGGGTTGAAAAGCCTCACCCCGGCCCCTGCGGCCTTCCCCTGCGTCAAGAAAATGCACCTGCACTCCCCTCTGCACAGTTGCATAATTCGGGTTGGCGGGTTAGCCCAACAGGGTGAAGGCGCGGGATCAACGCCGTGCTTTCATCACCCTCACGCCGGCGCACCGGCCCCTGCTTGCAAGCCGAGATGACCGACCTGACCGATATGCCTGCCACCCGCTCAGCGCGCGAATGGCTCTCCGTTCTCGCCCGATACCGCGATCCGTCGACAAGCCGCAGCCTGTTCGAGCTTGCGGCGACGCTTGTGCCCTTTCTTGCGCTCTGGGCGCTGGCATGGGCCGCGCTCTCCGTAAGCCCTTGGCTGGCGCTGGCCGTGGGGGTCCTGAACGGGTGCTTTCTGGTGCGCATCTTCATCATCCAGCATGATTGCGGGCATGGCGCGTTCCTGCGCAACCGCACCGCGCAGGATTGGATCGGGCGCAGTCTGGGCGTTCTGACCCTGACACCCTATGCCGTCTGGCGGCGCACCCATGCCATCCACCACGCCCATCACGGCGATCTGGACAAGCGCGGCATCGGCGACGTCACCACCCTGACGGTCGAGGAATACCGCGCCCGCAGCCCCTTTGGCCGCTTCCTCTATCGCCTCTATCGGCATCCGCTGGTGCTGTTCGTTCTGGGGCCAAGCTATCTCTTCATCCTGCAGAACCGCCTGCCCTTGGGTCTGATGAACCAGGGATGGCGCTACTGGACCTCGGCCATGGGCACCAATGCGATGATCGGCATCCTTCTGGGGCTCATCATCTGGTTCGGGGGCTTCTGGCCGGTGCTGGTGATCTTCCTGCCCACGTCGGTCATTGCGGCAACCATCGGGGTCTGGCTCTTCTACGTCCAGCACCAGTTCGAAGAAACCCATTGGTCAAAGGGCAAGGACTGGGATCTGCACAACGCCGCGCTCGACGGCAGCTCGCATTACGTGCTGCCCCAGCCGTTGCGTTGGCTGTCGGGCAATATCGGCATCCATCATGTACATCACCTCTACAGCCGCATCCCGTTCTACCGCCTGCCCGAGGTCATTCGCCACCATGCCGAACTGGCAGAAGTGCAGCGCCTGACCATCTGCGACAGCCTCCGCACGGTCGGCCTGCATCTCTGGGACGAAGCACAGGGCAAGCTGATTTCGATCAAAGAGGCGAAACAGCGCTACGGCCACGGCTGATACCCCGCCCGCGTTGCATCGGGCCTGCTGTCGCGCTTGGCGATCCGCGCAGATAAACGGGCCCTGCCGGGGCAGGCACGACCGCTGTGCCCCCCCTCGGCTCACCGCCATTGGCGCATCGCTCCCGTCGCACCGCGCCCGCCTTGCGACTCCCGTCGCACGACTCATGTCTTCCGATTTAGCGCCCCCGGCGCACCGCCCCCGGCTATCGGCTCCCCGTCTCACGGTTCTCGGCTCACCGCTCCCGACGCGCGTCTCCCGACGCACATCTCACCTCTCCCACCCCCAGCGCACAGCCCCCGGCTCACGGCTCCCCGGCTCACGGTTCTCGGCTCCCGCCGCACGTCTCCCGTCTTGCGACTCCCGTCGCACGGCTCATGTCGCCCGTCTCAGCCCCCCGGCGTGCCGCCCCCGGCTCTCGGCTCCCCGCTCTCCGCCCCTTCGACTCACCCCTCCGCATTCACAGCCCGTTAACCTTAACGGCCCATCAAGCCCCCGTGCGTATGCACAGCCGTCTGCACTATCCATCTGCACCGGCTGCTGCACGGCCAAAACCCCAAGAACCCGGAAATTTATCCTGCGTCCGCAGGAGGTTAGCCCAGAACCGCAGCGACTCGTGCCATGAAATCCTCGCCCCGTTTTTCAAAGTTCGGATACTGGTCGAAACTCGCCGCCGCCGGGGCCAACAGCACCACATCCCCTGGTTCCGCCTCTTCCGCCGCCCGCGCCACGGCGCGCTCCATCGTCTCACAGATCTCGTGCGGCAAGTCCCCGATCTGCAAGGCAAAATCCCGTGCCGAATGGCCGATCAGATAGGCCTTCACCACCGATCCCAGCAAAGGCTCCAGCGCGGCAATGCCGCCCTCCTTGCCCATGCCCCCGGCAATCCAGCGTATCTTTTCAAAGGCTTGCAGCGCCTTGGCCGCCGAATCCACATTCGTGGCCTTGCTGTCATTCACAAAGCGCACGCCGCCCCTTTCGCCCACCAACTGGCTGCGATGGGGCAGACCCGCGAAACTCCGCAACGCCTTCTCGATCTCCTTCGGCCCCACCCCCAATGTCCGGCAGGCCGCATAGGCACAACAGGCGTTCTGGTGGTTATGCGCACCGGGCAAGCCCTTGATTTCCCTCAGGTCCACACTCGCCACCTGCCGCCCCTTGCGCCATTCCGACAAGAACCCCTTGCGCGCGAAAACCGCCCAGCCGAACCCCTCCAGCTTGCTCCCCGATGAAATCCGGATCACCCGGTCATCCTCCGGCCCCTCGGCCAGTTGATTAGCCAGAGAGCGCCCCTCCACCTCATCCACCCCGATCACCGCCCGGTCCGGCCCGCCTTCGGAAAACAGCCGCCGCTTGGCCGCAAAATAGCCGCCCATGCCGTTGTGACGGTCCAGATGATCCGGGGAAAGGTTCGTAAAAACAGCAACATCCGGGGTCAACGCCCGCGCCAGCTCTGTCTGATAGGAAGACAATTCCAGCACCACCACCTCGCCCTCTACACCGGGATCAAGGTCCAGCACCCCCCGCCCGATATTACCCGCCATCTGCACCGGGCGCCCCACCTCCTCCAGGATATGATGGATCAGCGCCGTGGTGGTCGATTTGCCGTTCGACCCCGTCACCGTCACCACCCGAGGCACCGTATCGAACCCGTCCCAATCCCGCGTGGCAAAGCTGCGAAAGAACAGCCCGATGTCGTTATCGACCGGGATGCCCATCTCATAGGCGCGCGCGATGATCTTGTGTGGCGCGGGGTAAAGGCTTGGAATCCCGGGCGAAACAACCAGAACCGCCACCCCCTCCAGCGCCCCTTGGCGGCCCAGATCCGTCAACGAAAAGCCTTCCGCTTCGGCCTTGGCGCGGCTCTCCGGGCTGTCGTCCCACAGCAATGCCTCTGCCCCCCCCGCCTGCAAGGCCCGCGCCGTGGCAAGGCCAGACCGCCCCAATCCCAGCACCGCCACCTTGCGGCCCTCATATCCAACCACCGGGATCATCAGCACCCTCCTGCCTTGCACGTCAGCCCAAGGGATAGGGGACGCGGGGCAAAAGGGAAAGGCCCCCCTCCATCCCAAGGCGGGGGGACATGCGTCCCCCCGCACCCCCCTGCCCCAAGTCCCAAACCCTTGCAAAGGCTGACAATCCGGTGTCACCTGCCCGCATGATCCGCACCGCCACCCCCCGCCTCTCCACCCGGATGGACGCTGTCCAACCCTCCGCTATCCGCGAATTGCTGGCCCTCGGCGCCGATCCATCCATCATCTCCTTCGGCGGTGGCTACCCAGATGCCAGCCTCTTCCCGCGCGACTTGCTGGAAGGCGTCTACCGCGACGCCATCCGCGATCCATCCGGTGATCCGCTGCAATACGCCCCCTCCAACGGCCTGCCCAAACTGCGCGCCCAGATCGCCACCCTGATGACCCAAGACGGCGCATCCTGCGGCCCTGATGACGTGCTGATCCTGCAAGGTTCCCAGCAAGGCCTTGATTTCGCGGCCAAGATGTTGGTGAACCCCGGCGACGTGATCGTGGTCGAAGACCCCACTTTCCTCGGCGCCCTCATCGCCTTCGCCCCCAGCCAACCGCGCTATGCCGCGATCCCCGTCGATGCCGACGGCATGAATATGGATGTGCTGGAGGCCACCCTCGCCACCACCCCGCAAGCGCGAATGATCTACACCGTCCCGGATTTCCAGAACCCCACAGGCGTCACCCTGTCGCTCGCCCGCCGTCACCGCTTGATCGACCTTGCCAACCGCCACGATGTGATCGTGGTCGAAGACAC
This sequence comes from Variovorax paradoxus, assembly GCA_943370085.1. GTDB lineage: Bacteria > Pseudomonadota > Alphaproteobacteria > Rhodobacterales > Rhodobacteraceae > Paragemmobacter. Next base: position 156,459 of record CALRPT020000007.1, on the reverse strand, counting down.
CCCCTACCGCCACATCCGCTTTACCGGGCAAACCCTGCCCACGCTGAAAAGCCTCGATACCCAGGGCCGCGTCATCCACTTCGGCAGTTTCTCGAAAATCCTCGTCCCCGCCATGCGCCTCGGCTGGGCCGTCGCCGCGCCGCAGCTGCTTGAAAAGATGGGGCTTCTCAAGGTCGCCGCCGACACCCAGACCTCAACCCTCAACATGGCCGCCGCCAGCCTGTTTCTGGAGCGTCACGACCTGCAGGCCCATATCGCTACCCTGCGCGCGGCCTATCGCCGGAAGAAAGAGGTGATGCTCGACGCCATCCGCCTGCATTTCCCGCAAGAGGTGACAGTGACCGATCCCGAAGGCGGCCTCTTTACCTGGGCGCGCTTTCCGGATGGCTTCGACGCCACCGCCTTCATGCGTGATCACGCCCTGCCAAAGGCGCGGGTGGCCTATGTCCCCGGCGGCACCTTCTTCGCCAACACCCCCCAGCCGAACCACGCCCGCATCAACTTCTCCGCCCCCTCCGAAGACCGCATCCGACAGGGCATCGAAACCCTCGGTCGCTGCCTGAAATCCCATATGTGAAAGCCCGCGCCATGCCTGTCACCTTGCACCGCACAACGCTGCCCGACGCGCCCGATCTGTCCGCTTGGGCCGATATCCCGGTCGCCGTCGCCATCGACACTGTTCCCGGCGCGCGCCAGATCGACCCCGACATCCGCCCCCTGCGCCCGGCAGGCCGTCAACCCCGCCTGATGGGCCGCGCTATCACGGTGGATTGCGCCGCGCCGGACTTCGGGGCGGTTCTCCATGCGCTTGATCTCATCGGCAAAGGCGAAGTGCTGGTCATCGCCGCCCGCGCCCATCGCGACCATGCCATGATCGGCGATATCCTGTCGGGCCATCTGCGCGCCAAGGGCGTGGCGGGCGTGATCGTCGATGGCGCGGTGCGCGACACCGGCACGCTTGCCCAATGGGATGATTTCGCCGTCTTTTCCCGCCACATCACGCCCCGCGGCCCGACCGGGGCCGATCAGGGGGCGATCAACGGCCCCGTCACCTTCGGCGGCATCACCATTGAAGCGGGCGATCTGATCCTCGGCGATGACGATGGCCTCGTCTGCCTTCCGCCCGTCACTTGGGACGCTGGCCTCATTCCCGCCCGCGCCAAACTGGCGCTTGAGGATCGCTGGACCGAATCCCTCCGTACCGGGAACGCCACCACGGCCTTCGCTCTGCCGCCCCCCTTCCGCCGCTGATCGCGCCCCCACACAACCCCCGGATTTTTCGCAGAAAAATCGTCGATCCCGGATGAATCCTCACGGCTCCAGCAGCAGGGCCGTCCCGATCCCGCCCGCTGCCGCAATCGCCGCCAACCCCATCCCGCGCTCCAGATCTGCAAAGAGCCGCACCGCCAGCACCGCCCCCGATGCCCCCACCGGATGCCCGCGTGCCAGCGCACCGCCACCGATGTTCACCCGCGCCGGGTCCAGCCCCGCGCCTTCGACGCAGGCGATGGCCTGCACCGCATAGGCCTCCATCACCTCCGCCTGCGCCAGATCACCAGCCCGCACAACCGCCGCGTCCAGCACCCGGCCAATCGCTGCCACCGGGGCCAGCCCCGGCTCCCAGGGCACGCCGCCCAGCGTCACGCCTCCGACGATCCGCGCCGCCCGTGCCGCCCGTGCCGCCACCCGTTCAGACACCACCAGAACCAGCGCCGCCCCATCCGCCGCCACCGCCGCATTTGCCGCCGTCACGCTGCCCGCCACCACCTTCGCCCGCGCCGCCAGCGCAAGGCTCAGATCGCGCGTGAAGCCGTCCCGACCCTCACCACCAACCCTGACGATCTCTCCCGACGGATCCGCCGCCCGTGCCTTGCGGTGGCTGTCCACCGCCCAGGCGTCCTGCCGTTCCCGCGAAATCCCCAACCGCACCGCCAGTGCCGCCGCGGCCTCGGCCATGCTGGGGTCGCGGTCCGGCCAAGGCGTGAACGGCGCCTCATCATAGGGCTCTGCCGCCCCCGGCATCCGCCGCTCGGGCCGCTGGGAATAGCTCTCCACCCCGCCCGCCACCACCACCTCGGCCAGCCCGGCCATCACCATCCCCCGCGCGATCAAAAGCGCGTCCAGCCCGCCCGCACATTGCCGATCGATGCTCAGCCCCGCCACCCGCTCCGGCAGACCCGCCGCCAACGCCACCCGCCGCGCCGGGTTGCCGCCGGGGCCGAGCACATTGGACAACACGACCTCATCCACCTCTTCCGCCGCGATCCCCGCCGCATCCAGCAGCGCCCGCAGAACCGGCGCGGCCAGTTCTTCAAGCGTCAGCCCCCGCAACGCCCCGCCGCGCGGCATCACCGCCGTCCGCTTCGCCGCGATCACAAAGGCCTGCATCCGCCCGCCCCCGCATCACGAAATCCTGCCCATTCACCTTGGTCCAAAAACCCAAGCGACAGCACCCCCCCGCGCAACGCCCGGCAGACAGGGCCGCTCACAGCCCTACCTCCGCCGCGAGCCGAGTCAGATCTACCTTGCCCGACGCTGTCTCCGGCCAAGCCTCGCGCCAGATCACCGCACGGGGCATCTTCAGCGGTCCCAGTCGCGCCCGCGCCGCCTGCAGGATCGCTGCTTCCTGCGCCGGATCACCCTGCAACACCGCCACGATCACATGCCCCCGCATCCGGTCGGCCTTCGGCAGGACCACCGCCCGCCGCACCCCGGGCAAACCACCCAGAAAGGCCTCGATCTCCTCGGGAAAGACATTCTGATCCGCCACCGTCACCATCCGCCCCGCGCGCCCGGCAAGATGCAGCTCGCCCCGCTCCATCCAGCCCATTTCGCCCACCGACATCCAGCCCCGCCGCTTCAGCGGCGGCATCCTGCGCCGGTCGCCATAGCGGTCGCAAAGATAGGGCGACCTGACCCAGACCTCGCCCAATCCCCCAGGCCCCAGCACCGTGCCATCAGCCCCGCGAATTTCCAACCGCACGCCGGGATAGACCCGTCCCACCCCCTCTGCCGTCGATGTCGCATCGGTCAGGGTCACAAAGCTCGTCTCCGCTGCGCCGTAGAATTCCCGCACCGCAAGCGCGGGCGAAAGGGCCTCCAGCCCGCGGCGCAACGCAGCGTCCAGCTTGGACCCGCCCACCAGCACCAGCGCCAGATCGGGCAAAGGCCCCGGCCCCTTTTCGACCAGCAGCCGCAACTGCGCGGGCGTGGCATAGATCACCTGCACCCGCCGCTCGGCCAGCGCGCGATGCTGCGCATCAGGGCGCAGACCGGCCAGCAGATTCACCTCGGCCCCCAGACAGGCGCCCTCCAGCGCACCGTACAGCGCCAGCGAATGGTTCATTCGGCCCAGAACCGCAACGCGCCGCCCCGGACCGATGCCGAACAGCCGCGCATTCACCGCGAAACTCGCGCACCAGCTGCGCTGCGTGCGCCGGATGCGGCGCGGCACCCCGGTCGAGCCGGATGTCAACGTCTCGAAAACCGGGCGCTTGCCCGCCTCGGGCGCAGGCAAGGCCCTCGCCCCCACCCGGAAGGGCAAGCCCAGCGCGCCCCGTGCCAAGGCGGCCGTTACCTCCACCCCGCAGGGCAAATCGGCGATCACGACGGCATCCGCATGCGTCACACCCGTCACCTCCGCGCCGTCAGGCCCGAAAATCCGCGCAGCCGGATGGCGGCAAAAGCGATCCGCGATCCCGGCCCCGCGCGCCACGGATGTCACTCCGTCCGGAACCGCGCCGACAACGCCCGCGCGCCCTGCGCCAGCAGCGCGATATCCATGCCCACGGCGGTAAAGGTCGTGCCCCAACCAATGCACGTCTGTGCGAAATCCGGGTCCAGCGTCAGGATGCCCGCAGGCCTGCCCGCAGCCACGATGGCCCGCACGCCGGCTTCGATCGCCGCCACCACATCCGGATGGCGCATGTCACCGACATGGCCCATGCTCGCCGCCAGATCGGCCGGCCCGATGAACAGCGCATCCACCCCGTCCACCGCCGCAATCTCGGGAATGCGGGCCAGCGCCTCGGCGGTTTCCACCTGCACGATCAGGCACAACTCTTCCTCGGCGCGGCTGTGATAGCCGGCCACTTGCCCGAACACGCTCGCCCGCGTCAGCCCCGCCACACCCCTTATGCCGCGCGGCGCATAGCGCATCGATGCCACCGCGGCCCGCGCCTCATCAGCGTTCTGGACATAGGGGATCAGCAATGTCTGCGCCCCCAGATCCAGCAAGCGCTTGATCAGCACCACGTCATTGGACGCCGGCCGCACCACCGCCTGCGTGCGATAGGGGGCCATGGCCTGCATCATCGCCAGCGTGTCGGGAATGTCCGTCACCGAATGTTCGGTGTCGATCACCACCCAATCAAAGCCGCAGGTGGCCAGCAGTTCCGCCACCACCGTTCCGGGCATGGAATTCCACAACCCGATCTGCTGCCGCCCGTCTTGCAAGGCCCGCTTGAAGCGGTTCGGGGGCAGCATCACGCCAGCACCAGTGTTTTCATCCGCCGCAAGGCGAGAAGATAGCCCTCGATCCCGCATCCCGCGATCACGCCTTCGGCGCGCAGCGAGACATAGGAATGATGCCGGAACGTCTCGCGCTTGTGGATGTTCGAGATATGCACCTCGATCACCGGCCCGTCGAAGGCGTTCAGCGCATCCAGAATGGCGATGGACGTATGCGTCAGCGCGCCGGGATTGATGATCACCCCCGCCCCCTCGGTCCGCGCCTGATGGATCCAGTCGATGATCTGGCCTTCATGGTTCGATTGATGAAACCGGATCGTCAGGCCCAGTTCCTCGGCCAGCGACGCGCAATCCTCGGCCACATCCTCCAGCGTTGCGCGGCCATAAATCTCAGGCTGGCGCAGCCCGAGCAGGTTCAAATTTGGGCCGTTCAGAATGTAGATGGGTTTTGCCACGGCTGCGGCTCCTTGACTGTGTTTACGGCGACGTTAATCCCGCCCCGCCCTGCCCGCAACCTCTGCCCGCCACACCTCTCCGAAAGCCAGCGTCATCTTTCGGCGCGGGCATAAGCCCGCACACCTTTTGTCTCGCCTCCGCGCATGCGCGCTCCGGCTCGGCGGATGGGGGCCCGGCCCCCAAACCCCCGGGGTATTTGCGCCAAGATGAAAAGGATCGTTCCGTCATCAAGCGCGAATTGCCCTCAAAGCTTGCTTGCGGAATAAAAATAGGCGTCCGCCCCCATCGCGATCCTTGGTCACTGCCTGCGGGAGCCGTGCAGGTCAGCATCTTTGGATCAGGGTCGGACGCCCAGTCTGCCACTCCTCTGGGGACAGAGAAGTTCCGTCTCCTCAGGCCACCTTTTCCAGCGCCACATCCGGGGAAATTCCCAATGCGCGGACCACGGCCTGCGTCAGATGCGGGCGGTTGAGCGTGTAGAAATGCAGGTCTTCCACCCCGCCCTCGATCAGCCGCGCACAGAGCGAAGTGCATTGCGTCAGCGCCAGCAACTCCTCGCGCCCGTCACGGGCCGCGATCCGGAAGGCCTCATCCAGCGCGCCAGGCACCTGTGTGCCGCAGCGATGGGCAAACTTCTTCGCGCCGTCCCACGACGTGATCGGCAGGATGCCCGGAATGATCGGCGCGTTGATCCCGGCTTTCACGCAGGCATCGCGGAAGCGGAAGAAGGTATCGGCATTGAAGAAGAACTGCGTGATCGCGCTGCTGGCCCCGGCATCGATCTTGCGCTTGAGCCAATCCACATCAGCAAAGCTGTCCTTGGCATCGGGATGCGGTTCGGGATAGGCGCCGACCCGGATCTTGAACTTGCCGGTCTTTGCCAGCGCCTCGACCAGCTCCACACTCGATGCAAAGCCGTCGGGATGCGCCGTGAACCGCTGTGCGCCCTTGGGCGCGTCGCCTCGCAGGGCCACGATTTCCCTCACGCCCGCTGCTGCATAGCTTTCCGCGATCTCCAGCGTCTCGGCGCGGGTCGCATCGACACAGGTCAGATGCGCCGCGACGTTCAGCCCGTAATTGCGATGGATCGCCCCCACCGCCTCATGCGTGAGCTTTCGCGTTGTGCCACCTGCGCCATAGGTCACCGACACGAAGTTCGGCCGCAGCGGGGCCAGAACCTGAACCGTCTCCCACAGCCGAAAAGACGCATCCAGCGTCTGCGGCGGAAAGAATTCAAAGCTGATGCGCGGGGCGGTCATAGCACGAAACTCCTGATGTCTTGCCCTCTTGTCTCAGGAATCATGATGTGAGACAAATTCATAATTCTCATCATCAACATGAATATGGCGCATCATCATGCATCTCGAATTTCGCCACCTCCGCACCATCCGCGCCATCCATCAGGCCGGCGGGCTCGCCCGTGCGGCCGATATCCTGAACATGACGCAATCGGCGCTGTCCCATCAGGTGAAAGGGCTGGAGGATCAGGCCGGGGTGGAATTGTTCGTCCGCCGCTCCAAACCCATGCGCCTCTCGGCCGCTGGCATCCGCATGCTGAAACTCGCCGAACGCATCCTGCCCGAGATTGACGCGCTGGAAGAGGAATTCCGCGCGCTGAAATCCGGCAAGACCGGGCGGCTTCATATCGCCATCGAATGCCACGCCTGTTTCGACTGGCTTTTTCCGGTGCTGGAACAGTTTCGCCATGCCTGGCCCGATGTCGATGTCGATATCCGCGCGGGCCTTGCCTTTGACGCCATTCCCGCGCTCTTGCGTGAGGAGGTGGATCTTGTGATCTCTTCCGATCCGCTGCGGCTGGACGGGGTGATCTACAACCCGCTTTTCGACTATCACCCCACCTTCGTGGCTGCCAAGGATCACCCCCTTGCCGCCAAGGACTGGGTCGGGGCCGAGGATTTCCGAGATGAGGTGCTGATTACCTACCCGGTTTCCCGCGACAAGCTGGATATCTTTACCGAACTGCTGACCCCGGCAAAGGTGGAACCGCGCGGCCAGCGCCCGGTGGAATTGACCGCCGTGATCCTGATGCTGGTCGGGTCCAATCGCGGGGTGGCGGTGCTGCCCGATTGGGTACTGCGCGACGTGCGCAGCCATGCCGATTACATCACGCGGCCCCTTGGCCCGCGCACCATCACCCGCCGTCTCTACGCCGCAACGCGGGATGAGGATGCCGCCAAACCCTTCATGGCGCATTTCCTGCGGCTGAGCCGCACAGAACCGGTGAAACTGCAACGCGGGTGAAGCGGTTTTTGACGCAAAAACCGCGCCGGAATTTGACGCAAATTCCGGGCGGCTCTCGCCGCGCCACGTGCTTGCCAAAGGATTGCGCGACCTGCCCGTCAGCGCACCCCTGATTTCTGTGTCAGAAATCGCCGCGAAATTTGCGTCAAATTTCGCTCTCGCGCCAGCGTCGCTGCCTCCACCGCGGCCAGACGCTGCAACGCGCCCTCGACGCCGCCCCGCCGCACCTCCCGCTCCCAGATCCGCCGCGCACTCTCGGCGCTCCAAGGCAGCGCCGCGCCTTTCAGCCACAGCCGCAGCGGCGCAGGCAGGCGGTCATGCGCGCGCATCGCGCAGCCCTCGCGCCGCCGCGCCAGGGGTGATGACAGGTTCCCGCTCATGCCGCCTTCCACAGCGGAAACGGATCCTCCATCCCGGCCCATTGCCCGGGTGCAAATCCATCAGCAGGCACCAGCGCCGCATCCAGCGCCGCGACGATGGCCGCCCGGTCCATCCCATGCCCGATGAACACGATCTCCTGCCGCCGATCGCCCCAGGGTTCCACCCAATGCGCGCGCAGATCGGCCAGAGCGTCCGGGTGCTTGGGCCAGCGCCCCTCGGGCACCGCCGCCCACCAGCGGCCCAAGGGCGCAACGGAGGACACCGCCCCGGCCAGCGAAAACTCTGCCGCCCAGTCTGGCCGCGTCGCCAGCCAGAAATGCCCCTTCGCCCGGATCACCCCCGGCAGATCGCCGTTCAGCACCGCATGGATGCGCGCCGGATCAAAGGGTCGCCGCGCACGATAGACAAAACTGGTCACGCCGTACTCCTCGCTCTCCGGCACATGTGACGCAAAACCGTACAACTCCTTGGCCCAAAGCGGATGCTCCGCTGCCCGGTCGAAATCGAACAGCCCCGTACCCAGAATCGCCCCCGGCGGCACCCGCCCGTGATCCACCTCGATCACGCGCGCATCGGGGTTCAGCGCTGCAATGATCTTGCGCGCCGTGTCCACACGCACGGCCCCCGCATCGCGCACCTTGTTCAGCACGATCACATCGGAAAACTCGATCTGCTCGGTCAGCAGATTCACCAGCGCGCGGTCATCGCCTTCGGGTGTTTCCACACGCGCGGCCAGAAAATCATGGCTGGCGAAGTCCTTCGTCAGGTTGATGGCATCCACCACCGTCACCATCGTATCCAGCCGCGCCACGTCCGACAGGCTGACCCCCTCTGCATCACGGAAGTCAAAGGTCGCAGCCACGGGCAGCGGTTCCGATATCCCGCTCGACTCGATCAGCAGATGGTCAAACCGCCCTGCTTCCGCCAGCGCCCGCACTTCTACTAGCAGATCATCACGCAGTGTGCAGCAGATGCAGCCATTAGTCATTTCCACCAGCTTTTCTTCGGTCTGATGCATCTCCGCCCCGGCGCGGATCAGATCGGCGTCGATATTCACCTCGGCCATGTCATTGACGATCACCGCCACCCGCAGCCCATCGCGGTTGTTCAGGATATGCGACAGAAGCGTGGTCTTGCCTGCACCAAGGAAGCCGGACAGGACGGTAACAGGCAAACGGCCATCGGGCGACGGCTTGTCGCGGATCAGGGTGTCATTTGTCAGGTGGTTCCCGGTCTGGCTCGGCATGGTACGAATCCAATATGTTATACTATTACATATATGCCGCAGACTGTTTCGCGTGTCCACCCCCGCCCTGAGTAATGAAAAGGGGCGGCCTGATGGGCCGCCCCGAATTGCGGATCATGCCGGCATTAGAACAGATCGAAATCCGCAGCCGTCAGACTGTCCACCCCGACCAGCGTCGCCACCAGCACCGCAGCGGCTCCACCAGCACCGTCCCGGTCCCAGAACAACCGATCCGTTGCCGTGTTGAAGAAGAACCAGGATTCCCCCGTTCCGCCCGCCGAAGTGCCGTTGCGGAACCGCAGCGTGGCGTCCATCCCGGCGAAATCACCGGTCGCAAAAGCCAGCGAGTCGACGCCCGTCCGGAAATCCGTGATCCGGTCGCCGAACGGATTTCCGCCGTCCCAACTATCAAAGACAAAGACATCCGCCCCCGTGCCGCCCGTCAGAGTGTCCACGCCGACACCCCCGTTTAGCGTATCATTGCCCCCGCCGCCCGAAAGCAGATCGTTGGCCCCGTCGCCATACAGGTCATTCGCAAAGCCGTTGCCGGTCAGCGAGTCCCCCAGGAAGGTGCCCCACAGGTTTTCGATGCTGATCAGCGTCTCCCGGTTGCCAAAGCCGTCATTTTGCACCTGCTCGGTGGCAAAGGACAGGTTGACGTTCACCCCGTTGAACACCTCGTCATCCCAGAAGTCGACGGTATCCCGTCCCGCCCCGCCATTGATGGAATCCGCCCCGTCAAAGCCGCGGAACATGTTATCCTGCGAATTTCCGACAATCGTATCGCTGCTGGCGGAGCCCCAGACGTTTTCGATATTCAAAAGCCTGTCCGTATTGCCCCAGCCATCCGTTGCGGTCCCGGCCGTAAGGTTCACATTGACCCCCAGCGTCCCACCCCAGCGCGCGTCACGGTCATAGCGGACCACGTCCTCACCACCGCCGCCGTTGATCGTGTCATTGCCGCGCAGGCCGGTGAACTGCTCATCCCCGTCGGACCCGGTAAAGCGGTCCGCCATGCGCGACCCTTCAAGCCGTTCGATCCCGGAAACGGTATCGACCCCGCCCCAACTGTCCAGCACCCGGCCTGTCGCGAGGTTCACATTCGCCCCGCGATAGGCCGTGCCATCCCAATAGGTCTCACTAAAGGAATACACGTCGCGATCATCGCCACCAAAGATCGTGTCATTCCCGGCATCGGCCTTGATGAAATCATATCCGGCCCCGGCATAGATCAGGTCATTGCCCGGATTGCGCCCGCCGATGATGTCATCATCGAAATCCGACCCGTTGATCGTGTCATCGCCCGCCAGCAGCAACGAAAACAGATCAAACCCGTTGCCGGGGCGATACTCACCCCGATTGTTCCAACCGAACATGAAATGGTCCAGATCCGTCAACTCTACCGACAACCCGGTTATCGTCATCCACACCACACCCCCAACGGAAAGGGTGATTGTGTTGACCACGCCACTCACGGGCGGGCCGCTTCCTTCAATCGGGTCTTGATAGAATGTGAACCCCGTGCCGATCGCCGCAATCGTGACCAAGCCGGGGTCTCTGAGTACGGTCACTTCAACCCGTGTTTCTGAGACAACAGGTTCAATGTCGAGGTTCGGATCGCTCAAATCGAATTCGAACAGGTCGGGCAGATAATAGTCGTTGGTATTCGCCGCATTCTCAATCGTCACAACAGCCATAACGGGTATCCCCCATACTCATTACACAACTCTGAGAACGCTACTCCCGTCGCCCGAGTCTGCCAAGCCCCTTCCCGCGCCCCCTTCCCTTCCGCCTCGGCCCCGTGTAATGCCCCAGCCCTGATGTCCAAACCCCCGGAGCCCCTGCAATGCAAGGCAGCGCGAACCTCAACCTGATGATCAAGGCCGCCCGCAAGGCTGGCCGCTCGCTGGTCAAGGACTTCCGCGAAGTTGAGAACCTTCAGGTCTCCACCAAGGGCCCCGGCGATTTCGTCAGCCGCGCCGACCGCGAGGCGGAACGCATCATCAAGGAAGAGCTGATGGGCGGCCGACCCACCTATGGCTGGCTGGGCGAGGAAACCGGCGGCACCGATGGCGCCGATCCCACCCGCCGCTGGATCGTCGATCCGCTGGACGGCACCACCAACTTCCTGCACGGGATGCCGCATTGGGCTGTCTCCATTGCCTTGGAACACAAGGGCGACATCGTCTCTGCCGTCGTCTATGACGCGGCGAAGGACGAGCTTTTCTGGGCCGAAAAAGGCGCAGGCGCCTGGATGAATGACCGCCGCATGCGCGTGTCGGGGCGGCGCGAGATGCACGAGGCCGTCTTCGCAACCGGCGTGCCGTTCGGGGCAAAGAACACCCTGCCCGCCATGCTTCAGGATCTTGCGCGCCTGATGCCCGCCTGCGCCGGGGTCCGTCGCTGGGGCGCGGCCTCGCTCGATCTCGCCTATGTCGCCGCTGGCCGCTATGATGGCTATTGGGAACGCGAGTTGCAGGCCTGGGATATCGCCGCCGGCATCCTTCTGGTGCGCGAGGCGGGCGGCTTCGTCTCAGCCATTCGCGACGGTGACGATCCGCTGGAAAAGGGCGCAATCCTCTGCGCCAACGAACCCCTGTTCGAACCCTTCCGCAAGATCATCCGGGGCGCCTGACCCCTAACGCCACGGTCCCGGCCCACCCCCCCGGACCCGCGGCACCCCTGTGCGCACTATCCTGTAGCTGGCCTCCGGATGCGGGGGCAGCCCCTGTGTGCGGCTCCAGAACCCCGTCCCGCCCCGGCGCAGCCACAAGGGAAGGCACAGCACCAGCCCGGCCACGAAGCCGCCCGCATGCGCCCAATAGGCCACGCCGCCCACATCGGCGGGCGTCATCGCGCCATTGGCCACCTGAAATCCGAACCACAGCCCCAGCATGATCCAGGCCGGGATCGGAAACACCCGGAAAAACACGATGAAGATGACCAGCACATCCACCTTGGCTCGGGGGAACAGCAGCAGATAGCCCCCCATCACCCCGGCAATCGCGCCAGATGCCCCCACCATCGGGATCATCGACGCAGGCTCCGCCGCGAATTGCAGCCCGGCCGCCGCCAGCCCTGACATCAGGTAAAAGACAAGAAACCGGAAATGCCCCATCTCGTCTTCCAGATTGTCGCCGAAGATATAGAGAAACAACATGTTACCCAGCAGGTGCATCCATCCCCCATGCAGGAACATCGAGGTGACAAAGGTCTCATACCCTTCGCCATAACCGATCCGGGCGGGCACCAGCCCCCATTGCATGAAGAACCGCCCCAATTGCGCCTCGCCCGGCAGAGCAAGCCAATAGGCCAGAAACACCACCACATTCACCGCAATCAGCGTGAGTGTCACAAAGGGCGTCCGCCCCGACGGGTTATGGTCACGAATGGGAAACATGCCCGACAGGCTGGCCCGGCAGGATGGGCCCCGTCAAGCCTTCCCATCACAAGGGCAAGCTCGCCGCAGGTCCCGCTCACCCGTCTATAGCGGCCCGCAAAAGGCATTTCCCGGCATAGGGTTCTTCTCTGTTCAGACATCCTCGGGGATGAATTGGCGCATAGCGCCGAGAGGGGGCAGACAGCCCCTTCCTTCAGAAATTCTTCGCAGAAGAATTTTCCCTCAACTCCATCCCGAAAATTCTTCGACGAAGAATTTTCGGCCCCCTTCACACCTCCGCCACTTCCATCAAAAGCTGCGCATTGCCGCCAGACGCCGTGGTGTCGATACAGACATGCCGCTCCAGCCGCGCATGGCCTGCATCGGGTTGCCCCCCGATCAGCGGCAGGATCGCCCCCGACCGCCCCGCCAGCGCCTGCGCATAGGCGCGCCCGGCTTCCGCCCCACCCCACCAGACCGCGCCGGAAATCCCCTCCAGCCGCGCCAAGACGCCCGCCTCCAGCGATGGCGCCTCTACCGCCACACCGCCGAAGCCCCGGATCGCCGCCGCCTGCGCGGTGGCTGCCGCCGCCGTTGGGCCAAGGCAGATCACAGCCGCCCGTGCGATTGTCGTCAATCGGTTGGATTCCCCCGTCGGCCCCGGCAGGTCCACACTCACCGGCCCTGCCGCCGCAGGTGCAGCGCGCAACGCCGCGACGACCTCGGTCTCAACAGCCACCCGATCTTCACCCGTCACCACCGGCACCTCCGCCCGAGTGAAGCGGTGCAGGTAATCCGGCCCCCCCGCCTTCGGCCCGGTCCCCGACAGCCCTTCGCCGCCAAAGGGCTGGCTGCCCACCACCGCGCCGATCTGGTTTCGGTTCACATAGGTGTTGCCCACCCGCAGCCGCTCCACGATGCGCTGGACCCGGTCGTCAATCCGCGTGTGCAGGCCGAAGGTCAGCCCATAGCCCGTCGCATTCACCGCATCCACCACCGCATCGATCTGATCAGCGCGGAAGGTGGCGACATGCAACACTGGCCCGAAAATCTCGCGCCCCATCGCCGCGATCCCCGGCACACGGATCACGGCAGGGCCGACAAAGGTGCCCCCGTCAGGCGCGGCCATCTCCTTGATCACCCGCCCCTCGGCCCGCGCCACGGCGATGTGATCGCGGATCATCCCCGCCGCCTCGGCATCGATCACCGGTCCCACATCGGTGGCCAGATCCCAGGGATCGCGCAGCGCCAACTCGTCCATCGCGCCTTCCAGCATCTCCAGCACCGGCCCGGCCACATCCTCCTGCACGTAAAGACAGCGCAGCGCCGAACAGCGTTGCCCCGCCGACTGGAAGCTGGAGGCCAGAATATCCCGCACCGCCTGCTCCGGCAGAGCCGTCGAGTCCACGATCATCGCGTTCAGCCCGCCGGTTTCCGCAATCAGCGGCGCGGTCGGGTCCAGATGATCGGCCATCGCGCGGCGGATCATCAGCGCCGTCTCGGTCGATCCGGTAAAGCACACGCCCCCCACGCGGGGATCGGAGGTCAGCATCCGCCCCACCACCGGCCCCTCACCGGGCAAGAGTTGCAGCGCCGTCACCGGTACCCCCGCCTTGTGCATCAATCCCACCGCCAGCGCGGCGATCAGGGGCGTCTGTTCTGCCGGCTTGGCCAGCACGGCATTCCCCGCCACAAGCGCCGCCGCGATCTGCCCGGTGAAAATCGCCAGGGGAAAATTCCACGGCGAGATGCAGGTGAACACCCCCCGCGCCGGATGGGTCAGCCCCGCCAACCCATCGGCATAATAGCGCAGGAAATCCACCGCCTCGCGCAATTCTGACACCGCATCGGCCAGCGTCTTGCCCGCCTCACGCGCCAGCAGGGCAAAGATCGGCCCAAACTCGGCTTCATAAAGGTCTGCCACCCGCCGCAGCACTTCCGCCCGCTCCGGCCCTGCAGCGGCCCAGGGTTCTGCCAGCCGCAGCGCGGTTTCCACATCGGGCGCGCCGGCCTGCACGACATGCCCCACAAGCGCCCCTGTCGCCGGATTGCGCACCTCTACCCGAAGCCCGCCCACCGGCCGCCCCGCAGTCATAGGCCCCGCCTCGAACAGATGCGTCGCAAAGGGCGCGCGCGCCGCCTCGATCGCCGCCAGATCGACGGCATCCGTCAAATCAAACCCCCGCGCATTCATCCGCGCGCCAAACAAGGCAGGCCCGGTCTTCAGCGCCGGGCTGGCCACCTGCGCCATCCCCTCCATCGCCGTCAGCGGGCAGGCCGCCACAACCGCGGGCGGCACCTCGTCATTCACGATCTGATTCACGAAAGACGAATTCGCCCCGTTCTCCAGCAAACGCCGCACCAGATAGGCCAGCAGATCCCGATGCGCGCCCACCGGAGCATAGATCCGGCAATTCGTGCCCAGATCGGTCAGCACCAAATCATGCAGCCGCTCGCCCATCCCATGCAGACGCTGAAACTCATAGGCCCGCTTGTCGCCCGCCATGTCCAGGATCGCCGCCACCGTATGGGCATTATGCGTGGCGAATTGCGGATAGATGCGGTCCGTCATGCCCAAGAGCTTCCGCGCGTTCGCGATATAGCTTACATCCGTCGCCTGCTTGCGCGTGAACACAGGGAAGGATTCCAGCCCCAGCACCTGCGCCCGCTTTACTTCGGCATCCCAATAGGCGCCCTTCACCAGTCGCACCATGATCCGCCGGTCCAGCCGTTCCGCCAGCGCATAAAGCCAGTCGATCACTGCCCCGGCGCGGCGGCCATAGGCCTGCACCACCACGCCAAACCCGTCCCAGCCCGCCAGCGACGGATCGGACAGCACCGCCTCGATCACCTCCAGCGACAGCGCCAGACGGTCGGCCTCCTCGGCATCGATGTTGAACCCCAGCCCCGCCGCCTTCGCCAGCCCCGCCAGCGCCCGCACGCGCGGCACCAGTTCCGCCATCACCCGGTCGCGCTTGGCCACCTCGTAGCGCGGATGCAGCGCCGATAGCTTGACCGATATCCCCGGATTGGCACGGATATCCGCGCCCTTTGCCGCCGCCGCAATCGCGGTGATCGCCTTGGAATAGCTCAGATGATAGCGCCGCGCGTCCCCCTCCGTCCGCGCAGCCTCGCCCAGCATGTCATAGCTGTAGGTATAACCCTTCGCTTCCAGCTCCGACGCCCGCTTCATCGCGGCCTCGATCGTCTCGCCCAGAACGAATTGCCGCCCCATCTCCTTCATCGCCTGCGCCACCGCGCGGCGGATCACGGGTTCCCCCAACCGCTTCACGGCGGCCCGCAGATGGCCCACCACCCCCGGTTCACGATCCTCCAGCACCTTTCCCGTCAACATCAGCGCCCATGTGGAGGCGTTGACCAGCGACGACGCCGACTTCCCCAGATGCCGCCCCCAGTCGCTGGGCGCGATCTTGTCCTCGATCAGCGCATCCATCGTCTCGGCATCCGGCACCCGCAGCAGCGCCTCGGCCAGACACATCAGCGCGACACCCTCCTCGGTGGACAGGCCATACTCGGCCAGAAACACCTCCATCAGCCCGGGCTTCACACTGGCCCGGATGCGCGCCACCAGATCGGCCCCCGCCGCCGTGATCCGCGCCCGCGCCTCCCCGTCCAGCCCCGCCTCGGCGATCAGCCGCGCCACCAGCGCCGCCTCATCGGCAAGGCTTCCGCCTTCAATCACGGACCACGGGGTGTCAAAGCTGTCGCGGGGCATGGGCAAATTCCTCCATTTGTCCCATAATACCGCAAGTTTCCCGGTTCATTCTCCCGAAGATGGGCCGATCACCACCCATTCCGCCCGCAATTTGGGGAAATCTCATGCCAATCGACCGCATCCCCCTTGACCGCTTTGATGAGGCGATCCTGCGCACCCTCGCCACCGATGGCCGCCTCAGCGCCACCGAACTTGCCCGCCGCATCGGCCTGTCGAAATCCCCCACTCAGGCCCGCCTCAAACGGTTGGAGGAAACCGGAGTCATCACCGGCTACCGCGCCCTCCTGGACCCGATCCGCATGGGTCAGGCCCATGTCGCCTTTGTCGAGGTGAAACTGTCCGATACCCGCGAAGCCGCCCTTCAGGCCTTCAACAAGGCCGTGCTTGCGGTACCCGAGGTGGAGCAATGCCACATGATCGCCTCGCGCTTCGATTATCTGCTCAAGGTCCGCACCGGCGACATTCAGGAATACCGCCGCGTGCTGGCCGAACGCATCAGCGCCCTGCCGCATGTCGCCTCTACCTCCACCTATGTGGCGATGGAGGCGATCAAGGAAGTCACTTGAACAAAGTCACGCAATCCCCACGCGCGGAATGCCGTTCCGGCTCCCCGCCTCGGCAATCGCCCGGTCGAGGATTTGCGACGGTCGCGCAAGATGGAACAGCGAATTGCTGACCACAGGCCCCACCCGAATGCGCGGCAGCGGCAGCCGCTCGCTGATGTAGATTGGGTTGAAGTCCTCGATCTTGGAATTCATTTCGAACTCCAGATCGGCAGGGTTCCAGTCTGATTGTCCGGTGACGATCCCCACGAAATTCCCGCTACCCGCATAGGAAATCAGCAGGCTTTCTGTTTTCAGGCAATCCTCGATGACAGACCCCACATCGCTCAGCACATTGCGGAACGCCAGTCGCGAGGCGATGCGATAAGTCGTCAGCGCGTTTTCCACACAGATCGCCACGGCCGATACGGAAAACAGCCCCTTCACCCCCAGCGTCAGCAGATAGTTCTGCAGGGCATGGAACTCGATCCCCCGGTCGAATTCGGGCACATGGATCGGGGTGTCGAAGTCGAACTCCAGCGGCACCGCCTCGGGCAACAGGCTGACCTGATGCTCCAAAGCCTTCAGCCGCTTGTGTTCCTCCACCAACCGCTGCACGGAACCCATCCGCGCCTGCAGTTCCATCGTATCCAATGGTTTGGTGATGTAATCCGACGCCCCGTTCTGAAAGGCCCGGTCAATATTGCGCCGATCCGCCAGCGACGTGATCATGATGATCGGCGTGTGCCGATAGGCCGTCAGGGCCCGGATCTGCCCACAAAGCTCGATTCCCGTCTTCCCGGGCATCTCGATGTCCAGAAGGATGCAGTCGAACACCTCGGCCCGCTGCACCAGAACCTTCAACACATCATCGGGGCCGTTCAACATCTCCAAGTCGTCAAGACCGATCGTCCGCAACTTGTGCTCAAGAATCTCAAGAAACACGGCGTCATCATCAACCGCAAGGATCTGCATGTCCGACCTGCCTATCTTCGTTTTGCCCAAACAGGCTTATCGCAAAGGGAGTGTTAACATGTGTTAATGCAACCATACCGTGTTCGGTTCCATTTTGACAATAGGACTGCAAGATTGGCAGCATTGCAGACGGAACACGCCGATTTAAAACTTTCGAAAAAACGGAAGAACGCTCAAGTTTTTCGCTGATCTCTCAGCGTGCAACCGCTTTCAAATCGAGAGCGTCAGAGCCTCAGCGCAACGCTAGCAGCCCTGACTACCCCTGGTGCCCGCGGCGAGAGTCGAACTCGCACGGCCTTTCGGCCTAGGGATTTTAAGTCCCCTGTGTCTACCATTCCACCACGCGGGCGCGAGGGTGCCACACCTGCCTAGCAACTCGGCAAGCCAAGGGAAAGCCCAAGGCCATCTGTCCGCTTTGCACACCGAAGCGATCCGTTTATCCTGCTACCTTAATGAAGAGAGGTGTTCATGTTCCACCGTCAAACCCTCGCTCTTGCTGCCGTTCTCCTAAGTGCAGCGCCCCCTGCCATGGCACAAGACAGGGCCGACCTCCTCCCGTTCACAGCGCGCGGCAATGAACCCTTCTGGTCGCTCAGCGTCACGCCAGAGGGCGGCCGCTATAATGACATGGAAGGCACCACCCTCGACGCCCCTTTCACAGACCCGGTGACCGAGGCGGATAGCCTCCTCTTCGCCACCGCCGCAGGCCCCCTGCGCCTGACGCAAACGCTCTGCCGCGACAGCATGAGCGGGATGGTCTACCCCTTCACCGTCACCCTCACCCGCGACGGCGCCGATCTGCCCGGATGCGCCGGCGATCCCGCGCGCCTGCTGGCGGGCGACTGGGTCGTGACCGCGCTGGATGGCACCGCCCTGCACAAGGGCGCCGATGTCACCATGACCTTCGAGGCTGGCCGCATCCTGGGCCATGCCGCCTGCAACCGCTATTCCGGCAGCTACACCCTCACCGGTGAAGGGCTATCCTTCGGCCCCATGGCCGGCACCCGCATGGCCTGCCCAACTTCCCTGATGGAAACCGAATCCGCCGTCTACGCCGCCTTTGCGCAGATCACGCAATTCGACATCACCCCTGAGGGCGCGCTGCTTCTGAAATCCGACGAGGCGACAACCCTCTTCACGGCGACGCGGTGACCATCTCGCCGCGGCGCGGCAATTGACACCGCCCGCAGCCCGGTTCCATATGACGCCCGACAGTTTGCGGGGAGCCAGACGCATGAAGAAAATCTATCCCAGCGCCGATGCCGCGCTGGACGGGGTCCTGTTCGACGGCATGCTGATCGCCTCCGGCGGCTTTGGCCTCTGCGGCATCCCGGAACTGCTGATCGCCGCCATCCGCAAGGCCGGGACCAAGGGCCTGACCGTCGCCTCCAACAACGCGGGCGTCGACGGCTTCGGTCTGGGCGTTCTGCTGGAAAGCCGTCAGGTCAAGAAGATGATCTCCTCCTATGTCGGCGAAAACGCCGAATTCATGCGCCAATACCTGTCGGGCGAGCTGGAGCTGGAGTTCAACCCGCAGGGCACACTTGCCGAAAGGATGCGCGCAGGCGGCGCGGGCATCGGCGGCTTCTACACCCGCACGGGCGTGGGCACCGTCATCGCCGAAGGCAAGGATGTGAAGCAGTTCAACGGTCAGGACTACATACTGGAAACCGGGATCGTCGCCGACCTGTCCATCGTCAAGGCCTGGAAGGCCGATCCCTCGGGCAACCTCGTCTTCCGCAAGACCGCCCGCAACTTCAACCCGCCCGCCGCCACCTGCGGCAAGATCTGCGTGGTGGAGGTTGAGGAGATCGTCCCCTTGGGTTCCCTCGACCCCGACTCCATCCACCTGCCCGGCATCTATGTCCACCGCATCGTGCAAGGGAGCCACGAAAAGCGCATCGAACAGCGCACCGTCCGCAAGAAGGAGTCCGTCTGATGCCGTGGGATAGAAACCAGATGGCCGCCCGCGCGGCGCAGGAATTGCAGGACGGCTGGTACGTCAACCTTGGTATCGGCATCCCGACGCTGGTGTCGAACTACATCCCCGAGGGCGTCGAGGTCACGCTGCAATCCGAAAACGGCATGCTCGGCATGGGCCCCTTCCCGTTTGAAGGCGAGGAAGACGCCGACCTCATCAATGCAGGCAAGCAGACCATCACCGAACTGCCGCAGACCGCCTTCTTCGATTCCGCCCAGTCCTTCGCCATGATCCGCGGCGGCAAGATCGCCATGGCGATCCTCGGCGCGATGGAAGTGGCCGAAAACGGCGATCTGGCCAACTGGATGATCCCCGGCAAACTGGTCAAGGGCATGGGCGGCGCGATGGACCTTGTCGCCGGCGTGGGCCGCGTGGTCGTGGTGATGGACCACACCTCGAAACACGGTGAATCCAAGGTGCTGAAAGCCTGCACCCTGCCGCTCACCGGAAAGGGCGTGGTCAACCGCATCATCACCAATCTCGGCGTGCTAGACGTCGTCCCCGGCGGGCTCAAGATCATCGAACTGGCCGACGGCGTGACCGAGGCCGAAATCCGCGCTGCAACAGAGGCGACGCTGGTCAACTGAACAGACCGCGCCTCCGGCCCAGGCCGGACGCGCGGCACTTTCTTGGCGCAAACGAAAAATTTTCCCGAAAATTTTTCGCTCCCCTGCCCGACCGAAAAATCTTCAGTGAAGATTTTTCACTGCCCTCGGCAAAATTTTCCCATGGAAAATTTTGCCTCACCCAAGGACCCCGCCATGACCCATGACATCACACGCGAACACGGGGCCACCAAGGGCCGCTACGTCATCCGCCTGAACGGGGCCGAGGCAGAACTGACCTATTCCATCACAACGCCCACCCTGATCATCGCAGATCATACCGCCGTCCCCGACAGCTTTCGCGGCACTGGCGCGGGCCTCGCCCTCATCACCCGGCTTGTCGAGGATGCGCGCAAGGACGGCGTGCGCATCATGCCGCTCTGCCCCTTCGTCAATGCCCAGCGCAAGAAGCACCCCGAATGGGCGGATGTCTTCGCCGTCTGACCCGGTTCGCTAGTTGCTGGCCGAGATGATGCGGAACACGCAAGGGTCGCTCACCACCTCGGGCGGCGTCAGGCAAAGCCCCTGCGCGACCGTCCAGGCCGCCAGCACCTTGGGCACGTAATCCCGCGTCTCGGCATAGGGCGGCACCCCACGGTTGGCCTTCACCGCCCCCTCGCCCGCATTATAGGCCGCGATCACCATGATTGGGTCCCGGTCAAAATGCTTCATGAGCCAGTCCAGATAGGCGACCCCGCCCTTGATGTTCTCCACCGGGTCCATCGAGTCGGTCACCCCGAACCGCTCCGCCGTGGCCGGGATCAGCTGCATCAACCCCTGCGCCCCGGCATGGCTGACGGCATCCGCCTTCCCGGCGCTTTCCGCCGCCATCACCGCCAGCGCCAGCGCGGGCGATACTTCCGTTCCCACCGTGGCCTTCAACAGCTCGGTCCCGAACTCGTCGGCCAATTCCTGCATGTGCTGCATCCGGGGCGTGGGCACCGATTTGCCCCCCGGCCCCTGCGTCAGGGTGGCCAGCGCCAGCGGGAAGCGCCCGGACACATCGTCGATGCCAGATGGAACCGAATCCCAGAACCATGCGAAGGCCGCCTCCGGCTGCGGCACAGGCCCCAGCGGCGGCTTGGCCGCCTCGGTTCCGCCGTCGATCGGCGGCAGGTCGGGCACCTGATGCGGGGCGCTGGTCTTGGGCAACGCCGCCAGCAGCCGCGCCTGTTCCATGGGGTCAATCTGCACCAACCCCTGCGCCCGCGACTGCCGCTCCCCCACCTTCACCCGCTTGAAGGTGAAATCGCGTGAAGGGTCCAGCCCCTCACCCGATACGGAAAGGGGAATCGCTGACGCCATCAGCGCGATGATTGCTGCCCGGAATCGCATCTCTGCCGGATGCCTTTCCTGTCTGTACCTGCCTCTTGGTTGCCAACTATCCCTCAAAATGGCCTTTCACACCACTCCTGCCCGGAAAAAACGTGGCAAAACCGCCAAAATTGCCAGCCGAAAGAATGAAAACCCAGCCGAAAGTATGCGTCGAAAAACTTTGTTTTACGTGTTTTCAGATAGTTAGCTCATCCCGCACTAAAAAATTACATGTGGCCGAAAATGCCCATTCGCCACCCAACTGCCGCCACGATTCAGGGGCCATATGCTCTCATACCGAACGGAAGACGGCACGGAACGTAAGGACCGACAGACACCGGCGCGGTTGTGAGCAAGACCTGAACATGAACCTGAACCAAGGGAATACCACCATGAAACTGCTGAACATCTTCAAGTCCTTCAAGAACGACGAATCCGGCGCTGTGACCGTTGACTGGGTCGTGCTGACCGGCGCCGTTGTGGGCCTGGGCATCATCATCGCCAACACCATGGGCACCTCGATCCAGACCGCCGCCACCGGCGTTGGCGCGGACGTGATCTCGAACTCGGACAACTGATCGTCACGCAAGACGCGACGTTTTCAGCGCGGCCAGGCCAAAGGCCTGGCCGCAGCCACAAGGGCGGTAATTCATCGATTTCAGCGTTGCCAGGCGAATGGATCGCCCGGCGTGAGTAACAGCGAACCGGAGTTTGGTCATGTTCGGCACAAAAGCCTACCGTTTCTTCCTGAAGGGCTTCCTTGCCGAAGAAGATGGCGCCGTGACGGCAGATTGGGTCGTGCTTGCGGCCGCCGTTTGCTTGTTGTCCATCCCCGTCCTCACAACGATCGGCAATTCGACCCAGACCGCCACATCCGACGTGGCGGCGGACATGATCGCCAACAGCGACAACTAATTCGCCCGCAGGCACGGCTTGTTCCGGGCATCCACCAAACCCGCCCGCAGTGGCGCGGAACACATCGAGGCAAAAGACAATGCGTATGATTTTCGGATTGGTCCTGCTCGTCGGCGTGGCGCTGGCGGGCTTTGCTGTTTACATGGCACAGGGCTACATCAACCAGACCGCCTCCGCGCTGGATAAGGAACGCGCCTTCCGCAATCAGGTTGGCGAACTTGTCGAAGTCTATGTGGTGTCCAAGCCGCTCAAATACGGCGACCCGCTGCTGGTGGAAGATGTAAAGAAAATCTACTGGCAAAAAAGTGCGCTTCCCGAAGGCACCTTCAGCGACGAGGCTGTTCTCTTCCCCCCGAATGAGGAACGCCCCCGCTACGTGCTGCGCCCGATGGAAACGCACGAACCCATTCTGGCCGTCAAGGTCACCGAACCCGGACAGCCCGCAGGCCTGACCGGCGCGCTGGACGATGGCAAACGCGCCTTTGCGATCAGCGTCGACGCCTCCTCGGGCGTGTCCGGCTTCGTCTATCCCGGCAACTTCGTCGATGTCTACTGGACGGGCAATGATGGCCTGCGCGAAATCACCCGCCTGATCGAATCCAGCGTCAACGTCATCGCCATCGACCAGACGGCCGCAGGTGCCACCACCGGCGGCGCCGTCGTGGCCCAGACGGTGACGGTACAGGCCACCCAGGAACAGGTCGCCCGTCTGGCACAGGCGCAGGCCACCGGTAAATTGGCGCTTTCGCTCGTCGGCACCGACAGCACTGCCATCACCGACAAGATCGAGGTCGACAGCGCCTCCCTCCTCGGCATCGTGGAGCAGGAAGCGGTACAGGTCGAGGCCGAGAAAGTCTGCACCATCCGCAACCGCAAGGGCGGCGAGGTCGTGGAAATCCCGATCCCCTGCACCAACTGATCGCCAATCGGCGAGTGGTCCATAAGGGGCGCAACCACCGGATATGGTGGCTGCGCCCTTCTTCTTCCGCCATGCCTTGCGCCAAATTAACATCTGTTGCCAGTTATCCACATAAGGAACGGCGTGTAAGGCAATGATTCTTGCAAATAAACTTCACCTCGGGCATGTTGGGCGACGGAGCGGGCACCTAAGACCCGCCCGAAGAGGTGTGATCGAAAGGGCAGGTCACCGATGCAGATGCGACAGTTGATGGCAGCAGGCGCGATGGGTTTGGCCCTCGCCACCCTTGCCTCCATGCCGGCAAGGGCCGAAGTGCTGAGGGTCGTCAAAGGGACGGTCGCGCAGGCATTGGAAGTGCCGATGAACCGCGCCGTGGTTCTGGAAAGCGATGTTCCCTTCGCGGAACTGTCCATCGCCAACCCCGGCATTGCCGATATCTCCACCCTGTCTGACCGGTCGATTTATGTGCTCGGCAAGACGCCCGGTCGCACCACGCTGACGCTCTTCACGGCCGAAGGTGAACTGATCACCAATGTCGAAGTGCAGGTCACCACCGACATCGCCGAATTCAAGGAACGTCTGAACCAGATCCTGCCCGGCGAAAAGATTGAGGTTCGCACCGCGAATGATGGCATCGTGCTGTCGGGCACCGTCTCGTCCACACAGAAACTCGCCCGCGCGCTCGACCTTGCCGAACGCTATGCCGCTGGCCGCGTGTCCAATCTGATGTCGGTCGGCGGCACGCAGCAGGTCATGCTCAAGGTGCGCTTTGCCGAAATGCAGCGCTCGGTGTCCAAGAATCTGTCAGCCTCGCTTGGCATCTCGAACTCGTCCGGGACGGGCGATCTTCTGGAAACGGGGGGTTGGCTTAGCGGCTCAACGGCCGCCAACCCCGCTGGCAACACCGTCGGGCAGTTTCCTGTAACGGCAAGCAGCCCGGACACCCGCGCGCTTGGCGTTCTGGGCTTCACAACCGGGTCGCTGCAAATTGGCATTCTGCTCGAAGCCCTTGAAACAAAAGGCGTCGTGCGCACCCTCGCCGAACCCAACCTTACCGCTCTGTCCGGGCAAGAGGCTAAATTCCTTGCGGGCGGCGAATATCCCGTTCCCGTGTCGGATGATGGCACCATCACCGTCGAATACAAACCCTTCGGCGTCGAGATGAAGTTCATCCCCACCGTGGTTGATGGCGACCTGATAAACTTGCAGATTCAAGCCGCCGTTTCGTCCATTGACGGAACAGTCACGCAGGAACAGGACGGCATCACGCTGGCCGCCTTCAAACGCCGCGAAACCTCGACAACCGTCGAAATGCGGGATGGCGAAAGCTTCGCAATCGCAGGCCTGCTGCAAGACGACTTCCGCGACAACAACAGCCAGGTGCCCTGGCTGGGCGATATCCCGATCCTCGGTACGCTCTTCCGTTCGGCCGAATATCAGAACTCACAATCCGAACTGGTGATCATCGTCACCCCGCACCTCGTTTCCCCCACGCGGGGCGAGGCGCTGGCCCTGCCCACCGACCGGGTCCGCCTGCCCACCGAACGCGAATTGTTCCTGTTCGGCGAAGTCGGCAAGGCCGCCACCACCGGTGCTGCGGGCGAAGTCGCCCGGCAGGATTTCACCGGCTCCTACGGCTATGTGATGGAATAAGGGGATGGCCATGAAATCCGCAGCCCTTGCCCTGACCGCCCTCGTCGCCCTCGCCGCCTGTGAAGGCAAGACAATCGGCGCCGATGTCGACGAAGGCGGTTTCGGCAACGCCACGATGAACAACTATCTGGTCGCCACCGGCCAGATCGACCCGGTGCAGGCGCTGGGCGAACGCTTCGCCCGCGAAGTGCCCAACACCATCACCTTCCCCTTCAACAGCGCGCAACTCACCCCCGAGGCACGCGCTGTTCTGGACAATCAGGCGAATTTCATCCGCCAGTTCCCCGAAGTGCGCTTCCGCGTCTACGGCCATACCGATCTGGTGGGCTCCAACGGTTACAACCGTGCGCTGGGTCAACGCCGTGCCGAAGCGGTCGTCGCCTATTTTGCCTCGCGCGGTCTGTCGCGTTCGCGGCTTGAGGCGCTGGTGTCCTTTGGTGAAACCCGGCCCGTCATCGCCACCCCCGGCCCGGAAGAGGCGAACCGCCGCACCGTGACCGAAGTATCGGGCTTCGTGAAACGCCACCCGAATATCCTCGACGGCAAATATGCCGAAGTGATTTACCGTTCCTACATCGAAAGCGCGATCCCGGCAGCTGCCGCAGCTGCGGCTTCGCCCGCGGGCGCCGCTCCGGCAGGGATGGCGCCGCCTGCCGGTCCCTGACCTGGACAAGTCCACGAAGGTACGGGCGGGGGCCATGTCTCCCGCCCGCTTCGTTTCTGGCACCAGCGCGTGCCATACGTCAGGCCACACACCGAAACGCGACACTCCCCCGCCCTGCCCGGTTAAAGTCGCCAAATACCAAACAATCACGCCTTTCTAGCCCAAGAATCGCCACCATTCCCCCCCAGCTTCCACACTGACTGGGAACAATCTCACGGCACCGTTGCCGTGCGGGGATGACCGGTGGTCCTGCACGCCTGCCCGCTTCCGGGCCGGGCACGCGCAGCCCATCGCCACCCCCGGCCAAGAAGGACAAAAGGCGATGAGCACTGCTGCCAACATGATGCCGGATCCCGCGCCGATTCTGGCCTGCACCATTTCGCGGGACATCCAGAATTTCGATCTGCTGATCGACGATATGGAACTGGAACTTGGCGAAAGCTGGGGCGATCTCACCTTTGAAGATGCCCGTGATTTTCTGATCCAGCCTGATGCCGAAAATCTCGAATTTGTCGCCATCGCAGTGAATGCCGAAGATGAGGGCGATCTGTCCCGCATCACCGAAATCATCAAATCCGCCACGGAACGCCACATCAAGGTGATCCTGATCGCCGATCAGATCAGCCCGGCCGGACTGCACCAGCTGCTTCGCCTTGGTGCCGATGACTTCGTCCCCTATCCCCTGCCCGATGGTGCGCTGAAAGAGGCGATCGAACGCATCCGCAAGCCCGCCCCGGTGCAGGCCACCACGCCGCCCCCGGCCAGTGCATCGGTCACCCATCTGCACGCCGTCCCTGATGCAGCCCCCCAGACCCCCGCCTTCAAGGCCAAGGGCGACCGTGACGGTGTGCTCCTGCCCGTGCACGGCCTGTCGGGCGGCTCGGGCGCCTCGACCGTCGCGGTGACCCTCGCCTGGGAACTTGCAACAATCGACAAGACAAATCCGCCCCGCGTGTGCCTGCTGGATTTCGATTTCCAATATGGCTCCGTCGCCACCTATCTCGATCTGCCGCGCAAGGAATCGGTGTTCGAACTTCTGTCCGACACCGCCGCCGCCGACAGCGACGCGTTTCTTGAGGCGATGCTGACCTACAACGACAAGCTGCACGTTCTGACGGCCCCGGCCGACATGCTGCCGCTGGATATCGTCGCGCCCGAAGACATCGCCCGCATCATCGACATGGCGCAGACGAACTTCGATTTCGTCATCATAGACATGCCGAAAACCATCGTCGCCTGGACGGAAACCGTCCTGTCCCGCGCACATGTTTACTTTGCCACGATGGACCTTGACCTTCGCTCGGCCCAGAACGTGCTGCGGCTTGTCCGCGCGCTCAAGGCCGAAACGCTGCCGCATGAAAAACTCCGCTACGTCCTGAACCGTGCGCCCAAATTCACCGACCTCTCTGCCAAGAGCCGGGTGAAGCGCATGTCCGAAAGCCTCGACATCCGGCTCGAAGTGCAGATCCCGGATGGCGGCACGCAGGTGACACAGGCGAATGACCACGGTCATCCGCTGTCCTCCAGCGCGCCAAAGAACCCGGTCCGCAAGGAAATTCAAAAGCTTGCCAAATCCTTGTTCGACCTGAACCGCGCCGTCGAAACCGGCCGCAAGTAAACGTAACCCGATCAGACTGCCTTGGCCTGGGGGGCCCATCTGATGTTTTCACGCTTCAAGAAACCTGACGGTACCGATCTGAAAACCGCCCTGCGCCCGGTGACGCAGGCTGCGCCCGGCGCTGCCATGCCGCAACCCGCAGCCGGCCCCGCCGCGCCGCCCAAGACGGCCGGTGCGCCGCCAAAGCCCGTGCTTGGCGGCAGGCCCACAACGGTTCCCGCCACGCCCGAGGCCGCCGCAGCGGACAAGGAAAAGAAGCGCAAGGAACGCTTGATGGAGCTGAAAGTCGAGCTTCACAAGAAGCTCCTCGAAAGCCTCAATCTCGGCGCTCTCGAACACGCGACAGAAGCAAACCTCCGGTCCGAGATCGCCGACATCACCTCCGAAGCGCTGTCGGAAATGTCCGTCGCGCTCAACAAGGATGACCGCGCCACCCTCAACCAGGAACTCTATGACGAAGTCATGGGTCTTGGTCCGCTGGAGCCGCTGCTGAAAGACGATTCCGTCTCCGACATCCTCGTGAACGGCCCGCAACGCATCTTCGTGGAACGCGGCGGGAAGCTGACCCTGACCGACATCACCTTCAAGGATGAACGCCACCTTCTGCGGATCATCGACAAGATCGTGTCTGCCGTGGGCCGCCGGGTCGATGAATCCAACCCATATTGCGACGCCCGCCTCGCCGATGGATCGCGCTTCAACTGCATGGTTCCGCCGGTGGCGGTGGATGGCTCGCTCGTCTCCATCCGGAAG
The DNA here is from genome assembly GCA_943370085.1 of Variovorax paradoxus. GTDB lineage: Bacteria > Pseudomonadota > Alphaproteobacteria > Rhodobacterales > Rhodobacteraceae > Paragemmobacter. The sequence continues at coordinate 128,590 of CALRPT020000007.1, read as the reverse complement.
TTCAAAAAGGAAAAACTGGGCGTGGGCGACCTCGTCCGCTTCGGCGCCTTTACCGAAGAAATGGCCGCCTACCTGCAGGCCGCCGTCTCCACCCGCCTTAACATCATCGTCTCGGGCGGGACGGGGTCGGGGAAGACCACCACGCTCAACGCACTTTCCTCTTTCATCGACAACACCGAACGCGTGCTGACCATCGAAGACACCGCCGAACTTCAACTTCAGCAGGTCCATGTGGGCCGCATGGAAAGCCGCCCGCCGAACGTCGAAGGCAAAGGCGCCGTCACCCAGCGTGACTGTCTGCGCAACGCGCTGCGGATGCGCCCGGACCGCATCATCGTGGGCGAAACCCGCGGCGAGGAAGTCATCGACATGCTGCAGGCCATGAACACCGGCCATGACGGGTCGATGACCACGATCCACGCCAACAACGCCCGCGACGGCATCTCGCGTCTGGAAAACATGGTCGCCATGGCCGGTATCGAAATGCCGCTCAAAGCGGTGCGCTCGCAGATCGCCTCCGCCGTCAACCTGATCGTGCAGGCCTCCCGCCTGCAGGACGGCTCGCGCCGCATGGTTTCCATCACCGAAATCACCGGCATGGAAGGCGACGTGATCTCGATGCAGGAAATCTTCCGCTACGAACGCCTCGGCGTCGAACCTTCGGGCAAGATCATCGGCCGTTTCAACGCAACCGGCGTGCGCTCGCATTATTCCGACCGCTTCCGCCAGTGGGGCTATGACCTGCCGGCATCCATCTATGAACCCATCATCTGATCAGGTCCGCCAATAATGGAATTCAGTGCAGCCCCCGTCATCTACATCCTGATCTTCGTGGCCGTCGTGGTCATGGTCGAGGGCCTGTATCTGACTGTCTTCGGCAAATCGATCAGCCTCAACTCCCGCGTCAGCCGACGCCTTGCCCTGCTGGAGAAAAACCAGAACCGCGAACAGGTGCTCGAACAGCTCCGCAAGGAAATGTCGCAGCACATGAACGCCAAGGGCATCCCGCTCTACAAGATGCTGGCGTCCAAGGCGCAAAAGGCAAACATCGCCTTCTCGCCCCAGCAGCTGATCGGGATCATGGTCCTGCTCGGGGCCTTCGCCTATGTCGGCCTTACCGTCGGCACCGAGGCAGAAACGCCTGTCCGCATCGGGCTGGCCGCCGCAATGGGCGTGGGCGGCGTTTATGTCTGGGTCTCCCGCAAGGCCAAGAAGCGCATGTCGCTCTTGGAAGAACAGCTTCCCGATGCGGTGGAACTCATGGTCCGCTCGCTGCGCGTCGGACACCCCTTTTCTGCCGCCGTTGGCATTGTCTCCAAGGAAGTCGCCGATCCGCTGGGCACCGAATTCGGCCTGATCGCGGATGAGGCAACCTATGGCCGCGACATCGCCGAAAGCCTGCGGTCCTTCGCCTCGCGGATGGACAATCAGGATCTCCACTTCCTTGCCGTCGCCGTGTCGATCCAACAGCAATCCGGCGGCAACCTGGCCGAGATTTTGGATGGTCTGGCCAAGGTGATCCGCGCCCGGTTCAAACTGTTCCGCCGCGTGCGCGCCATCACGGCCGAGGCGAAATGGTCCGGCATGTTCCTGTCCGCCTTCCCCATTGCGGCACTGGTGATGATCCAGATGCTCAAGCCCGACTACTACGATGGTGTGAAAGAAAGCACCTTGTTCGTTCCCTTCGCCCTCGGCGTCTGCGGCTTCCTCGTCGTCAACGTTATCTTCATGAAGATAATGGTCAATATCAAGGTTTGAGCCATGCTTGCTTCGCTGAACGAATTCATCGTCTCCCGCATGGGCGAAACAGGCCCGCTCCTGCTTGCGGGTGGGCTGGGGTTGATGTTGATCCTTGTCACCCTTCCGTTCCTGCTGCGCAAGGAGGCGGAGCCGTTTGATAAGCTCAAACAGCAAAACCGCGCCCCTGAACGCGACAAGGACCGCGCCGCCCGCGAGGGCGACCTGCGCCGCGCCTCTGACCGCAGCGACAAGCTCAACAAGTTTGCCCATTTCCTGGAACCCCAGGACAAAGAGCAGATGTCCGCCGCCAAGCTCAAGATGCTGCGCGCGGGCTATCGCGGCAAGAATTCGGTCCGCATGTTCCATGCGATGCAATTCCTTCTGGGCATCGGCCTTCTGCTGCTTGGTATGGTCTATACCTTCGTCGTCAGTCGCTCGCAGGAACTGGACCTTCAGGCGATGGCGCTCTCCACCCTGCTTCCGGCAGCCGCTGGCTACTACCTGCCCACCTATTGGGTTCAGCGGCGTCTGCAGACCCGCCAGGAGGCGATCACCGAAGGCTTCCCCGATGCGCTTGACATGATGCTTGTCTGCGTCGAGGCGGGCCAGTCGCTCGACCAGTCCATCGCCCGCGTGGCCAAAGAGATCGGCAACGCCTATCCCGAATTGGCCGAAGAATTCGACATCGTCAGCCAAGAGGTCCGCGCCGGCAAGGAACGCGTCGCCGTGCTGCGCGACATGTCGGAACGCGTGGGGCTGAACGATATCACGTCCTTTGTCACCACGATGATCCAATCCGCGACCTTCGGTACCTCCATCGCCGAAGCGCTGCGTGTCTACTCTGCCGAAATGCGTGACAAGCGTGTGATGCGCGCAGAAGAAAAGGCAAACACCTTGCCGACGAAGCTGACCCTCGGCACAATGCTGTTTACTGTGCCGCCCTTGATGGTGATCCTGATCGGGCCATCCATCCACGGCGTGATGAAGGCATTCGGAGGGGGCTGAGCCCAACTTGATACGGCGTTACCTGACCGCTCTCGCGGGCATCTCGCTTCTGGCCGCCTGTCAACCGACCGGCGGCCTTGGCACATCCGACACGCGCACGCCCCCGGGCGTGAACGCCCGCGCCGATGGCGAAGACGGGCTGATCGTCGGCCATCGCCTGATGGAAGCGGGCGAATATGAACTGGCGCTCAAATCCTATCTGCGCGCGGCAGGCGAGGTAGGGGTGAATGTCGATGTCCTCTCGGCCATCGGCTCTGCCAACCTGCGCCTTGGCCGCCTTGGCCAAGCCGAACAGATCCTCCGCCGCGCCATCAAGGAAGACCCGACCTTTGTTCCCGCGCTCAACAATCTGGGTGTGGTGCTGATGGAACAGGGCAAACCGGCCGAGGCCCGGTTGATCTTCCAGCAAGCTTTTGCCCAGGACAGTGGCGAAACGGACTCCATTCGCGAAAATCTGCGCCTCGCTATCGCACAAAGCGAAGCAAACGTGATACAAGACCCTCAAGAAGAATCGAATTTCTCCCTTGTGCGGCGCGGTCGGGGCCAGTTCGTCCTGCTGTCGCAGCTCTAGGGGGGCCAAAGGATCGAGCAGCAAAAAAGGACGCAACAACATGCGCCACCCTGTCCTCGTTGCCCTGTGCCTCACCGGCACGGTGGCACTTTCAGCGTGCCAGAAATCCTCGGATGCCGAGGTGCAGCGCGCCATTGAAAGCGTCAATGTCATCGACGCCACAAACCTCAATGACATCATGCTCACGGTTGGCGATCCTGATGAAGCCGTGGCCTATTTCAACAAGGCCGTGACCGAACAGCCCAATCGCGTTGATCTCAAGCGCGGCCTTGGGAAATCGCTGATCCGCGCCAACCGCCCGGCCGATGCCATCGCAGTCTGGACTGCGGTCGCCAATTCCCCCGAAGGCACGCCCGAAGACCGCGTCGCCCTTGCCGATGCTTTCATCCGCACGAATGAATGGGACAAGGCCGCAGCCGAGCTGAACCGCATCCCGCCCACCCATGAAACCTTTGAACGCTACCGCCTTGAGGCGATGGTCGCCGATAGCCGCAAGGATTGGAAAAAGGCCGACAGCTTCTACGAAATCGCTGCAGGCATGACCACGAAACCCGCAGGCGTCTATAACAACTGGGGCTTTTCCAAGCTCAGCCGCGCCGACTATGCCGGTGCGGAACGGCTGTTCACTCAGGCGCTGACCTTCGACAACACCATGTTCACCGCCAAGAACAACCTCGTCATGGCCCGTGGCGCGCAGCGCAAATACGACATGCCGGTCATCACCGTGACCCAGACGGAAAAGGCCGAACTTCTGTACACCCTCGGTCTGACCGCCATCAAGAAGGGCGATGTCGCTGTCGGCAAGGCCCTGCTGCAAGATGCCATTTCCACCCATCCCCAACATTTCGAGGCCGCCGTTCGCAGCCTGGCCGCGCTCGAGGCCTGATCGCCGATGCGACTCGACGATCTGCCTTCGCTCTGGTCCACCCTGTGGTTCCTGCTGCCAGTCTTGGCCATCGGCCTCTGGGTGGCCTGGTCCGACATGAAATTCATGAAAATCCCCAACACCGCCGTTCTGACGCTGGCGGCGGTGTTCATCGTGATCGGCCCCATCGCCCTGCCCTTCAACAGCTATCTCTGGGGTCTTGCCTTGGGTGCCATCACGCTGGTGGTGGGTTTTGTCGCAACGGCCGCACGGGTGGTTGGTGCGGGCGATTCCAAATTTGCGGCCGCCATGGCTCCGTTCTTTGCCGAATCCAGCCCCGCACTCGTCTTCGTGCTGTTCTCCGTCTGCCTGCTGGCCGCCTTCTTCGCGCATCGCTTGATGCGCCTCGTCCCGCCCTTCCGCGCCGCCACCGCTGACTGGGCAAGCTGGACCCATCGCAAATTCCCCATGGGCCTCGCACTGTCCGGCACGCTTAGTTTCTATTTTCTGCTCGGTCTCCTCATCTCTGCCCGAATTTCTCCATGAATGACGGCTAATCCGGGGGCATCACGATCCCGCGCCCTGACCGGAGAGCCACAGGCATGAACGCCCCTTCCGCACCGCTGACACAGACCACGGCTCAGCCCGCCGCGCCGACCCCGTCGGTCACGCCCCCGCCGCAGCCCAAGTCTCTGGCGGAAACCGGTCTTTCGCCCGTCCTGTTGCGCGATCTGCTGCTGAAGACGATGTTCCGCATGAACCTCGAATATGTCTCCGACCTCTCGCGGATCATCGCCCTGCCGCTGACGCTGATCCAGGAAATGATCGATAACGCCCGCACCCAACGCTTCGTCGAAGCAACCGGTACGCTGCACGCCACCTCCGGCAGCGAAATGGGCTATCAGCTCACCGATGCCGGTAAGGCCCGCGCGCTCGATGCGCTGTCCCAATCCGAATACTACGGTGCCGCCCCCGTTCCGCTGGACATCTACAAGGAACAGGTCAAACGCCAGTCAGTCCGCAACATCACCCTGACGCGTCAGGAACTGATGAAAGGCATGGGTCACCTGATCCTGCCCCCCGACCTGATCGACAATCTGGGTCCCGCCGTCACCTCCGGCCGGTCCATCCTGATGTATGGCCCGCCGGGCAACGGGAAATCGTCCATCTCCAACGGCATTCGCGATGCCTTGGGCGACAAGATCTACATTCCCCGCGCCATCGAATATTCCGGCCAGATCATCACGGTCTATGACCCGATCGTTCACGCCGCCGCCGAAGAACAGGTGGATGATCCCACCAGCCTGCGCCGCGCAGGCAACCGCTACGACGCGCGCTACATCCGCTGCGAACGCCCCACCGTGATCACTGGCGGTGAACTCACGCTCGACATGCTCGATCTGAAATACAACCCCACCGCCCGCACCTACAACGCCTCGCTTCAGCTGAAATCCACCGGTGGCATCTTCATCATCGATGACCTTGGTCGCCAATCCGAACCTCCGCAAAAGATCGTCAACCGCTGGATCGTGCCGCTGGAAGAAGGCCGCGACATCCTCTCCCTTCAGTCAGGCGAGAAATTCACCGTCCCCTTCGACACGCTGGTGATCTTCTCCACCAACTTCCACCCCAACGAAATCTTCGACGGCGCGGCCCTGCGTCGTATCTTCTTCAAGATCAAGATCGACGGCCCCAATCAGGAAAACTTCCTGAAGATCTTCGCCCTCGTGGCCCGCAAAAAGAAGATGCCGCTGGACGAGAAATCCCTCGTCCACCTGCTCAAGGTGAAATACCCCACCATCAACAACAACTACGCCAACTATCAGCCGGTCTTCCTGATCGACCAGATGATCTCCATCTGCGAATTCGAGGGCATCCCCTACCAGATGACCCCCGACCTGATCGACCGCGCCTGGGCAAACATGTTCGTCCGCGACGAAAAAATCGCCAAGTAATCCTGATGTTGCGCTGAACGGACAGTGCAGGACCGGGGGCCAGCCCCCGGACCCCCGGGATATTTCAAGACAGAAAATCAGGCAGGTCCGTGAAATAACGGATGCCCTCTTCCGTCACGATCACATCCAGCCGCTGATCGTACTGATCAATCGGCACCTCCGGCAATTCCTGCGCCGCAAAGGCAAAGCCCACCGCCAGCACTGAATGCCGCGCCCGCAGCCCCGCAAGCGTGCGATCATAGAACCCCCCGCCATAGCCCAGCCGATACCCCCGCGCGTCAAAACCCACGAGGGGGACGATCACCACTTCCGGCTCCACCCAGGCCCCCTCGGCCGGAATACGCGCGCCGAACTCCCCCTCCACCATCGCACAGCCAGGCGACCATTCGCGAAACCGCAGCGCCTGCCCCGGCCCAAGGATGACCGGCACCCCCACCACCCCCTGATGCGCCGCCATCGCCGCCGTCGGATCGATCTCCGTGCGCATCGCCATATAGCCCGCCAGCGCCCGCCCCCTATGCGCGGCCAGAAGATCGGCCAGCAATTCAGCAGCCTGCCCCTGCCCCCGCGCAAAGGCCGCTTTGCGGGCCGCAAAGGCCGCCTTGCGCGCTGCGGCCTTGTCCAGATCAACGCTCATATCAGCACCAGCGTGGCAAAGCCGAGAAAGGCCAGAAATCCCATAACATCCGTCAGCGTGGTCACAAACGTCCCTGAGGCGAGCGCCGGATCCAGCCCCAGCTTGTCCATCGTCAAAGGCACCAGCACGCCGCCCAGAGCCGCCACGATCTGGTTCACCATCATCGCCGCCGCCAGCACAGCCCCGATCCACGGATCGCCAAACAACCCCCATCCCGCAAGCCCGATCACCAGCGCCAGCGCCAACCCGTTCATCGCCCCCGCCGCCAATTCCCGCAACACCACCCGCCGCGCATTGCTGGCCGTCAGGTCGCGTGCCGCCAAGGCCCGCACCGCCACTGCCAGCGACTGCGTTCCCGCCACCCCTCCGGTCGACGCGACGATCGGCATCAAGGCCGCCAGCGCCACGATGGCCGCAATCGTCGCCTCGAACCGCGAAATGACAAAGGCCGAGATCGACGCCGTGAACAGGTTCACCACCAACCAAGGCAGCCGCTGCCGCACGGTGGCAAAGGGCCCGTCCAGCACGCTGGCCTCTTCGCCCACACCAGCCAAGAGCAGCATGTCGGATTCGTGCTCTTCATCCAGCACGTTCATCGCATCATCGATGGTGATCACCCCCACCAACCGCCCCCCCGCATCGACCACCGGGCAGGAAATCAGGTGATACTGGTTGAACATGTAGGCCACTTCGGATTCCTCCTCCGTCGCCTCCACCGTGCGGAAACTCTCCTCGGCAAGATCGCGCAGACGCGCATCGCGCCGCGCCGAAAGGATGCGCCCCAGGGTGACATAACCTGTTGGCTTCATCCGCGGATCGACAAGGATCACGTGATAGAACTGATCCGGCAGCACCTCTGCCCCGCGCAGATAGTCAATCGCCTCGCCCACCGTCCAATGCTCCGGGGCCACCACCACCTCGCGCTGCATCAGACGGCCCGCCGATCCTTCCGGATAGGCCATCGCCTGTTCCACCGCCACCCGGTCGGCCAGATCCAGCGCCTCAAGGATCCGCCCCTGCGCCGGGGCCTCCAGATCCTCCAGAATGTCCACCACATCGTCAGTGTCCAGATCGCGCACCGCCTCGGCCACCACGGCGGCGGGCAGGCTCTCGATCACCTCTTCGCGGATCGTCTCGTCAATCTCGGACAGAAGATCGCCGTCGATCTCCCCGGCATAGATCGCAAGGAAAGCCCGCCGCTCGCGCTGGTCGATCTGCTCCAGAAAATCGGCAATATCGGCCGCATGCAGCGGCTCCATCAACCGCAAGACACGGCCCGAATCCCCGGCCTCGACCGCGTCGCGGATCGCCTCGACGCGCTGTTCGTCCAGCACGACCTCTTCGCCCGATGCTTCGTGATCCATCATGCCGCACCCTGCCTGATTACCCCCAGCCTAACGAAAGCAGTTTCCGGCAAACAGGGGGTGTTGGGAAATTTACCCAAGCCGGAAAAGACCATAGGGTGTTCACCGACGCATGACAGGCCGGATGCGGCCATGCAAGGGGTATGACATGGCCGATCTTCTTCTGGGGCAGGTGCTGTCCTTCACTGCCGATCCCTTCACGATGGGCGAGGCCGCCGCCCGGCACGAAAGCCACGGCGCCGTTCTGGTGGACCAAGGCCGCATCGTCACCAGCGGCCCCGCCGACCAACTCCGCGCCGCCAACCCGCAGGCCCGCATCCATGACTATGGCCGCAGCCTCATCACTGCAGGCTTTATCGATGCCCATGTCCATTACCCCCAGACCGCCATCATCGCCTCTTGGGGCAAGCGGCTGATCGACTGGCTCAACAGCTATACCTTCCCCGAAGAGATGCGCTTTGCCGATCCCGCCTATGCCGAGCTCATCGCCAACCGCTACCTCGACCTCGCCGCCGCCCATGGCACCACAACCGTCTGCACCTATGCCACCATCCACCCGGCTTCCGTCGATGCCATCTTCACCGCCGCACAGACGCGGGGGATGCGCCTCTACGCCGGCAAGACCTGCATGGACAGAAACGCCCCCGAAGGCCTGCGTGACACGGCCCAATCCGCCTATGACGACAGCAAGGCGCTCCTTGAAAAATGGCACCGGCAGGACCGTCTTTCCTACGTCATCACCCCCCGCTTCTCGCCCACCTCTACCCCGGAACAACTCGCCGCGCTTGGCGCGCTTTGGCGCGAATATCCCGATTGCCTGATGCAGACCCACCTCTCCGAACAGACGGATGAAATCGCATGGGTCCGCGACCTCTTCCCGCAATCCCGCGACTATCTGGATACCTATGAGTCCCAAGGGTTGCTGCGCGAAGGCGCGGTCTACGGCCACGCCATCCACCTGACCGACCGCGAAAAATCCCGCCTGATCGAAGCCGGGGCCAGCCTTGTCCACTGCCCCACCTCCAACACCTTCATCGGCTCAGGGCTTTTCGACATGTCCCTCGCCCGCCAGCTCCGCGTGGGCCTCGCCACCGATACCGGCGGCGGGTCGTCCTTTTCCATGCTGCACACCATGGCTGCCGCCTATGAGGTCGCGCAACTGCGCGGCCAGGCCCTGCACCCCTCGCAACTGATCTGGCTCGCCACCGTCGGCTCGGCCCGCGCCCTGCGCGCCGAGCACCACATCGGCAACATCGCCCCGGGGTTGGAGGCCGACCTGACGATCCTCGACCTCGCCTCCACCCCCGCCATCGCCCAGGCCACGGCGCGGGCGGAAACCATCTGGCAGGCACTTTTCCCCACCATCATGATGGGCGATGACCGCGCCATCCGCAGCGTCTGGATCAACGGCAAACCCCGGCACTGACTGCACAGGCGGCCAATGGCTCAGGATCAGGCGCACCCCTGAACTGTCTTGTCCCAGAGGCCCCGCCGAACCCGACCGAACACGATCCCGCTCAGGTCAAAACCGGTAAAATACCGAACGTTAACCTTAACGCCCCACCCCATTCATCTTGGCAAAAATACCCTCAGGGGGTGAATTGGCGCACAGCGCCAAGAGGGGGCGGAACGCCCCTTATCCTTACCGCCCAACGCCCGACGTCTCCGCCTCTCCCTCCCCCGCCGGCGGGGGAGGGTCGGGGAGGGGGTCCTACCGCCCCGCCATCGCCGGAAAGGCAAAGCGATAGGCCAGCGCCACGCCCCCGGCTCCGCCGATCACATTGCCAAGGCTCACCCAAACAAGGTTCCCCACCGCCCCGGCGAAAGGCACCTCGCCCCCGGCAAGCCACCCCAGCGGCAGCAGGAACATATTCGCCACCGAATGCTCCAACCCCAACGCCACAAAGGCCGTCACCGGCCACAGCACCGCCAGCACTCGATCCGTCACCGACCGCGCCGCGAAACTCAGCCAGACCGCCAGACAGACCAGCGCGTTGCACAAGGCACCCCGCAGCACCGCCTCCCAAGGCCCCAGCCCCGCCTTGGCCTCCGCCGCCCGCACCGCCACCGCCCCCATCGGCCCGTCCAGCAGCCCGCTCGCCCCAAAGGCCAGCGCCAGCCCCACCGCCCCGATCAGGTTGCCGAGCCAGACAATCCCCCAGTTCCGCAGCAAGGCCCCCATGGTGATCCGCCGATCCACCGCGGCCATCACCATCAGCGCATTCCCGGTGAACAACTCCGCCCCACCCACGACCACAAGGATCAGGCCCAGCGCAAAGACCGCCCCGCCCAGCACGCGGCCCGGGCCAAAGCTGGGGTCCACCCCCGCCATCGCCACGCACCACGTCGCCGCCCCAAAGCCGATGAAAGCCCCCGCCAGCACCGCCAGCACCAGCATGCGCCCGAAAGAGAGCGCCGCCTTGGCCACCCCCGCCGTCTCGATCAGCGCGGCAATCTCGGCCGGTCTATAGGCATCCCCCTGCATCGCATGTCCCATCCGCTGCCCCAGACAACAGCTTGCACGACCTTGGGATTGGTACCTTGCGTCAGATCAATCGCGGGAAAGACCCCTACTCGGCCAGTTCCCACCCATCGGGATAGAAATCATGCGCCAGCGCGATTTCTGTGGCCACGCGTTCCTTGTCCCAGATCGCCTCCGGCGTCACCGGGATCGGCCCGAAACTGGCGATCACCGTCTCATTGTCGCCCACGCGCCGCGGCTTGAACCCCCGCGCCTTCAACGCCTTCTCGAAAGCGTTCCAGTTGGCGTCCGTCTCCTCGACGAAAAACATGAAATCGATGACCGATTCCTTGGGCAGGTTCTTCACCCCCTTGAAGGTGGCAAAGGTATCGCGCCGCTGAGCTTCGAAATTATGTGACATGCCCGCCCCCTATCACCCCATCAACCGTGCCGCCAGATGGTTCTGCCGCTCCACCACGCGGGGCAGATCGATCGTCACCATCTCGCCACCCCGCACCACCTGTCGTCCCTCGACAAACAGATCACGCACCCGCGTCGGCCCACAGAGCAGCAGCGCCGCCACCGGGTCCCAAGCCCCCGCACTTTCGACCCCACGCATATCCCACACCGCCACGTCCGCCCGCATCCCCGGCTCCAACGTCCCGCAATCCGAACGCCCCAACACCCGCGCGCCGCCAAGCGTGGCAATTTCCAGCGCCTCGCGCACCCCCATCGCGTCAGCCCCCCGCGCCACCCGCTGCAACAGCATCGCCATCCGCGCCTCGCCCACCAGATTGCCCGCATCATTGCTGGCGGACCCATCGACGCCAAGCCCCACCTTCACCCCCGCATCCCGCATCGCGCGCACCGGCGCGATGCCCGACCCAAGACGACAATTCGAACATGGACAATGCGCCACCCCTGTCCCGGAGCGGGCAAAAAGATCAATTTCCGAACCATCCAGCTTCACGCAATGGGCATGCCACACATCATCGCCTGTCCATCCCAAATCCTGCGCATACTGCCCCGGACGGCAGCCAAACTGCGCAAGGCTATAGGCAATATCCTCGTCATTTTCGGCCAGATGGGTGTGCAGCATCACCCCCTTGTCCCGGGCCAACAGCGCCGCCTCGCGCATCAGATCGCGGCTCACCGAAAACGGCGAACAGGGCGCCAGCCCCACCCGCACCATCGCCCCCTCGGCTGCGTCGTGAAACGCATCCACCACCCGGATGCAATCCTCCAAGATCGCCGCCTCACCCTCCACCAGACTGTCCGGCGGCAAGCCCCCGGCGCTTTCGCCAATGCTCATCGCCCCGCGTGTGGGATGAAACCGCAACCCCACCTCGCCCGCCGCCGCAATCGTGTCCTCCAGACGCGACCCGTTGGGATAGAGATACAGATGATCCGACGTCAGCGAACAGCCCGACAGCGCCAGTTCCGCCAATCCCACCTGCGCGCTGACAAACATCTCCTCCGGCCCAAACCGCGCCCAGATCGGATAAAGTGTCTTCAACCAACCGAACAACAGCGCATCCTGCCCCCCCGGCACCGCCCGCGTCAGCGTCTGGTACAAATGATGATGCGTGTTCACCAATCCCGGCGTCACCACACATCCCGCCGCCTCCACCACCACGCCCGATGTTGCCAGCCCTTGCCCAACGGCGGCAATCACGCCCCCCCGGATCAGCACATCCCCCCCGGCAATCTCGCGCCGCGCGGCGTCCATAGTGACAACCGCCGCTGCCCCCCGGATCAGAACCTCAATCTCTGGCATGCAAATGCTCCCCTCGCGCCCACCCCCTTCGGTGGATCGGGAACGCCGGGCGACAGAAGGGGGAAGGACTCAGCCCGGGCAAATACAGGCTAGCGGCAAGCGCCCCACAGGCCAAGCCCCGGCCACTCCTCTTTTGGGCCGAGGGCAGGCTTCATCTTGGCAAAAATACCCGAACACCCCAACCGCCACCCCAACCCCGGTCGCCCAAGGGCGCCCTCCCCTCCCCCGCCTTCGGGGGAGGGGCCGGGGGAGGGGGTGCCGCAAAAAACCGTCAGCCCCGCAACAAGGCCAGCGCCGCCGCATGCACCTCGCGGTTCGCCGCCGCCAGCACGCGCCCCCCCTCAAGGCAGGGGCGCCCCTCCCAATCGGTCACGATGCCGCCTGCCGCCTCGATCACCGCGATGGGGGCCTGCACGTCATAGGCCTGCAATCCCGCCTCGATCACCAGATCCACCATCCCCGCCGCCACCAACGCATAGCCATAGCAATCCGTCCCATAGCGCGTCAGCCGCACCTCGGGCACCACGCGCCGGAACGCCGCGCCCTCCTCGGGCGTACCCACCTCAGGAAATGTAGAAAACAGGATCGCCTGCGACAAAGGCCGCGCCCCCCGGCAGCGCAGCAGCGCCCGCCCCGATGGCCCGTTCACCTCGGCCCGGCCCAAACCACCCTCAAACCGCTCCCGGATATAGGGCTGATCGATGATCCCATAGATCGGCCCAACCTCATCGCGGACAGAGATCAGCACCCCCCAGGTCGGCGTGCCCGAAAGATAGCCCCGCGTCCCGTCGATCGGGTCCAGCACCCAGGTCAGCCCGCTCGAGCCCGCCTCGGCCCCGAATTCCTCACCCAGAATACCATCCTGCGGACGCCGACGCTTCAAAATCGCGCGCATCCGCTCTTCCGACAGCCGGTCTGCCACCGTCACCGGATCGAACCGCTCCACCTCTTTGGTATCTGCCGTCAGATCGGCCCGCCGAAAATGCAGCAGCGTTGCCTCGCGTGCCGCATCCGCCAGTTCCGCCGCCGTGGCGATGATCTCATCCGCAATCTGCGCCGAAACCCGCATTGGTCGCCCCCTCAAAGTAACTGTCCCCCCGCGCTATCTGCACGGGGGGACAGGGTCAAGCCCGGCAGCGGAGGAGACCGCCAGACGAAAAATCCTCAGGCCGCGTCGCTCAGCACACGCGCCAGATCGAACAAACGACGGCGCTGCGCCTCGGGAATGGCATAGTAGGACCGCACCAGTTCCAGCGCTTCCTTGTCGGCCATGAAATCACCCTCGGCCGCCTGTGCATTCTCTCGGTTGTCGTCCAGCCCTTCGAAAAAGAACCCGATCGTCACACCCAGCGCATCCGCGATATCCCACAGACGCGAGGCCGACACCCGGTTCATCCCCGTCTCATACTTCTGGATCTGCTGGAACTTGATCCCAACCTTGTCGGCCAACTGCTGCTGGGTCATACCCACCATCCAACGCCGATGGCGGATGCGTTTTCCCACATGGGCGTCAACAGGATGCTTCATCTTCTACTCCTCGGACATCGTCCCTTGTATTATATAAGCAATTCGCGTGCCAAAATCAGAAGCTTTGAAAATATCCCCAGAATTCGCAAGAAAGATGCGTAAACCTATCTTTTTGGATACGTCCGATTATACATCTGGAGAAGACGGATCGGACCAAAGTCCCGCAATACCCTAGGCGGAACCTGACAAAACCGTTTTCTTCCTTAAGCTGTTTTTCATTTTGCAATGCAATTTGCAACTGTTTTGCGCCATCCGTTTCAATTTGCAACGAACTCGTCTCTGGATACTTCCTATCCCGCGCGCTACCTGCGTCCGGAACACGCAAAGGCAGAAAGGCACCCGGATGCGCGCCTGGCAGATCGACACCCTCGGCAGCCCCGCAGCCTTGCGCACCCTGCCCGATCCTGTCCCTGCTCCGGGTCAGGCGCGTGTGGCCATCCATGCCTGCGGCCTGAACTTCGCCGATCTGCTGATGGCCGATGGGAAGTATCAGGAAAAACCGACGCTCCCCTTCATCCCCGGCCTCGAACTGGCGGGCACCGTTCTCGACCTCGGCCCCGGCACCCAAGGCCCGCCCCCCGGCACTCGTGTCGCGGTCTATGGCGGGCAGGGCGGGCTGGCCGAACAGGGGTGCTTCCCGGTCGAAAGCCTGCTCCCCCTGCCCTCCGCCATGTCCTTCACCGAAGCCGCGGGTTTCCAGATCGCCTATGGCACCTCTCACCTCGCGCTGGCGCACAGGGCCCGCCTGCAACCCGGCGAAACCCTCCTCGTCCTCGGCGCGGCCGGCGGCGTGGGCCTCACCGCAGTCGAAGTGGGCAAGCGCATGGGCGCCCGCGTCATCGCTTGCGCCCGCGGCCATGAAAAAATGGCCATCGCCACAGCCGCCGGCGCGGATGCGGTGATCGACAGCGACCACCCCGATCTGAAATCCGCGCTCAAAGCGCTGGGCGGCGTCGATGTCGTCTACGATCCGGTCGGCGGCCCCGCCTTCGATGCCGCCCTACGCGCCACCCGCCCCGATGGCCGCATCCTTGCGATCGGCTTCGCCTCGGGCACCGTGCCACAGGTCGCGGCGAACCTCTTGCTGGTCAAGAACATCACCGTCATCGGCTTCTGGTGGGGCGGCTATCTCGCCTTTGCCCCCCACCTCCTGCGCGACAGTCTTTCCACCCTGCTCGACTGGTATGCAAAGGGCGAGCTGCACCCCCACATCTCTCACCGCCTGCCGATGGACCGCCTCGCCGAAGGGCTCGACCTGCTGCGCTCGCGTGTCGCCACAGGCAAGGTGGTGATCGAGATGGGTCAGCAGCAATAGGCGTTCCGCAACTCCTGCCGCAACAGCGCCGCCGCCTCGCCCTTAAGCGTCGGCGCGGCATAAAGGCAGATTGTCTGCTCGCCCAGATCGGGCAGCACCCCCTTGGTATCAATGGCATAAAGCCCCGGCGGCATGGCATTGGTCAGCCGCGCCGTCACCGCCAGATCGGCCGCCACCGTCGCCTCAATGGCCTGCTCGCTTTCCCCGTCAACGGCCATCTCCCATGCCACCCCGGCCCGGTCCAGCGCCGCCACTGCCTTGCGCCGGAAGATGCAGGTATCCTTGAACCCGATCCGCAGCGGCCGCTTCTGCCAGATCTGCCCTTCTTCCGCCCCCACCCAGACCAGCGGCCGTGACGCCAACTCCTCCGCCCCCGCCCCCGGCACATCCTCTGTGGTCAAGATCAGGTCCAACTCCCCGCGCTGAAATTGCTCCTTCAGCAGGATGGTGAAAGAGGACACCAGATTGATCCGCATCCGCGGAAACTGCCCCGACAACCGCTTCAGGATGCCCGGAATCGCCGGATAGACGATGTCATGCGGCACCCCCAGCCGGATCTCCCCCTCAAATGCCGAGGATGTCAGCCGCGCCAGCGCCTCATCGTTCAGCGCCAGCATCTTGCGCGCGAAGCCGATCAGCTGCTCCCCCTCCGGCGTCAACGTCAGCTTGCGCGCAGCCCGCGCAAACAGCCCCAGATTCAGTGACTCCTCCAGCCGCTTCAACTGCATCGACACCGCCGATTGCGTCAGGTTCAGCAACCCCGCCGCCCGCGTCACCCCACCCGCATCCACCACAGCCACGAAAGACCGCAAGGCCACCAGATCCAGCGTCCGCGCCATCATCACATCTCCTGATGCAAGTTCAAACAATCATTCATTTAACAAATGCCACGCCCCGACGCATATTTCAAGCATCCTGATTCAAACGCCCACATACATCACCACATCATATGAAAGCCGCCGCCATGTTCCGCACCCTCGCCACCAGCACTGCCCGCACCGCCCTCCGCCTGCCGCTCCTGCACCGCTTGGCGCAGGTCCAGGCCCTGCTCCGCCAGCGCCGCAGCCTCGCTCACCTCGATGACCACCTGCTGCGCGACATCGGCCTGACCCCCGAACAGGCCCGCCATGAGGCCACGCGCCCGCTCTGGGACGTGCCCGCGCACTGGCGGGAATGATCCCTCACGGACGCCCAGCCTGGCTCGAAAAAAGCGACATTCTTACCGCATCGTTTCCGGGCCTTGCGTCTTGAAATCCAAGCTGCGCATCCCGATATTGCCAACATCCGGCCTGTGGGACGCCAACCCGCAGCCGATGGCTCAACTTCGGAGGTTTCACATGGCTGACTATCAGACGATCCGGCCGGCCGGCGCCGCAGGCGCCCGCACCGCCGAGATCGACGCCGGGCTTCGCGCCCATATGAACAAAGTCTACGGTCTGATGTCCGTCGGCATGCTGCTCACCGGCGGCGTGGCCTGGGCTGTCGGCACGTCGGACGCCCTTCTGTCGATCTTCCGCGACCCCGCGACCCTGCAGCCGAATATCCTCGGCTGGGTGGTCATGTTCGCACCCTTGCTGATGGTCTTCGCCTTCGGCGCAGCGATCAACCGCCTGTCGCAGGCGGCAGCGCAACTGTTCTTCTACGCCTTCGCGGCGGTGATGGGTCTGTCCATCGCCTGGATCTTTGCGGCCTTCACCGGGGTGTCCATCGCGCAGACCTTCCTCGTCACCGCGATCTCCTTTGCGGGACTGTCGCTCTGGGGCTACACCACCAAGCGCGATCTGTCGGGCATGGGTACCTTCCTGATGATGGGTCTGATCGGCCTGATCGTCGCCTCGATCGTCAACCTGTTCCTCGGCTCGGGCGCTTTGGCCTTCGCAATTTCGGTGATCGGTCTTCTGATCTTCGCGGGTCTGACGGCCTTTGACACGCAGAACATCAAGAACACCTACATCCAGCACGCGCAGTACGGCGATGAAGAATGGCTTGGCAAATCCGCCATCATGGGCGCGCTGAACCTCTACATGAACTTCATCAACATCTTCATGTTCCTGCTGCAGTTCCTCGGCAACCGCGAATGACGCAGCGCTGAGCGCAGGAAAACGCCAAAGAAAAGGGGTCGGTCGCAAGACCGGCCCCTTTTGCTTTCCGCGATGAGAAAGATCAGGGCGAAATCTGCCGCATCATGCGGATGGCCGGAAAGGTGATCCCCGGCGCCAGCCCCACCTCCACCTCATGCAGCACCCGGAACCCCAGCGCCTCATAGAAGGGCACTGCCGTACGCGTCGACAGGCAGTCCAGCCAGCGCACCCCATGGCGCAGCGCATCCACGATCACCTCACTCATGATAGCCCGCCCCACGCCGCCGCGCACCCGATCCGGGTCCACCGCCACATGGCGCACATGGCCCATCCCGGTCTGTTCCTCCCAGGCCGTCACCACGGGCGTCTGCGGCGCGCCCATGCTCCACCCACCCGCGCCAAGGATCACCCCGTCCTCGCCCTGCACCACGAAATACCGCCCCGAAGCCAGCAATTCCGGCCGCGCCCGCGCAATGATCGGCAGCGCCAGTACCATGACCGAGGGCGGATAATCCGGCTTCAGCAGTCGGGGATAACTACGCCGCAGCAACAGATCCACCGCTTTCAGGTCCGATGGCCGTGCACGCCGAAGGGTCAGGCTGTGATCCATGCCAAAGCCTATCACCCTTGCAGCCCGAGTAAAGCACCCCGACATCAGGCCCCAGATGCCCGCCACTGCAAATGGAAAAGGCCGCCCCGAAGGACGGCCTGCAACCCGAATGTCAGGCAGATCTTACTTGATCTTGCCTTCCTTGTATTCCACGTGCTCACGCTTGACGGGGTCATACTTCTTCACGACCATCTTTTCGGTCATGGTGCGGGCGTTCTTCTTGGTCACATAGAAATGCCCAGTGCCCGCCGTCGAGTTCAGACGGATCTTGATCGTCGTCGGTTTCGCCATAGTCGTCTCTCCTGCATCGGGGAAACGCACGGCCCCCGCGAAATCTCTTGAAGTCCGCCTTTTACTTGGGGAACCGGCAGAGTCAACAGCCAAACCAACCGACTACAATCAAATCGCGCGCCGTGCGGCGCAAGTCTTTCAGGTCGCCTGCGCGGCCTGCGCCGCTTGGCTCCGCCGGGGGTTCCCCCCGGACCCCCAGGGTATTTCTCGCCAAGGTGAAAGGGCATCCGCTTCATCTTGGCTCAAATACCCTGGGGGGTGAGCCGCCGCAGGCGGCGAGGGGGCAAGGCCCCCTTCTGTCTTAACACACAAAAGAAAACGCGCGGATGGCCTGTAAGCCGGATTCTGTCCCGGGGCCCGATCTTGCGATCGTCCCCCATGGATGACCATTCCTCTGCCGCACGCGTTACCGCGGCGGTCAAGCTGCCAACCCGGGCCTCTGGGCTGAAGCGTCCCTGCGGAGGTCTCTGCCAGTGGCAGACCTTTCCGCGCGAGGCCCCTATTCGGCATTGCTCCGGGTGGGGCTTGCCGTGCCGTCCCGGTTGCCCGGTCCGCGGTGGGCTCTTACCCCACCGTTTCACCATCACCTTGCCCGCGCCGGAGGCGAACCTCTTTTGCGTCATCAAGGCAGACTCTTCTCTGTGGCGCTTTCCCTGGGGTTGCCCCCGCCGGGGATTACCCGGCACCCTTGCTTCATGGAGTCCGGACTTTCCTCGGAACTTGCGCCCCGCGGTCATCCAGCCATCCGCGCGAGGGGCGGCTTACGCCGCGCCCGCCGCGGCGTCAACCGGGAAGCGCTGCGCCAGATCCTCCGCCATCGCGGCATCCAGCGCATCGATGGGCCCCTCAGCCCAGGGCCGGAACCGCAGGCGGAACGCCCGCAGGATCAGCGCCTCCTCCCCATCCGGGTAACCGAAGCGGCGCGCATGGTCGCGGAACGCGACCGGCCGACCGCCGCTTCGCACCGCTGGCCATACCGACAGCCCCACCCGCGCCAACCGCCGCCAATCAAACCTTGGCCCCGGATCGGATTTCCGCGCCGGCGCCATGTCGGAATGACCTATCACCCGCTCGGCCGGGATGCCCCACCGCCCCATGATCCCCGCCAGCACCCGCTCCAGTGCCGCCATCTGCGCCTCGGGGAAAGGTGCCGCCCCGGTATTGGCCAACTCAATCCCGATGGAGCGCGAATTGACATCGCTCACGGCCCCCCAGGCCCCCGCACCTGCATGCCAGGCGCGCAGCGCCTCATCCACCAACTGCTCCGCCCCACCCTGCTCGGATATCAGCCAATGCGCCGATACCTCAAAGGCCGGGTCGCACAGCCGCGCCCGCGCCTCGGCCGCACTGGCCATGGCCGTGTAATGAATGACAATCAGATCGGGCCGCGCCCCGCCGCGCCGTTCGCCGCAATTCGGCGACGGAAAGCTCACTGCAGACGGAAAGGCCGCGGGTCCCAGGAACAGGCGAAACCATCGCCATCCGGGTCCAGCCCGCGACGGTCACGCTCCGGCCCACCCGCCGCAAGAAACGCCTCCTGCGCCAGATCGGACGATGAATAGCGCGCACAGGCCGCCGCCTGATCCGTAAAGCGCAGCGAAGACCGGCTATACATCTGCGTGCCCGGCGCATGGGTGGTGGACAGCGCGAATTGCACGATGTTCGGCCCGGTCGTGGCGCGCTCGGGCACCGCTGTCGGCTGAATCACCGTATACTGCGCCTTGTTCCGCGCGATCCGTTCCGCATCGCTCTCGATCGTCTCGCGCGCGGCGACCGCGTCAAAATCCTGCTCGTCGGAAATACCGCCGCCCACCGCCGCCATCTCTCCCGATTCCGGCTGGATAGTTGCGGGCGCATTGCCACGCGGGCGGTTCGGATCGTTCGGATCAAAGGCCGCCGTGGCGGTTGACGGCTGCGCCATCGGTGCCGGGAAGGTCACCGGGGCCGTGGCCGAAAGCGGCGCACCGATCACAGCACCCGTCCCGCTCGCCCGGTCAATCGCCGCCGCGGCCAGATCAGGCGAGAACCCGCCCGCCGGGGCCGCCGGGGCCATCGCCGTGCCAAAGGGGGCCACCGGCGTTACCGGCGTCGCCGCCCTCGGAGCGGCAGCCGCCTGCTCGCGCATGTAGCTGTTATAGTCCTGAAACCCGACACCCGCGCCGCTGTCCGGCACGCTCTGGGTGCAGGCCGCCAGTCCGGCCGTCATGGCAATCATCACAGCAATACGCATCATCAGGCCTCGGTTTCGTTCGATCTGGGCGATTACCACCATTTCGCAGGCTTTGCCACAAAGCCCGCAGCCCGCTCCAGCACATAAGCGTGATTCAGCAGACCACCCTCATCCCAGGGCCGCCCGATCAGCTGCAACCCCAGCGGCAGCCCCTGCGCGCTCAGCCCCACCGGAACCGCAACCCCCGGCAACCCGGCAAGGTTCACCGTCACGGTGAACACGTCGTTGAGATACATCTCGATCGGATCCGCCGAGGACATCTCGCCCAAGCCGAATGCCGCGCTCGGCGTGGCGGGCGTCAGGATCGCATCCACGCCGCCCGCGAACACCTCGTCAAAGTCGCGCTTGATCAGCGCCCGCACCTTCCGCGCCCGGTTGTAATAGGCGTCATAGAACCCCGCCGACAGCACATAGGTCCCGATCATCACCCGGCGCTGCACTTCCTTGCCAAAGCCTTCGGCGCGGGTCTTCTCATACATCTCGGTGATGCCATCGCCCTGCGCCAGCTTCGCCCGATGCCCATAGCGCACCCCGTCATAACGCGCGAGGTTCGACGACGCCTCCGCCGGGGCAATCACGTAATAGGCGGGCAGCGCGTATTTGGTGTGGGGCAACGAGATATCCACGATCTCCGCCCCCGCATCGCGCAGCATCGCCGCGCCATCGGCCCAGAGCTTTTCAATCTCCGCAGGCATCCCGTCCATACGGTATTCGCGCGGCAGGCCGATCTTTTTGCCCCGGATATCCCCGGTCAGCGCCGCCTCGAAATCCGGCACGGCCAGATCGGCACTGGTGGAATCCTTCGGATCATGCCCCGACATCGCCTGCAAAAAGATCGCCGCGTCCCGCACCGTCTTGGTCATCGGCCCTGCCTGATCGAGGCTGGAGGCAAAGGCCACCACACCCCAGCGGCTCACCCGCCCATAGGTGGGCTTGATCCCGACAATCCCGGTGAATGCCGCAGGCTGGCGGATCGATCCGCCCGTATCGGTGCCCGTTGCCCCAAGGCACAGGTCCGCCGCCACCGCCGCCGCCGACCCACCCGATGATCCACCGGGCGTCAGCTTGCGATCATCCACCTTCCAAGGGTTCACCGCATTGCCATAGCAGGATGTCTCATTGCTGGACCCCATGGCAAACTCGTCCATGTTCAGCTTGCCCAGCATCACCGCGCCCGCCTCGAACAGCTTGGTCGTCACGGTGGATTCATATTCCGGCTTGAACCCACGCAGGATGTTGGATGCTGCCTGTGACGGCACGCCCTTCGTGCAGAACAGATCCTTGATCCCCAGCGGAATCCCGCACATCGCAGGCGCGTCGCCCGCCTTGATCCGCGCATCCGCCGCCCGCGCCTGCTCCAGCGCGATCTCGGGCGTCTTGTGGACAAAGGCCCCAAGATCATCGCCCGCATCCATCGCCGTCAGACAGGCCATCGTCAGGTCGGTCGCCGTGATCTCACCCTTGCGCAGCGCATCCCGCGCCGCCGCAATCGTCCAGGTATTTGCAGACGTAATGGGCGCGCTCATTCCACCACCTTCGGCACGGCAAAGAACCCCTCGCGCGCATCGGGCGCATTCTTCAAAACCTGCGCCTGGATATTGCCATCTGTCACCTCGTCCTTGCGCCGCTTCAGGCGCATCGGCGTGACCGATGTCATCGGCTCCACCCCCGTCACATCCACTTCATTCAGCTGTTCCATGAAGGTCAGGATCCCCGAAAGCTCCCCGGCCAATGCCGGAAGATCGGCCTCTTCAACCCGGATCCGGGCCAGCTTTGCCACACGGCGGGCGGTGTCGATGTCAATGGACATGGGCGGTAACGCTTCCCTGTTCTGATCCAAGCCCGTTTAGCCCCGCGCCCCCCGTCTCGCAAGGCCCGTCCTGCAAGGCCCGTCCTGCAAGGCATGACGCGGCAAAGGGGGGCAACTGCGCGCTTCCCAACCCGGCAACTCCCCGCCGCGCACAGGCTCTGCGCCCTTGGTCCTATTCCTTAACGCACACCGCCCGCTACCTTGGCGGCCAAGGGACACTCCCCACAGCAAGACAAGGAGCACGCGCATGCAGATCACCTGGCTCGGCCATTCCGGCTTCCGCATCGAAATCGAAGGAGCCGTCCTGCTCATCGACCCCTGGCTGACCGGAAACCCGATGTTCCCGGCCGATCGGCGGGCCGAGGCGATCACGGGTGCCACCCATGTCCTTCTGACCCACGGCCATGGCGACCATTCCGCCGATGCCGTGGCCATCTGCAAGGAACTTTCGATCCCCCTCGTCGGCATCTACGACCTGACAAGCTGGTTCGAATCAAAGGAAGGCATCGCCACCATCGGTTTCAACAAGGGCGGCACCGTCGATCTGGGCGGGGCCAAGGTCACGCTGGTGAATGCCTGCCACTCCTCCACCCTGCCGGGCGCAAACGGCCCCGTCGCCATCGGTTCCGAAGCAGGCTTCATGATCGCGGGCAGCGGGCACCGCATCTATGTCTCGGGCGACACCGACATCATGGCCGACATGCAATGGATGGGCGAACTCCACGCTCCCGATATCGGCATCCTCGCCGCAGGCGGGCATTACACGATGAATATGGAACGCGCCGCCTGGGCGGCGAAGCGCTACTTCAACTTCAAGACCGTGATCCCCTGCCACTACCGCACCTTCGGCGCGCTGGAACAGGACGCCACCGCGATGATCGCCGCCCTTCCCGGTGTCAATGTGATCGAACCGCAGGTGCTGGAGCCGATCACGCTCTGAGCAAAGCGCGGGGGGACAGGCGTCCCCCCGCACCCCCCTCTTCACCTCATCCCTGACGCCGCTCTGCGAAGAAGGCCTTCAGCAACCCCTCCGCCTCCGCCGCGCCGATCCCGTCATAGACCTCAGGCACATGATGGCACTGGGGATGCGCGAACACCCGCGCGCCCACGGCCACCCCGCCGCTCTTCGGGTCCGCCGCGCCATAATACAGCCGCCCGATCCGCGCCGCCGCAATCGCCGCCGCGCACATCGGGCAGGGCTCCAGCGTCACGTAAAGATCATGGCCCGGCAGCCGCTCCGACCCCGCCGCCGCACAGGCCGCCCGGATCGCCAACACCTCGGCATGCGCTGTCGGGTCGCTCAACTCCCGCGTCCGGTTTCCGGCCTGCGCCACCACCACACCGCCGGGTGACACCACGACCGCACCCACCGGCACCTCGCCCCGCGCGCCCGCCGCCCGCGCCTCCTCCAGCGCCACATCCATGAAAGACCGAAACTCCATGTCCCTTCCTGCCCCGCCACAGGCAAAGGCGCAACCTTGCCCCTTCATCTTGGCCCAAATACCCACTGCCCGGCCTCCGCCGCCGCACCGGGGGTGGAAAACGCACCCCGCTTCCGCTAGGCACCGTATCTGACGCGCAAAGGACAGCCCATGACCCGCCCCCCCAAAGCCACGCCGCCCGCCGCGCCCACAACCGCCTCTGACGGCGACCGCATCGCCAAGGTGCTCTCCCGCGCGGGTATCGCCTCGCGGCGCGAAGCCGAACGGATGATCGAAGCGGGTGAAGTCACCGTCAACGGCAAGGTCATCGACAGCCCCGCCCTCAATGTCGGCCCCCGTGACCGCATCACCGTCAACGGCCAGCCGCTTGCCGCGCCCGAACCCGCGCGGCTCTGGCTCTATTACAAACCCGAAGGCCTGGTCACCTCCAACGCCGATGAGAAAGGCCGCGACACGATCTTTGACCACCTCCCCGAAGACCTGCCACGCGTCATGTCCATCGGCCGGCTTGACCTCAATTCCGAAGGCCTGCTGCTGCTCACCAATGACGGCGAACTCAAACGCCGGTTGGAGCTTCCCTCCACCGGCTGGCTCCGCAAATACCGCGTCCGCGTCAAGGGCAACCCGACCGACCCCGATCTCGAACCCCTCCGCAAGGGGATCACCGTCGAGGGCGAAGATTTCCAACCCATGCAGGTCGTCCTCGACCGCCATCAGGGCGCCAACGCCTGGCTCACCGTCGGCCTGCGCGAAGGCAAGAACCGCGAGATTCGCCGCGCCATGTCGGCCATCGGCCTGACCGTGAACCGCCTCATCCGCATCAGCTACGGCCCCTTCCGCCTGAACGAGCTGAAACCCGGCGAGGTGGAAGAGGTCCGCCCGAAAGTCCTGCGCGATCAGCTTGGCCTTACGGGCGAAGCCTCGGATGGCGACACCCCGCGCCCATCCGCGCGGCCGGACACCCGCCCGAACAAGCCAGCCCCCCGCGGCGCACATGGCCCCGCCCCCACAGCCCCAGAACGATCCGGCCCGCGCACCGCTGCCAAGCCCGGTGCCAAGCCCACCGTCAAGACCACCTCCAGATCGGGCGCCAAACCTGCTGTTCCGCGCGGCGCCACCCTGCTGGATGCCCCCGCCCCCCGTCGCGGCGGGAAACCCTTTGCAAAACCCGCCGCTGGCGGCACAGGCAAACCCGGCGCCTCCGCCCGCCCCACGGGCGCGAAACCGGCCCCCAAGTCAGGCCCCAATTTCGGCCCCCGCCCGCCGCAACCCCCGCGCCGCCCACGCTAAGCCACAGACCGCCCGCCATTGCCCCACCCCCTCCCCATCGCCTATACTTCGCCAAAGGCAGACCAGAGGGGCGGGCACATGTCGGGCAATGGTTTACAGACACTGTCCTATTTCGTCCTTCTCGCGCTGATCCTCTACACCGCCGGCAGCGGGGTGCAGTGACATGGCCCAGCGTTTCGGCGGAAAATACAGCCCCAATGGCGACAGCATCCCCCCGGCTGGCGGAAAGGGTCAACCGGCCCCCATCCCGCCCCACCGCTTTGATGGCAAACGCCCCAATCGCGCGGGCGCACGGGTCAACATCTTCTTCTTTGCGTCGCTCACTTTGCTCGTCCCCGCCTTCACCGGCGGGTCGGATGCGCTCTTTGCAGGCCTCGGCGCCACCGCGCTCCTGCTTTTCGCCGCATGGCTCACCCGCGAAGGCACCCGCGCGCATCAGGAATATGATGACCGCCGCATCGCCCGCCGCCCCGCCTTCCCGCGCAAGATCTTCGCCTCGGTCCTCACCGGCGCGGGCCTCGCGCTCGCCGCCTCCATCAGCCAACCCGGCCTGGCCCCCATCGGATTTGCCATCGCGGGCGGCCTGCTGCACCTGATGGCCTTCGGCCCTGATCCCCTGCGCGACAAGGGAACCGAAGGGATCGACACCTTCCAGACCGACCGCGTCGCCCGCGCCGTGGAAGATGCCGAAAAGCTGCTCGCCGGGATGACGGACGCGATCCTGCGCGCGAATGACCGCGCGCTGGAAACCCGCGTCGATCGTTTCGTCACCACCGCCCGCGCCATGTTCCGCACGATCGAGGCCGATCCCCGCGACCTGACCGCCGCCCGCAAATATCTGTCGGTCTACCTGACAGGGGCGCGTGACGCGACGATCAAGTTCGCCGACCTCTACCGCCAGAACCGCGACCCCGCCACGCGCGCCGATTACGAATCGCTCCTTACCGATCTCGAAACCAACTTCGCCGCGCGCACTCAGACCCTTCTTTCCGACAACCGCACCGATCTCGATGTCGAAATCGGCGTCCTGCGCGAACGGCTGCAACGCGACCACTAGGCAGCCGCGCCCACAGCTTTCCACGCCACCGCCCCATTCCGGCCATGCAACGCGCCCATCCTGATTCCACCAGAACGGGACAGGATTGCATGAAGACGGCGCTCTTCACCCTTGCCACCCTTTTCGGCCTCGGCCTCGGCCTAGCGGTTGTGGGCTCCGAGTTCGGTCTGTTCCTGCTGGCCGCCCTATTTGTAACCCTCTTCCTCGCGGCCCTTTTCTGGGCCTGTTCAGACCGGCTCCTGCCGCTGCGCACCCGCGCTGCCCGGCGCATCGCCGCCTTGGCCCCCTCCATGGCCTGGTGGAAGACCCACGCCCGCACGCTGACAGCATGGCGCTTCTTTCCCCCGCTCCTGTCCGCGCTGATGGGCATCACCCTTGGCGCGGCTCTGGCCCGCGACAGCGCTGATCTTCCGGCCGCGCTCCTGTGCGGTGCCTTGGCTGCCGCCCTGCATCTGATGGCGTTCAGCCCCACCACGCCCAAGGGCGCAACCGCACCCCCGCCGGACAGGATAACCGACCAGACGCAGGCCGATCTCGCCCGTCTCATCACCGCCCTCGCCCCTTGCCGCGATCCGCATCTGCATGTCGCCGCCCGCGCCCTGCGCCGGGCGGCACTCGCCCTCGCCGCCCAAGTGGACCGCACCCCCACCACGCAGACCTCAGCGCATCGCGCCCTCAGCCTCTGGCTTCCCGCCTTGGCCGAGGCCGCCGATCACCTGCGCCAGCACCACCTCACCACCCCCGATCCCGCCCTTGTCGCCGAACTGACGGCCACTTTGGGGCGCGTCACCGCCCAACTCGCCCGCCTCGCCACTCAGCCCGACACGCACTCCGCCGCAGCTGCGCATAAGCATCCCGGCGCGCTGGCGACGACGGCCCTCTGACGCGGCTCCCTTTCCCCGGCGTCAATACGCTTTTCTGTGCCGCCGGATCAAAACCACTCTGGAAAATCCGGCCAACCTGTCGCAACCTGCGCGGCAACAAACGGCATGCCTATTTGATCACCTAAGCACTGCCCGACCCAGCCGCCGAGCAACAAGGATAGACCTATGTCCACCACCGTCCGCGAAGATGCCGAAAAAGCCCTCGCCGAAGTCGAGGCGCTGACCACAGCCATCCTGCCCGCGCCCGTATCCGCAATTGTCCCGCTCGACGCCGCCCCCGCCGACAAGGCCGCAGAAATCCGTCAGCGCATGGCCGAGGTGGACCTGCACAACACCCAATCCATCATCTCCTTTGGCTCCTCCGCTCAGGCCGAATTGCAGGTCATCTCCCAAGACATGCTGGCCGGCGTGAAGAACAAGGATGTCGGCCCCGCCGGCGACGCCTTGCGCGAAATCGTCACCACCATCCGCGGGTTCGCGTCTGAAGAGCTTGACGTCAGCCGCGAACGCAGCTGGTGGGACAAGCTCACCGGCCAGGCCGCGCCCTTGGCCAAATTCGTGGCCCGCTACGAAGAGGTGCAGTCCCAGATCGACAAGATCACCGAAAACCTGCTCAAGCACGAACACACGCTGCTCAAAGACATCAAGTCGCTCGACCTGCTCTACGAAAAAACCCTGCGCTTCTATGATGAGCTTGCCCTCTACATCGCCGCGGGCGAGGCCAAGCTGGCCGAGACGGACAGCACCGCCATCCCCGCGAAAGAGGCCGCCGTCGCCGCCGCGCCCGAAATGGACAAGGTCAAGGTCGCCCAGGAACTGCGCGACCTGCGCGCCGCGCGCGATGATCTGGAACGCCGGGTGCATGACCTGAAACTCACCCGTCAGGTCACCATGCAATCGCTCCCTTCCATCCGCCTCGTGCAGGAAAACGACAAGAGCCTTGTGACCAAGATCAACTCCACCCTCGTCAACACCGTTCCGCTTTGGGAAACCCAGCTTGCCCAGGCCGTCACCATCCAGCGCAGTCGCGAAGCGGCCGAGGCCGTGCGCGAAG
Source organism: Variovorax paradoxus (assembly GCA_943370085.1). Classification (GTDB taxonomy): domain Bacteria; phylum Pseudomonadota; class Alphaproteobacteria; order Rhodobacterales; family Rhodobacteraceae; genus Paragemmobacter. The sequence continues at coordinate 100,624 of CALRPT020000007.1, read as the reverse complement.
CGAATGACCTGACCAATGAGCTTCTGAAATCCAACGCCGACAACCTGCAAGAGGCGAACAAGGTCGTGCGTGAGGAAATGGAACGCGGCGTCTTCGACATCGAATCCGTCCGCGCCGCCAATGAAACCCTGATCGCCACCATCGAAGACAGCCTCCGCATCGCCGATGAAGGCAAAGCCCGCCGCGCAAATGCCGAAATCGAGTTGCAGAAGATGGAAGTCGACCTGCGCGACACCCTTTCCTCCGCCCGCGCCCGCAGCACAGGCGCGCCAGACGCAACCGCCACCTGACCAGACCCCTCCAGCCCGCATCGGCCACAGCACATGAACGTCCCCAAGACCCTCGCCGCGCTTGCGCTGGCAGGGCTCACCGCCTGCACACCGACCACGACCACCACCCGCGTTGTCGCCCCCGCCGCGCCGCAATCTGCAACGGTGCCAGCCGGACCGGCACCGGAAACAGCGGCCTCGGCGGCAGCGCGGCAGCACTATGCCCGCGTGCAGGCACAACTTCTGTCGCAGGGCCTCCTGCGCACCGATGGCGGCGGGCGCGACACCCCCTTCACCGACCGGATGCTGGCCGAAAACTTCATCCGCATCGCGCTCTTTGACGAATACGCCCGCACCTCCGCCGGCCCCGTGCAGCGCATGACAACCAGCCGCATCCGCAAATGGCAGGCCCCGGTCCGCGTCGGCCTCCGCTTCGGCCCCTCCACCGCACCCGACCGCCGCGCCGCTGATACCGCCCGCATCGCCTCGCTGCTGCAACGCCTCTCGCGCGCCACAGGCCACCCCATCGGGCTGGATGACCGCGCCCCCAACTTCTTCATCCATATCGTGTCGGAAGATGAACGCCGCGCGCTGGGCCCGCAGGTCCGCGCCGCCCTCCCCGGCCTCTCCGGCTCCGAAGTTGCGGCCATCACCGACATGCCGCGCTCCACCTACTGCCTCGTCTACGCCCTCTCCGCCCCCGATGGCGCCACCTACACCCGCGCCTTCGCCGTCATCCGCGCCGAACACCCCGATCTCCTCCGCCTCTCCTGCCTGCATGAGGAAATCGCCCAAGGCCTCGGCCTCGCCAATGACAGCCCCACCGCCCGCCCCTCCATCTTCAACGATGACGAGGAATTCGCCCTCCTCACCCGGCAGGATGAACTGATGCTGCGGATGCTCTACAACCCCGCCCTTCGCCCCGGCATGACCGAAGCGCAGGCCCGCCCCATCGTGGAATCGCTTGCAGCGCGGCTGGTGGGCGGCGAAAGTTGACCAAAGCGCCAGCCCAACAGTCAGGGGCGCAACGGTAGGAGTGTGAAAGATGGTCTTCGATTTCCTCAAGGGCGAATTCATCGACGTCATCGACTGGACCGATGACACCCGCGACACGATGGTCTGGCGGTTTGAGCGGCGCGGCAACGCGATCAAATACGGCGCCAAGCTGACCGTCCGCGAAGGCCAGGCCGCCGTTTTCATCCATGAGGGGCAATTGGCCGATGTCTTCGGCCCCGGCCTCTACATGCTGGAAACCAACAACATGCCGGTGATGACCACGCTCCAGCATTGGGATCACGGCTTCAACTCGCCCTTCAAGGCCGAGGTCTATTTCATCTCCACCACCCGCTTCAACGATCTGAAATGGGGCACAAAAAACCCGATCATGTGTCGCGACCCGGAATTCGGCCCCGTCCGCATCCGCGCCTTTGGCACCTATTCCATGCGCGTGGGCGATCCGGCAAAGTTCATGCAGGAAATCGTCGGCACCGATGGCGAGTTCACCGCCGATGAGATCAGCTTCCAGATCCGCAACATCATCATCCAGGAATTCTCCCGCGTCATCGCCAGTGCCGGCATCCCTGTGCTCGACATGGCGGCCAACACCGCCGATCTGGGCAAACTGGTCACCACCGCCATCGCGCCCTTGGTGGCCAATTACGGCCTGACGCTGCCCGAGTTTTACATCGAAAACATCTCCCTGCCGGAAGAGGTGGAAAAGGCGCTCGACAAACGCACCTCGGTGGGCATCGCAGGCGATCTCAACAAATACATGCAGTATTCCGCGGCCGAGGCGCTGGGAAAACCCGGCTCTGGCGGCGGCGATGCCATGACCGCCGGGATCGGGGCCGCCATGGGCATGTCGATGGCCCAGAATATGGGCCCATGGGGCGCCCCGGCCGGGGCAGCAGCCCCCCCGCCGCCGCCCCCACCCGCCGCGCGGCAATGGCACTTGGCTGAGAACGGCGCGACCAAGGGCCCCTTCGCGGAAACCGACCTCGCCGCCCTCATCGCGAATGGCACCCTCACCCGCAGCACGCAGGTCTGGTCCGCCGGGATGGACGGCTGGAAACCCGCCGCCGAGACGGACCTCTCCCGCCTCTTCGGCCAAGTGCCCCCTCCCCCGCCGCCGCCCGGGGTCTGAACCATGCCGGACGATCGCAAGAACTGGCCCTGCAATCAATGCGGGGCCGACCTTCGCTATGCGCCGGGCGCCACCGAACTGGTCTGCGACCATTGCGGCGCGCGCCAGCCCATCCCCGACCTGCCCGCAGCCCGCAGCCGTTCCCTGATCGAGATCGACCTCGCCCGTGGTCTGTCCGACGATCTGCCCGCAGCCCAGATGGAACAGGTCCGCATCACCCCCTGCCCCTCTTGCGGCGCGCAGGTGGAATTTCAGGGCGCGACCCACGCTACCGAATGCCCCTTCTGCGCCACCCCGGTGGTCATCGGCACGGGCGAGGAACGCCGCATCAAGCCGCAGGCCGTCCTGCCCTTCGCCCTCGATGAAAAACAGGCCCGCACCGCCATGACCAACTGGCTGGGCAGTCTCTGGTTCGCCCCCAACGGATTGCAGGAATACGCCCGCAAGGGCCGTGCGCTGAACGGCCTTTACGTCCCTTACTGGACGTTTGACGCCGCCACCCGCTCGCACTATCGGGGCCAGCGCGGCGATCACTATTACGAATCCCGCACCGTCACCCGCAATGGCCGGACGGAAACCGAACAGGTCAGCCGCACGCGCTGGTCCTCTCGCTCCGGCTGGGTCGCCCGCCGCTTTGACGATGTGCTGATCCTCGCCAGCCAAAGCCTGCCGCGCAGCTATACCGACAATCTCGCCCCTTGGGACCTCTCCGCCCTGCAACCCTGGCAGCAAGATTTCCTCGCCGGATTCACGTCTGAGGGCTACACCGTGACGCTGGCCGATGGCCATGCCATGGGACGCGAGGTGATGTCTGGCATCATCCATCAGGATGTCCGGCAGGATATCGGCGGCGACGAACAGCGCGTCGAGGATGTCGATACGGATTGGAGCGCGGAAACCTTCAAGCATATCCTCCTGCCGATCTGGATGGCCGCTTACAAGTACAACGGCAAAAGCTACCGCTTCGTCGTGAACGGCCAGACCGGCAAGGTACAGGGTGAACGCCCGTGGAGCGCCTGGAAGATCGCCTTCGCCATCCTCGCGGGCCTCATCGTCGCGGGCATCGTTCTTGCAGTGACGCAGTCGCGCTGAAGGCGGAAACTGACGCAGTTTCCGCGCCGATTTCTGCACGCAGAAATCGCATCGGCGCGCCGCACGCCAAGAGCGGAAATTGCGTCAATTTCCGCCGCAATCTCTGCGCCAGAAATCGCATCCAGGCACCACGCCCACCATCGGAAATTGCGTCAATTTCCGCCGCGATTTCTGCGTCAGAAATCGCATCTACGCGCCGCGCCGCACCACCGGAAATTGCGTCAATTTCCGCCGCGATTTCTGCGCCAGAAATCGCTCCCTCCGCCCCGACTCACCTCATGGTTAACGACCTGAGACCCCACCGCGCGTATGCACAGCCGTCTGCACCACGCGCTGCACTGCCAGCGGCACCGCCAACCCGGCCCCACCGCTCAAATTGATCCAGCGCCCGCAACACCTTACCCGCCCCCACCGCCCCACCGCTTGACACTGCCCCCGCCCCGCCCCATCACCCCGTCACACGCATCCTTGGGGGCCTTGATGACCGATCTCACCCGCATCCTGACCGAGGCGCATATCCCCGAACTCCCGAACCCCTATTTCGGTAAGGTCCGCGATTGCTATGACCTGCCCGATGGCACCCGCATCCTGATCTCGTCGGACCGCATCTCTGCTTTCGACCGCATCCTCGCCGCTATCCCGTTCAAGGGGCAAGTGCTGACCCAGACCGCAAAATTCTGGTTCGAACACACGGCCGATATCTGCCCCAATCACGTCATCTCCTACCCCGATCCCAACGTCGTCATCGGCAAACGCCTGACGATCCTGCCCGTCGAAATCGTCCTACGCGGCTACCTTGCGGGCACCACAGGCACCTCGATCCTCACGCTCTACAAACAGGGCCAGCGCGCCATGTATGGGCACACCCTGCCCGATGGCCTGCGCGACAATCAGGCCCTGCCCGCCCCCATCATCACCCCCACCTCCAAGGCCTTCGACGGCGGTCATGACGAACCCCTCACTGCGCAAGACATTGTTTCCCAAGGGCTTCTGACACAGCCCCAATGGGATGAAGTGTCAGCCAAGGCCCTCGCCCTCTTCGCCCGCGGCCAGCAGATGGCCGCCGAACGCGGCCTGATCCTGGTGGATACGAAATACGAATTCGGCACCGATGCCGATGGCAACATCCTCCTCGCCGACGAAATCCACACCCCCGATTCCAGCCGCTACTGGCTCGCCTCCGGCTACCCGGAGGCCTTCGCCAACGGCACCCGCCCCCCCTCCTTCGACAAGGACGTGATCCGCGCCTGGGTCGCCGCCCGCTGCGATCCCTACACCGATCCGATCCCCGACATCCCGGCCGAGATGATCCAGCATACCGCGCGGGTGTATATCGACGCATTCGAGGCGATCACGGGCCAACCCTTCGTCCCCGACACCACTGGCGACACCCCCCTCGCCCGCATCCGTGCCAACCTCTCCCCGTGGTTCACAAGCTGAATGTTTGCGCTAACACGGCGCTATCCGCTAAGGTCCAGCCCAATCCAAGGAGGCCCGAATGATTCTCAGCTGTGGCGAAGCCCTGATCGACATGCTCCCCCGCACCACCACGCTGGGTGAACCCGCCTTCTCGCCCTATGCCGGAGGGGCGGTGTTCAACACCGCCATCGCACTCGGTCGCCTCGGTGCGCCGTCGGCGTTTTTCTCGGGCATTTCCAATGACATGCTGGGTCAGATCCTGACCGAAACGCTGGAAGCCTCCAAGGTTGATACGCAATTCTGCGCCCGCTCCGACAGGCCCACCACCGTGGCCTTCGTCAAGCTGGTCGAAGGTCAGGCGACCTATGCCTTCTACGATGAAAACACCGCAGGCCGCCTGCTGTCGCAGGCCGAACTCCCCACGCTGCCGCCCGCCATCACCACCCTCTTCTTCGGCGGCATTTCCCTCGTGAACGACCCCGCCGCCAGCACCTATGCCGCCCTTCAGGCGCGCGAGGCACCCACCCGCGTCACCATGATCGACCCCAACATCCGCCCCGGTTTCATCGCGGGAAAGGAACCCCAATACCGCGCCCGGATCGAACAGATGATCGCTCGCGCCGATATTGTGAAACTGTCGGATGAGGATCTGCACTGGCTGCAAGGCGCAGGCGATATCTCAACACTCGCCCGCCAAATCCTTGAAAAGGGGCCGAAACTCGTCTTCATCACCGAAGGCGCATCCGGCGCCCGCGCCATCACCTCCACGCAAAACCGCTTTGTCGCCGCCACCCGCGTGACCGTGGCCGATACCGTTGGCGCAGGCGATACCTTCAACGCAGGTGCCTTGACCGCATTGCACGAGGCGGGCGCGCTTACGAAATCCGCCCTGACCAGCCTCTCCGACGCCACGCTGGATGCCGCCCTGACACTCGGCACGAAAGCCGCCGCCATCACCGTCTCACGCCCCGGCGCCAACCCGCCTTGGCGGCACGAATTGTGAGGGCGGTCCTTCAGCGCGTCTCCCGCGCCTCTGTCACCGTGGATGGCACCGTCACCGGCCAAATCGGCGCAGGCCTTCTGATCCTCATCTGCGCGATGGAGGGCGATACGGATGCACAGGCCGACCAACTTGCCGCGAAAATCGCCAAGCTGCGGATTTTCAAGGATGATCAGGGCAAGATGAACCTCTCCATCCGCGATATCGGCGGGTCCGCCCTGATCGTGTCGCAGTTCACCCTCGCCGCCGATCTGCGCGGCAACCGCCCCGGTTTTTCCACGGCCGCAAAACCGGATGAGGGCAAACGCCTCTACGAATACTTCACCGCCAAGGTGCAAGCCGAAGGCATCCCCACCGCCAACGGCATCTTCGCGGCCGACATGGATGTCAGCCTCAACAATGACGGCCCCGTGACGATCTGGATGGAGGTCTGACGCCCGCAGGCCTCAGACCTTTCCTCTCAATCCGTCCATTCCCACGCCCCGGTAAAGGCCCCAAGCAGCGCCGCCACCTTCGCCTCATCCACCGGGGCGGTGCGCGCCACCCGCGCGACCAGACCGCGTTTCTTGTCCTCGACCACTTCAAGAACATGCGCGCCGATCCCGGCCTCTTTCAGCGCCGCGTCATAGACGCGGGTGATCGCCCGGCGCCGCAGATCAGGCTTGAACACTTTGCCCACCGCCGTTTTCGGCAATTCGGCAAGGATCTCGATATGTTTCGGGATCGCCGCCCGTTCGTGGATATGGGTCTGGGCATAGGCCATCAGGTCATCCGCCCCCACCTCCTTGCCCGCGATCAACTCTACATAGGCGCAAGGCAATTCGCCTGAATGCATGTCCGGCTGCCCGATCGCGCCGACAAAGGCCACCGCGTCATGCTTCATCAGCCCTTCCTCGATCACCGCCGGGTCGATGTTATGCCCACCCCGGATGATCAGGTCCTTCGCCCGGCCCGTGATGAACAAATACCCGTCGGTATCGATCCGCCCCAGATCGCCCGTCCGCAGAAAGCGGCCCCCGGCGAAAAGATCCTTGTTCTTGTCCTTCTCGGTATAGGTCGATCCTTCAAAGACCCCCGGATTGGCAACGCAGATCTCGCCCACCTCGTCCACGCCGCAGTCGCGGAAACCTTCATCGGTTTTCAACAGGATACGCACATGTGTATGCGGAAAGGGCAGGCCGACCGACCCGATCTTCTTCGTCCCGCCCGGCGGGTTGACCGACACCAGACAGGTGCATTCCGTCAGGCCATAGCCTTCGACAATCTCCACCCCGGTCGCCTTCAGGAAACGGTTGTACAACTCAACCGGCAGCGGCGCAGACCCGGAAAACGCGTTCTTCAGGCTGGAGATATCGGCATCAATCGGCCGCTGCATCAACGCGGCCAGCGCGGTGGGAACGGTGACCAGATAGGTGCATTTCCACCGTTCGATCAGCTTCCACAGATTGTCGAACACCCCCTCGCCCCGGTACCCCGCCGGGGTGGGAAACACCACATGCGCCCCCGACGCGATCATCGACATCAGGATGGGATAGGCCGCAAAGACATGGAACAACGGCAGCGGGCACATCACGCAATCCGTATCCTTGAACAGTAACCGCTGCCCCAGCCAGCCGTTGTAGACCATGCCCGAGGCCTTGTGCTGCGCCACCTTGGGCATACCCGTGGTGCCGCCGGTGTGGAAATAGGCCGCCACCCGGTCTTCCTTGCGATCCTCGAATGTCAGCCGGTCCGCCGGTTGCCGCGCCATCTCGGCGGCAAAGCTTTTGACATTGGCCAGATGCGATACCGGGTTCTTGGGCCTGATCAACGGCACAATCCAGGATTTCGGCGGTGCCAGATACCGGACCAGATCCACCTCCAGCACCGTCTTGACGGATGGCGCATGCTTCACCGCCTCGGCCACTTTCTGCGGCACATCGGTCTTGGGAAAGGCCTTCAGCGTGACCACCACCTTCGCCCCGGTTTCCCGCAGGATGGCGCTGATCTGCTCGGCCTCCAGCAGCGGGTTGATCGGGTTCACGATCCCCGCCACCGCCCCGCCCAGCAGGGTAATCGCCGTCTCAAGGCTGTTGGGCAGCACATAGGCCACCACGTCCCGCTCGCCGATCCCAAGGCTGCGGAACATGTTCGCGGCCTGCGTCACCTTGCCGTGCAAGGCGTTCCACGTCAGCGTCTCAGACTTTTCCTTCGGCCCTGACAGGATCTGATAACTGATCGCCGGGCGCGACCCATGGGCGGCTTTCGTCCGGCTCAGAAATTCGTGGATCGTGCGCGCCATGCCGCGCGCCTCCCAAGGCATCTCTGCCTCGATGGCCTTCAGATCCGCCAGATTTGCGAATTCACCCATAGCATCCTCCTCTGTCCCGCCCCCCTGCCATCCTCCCGGAAGGGTGCGGTGTCGCGCGAGGATGATGGCTCACGCACGGCCCTGCAAGCCGCGACAACACGCAGTACGCAACGTCAGGGCAGGATCACGCCTGCCCGTCTGTGAATTGCAGCCGCGCCAGACGGGCATAAAGCCCGCCCTCGGCCACCAGCGCCTCATGCGTGCCCTCGGCCACGATCTGGCCCTTGTCGAACACCACAATCCGGTCCGCCCGCTTCACCGTGGCCAGCCGATGCGCCACGACCAGCACCGTCCGCCCTTCGGACAGGCTCTCCACCGCCGCCTGCACCGCGCGTTCGGATTCCGCATCCAGCGCCGATGTCGCCTCGTCCAGCAACAATACGCGCGCATCCCGCAGGATCGCCCGCGCAATGGCGATGCGCTGCTTCTGCCCGCCCGACAGCATCACCCCGCGCTCACCCAGCCAAGTGTCATAGCCTTGCGGCAGCGCCATCAGGAAATCATGCGCCGCCGCCGCCTTGGCCGCCGCCTCCACTTCGGCATCGGTTGCGTCCGGGCGGCCAAAGCGGATGTTTTCGCGGGCCGAGGCCGCAAAAATCACCGGGTCTTGCGGCACCAGCGCAATCGCCCGCCGGAAATCGCCCCGCGCCATGTCGCGCAGGTCAACCCCATCCATCCGCACCGCACCCTCCTGCGGGTCATAGAACCGCATCAGCAGTTGCAGGATCGTCGTCTTTCCCGCCCCCGATGGCCCTACCAGCGCCACCGTCTCACCGGGGGCCACACGCAGGCTGACCCCGTTCAGCGCGGAAACCTCCGGTCGCGCCGGGTAACGGAAGGTCACAGTGTCAAAACTGATATCCCCGCGCACGGGGCGCGGCAGCGCCACAGGCGTGGCCGGGTCCATCACCGGGTCCACCGCGCCCAAAAGCTCCACCAGCCGCTCCGTCGCCCCCGCCGCGCGCTGCACCTCACCCCAGATTTCCGACAGCGCCCCCACAGCCCCGGCCACGATCACGGCATAGATCACGAACTGCACCAATTCGCCCGGCGTCATAACGCCCGCCCGCACATCCCGCGCGCCGATCCACATCACGCCAACAATCCCGGTGAATGTCAGGAAGATCACGATCACCGTCATCACCGCCCGCACCCGCGTGCGGGTCTGCGCCGCGCCATAGGATTTTTCCGTCACCTCGGCAAAAGACGCCCGCGTCCGCGCTTCATGCGTGAAAGCCTGCACCGTCTGCACCGACATCAGCGCCTCGGACGCTGTCCCCGATGAATTGGCGATCCAGTCCTGCGTCTCGCGGCTCAGCCCGCGCAGCCGCCGCCCCAGCACGATGATCGGCACCACCACCGCCGGCACGATCAGCAACACCAACCCCGCCAACTTGGCCGAGGTCAGCACCAGTAGCGCCATCCCCCCCACCAGCATCAGGATGTTGCGCAGGGCAACCGATACCGACGACCCGATCAGCGACAGGATCAGCGTCGTATCCGTCGTGATCCGGCTCAGCACCTCACCGGTCAGCAATTTCTCGAAAAACGCCGGGCTCAGCCCCATCACCCGGTCAAACACCGCGCGACGGATATCCGCCACCACCCGCTCGCCCAGCTTGGTGACAAGGTAGTACCGCACCCCCGTCCCAATCGCGAGCAGCGCCGCAATGCCCAGCGCCGCGCCGAAATACTGGTCAAGGATTGCCACATCCTCGTTGAACCCGTCCACCACCCGCCGCACAGCCAGGGGCAGAAGCAGGCTCATCCCCGCGGTCACCACCAAGGCCGCAATGGCAAGCACCGTCATTCCCCGATACGGCCGCAGAAACGGCGCAAGCCCCCGCAGCGCGCCCACCTGCTTTGAGCTTGCGCGCATCTCTGCACTGTCGTCCTTGGCCATATCTCTTCCCTGCTCTGCGCGTCTTGGGGTTTAGGCAATGCCCCGCACCGGGGCAAGCGCCCCGATGGTCGCGCCCCCCCTTACACCCCCCCGCCGCCTGTGCCAGACTGCCCCAAGGGGGTTCAAATGTCCGTCACAACGCTGGTCTTCGATGCCTATGGCACCTTGTTCGATATCGCCGCGCCGGCCCGCCGCGCCGCCGCGACCCGGCCTGATCTGGCCCCGATCTGGCCAAAACTGGCCGAGGATTGGCGGCGCAAGCAGTTGGAATACACCTGGCTGCGCAGCATCACCGGCGCCTATGCCGATTTCGCGCAGGTCACGGCTGAGGCGCTCGACTGGGCCTTGGAGGCGCAAAACCAGGCCGACCCCGCCCTTCGCCGCGATCTGCTGGCGCTCTACGACGCGTTGGACGCCTTCCCCGAGGTTCCCGAAACGCTGCACCGTCTGAAATCCACCGGTCTGCACCTTGCCATCCTGTCTAACGGCACGCCCGCGATGCTCGCCTCCGCTCAGGCCGCCGCAGGTCTGACCGGGCTCATCGACACCACCCTGTCGGTCGAGTCTGTCCGCATCTACAAACCCCATGCCAGCGTTTATGCCCTGGTTCAGGCGAATACCGGTGCTCGGCCGCAGAATGTGCTGTTCGTCTCATCCAACGGCTGGGATATCGCAGGCGCCGCCCGCTTCGGCTTTCGCACAGCCTGGGTCAACCGCGCGAATGCCCCGCAGGACCGCCTCCCCCAAGGCCCGCTCCATGAAATCCCCGACCTCACCCACCTGCCCCGGTTGATCGCATGACAAAATTCTTCACCGCCCCAGATGGCACCCGCCTTGCCTATCGTGACGAAGGCGCTGGCCTACCGCTCCTCTGCCTGCCTGGCCTGACCCGCACCATGGCGGATTTCGATTATCTCCGCCCGCACCTGCCGCCCCTGCGCCTGATCCGCATGGATTATCGCGGCCGTGGAGAAAGCCAATGGACCGGGGCCGCCACCTACACCGTCCCGCAAGAGGCAAAGGATGCGCTCGACCTGCTGGATCATCTGGGCGTGGACCGCGCCGCCATCCTCGGCACCTCGCGCGGCGGGCTGATCGGGATGCTGCTGGCGGCGCTGGCCAAACCCCGCCTCATCGGCCTGTGCCTCAACGACATTGGCCCCGAGATTCACCGCCCCGGCCTGACCCGCATCTTCGATTATGTCGGCCGCAATCCCGCCTCCAAGGATCACGAAACCCTCGCCGCCGCCCTGCCCCGCAACATGCCCGGCTTTGCCAATGTTCCGGCTGATCGCTGGCTGGCCGAGGCGCGGCTGCACTACGCCGCCTCCGAGTCCGGCCTGAAAATCACCTACGACCCCGCCCTGCGCGACGCCTTCCTCGCCGCCTTCGACGGCCCGCCTGCCGATCTCTGGCCGCTGTTCGATGCCTGCGCAGGCCTGCCCCTTGCCCTGATCCGGGGCGCGAATTCCGACCTCCTCACACCCGAAACGGCGCAAGAGATGCGCCGCCGCCGCCCCGACATGATCTATGCCGATGTGCCGGATCGCGCGCATATCCCCTTCCTCGACGAACCCGAAAGCCGGGCCGCTATCACCGCCTTCCTGAAAGCCTGCGCCACATGACCGACATCACGATGATCGACGCCGCCGCCGCCCGCCTGCGCGGCCATGCCCGCGTGACACCCCTGCTGAACGCGCCGCTGCTCGATGCCGCCTTTGGCCGCCGCATCTTCATCAAGGCCGAATGCCTGCAACTTACCGGCTCGTTCAAGTTCCGGGGTGGCTGGTCCGCCATTTCGGCGCTGGACCCCGCCACTCGCGCGCGCGGCGTGCTGGCCTACTCCTCCGGCAACCACGCCCAAGGCGTGGCCCTCGCCGCACAGCGCCACGGCACCCCCTCAACGATCATCATGCCATCTGACGCCCCGCAGGTGAAAATCGCCAACACCCGCGCCTATGGCGCCGAGGTGATCCTCTACGACCGCGCGACCGAGGACCGCGACGCCATCGGCGCCCGCCTGACGGCGGAACGCGGCCTGACGCTCATCAAACCTTTTGACGATGCACAGGTCATCGCAGGCCAAGGCACGACGGGCCTTGAAATCGCCGCCCAAGCCGCCGAGGCGGGGGTTGAAAGCGCCACCGTCCTCACCTGCTGCGGCGGCGGCGGCCTCACCGCAGGCATCGCCCTCGCACTTCAGGCCCGCGCGCCGGGGTTCACCGTCCGCACCGCCGAACCCGCGGGTTTTGACGATGCCGCCCGCTCACTCGCCTCGGGCCGCATCGAACGCAACTCCGCCATGACCGGATCGATCTGCGACGCGATCCTCACCCCCGCCCCCGGCACCCTCACCTTCCCCATCCTACAGCGCCTCTGTGGCCCCGGCCTGACCGCCACGGATGATGAGGCGCTCCACGCCATGGCGCTGGCCTTCACACATCTGCGGATCGTGCTGGAACCGGGCGGCGCCATCGCGCTGGCCGCCGCCCTGTTCCGTGACGACCTGCCCGATACTGTCATCTGCACCGCCTCCGGCGGCAATGTAGACCCTGCAACCTTCCGCCTCGCGCTCGACCGCTTCACCGCCTGACTGCCCTTTTCGAACCTTCTTGCCACCACCGATACCCAGAAAGCCCCTATCGGATTTCAGAAACGAACATGCCCCCCGTCTTCCTGCCCGACCTGCGCCTGAATGCCGAAGTCAGCGGTCCGATCGACGGACCGCCTCTGGTACTGATCCATGCCCTCGGCACGAACCTGCGTATTTGGGATGCGGTGATCCCTCTCCTCCCCCCCGGCCTGCGCATCCTGCGCTTTGATCTGCGCGGGCATGGCGGGTCTGACGTGCCATCTGCCCCCTATAACATGGGCACGCTCATCCGCGATGCCGAACGGCTGATGGACCATTTCGCCCTGAAGGAGGCCGTCATCCTCGGCCTCTCCATCGGCGGCCTGATCGCGCAGGGCTTGGCCGTCAAACGGCTGGACCTCGTCCGCGCGATGATCCTGTCCAACACCGCCGCCCGTATCGGCCGCCCCGAACAATGGCAGGCCCGCATCGCCGCCATTCGCGCCACGGGTATGGGCTCTCTGACCGACGCCACGATGGAACGCTGGCTGGGCCGCAAATGGCGCGACCATCCCGCCCTGCCGCGCCTTCAGCAAACCTTCCTCGCCACCGATCCCGAAGGCTGGATGGGCTGCGCCGCCGCCATCGCAGGCACCGATTTCTTTGAAACCACGGCCACGCTCACCCTGCCCACCCTCGCCATCGCCGGGGCCAATGACGGCTCCACCCCGCCCGATCTGGTGCGCGAAACGGCCGAACTGATCCGTGGCCACGGCTTCGCCCTGATGCGCGGCACGGGCCATATCCCGCCCGTGGAAAAGCCTGCCGAATATGCCGCCATCGTGACCCAGTTCCTGACGGAGATCGCCCATGTCTGAACGTCAGCCTGACATCCTCCTTGTCCATGGCGCGGCCCATGGCGCATGGTGCTGGCACCGCGTCATTCCCGCCCTCGCCGCCCTCGGCCACAACGCCCGCGCCATCGACCTGCCATCGCATGGCGACGATCCCACCGATCCGGCAGAGGTCACGCTGGACAGCTATGCACAGGCCATTCTCAACGCGACCAAAGGCCCCACCCTCCTTGTCGGCCACTCCATGGGCGGCTTCCCGATCACCGCCGCCGCCCAGCGCGCGCCAGACCGCTTCACCGCCTTGATCTACCTCTGCGCCTACCTTCCCCTGCCCGGCATGACCTTGGCCGAGATGCGCCGCGCCGGCCCGCGCCAACCCCTCGCCGGATCGTTCCGCATCGACGCCACCCGCACCACCTTTACCTTCGACCCCGATACCGCCCCCGCCCTGTTCTACCACGACTGCCCGGCTGATGACGTGGCCCTCGCAAGCCGCCGCCTTTGCCCGCAGGCCATAGCCCCGCAGGAAACCCCGATACCCGACACATCCCGCGCCGAGGCGCTGCCCCGCCATTACATCCTCTGCACCGACGACCGCGCCATCCCGCCCGAATATCAGGCCACCATGGCCGCCCGCCTGCCGCCCGCCCACATCCACCGCCTGCCCTGCTCGCATTCCCCCTTCTTCGCAGCACCCGGGGCTTTGGCCCAAAAGATCCACGCCATCGCGCAACTCCCCCCTGTCGCGCGCGCCTGACTGGCGTTAGCGTCCCGTCACAGATGCCCGACCCACGGGCAGGGAACCCGCATGTCCGACCGCCGCGAAAAGCTTGCCCTGACCTTCATCCTGCTGACGATCACGATCGATGCCATCGGCATCGGCCTGATCTTCCCCGTGATGCCGGACCTGATCGAAAGCGTCACCGGCGGGTCCCTGTCCCAAGCGGCCCTCTGGGGCGGCCTTCTGTCCACCTCCTATGCCGTGATGCAGTTCCTGTTCGGCCCGATCATCGGCTCCCTGTCCGATCGCTTCGGCAGGCGGCCGATCCTGCTGATCTCGCTTTTGGTCATGTCGCTGGATTACCTCGTCATGGCCATGGCCCCCACGATCTGGCTCCTGCTGGCAGCCCGCGTAGTGGCAGGCATCACGGCGGCCACCTATTCCACCGCCACCGCCTTCATCGCCGACATCACGCCCCCCGAAAAACGTGGCGCGCGCTTTGGCCTGATCGGGGCCTGCTTTGGCGTGGGCTTTGTCGCGGGTCCGCTGATCGGCGGCCTGCTGGCCTCCATCGATCTGCACGCCCCCTTCTACGCCGCCGCAGCGCTGGCGCTGGCCAATATGATCTTCGGCTATTTCGTTCTGCCCGAAACCGTGACCGATGCCACCCGCCGCCCCTTCTCCCTCGCCCGCGCCAACCCGCTGGGCGCGCTGCGCGCCGTGTCAAAACTCCCCGGTGTGAAGCGCGTCCTGATCTGCTTCCTGATTCTCGGCATCGCCATGAACGTCTACCCGGCGATATGGGCCTATTACGGACAGGCCCGCTTCGGCTGGGACACCACGATGGTGGGCCTCTCGCTCGCGCTCTATGGCGTCAGCTTTGCCGTGGGTCAGGCCGTCCTTGTCGGCCCGCTGATCAAACGCTTCGGCGAACACCGCGCCGCGCATTACGGCATGTGGGTGGATATCACCACGCTCGCCGCCCTCGGCCTTGTCACCCAAGGGACGCACGCGCTGATCATCACCCCGATCACAGCCCTTGGCGGCGTCGTCACCCCCGCGCTTCAGGCTCTGGCCAGCCGCGCCGCCCCCGCCGATGCGCAGGGCGAGTTGCAAGGCGTCCTTGCCTCGCTCAACGCCATCGCGATGATCACCTCTCCGCTTCTGATGACCGCCACTTTCTCGGCCTTCACCGCGCCAACTGCCCCGGTCTTTTCCCCCGGCGCGCCTTTTCTGCTGGCCTCGCTCCTGATGGTGATCTGCCTCGCCTTGCACATCACAGGCAGAACCAAGGCCTGAAAGCGTCACCGTCAGGTCGCAAATCCCTGCGCCGCCTGCCTCTGCCCCCTTCATCTTGGCCCAAATACCCTGCGGGGGTCTGGGGGTGCAAAACCCCCAGACCGACCGCTCCACAAGGCGGGAGACCAGCAATGAAGCTCAAGGACCTAGAAATCTTCGTCGTGGCCCCGCCATTCCCCGGCTGGGGTGGCCGCTACTGGATCTTCCCGAAACTCACCACCGACAATGGCATCGTGGGCTATGGCGAATGCTATGCCTCCACCGTCGGCCCAAAGGCGATGAAGGCGGTGATCGAGGATGTATTCGAACGGCACATGCAGGGCGAAAACCCCGAAAACATCGAATTGATGTTCCGCCGCGCCTATTCCGCAGGCTTCACCCAGCGGCCCGACCCCACGGTGATGGGGGCCTTCTCGGGGCTGGAAATCGCTTGCTGGGACATCATCGGCAAAGCCCGCAACCGCCCTGTCCATGCCCTGCTGGGCGGCAAGATGAACGACCGCATTCGCAGCTATACCTATCTCTACCCCGAACCCGGCAAGGAGAGCGCCGAATTCTGGGTGGACCCGGACGCCGCCGCCGAGGCCGCGCTGCGCTTCGTGGGCATGGGCTTCACGGCGGTGAAATTCGATCCCGCCGGCCCCTATACCATCCGCGGCGGCCATGAACCGGCCATGTCCGACATCACCCGCTCCGTCGCCTTCTGCAAGGCCATCCGCGAGGCCGTGGGCGACCGGGCCGACCTTCTCTTCGGCACGCATGGCCAGTTCACGACCCCCGGCGCCATCCGCATGGGGCGCGAGTTGGAACCCTACAACCCGCTCTGGTACGAAGAGCCGATCCCGCCGGACAACCTGCTGGAATTCGCCGAGGTCGCCAAATCCGTCCGCGTGCCCCTTGCAACGGGCGAACGCCTCACGACCAAGGCCGAATTCGGCACCCTTCTGCGCGCGGGCGGGGTCAAGATCCTGCAACCCGCTTTGGGCCGTGTGGGGGGCATATGGGAGGCGAAGAAGATCGCCGCCATGGCCGAAATCTTCAACGCCGAAATGGCCCCGCACCTTTATGCTGGCCCGGTCGAATGGGCGGCCAACGTGCATTTCGCGGCTTCCATCCCCAACCTGCTGATCGCAGAAACGATCGAGACGGGCGGGGCCTTCCATCTGAAACTGATCAAGAACAGCATCACATGGGAAGACGGCTACATCATCCCGTCAGATGCCCCCGGTCTGGGCATCGACTTTGACGAAGACGTTGCCCGCGCCCATCCCTTCACCGGCACCGGCCTGCACCTGCAAATGCAAGAGGCGCCTTGTGACTATCGCCACGGCAACCGCTTCGAAGGCGGCGCGCCCAGCACCCTGCCGCACAAGACCTGAGGGCAGGCGGGGGGGGGCTAAGCCCCCCCCGCACCCCCCAACGCCCTCAAACCTCTTTGGTAAACAATATCCATTCCCGCGCATCCACCACCCAGTCGTCCTTCACCACTGGACGCCGGGCGACCTCGCGATAGCCCTTCGCCGCGTAAAGCCGCAGCGCATCGTTGTGCGTGTCGGCGGCGATCAGGCTGATCACCCCGCGCCCCAAGCCACGCGCCACCCCTTCGGCATGGCCCAGCAACGCGGACCCGCAGCCCTGCCCCCGGAACCCGTCATAAGTGGCCAGCACGTTCAGGTACCAAGACCCCGGCGCCAGCGCCTCCAACTCCATCAGCGGCACAAAGACCGCCGGCGTATCCGGATCAATCGGCGCAGGCTCCGCCTCGGCCGGGTAGCCCAACAGACAGGCCGCCACTTGGCCTTCCACCTCGGCCAGCCAGGCATTGCCATAGGAAAAGCTCCCGCTCTCCCGCGCCGCCCGTTCCCGGCCGTAAGCCCAAGGGTCACCCTCCAGCCCCACCGATTTCTTCCAGAAATGCAGCGGCAGATCATCTGCCGCCATATTGATGAACCGCACCAGATGTTCGGCATCCGCCGCCGTCGCGCCCCGGATCAGCATCCTTGTTCCCTTCCGCCCCAGATACCCGCCCTTGCTGGCCCATCCACCTTGATCAGGCAACCCCCTGCCCGCGCCGTTGCACCTTGCCAGCCCCCGGATCGCCCCCTACGACTGGGCACCGAGATAACCGCCGGAGAAACGTACATGGCCGAAACAGTCGTCCGCCTTCCCGCCCCTGGCCCCGAACCCAGGCTGACCGATCTGGACGGCTGGACCAAGATCGAGGGCACCCCCACGATGAAGACATGGGTGCAGCATAGCTCTCTCGACGGCAGCGTGATCAGCGGCACATGGGAGGCGACGGTCGGCACCTGGCACGCGACTTATGCCTTCTATGAATTCGTGCATCTGATCGACGGCCAGATCACCATCACCCCCGATGGCGGCACCCCCGTCACCTTGCACCCCGGCGATGCCTTCGTGGTGGAACCCACGTTCAAAGGCACATGGAAAATCGAAAAGCCCGTCCGCAAGCATTTCTGCATCAAGCTGAAATAGGTGAAGCGGAAAAGATCTTCCGGCTTTGATCCTGTTCGGCACCATAATTGACAAACCGATCTGCGCCGCTGGGTCGACGCATGAGTTACTCACAACGGGTGCAAAGGGTGGGGTCGGGATCGCAACCAGCGAGGAAGGGCCAATCGGAACTCAACGGGCGTTGCTGATCCTAGCCCTTCCCCGAACTGCTGCGGCTTGGTGGCGTTACGCTTGGGTCACGGTCTCTCGGCCAGGCACTTGGGTCGCCTACGCCCCATGCGTCAAGCGCACCCGTGTACCTGCCCGCCCTTCGACAATGGCGCGCGCGTCCTGCAGGCGGCCTATGCCGGCCATGAAGCCCCCCGCCCGGACAAAATCGCTGGCGGCGGTGATCTTGGGCCCCATCGACCCTGCTGCAAATTCGATCTCTGCCAGCCCATCTGGGGAAATATCGGCAATGGCGCTCTGATCCGGGCCGCCCCAATCCCGGAACACCGCTTCCACATCGGTCAGCATCAACAGGATATCCGCCTTCAGCGTCTGTGCCAGCAGCGCCGCGGTACGGTCCTTGTCGATCACCGCTTCGATACCCTCCATCTTGCCGTCACGGCCCCGCATCACAGGGATACCACCGCCCCCCGCACAGATGACGCAGACACCCGCTTCGACCAGCAAGCGAATGGGGGCTATGTTCAGAATGGCAACCGGCAGGGGCGAGGGCACGACGCGGCGCAACCCGCCTTTTGCCTCTTCCACCATCGACCAGCGGTGCTCGGCGCGGACAAGTTTTGCCTCTTCGGCCGAATAGACCGGGCCGATGGGTTTGGTTGGCTGGTCAAATGCCGGGTCCTTGGGGTCCACCTCCACCCGCGTTAACAGCGTGGCGCAATCCGTGCCCGGCGGCAGGGCGTTCATCAGTTCCTGCTCGATCAGATAACCGATCATGCCTTCGGTTTCCGCACCCAGCACGTCCAGCGGCCAAGGGTTCTCAGGCGCGAAGGTCGCCGCCTGCAGCGCCATCAGCCCAACCTGCGGGCCGTTCCCATGCGCCACGATGACCTGATGATCGCGCGCAAGGTCTGCCAATGCCACCGCAGCACTGCGCACATTGGTATGCTGCGCCTCGGCTGTCATCGGCTCGCCCCGCTTCAAAAGGGCATTGCCACCCAAGGCCACCACGATACGCATCACGCGGCCCCGAGCGTGGCGACAAGCACCGCCTTGATCGAATGCAGCCGGTTTTCCGCCTGATCGAACACCTTCGAGGCGGCGGATTCGAACACCTCATCCGTCACCTCCAGACAGTCGAGCCCGTAAGTCTGAAAGATCTTCTCGCCCGTCGTTGTCTCGCGGTTATGGAAAGCGGGCAGGCAATGCAGGAACTTGGTATAGGGATTTCCGGTCAGGTCCATCACCTCTTGCGTGACGGTGTAAGGCGACAAAAGGGCAATCCGTTCGGCCCAGACGGTATCGGGTTCGCCCATCGATACCCAAACATCGGTGTAGACGAAATCGCATCCCTCCACGCCCTCGGCCAGCTTTTCGGTCAGGGTGATCCGCGCGCCGGAGGATTCGGCCAGCTTGCGGCAGTGGTCCAACAATGCCGCCTCAGGCCACAGCGCCTGCGGGCCGCAAAGCCGGATGTCCATCCCGATCAGCGCGGCACCCACCAGCAAGGAAGACCCCATGTTCCCCCCCGTATCCCCGATAAAGCAGAACGCGATGTCCGACAGATGCTTGTGCGTGAACTCGCGCATCGTCATCAGGTCAGCCAGGATCTGCGTCGGGTGGAATTCGGCCGTCAGCCCGTTGTACACCGGCACGCCGGCAAAAGCGGCCAACGTTTCCACCTCGGCCTGCCCAAAGCCGCGATATTCGATGGCGTCGTAAAAGCGGCCCAGCACGCGGGCGGTGTCCTTCATCGACTCCTTGGTGCCGATATGGCTGCCTGAGGGGCCAAGATAGGTGACATGCGCGCCCTGATCAAAAGCAGCCACTTCAAACGCAGAGCGCGTGCGCGTGCTGTCCTTCTCAAAGATCAGGGCGATGTTTTTGCGGGTCAACAGCGGCCTTTCGGTGCCCGTAGCCTTGGCTTCCTTCAGGCTGGCACCAAGGCGCAGCAGAAAGCGTAACTCGTCGCCCGAAAAATCCAGCAGTTTCAGAAAACTGCGGCCATGCAGGTTTTGCGGCATCGGGTGGTCCTTTCAGGGAAATCAGGCGCATCACAGGGCATCGCGGATCAGGGGGCAGGTCATGCAATGCGACCCGCCACGCCCACGCCCCAGTTCGGCGCCGGAAATGGTGATCACCTCCACCCCCGCCTTGCGCAGAAGGGTGTTGGAATGGGTGTTGCGTTCGTAGCCGACGACCACGCCGGGACTGATACACAACAGATTGTTGGCGTCATCCCATTGTTCGCGCTGGGATTCATAGGCATCGCCCCCCGTGGGCACGGTCCGCAGTTTCCTGATCCCAAGGGCCCCTGCGACGACATCAAGGAAAGGCGCGGTCTCGGCAGTTACCGTAAGCGAGCCTGTGTCGCCGGGGCGCACGGAGTAGGTCTTGATGGCATCCGTCACCTCGGCAAAGACGGTCACAAGATCGCGGTCGCAGAAGGTGAAAACGGTGTCGAGATGCATGGACGACCGCGCCCTCGGGAATTGGCAAGCGATGACCCGTTCGGCCGCGCCGCCCGCAAACAGGGCGCGCGCCACTTGCCCCACCGCCTGCGGCGTGGTGCGTTCGCCCATCCCGATGAGGACGACGCCCTTCCCGATAGGCATGACATCGCCACCTTCCAGCGTCGCCATCCCGTAATCGATCATCGGATTACCAAACCAGATCGGGAAGCCCGCATCCGCGAAATCGGGGTGAAAGCGGTAGATCGCGGCTAGGTTCAGCGTTTCTAACCGACGGGCAGGCCAGAACATCGGGTTCAGCGTGACGCCGCCATAGATCCAGCACGACGAGTCGCGCGTGAAGATCGTGTTGGGCATTGGGGGCAGCAGGAAATCTTCGCTGCGCAGCATGGGCATCACGACGCCCGCCTCGGGGATGGGAAGCTCCGCCCGGCTCATCCCGCCGATCAGGATATGGGTCAGAGCGTTTGCGGGCAGTTCCATCAGGCAGGCGTGCAGATCGCCAGACAGGCCCACGCCGACCGAATTGTCGTTGATCCGTGCATCCAACAGCCAGCGCCGGGCTTCGGGCTGGGTGAGCACTTCTTCCAGCATCTCGCGCAAAAGCACCACCTCGACTCCGCGTTCGCGAAGCACATCGACAAAGGCCATGTGGTCGATGCGGGCCTGCTTGACCCAGAGCACATCGTCAAACAGCAGGCTGGCGGCATTGGCAGGCGTCAGCCGTGCCATTTCAGACCCGGGCCGATGGACAAGAACGCGGCGCAACTGGCCCGCCTCGGAATGAACGCCGTAGGTCAGGGTCATGCGGGGGCTCCAAGGGTGACGGCCAGCGCGAGGGCGGCCATGATGATCAGGGTAAGAACCACCAGCAGCGGCCAGACGAACCGCAGCCAACGTTCATAGGGCACGCGGCCAATCGCCAGCCCTCCCATGACAACAGCAGAGGTAGGCGTGATCAGGTTGACCATGCCGCTGGCGGTGGCAAAGGCGGTGACAACAAGCTCGCGCTTCACGCCCGCGAAATCGGCGACCGGGGCGAGGATCGGCATCGACAGGACGGCAAGGCCCGAGGTGGAGGGAACGAAGAAGGACAGCCCGACCTCGATCCAGTAGACCACCAGAATGAAGGCCGTTTGCGAAAGACCCGCCACGCTGGTTTCGGCGGCATGCAGGATCGTGTCGGTGATGTGGCCCGCGTCCATGATCACCACGATGCCGCGCGCAAGGCCGATGATAAGCGCGACACCCAAAAGGTCCCGCGCGCCATTCACGAAACTTTCCACCAGTTTGCCCTCACCCAGCCGGGCGATCACGCCGATGACGATGGCGGCGGACAGAAACAGTCCACTCATCTCGGCCATCCACCAGCCGCCGATGGACACGCCCCAGATCATCACCGCAAAAGTCAGCGCAAATAGCATCAGAACAATCTTGTGCAGCCCGGTAAACTCCGCGGCTTCAGCGGGGGTTTCCTTCAGGAAATGCGCCTCATTCGCGGCCTGTCTGTCATAGACCAGCGACTTCGTCGGGTCCGCCCGCACCCGCACGGCGTAGCGCATGACAAAGCCCACGGTCACGATCCAGCACAGGCCCAGTATGATCAGCCGCAGCACCAGCCCATCGGCAAAGGTCACCCCCGCCGCGTCTGACGCGATCACAGTGGAAAAGGCGTTGATGGTGGACCCCAGCACGCCCACACCTGCCCCCAGCAGGATCACGGCAACCGCCGTAAGTGCGTCGAACTTGGCCGCGATCATCACCGGGATCAACAGGACATAGAACGCCAAGGTTTCCTCGGCCATCCCGTAAGTCGTCCCGCCCAAAGCGAAAAGCGCCATCAGGAACGGGATCATCCACGTCTCGCGCCCTTTCAGCCGCACCATGGCGCGTGCGATGCCTGCATCTATCGCGCCCGTGGCAGTGACCACCCCGATGAAGCCACCGATGATCAGCACGAACAGCGACACGTCGATGGCATTGGCGGTATAGGCGACCGGATCATAGAACCCCGCCACAGGGGCCAGAATCACGTCGAACACGCTCTGCGGGTTGGCATCCGTGGGCGCATAGCTGCCCGCCACGGGCACATCTTTGCCCAAAGCTTCTGATGCGACACGCTGGTATTGCCCCGCCGGAATGATCCAGGTCAGCACCGCAACAAGGATGATCAGCCCGAACAGGATGGTGAAGGCCGAGGGAAAACGGACTCCCGGTTTTTCAGCGTCGGGCATGGGGTGCCTCCCTGTTAGGCGACGGCTTTCCGCAAACCTATCCCCCATCCGGCAGACACAAGTTGACCCAGATCAGGACTTTGCCGCCGACTTTCGTGTCAGTGTCAGGCATCACCTGCAAAAAGGCGGCACCCTTGACCCAATCCGCGCCTGCACCCACTGACACGGGGGCCGACTTGCAAGGCCTGACGCAAGCCGAAGCGCAAGCACGGCTGGCCACTGAGGGGTTCAACGAGTTGCCGCGTACCAAGCGGCGCTCTCCCCTGCGGATCATCCTTGATGTGTTGCGCGAACCGATGCTGGCGCTGCTCTTGGCCGGTGGGGTGGTCTATCTGTTGCTTGGCAGCCGCGAGGAGGCGCTCATCCTGCTGGCCTTCGCCTGCCTGTCGGTGGGCATCACCGTGGTGCAAGAAGCCCGCACCGAACGTGTCCTTGAAGCCCTGCGCGATCTGACCAGCCCGCGCGCCCTCGTGATCAGGGGCGGCGAACGCCAACGGATTGCCGGGCGCGACGTGGTGCGCGGGGATCTGATCGTTTTGGCCGAAGGTGACCGGGTGCCAGCCGATGCCAGCTTGCTGGATGCAACCGATCTGTCCGCCGATGAATCCCTCCTGACAGGCGAAGCAGTCCCGGTCCGCAAAGTCACAGGCGCGGCAACAGACGCCCGCCCCGGCGGGGAAGATCAGCCAATGGTCTTCTCGGGAACCCTGATCGTGCGGGGCTCCGCATTGGCGCTGGTCACGGCCACAGGACCCGCGTCCGAGATCGGCAGGATCGGCACCTCGCTTGGCAAGCTGGAGATCGAAACGCCCCACCTGCAGCACCAGATGCGCAAGCTGGTGATTGTGTTTGCCGCAATCGGTGCGGCGGTCAGCGCAGCGGTCGTGGTGCTCTACGGCATCCTGCGCGGCGGCTGGCTAGAGGCTGTGCTGGCGGGCATTGCCGTCGGCATGTCGATGCTGCCGGAAGAGTTTCCCATGGTGCTGGCCGTCTTCATGGCGATGGGGGCATGGCGAATATCCAAGGTCCGCGTGCTTACGCGCCGCGCGTCCGCAATCGAAACGCTGGGGGCCGCATCCGTGCTGTGCACTGACAAGACCGGGACGCTGACAGAAAACCGCATGACGATTGCCGAATTGCGATTGGCCGACGGTTCAAAAACCAAGATCGGCCCAACTTTGCCCGAGGCCTTTCGCGAACTGGCCGCTGCGGGCGTGATGGCCTCGGCCCAGAACCCCTTCGACCCGATGGAAAAGGCGTTTCATGCGCTCGCCAAGGCCGACCTGCGCGACGGCGAAACGCTGCCCGGTGCGGGGCGCATATTGACGCGCAGCTACGCCCTTTCACCAGACCTCCTGGCCATGTCGCAGGCTTGGGAAGCGCCGGACAAGGGCTGGCAGATCGCGGCCAAGGGCGCACCCGAAGCGATTGCAGAACTGTGCAAACTGGACGGGCCGGCCCGCGCAGCCCTTACAGGTCAAGTCGATCAGATGGCCAGATCGGGACTGCGCGTTCTGGGTGTGGCCGAGGCGGCACATTCCGGCCCCCTGCCGCCCACCCAGCGGGATTTCAGCTTTCGCTTTCTGGGTCTGGTGGGCCTTGCCGACCCCCTTCGCCCCTCGGTCCCGGCCGCGGTGGCCGAATGCCGCAGCGCCGGTATCCGCGTCATCATGATCACCGGCGACTATCCTGCCACCGCGCAGGCCATTGCCACACAGGCCGGATTGCAGGGCACCTCGGTCATTTCCGGGCCGGAGCTTGCGGCCATGTCCGACGCCGACCTTGCGACCGCCCTCAAGGACGTCACCATCTTTGCCCGCATCATGCCGGAACAAAAGCTGCGCATCGTCACCGCATTGAAAGCCGCGGGTGCCGTTGTCGCAATGACCGGCGACGGGGTCAACGACGCGCCCTCGCTCAAGGCCGCGAACATCGGCATCGCGATGGGCGGGCGCGGCACGGATGTCGCGCGCGAGGCGGCAAGCATCGTCCTTCTCGATGACGATTTCGGCTCGATCGTGACCACCATCCGCCTTGGTCGCCGCATCTATGACAACCTGCGCAAGGCGATGAGCTTCATCCTCGCCGTCCATGTGCCCATCGCTGGGTTGGCCTTGATGCCGCTTCTGTTCGGGATGCCGATCCTGTTCGGCCCGGTCCATATCGCCTTCCTCGAAATGGTGATCGACCCGGTCTGTTCGCTGGTCTTCGAGGCCGAAACTGAGGAATCAGACACCATGACCCGCAAGCCACGCCCCAAGGCGGAACCGCTGTTCTCGGCCCCGACAATCATCTGGAGCCTCGTGCAGGGCGTGCTGGTCCTTGGCGTGACCGCGGCCATTTTTGCCTTTGCTCCGGCCTTTGGGCAAACCACCGATCAGGCCCGCAGCCTGACCTTTACCGCCCTGATCTTCTGTATCGTTGCGCTGATCTTGGTGGATCGGTCCCGTTCCTCCTCGGTCCTGACCGCGATCACCCGACCGAACCGCGCCTTGGCTTTCGTGCTGCCGATCGTGGGCACCTTGCTGGGCGTCACGATGTTCTGGCAACCGGCCCGCGACCTGTTCGGCTTCGCCGTGTTGGAGCCCGCGTTTCTGGCCGTTCCCCCACTTGCCGGGCTGGCTGTGCTTCTGGCTCTGGAAGTGCTGAAACCCCTTTGGCGCTTTGCGCAACGCCGGTCAATGGCCGCAGGCGCGCGGAACAACCTGATCAACACCGGGGACAAGCCGCTGCGGCTCTAATCCCTCTACAGCCCGTCGAACCACGTTGGCGGGCTGGTGGAAAAGCGCAAGGCCGATGCACATGCATCGACAAAGGTGCACGACAGCGCGGCAAACCAATATCCGCCGCCCCGCTTCTGATCCTGCCAGACTGTGGCGCGCCGCCGTTGGCGCGCGCAACCGCAATGACCGAAGAAGTTCAGACATGCTGCGACAATCAATCCTGATCCTTGCCCCCAGGCACCGCCAATCATGCGCGGCATTGGCCCCGGCCAGCCCCAAACGTGATCACCCCGTCACAAGCCCGTCAGCCACCACGATCTGACGATGGCAAAGGGCTGCAATCTTTTCGTCATGGGTGGAAATCAGGAAGGTCGTCCCCTCCTCACGGTTGATCTCGGCGATCAGGTCCATCACCTGCATGGCCGAGGCGCGGTCAAGGTTGCCGGTGGGTTCATCCGCCAGAACAAGCTCCGGGCTGTTCATCAGCGCACGCGCAACCGCGACCCGCTGCTTTTGCCCGCCAGACAGGTTGGCCGTGGGAAAGTGGATGCGTTCGGCCAGACCCATGCGCATCAGCAACTCCTCCCCCCGTTTGCGCGCCGCAGCCGTCTCGCGCCCTTCGCGCACGGCCGTCGGAAAGCAGACGTTTTCCAGCGCGGTGAAATCAGGCAGCAGATTGTGGAACTGAAAGACAAAACCGATATGCAAGTTGCGAAACTCGGTCAGCGCGCGGTCACTTGCGGTGGTCAGATCGACCCCCAGCATCGAATGCGCGCCCGATGTCGGGTGCATCAGCGTGCCAAGGATCGTCAA
The DNA here is from genome assembly GCA_943370085.1 of Variovorax paradoxus. Lineage (GTDB taxonomy): Bacteria > Pseudomonadota > Alphaproteobacteria > Rhodobacterales > Rhodobacteraceae > Paragemmobacter. The sequence continues at coordinate 74,118 of CALRPT020000007.1, read as the reverse complement.
AAGGGTGCTTTTGCCCGACCCTGATGGTCCCAAAAGCGCGGCCAGCTCTCCCGTCGTCATCGCCAGATTCAGCCCGCGAAGGACACGCGTCTCGGCCTCCCCTGATCCAAAGGTCTTGACCAGATCCCGCACCTCCAGAAGCGCGCTCATTGGCCGATGGCCGTAACCGGGTCCAGCTGCGCCGCCGCCCGCGCCGGCAGGATCGAGGCCAGGATGGCCCCCAGCGTGGTCAGCAGGATGGCCAGCCCATAGGCGCCTTGGGCAATGTCGATGGGCAGCCCGCTTTGCCCAGGCCCGAAACTGTCACGCGCCGGAAAGGCCAACAGCACGCCATAACCCGCCGCGGCACCAAACAGCCCGCCCATCAGCCCGATCAGCGCGCCTTGGGCCACGAACACCACCATCACGAACCACCGCCCCGCCCCCATCGCCCGCATGATCCCGATCTCGGGCCGCCGGCGATAGGTTGACAACACCAACGCCGAGGCCACGCCGATGATGATCGTCAGCAGGGCAAAGGCCTTCAGGATATAACCCGTCTGCGCCTGCGCCTGCAGCGCCTCCAGCAGTTGTGCCGCCTGTTCCGTCCACGACTTCGCGTCCAGCCCCGTCAGCGCCTTGATCCGGGGAGCCAGCGTATCGGCGGCGTAAAGATCGGCCAGCTTGATCTCAACCCGCGTCACACCCTGCGGCATCTTGAACAGCGTCCGCGCAGTGGCAAGGCTCACATAGGCCTGCCGTCGGTCCGGCCCGCCTGAACCCATCTCGTAGATGCCGGTAATGGTCAGCAGCGCTTCGATCCCGGATGCGCTTTGCAACCGCACGGTTTGGCCCAAACCCAGATCCATGTCATCGGCCAGCGACTTGCCCACCAGCACCCCACCCGCGCCAAGGTTGGCGGTGCCTTCGGTGATATAGCTGGCAAGGTTGGCAATGACGGATTCGCGCCCCGGCTCCAGCCCGTTGATGGACACCTGCGTGACCTGCGCCCCGCGCGTCAGAAACCCCGATCCGTTGATCTGCTGCGATGTGCCGATGACACCCGGCAGCGCCTCGATCAGCGGTATGAGAGCAGGCGTATCCTTCAAGATGGCCGTCGCCTGCGATGTCGCCTCCTGCACCAGAAGGACAGTTCGCCCATCTTCAGCCAACAAAAGCGCCGGGTCCACCGCCTCGGCCTGAATGGTGATATGGGCCATGTCACCCGCCGTGCGCATCATGATGAACTCGGCCAGACCACCGATCAGCGCCGACATGAAGATGAAGATGAAAACTCCAATCGCCACCCCGAACACCAGCAACGCCGTTTGCGCCTTCGAGGCGGTCAGATAGCGGGTGGCGATTTTCAACGCGTAGAACATCAGGGGGCCACCTGTATCGCCTGCCCATCGGTCAGACGCGTGGCATCGGCAATCACCAGATCCCCTGGGGCAAGCCCTTCGGTCACGATCAACCTGGCGGCAGGCCAGTCGATCACCTCCACAGCACGGCGCTGCGCCTTGCCGTCGACCACCACCAGCACCGCATCCGCCGCCGCGTCGCTGATGATCGCCGCGCGCGGAACGGTGATGGCCGAAGCCCGGTCATCGACCGTGATGTTCGCCGTCACCGTCAGCCCGATCGGCGCGGTCAGCGGCGTGTCAGGCGTCAACCTGACAACAAGGCCGCCCGTATCTTCATCCACCCGCTGCGATACAAAGCTCACATTGCCCGCACGCACCTCTCCCTCGCCTGACAATTGCAGGGCCGCAGGCTGGCCCGTGCGGATCTGCGTGGCATAGGATTCGTCCACATCCGTCTCGACCACCAACGTCTTCATATCGGCAATCGAAAGCAGGACTGTCGCCGGGTCCACGCTTTGCCCCGGATCGACGTTCAGGACCAGAACCGTTCCCGCAATCGGCGCGCGGATCGTGAACTTCTCAAGCTGGATTTGCGCCTGATCAAGCAGCGCGGTCATCCGCGCCACCTCTTGCGCCGCCGTCTGTTCTGCCCGTACCGCAGTTTCCAACGCCACACGCGCCACATTGGCACCCAGCCTGCGGGTCCGGGCCAACGTTGCCACCGCATCGTCCTGCACGAGAAGGGCCGCATCCAGCCCCGCCACCGCCTGCCGGACCACAGCCTGCTGTGCGGCCGTATCCAGCTGCATCAAGGCCCGGTTGCGGGTCACGACATCGCCCTCGGCAACCAGCACCTCGACCAGTGTCCCGCTGACCAGGGGCCGCACGTCCACCGACCGCACCCCCGCAATCCGCCCGTTCACCGCCAGCACGCGCGTGACGGGACCAAGCGCCACCGTCTCGACCATCACCACAGGAACCGGCGTCGCCCAAGGCTGCAGATAGAAAAGCCCGGCCAGTCCCATGACCAGAACGCCACCGACCGCCCACATCCACCGGCGGCTTTTGGTCTTGGGTGCGGCGGCCGGCGCGTTGGTCACGGGTGGCACGACGACGGGAAGCGTCTCCTGTCCGACTTGGGCCATCTGCGATGACGCGGTCTTCGTGGCGTCTTGGCCCGCAATAGGCTCTCGTTGAACGGGCATCATATTTCCTGTCTTTTCGCGCTCATGGCTTTCAGGCCGCACAAACCGCGTCGCAACCTCCCAAGCCACAGTTTACGCCCTAGCCCGTCGCCAGAACTTGATGTGGATCAGCGACAGGCCCGCAGGGCATGTGACGGTCTGAGGCGGCCCGCAGAGGCGCGCGCGGGGTCACGCGTCAGGGGCAGAACACCACATTCGATCAACGGATTGACCTAAAGATCGTCGCACCGCCGGTTGGGGATGACGCATGGCGCCCTTTTCCTCCAGTCCGGCGCAAGTCCCGGAACGGGGCATATGGCGATCCGAAAGGGCGCTGCACAATCCCGCAAAATCAACGCCCTACGTCGGTTTCCGCCACGTTTTCACCCCAAAAGATAGCAAAGGGTTGCATTATGCGTTTCCAGCTTTTCCGCATCGCCCCAAGCGGTGAAAGGCGTATCCTTTCCATCCACACCCTCCCCCAGTGCGGGGACCCGAGACGCCGCAATGCAGGATGTCTTCGAGTACATCGAGTTGTTCTACAACCCGCTGCGCACGCACATGAAAAACGGCATGCTGTCGACTTCGAAACCAGACAGCAGGATCTGCAAGAGGCGGGCGTCTGGGAAACCAGGGGCACCTCACCCCCTATGCAGCGCTGGTGCCAGAATATGCTTGAGGTCTCAAAGCCTCTGGATGAGCAATCTCAATCGGCGTCCGCTGCGATGAACCCCGACATAAGATGCCGTGCCAGCCCCTGCCCCGCTGTTTTCAGTCTGGCATGCTTGTAGAAAAGCCCGATCCGCAATGGCGCGAGCGCGGGCAAACCTTCGTCTGGCCCCACTGCGCGCAGGCCGGACGCGAGGGTGGCGGGCGTCAGCGCCGTCAGACCCAAGCCCGCACGTGTGGCAGCAATCAGCCCTTCCAGATCGTCAGATACCAGCACGGTCTGCCACCGCAGCCCCGCCGCCCGCAGTGCCGCTCGCATCCGGTCTGCATATTCGCAAGGATCGGGGTGACGGATAAGCGGCACCGGGCGCGAGAGATCGGGGATTTTGTCGGCAATGATGGCCCAAGAGGGGCGAAGACTAAAGCTTTGCATCATCCAGGGCATCGCATCCTGCGGGGCAATCGCAAGAGCAAGATCAAGCGCGTCAGCGGCCAAAGCGGCAAGCAGATCACGCGATTGGCGGCTGGTCACCTCGATCCGGATATCGGGATGCTGCACGGCAAAGGCAGACACTGAACGAAGCATGGCGTCATTGGAAAAGTCGGTGGGCACCCCGACCTTGAGCCAACCCGTCAGACGTTCGGCCTGAAAGCCGGCCACTATGTCGTCATTTATGCGCAACATCTGCCGCGCCATCGGGTCAAGCTGGCGGGCGGCGTCGGTCAGGGTAATCCGACCGGCACTGAATTGCAGCAAGGGCTGGCCGACCAATGCCTCCAACCGGCGAAGCTGCTGGCTGATCGCCGATTGGGTGCGGCCCAGCGCAGTTGCGGCAGCGGTGTAGCCGCCAAGGTCGATGACCGTGATGAAGGCGCGCAGAAGGTCGATGGGAAGATTGGGCTGCATGCCAGTAGCATTGCTAATGGCAGGATGATTTCAATTAATTTCCCTTCTCTTTGCAACTGCAGCATCCTTTTCCCAAAGGGACCTGCCATGAACCGCCACGAATTTCATCATTCCTTCAGCAGCAAAGGCCCGATGGTCACACCGGTGATCCATGTCCTGTCTACCACGCAGGCCTTGGCCAATCTTGAAACACTGCGCGAAGCGGGCTGTCCCGGTGCCTTCCTGATCAACCATGATTTCGGGCGCGACGCCTTTCTGCCGATCCTGCGCGAGGTGCGTCTGGCGCAGCCGGACGTCTGGCTTGGCGTCAATTTTTTAGCTGAAGACGGGCGTGTGGGCTTTGCGGCTCTGGGCGCGCTTGCAGCTGAAGGTGCCGTGTTCCAGGCGCTTTGGGCCGATGACGCCCGCCTTGACGAACGTAAGGCCGATCAGCCGGACGCCAAGGCGATTGCCGCCGCCCGCGCAGCCTCGGGGTGGAAGGGCCTGTACTTTGGCGGTGTCGCCTTCAAGAAGCAGCGCCCGGTTGCCGATGCCGATCTGGATCGCGCTGCGCATTTGGCGACCGAATGGCTGGACGTTGTCACGACATCAGGTCCGGCCACCGGGCAAGCGCCCGATCTGACCAAGATCGCCCGGTTCCGGGCCGCCATTGGCGATAGGCCACTGGCGCTGGCTTCGGGCATCACGCCCGAGAATGCCGGCCAGTTCGCCCACGATGTCGATTTCTTTCTGGTCTCGACCGGCATCAATCACCCCGGCGACTTCTACAACATCGATCCCGCGCGTCTGGCCGCATTGCTGCGAGCCGTCGGGTCACAGGAGGTAAGCCATGTTTGACCACGGCCCGCGCGATGATCGCTGGTATCTGTCGCTGATGTCGCCCAACACCAAGGGGCCGCAGTTCGCCTGGCTTGACCCGACCTCAATCTACATCAACAAAGCGGCGTTCGGAGACCTGCTGACCGACCTTCTGGCCGACCTTGATCCCGGCAAGATCGACGTCGTCGGCGGATGCGATGCGATGGGTTTTGTTCTTGGCGCGGCCCTTGCCGCACGATTGGATCGCGGGTTTCTGCCGGTGCGCAAGGCGGGCAAGCTTTGCGTCGATACCGACCGGGTGGAATTCACAAACTACTCTGGCCGCACGCAGGGCATGGAGCTGCGCCAGCCCGCCTTTGCCCCCGGCACGCGCGTTCTCTTGGTGGACCAGTGGATCGAAACGGGCGGCACGATGGACGGCGCCATCCGGCTGGTCGAGAGGCAAGGGGGCAAGGTTGCGGGCGTGGTTGCCCTCGCGATGGAGACGAACCCACGGACTGATGGCTACCGCGCGCGGTTTCCCTGCGTGACGGCGGTTGTGCCAGGGTCGCGTTGGCAGGCCGAATGTGATGCCCAACAGCTTGGCAGTTTCGCCAAGTATCGAGCAGAGCGCAGTTTTCCGCAGGCAGGCCGGACTGAACCTTGAAGGCGGCTTGAACCTGCAAAGCACCCTATGCAAACTTGATTGCAGATCGCATGCAATCAAAGGTTCATACGTGCCCCATTCTCGCAAACCAAAGCCGCCCGGCACCCGGACAGAAAAGCTGCACGTCGTGTTGCGGCAAGCGATCATCGAGCAGCGCCTCGCCCCCGGCACGCGCCTGCCCGAGGATGCCATAGGCGAAAGTTTCGGCACCTCGCGCACGATTGCACGCGAAGCACTGGGGCGGCTTGCGGTGGAAGGTCTCGTCGAACTGATCCCGAACCGTGGGGCATTCGTGGCCAACCCGACCTTGGAGGATGGGCGCGATATCTTTGCCGTGCGCAAGTCGTTGGAACGTCTTGTGGTTCAGGAAGTGGCCGCACGAATGACACCACAAGTGGCCGAAGCACTGCGCGATTTAGGGCAAAAGGAAGCCGAATCTGGGCCGATTTCTGAAGCTGAGGCCATTCGGCTTGCCGGTGAGTTCCATCTTCGGCTCGCGGAACTCAGCGGCAATGCGCTTTTGCTTCGTTATGTAACCGAGCTCGTTTCACGCTGCTCCCTTGTGCTTGCAATGTATGGCCGCCCCCATTCCGCCGATTGCGCGCTTAACGAACATTTGGCTCTCATCGAAGCCTTGGCGGCGGGTGACGGGGTGCGGGCCGGTGATTTGATGGACCAGCATCTGGATGCAGTTGCAGGGCGCGCACTTATGCCAAAGCCTGTTGCCACCGACATCCGCAGCATCCTTGCCAGCGTCTCACGCGACCTCGGGCCCACATAGAGCAAGGCGATTCGGCTGATATATTGCATGCAATTCTTAGGTTGATGTTTGTACGATCAGATTAATTCAAGGCAGACAGCTTGTGATTCTGCCAAAGATTCGTGCAAGGCTTGAACCAAAGAGTTTTGGTGCGGCCGCCCCTCACAAAAATTTTAGGAACAGCACGCATCTCGCGCAGACTTCTCGGCATCAGAAAAAAATGCAGGAGAGGTCCATGAAACGTCAGATTGATCTAAGCCGCCGTGGCTTCCTTGGGGCCGGTGCCGCCCTTGCAGCAACAAGCACGCTGCGCTGGTCGCCCGCCTATGCTCAAGAGCCTCAGGTTCTGAACTACCTGTCCTGGCCCGGTAACGCCGACCCTTATCTGGTGGCTGCCTTCGAACAGGAGAACAACTGCAAGGTCGCTATCAAGGAATACGTCGGCGGCGATCAGATGTTGGCTGTCATCAATCAGTCGCCCCCCGGCTCCTTCGATGTGGTGCTGGCCGATGCCGAGTACCTGCACCTTTTGAAAGAGGCCGATTTCATCGAAGAACTGAACCCGGCAGATTATCCGCTGCAGGATTTCTGGCCCGAGTTCCAGAAGTTCCCGCTGCACTGGTTCGACGACAAGCTTTACGCCGTGATGACCGACTTTGGCTATCTTGGCCTTTCGTACAACACCGAGGTCTACAAGCCCGAGGAAGTCTCGTCCTACGCCGCGATGTGGGAACCGAAGGCCACAGGCAAAGTCGGCTTCTTTGACTGGTACCTGCCATCGATGGGTTGCATCAGCCTGTCGAACGGCAACCGCCCGCCCTTCGACATCGACGAAGCGGCCTTCGATGCGTTGAAGGAAAAGCTCTTCTCGCTGAAGCCGCAGACGGCAGGGTTCTACACCATCGCTGACATCTTCTCCTCCCTCCGCAACGGCCAGGCGCATCTGATCCCCGGCATTGGCGAATGGGTGACCTTGGGTCTGCGCCTCGATGGCGCTCCGGTAGACACGATTCTACCTGCCGAGGGTGGCATCCAGTGGACCGAAAGCATGTCGATCGTGAAGGGCACGCCCAAGGCCGACCTTGCGCGGAAGTTCATCCAGTACACGACCTCGCCCGCCGGGCAGGTTGCGATGGCGACAAAGGCTGACAACAAGAAGTCGATCCCGTCTATCCCTGGCTGGCAGCTTCTGAACGAGACGATGCCGGATCAGGCCGAGTTCCTGCGCCTGCAGTTGGATAAGCCCAACGTCATGGACGATTGGAAAGCAGGCCGCGTTGCCCTGCGGCAGCTGCCGCAACAGCAGGCCATCGAAGACTGGAACGACGTCTGGAGCGAGATGAAGAGCCTGTGACCGATCTGTCCGCCATAAACGAGAAAGCGGCCCCCCCGACGGGGGACCGCAAGCCTAAGCAGCGGGCGATGCCGCTGCTTTTGGGCGTGCCGGTGGCCCTGTGGCAGCTGGCATTCTTCGTGCTGCCGCTGATCTTCCTGGTGGTCATAACCTTCTGGAAAGTCAAGAATTTCAAGCTGGAACCCGCCTTCGACTTTGGCAATTGGGAGAAGGTGATGACCTCTACCCCGTTTCAGCGGGCGCTGGTTTATACCTTTGAGGTCGCCGCAATCACCACGGTTTTGGCCATGCTTCTGGCCTTTCCAGCGGCACATGCGATTGCCCTTCGCCTGTCGGAAAAAGCTCGGGCGCGCTGGATCGCGTTTCTCATCATCCCAATCTTCTCCAGCTACATTTTGAAAGTCTACGCTTGGCAAGTCGTGCTGTCGCCCGGCGGGATCGTCAACGTGGTCCTTGGATGGCTGGGCCTTCCCCCGGCTGACCTTTTGGGAGGAGCGTTTTCGCTGTATGTCGGCCTTCTGACGCTGACCCTCCCCGTGGTCACGCTGATCTTGATCTTTTCGATGATGGGCCTCGACCGTACCCAGCTGGAAGCAGCCCGCAACCTTGGGGCCTCAGGCTGGCAAGTGCTGACGCAAGCAACCCTGCCCGCAATCAAGTCAGGCCTCGGCCTGGCTGGGGTGACGGCGTTCCTGATGTCCTTTGGCGACTACGCAAGCCCGGTCTTCCTGACCGGATCAAACCCTCCCACGCTGTCGATCCTGATCGTGGATACGGTCAAGTCTGGCTCGCAATGGCCGCGGGCTTCGGTCGTTGGCGTGTCGATGCTTGCCATTCTGACACTCGCCTTCGTTCTGGTGCAGTTCGTCACGCAAAAGCGCAAGATCGGAGGGGCGTGATGGGAGCCGTGGCCCGTAACCTCTACCTCGCTGCGCTCGCGCTGTTCATTCTGACACCGATGGTGGTGATCGTCGTCTTCTCCTTCGACGCCAACCGCTTTCCGACCCTCCCTTGGGGTGGCTTCACGCTGAAATGGCACCAAGAGGCCTTGGGCGACGCGATGATCGTCAGCGCAATCTGGAATTCAGTCATCGTCAGCTTGGGCACAGCAGTCATCGCCACGGTGCTGGGCTTCTGCGCGGCCTATCTGGATTATCGCTACAGCTTCTTCGGCAAACGCAGCCTGATGCTGATTATCGCGGTCCCCCCTGCCGTACCTGTTGCAATCCTCGGCATGGCCATGCTGGCGGCCCTGTCACGCACGCCGATCTTTGGTACACCGATGGGCATCATCGTCTGCCATGTCGCGATTGCCGTTTCCTTCGCCATGGCCCTGATCCGGCTGCGGCTGAATGACCTTGGCCCGGATATGGAGCAGGCGGCATGGAACCTTGGTGCCTCCACGACAGGCGCACTGCGCCATGTGGTGATACCATTCTGCCGACCCAGCCTGATCGCGGCCTTTTGCCTGTCTGCGGCGGTATCCTTCGATGAATTCATGGTCGCCTGGTTCGTGGGCGGTGTGAATGAAACCCTCTCGGTGCGCGTGTTCAACATGCTGCTTGGTCAGGTGAACCCCAAGATCAACGCCATCGGCACGCTGGTTCTGGCCACTAGCATCGTGCTGGTCAGTATCGCCCAAATCTCTGCCCGGCTGGGCAAACCCGGAAAGGACGCCACATGAGCGACCCTTATGTGCGGCTGGAAGCGCTCGACATGCGCTATCCCGGCCATCATGCCGTCAAGAATCTGAACCTTGATATCGCTGCGGGTGAGTTCATCGCGCTCATGGGGCCGTCGGGCTGCGGCAAGTCCACGACCCTGCGAATGATCGCGGGGCTGGAACAGCCGACATCCGGCCGGATCATCATCGGCGGTGAGGACATGACCCATGTGCCTCCCGACCAGCGCGGCACGCCGATGGTCTGGCAGAGCCTTGCCCTGTTCCCGTTCTTGTCGGTCGAAGATAACGTCGCCTTCTCATTGAAAATGCGTGGGTCTAGCCCAACCTTTCGCCGCAAGACCGCAAACGAATGGCTTGAAAAGGTCGGCCTCGGCGGCATGGGCAAGCGCGACATCTCGCAGCTTTCCGGCGGCCAACGCCAGCGGGTTGCGATTGCACGGGCGCTGGTCACGCAACCCTCGATCCTTCTTCTCGACGAACCCCTGTCGGCCCTTGACGCGCACTTGCGGGTACATCTTCAAACCGAACTCGCGCGCCTGCACCGAGAGCTGAAGATCACCTTCATCTATGTCACCCACAGCCAGTCCGAGGCCTTTGCCCTGGCTGACCGGGTGGTGGTGATGGCCGATGGCATCGTCCAGCAAGCCGGGGCACCGCGCGACGTCTATCGCGCGCCGGTCAACGGGTTTGTGGCGTCCTTCATGGGAATGAACACCCGGCTGGACGGCAAGGTTAGCATGCGCGAAAGCGGGATGATCTGGGTCGACTGCCCCGAAGGCCGCATCGCCGTGCCCGATACCGTCACCACGCCTGCAGGGGGTGATCTTTCGTTCGTCATCGGGGCCGACCGCATCCGTATGGTGCCCGATGGCACCTCGCCCGATGGCCAACCGCAGATTAGCGGCCATGTGGTGGGGATGGAGTTTGTCGGATCGACACAGACCATCTTCGTCACCTCTTCCACCGGACGCGACTTCCGTCTGCAGCGGCTTGATCTGGGGGATGATGCCGTCCTGACCCCCGGCACCCCCGTGACCCTGACATGGGACCCGCGCCACGCCTGGGCCCTGCCCAACCCATAGGAGCAAACAATGTACGACGAAAAGTTCATGCGCCGGGCGGTCGAATTGTCCGCCATTGCCTTGACGCGGCCGGGGACGGAACCCTTTGGTGCGGTCATCGTAAAGGACGGCAAGATCGTGGGCGAGGGGCTGAACCATTCGCTCGCGCATTTCGACCCCACCTCGCATGGCGAGACCGAGGCGATCCGCGATGCCTGCCGCAACCTCAAGACCGTCGATCTGCGGGGGTGCGAGCTTTACACGTCGGCCGAGCCTTGCGCGCTGTGTGTGGCGGCGATGGTCATCTCCGGTATCGGGCAGATGTATTACGCGGCCTCGATGGCGCAGTGTGACCCACTGTTCGGCTCCCTGCCCACCGCCGAACGCTTTCCCATCGACTGCGACCATCTGCGCGCCGAATGCGGGGCCACGGTCACAGGCCGCACCCTGAAGGCCGAACAACGCATGGACGCCGAGGCGTTGGATGTGCTGAAGGCCTGGGTCGCCCCACGGCTGGCGTGATGGAGGCCGATTTCACCACGCTGCCCGAGGCAGACCGCTACAGGTTACTGACGAACTTTGTCGGGCCAAGGCCGATTGCGCTGGTGACCACGCTGAACGAGGACGGCACCAACAACGCCGCCCCGATGAGCTTTTTCAACGTCTTCTCGCACGAACCGCCGCTTCTGGTGCTGGGCATTCAGCCGCGCAAGGACGGGCGTGCCAAGGACACGCTGGCAAACCTGCGCCGGACGGGCAGCTTTACGGTCAACATGGTCGACATGGCTCTCGCACCCGCCATGGCAATCACGGCGATGACGGTCGAGCCTGGGGTCGATGAACTGTCGCTGGCCGGGCTGACCCCGGTCGCAGGCCACAGCATCCCGGTCCGCAGCATCGCGCAAAGCCCCTGTATCATGGAATGCCGGGTTGAGCGCTGCCTCGACTGGCCAAAGCGCACGCTGGTGATCGGCGAGGTCCTCTTCATGCGCATCCGCCCCAACTGCATGGATGCCGCAGGCCGCTATGTGGACCCGGACCACTACCACCCCATCGCGCGGCTTCACGCCGACAACTACATCGTGGCCGACCGCCAGTTCGAACTGAAGGTTCCGCCACTGCCTGAAAAGGTGCCCGGATGAGCTATGATCTTCTGCTCAAAGGCGGCGTTCTGCCCGATGGCACTCAGGCCGATATTGCGATCACCGGCGACAGGATCGCCGCGGTCGCACCCGGCATCACCGCCGCCGCCGGACAGGTGATTGATGCTGCGGGCAAACTGGTCAGCACGCCTTTCATCGACTGCCATTTCCACATGGACGCCACGTTCAGCTACGGCACCCCGCGCATCAATGCGACGGGCACGCTGCTGGAAGGCATCCGGCTTTGGGCCGAACTGAAGGTCCTGCAAACCAAGGAAGACATCATCGCGCGCGCCATGCGCTATTGCCACTTGGCGGTGGGGCAAGGGATCCTCGCGATCCGCAGCCATGTTGATGTGACCGACCCGAACTTTCGCACGGTCGAGGCCCTGCTGGAAGTTCGCGACCGCGTCCGCCACGTGATCGACCTGCAGCTTGTCGCCTTCCCGCAGGATGGCTGGTACCGGTCGCCGGGGGCCGAGGCTGCGGTGATCCGCTCCCTTGATGCGGGCGTCGATGTCGTCGGCGGCATCCCGCATTTTGAACGCAGCATGCAGGCCGGGCATGACTCGGTGACCGCCGCGTGCCGGCTGGCCGCCGACCGGGGCCTTATGGTTGACCTGCATTGCGACGAAACGGACGATCCGATGTCGCGCCATATCGAGGTGCTGGCGGCCGAAACCCTCCGTTTTGGCCTGCGGGGCCGGGTGGCTGGGTCGCACCTGACCTCCATGCATTCGATGGACAATTACTATGTCTCGAAACTGTTGCCCTTGATGGCCGAGGCACAGGTGGCCGCCATCGCCAACCCGCTGGTCAATTGCGTTTTGCAAGGCCGCCACGACACCTACCCGAAGCGGCGCGGGCTGACGCGCGTGCCGGAACTGATGGCCGCGGGCATAACCGTGGCCATGGCGCAGGACAGCACGCGCGACCCCTGGTACTCGATGGGGTCCGGCAACATGCTAGAGGTCGCGATGATGGGCCTGCATCTGGCCCACATGACCGCCCCCGCCGCGATGCGTGCCTGCTTTGACATGGTCACGACCACGCCCGCGCAAATCATGGGTCTGGACTACGGCCTTCGTCCCGGCGCCCGCGCCTGCCTGATGGTGCTCGATTGCGCCGATCCCGTGGATGCCATCCGCCTGAACCCCGCGCGCCTTGCCGTCATCGCCAACGGCAAGCTGGCAGCCAAAACCGCACCCGCCCAGACCGAAACCTTCCTCTGACCCGCCAGAAAGGCCCCCCGATGGACAAGACAGATTTCATGGCCCACGCCATCGCCATCAGCCGCCGCGATATGCTGGAAAAGGGCTGCGCGCCCTTTGCCGCAGTGATCGTCAAGGATGGCAAGATCGTGGGCGAAGGCTGCAACCATGTGGTCGCGAACCACGACCCCACCAGCCATGGCGAGGTCGAAGCGATCCGCGACGCAGGCCGCAACCTTGGCACCTGGGATCTGTCGGGCTGCGAGCTTTATACCACCTGCGAGCCCTGCGAGATGTGTGTGGCCGCGATGTACTGGGCGCGCATCGACAAGATGTACTACGCCAACACCTTGCAAGACTGCGAGGATATCGGGTTCGAGCTTGCGCCCCTGCGCGATCTGGTTCGCAGCAACCTGCACGCCCGCGCCCTGCCCGCCGAGCGCCTGCTCGGCCCTGAGGGCCGCGAAGTGTTGGACCTTTGGACGCAGCAACCCAGCTTCAACCGGTTTCAGGGGTAACGCGATGTCCATCCTCATCAAGGGCGCCGAAATCATCTCCATGGCCGCAGGCCAAGGCGCCACCCCATTCACTGGCGATATCCTGATCGAAGGCGACCGCATCGCCGCCATCGGCAAGCTGGATCAGGCCCGCGCCGATACTGTGATCGACGGCAAGAACCGGCTGGTGATGCCTGGGCTGATCAACAGCCATCTCCACACGCCCGAGGCGCTGTTCAAGGGCCGCTACGACAACATGCCCTTGGAAATCTGGATGCTTTACGCCTATCCGATCCTTGGCGCGCAGGTCCTGTCGCCACGCATGGTCTACCTCCGCACCGCCCTTTGCGCGATGGAGTCGCTGAAGTCAGGCACGACCTGCGTCACCGACGACGTCTACGAAAGCCCGAACCAGACACCCGAACAGCTGGAAGCCGTGTTTCAGGCCTATGAAGATGTGGGCCTGCGCGCCACCATTTCGGGCCATATCGTTGACCGACCCTTCCTTGACACCATCCCCTTCGCCCGCGACCTGGTGCCTGCGCCTCTGCAGGCGGACGCCGACGCTCTTGGCACCGCAGACGGCGCCCTCTGGCTGGACCGCTGCCGCCACGCGCTGACCCATCTGCACGGCCGCGCCGGGCGGCTCAACTTCATGGTGGCCCCCTCCGCACCGCAGCGCTGCACGCCCGCCCTGATGCAGGCCGCGATGGAACTGGCCGAGGCGCATAACGTGCCTTTCCACACCCATATCCTGGAAACCAAGGTGCAAGCGGTCACAGGGCCAGAGTTCTACGGCGAGACGCTTATCGCCTACATGAAGCGCATGGGCCTTCTGCGCCGCCGCACCACCATCGCGCATTCGATCTGGATCACCGACGCTGACATGGCGATGATGGGCGATGCGGGCGTCTCCATCGTCCACAACGTGATTTCCAACCAAAAGCTGGGGGCTGGGGTCGCGCCGGTCAAACGCATGCTGCGTGCCGGGATCAACGTGGCGCTGGGGTCAGACGGGGTCTGTTCCTCCGACAGCACGCGGATGTTCGATGTGGTCAAGGCAGCGGGCCTGATCCACAAGGTCCAGACGCCCGACGATGACCTTTGGCTGACCGCCGAAGAGGTGCTGCACTGCGCCACTGTCGGCGGGGCGCGTAGTGCTTGCCTTGACGGCAAGACCGGGTCGTTGGAGGTGGGGATGAAGGCTGACATGCTGGTCCTTGACCTGAACTCCATCGCCTTTACCCCGCGCAATGACCTGCCCAAGCATCTGGTCTATTCCGAAAACGGCAGCTCGCTGACCCATGTCATCGTCAACGGCGAGGTGATGGCCCAAGGCGGCAGCTGCCTCCGGGTAAACGAAGCAGAGCTTCTCGCCGAACTGCGCGACGAGATGCCAAAGTTCCTTGAAGGCCACGCCAAGACCGAAGCCCTCAACCGCCAGTTCGAACCGTACTTTCAGGAAATCCACAAACGCGCCAACCGCCGTGATGTGGGTATCCACCGCTTGGGCCTTGAACCGGCATGGGGAGGCAACAGCCATGCGGCTGGATGATCTGACGTGGGTTGAACTGGACGCTCTCATCAAGGCAGGCCCGCCGATCCTGATCCTGCCGACCGGATCGCTGGAGCAGCACGGGCCGCACCTGCCGCTCAACACTGACACGATCCTGCCTCTGGCGGTGGCCGACCGGGTTGCAGCCGTGATTGGCGCGCTGGTGGCACCTCCCCTACCCTATGGGTACAAGTCGCAACCGAAATCCGGCGGTGGCAACCACTTCCCCGGTTGCGCCAGTCTGGATGCGGCAACCTACATCAACCTCGTCCGCGATCTGGTCTGCGATTTCGCGCGGCATGGGCTGACAAAGATCGTGCTTTTCGACGGCCATATGGAAAACCAGTGGTTCCTGACCGAAGCCGCCGACCTCGCCCTTCGCCAGTTGAAGGCCGAGGGGATCACGGAGGCCAAGATCATCAAGCTGGGCTACTGGACCTTCATCAACGCCGCGACCGAGGCAGTGCTGTTTCCGGAGGGCCTGCTCAGCTGGGAACTGGAACACGCCGCTGTGATGGAAACATCCGTGATGCTGCACCTTGTCCCGCACCTTGTGCGCAAGGATCTGATCCCGGACGGCCCACCTGCCGATTTCCCGCCCTATGACGTCTATCCCTTCGACACGGGCCCCATTCCTCCAACCGGCGTGCTGTCTTCGGCGGCCTCTGCGACGTCAGAAAAGGGCGAGGCTGTTCTGGCGCAAGTCGTCCCGGACATCGCCGCCGCCCTTAAGGTTGCTTGGCTTTAGCGGCACAAAGACCTCACTCAGGCAAGGCATCGTGAGAACCACAAAGAACAAACGTTCCTCGAACGTTCGATCTTGGGCGGTTCGATGGCCCACACGGCTCTCTTGCCTGATTGCCTTCGCCTCGCTTCGGGCCGTTGCGCGGCTGAACTGGCACCCCATGCGACAAGGATCAGACGCCGGAAAGGGCCTCTTATGAAGATCGCCGTGATTAACCCGAATTCAACCATCTCGATGACCGCAAAGATCGCCGCCGCCGCCCGCGCTGTGGTTCCCGACGATGACATCTTGGCCATCACTTGCCACGGCTCGCCCCCAGCAATCCAGGGACCCGAAGACGGCGCCGCCTGCCGCCCTTTCCTGTTGGCCGAAATCGCCCGGGCCGAACGTGAGGGCGCAGACGCCGCCATCATCGGCTGCTTTGATGACCCTGCGCTGGACGAGGCGCGCGCGCGCGCTGGTATCCCGGTGCTGGGGATCGGGCAAGCAAGCTTTCACGTGGCAATGCTTCTAGGCAAGCGTTTCAGCGTGGTGACGACCCTGCCGGTCGCCATCCCTGTCATTGAGGCCAACCTTGCCCGCTACGGCCTAGCCTCCGCCTGCGTCCGCGTACGCGCCGCGGGTGTCCAAGTCCTGGACCTCGAAGAACCGGGCGGGCAAGCTGCCGACAGGGTCTCGGACGAGATAGGTCGCGCCAAGGCCGAAGACAGCATCAGCGCTGTCGTCCTGGGATGCGCCGGGATGGCCGACCTCGTGGCCCAGTTTAGAGCGGAACACGGTTTGCACGTCATTGATGGCGTTTCCGCTGCAACTGCCCTCGCACGCGCCTTGATCATGCTGCGTTGACCGGTATTCAAAGCAACAGCAGCGCCTGGAAGTTCCACAGTCAAGGGGGGTGCATTCCCGAACATCGATGGCTCCCATAACCCCGTCAGGCAGCATTCATCGCTCGGATCCCAAAGTCCCATCGCCTTTGAGCGAAACGCCCGGAAAGTGGGATGAACGCTCACCACACATGCCGGACAAGTCCAACTGCAAAGGCGTGGCTTTAGATCAGCGCTCATTTCGGTATTCAACCGCGCCGAACGGGGGCAAAGTTGAACGAGCATAAGAAGACCCGTTCCCCATCAATCGCAAAAACCTTGGAATGCAGCGAGGATGCAGCCCCTGCAAGGAAGCTGGCCAGCGTCTGGTCCTGTTGCGGGATCAGCGGATCAGCCCTGAGTTCGCCCAGGCCACCCCCTCGCAGTTTCGCTTAGTCTGAACGACGGCGGGAGACGACGTCGCCCAATTCCAGGGTCAAGCCCGGGACCTGTTTGCTTACGTGCCGGATCAATCCCCCGCACCGCCTTCGGATTTGCGGCGGGTAACGTAGTCCTGAAGCGCATCGCGGATGCCGAGGTCCAGCGGAGGGGGTTCGTAATTCGCCAAAAGGTCCTTCCAGATCCGGTTGGCGCGTTGCGGGGCCTCTTGCGATCCGCGAGCTTGCCAGTTCGGATAGCTGTCCCAGTTCGAGATCATGGGCGCATGAAACGCGGTCTCATATTGCGCCATGGTCTGCGCCGTGCCGAAAAAATGCCCGCCCACCCCGGCCTCGGCAATCGCCTCCAGCGACAACGCCTCCTCCGTCACCGCCATCGGCGAGAAATAGGCCTGCATCATCCCCAACATCTCGGCATCCAGCACCAGCTTTTCGAAACTCGCGGTCAACCCGCCATGCATCCAGCCCGCCGCATGGATGACAAGGTGCGCGCCACCCATCAGGCATCCCCAAAGGGACATCTGGCTTTCATAAGCCGCCTGTGCATCCAGCGCATTTGCCGCCGTCGTGTTGGAAGACCGGAATGGCACGCCGATCCGGCGGGCGAGTTGGCCGCTGGCCTGTGCCGCCTTGGTATATTCGGGCGTGCCAAAGGCCGGTGCCCCGGTGCGCATGTCCACGTTCGAGGTGAAGCCGCCATAGACTACCGGAACCCCGGGACGAACGATCTGGGTCAGGACGATGCCGAACATCGCCTCCGCATGTTGCAAGACCAGCGCGCCAGCCAGGCTGACAGGCGCCATCGCCCCCGCCAGCGTAAAGGGTGTGACAATCGCCACCTGCCCATGTTCGGCCAGCGCCATCAACCCGGCACTCATCGGGTCGTCCAATTGTCGGGGCGAGTTGGTGTTGATCACCCCCATCATCATCGGCTGCCGGGCAAGGTCGTCCAGCGACCAGCCCATGCTGATGGCCGCCATCTCGATCCCGTCCATTGTCCGCGCCGCACCAAGCGCATTCAACTGCCAGCTTTTGTCCAAGAGCGTGATCTGGGAAAGGTAAAGGTCCAGATGCCTTGTGGCTGCGGGCAAGTCCATCGGTTCCAGCGGGCCGCCGGATTCCTGCTGGATGACGTTCAGGCTTTGGCACAGGCGCAGGAAATCCTGCATGTCTTGAAGGGTGCCGTCCCGACGCCCGCGGTCAAGGTCCATCACATAGGCCGGTCCCCCGACCGAAGCGAAGACCATGTCATTGCCGCCGAACCGCAGATCCTTGCTCCGGTTGCGCGCAGCGATGGTAAAGCGTGGCGGAACGGTCGCGAGCCGGTCGCCCACGAGACCTGGGTCAAGGAAAACCATGTTGCCGTCCACCCGCGCACCGGCACGGCGGAAGGTGTCTATGGCACGGGCGTTCAGCACCCGCATCCCCTGTTCTGCCAGAAGCCGGAGTGCGGCCTTATGGATCGCTTCCACCTCGTCTTCGCTGATCACCCGGATCGGGTCATAGGCGCGCGGCACCTGCCCAAAGGGACGCTGCGGGATTGCGTTGGCAGACCTGATGGGGCGGCGCTGGCGCATCACAGGCCCTTGTGAATGGGCCGCTCGCGGCGCGGCGGCAGGTCAGGTTCGCCCAGCAGACGGGCGAAACGGTGGGCAGAATAGACCGCATCGGCGATCGTTGAGGGCGCAAGGCAGTCACCCACCCGAGCCAGAGTCGGATGCCCCGAAAGGGTGAACCAGAGATCATCCACCGGTAGGCGACCGGTCACAAGGATCAGGCTGTCGCAAGCGATGTCACGCAAGACGCCGGTGGTGGCACAGGCGATGCGGGCATGAACCGGCCCCTGCCCTGCCAGCATGTGCTGAGGCAGGATCATGACGCCAAGGCGCATCAGCCGGTCCTGCACAAGCCCCTGTTCATCGGTAAAGACCGTCCAGCCAGAGACCTGCGGGTAAGGCGTGACAAGCGTCACCTGATGCCCGGACAGCGCCAGTTTCTCGGCCAGTGCACCACCCATGTAGTAATGGTCGTCATCATAGATCACGACCGACGGCCCGACCTCCGCTCCTGCAAAGACATCATCGGGGGTCAGCGCCTGCGGATAGTCCCCGGGCTCCATTCCCGTGACGCCCACCCCGTCACGGCGCCAGCGAGAGCCTGTCGCAAGGACAACGTGATCCGACTTCAATTCGGCAATGTCCGCGGCCCCCATCCGGCTTTCGCGAAAGATGTGCACGTTCGGCAGCTTGCCCAGCATGGTCAGCCGCCAATCGCGAACGCGCGCCCATGTTGCCAGCCCCGGCAGCGCCGCCTCATGGACAATCCGCCCGCCCAACTGACGTCCGGCTTCGGCCAGCGTTACCGCCAGCCCACGACGGGCAAGCGTCAGCGCGGCCTCCAGACCGGCGGGGCCTGCGCCGACCACCAGTGCCGTCTCGCGCCTTGGATAGGCGGCAATGCGTTCGGGGTGCCAGCCGCGTCGCCATTCCTCACCCATCGTGGGGTTTTGTGTGCAGCGGAGGCCCACGCCTTCATTGTTCGCCGCCCTGCAAATGTTGCAGCCAATACATTCGCGAATCTCGTCTGCGCGCCCTTCGCGAATCTTTGCAGGCAAGAAGGGATCGGCGATGGAAGGCCGCGCCGCACCGATGAAATCCTGCACCCCCTTGCGGATCTGCTCGACCATCCGGTCGGGCGAGGTGAAACGGCCGACCGACACCACAGGTTTCGAAGTCAGACCTTTCACAAAGCGGATGTAATCCTCTTGGAAACCTTCAGGCGAAAATCGGGCGGATTTGCTGTCATTGCCAAGCGCACCTGCGACATTCACATCCCAAAGGTCAGGAACCTCGGCCAGCAGCGCGACCACATCCCGCCCCTCATCTTCGGCGCAGATGCCTTTCGGACCGTGCAACTCATCCACAGCCAGCCGAATTGCCACCGCGCAGCTATCGCCCACCGCCTCACGCGTGTCGTCCAGCATCTCGCGCAGAAGCCGCGCGCGGTTTTCCAGGCTACCGCCATACTCATCGCCCCGCATATTGCTGCGACGCGAGAGGAACTGGAACGGCAGATAATCGTGACCAGCATAGACATAGACGATGTCAAAGCCCGCCTGTTTTGCCCGCCGCGCGGCATCGCGCTGCCATCCACGAAAGGCGCGTATGTCGGCCTTGTCCATCGCCCGCGCCGTGGTAGGCAGGTGATACATCGCCGGCTGCACCTGCGGGGCGATCCCCGGCACCCGCGTCATCCGGTTCGACGCATGTGACCCGCCATGCCACAACTCGATGCCCGCAAGCGCGCCATGGGCGTGTATGGCATCGGCCGTGGCGGCAAGCGGAGCGATGTCATCATCGTCCCACAGGGTCAGGAAGGCATAGGGGCTGTCGTCGCTGCTGGGGTGGATCGAACAGTATTCTGTGCAGACAACCCCCCAGCCGCCCTCTGCCTTGACCGCGCGCAGCGCAGCGCCTGATTGCGGGCGCTGCCAGCCAAAGCCCGTGGCATGGGGCGTCTGGTAAAACCGGTTCGGCGCCGTGACAGGGCCGATCCTGACCGGCTCGAACAAGATGGCGTGGCGGGGGTCCATTGAAAGTCTCCTTGAAAACAGGCTACCATTATTGGATGACCGTTCAACAAAGAACCGGGATCGGGGCGTCCAACAAGCCATGACCATGCCGAAATACAAACGCCTTTCGCCGGAAACCCGCGCCTCCGAACTGGTGCAGGCCGGGTTGCAGGTGCTTTCCCGCGGCGGGATCACGGCCTTTACTATCGAGAACATCTGCAAGGCCTCCGGCGCGTCTCGCGGGCTGGTCGGGCATTACTTCGGCGGCAAGGACGGGTTGCTGGCCGCTTGCTATGGGGCGGCCTATGCCCCGCTGTTGGACTCTATTGCGACGGATAAGGCACCGCTGACCCTGATCGGGTTGATCGACGAATTGCTGAGCGAGCGCCACTTGCGCCGGGACGGCATGACGATCTGGCTGGCACTCTGGGGCGAGGTCGCGGTCAACCCGGTCCTGCAGGCCGAACATCTTCGGCATTACCGGAACTACCGCACCGCAATCGCGCAAGCCACGGCGCGCCATTTCGGGCGCGACGCACCAGATGCCACCGATGAAACACTTGCCGCAGCCTTGATCGCGCTTTTGGACGGGATTTGGCTGGAGGCGTGCATCGCGCCCACGGAAATGGATCTTGGGCGGGCACGGGCAGCCATCGAAATCCTGCTGAAGGGCGCGGCACGTTAAGTCGGCTCAGTGGTGCGGATCCGGCCAAAGGGCCAGATGACGCACGCAATCCGGTTCGGGACGAACCACCGACCGCCGCACGCTCCGATCAAATCTCTTGCCCGCTGGCAGAAAAGATTTGCCCGATTGTGGGGATGTGGTTTCTTATTGAATGACCGGACAACAAGACATGCCAAACAAGAACCCGGGTCACCGCAACAGGGAGGAAAGAATGGACGACCAAAAGCGTCAACTGGACTATATGATTGGCCGTGCCCGCGCGGGCCGGATGAACCGCCGCGAATTCATCGGCCGCACCACGGCGCTGGGGGTGTCAGCAGGTCTTGCCTCGGCACTCTTTGCCAAGGTCGCCCATGCCGAGGCAAAGAAGGGTGGCCTTTTGCGGGCCGGCGTTCAGGGCGGTGAATCAACCAATAGCCTCGACCCGGCGCTTGCGGCATCGGACGTGCCTTTCATGATCAACAAGACCTGGGGCGAAATGCTGTGCGATGTCGACCCCGGAGGTGTCATCAATCCGCGCATTGCCGAGGAAATCTCGTCGAACGCCGATGCAACCGAGTGGAAGTTCAAGATCCGCAAGGGTGTGGAATTCCATGACGGCAAGACTGTCACCTCCGAGGATGTGGTGGCAACGCTGAAGCGCCACACCGACGAGAAGTCGCAGTCAGGCGCGCTGGGAATCGTGCAGGGCATTTCCGAGATTACCGCCGAAGGCGATATGGTCACGCTCAGGCTGGCCGCCGCGAATGCAGACCTGCCCTTCCTGCTGGCCGACTACCATCTGGTGATCCAACCCGGAGGTGGCGTCGATAACCCGATTGCCGGCATTGGAACCAACGCCTACAAAGTCGTTTCCAACGAACCCGGCGTGCGCACCGTGTTCGAGCGGCATGCGAATTACTGGGACAGTTCACGCGGCCATGCCGATTCTGTCGAGATTCTGACCATCAACGACAACACCGCCAGGACGGCGGCGATCCAGTCTGGCCAGATCCACATCATGAACCGGATCGACCCCAAGATCGTCGAACTCTTGAAGGGCAATTCCGATGTGGTGATCGAGCAAGCGGCTGGACCTGGGCACTACGTCTTCATCATGCATTGCGACAAGGCCCCCTTCGATAACAAAGACCTTCGCAACGCTCTGAAGCTGGCCGTCAACCGTAAGGAAATGGTGGACAAGATCCTCGGCGGCTACGGCTCGCGCGGGAACGATTTCCCGATCAACGCAGCCTATCCGCTGTTCGACGACAGCATCCCGCAGCGCGAATACGATGCAGCGGCGGCGGCAGAACTCTACAAGGCTTCGGGCCATGACGGCTCGCCCATCATCCTGCGCACCGCACCAGGTGCCTTTCCGGGTGCCGTCGAGGCGGCGCAGCTCTTCCAGCAGTCCGCCGTGGCGGCGGGCATCCCGCTGGAAGTGAAAGTAGAGCCCGATGACGGCTACTGGTCCAACGTCTGGAACGTCGAACCCTTCTGCGCGTCCTACTGGGGCGGCCGTCCGGTGCAGGATCAGATGTATTCAACTGCCTATCTGTCCACCGCCGACTGGAACGACACAAAGTTCAAGAACGCGCGCTTCGACGAGCTGCTCGTCGCCGCAAAGGGCGAACTCGATCAGGCGAAACGCAAGACCATGTACAGTGAGATGGGAATGATCGTGCGTGACGAGGGCGGCCTGATCTGCCCGATGTTCAACGACTGGGTCGAAGGCCGTCGCCAAGAAGTTGGCGGCTGGGAGGCAAATCCGCTTGGCACGCTGATGGACGGAACTGCGCTTGCCAAGTGCTGGCTCGAAACCTGAGGCTGTATCGCCATTCCAGTTACCCTGTTTTTGGGGCCCGGCGCATAGCGTTGGGCCTCTTTCTTTATGGTCCCGTCAGGCGCGTTCTTTCCTGCGGCTCTTTCGCTTTAAGCTGCAATTCAGGAATGTGATGGCGATCCCGGGAGGACTCGAACCCCCGACCCGCCGCTTAGAAGGCGGCTGCTCTATCCAGCTGAGCTACGGGACCGTTGCCCCCTTTTGGCCGACCCTGCCGGTTCAGGCAAGACCTTCAAAGCGTCAGCGTCAGGAACACCGAATTGGGGTCGTCCCAATATCCCTCGAACGGCGGGCAGTCGACGAACCCCGCCTTGGCATAGAGCGCCCGCGCCGCGACGAAGGTGGGTTGCACCCCCGTCTCAAGGCTCAGCCGCCGATAGCCCATCACCCGCGCCTCGGCGATCAGATGGTCCAGCATTCGGCGCGACAGGCCCCTGCCCCGCACTTCTGCCAGCACATGCATCGACTTGATCTCGGCATGGGTGTCGTCGATCCGCTTGAAGGCGCCCATCCCCACCGGCATTCCCACATCGCGCATCACAAAGAACCGCACGGCAGGAATGGCGAGTTCCGACGCATCCATCATATGGATAGATTCCGGCGGTGTGTCGGCGTGCATATCAGCCGTGTGCCGCTCAAACAGCAGCCGCAGGTCTGAACCGACCGGGCTTTCCTCGGTGATCGTCACATCCATCACGGCGCAGCCCTCAGTGGGTCCAGGCCCCGCGCCGATCCGTCGCAAAATTCTCGCCATATCCGCGCGGCCGGATCACCGGCTTGCGCGCCTTGGGCTCGGTCACCTCGACCTCGATCCCCTTTTCGGCGGCATAGGCCTCGGCCGCCTCGCGCGTGTCGAAACGCAGCTTCACCTGCGCCTGCGTGTCGCCCGAAGAGGTCCAGCCCATCAACGGGTCCACTTCCCGCGCGGCGGCAGGGGCGAATTCCAGCACCCATCCCTTTGCCTTGGCCGTGCCGGATTGCATGGCGGTTCGGGCGGGCTGATAGATACGGGCGCGCATGGAATACCTCCTGATCGTGCAGGGGTGTTGTGGCGAAATTGGCCGCCGGACGCAAGCACCAGCATGTCGCGCTTGGCTCAAGAAACTGCCGACCGGCCACGGGGAGTGTGGGTGGGGTGTGTGGTGCGACCGGTCGGCAGCCTTGCTGCTTGCCCGGTCACCATCCTCCATTCCTGACAGTATTGCAACTCAAGGATGCGCATCTCCGCGCAAAACACCATAAAATTGATCTGGTTTCCTTCACGGTTTCGAAACATTTGGCAAAGCGGCCCCTGCTGCGCTTGCAGGGGAACAAAAACGGATCAAATCTGCCAGACCGGCCGAATCCCCGGAGGGAATCAGATGCCCCACAACAACACCAACGCGCTCAGCGAACGCCCCGATGTGCTGACCCGGCCCAAGCTGGAAGGCGGGCGCCGCTTCGTGCTGTCCACACCCTTCCAACCGGCGGGCGACCAGCCCACCGCGATCGCGGAACTTTCCGCCGGTGTCCTGTCAGGCGAACGCGATCAGGTGCTTCTGGGCGCCACCGGCACGGGCAAGACATTCACCATGGCCAAGGTGATCGAACAGACCCAGCGCCCGGCCATCATCCTGGCCCCCAACAAGACGCTCGCCGCCCAATTATACGGCGAATTCAAGGGTTTCTTCCCCGACAACGCGGTGGAATACTTCGTCTCCTACTACGACTATTACCAGCCCGAGGCCTATGTCCCCCGCTCGGACACCTATATCGAGAAGGAATCCCAGATCAACGAACAGATCGACCGGATGCGCCACTCGGCCACCCGCGCGCTTCTGGAACGTGATGACGTGATCATCGTGGCCTCCGTTTCCTGCATCTACGGCATTGGGTCGGTGGAAACCTATTCCGCCATGACTCAGGATCTGGTGACCGGGCAGATGTATGACCAGCGCAAGGTCATGGCCGAACTGGTGGCCCAGCAATACCGCCGCAACGATCAGGCCTTCGCCCGAGGCTCCTTCCGCGTGCGCGGCGACTCGCTCGAGGTCTGGCCCGCCCACCTCGAAGACCGCGCCTGGCGCTTTTCCTTCTTTGGCGAAGAGCTTGAGGCGATCATCGAATTTGACCCTCTCACCGGGGTCAAGACCGACACGTTCAAACAGATCCGCATCTACGCCAACAGCCACTACGTCACCCCGCGCCCCACGATCCAGCAGGCGATCAAGGGCATCAAGGGCGAACTTACCCTGCGGCTCGACCAGCTGATCAAGGAAGGCAAACTGCTCGAGGCGCAGCGTCTGGAACAGCGCACCCAGTTTGATCTGGAAATGCTCGAGGCGACGGGCGTCTGCAACGGGATTGAGAACTATTCCCGCTACCTCACCGGTCGCGCGCCGGGTGAACCACCGCCCACCCTGTTTGAATTCATCCCCGACAATGCCATCGTCTTCGCCGATGAATCCCACGTCTCCGTCCCCCAGATCGGCGGCATGTATCGCGGCGACTATCGGCGCAAATTCACGCTGGCCGAACACGGCTTCCGCCTGCCCTCCTGCATGGACAACCGCCCCCTGAAGTTCGAGGAATGGGATGCCATGCGCCCCCAATCCGTATTCGTCTCCGCCACCCCCGCGAAATGGGAAATGGAACAGACCGGCGGCGTGTTTACCGAACAGGTGATCCGCCCCACTGGCCTGATCGACCCACAGGTGGAAATCCGCCCCGTCGACATGCAGGTCGATGACCTGCTGGCCGAGATTCGCATCGTCGCCCAACGCGGCCTGCGCGTTCTGGTCACCACGCTGACCAAACGCATGGCTGAAGACCTGACCGAGTATTTCCACGAACAGGGCATACGCATCCGCTACATGCACAGCGACATCGACACGATCGAACGCATCGAAATCCTGCGCGACCTGCGGCTGGGCGCTTTCGATGTGCTGGTCGGCATCAACCTCTTGCGCGAAGGGCTCGACATTCCCGAATGCGGCCTCGTGGCCATCCTTGACGCCGACAAAGAGGGCTTCCTGCGCTCGGAGACCTCACTCATCCAGACCATCGGCCGCGCCGCCCGCAATTCCGAGGGTCGCGTCATCATGTATGCCGACCGCATCACCGGCAGCATGGAACGCGCCATGGCCGAAACCAACCGCCGCCGCGACAAGCAGATCGCCTATAACACTTTGCACGGGATCACCCCCACCACGGTGAAGAAGAACGTCGAAGATGTGCTCGCCGGCCTCTGGCAGGGCGATACCGACATGGCCCGCGTCACCGCGCGTGTCGACAAGCCGATGGTCGGCTCCAACCTTGCCGCCCATCTGGATGCAATGCGCCTGCAGATGCGCAAGGCCGCCGAAAACCTCGAATTCGAGGAAGCCGCCCGCCTTCGGGATGAGGTTAAACGGCTGGAGGCGGTCGAGCTTGCCATCGCCGACGATCCCCTCGCCCGCCAGTCGGCGGTGGAAGAGGCGGCCGAGGCTGCCGTCAAATCCTCAGGCCGC
Source organism: Variovorax paradoxus (assembly GCA_943370085.1). Lineage (GTDB taxonomy): Bacteria > Pseudomonadota > Alphaproteobacteria > Rhodobacterales > Rhodobacteraceae > Paragemmobacter. The sequence continues at coordinate 47,711 of CALRPT020000007.1, read as the reverse complement.
TCCACCGCAGGCCGCGCCGGTCAGCGCGGCGGAACAAAACGGCGGCGCTAATGCACGGCGGCGGCGGGCCAATCCAGCTGCGCCGCCCCGCCTTCCACCCGCCCCCGCACCAGAACCTCTGGCCGGATCACCTCGGGAAAACGCGCCGCCCAGTCGCGGTAGCGGTCGTTGCTCACAACGCCCGAATCCAGCTTTGCCGCATCATCCAAAAGCAGCGGATCGGCCGGCGAACCCTTGGGCGCAACACGCACCTGCTTGGCCGACAGGCCGATGGCACGCGACAGGTCACGCGGGTTCATGTAGCGGTTCGCCACCTTGTAACCGGCATTGGCATCGAACCAGACCAGCGGCGTCAGCCCCACGCGGCGCACCTCGCCCACCACCGCGGTGACGGAAGACAGCGACGGCGTCTCATCCTCCCAGAACATCACATTCGATCCGTCGATCACCACCCAGCGCCGCTCTTGCACCGGGCGTTGGGCACGGCGGCGGCGGCGGCGACGGCGCAACTTGGGCAGCCGCGCCACAAAGGCCGCCTGCATCCAGATCAACAGCGCAGCCAGCGCCGTGACTGAGGAAAGCAGGAACAACGGCCCGGCAGGCTCACCCGCGCGCGGCATGCAATAGATCATGGCCGCAAAACAAAGAAAGAGAAGGCGCGACGGCGTTTGCATGGCACTCTGGCGAATATGGGACTGTTGCCAGACTCGCCGCCAATCAAGGCATCAGCATGGCAATCCGGGCAGACTCACCAATCATAACACCGAATTGTTTCCCCTTTGCTTAAGAATCACGCCCCCACCCCGATGCATCGCCGCCACGCGCCCCGCCACAAAAGCCGCACCGCACCCGACGCCACCTTTGCCGAATCCCCCCTGCCGTCGCATAAGGGGCCACCCGATCACGAGGCGCGCATGAAATCCTTTCTCGACCCCAACCACCCGATGTTCCGCCGCGCCTGGGTGCGCTGGGCAACCGCCATCGCGCCTCTCGGCTGGGCCGGGTTCGAGCTGATGATGGGCAACGTCTTTTGGGCCATTCTGTTTGGCGCAGCAGGGGGTTACGCGGCCTGGGTGCTGATCGTGAAAGGCCCCGATCAGCCCTGAAGCGCGGCCAATACCTCATCGGCCAGCGCCGCCACCTCGCCCCGCGCCGGGCCGCGCGCGGCCTCTGCCGCGCCCAGCCCGATCCCCAAGGTCTCGGCGTAAACCACGCGGTTGCCCAACCGCGCCACGGCAACTTTCGCTTTATCTCCAGCGGCTTGCGCCACCTCATCGGCCAGCCGTGTGCCCGCTTTCCAGCGGTTCAGCACCACCAGCGCCGCCCGCCCCTCGCGCGCGATCAGGTCCAGCACGCCATCCACCGCCCAAAGATCGACATGGGATGACGCCACCGGAATCAGCACCAGATCGGCCTCGCGCAGCGCCGGGCGCAGGTCGGCATCCACTTTGGGCGGCGTATCGACGATGACGATGTCATTGGTTTTCCTCAGCTTTTCGCACTCATAGGATACCCCCCAGGCGGATGCGGTGGAAAACTCCATCCCCTCCACCCCCATCCCATCGCGCCGGGCCAGAAACCAGCGGCCAAGGCTGCCTTGCGGATCGGTGTCCAGGATCGCAACCCTCTGACCGCGCTTGAGAAATTCTACAGCCAGATTGACGGCGAGGGTGGTTTTCCCCGACCCGCCCTTCTGCTGCGCGACGGTGATGACATGGCCCATATGGCGCTCCCAAAGGTCGCCTGAAACGACAATGCTGCATTGCAGCATGATTGCTGCACCGCGTCAATGCGGCCAAAACACCTGTTCAGCAGCGCAGTGCAGACGCGCAGTGCAGACGGGCGTATGCACGCAGCGCACCCTGCCGCAGGGCCTTGTTAACCGCGCCGCAAGAAAACCCGCCGCCACGGGAACCGCTCCGCCCCCATGCGCGTTAACCATTAGTTTACACATGAAAGATCACACCATGACCCTGCCTGCCAAAACCCTGCGCGCCAAATCCATGATCCTGATCCCCCTGCTGGCCGTGATGGCCGTGGCGGGATGCGAAACCTTCAAGGGCGCAGGGCGTGATATCTCGGGCGCGGGCCGGACCGTGACCACGGGCGCGGCGCAGGTCCAGAACGACCTGTAATCAGGCCAAGTCGGCGCAGGCCGGGCGGGGGCATCCCCGCCCCGCCACCCCCCGCGCGCCTCGCAGGCCCCCCACCACCGACCTGCCCGCGAAACCCCATCGCCACAGCGTTAACACCTGTCTAAGGTGGCCCATACCCGGCCCGCGCAGCGCAACCGCCCGCAGGCCGCACCCCCAACCGCCCGGCACCCGCCCGGCCCCAGAAGGACCGCCCCGATGCCCAAACCCCTGCTCAAGGCCCTCACCACCCTGCTCACCCTCGCCACCCTCACCGCCTGCGCCCCCCTCCTCGTCGGCGGCGCCGGAGCCATCGTGGTGGACGAAGCCATCGAGCAGGATCAGGGCGGCGACGGGTTGTTCTGAGGGGGCAGCGCCACAGGCTTGTAATCCGTCACACACCCGCTAACCTTTCCACCACAGGTTGACCCGTGACGAGTGCACCCCCATGTTCGCAAAACCCACCGCGCCCCCACCGGGCGCGAAACAGATCGAACGGCGACGGCTGATCCTGAACGAAAAGTGCAAGGCGCAGAGCGGGTTCTTCTACAACCTTGGCGTCGCTGTCGTGACCGCAGGCCCCGTCGCCAACCTGATCCGCCAAGGCCCGATCCTTGATCCGCCCCTCATCATCCTGTCTTGCACCTTCGGCGCGATTTTCTATCTAATAGGGAACAACCGGCTGGATCAGATGGTGGAGTAGATGTGATGGCGTATCTGACAATCCTTGCCATAGGCGGCTTCGGTCTGCTGGTTGCTGGTGTGAGCCACTACTTCGTGTCGCGCGAGCGGCGGGCGATCCTTACAGCGCAGGCGCAGTCGGATAACGGGCAGCCGGGACATGCCCGCACCGGGCGCAGCGCGGCGAGCAAGACCCTTATTGCTCCGCATCCGGTCGGCAAAAGGGACGGCTCCCCGCTCACTCCGGCACGGGCCAAGCAGTATTCCAAGCGCAGCCTTTAGATGTGAGCTTTATGCGTCGTGGAAGAACTGTTCCAACCGTGGGGTGCAGGCTTCGTAAACTCCACAAGCAAATGCGCAGGCAGATGGCGCGCGTGGAGCGCCAAACCTACATATCGCTTCAAGATCTTGGCGAAGCATATGGGGCGCAACCCCGTCAGCGCTAAATTAGGTGGAAAGTGGAATGAACCCTTTACTTGATCGGTTCTTTAAGGATGCGGACCATCCGTTTGCTCGGTCTGCGTCGGAAGCCATGAGTGCTATGCGAAAATGGATCCTTTCTTTCACCTTTATTCTTTTCCTTATTGACCGCAACAAACTGATTATTAAAGAAATCAATATTCCTGGAGTTGAAGTCCAGCTACCAACAGCTGCAGACGTTGTGGCCTTTCTTCTTTTCGTGCTATCTTTTCTTGTAATTCAGTATCTTCTGTATGCAGTGACATATACCGCTACTGAATTCTCTTTGTTCCTCGCAAAACGTCGATCAGAGCTATTCTTCGACAACCTTGCCTCGTTCATTGACGCGAACGCAGAGATGAAAAGCAAGCTTGATGGATTAAGAGCTAGGGACGTAGATCAAGATTCAGAACTGAAATTCGGAAAGAGCTACGAAGCCGTTCAAATCGAAAGACTGCAAGAGACACTTGCTGATAGAGCACAAGCTGCACTATTCGAATTTATTGGCTCAGAATTTCAAATTTCTAGACGGAAAGCCATACTAGGCACTGTCCCGCTAGTGATCATTGACTCAATCAAGGTTTACACATGCATCGGTCTTTTTGCGTTCGTCGCAATACCAATATTCGTCTGAGAACGCTTGGGGACGCTTGAGGGTTCGGTGATACGATAATGCCGCCCCCTCACCCATCCATCTTCAACGCCGAGATAAACGCCTCCTGCGGAATCTCCACCTTGCCGAACTGGCGCATCCGCTTTTTCCCGGCCTTCTGCTTGTCCAAGAGCTTCCGCTTCCGCGTCGCGTCGCCGCCATAGCACTTGGCCGTCACGTCCTTGCGCATCGCCGACAGCGTTTCGCGCGCGATCACGCGGGCACCGATGGCCGCCTGAATCGGGATCTTGAACATGTGCCGGGGGATCAGCTCTTTCAGCTTTTCCACCATCGCGCGGCCCCGCGCCTCGGCCCGGTCGCGATGCACCATCATCGACAGGGCATCGACGGGTTCTTCGTTCACGAGGATCGACATCTTCACGAGGAAATCCTCGCGATATTCGGAAATCACATAGTCGAAGGAGGCATAGCCCTTGGTCACCGATTTCAGCCGGTCATAGAAATCGAACACCACCTCGGCCAGCGGCAGGTCATAGACCACCATGGCGCGGTTGCCGGCATAGGACAGGTCCAGTTGGATGCCGCGCCGGTCCTGGCACAGCTTCAGGATATCGCCGAGGTATTCGTCGGGCACCATGATCGTGGCCTTGATGCGCGGCTCGGTGATGTGGTCGATATAGGTCAGGTCGGGCATATCGGCGGGGTTGTGCAGATCGCGCACCTCGCCATCCTTCATATGCAGCTTGAACACGACCGAGGGCGCGGTGGTAATCAGGTCAAGGTCATATTCCCGCTCCAGCCGGTCACGGATCACCTCAAGGTGCAGAAGGCCAAGGAACCCGCAACGAAAGCCAAAACCAAGCGCGGCGGAGGTTTCCATTTCGGAACTGAAGGACGCGTCATTCAGTTGCAGCTTTTCGATGGCATCGCGCAGGTCTTCGAAATCGGCCGCATCCACCGGGAACAGGCCGCAGAACACCACCGGCTGCGCAGGTTTGAAGCCGGGAAGCGGCGTGTCGCAGCCCTTGCGTTCCGAGGTGATCGTGTCGCCCACGCGGGTGTCACGCACCTGTTTGATCGACCCGGTCCAGATCCCGATCTCGCCGGGGCCAAGTTCCTCGATATCCACCATCTGCGGCTTCAGCACGGCCAGCTTGTCCACGCCATAGACGGCATTGGTCTGCATCATCTTGATGCGGTCGCCCTTGCGGATGACCCCGTCGATGACGCGGATCATGACGACGACGCCCAGATAGGCATCATACCAGCTGTCCACCAGCATCGCCTTCAGGGGCGCGTTGCGGTCGCCCTTGGGCGCGGGCAGGCGGGTGACGATGGCCTCCAGCACGTCGGGGATACCAAGGCCGGATTTGGCGCTGATGGCGATGGCATTCGATGCGTCAAGGCCGATCACATCCTCGATCTGCTGCTTGATCCGTTCCGGCTCGGCGGCGGGCAGGTCGATCTTGTTCAGCACCGGCACGATCTCATGCCCCGCATCCAGCGCCTGATAGACATTGGCCAGCGTCTGCGCCTCTACCCCTTGGCTGGCGTCGACCACCAGCAAAGACCCCTCCACCGCGCGCATGGATCGGCTCACCTCATAGGCGAAATCCACATGGCCGGGCGTGTCGATCAGGTTCAGGATATAGGTTTTCCCATCCTTGGCCGGATATTCGATCCGCACGGTGTTGGCCTTGATGGTGATCCCGCGTTCGCGTTCGATATCCATGCTGTCGAGCATCTGCGCCTTCATGTCGCGCGCAGCCACCGTCCCGGTCATCTGGATGAGCCGGTCGGCAAGGGTGGATTTCCCGTGGTCGATGTGCGCCACGATCGAGAAATTGCGGATGAGGTCAAGCTGGGTCATGGCGCGCATATAGCCTGTCCCACAAGGCGCGGAAAGCCCCCCGCGACGGGCGTTTTGCGGGCAAAGCACCCCAATCTGCCCTGCGGCTTCATCTTGGCCCAAATACCCATGCCTCGCCCGCCGCCCCGCGCGCCCGGCACAGATCTGGAACCACCCCCCGGCACCCCGCCACCGCCCCATCTGGTGGTCCAGCCCCGCCCGATACGCCCCATCTTGCGCCCGGCCTGCCCGAACAGCCCAATTGTCGCGCCGCGGCCTTGGGGAATTGAAAAAACGCCGCCGAATCGGCATAGTCGCCCCCAGAAAAACGATCACCGCAGAGGCGTGCCATGCATCGCCCTGCCGGGGACAAGAGGCAGAGATATGAAAACCATCCTGTTCTGTGTGGCTCTGGCCGCGCTGGCCCTTCCTGCATCCACCACCCCGGCGTTGGCCGGTCAGATCGAACGCGCCTGCCTGCGCTCTGACCGCGACGCCGCCAACCGCAGGCTCTGCGCCTGTATCCAGCAAGTGGCCGACATGACGCTGCGCGGCGGTGACCAGCGCCGCGCCGCCACCTTCTTCCGCGATCCCGACCGCGCGCATGACGCCTGGATGTCCAAGCGCGATTCCGACGATGCCTTCTGGGAACGCTACAAGAATTTCGGGGCCACGGCCGAGGCCTATTGCGCCGGCTGACGGCTCACGCCTTACCCGCGCGCCGCCTTCAACGCGGCGACAAGGCCCCGCGCCGCATCCTCGATCATGTCCAGCGTGCGGTCATACTCGTTCGTATGCCACGGGTCCGGCACCACATCGCCATGCTGCGGCGCATGGCGCAGGAACAATTCCGGCTCCACCCCGCTCTTGGGGCGCAAGGCCTGCAGGTCGCGCAGATTGGCGTGGTCCATCGCGTAAATACGATCAAAGCGGGTGAAATCCGCGCGCGTCACCTGCCGCGCCCGCAGGGCAGAGAGGTCATAGCCCCGCGCCCGGGCGGCGGCCACCGCAGGCGGTGAAGGCGGCTCGCCCGCAGGCCAGCCGCCTGTGCCGCAACTGTCCAACTCAAGGGTCAGCCCCTCGGCCTCTGCCATGGCCCGCACCACACCCTCGGCGGTGGGAGACCGGCAGGTATTGCCCAGACAGACGAACAGGATGCGCTTTGCCATGGCTCAAGCGATGACAAAGCGCGGTCAATTTGGCAAGTGCGCGCCCCGCCCCTCCATAAGCCCGGCAGATCAGCCGCCCATGCCATGGCCGCTGTGACCATGGCCATCGCCATGATCCATCATCATGCCGCCGGCGTCGGGCTTGCGCGCGTTGTCGACCGTGGCCTCGATCACCACCTCGCCTGCCTGTTCAAAAGTCAGCGTGACGGGGAAGGTATCGCCATCCTTCAACTCGCGCGTCAGGCCCAGCAGCATCACATGATCACCACCGCGCGCCAGCGCATGCATTTCACCTGCGGCGATGGGAAAGCCTTCGGTCACATGCAGCATCTGCATCACGCCATTGGCGTCTTCTAGGTGGGTGTGCAACTCCACCCGTTCGGCCACATCGGACGCGGCCCCCAGCAGACGGTCATCCGTTGTGGTGTTGTTGTGCATCATCAGAAAGATCGCGCCAGAGGCGCCGACCTGCCCCGTGCTGCGGGCATAGATGTCATGCACATGCATCCCCTCGGGATGCTCTTGCGCCGTGGCGGGAATCGACAGGAACAGGGTCGCCGCCAAGGCAGCAAGGGAAAGACGGAACGTCATGGATCATGTCCTTGTTGGTCTGTGAAGAATGCTCAGGCTCGCATGTCACAGAAACAAGGGCGGTCCGCGCGCCGTGGGCCGTGGCGTGACCGTCGGATGGGCGTCCTGGCCGGACAGCCCCGCCCGAACCTGCACCATCCGCCCCGTCGGCCGCGCCACCTGCGGCGCGTCGGGCGACACGGCTGCCACCAGCGTCAGGCAATCCGGGCAGTGATGCACCATCGGCATCGGGTCGCCAAAGGCGTCCAGCGTGACGACCTCTTCCACGCCCGGCGTGCCGCAGATCACGATCTGCACCGCCCCTGCCGCCCGCATATGCGCCACCGCCGCCGTGACCGAGGTCAGCGACAGGATCAGCGCAAGACAGACAGAGGTGATCAGACGCAGCATCATGAGCCCCCTCTAGCGCAGCCTCAGGCCGCAGAAAAGAGGACCATTCGCCGCTTGGCACAAATGCGAAAGGCCCCGCTGCGGCGCGCGCAGCGGGGCCTTTCACGATCCGCGACAGGGATCAGGCGGCAGCCTGAGCCTTGGCAATCTCTTTCTTGATCTTCAGGGCCGTGGGCGACAGTTCGTCATCCTTGGCCTTGGCGAGGAAGGCATCCAAGCCACCGCGATGGTCAACCGACCGCAGGCCAGCCGCCGAAATGCGCAGCTTGAACGACTGCCCAAGCACGTCCGAGATCAGCGTGACCTCGTTCAGGTTCGGCAGGAAGCGGCGACGCGACTTGTTGTTCGCGTGGCTCACGGTGTTGCCGGTCATCGGGCCCTTGCCCGTCAGTTCGCAGACGCGCGACATCGTCGTGTTCCTTCGTGTGTATAATGGACATCCCCCGAGTCACCCCGGGTGTCCGAATTCGATTTGGGGCGTGTAAGGGCAAAGCCTGCCCCCGTCAAGCGACCCCGAACAGGGCTTCGCCCTCCGGGCGTGATTTTTCGCAGGAAAATCGTACGCCCGGACCACGATTTTCCTGCGAAAAATCAGTCCGGGCTCTGCCCGCCGCGACGGCGCGACTCACTCCAGCCCGCGCAGCATCTCGGCCGCCGCCGCCTCGGGCGTCAGAAGCCCCGCCTCGACCTTGCCCCCCAGATCGGCCAGACGCCCCCGCGCCGGATCCTGCGTCAGCACGGCCAGCAGGCCCTGCCGCACCTCCTCTTCGAACCAGTGCCGCGCCTGCGCCGCCCGCCGCGCCTGCCAATGACCGTGGGCTTGCCGCCATCCTGCCAGCACCTGCATCTCGGCCCATGCCGCCGCCAACCCCTCCACCGCCAGGGCCGAGACCGGCATCGCCTTGGGAAACCCCTCCGGGTCCTGCGGGCGGCGGCGCAGCAGCCGCAGCGCGCCCGCATAATCCGCCATCGTCCGCAAGGCGGCAGGCTTCAAATCACCATCCGCCTTGTTCACCAGGATCAGGTCCGCCATTTCCATGATCCCGCGCTTCACGCCCTGCAACTCATCCCCCCCCGCCGGGGCCAGCAGAAGAAGGAACAGATCGCAGATCTCGGCCACCACGGTTTCCGACTGTCCCACTCCAACCGTCTCGATCAGCACGATGTCGAACCCCGCCGCCTCGCACAAAGCCACCGCCTCGCGCGAGCGTCGCGCCACGCCGCCCATCTGCGCCTGGCTGGGTGACGGGCGGATGAAGGCGCGCGGATCGCGGGTCAGCTGCTCCATCCGTGTCTTGTCGCCCAGGATCGACCCGCCCGACCGGGCCGAGCTTGGATCGACCGCCAGCACCGCCACCCGCTTGCCCTGCCCCGTCAGCATCAGGCCGAAGCTTTCGATGAAGGTGGATTTGCCCACCCCCGGCGTGCCAGACAGGCCCAGCCGCAGTGCTTGCCGCCCCGCCGCCGCTTGCCCCGGCGCCCGCAGCCGCGCCAGCAGGTCCAGCGCCTGCGCCCGGTGATCGGCCCGCCCGCTTTCCACCAGCGTAATCGCCCGCGCCAGCGCCCGGCGATCCCCCGCCGCCACGCCCGTTGCCAGCGCCGCTATGTCATTGTCCCTGCCGGCCATGCCGTCCCCCGGATCGTCCCATTTGGCCCCCTGCGCCAGTCGCGTGAAGATCACACAAAGGTGGGGCAGCCGGGCCTTTTGTGCCCGACCCGCGCGGGTTATGCCAGTGCTGCAACCTGCGGCGGCGCGATTCCGGCTCCGCTTCACCCCGAGGCCGCCGCTCATGCAGACGCCCGCCCGCCCCATTGCCCGCCGCCCGATGGCCCGCCTCAAGGCGCTGACCATCTGTCTTTTGGCCCTCGTGGCGCTGGTCTGTGTCACACCGCCGCCTGCCACGGCGCAATCGGTGCAGGAAAGCGGCCAGTTCGATCTGTTGGTGGCGGGCATCTCTGCCGCCAGGATGGACTTTTCCGCCACCCGGCAGGGCGACAGCTACACCGTGACCGCAGGTTTTTCGTCAACTGGCCTCTTGGCCCTGATGCGCCGCGTCCAGTTCACGGCCCGCACCGAAGGGGTGATCGAGAACGGCCTTCCCCGCCCCAGCCGATACGAGGCGCGGGCCGAGGCCGGGCGCCGATCCGGCGAAACGGTGATGGACTATGCCGATGGCACCCCGCAGGTGCGCATAGACCAACCGCCGCGCGAACCGGCCGACTGGCAGATCGACGCCGCCACACAGGGTGGCACCGTGGACCCGATCAGCGCGCTTTTCGTCACAATGCGCGACGTGGCACCGGGGGCGGAATGCAACCGCAGCTTCCGCATGTTCGATGGCCGCCGCGCCACCGAATTGACGGTCGGCCCCTCCCGCCCCGGTGAAGACGGCACGCGCACCTGCAACGGCGAATACCGCCGCGTCGCGGGCTACCCGCCCGAGGACATGGCAGAGCGGACGCGCTTTCCCTTCACCCTCACCCTGACGCCCAGCGCGGATGGTACCCTCCGCGTGGTCGAGGTGGAAATGGACAGCCTCATCGGCAAGGCCCGCCTGATCCGCCGCTGATCCCGTTTCCTTCAGACACTGGCCTCTGGCCCAACGCCCCCGCCCCCGCGATAAGGGGGCATGACCGACTCGCTGCCCATCGATGATGCCCTGCCCACCCTGCGCGCCGCGCTTGCCGCGCGCGGCATGGCAGTGTTGCAGGCCCCACCGGGCGCGGGGAAAACGACAAGGGTGCCGCTCGACATCCTCGCCGCCGGCCTGGTGACAGGCCGTATCCTGATGCTGGAACCCCGCCGCCTGGCGGCCCGCGCCGCCGCCGAGCGGATGGCAGACACGCTGGGCGAGGCCGTGGGCCAAACCGTCGGCTACCGCATGCGCGGCGAGGCGAAAGTCAGCCCCGCCACGCGGATCGAGGTGGTGACCGAAGGCATCCTCACCCGCATGATCCAATCCGACCCGGGCCTTGATGGCATCGGCGCGGTGATCTTCGACGAATTCCACGAACGCAGCCTGAATGCCGATCTGGGCCTTGCACTTTGTCTGGAAATCCGCGCCGCCCTGCGTGACGATCTGATCCTGCTGGTCATGTCCGCCACGCTCGACGCCGCCCCCGTTGCCCGGCTGATGGGCGATGCCCCCATGGTCACCTCCGAGGGCCGCGCCTTCCCGGTGGAAACCCGCTGGCTGCCCCGCCCCCCCGACGCCTCGCTGCGCTATGAGGCGGCGATGGCCAACCTGATCCAGCAGGCATGGGAGGAAACGGATCAGGGAGGCATCCTCTGCTTCCTGCCCGGCGAGGGAGAGATCAGGCGGGTCGAATCCGCCCTCAACCCCCGCCTTCCCCCCGGCATGGTGATCCGCCCCCTGTTCGGCGCGATGGATTTCGCCGCCCAGCGCGCGGCGCTGGCCCCGGTCACGGGCCGCAAGATCGTGCTGGCCACCTCCATCGCGGAAACCTCGCTCACCATCCCCGACATCCGCGTGGTGGTCGATGGCGGCCGCGCCCGCCGCGCGCGCTTCGACGCCCCCTCCGGCATGTCACGCCTTGTCACCGAACGCGTGACAAAGGCCGAGGCCGAACAGCGCCGCGGCCGCGCGGGCCGCGTGGCGCCCGGCACCTGCTACCGGCTCTGGACCAAGGGCGAAGAAGGCGGCCTCGCCGCCTTCCCCCCGGCAGAGATCGAGGCGGCAGACCTCACCCCCCTCGCCCTTGAACTGGCGCTTTGGGGCGGGGCCGACCTGCCCTTCCTCACCCCCCCCCATCCCGGCGTGCTGGCCGAGGCGCAATCCCTGCTGGCCGATCTGGGCGCGCTGGATGCGGCGGGCCGCATCACCGAACATGGCAAGCGGCTGGCCACCCTGCCCCTGCATCCACGCCTTGGCCATATGCTGGCCGTCGCAGGCCCCGCCGCCGCGCCCCTTGGCGCCCTGCTGGCCGAACGCGATCCGCTGCGTGGCGACCCGCCCGATCTGACCGCCCGCCTCAAGGCCGTCGACCGCCCACCGCCCCACGCCCATCGCCCCACCATCGACCGCATCCGGGATGAGGCGAAACGCCTTTCCCGGGCGATCCCGAAGGGCACGCAAGACGGCCTCTCCCCCGCGCAGATGGCGGCGTTGGCCTACCCTGACCGCATCGGTCTGCGCCGAAAGGGCGACGCCCCGCGCTGGGTGCTGTCGGGCGGCAAGGGCGCGGCCATGGCCGCCGGTCTGCCGCTGTCAGGCGCAAGGCTGATCGTGGCGACCGACCTTGACGGCGACCCGCGCGAGGCGACCATCCGGCAGGCCATCGCCATCTCTGAGGCCGAACTGCGCGCCCTGTTTGCTGACCGAAGCCGCTGGCACGACCTCTGCGAATGGTCGCGGCGCGAAGGGCGCGTTGTGGCCCGCCGTCAGGAACGGCTGGGCGCGCTGGTGCTGGATGACCGGATCTGGCCCGACGCCCCGTCTGACGCAATGGCCCGCGCAGCGCTGGACGGCATCCGCCAGCTTGGCCTGCCCTGGACACCCGCCGCCCGCCGCCTGCGCGCAAGGGTGGAACTGGCGCGCGGCGGCGGAGCCGACTTTCCCGACATGACCGACACCGCGCTCATGGCCACGCTGGAAGACTGGCTTATCCCTCATTTGGGCAAGGCCAGAACCGAGGCCGACCTGCGCGCCTTCGACACCACCGCCGCGCTGAAGGCGCTGCTGGACTGGGACCAGACCCAGCGCCTTGACACAGTGGTGCCCGCCCATTTCGACACCCCCCTCGGCCGCCACATCCCGATCGATTACGACGGCGAGGCCCCGGCGATCGAGGTGCGCCTGCAGGAATTGTTCGGCGTCACCCGTCACCCGGTCGTGGGCGCGGCGCGGCTGCCGCTCCGCATCACGCTTCTCTCGCCCGGTCAACGCCCGGTGCAGGTGACGATGGACCTGCCCCGCTTCTGGGCCACGTCCTATGCGGATGTGCGCAAGGACATGCGCGGCGCATACCCCCGCCACCCCTGGCCCGAAGACCCGACCGTGGCAGAACCCACCCTGCGCGCCAAACCCCGCGGCACTTGACGACACGATTTTTCTGCGAAAAATCGGGATGGCATCCTTCTGCGAAGGATGCTTTTGCCGATCTTCGCAGAAGATCGGTTGTCTGAATTTTCGCCAGAAAATTCGTCTGGCGCGCCGCTGCCGAAACGCGCTGTAACGAAACGTCAACACGCCGCCTCTTCCGCCGGCTCCGCCGCTCGCCTATGCAGCATGCCGACTTGTCCGGAGCGTTTTCGATGACCGACCTGCACCTCACCCGCCGTGGCCGCTGGGCCGTCTCGGCCATGTTCCTAGCGAATGGCTTCATCATGGGGGCCTGGGCACCGCAGATCCCGCTTCTGCTGCCGCGCCATCAGATCACCGAGGCGACGCTGGGTCTGCTGATCCTTGTCCTCGGCCTTGGCGCCATCGGGGCCATGCTGTTTTCCGGTCGCCTGATCGAGATGTTCGGCGCGCGCCGCGTGCTGCGTGTCTTTGCCCTGTCCATTCTGCCCGCCTTGCCGCTGGTCGTCTTTGCGCCCAACCTGATGCTGCTGATCCCCGCCATGGCGCTGTTCGGCGCGACGCTCGGGTCGATGGATGTGGTGATGAATGCCCACGCGGTCGAGGTAGAGCGCCGCCTTGGCCGCGCCGTCATGTCCTCGCTGCACGGGTTCTGGAGCGTGGGGGGCTTTCTGGGCGGCGCAGGCGGTGGGCTCTTGCTGGCGCAACTGGGGGCCGAGGGGCAGGCGCTCTGGGCCGCAGGCATGGCCGGGCTGGCCGTCCTCGTGGCGATGCCCTTCCTTGCGCCGGATGATCCCCGCCCCATCCTCGCCCCCGGGGTCAAACCCGAACGGGCGCGGCTTGTCCCGCGCGCGGCATCGGTCTGGATCCTCGGCCTGCTCGCGCTCTTCTGCATGGTGCCCGAAGGCGCGGTGCTGGACTGGGCCGCGCTTTATGTGCGTCAGGAACTGGGCGCCGAAATCGCGCGCTCTGGCCTTGCGTTTGCGTTCTTCTCTGCCGCCATGGCGATCATGCGCTTTGCGGGCGATGGCGTGCGCAACCGCTTTGGCGCGGTGGCGACACTGCGCTCGTCCGGGCTCGTGGCGTCGGTCGGGCTGATGGGCGCGGCGCTGGCCCCGAATGAGGTGGCAGCGCTGGTCGGCTTCTTCATCGCCGGGCTGGGCGTGGCCAACATGATGCCCATCATGTTCTCTGCGGCCGGAAACCTGCCCGGCATGTCGCCGGGCGCGGGGATCGGGGCGGTGTCGATGATGGCCTATTCCGGCATCCTGGTCGCGCCCTCGGCCATCGGCTTTGTCGCCGAACATGCGGGCTTCCGGCTCACCTATGGCGCGCTGGCGCTGCTGCTGCTGGTGGTGGTGCTGATGGCCCGCCGTTCCGCCCCGGCCGACAGCCTGCGGCCCGTCATCGCCTCGGCGTAGCGCTCAGGCGGCACCCATGTAATCGCCCTTGCCCAGCTCTACCCCGTTATGGCGCAGGATGTTGTAGGCCGTGGTCAGGTGGAAATGGAACTGCGGCAGGGAATAGAGATTCAGGAAATTCTCCCCCGTCATCGACACCTCCTGCCCCCGCATCTTCAGCGAAACCTTCCGCGCCTCGGCCCCGTCATAGCGGGCCGGATCAAACCCAGCCATATAGCCCCGCGCGGCGCGGATGCGGTCCTGCAATTCGGCGAAGGTCGTCTCGGTATCGGGGAAACCCTTCGGCTCCTCTCCCGCCAGCCGGGCCGCCGCGCGGGCGGCGAAATCGCAGGCCAGCTGCACCTGCCGCACAAAGGGGAACATGTCAGGGAAAAGCCGGAAGGTCAGCATCGCCTCGGGCTTGATTCCCTTGGCGGTGCAATGCGCATCGGCCTTGGTCAGGATGGTGGACAGGTTGGCAAGGAAACGGTCATAGACCGCGACGGAACGGTGATGCATGAAAGGCCCCCTTTGGTTTGGGGCAGCCTCTGCCCAACTTCAAGCACTGTCAATCTCGCCCAGAAAAGGCTTGTTTCGTCACCGCACAGACAGGTGACATGGGCGGCTTACATCCACCATTTCCCGGTAATCCTACGCCTTCATTCCAGGTCACAGCTGCCCGTGTCGAAGTTCCATGATCCCCCACGGTCGAGGCATGCGTCTTGGCTCAGAAACGGGATGAAGACCTGCAACACCCACAGGATCGCCACCGCGAGCACCAAAAAGATGAGAATCTTCAATACATTGCGCATCACCGGCTCTCCTTGCGTCAGCGTCGCGCGAGGTTATGGCAGCGTGGTGATCTGAAGCGAAAAAGGGAGGTCCGGGGGGGGCCGGATTGGCCCCCACCGGTTGGCTCAAACCCCCAGACACCAGCGCATCACCGCCTTTTGCGCGTGCAGGCGGTTCTCGGCCTCGTCAAAGATCACCGAATGCGGGCCGTCCATCACAGCACTTGTTGCCTCATCATTGCGATGGGCGGGCAGGCAATGCATGAACAGGCCATCGGGTTTGGCCCGGCTCATCAGCTGCTCATTCACCTGATAGGGGCGCAGCTGGTTGTGGCGGCGTTCCTTGGCGGATTCCGGATCATGCATCGACACCCATGTGTCGGTCACCACCAGATCGGCCCCCTCCACCGCGGTAAAGGGATCGCGCTGGATCGTCACCTTGCTGCCCTTGCCGCGCGCGAAATCGACGAACTTCTCCTCCGGGTCCAGCGTTTCCGGCCCAGTGAAGGTGAAGTCGAACCCGAACTGCCCCGCCGCATGCAGGAAGCTGCCGCAGACGTTGTTGCCATCGCCGCACCACACCACCTTTCTGCCCGCGATAGGGCCGCGATGTTCCTCATAGGTCATCACATCGGCCATGATCTGGCAGGGATGGGTGCGGTTGGTCAGCCCGTTGATCACCGGCACCGTGGCATGTTCCGCCATTTCCAGCAGCGTCGCCTCTTCGAAGGTGCGGATCATGATCAGGTCCACATAGCGCGACAGCACCCGCGCGGTATCGGCAATCGTCTCGCCATGGCCCAGCTGCATTTCCTTGCCCGACAGCACCATCGTCTCGCCGCCCATCTGGCGCACGCCCACATCAAAGCTGACGCGCGTCCGGGTCGAGGGCTTCTCGAAGATCAGCGCCACCATGCGGCCCTTGAGCGGCTGGTCATCATCCGGCGCGCCGCGCGGGCGGCCATTCCGCGCCGATTTCATCGCATGGGCGCTGTCGATCATCGCCCGCAACTCGGCCGCGTCGGTCTTGTGAATATCGAGGAAGTGTTTCATGTCATTTCGCTTTTGAGGGGCGGAGACCCCGGGGGCTGTCTGCCCGCTTGCCATCGGGTCTTGAACCGATGGCGACTCGCTGGCAAGCCCCCGAGAGTATTTTTACCAAGATGAAGAGGCGGGATCGAATTCCATCACAAGAACCGGATCGCCATCCTCGCAGGGCGCGACACCGCGCGGCACAAAGCCTGCTCGTCGGTAGGCGCGCACGGCACGCTCATTGTCAGGGCTGGGGTCGATGACCACGGCGGTCGCCCCCGCCGCCAGAAGATCATGGCAGCGCTGCCGCAAATAGCGCGGCGCATGGCCCTGCCCCAGAAAGGCCGGATCGCCCAGAAAGGTATCCACCCCCCGCGTGCCGGGCGGAAAGGCCACGTATTGCGGCGCATCCCAGTGATGGGCGGGATAATCCTGCACATAGGCAAAGGGCCGATCCGCAAACGCCACCAGGCGCATGTCGGTTGGGCCTTCATCGATATCCTCGTCGATCAGCGCGATTTCCTCGTCCGGGTCACCCCACCATGCCCGCACATGCGGCTGGGCGAGCCAGCCCCGCAGCAGGGGATAGTCGGCGCGGGTCAGACGCGGGAAGATGTAGTTCTCAGGCGGCGACATCGGCCTTCACCCTTTGCGCGGCGCGGTCCAGCCGCGCCACGGCCTCAGTGATATCCGCATCCGGGATGTTCAGCGCGGGCAAGAGGCGCAGCACATTATCCGCCGCAGGCACCGTCAGCAGATGCTCAGCATAGGCGGCCTTGACCACATCCGTATTCGCCGCCCGGCATTTCAGGCCCATGATCAACCCCTGCCCGCGGACCGCCTCGAACACCTCGGGGTGGCTGGCGACCAGCCCCTCCAGCCCCTGCCGGAACCGCGTACCCTTGGCCTTGACCGCGTCGAGGAAGGCGTCGTCCGACACGATCTCCACCACTTTCGCGCCCACGGCGCAGCCCAGCGGGTTGCCGCCATAGGTGGACCCGTGGCTTCCTGCCACCATGCCCACGGCCGCCGCTTCGGTCGCCAGCACCGCGCCCAAGGGGAAGCCGCCGCCAATGCCCTTGGCCACCATCATGATATCCGGCGTCACGCCCGACCATTCATGCGCGAACAGCCGCCCTGTCCGGCCCATGCCGCATTGCACCTCATCCAGGATCATCAGCGCGCCAGACTCGTCGCACAGATCGCGCAACCCTTTCAGGCAGGCATCGGGCAGCACGCGGATGCCGCCTTCGCCCTGCACGGGTTCTACCATGATCGCCGCCGTACGCGGCCCGATGGCCGCACGCAGCGCATCGTGATCGCCGAATTTCAGATGCACAAAGCCCGGCATCAGGGGCCCATACCCCTTGACCATCTTCTCCGACCCCGCCGCCGCGATGGCCCCGGTGGAGCGGCCATGAAAAGACCCCTCGAAGGTGATGATCTCCACCCGCTCGGGCTGGCCCTTCTCGTACCAGTATTTCCGCGCCATCTTGATGGCGAGTTCCGCAGCCTCCGTCCCCGAATTGGTGAAGAACACGGTATCGGCAAAAGTCCGGTCCACCAGCATCTCGGCCAGCCGTTCCTGTTCGGGGATGCGATACAGGTTCGACACATGCCACAACTTGGCCGCCTGCGCGCTGATCACCTCCACCAGCGCCGGATGGGCATGGCCCAATGCGTTCACCGCGATGCCAGCCCCCAGATCAAGGTATCGGCTGCCATCCTCGGCCACCAGCCACGAGCCTTCGCCATGGGTAAAGGCCAAGGGAGCGCGATTATAGGTCGGCAGAACGGCAGAGATCATGGGTCATGTCCTTGAAGCGAAGCCCTAGCCGTAAAGGCCGGGCGGGTGCAAAGTCAACGATTGGAACGGGGAATGAAAGATGTGCAGCCCGCAGCATCGGGCCATGGCAAGACGTCCGGCGCAATCAGCGTCGGCGTCGGGGCAGCGTGAAAGGCGCGGTCCGGATGCTCATGCCGCAGGGGCATAAGGCAAAAACGCCTTATTGAAAAGCCGCAACTTGCAGCAGCGCTTGATCTTGCGACCTGCGTCTTGTATCCCGCACCGTCCCGTCTAGAATGGCGGCGAGAAATCCACCAAAGGGGTTGTCATGTCCTGGACCGACGAGCGCGTCGAGACGCTCAAGCGCATGTGGGCCGAAGGCCAATCGGCCTCGCAGATCGCCAAGGAACTGGGCGGCGTCACCCGCAATGCGGTGATCGGCAAGGTGCATCGGCTTGGCCTGTCGAACCGCGTCGCAGGCGGCAAGGAGGATGAGGACGACACCCCCGTCGCCGCAGCCACCACGGCCAAGCCCGACCCGCGCCCCGAACCCGCGCCGCGCGCCGAGCCTGCCGCGCGCACCGCGCCGGAACGTCCGGCCGCCGCCGCGCCCGCCGCGCCGTCCAACGTGACACCCCTGCCGATCCGCAAGGCCATCGTGCCCGCAGGCCAGCCCCTGCCGCCGCAGCCTTCCGCCAATGAGATCAGCCCCGAAGCGCTGGCCTCCGTGCGCGAAGTGGAAAAGCGCGCCCGCCGGCTGACGCTGATGGAACTGACCGAACGCACCTGCAAATGGCCCATCGGCGATCCGGCCACGGATGATTTCTGGTTCTGCGGCCTGCCCTCGCTGCCCGGCAAACCCTATTGCGAGGCGCATGTCGGCGTGGCCTTCCAACCCATGAGCGCGCGGCGCGACCGCCGCCGCTGTGACAGCCGCTGAGGCGGGGGGGGGGGCAACGGCCCCCCCGCACCCCCCCCTTCCGCAACCGTCCAGCCGCCTTAATGCGCCCCACAGGCTTCCCGCGCCAGAAAGGCGCGCAGGCCAGTCGCGTCATCCGGCGCGAAACGCGCGTCCAGCACCTCCAGCCCTGTGATGCGGTCCAGCCGAAAGGTGCGGAAATCCCCGCGCAATTCGCACCAGCCAGACACCATCCAGCCTGCCTCAAAGGTCCAGACAGCCAGCGGCCGCAGCCGCCGCTCGGACGCCACCCCCGCCCCATCGACATAGGCCAGCCGCACCATCCGCCGCTGCCGGATCGCCGCCCGCAGCCGCGCGGCGTGATCCGCCGCCCCGGTCTTGCGCAACAATGAGAAATAAGGCGCATCCGCCAGCCGCCGCAATTCCGGCTCCGGCAGGCTCGCCTGCACCTTCGCCCGCACCTCGCGCGCCGCCTGCGCCAATGAGGGATCATCCACCCGCTCGGCAAAGGATAGCGCCACCGCCAAAGCGTCCAGCTGTTCATGGGTAAAGGTCAGGCTTGGCAGGCTGAAACCGGGGCGCAGCACATAGCCCACCCCGGCCTCGCCCTCGATCGGCAGGCCCGACCCCTGAAGATGCGCGATATCGCGGTAGACGGTCCGCCGGCTTACCTCCAGCGCGCGCGCAAGGTCATCCGCGCGGCAATGACCCCGCGCGCGCATCTCGTTCACCAGCCGAAACAGCCGTTCCGCGCGGCGCATCCCGCCCCCTGCCCTATGCTGCGGTCCACCCTGCCCCGGCACGGGGAAAGGGCACAAGCCTGAAGCGACGGGCCTAGCCCATCGCCACCGCCTCCAGTTCCACCATCAGGGGCGGCAGCGCCAGCCGCGTCACCCCCACCAGCGTCATCGCCGGCGCCACCCCCGCCGCCCCCAGCCTGCGCCCCAGCACATCCATATGCGGCAACAGCGCATCCACATCCGTGGCAAAGACCCCGATCCGCACAAGCTGCGCCAGACCCATCCCCCCGGCCGCCAGCACCGCCTCCAGATTGTCCAAGGCCAGCCCCAGCTGCGCGCGCATGTCGCCGGGATGCTGCGGCGCACCGTTGCCATCCACGGCAGTCTGCCCCGCACAGATCAACTGCCGCGTGGCAGACGTGACAAGAACCGCCTGATCATAACCAAGCGGCTTGGACCAGGACCAGGGATTGACGGAAACCTTCTGCATGGGATGCTCCTTCTTGCAGTTGATAGCTGCAAGAAAACCACCCCCTTGCTGACAGCCTTGTGTCAGCAGACTTTGCCCGCTCTGCCCCACCAAAACTGGAAGACGATCCTTCCCCGGAAGGATCACCTGATTTTTCGCATGAAAAATCGCCCTTTCTTTACCCCGGCGGCCGCGCGCCGCGCGCCCAGGCCTTCAGGCACAGCATCTCCACCGCGATGATCGCGGCGGCGGTGGATGTCATCTCGGCATGGTCAAAGGGCGGCGAGACCTCGACAACATCCATCCCCTTGAAATCCATCCCCTTCAGCGCCCGCAAAATCGACAGCGCCTGATGCGAGGTCAGCCCGCCCGGCACCGGCGTGCCCGTCCCCGGCGCGCAGGACGGGTCCAGACAATCAATGTCAAAGGTCATGTAAGACGGCCCCTCCCCCAGCACCCGCCGGATCACCGCCGCCACTTCCTCGGCGGGCATGGCATGCACCTGATCGGCATGCAGGATCGTCATGCCATGCGTCTGCTCGCCATGGAAACAGGTGCGTATCCCCACCTGTACCACGCGCTTCGGGTCAAGTATCCCGTCCCGCACCGCATAATAGAACATCGACCCATGGTCGATGCGCCCACCCGCATCCTGTTCCACATCGCGATGGGCGTCGAACTGCACCATCCCCATCGGCCCGTACTTCGCGGCATAGGCCTTCAGCGTCGGATAAGTCGTGAAATGATCCCCGCCCAGGTTCAGCGTCGCCGCCCCCGCCGCGAGTATCCCCGCCACATGCGCCTCGATCGCGGCGGGCGTCTCCATCGGCTCGCCCCAGTCGAACCCGCAATCGCCATAGTCGATGCAGGCCAGCGTATCGAACGGATCAAACCGCCACGGCCAGATCGGCCCCCAGGCATGCGGGGCACTGGCGCGGCGGATCGCCTCTGGCCCCAACCGCGCGCCGGGGCGGTTGCTCACCGATGTGTCGAACGGAATGCCCGTGATCGCCACATCCACCCCGGTCAGATCCTTGGTATATTTCCGCCGGAAAAAGCTCAGCGCACCCGACCATGACGCCTCGACCATCGACCCTTTCAACCGCGTCCGCGTAAAAGCCGCATCCGTCAGCGCCTCACCCACATCCTTGCCCATTGGAACCTCCTCTGACCCTGCCCTCAGGCTGCACCGCCCCACAGCGTCGGGCAAGCCCCTGCCATCCCATAGAGCGCAGCCCCCGAACGGCCCAGCATCACGCCTGCGGCACAGAAAACCGGATTTTTGCGAAGCGGAACATCAACGTTCCCTGAAGCGTCTCGATCCGAAGGGACGTCTTGTCCAATGCTGCTTCGATAATGTCGTAACCGATATGCTCCCGCAGCACCTCTGTTGCCGGACCCTCCGCCCCAACCATATCGACAGAAAGCGTCTCATGTATCGTCGTCCACCCAGTTTCGTCAGAATAGGACGACTCATCCCAAAGCCGCATCGACAATACGGCCCCGCCATCATCAAGGGCAAAGCCGTCAATCCCGGCATCATGCAGACCGACGACAGCCTCGAAAAACTCCAACGCCTCGGGCCACTCACCTGTGAGGGATCGCCAAGACCCATCCACTCCAGCCATGCCCCCCCTCAATTCCCGCCCAGCAGCCCTTCCAGCAATCCGCCCACGCCTGCGCCCAACTCTTCCTCCAGCTTGCGGCGGGCGGCATCTTCCAGACTTTCGCCCTCCACCTGCCCCAATTCCTCCGCCGCCTTGGCCTTCAGATCATCCTCCAGGGCCTTGGCCTCCTCCTTGAAATTCTCCTCCGCCAGCGCCTCCAGATCCAGCGCATAGCTGGGCGCGGCCCAACTGCCTGTAATCCACAGCGGCACCGAAATCCCCCCGGTCCCGTCCGCGCCGCGCAAGGCCGTGGGCCGGATGCGATATTCCAGATCGCGCGCGCCCAGCCCGATCCGCCCCGACCCTTCGGCGCTGATCACCGGCCCCGCCAGAATCAGATCGCTGTTGAACAGATCGCCCTGATCCATGTCGAAACTGGCCGACAGGCTGTCGAACACCGTCTTCTGCCCCTCGCCCACATAGCCGGTATCCAGCCGCGTGATCATCCCCGCGATGTCCAGCCCGAGGATCTCCCCCGCCCCAAGGTTCAGCACGCCCGACCCCGACAGGCTGTTCATGATCGCCGCCACCGACGTGCCGGAGCCAATGAAATCCACCGACAGATCCCCCGTCCCGATCAGCCGCTCGAACCCTGTCAGGTCGGTCAGCATCGGTTGCAGGCTGATGTCGCGGAACGCCATATCCCCGCCGACCGACAGCCCCTGCCGCCCGTTCACCACGAACTGCCCGCCCACCGTGCCGCCGTAAGCGCCCACATCATCCAGCCGGATCACCGCGCGGGCATTGTCCAGCGTGACCGAGGCCGCCACCGGGCCAAGGTTCACCGCCCCAAGGTCCAGCGACGCCGCCCGCAGGCCCAATTCTGCATCCAGCGCCGACAGCCCGCTCACATCGATGGGCCGGTCCGACCAGCCTGCGGTGGCCACATCGCCCCCGCCCTCACCCGCGCTGCTCCCGCCCGCCACATTCTCGGCCACCGCCAGATCGCCCACCACCAGCCGCGCCACCAGCTTGGGCCGCACCTCACCCGGCGTCAGGTCCAGATCGCCGGTGATCGCGGTGCCGTCCAGCCCGATGGTCCCGCCGCGCAGATGCGCCGATCCCTCTGGCGTCAGCGTCACATCCCCTGCCACCGTCACGCTGTTCCGCCCGAACCCCTGCGGCAAAACGGGCGCATCCATCCCCGCCAGCGCCGACAGCGCACGCAGGTCGGCAAGGTCGGCCTCCAGCCGCCCCTCGGCCATCACAGGCTGAAACCCCGCCCGTCCCTCAAACCCGATCCGCGCCGCCCCGGCCTCCAGCGCCAGCGTCATGGGCGACACGCCCCCCTCATAAGCGGTGCGGAACTGGGCCAGCGACAGGTCCAGCGCCACCGCCTCGCCCTGCGCCTCGCCAGTCATCACCACCTCCAGCGCGCCCTCGTAATCGGCCAGCCGCGCCTCCAGATCGACACCGGTCAATTGCACCCGCCGCCCCGTCGCATGATCGACATAGCCGATGCTGCCATCCCGGATCACCCCAAGGTCCAGCGTAAAGGGCGTATCCGCCGTCGCCATATCCGCCGTCGCCGTGCCGCCCTGCGCGCCGCCGAACACCCAGTTTCCCGTCCCCTCTTCCCCGCTTTCGATCAATATCTCGGGCCGCGTCAGTTCCAGCCCGGTGATGCGCACCTCGCCCCCGAACAGCGCGTTGGAATCGATCCGGATCGCCAGCGCATCCGCCACCAGCATCGGCCCTTCCTCGGACCAGTCGGCGTTCGATATCTCGATCCGCCCCATCTCCACCCCCAACACGGGCCAGAGCGTGGGCGTAACGCCCCCTTGAATGGTCAACTGCCGCCCGGTGACCTTTTCGAACTGCGCCACCGCCAGCGCCGCCACCCGATCCGACGGGATCAGCACCAGCGCCGCCGCACCAATCACCACCAGCACCGCCAGAACCCCAAGCACACGGAAAACCCAGCGCATCCCACCCCCCGAACCAGCCTCAAACGCAGGTTACGCCTGCCCCCGCTCGCGCCGCAAGCGCCGCCCGACCGATAAGCGGATCAGTTCACTGCCACCGGCTTTGACCGGAACCGCGCCACCGTCTCGCGCTCGGCCCGCTTGCAGACCATCGGCGGCAACCCTCGGTCCAGCAGGGCCAGATCCTCCAGCACCATCTCGCCCATCCGCTTGAAGGCGATGTCCAGAGCCCCCGCCCGATGCGCCGACAAGAGGAAACCGGGGATGCCCCGCACCGGATGATCCGCCGCCAAGGGTTCCTCGGGAAACACGTCGGATGCCGCAAGGATATGGCCATCCCGCACGGCGGCCATCAGCGCCGGGAAATCCACCACATCCGCCCGCGACAACAGCAAGAAAATCGCCCCCCGCCGCATCGACGCAAAGGCCTCCGCCCCCAGAAAGGCCCGGTTCTCCGACGTGACAGCTGCGGTGCAGAACACCACATCCGACCCGGCCAGCACCGCCTCCAGCGTCGCAGGCTCCGCCCCCGCCTCGCGAAGGCGCGATGCGGGCAGCCAGGGATCGAACACCCGCAACCGCGGCGCAAACCCCGTCAGCACCCGCGCGCAGGCCCGGCCCAGATCGCCAAAGCCGATGATCCCCACCTCGGCCCCCGTCAACAGCCGCGCATCGCCATTGCCATCGCCGCCCCACAACTCGCACCCCGCCCGGAAGTCCGCATCCGCCCCATGGATATTGCGCAGCAAGGATAGTGCAAACCCCAGCCCGATCTCGGCCACCGGCTGCGCAAAGACCGCGCCGGTCGTGACGACATGAATGCCGCGCCGGAACACCTCATCATAGGGCATGTTGTTGAGAAGATTGGATTCCACATTGAATATGCAGCGCAACCCCGCCAGCCGCGCCAGCAGCGCCATATCCATCGGCGGCTGCCCGATGATGTACCGCGCCTCGGCCAGCACATCATCGGGCAGGCCCGGCAGCCCCTCATCCGTCGTCTCGACAATCCGATACCGCGCCCGCAAATCAGCCAACCGATCCGGCGCAAAAATCAACGGCAGGCTGCGCGGCAGCGGGCAAGACAGGATCAACGGGCGGGTATCGGTCATGACAGGTCTCCTCTGGTCCCCGACGCTATGCCGCCCCCACCCGCAGGGCAAGCGGCGCGCGGGAGGCGAGACCAAAGGAATGCGGCGCAGCCGCGCGATCGGATCACCGCCCTTCCCGCCGCGCCCCGTTTGCGGTATGGCGCGCGGATGACCCAGAACCCGCCCAACCTCCGCCCAGACCTTGCCCGCGCCAGCGTTCCCGACGAACGCCGTGCCGATTTGCGTCCGGGCCAGCCCACCATCGGCATGGTCTCGCTCGGCTGCCCCAAGGCGCTGGTCGACAGCGAACGCATCCTCACCCGCCTCCGGGCCGAAGGCTATGCCATCAGCCCCGATTACACCGGCGCGGATGCGGTCATCGTCAACACCTGCGGCTTCCTCGATTCCGCCCGCGCCGAAAGCCTCGATGCCATCGGCGAGGCGCTCAAGGAAAACGGTCGTGTCATCGTCACCGGCTGCCTTGGCGCGGAACCCGACTATATCACCGGCGCGCATCCCAAGGTTCTGGCCGTGACCGGCCCGCATCAATATGAACAGGTGCTGGATGCCGTCCATCTGGCTGTCCCGCCGCAGCCCGACCCCTTCATCGACCTTCTGCCCGCCACCGGCGTCAGCCTCACCCCGCGCCATTACAGCTATCTGAAGATTTCTGAGGGCTGTAACCACAAATGCAAGTTCTGCATCATCCCCGACATGCGGGGCAAACTCGTCAGCCGCCCCGCGAATGCCATCCTGCGTGAGGCGGAAAAGCTGGTCGAGGCCGGGGTGCGCGAACTCCTCGTCATCAGCCAAGACACCTCCGCCTACGGCGTCGACCGCAAGCATGATGACAGCCCATGGAAAGACCGCACCGTCCGCGCCCATATCACCGATCTGGCGCGCGAGATGGGCCAGCTTGGCGCCTGGGTGCGCCTGCACTATGTCTACCCCTACCCCCATGTGCGCGATCTGGTACCGCTGATGGCGGAAGGCCTGATCCTGCCCTATCTCGACATCCCCTTCCAGCACGCCCATCCCGAGGTGCTGCGCCGCATGGCCCGCCCCGCCGCCGCCGCCCGCACATTGGACGAGATCGCCGCATGGCGCAGCCAGTGCCCCGACATCACGCTCCGCTCCACCTTCATCGTAGGCTATCCCGGCGAGACAGAGGCGGAGTTCCAGACCCTGCTCGACTGGCTGGATGAGGCGCGGCTCGACCGCGTCGGCTGCTTCAAATACGAAAACGTCCCCGGCGCGCGGTCGAACGCGTTGCCAGATCATGTGGCCGAAGATATCAAGCAAGACCGCTGGGATCGCTTCATGGCAAAAGCACAAGCAATTTCCGAAGCGAAACTGGCCGCCAAGGTTGGAAAACTGCTGCAGGTCATCGTGGATGAGGTCGATGACGAAGGCGCCACCTGCCGCACGCAGGCCGATGCGCCGGAAATCGACGGCAACCTTTTCATCGATGCGGATTTCGCCACCCTCTCGCCCGGCGATATCGTGACGGTGCAGGTGGAAGAGGCCGGCGAATACGATCTCTGGGGTCGCCTCACGGCTTGACCGGGGGGTGCTCCGCCACGCATGCTGCATCGCGCAAGCCAGCAGGAGCCAGCCCATGTCCGACATCCCCAGAATCGCCCAGAAAGCCCCCTACCCGATCGAGGCCGAGGCGGGAAAATCCTATTTCTGGTGCGCCTGTGGCGAGTCGAAGAACCAGCCCTTCTGCGATGGCAGCCACAAGGGCACCTCCTTCACCCCGGTCAAGGTCACGGCGGAAGAGGGCAAGAAGCTGTTCTTCTGCGGCTGCAAGGCATCGGCCAAGGCCCCTTTCTGCGACGGCAGCCACGCGCGGCTCTGACAGATCGTCACGGCCCCCTTGGCCGCACCTGCCATGCCGCTAGCTCATGGGGCATGACCGATGAGACACGCATCCTCTACAACGACACCTGCCCGCTCTGCCGGTTCGAGATCGACCATTACCGCGCCGCCGCTGCCCGCGCCGCCGCGCCTCTGCGCTTTGACCGTCTGGAGGATGCCGCCCGCTGGGGCCTGACCCCGGATCAGGCCGCCCGCCGCCTGCATGTGTTGCAAGGGGGCAAACTCCTCTCCGGCCTCGCCGCCTTCCGCGCCATCTGGGCGGGCCTGCCCCGCTGGCGCTGGCTTGCCCGCGTCACAGGCTGGCCGCTGATCAACCCGGCGCTCACGCTGCTTTATGACCGGATCGCCGCGCCTCTGCTCTACCGCGCCCATCTGCGGCGTCAGGCAAAGCGGCCCTGATCCTTCATCTTGGCAACAAATACCCAAATCCGCCTGTGCCATAGGGCGCGGCGGCCCGGAAGGAAGCGCCCCGGAAAATGAGTCATTTTCCGCCGCGTTTTCTGTCTCCGAGCACGCCCCCTCACCCGATCAGGATCACCACCCAGGCCAGCCCGCCCGCCAGCGCAGTCACCGCCACCATGGCCGATCCGGCATCCTTGGCGCGCTTGGCCCGCGGATCGATCTCTTCGGAAATGTAATCGACCACCTCCTCGATGGCCGTATTCGCCAATTCCGCCGCCAGCAGCACCAATCCCAGCGCCAGGATCAGCGCGCGCTCCCCCGCCGTCATCTCCAGCATCAGCGCCATGGTCGCCGAGATCACATTCACCAGCGTCCATTGCCGCAGCGATTTCTCCCGCGCCCAGGCCGACACCCAGCCCTGCCAGGACCAGATCGTCGTATTGCCGATCCGGCGTATCTCTGCCTTCAGCCAGCCGATCATCGTGCCCTCTCCCTGCCTGCCGCCCCTGCCTGCCGCGCCTCAAGCCTTACCTTGCCCGCTCCAGCGCGTCGAGATAGGCCCGCACACAGGTCACCACATGGGCAAACCGATCACCGCCCAGATGCACCCCCCCATACCAGCGCGTCACCACGATCACATGATCGACCAACCCCGCGCGCTCCAGCATCCGCAGGATCACCGCCCCTGCGCCTGCCTCGCCATCATCGCCCTTTTGCGGGCCACCCTCGCTCAGGATGCAGGCCCAGGTATTATGCGTGGCCTTGGCGTATTTCTTGTCGCGCTTCAGGTCGGCCAGCAAAGCCTCCACCCCGGCACGGCCCGCAACAGGCCCGCCCGAAACGGCATAGCGCGATCCGCGGTCCCGCAGGATTTCCCCAAGCTTTTCCATGCACGTGACCCTGTCATGCAGGGCCCCGCGCCTCAAGCCCGGAACATCTCCGGGCTCACGTTGCCAGCATCACCGGATCAGCGCCGCCTCAGCGCGGCGCCAAAGCCTCGATCCCGGCCTTGTTCGCACAAAAGTCCGGCAGGGCTTCCGCTTCCACATGCCGCGCCAGCCAGCCGGTGCAATCCGCATCCTGCCCGCACGCCTGACAACGATCCACCAGCGCGGCCAGTTCCGCGCGCTGCAACCACCCCTCGACCACCGCGCCGGTCAGGCTGACGCCCAGCACCCGGCCCATCCCGCGTGTCAGACCCCAAGCCTTGGGTGCCTCTGCATATCCGATCATCCCGTCGCCTCCTTGCAGGGCCGAAAACCCGGCCCTTGACGACAACCGTGCCCCCGCCGGGCCTGCGCCGCCTTGACGCAGATCAAACCCGCAGACGGCCGCTCAATACCCGCCCAGCCGCGCCACCACCGCCCGCACCTGCGCCTTGCGCTGGGAATTGGGCGGGTGGCTGCCCAGAAACTGATCCCCCGGATCGGGCAACCGGTCAAAGAAGCCCGCCCCCAGCACCGGGTCATAGCCGGCATAGAAGGTGATCTCCGTGCCCAGCGCATCGGCCTCCAACTCGAAATCGCGGGAATAGCGGCGCGCGCCCACCGTGGCCCCCATCTGCTGCGCCGCCTGCACCGCATCCGATCCGGCCCCGGTCGCCTGCGCCAGAATGCCCGCCACCATCGCGCCCGCCATCGCCGTCTGCTGCTGCTGCGGGATATGGCCCAGAATGTGATGGCTCGCCTCATGGCCCAGCACGAAGGCGATCTCGTCGGCATTGCGCGCATCCGCAATCAGCGCCAGCGTAAAGCCCAGAATGGGCCGCCCCGTCTCATCCAGCGTCTGGAACGCATTCGGCCCCATGCCCGGCCGATCATCGATCACGATGCGGAAATCGCAATTCACCCCCCGCGTCCGCGCGCGGCAGATCTCCTCGGTCATCGGCTCCACCTGCCGCACGACGCGGATGAAATTCTCGGCCGCCTGCCGGGGCGGCAAGGGTGCTGCGGCCACCTGCGGCACCGCCTCCTGCGCCGGAAAAGGCGCGGGGTAACCCGTCTGATAGGTCGGCACACAGGCCGCCAGCCCGCCCACCGCCATGATCGCCAGAAGCATCGCCCGCATCGCCCGCCCATTCCATCTGTTCGCGCCACCCCCAAACGGGGGCCGCAAATCTCATTGCAATCCTTGTTGCGCGCAATCTAGCAAAGCCTGCGCGACGAACCAGCCCCCACCGCCCCGCCTCACGCGCAATTCAGCGCCCATCCGCCCGCCGCATCCCCCGCTCAAGGTTTTCCCGATTGCACGCCCCAGCCCCGCCGCGCTAGCCTGATCCCATGTTCACCATCGAGCACGACTTCGACGCCACCGTGATCACCCTCATAGACGAGGGGCACGAAGGCCTGCAGGAAGACATCACCATCCTCGCCTTCGAGGATTGCGTGACGCTGGAACAGCTTGACCCGATGACCGACGAGCCGGTCCGCATCACCCTGTCGCTCACGCAACTGCGCGATCTAGCCGCCGCGCTGGACCTGCCTGAAGGCAGCTACCGCATCGAAGGCAAACCCGCCAAGGGCTGAGACGCGCGCCAACTGCCGAACCCCGGCCTCGCCCTCACACCAGCCGAAACCGCTTGTCCCGCGACGCCGTCCCCCGGATCAGCACCAGCCGCCCCTTCGCCACCCCCAGCGCATGGGCCAGCGCCTCTGCCACGGCCGCCGTGGCGCGCCCCTCCTCGGGCGGCTCATGCACCGCGATCCGCCAGACACCCCCCTCCAGCGCACAAGACGCCACCCGCGCCCGCGGCACGGCCTTCACCACAAACTCCGCGCCCGGCACCGCCAGATCGGCCCGCTCACCCTTCTGCATCGCATCTCCCCTCTGGCCATCCACCCTGCCCCGCGCCTAACCTGCCCGCAACCGCCCCATACTCGAGGCCTAAATGACCACCGCCTTCTACACAGACGAACGCACCTTCTGGCACCATGGCGGCAACTATGCCCTCACCCTGCCCGTGGGCGGCCCCATCGGCGCGCTGGTTCAGCCCGGCGCCGGCCTGCCCGAATCACCCGAAACCAAACGTCGCCTGAAAAACCTGATCGAGGTGACGGGCCTGATCCACCACCTCTCCCCCCGCTCGGCCGACCCCGCCACCCGCGAAGACCTTCTCCGCGTCCACCCCGCCGCCTATCTCGACCGGTTCAAGGCGCTCTCCGATGCCGATGGCGGCGAGTTGGGCCCCCGCGCCCCCTTCGGGCGGGGCGGATACGAACTCGCCGCCCTCTCGGCAGGGCTGGCAAAGCGCGGCTTGATCGACATCCTCACCGGCAAGGCACAGAACGGCTATGCCCTCTCCCGCCCGCCCGGCCACCATTGCCTGCCGGACCGGCCAAACGGCTTCTGCCTCCTCGCCAACATCGCCATCGCCATCCGCGCCGCCCAAGCGGAAACCGGCGCGAAACGCTTCGCGGTCATCGACTGGGACGTCCACCACGGCAACGGGACCGAGGCGATCTTTCTGCATGACCCCGATATCCTGACCGTCTCCCTCCATCAGGATCGCAACTATCCCACCGACACGGGCCAGGCCGAAATCCGCGGCACTGGCGCGGCCCTCGGCACAAACCTCAACATCCCCCTCCCCCCCGGCACGGGCCACAGCGGCTATCTTCAGGCCTTCAAACGCCTCGTCCTGCCCGCCCTCCACGCCCACAAACCCGATGCCTTAATCATCGCCTGCGGTTTCGATGCCGCCGCGCTCGACCCGTTGGGCCGCATGCTCGCCACCGCCGACACCTTCCGCCAGATGACCCGCCTCACCATGCAGGCGGCCGAAGCCCTCTGCCAAAGCCGCCTCCTCGCCGTGCACGAAGGCGGCTATTCCGAGGTCTACGTCCCCTTCTGCGGCCATGCGGTGATCGAGGAACTGGCCCAAAGCGCCGGGTCTGGTACGGCCACCGCCCCCGACCCCCTCGCCGCCACCCTGAACGCCCGCCAACCCGACCCCCGTTTCGACGCCTTCCTCACCACATGGATCGACGATCTGGAAACCTTCTTCACAAAACCCTGACCGCCAATTCGCCCCTTGCCCATTCACCTTGGCTCAAATACCCAAAAACTCCGAGCCAAGCGCGAAGTCGCGCAGGCGAGACAAAAGCAATGCGGGCGTAGGCCCGCTCCGCCAAAATGCCCCCCTCACCGCCCCGCGCCACGCCGGGGCAGCAAGGCCCCCCAAAATGCCCGTAAACCAGATGCCCGCCAACGACGCCGCCTTCCAATTCCTCGCCACCCGCCAATCCTACCCGTCAAAGGTAATGACCGGCCCCGCCCCCGACCGCGCTGCGCTGGAGCCGATCCTGCAGGCCGCGCTGCGCGTGCCCGATCATGGCAAGCTGGAACCCTGGCGGCTGGTGGTGGGTTATCGCCCGGCGCTGTCGACATGGGCCGATCTGGCCGAGGCGCGGGCGCGTGAGATGGGAGGTGATCCCGAAAAGATCGAAAAAGGCCGCGGGCAGTTTGACCGCTCCCACCTTGCCGTGGTGGTGATCGCTGCGCCCAAAGCCTCGGACAAGATCCCCGAAATCGAACAGACGCTGTCGGCCGGCGCGCTCTGCGCGGGCGTGGTGAATGCCGCCACCGCCGCAGGTTGGGGCGCGAACTGGCTGACCGGCTGGGTCAGCCATGACCGCCCCTTCATCACCCGCGCCTTCGGCTGCTCTGACGCGGAATGGGTCGCGGGCATCATCCATATCGGCACGCCCGGTGCCCCCATGCCCGACCGCCCCCGCCCCGACCCTGCCCGCACCATCAGCTGGGCCTGAAACTGAGCCTGAAACTGAGCCTGACCCCCGGAACTCAACCGGCCCCGAACCGAAAGGCACATCCCCATGGGCATGATCTTCGCCAGCTTCTCCCGCGCCTTGGGCCAATGGACGGATCGGCGCTTTCGCCGCGTGGTCCTGCTGGGCGTCGGCCTGACACTGGCCCTTCTGGTCGCGCTCTATGCCCTCATGATCGGCGCGATCCAATGGCTGGTGCCCGAAACCACCGACCTGCCGCTCCTCGGTCCAGTGGGCGGGCTCGACACGCTCCTCTCGGTCGGCTCGATTGTCCTGATGCTTCTGGCCTCGGTCTTCCTGATGGTTCCCGTCGCCTCGGCCTTTACGGGCATCTTCCTTGAAGATGTGGTCGACGCGGTCGAAGACCGCCACTACCCCACCCTGCCCGATGCCCGCCCGCAGACGCTGTCCGAAGGCCTGATCGGCGCAGTCAATTTCTTCGGCATCGCGCTCGGGGCGAACCTGATCGCGCTGTTTCTCTGGCCCTTCGCGGGGCCCTTGGTGCCGGTGCTGTTCTGGGGCCTGAACGGCTATCTCTTGGGGCGGGAATATTTCACCCTCGTGGCCCAACGCCGCGTGGGCCGCACCCAGGCCCGCGCCCTCTGGCGCGCCAACAAGGCCAGGCTCTGGGGTGCGGGCGTGCTGATGGCCGCGCCCCTGTCGATCCCCGTGCTGAACCTCTTCATCCCGGTTTTCGGCGTGGCGACCTTCGCCCATCTCTTCCACCGGGTGAACCGCAAGCCCTGACCGACACAGAGGCGATGTCTGACGCAGACATCGCGCCGGAATTTGACGCAAATTCCGTCCTCACGCACTTCCGCGCGGCCACGCCGCTGTCCCCCGGTTTTTGCGTCCAAAAACCGGCGCGGAATTTGCGTCAAATTCCGCCCCCCGATTTTTCCGACGTCACCCCTACTCCGCCATCACCCCGCGCCAGTCGATATCGCGTACCGAGATCATCCCCGACAGGATGATCCCCGCCAGCACGACCCAGACCAGCGCGGCGATCCATGTGGTCATCCGCGCCTTCTGCCCCACAATATCGCGCGCAGGCGCGCCCTTGGGCGTGCCGGGCACCACCTCGCCCGTATCCCCTTGGCTTACGAAGCGGATGGGCAGCACGATGAAGAACACCATGAACCAGGTCACGGCATAAAGCACGATGGCCGATGTGATGCTCATGGCCTTACACCTGTTCCAGTTCGACCAGACAGCCGTTGAAATCCTTGGGATGCAGGAACAGCACAGGCTTGCCATGCGCGCCGATCTTCGGCTCGCCCGTCCCCAGCACCCGCGCGCCCGATGCCTTCAGCCGATCCCGCGCCTCCAGAATATCCTCCACCTCGTAACAGATATGGTGAATCCCCCCCGCCGGGTTCTTTACCAGAAAGCCCGCGATGGGGGAGTTCTCGCCCAGCGGATACAAAAGCTCGATCTTGGTATTCGGCAATTCGATGAAGATCACCGTCACCCCATGATCCGGCTCATCCTGTGGCGCGCCGACATGTGCTCCCAGCGTGCCGCGATACTGCTCTGCCGCCGCCACCAGATCCGGCACGGCAATGGCCACATGGTTCAAACGTCCGATCATCGGTAACTCCCTGACAAGCTCTCGCTTGGGGTTATGGGTGCGCCCCGCCCCCCGCGCAAGGGGCGCAGCGGTCGCAGGCCGCGCCTTTACCGCGTCTTAACCCGCTGGCGCGAGACTTGCAGGCACACCACAGGAGACCCCGATGCAAACCCAACCGCCCCCGCCCCCACCCGTCCTGCGCGATCCGGTCAACGCCCGCCTTGCCACGCTGTATCCGGGCTGAAGCGCCCGTTTAAAGCGCGGGGTCCGATGCCACCCGCACCAGCCCGGTCAGATCGGACAGCCGCTCCCGCTGCCGCCCCTTGGCATCGAAATTCGCAGGCGACAGCCAGGCCGCATAGGCCTCGCGCAGCGCGGGCCATTCGCTGTCGATCATCGCAAACCACGCCGTATCGCGGTTCGCGCCCTTGATCACCATATGCTGGCGAAACACGCCCTCATAGGAAAACCCCAACCGCTGCGCCGCCCGCCGCGACGGCAGGTTCAGCGCGTTGCACTTCCACTCATAGCGCCGATAGCCATGCGCGAATGCCCAATCCATCATCAGGAACATCGCCTCCGTTGCCGCCCGCCCCCGCTGCAGGGCAGGTGACAGGCAGATGTTGCCCACCTCGATCACCCCATGCTCGGGCGTGATCCGCAGATAGGACGCCACGCCCGACGGATGCGCCGCCCCTTCGGCAAAAATCGCCCAGAACGCCGGGTCCGCCCCCCCTGTCGCCTCCTTGGCCCAGCGGTGATAGGCGGCCGAGGAATGGAACGGCCCATAGGGCATGTAATCCCACAGCGCATCATGCCCGGCAAAGGCGGCAAACAGGGCCGCCGCATGGGCATCGGCATCCAGCCGCTCCAGCCGCGCATAGCGCCCTTCCATCGGCGCATCCCCGGGCCGTTCCGCCGCCTGCCACCCTGTCACCGCCATACCCGCCTCCGCCACAGTCCGCCCACACCTTGCCCCGCCGCCGGCGCGCCCCGCAAGATCAGAACGCAAATCCCGGCGGATAGGCATGGAAACCGTCAAAATCCGCCTTGCCCAAAGCCACCCCCGCCCCCCGCAGCGCGGCATAGCCCATGGTCAGGTGAAACAGGAAATTCGGCACCCCATACAGGTGCAGGAACGTGGCCCCGTCCTGCTCCAGCCAGGCCTCGCCCGCCCGATGCCGGATCACCCGCGCCTCCGCGCCCTCAAAGGCCGCAGGCCCCATCGCCCCCAGCATCGCCCGCGCCACCGCCAGCCTTGGCCCCAGCGCGGATGGCAGGTCCGGCACGTCACGCCCGGCCAGCGGACAGGCCACCCGCAACGCAAACCCCGCCGCTGTGGCGAATTGCTGCCGCGCCGGAAAGGCATCAGCAATCCGCGCCTCCATCGCCTCCGGCCCCGCCCGATCCGCCATGGCGGAGACGCGCTCCAGATAATGGCGGAACACTGGAACCGATGCGGTGTAAAGCGGCGGATGGGGCGTCATGGATCACCTTGGGACAAGGCGACAGACTGGCAGGGAAACCCCGTCTTGGCGAGGGCGTCGATAACCCCCTCCCCCGGCACGGGGGAGGGTTGGGGAGGGGGTCTGCCCGCACCCGCACTCCCCCAAGCCAAAAAGGGGCGCTACCGCCCCCCCCGCCTCACTGATCCTTCGGCACCACGCGCAGCCGCAACTCGCGCAACTGCTCGTTCAGCGGCTCGCTCGGCGCGCCCATCAGCAGGTCTTCCGCGCGCTGGTTCATCGGGAACATGATCACCTCGCGGATGTTGCTCTCATCCGCCAGCAGCATCACCGCCCGGTCGATCCCCATCGCACAGCCACCATGCGGCGGTGCGCCATATTTGAACGCCTTCACCATCCCGCCGAACCGCTTGTCCACTTCGCGGTTCGGATATCCGGCCAGTTCAAACGCCTTGTACATGATCTCCGGCTTGTGGTTGCGGATGCCGCCCGAAATCAGCTCATACCCGTTGCAGGCCAGATCATACTGATAGGCATAGACCGCCAGCGGATCGCCCATCAGCGCCTCCATCCCGCCCTGCGGCATGGAAAACGGGTTGTGGGAAAAGTCGATCTTGCCGTCATCGGTCTTCTCGAACATCGGGAAATCGACGATCCAGGCAAAGCGGAACGTGTCCGTCTCTGCCAGCCCCAATTCCCGCCCGATCTCATTGCGCGCACGCCCGGCAACGCTTTCAAACTGCTCCGGCTTGCCACCCAGGAAAAACGCCGCATCGCCCAGCCCAAGGCCAAGCTGCAAACGGATCGCTTCCGTCCGCTCCGGCCCGATATTCTTGGCCAAGGGACCGGCGGCTTCCATCCCCGATCCATCCTCGGCCTCGCGCCAGAAGATATAGCCCATCCCCGGCAGCCCTTCCTTCTGGGCATAGGCATTCATCCGGTCACAGAACTTGCGGCTGCCACCCGTGGGGGCCGGGATCGCACGGATCTCGGTGCCCTCATTCTCCAAGAGCTTGGCAAAGACGGCAAAGCCCGACCCGCGGAAATGGTCAGACACCACCTGCATCTTGATCGGGTTGCGCAGGTCGGGCTTGTCCGACCCGTACCACAGCAGCGAATCCCGATAGGCGATGCGCGGCCAGTCACGCGCCGTCTTGCAGTCGGGGCGGAACGTCTCGAACAGCCCCTGAATCACCGGCTGCACGGCGGCGAACACATCCTCCTGCTCGACGAAACTCATCTCCA
Organism: Variovorax paradoxus; assembly: GCA_943370085.1. Lineage (GTDB taxonomy): Bacteria > Pseudomonadota > Alphaproteobacteria > Rhodobacterales > Rhodobacteraceae > Paragemmobacter. The sequence continues at coordinate 11,617 of CALRPT020000007.1, read as the reverse complement.
CATCCAACTGGTAAAAGTCGGTGGGGGAACGGTCGGCGCGCGGGTCTTCATCGCGGAAACAGGGCGCGATCTGGAAATAGCGGTCAAACCCCGCCACCATGATCAACTGCTTGAACTGCTGCGGCGCCTGCGGCAGGGCATAGAACTTGCCCGGATGCAGACGGCTCGGCACCAGAAAATCGCGCGCGCCTTCGGGGCTGGATGCCGTGATGATCGGCGTCTGAAACTCGTTGAAGCCCTGATCCCACATCGCATTGCGCAAATGGCGCACGACGTTCGACCGCAGCATCATGTTGCGATGCAGCTTTTCCCGCCGCAGATCCAAGAAGCGATAGGTCAGCCGCGTCTCTTCGGGATAATCCACCTCGCCGAACACGGGCATGGGCAATTCTTCCGCCGCGCCCAGCACTGTCAGCCCGGTGACATAGACCTCAACCTCCCCGGTCGGGATCTTGGGGTTCACCAGCGCCGCATCGCGCGCCTTCACCCGGCCATCAATCCGCACCACCCATTCGGCGCGCACCTTCTCCACCGCCGCAAAGGCCGGGCTGTCACTATCGGCCAGCACCTGCGTGATGCCGTAATGATCGCGCAGGTCGATGAACAACACCCCGCCATGGTCGCGCACGCGATGCACCCAGCCCGCAAGGCGGACCTCCTGCCCCACATGGGCGGTGTTCAGTTCGGCGCAGGTATGGCTGCGATAGGCGTGCATCATGCTCCCCTTTGCGAGGCTGGATCGGACATCGCGCCGATACACCCGTTGGCGCGCACGAAGTCAAGGCCGCGCAACGCCAAAACGCCCCCGGCGCAGGCACCGCGACCCGTGCATCCCTGCACAAGTCCCGCGCGCCATTGCCCGCTTTCCGCACCCGCGCACTCGCCCCATATTCGTCGCAACAGAAACGCAGTGCCGAAAGGGCATATCATGACCGCGATCCCCGGCATCCACCACGTCACCGCCATTTCCGGCCCACCGCAAGAGAATGTGGATTTCTACGCAGGCCGCCTTGGCCAGCGCCTCGTGAAGAAAACCGTCAACTTCGACGATCCCGGCACCTATCACCTCTATTACGGCGATCACGCCGGCAGCCCCGGCACGATCCTGACCTTCTTCCCCTTCGCCGATGCCGGCCCCGGCCGCGCCGGCCCGGGCATGGCCTCGGCCTTTGCCTATGCCATCCCGAAGGGCGATCTGGACGCGATGATCGACGAATTGTCCGAAGGCGACCACCACATCCCCGCCGGCACCGAACGCTTCGGCCAGCGCGTCATCACGCTGCGCGATCCCGATGGCGCGCCGGTGGAACTGATCGAAACCGAAGGGGCGGTGGATCGGCACGGCTTCCACTCCGTCACCCTCTGGGAACGCGACCCGGAACCCACCGCGCGGCTTTTGACCGAGGCGTTTGGCTACCGTGCCATCGGCTCTGAGCGGGGCCAAGGCGGCGAACGCCTCCGCCTTGTCGCCGATGGGGCAGAACGCGGCCACATCATCGACATCTGGCGCGCCGATGTGCCCACCGTCGCCCGCCCCGGGCGCGGCACGATCCACCACATCGCCTTCCGCGCCAAGACGCAAGAGGATCAGCACCACTGGCAAGAAGCCCTGTTGAAATTCGGCCACCGCACCACCCCGGTGATCGACCGGCAGTACTTCAACGCCATTTACTTCCGCGAACCGGGCGGCGTGCTGTTTGAAATCGCCACCGATCCGCCGGGCTTTGCCATCGATGAACCGGTGGAAACCATGGGCAGCAAACTGATGCTCCCCGCCCAGCACGAACGCCTGCGCGACCGGATCGAGGCTGTGCTGCCCCCGATCAAGCTGCCGGGCAAGGTGCCCGCATGATGCGCCACGGCCCCCAGAAAGGGGCCACCGCCGGGATCGTGCTTTTGCACGGTCGCGGCGGCTCGGCCGCCGACATCCTGTCGCTGATGGATCACGCCGCCCTGCCCCAGGTCGCCGCCATCGCGCCCGAAGCCCCCGGCAACAGTTGGTGGCCCACCAGCTTCCTCGCTCCCAGCGCGCAGATGGCCCCCTTCGTCACCCGAGCGCTGGCGCAGGTGGATCAGGCCATCGCCACGCTAGAGGCCGAGGGCATCCCGCGCGATCACATCTGGCTCTCGGGCTTCAGCCAGGGTGCCTGTCTGGCGGCCGAGGCCTATGCCCGCCACGGCACCGGCCTTGCGGGCCTTCTGGCCTTCTCCGGCGGGCTGATCGGCACCGCCGATGCCAAGGGCGACCCGACCGAAGCGCTCTATGGCCACAGCCCCAAGTCATTTTCGTATACAGGCAAACGCGAAGGCCGCGTCTGGCTCTCCGTGCACGAACGCGACCCGCATATCCCGCTGGCGCGGGTGCGCGAAACCGCGAACACCTTCATCGCGCTCGGGGCCACGGTCGAAACCCGCATCCATCCCGGCGCAGGCCATGGCCTGATGCAGGACGACCTAGCCGCCCTGCGCCACCTGCTCAACAGATAAGCGATTTCTGACGCAGAAATCGCGCCGGAAACTGGCGCAGTTTCCGGGCCGCCCCCAAAGGGCGGCCTTCCCGTTTTCTGCGTCAGAAAACGACGCGAAATCTGCGTCAGATTTCGCCCCCGGCCCAGACCGCCGGGATCAACCCGCGCAGCGCATTGCCCACCCACAGCCGCATCTGCGGCAGGTCTTGCGCCAGCAGCACCTCCTCCGGCACCGCCAGTTCCGCCCGCAAAACCCCCGGCAGCAGCCCGCAGGTCAAGGGCGGCGTCCGCATCCCCTCCCCACGGTCAAAGAACAGCGTGGTGATCGTCCCGTCGCAGACCTCGCCGCGCTCATTGCAGAACACCACCTCGTCCAGCCCCACCGGCAGCGCCGCCCGCGCCGCGTCATAGGCCCCACGCCGCGTCGATTTCACCCGAAGCCACGGATCGTCTGACGCCAGCCGTCCCTCGGCCAGCCCCAGCCGCCATTCCGCCTTGGCCGGCGGCAAGGGCGCCACCGTCACCGCCACATCCCCCGCCGCCCCCAGCGTCAGCCGCACCCGCAAGGGCGCATCCTCCACAGCATCCAATAATGCCGCCCGCACCGCATCCGCATCACAGGCAAAGCCCAAGGCCTTTGCCCCCGCCGCCAACCGCGCCAGATGCAGCGCCAGCCGGGGAAACCCCGCGCCATCCCACAATGCCGTCTCGATCAGCCGGGCGTCGCCAGCCCTTCCGCGTAACGCGCCTTCCACAGCGCCTCCTCCCATTCGCCTGCGGCGGTGGAATCATGCACCACCCCGCCGCCCACATTCAGCGCGACCCGCCCACCGGGGAACAGCGACAGCGTGCGGATCGCCACATTCCACACCGCATCGCCATCCGGGGCCATCCACCCCATCGCCCCGCAATAAACCCCCCGCGCGCGCCCCTCGACTTCGCGGATGATCTCCATCGCGCGGATCTTCGGCGCCCCGGTGATCGATCCGCAGGGAAACAGCGCCGCCATCAACCCCGCCAGATCGGCCCCCGCCACCAGCCGCCCGGTCACGGTGGAACTCATCTGATGGACTGTCGCAAAAGGCTCCACCGCATACAGCTCCGGCACCTTTACCGACCCCACCTCAGAGATGCGCGCGATGTCATTGCGCAACAAATCCACGATCATCAGGTTCTCGGCCCGCGCCTTGTCTGACACCGCCAATTCCGCCGCCAGCGCCGCATCGCGCACCGGATCAGGGTCGCGCGGCGCCGTCCCCTTCATGGGACGGGCGGAAATCACCCCGTCCTGCACCCGAAAGAACAACTCCGGGCTGCGCGACATCACCACCGGCCCCACCCCCAGATCGCAGAACACGCCATAGCCCACCGATTGCCGCGCCCGCAGCGCGCCAAACAGGCCCAGCGCCGTGCCCGCCTCCAGCCGCGCCGACAAGGGGAAGGTCAGGTTGATCTGATAGCAATCCCCCGCCGCGATGTAATCGGCCACCTTGGCGAATGCCGCGCCATAGCCCGCCCGTGTGATCCCCCGCCGCAGCCGTGACAGCCGCGCCACCCCCGCCTCCTCGGCCGCCTGTGCCAGCACAGGCCCCGCATCCTGCGGCGCGTCAAACACGCCCAGCGCCACCAGCGGCCCCGGCCGCCGCGCGGGCATCAGGCGCGCCAGCTTCGGCTCCAGCGCATATCCCGCCTCATAGGCCACATAGCCCGCCACCCAGGCCCCCCCGGCCCGTGCCGCATCCGCGCGCAGAAGCGCACCCCGCACCTGATCGGCCCGCTGCGCCAGAATGACCTCGCGCGGCGCGGCAAACAGCGCCGCCCCACCGCCGGGACCATGTTCGAAAAGGATCACGCGTCGCGCCCCGTGTTAAGCCGTTCAGCCAGTCGCGGCAGGAGATAACACCCCCCCCGCCCCCCGACCAGCCCGCCTGCGACACCACACCGCCCCGGACCGTCGCGCCAGAGGCGTTTCCCGACGCAGGAAACGCGCCGGAATTTGACGCAAATTCCGCCTGGCGCGCCGCGCGCGAGGGGTGCCAAATTTCTGTGCCAGAAATTTGCGCGAAATCTGCGTCAGATTTCGCCCTTCTCGCCCTATCCACACGCGCCGCACCCTTGGCAGCCACAACCGCTTGCGCCGCGCCGCCCACTCCCCTAAACCCCCGTCAATTTGCGCGAGCCACGAATCCACCACCCGCAGCCCCATGCCGCGGGATGGCACATGCGGGACAGGGACCATGCCGAAAAGAACCGATATCTCCTCCATCATGATCATCGGCGCGGGCCCCATCGTCATCGGGCAGGCCTGCGAATTCGACTACTCCGGCGCACAAGCCTGCAAGGCTTTGCGTGAGGAAGGCTACCGCGTCATCCTCGTGAACTCGAACCCTGCCACGATCATGACCGATCCGGGTCTGGCCGATGCCACCTATATCGAACCCATCACCCCCGAAGTGGTGGCCAAGATCATCGAAAAGGAACGCCCCGATGCGCTTCTGCCCACCATGGGCGGGCAGACCGGGCTGAACACCGCTCTTGCGCTGGCCGATATGGGCGTGCTGGAAAAATTCGGCGTGCAGCTGATCGGGGCCAACCGCCAGGCCATCGAAATGGCCGAAGACCGCAAACTCTTCCGCGAGGCGATGGACCGCATCGGTCTGGAAAACCCCAAGGCCACGATCATCGCCGCGCCCAAGCTGGCATCCGGCAAATACGATATCGCCGCCGGCGTGGCCGAGGCGATTGCCGCCATCGAATATGTGGGCCTGCCCGCCATCATCCGCCCCGCCTTCACGCTGGGCGGCACTGGCGGCGGTGTCGCCTATAACCGCGATGATTATGAGGCTATCGTGAAATCGGGGCTGGAGGCCAGCCCCGTCGCCCAGGTCCTCGTCGATGAATCCCTCCTCGGCTGGAAAGAGTTCGAGATGGAGGTCGTCCGCGACCGCGCCGATAATGCCATCATCGTTTGCGCCATCGAAAACGTCGATCCGATGGGCGTGCATACGGGGGACTCCATCACCGTCGCGCCCGCCCTCACGCTGACCGACAAGGAATATCAGATCATGCGCAACGGCTCCATCGCCGTGCTGCGCGAGATCGGGGTCGAAACCGGCGGCTCCAACGTGCAATGGGCCATCAACCCCGCCGATGGCCGCATGGTGGTCATCGAGATGAACCCCCGCGTCTCCCGCTCCTCGGCGCTGGCGTCAAAGGCCACTGGTTTCCCCATCGCGAAAATCGCCGCCAAACTCGCCGTCGGCTACACGCTGGACGAGCTGGACAATGACATCACCAAGGTCACGCCCGCCAGCTTTGAACCCTCCATCGACTATGTCGTCACCAAAATCCCCCGCTTCGCGTTCGAGAAATTCCCCGGCTCCATCCCCAACCTGACCACTGCCATGAAATCGGTGGGTGAGGTCATGGCCATCGGCCGCACCATCCACGAATCCCTGCAAAAGGCGCTCGCCTCACTCGAAACCGGCCTCACCGGCTTTGACGAAATCGCCATACCGGGCGCCCCCGACCGCGCCGCCGTCTCCAAAGCCCTGTCCGAGGCCACGCCCGACCGCCTCCGCGTCGTGGCCCAGGCCATGCGCCACGGCTTCACCAATGACGAGATCAACGCCATCACCGCCTTCGATCCCTGGTTCCTCTCCCGCATCCGCGAAATCATCGATGCCGAGGCCGACATCCGCAAATCCGGCCTGCCGCTGGATGCCCCCGGCCTGCGCCGGATCAAGATGATGGGCTTCACCGATGCCCGCCTTGCGAAACTGACGGGCCGCGACGAAGGTCAGGTCCGCCGCGCCCGGACCCGCCTCGGCGTCACCGCCGTGTTCAAGCGCATCGACACCTGCGCCGCCGAGTTCGAGGCGCAGACCCCCTACATGTATTCCACCTATGAATCCCCCGTCATGGGCGATGTGGAATGCGAAGCCCGCCCCTCGAACGCCAAAAAGGTCGTCATCCTTGGCGGCGGCCCCAACCGTATCGGTCAGGGGATCGAGTTCGATTATTGCTGCGTCCATGCCTGCTACGCCCTCACCGCCGCGGGCTATGAAACGATCATGGTCAACTGCAACCCGGAAACCGTGTCGACCGATTACGACACCTCCGACCGCCTTTATTTCGAACCGCTCACGCTGGAGCATGTCCTCGAAATCCTGCGGGTCGAGCAAGACAACGGCACCCTTCACGGCGTCATCGTGCAATTCGGCGGCCAGACGCCCCTGAAACTCGCCAACGCCCTTCATGCCGAAGGCATCCCGATCCTCGGCACCACGCCCGATGCCATCGACTTGGCTGAGGACCGCGAACGCTTCCAGCAACTGCTGCACAAACTCGGCCTGAAACAGCCCCATAACGGCACCGCCCGCTCGCGCGACGAAGCCTTCACCGTCGCCGCCGAAGTCGGCTATCCCCTCGTCATCCGCCCCTCCTTTGTCTTGGGTGGCCGCGCGATGGAAATCATCCGCGACGACGCCCAGCTTGAACGCTACATCCGCACCGCCGTGCAGGTGTCGGGCGACAGCCCCGTCCTGCTCGACAGCTACCTCTCCGGTGCCATCGAGGTTGACGTAGACGCGCTCTCCGACGGCAAGCATGTCCATGTCGCGGGCATCATGGAACATATCGAAGAGGCCGGCGTCCATTCCGGCGATTCCGCCTGCTGCCTGCCGCCCCATTCGCTCAGCGCCGACACGATCGAAGAACTCAAACGCCAGACCGTGCAAATGGCCCTCGCGCTCAATGTCGTGGGCCTGATGAATGTGCAATTCGCCATCAAGGACGGCACGATCTACGTGCTTGAGGTGAACCCCCGCGCCTCGCGCACCGTCCCCTTCGTGGCCAAGGCCACCGACTCGGCCATCGCCTCCATCGCCGCCCGCCTCATGGCAGGCGAGCCGCTCTCCAACTTCCCGATGCGCGCGCCCTACCCCGCCGGCGTCGGCCCCGACACCGACCTGCCGCTGGCCGACCCGCTCACGCTGGCCGATCCCCACACCCCGTGGTTCTCGGTCAAAGAGGCCGTCCTCCCCTTCGCCCGCTTCCCCGGCGTGGACCCCGTCCTCGGGCCGGAAATGCGTTCAACGGGTGAGGTGATGGGCTGGGACCGCACCTTCGCACTGGCCTTCCTCAAGGCCCAGATGGGCGCAGGTACCATCCTGCCCGAAACAGGCCGCGTCTTCCTGTCGGTCAAGGACATGGACAAATCCGAAGCCCTGGCCAACGCCGCCCGCGACCTCGTGTCGATGGGCTTCGATATCGTGGCCACCAAAGGCACCGCCGACTGGCTGAAAGCCCAAGGGGTAAAGGCCGAACCGGTGAACAAGGTCTATGAGGGCCGCCCCAACATCGTGGACCGCCTGAAAAACAACGACATCGCGCTGGTGATGAACACCACCGAAGGCACCCAGGCCGTATCAGACAGCCGCGACATCCGCCGCGTCGCGCTGATGGACAAGATCCCCTATTTCACCACCGCCGCCGCCTCGATTGCCGCTGTAGCGGCGATGAAGGCACGGGGTGAGGGGTATGGGGTCAGGACGTTGCAAGGGTGAGGGACGGTTATCTAACCGCTGCGACTAGAGCCTCTTCTGCAGCTTCAATTGCATTGTTCAAGGCTATTATCTCGTCTCGAAGCTCAATAGCATCTTCCCTAGAGATGTGCGTTCTTGTGGTTAGCGCTTCGTTTAAAAGATCTTTCACTCGCCCTCTTATTCCCTGTTTGCCGTTTGATATTTCACGCAAAGCTCTTTCTGCGCGAAGGGTCAGTCGTCCTTGGACTGGGCCTGCGATAGGGTCAATTCGCGTTAGCATTCGATGCACTCGAAATTCATAGTCGTTAAATTCCGGCAAGATCATTGCAATCTGTAGCTCACTTGGCTGCTGCCCCTCTGCCAATTGATTGAGAAGCGAAATCACACCTCTTGGAGAAAAATATATCTGCCTCAAAGCTTCGATGAGTTCTTGGAGTTCTCGCCTCCTACGTATCTCTTGTCGGTCGGCCAAGTCGCCGCGTGCAACTTGTGCAAGATCATTGGCGCCCTTAACTATATCTAAAATCCAGCTAAGTTCCATGCAGCCCTCCAATTGCATAAGTTCTGCTTTATCGCGAGACCCTTACTCCAGCCGCCCCTCCAGAAACGCCACCGCCCGCGCCGGCTCGCCGGCCTTCCCCCGTTCCGCAAAGAACTCCGCCGCCCCCCGCGCACCGATCTTCTCGGCCAGCGCCAGCGCGATGTATTGGTTGACCGAAACGCCATCCTTGGCCGCGAAATCCTCGGCGGCCTTCTTTAGGGATTGAGGCAGGTTCAAAGAGACGCGCGCTTTCATGTCGTTAGCTCGACCTTGTTCTCTCGATCAACACCGTAGGGATCATCCCAGTGAATGACCAACGTCTCCTTAGGCGGTGTAGCCAAGTGTACCCTTGCCCAGAAATCGACGTACTGACCAGGCGTCATTCGGTCCATTGGGAACTTTCCAGACGTTGCATCGGCGATGACCATCATGTTCTGATCATCCAAGATGAGTCTGACATGTCTGGCTTCAGCGGGTCCAAGGTTCAGGACTCTCACACGCCAGCCCTTGCCGTCACGGTACATCTGAGCAGTAACGTTGGCCTTCTTTTCTTCGACTGTCTTGTTGCAAGCCTTTGCAAGCTGGTGTCTGATAAGTTCGATTTCCTGCTCTGTGAGGCGCAGCGAATTGCGGTTTGCTTTTCGAGTTTCCCAAACAGCAAAGAGTGAAATCAGGACCGCGAAAATCGAGACCACCAATTCCATCATTCACTCCGCACTTGCGCATACTCAAACTACCGCTCCAGAATATCACCCTTATTCTCTAATGCCAAAACCAAACGAAGCCGGTACTCACCCCCCCACCCTTGCCGCCTTCACCCGCTCCGCCACCCGCGCCGCCGCCTCCGACGCTTGCTCCGCCGCATCCGGCCCCGGCCCGGCGCCCAGCCCTGCCGCCGTCTCCCCCCACAAAGGCCGCTCCGGCGCCATGGCAAAGCGGAACTCGGGTGCCGTCTCCGCCCCCCGGATCACCCCCGCCAGCCGCGCATGCATATAGGTCCGCAGCACAAGGTTGATCCGTGGCCCATAGCCCGGCCCGATGGACCGAAAGAACCGCAGCACATCCCGGTCCAGCCGCAGCGCCACCCGGTCCGCCCCCGGCTTGACCGGGGTCTGCGCGATCTCATGCCATTCCAGCGGAATGCGCCCCGTCGCCTCGATCCGGTGATGCAGGTCCCATTCCAACCGCCGCATCGCATCGGCCATGTAATGGTAATTCTCGGCCTGCTTGCCCCGCATCTTTCCCGGTTCCATCCGCCACCCTTCCTCACCCAAACCAAAGCCCCACCCTGCCGGGGAACGGTTAACCAACCCCTCCCCCACCGCCCGCCCCGTGCATACGCCCGGCTGCACTGCGCGGCTGCACTGCCTTGCTGAACAGTTGACTTCTGCCGCCAAAAGCCCCATGTGCCGTTCACGCCCGCCCTCCGCTGCCGCGTGAGCAGCCCTGTATGGGGAGCCGGATCGGGCCACAGGTTCCCACCTTCACGCAGGGGTTCCGCGCCGCGCAATCGGCGCATCCCTGCCACTGGCCGCCTTTGCTGCGGCCCCTTTGGCCCTTTTGAACAGGGCCGGAAAGACCATGTCATGACCACATTCGCCGATCTCGGCCTGTCGCCCAAGCTCTTGAAAGCGCTTGAAAAAACCAATCTCCAGATGCCCACCCCCATTCAGGTGGAATCCATCCCGCAGATCATGAAAGGCCGCGATCTGATGGGCCTTGCGCAAACCGGCACCGGCAAGACGGCGGCCTTCGGCCTGCCGCTCCTGCACCGCCTCTTGGACATCGGCCACCCGCCGGGGCCAAAGAACGTGCGCGCCCTGATCCTTGCCCCCACGCGGGAACTGGTCACGCAAATATCTGATAACCTTACCATTTTCACCAAAGGCACCGCCGTCAAGGTGACCACCGTCGTGGGCGGCGCATCCCTGAACCGTCAGGCTATGGCCCTTGCGCGCGGCACCGATGTGCTCGTCGCCACCCCCGGCCGGTTGATCGACCTTCTGGAACGCGGCGACGTCTCGCTTCAGGCCACCGGCTATCTGGTGCTGGATGAGGCCGACCACATGCTCGACATGGGTTTCATCCATGCCCTGCGCAAGATCGCCAAGCATATTCCCGTGAAAAGACAAACACTTCTGTTCTCGGCCACGATGCCCAAGGATATCGAGGAAATCGCCAGCACCTACCTCCGCGATCCCGTCCGCGTGCAAGTGGCCCCCCCGGGCAAGCCCATCGAAAAGATCGTCCAGGGCGTGCACTTCATCCCGAACGGCGACAAGGCCAAGCTCTTGGAGGAATATCTGAAAAAGCATCCCGGCGAACAGGCGCTGGTCTTTGGCCGCACCAAGCACGGCTCGGAAAAACTCTGCAAGCTCTTGGCGGCATGGGGTTTTACCGTGGGCTCCATCCACGGCAACAAAAGCCAGGGGCAACGTGACCGCACCCTGACCGACTTCCGCAATGGCCAGATGGATGTGCTGGTGGCCACCGATGTCGCCGCCCGCGGGATCGATATTCCGGGCGTCCGCCACGTCTACAACTACGATCTGCCCAACGTGCCGGAAAACTACGTCCACCGCATCGGCCGCACCGCCCGCGCAGGGGCCGAAGGCAACGCCATCGCCTTCTGCGCCCCGGCCGAGATGGGGGAATTGCAGGCCATTGAAAAGGTTCTGAAAAAACAGATCCCCGTGGTTGGCGGCGCGCCTTGGGCCGCCGATGTCGTGGCGGCGGCACCCAAACCGAACCAGAACCGTGGGGGCCGCCCCGGTGGTGGCCGTCCAGGTCAGGGTGCGGGTCAGGGCAAACCCCAGGGTGGCCGCCCGGAATACAAATCCCAGGCCCCCAAGCCGCAACCGCGTCAGGGCGCGAAACCCGCCCGCCCCGCAGGCGGCGGCCAATCCCCCACCCGCTCGGGCAACGCTGGCAAACCCCGCCCGCAGGGCAATCGCCGCCCCGCCTGATCAAAGTCATCCAAGCGCTATTTCACCTTGGCTCAAATACCCGGAACCCGGCTGCCGCTTGCGTGACGGCGGGGTTTTCGTCTGATGGGGGGGTCC
>CALRPT020000006.1:0-194839 GCA_943370085.1 Variovorax paradoxus | reverse complement strand
CTTGCGCGGCAGATCGGCGCGGTCGAACAGGGCGCGGACCTGCTGGCCTTCGCCGCGGTAGAGCATCTTTTTGAACGGCGCATAATGGCGCAGCACGCGTTCGACGCGCGGGTCGGCGGCGACCTGTTCCATCACGCGGACGGTGTGATCGCTTTCGCGGGCGAAGAATAGCGGCAGGATGCGCCAGTGGCAGGTGAGCGCGCCGTCGAGCCCCGCGAGATCGGGGCCGGGGCGGCCGCCGCCGAGGGCGTGGATGACGAGGGGGAGCGCCACCTGATCGAGCCAGGGGTTGAGCGACTGGCAGGCCAGGGCGGGGCCGGGATCAGCGGCGATTGCGGTGGCGCATTTGAGGAACAGCTCGCCAAAGCGATGCGGGCTTTCATGCAGGAACCAGCCTGCGTTGAAATAGAGGTAGCGCTGCCAGTATTCGTCGGGCTGGGTTAGGTCGAGACTGCTGTCGAAGTCGAGCCCGAAGCGGGTGTAGAGGCTTTGCCAGATGGCGGTGTAGCCGGGGCCGTAGAGTTCGATCTGCGGCCATGTCCCCTCGCGCTTCATCGAGGCGGTGGGGCGGCTGAAATCAGGGGTCAGCGTGGACAGGTCGCCGGTGATGATCGTGTCGGTGTCGAGGAACAGGAAGGGCGCATCGGGGATATGCGCCAGCGCCTCGATCTTGTTGCCATGGGGGTAGGCGGCACCAAAGGCACGGCTGTCGAAGGGGATGACCTCGGCCCCCAGATCGGCGAGCAGGGCGAGGGTGGCAGGATCGGTGAGTTGCGGGTTCTGGCCGGGCCAGAGCGGGCCGGGACGCGGGGTTGCGATCAGCAGGCGGCCCCGGAAGCCGGGGGATTGGGCGCGGAGCGAGGCGGCAAGGAGGACGGCCTCATACTGAAGCCGTCCGGATTGGGCGATGCAGAGGATGTTGAACGCTGACACTGGTGACGCCGAAGGATGTTCAGGACGGGGTGAAGCGGAGCGACAGGCAGGACATCCCGCCATCAAGTTTGGCGCATTCGGAATTGCCGATTTCCACCACGGTGAAGCCTGCCTCTTCGATCCGCGCACGGGTGCCGGGGAAGCCTGCAGGCATCAGCACCACGTCGTTGAAGCGGATGGTATTGGCGGCGGCCTCTTCGCCCGAGGCGGTGTGGATGATGCGGTAGCCGTCAAAGCAGCCCGAGGCGGAGAGGCGTTCGGTGGAGAGGATCGTGTCTGCATCCAGAAGGGAGCAGTCGGTTTTGAAATGCAGCACGCCGGGCGGGGTGTGCACTTCGCGCAAGGCATGGCCCCAGTTGGTGACGATGGCGCGCAGTTCGGCGATGCCGGCGGCATCGGTGCGGGCGGATTGGCCGACAAGGATTTCGCGGCCGGTCACCAGGATATCGCCGCCTTCGATGGTGCCGGGGCCTTCGATGCGGGCGATGGTGGTGTAGAGGGCGCGCAGGTGCGGCTCCATCTCGGCAGCCTCGCCCAGACGGGTTGGGGCGCCGGGGCGCATGATGATGGCGCCTTCGGGCAAGCAGAGGGCGGTATCCTCGACAAACACCGAATCCGGGTAGGCTGGCAGCGCGTCGAGTTCGATCACCGTGGCGCCCGTGGCGCGCAGCGAGGCGATATAGGCCGCGTGATGGGCCTGCATCAGGGCAAGGTCAGGCGTGCCGGTATCGACAGCGCGCAGGCCATCGGTGATGGAGGCAGCCGGGCGGCGGGTGATGGCATGGGTGAAGCGGAAGGAGGCGTCATGTGTCATGCGATGTCTTTTAGCAGAGGCGGGGATCGGCGGCGACTCTGGAAACGACGCGCCGTTGGCGAGACGGGACAGGGCGGTTGAGCCTGGGGGTATGAACGGTGCTGGCGGTTGGCCATGCGATTGTTCGGTCGCGGTGCCGTGACGGGATCTGTCGGGTGTGGAAAACCTGTTTGTCGCATCGGGTGTCTGTGACAGGCTGGACCTTGGGCACAGGCGGCGGCGTTGCGCGTGCCGGCTTTGGCAGGATTGGCAAAAGGGGCGGGCAAGGCATGGCGGGGCAGGGCAAGATGAGGGTGTGGGTCGTCGGTGCCGTTTTTGCGGGGGGCGTCGCAGGCTGTGCGCCGAAACTGGACGGCGCGTGGCAGATCACGGCGGTCTGTCCACCCCAAAGCCATTTTGGCGCGATCACCATTGAGGCCAAAGCCATGGTGGAAGAGCGTGAGCGCGATCTGTTCGTTGGGACCATCACCAACAACCTTGGGGAAAGTGGTCAGTTCGTCGGGCGGCTGGAGGGCACGAAGTTGCGCGTCCAGACAGCCTGGGATGGGCAGGGACCGACGGAATCCCTGCTGATTCTGGATCGGCAGAGCGGGACGTTCGAAGGGATCGACAGCAACGGTTGCAGCCTGCGGGTGTTGCGCCCCTGACGGAGCGCTTCTTGCAGCGATCCCGGTTTCGCGAATGTCGCGCGATCGATGGGGCATCGCCGGCATGGGCGGATGATGGCGGCCTGCTTGCGGGACACGCGTTTTGGCGAAGTGGTAAATTTTGGGAAAGTGGTGGGCGACCCTGGAATCGAACCAGGCATGGGTCTCCCCGGCGGAGTTACAGTCCGCTGCCGCACCTTGCAGCACGTCGCCCGACGCGATGCGGGGGATAGCCGAGGGGGGGAGGGGCGTCAAGGCGCAAAAGCGGGGGAAATCGCGCTTGCATCGGGGGGCGATCCGGGGCCATGGATGGGGAAATGCAAGAGGTGTGGCGATGAAGCCCGGAAGCAAGAAACCCACCTGGGTGATCGACAAGGAACGCGGCAAGCGGGCCGAGGCGAAAGAGACAGTCTGGCTCTTTGGCATCCATGCGGTGCGCGATGCGCTGGTGAACCCCGCGCGGGAAAAGCTGCGTCTGGTGGTGACGAAGAACGCCTTTGACCGGCTGGAAGACGCGATTGCGACCAGCGGGATGGAGCCCGAGGTGGTGGACCCGCGGCGGTTCGATGTGCCGATCGACGAGGGATCGGTGCATCAGGGCGCGGCGCTGGAGGCGCGGCCCCTGAACTGGGGCAAGCTGGACGAGGTGGCGATTTCGGGGGCGGGCTCGCCGCTCGTCGTGCTGCTGGATCGGGTGACGGACCCGCATAATGTGGGGGCGGTGCTGCGGTCGGCCGAAGTGTTTGGCGCGCGGGCCGTGATCGCGCCGCGCCACCATTCGGCACCGGAGACGGGCGCGCTGGCCAAGACGGCAAGCGGGGCGCTGGAGCGCCAGCCCTATCTGCGGGTGACGAACCTGGCCGATGCGATGGTGGAGTTGAAGGCCATGGGCTATGTGCTGGTGGGGCTGGATGGCGATGGCACGGTGACGCTGGGAGAGGCCATGGCGAGCCTGGGCAACCGCCCCGTGGGGCTGGTGCTGGGGGCCGAGGGGCCGGGGCTGCGCGACAAGACGCGCGAGACCTGTGATGTGATCGCGCGGGTGCCTTTTGCAGGGGCCTTCGGTTCGCTGAACGTGTCCAATGCGGCGGCGGTGGGCCTTTATGCAGCGTCGCAGCGGTGATCCGGGGCTGATCACATTTGCGGGAAGGCAACTTCAAATGCAGGGCGCGGTTTCTATGTCACATAGCAGGAAGCGGGCCGGAACACCCGCCTCTCATTCACTGTCCCTCGTTCCGCGACTTGGCGCCCGGCCGCAGAGGCCCGGGCGCCTTTTTCTTTTGGGGTGATCCATGACCGATGATGCCACGATCCGCCAAGTGCTGACCGAGACGCGGACCATCGCCCTTGTGGGCTGGTCGCCCAAGCCGGACCGGCCCAGCCATCGGGTGGCGGCTTTCCTCAAGGCGCGGGGGTATCGGGTGATCCCGGTCAATCCGGGGCAGGCGGGGCAGATCGCGCTGGGCGAGACGGTGCGGGCGTCGCTGGCAGACATCGGCGAGCCGGTGGATATGGTCGATATCTTTCGCCGCAGTGAAGAGGCGGGCGCGGTGGTGGATGAGGCGCTGGCGGTGCTGCCGGGGCTGAAGGCCGTTTGGATGCAGCTGGACGTGGTGGATGCGGCGGCGGCGGCGCGGGCGGAAGCGGCGGGCGTGACGGCGGTGATGGATCGCTGCCCGGCGATCGAGATCCCGCGTCTGGGGATGTAAGGAGGCGAAATCTGACGCAGATTTCGCGGCGGAAACTGACGCAGTTTCCGGGGAAGGCGTCCTTGGACGCCTTTTGGCGAAGGCCGGAGGGCGGAGTTTGTGTCAAACTCCGTTCCGGAATTTGCGTCAAATTCCGGTCAGCGGCGCGCGGCCTTTTCGTCCAGACCAGAGACGCCTTCGCGGCGGTCCAGTTCGGCCAGCACATCCTCCAGCGTCACGTCACGGGCGGCCAGCATGACGAGGAGATGGTAGAGCACGTCCGCCGCTTCGGCGGTGAGGCGGTCGCGGTCGCCCTTGACGGCTTCGATGATGGCCTCCACCGCCTCTTCCCCGAACTTCTCGGCGCATTTCTCGGGGCCTTTGGACAGGAGTTTGGCGGTCCAGCTGCTGTCCGGATCGGCCCCTTTGCGGGCGGCGATGGTGGCGGCGAGGCGGTCGAGCGTGGTCATGTCAACCTCATCGGTATGCCGGCGGCGGCCATGTGGTCCTTGGCCTGCCGGATGGTGAAGTCGCCGAAATGGAAGATGGAGGCGGCGAGCACGGCGGAGGCCCCGCCGACGGTGACGCCTTCGACGAGGTGATCGAGCGTGCCGACACCACCCGAGGCGATGACGGGGATGCCCACGGCATCGACGATGGCGCGGGTGAGGGGCAGGTTGAACCCGGCGCGCGTGCCGTCGCGATCCATCGAGGTGAGGAGGATTTCGCCCGCGCCCTTGGCGGCGACGGTGCGGGCGAAGTCTACGGCGTCGATCCCGGTGAGTTTGCGGCCGCCATGGGTGAAAATCTCCCACTTTCCCGGTGCAACGGTCTTGGCGTCGATGGCCACGACGATGCATTGCGATCCGAAACGGTCGGCGCTGCGGGCCACGACATCGGGGTCGGCCACGGCGGCAGAGTTGAAGCTGACCTTGTCGGCCCCGGCCAGAAGCAGGGCGCGCACATCCTCGGGCGTTCGCACTCCGCCGCCCACGGTGAGGGGCATGAAGCATTGTTCCGCCGTGCGGGTGACGAGGTCGAACATCGTGCCGCGATTTTCATGGGTGGCGTGGATGTCGAGAAAGCACAGCTCATCCGCGCCGGCGGCATCATAGGCGCGCGCGGCCTCGACCGGATCGCCCGCATCGCGCAGGTCGGTGAAGTTCACGCCTTTCACCACGCGGCCATCGGCCACGTCGAGGCAGGGGATGATGCGGGTTTTCAGCATGGGGTCACCAAGAAGCTTGCGGCCTTCTAGCGGTGGACGGCAGAAAGGGCCAGTGGGTAGCGAGGGGGGCGGGATGATGCGCGAGGGTATGGGCTATGCGGTGGCGGCGCTCTGCCTGGGGTGGATCGCGGTCTGGGCGGGGGAGAACCTGTTCTGGACGACACCCGCGCCGGACCTGCGGCTGCTCGATCTGCTCTCTACCTTGGCGGCCTATTCCGTAGCGGCGGGGGCGGCGCTTTCGGCGGTGATCTGGTCCGGGTTGGGCGGATGGCGGGCGGCCTTTCTGGGTGGGGCGCTGCTGGGGTTTCAGATCGAGGGGGCGGTGGTGGGGACGATGTATGACGCCTTTCCCGCGCAGCTGGTCTGGACGCCGCTGGCCTGGCACGCGCTGATCAGCGGGCTGGTCGTGCTGGGCGGCGGGATGGCGCTGGCGCGCGGGCCGCTGTGGCGGCAGGTGGCGGGATTGGCGGCGCTGGGCGTGTTCGGGGCGGTCTGGGGGCTGTATTGGCCGCTGGAGGGCAAGGTTCTGGCCGGGATGGCGGGGCTGGCGATTTATCTGGGGGTGGCGGGGGCCGGGGTGGGGCTTGCGCTGGGGGTATTGTCGCGGTTTCCGGTGCTGCATCCGGGGCGGTGGTGGCTTTGGGTTGCACCCGTGGTGATGGTGGCGCTGTGGCTGCTGGGGAGTGTGCTGTCACCCGATCCGGTGCGGCTGGTCTGGCCGGGGATGGTGGGGGCGACGGTCTGGGCGATGGCGAGGCTGGGGCGCGGGGGTGAGGGGGTTGGTTTCGGGCCGCCGCTGCCTTGGGCGCGGTGCGGGATGGTGGTGCTGGCCCCGGTGGTGACGGTGCTGCTGGTGGTGCCGGGCTGGGCGCTGCTGGGCGGGGTGGCAGTGAACGTGCCCGTCGCGCTGGTGACGGGGACAGCGGGGTTGGGGCTGTGGCTGTGGTTGGTGGTGGGGGCTGGGTGGAGGCCAGGCTTTGCCTTGGCAGACCGGTCGGATCGTGCCTAGGATGGGGCGTTGGCTCTTCTTGTTGGTGGATTTGATCGGGGATGACGAAACTTGTTCTATTGCACAAGGCGGACTCGATTTACGAAGACGAGCCGGACAGCCGCTATGATTTTCCAAAGACGTATCTCAAGGCTCTTCTAGAGGCTGTCGGGGATTGGGTCGTCTATTACGAACCGGTGAAGGCGGGTCCGCGGGGGTATTTTGCCGTGGCTAAGGTTCAACGGGTGATTCCGAAACCCGGTCAAGAGGGGCGATACCTAGCAATAATCGAACCGGGAACCTTTCTGCCTTTTGACCGAGAGGTGCCGCGCCTTCATCAAGGACGGACTTGGGAAACGGCATTAATGTCCGAAGATGGGACGATCAAATCCGGCGGGGCGCAGCAACTGGCTGTGCGGCGTTTGCCGGAGGGGGAATTCGCCGCGATCGTGGCGGCGGGGCTGCCTGCGAACCTTGAGGCAGTTGAGGTGCATCGCTACGACAACGAGATGCAGGATGAAGCTCTTGCCTTTGAGAGGCCGGTCATCGAGCGACTGCTGAGCAGACCTTACCGGGACGTTGCCTTTCGGAGGAAGGTTCGGGAGGCATACGATTATCGCTGTGCGATATCTGGCTTGCGGTTGCGCAATGGCGGGGGGCGGCCGGAAGTGCAGGCAGCGCATATACGACCCGTGGAGCATCAGGGAAGTGACTCTGTCCGCAACGGGATTGCTTTGTCGGGGACAGTGCATTGGATGTTTGACCGGGGTTTGATCTCGGTTGCGGATGATGGGTCGGTGCTTGTATCGCGCAACAAGGTTCCGGGGGATGTGGTTGATCGTCTGATACACCCAAGTGGGCGGCTTTTGTGGCCTGTGGAGGTGAGGAACCATCCACATTCAGACAACCTGCGCTGGCATCGGGAGACTGTCTTTGGACAGGTGGACCTTGCAGGTCCTACGCCCTGGCAGTGAAAGTTGGCTTTGCGTGCACAGATGAGGAACTGGCTCGACTTACACGAGGAGATGCTGAAGGGAAGAGGCCCCGGGTCAAGGCCGGGGCGGGATCACTTGAGCGCAGGTCAGCCCCTGAGCGCCTTGAGCGCCGCAGTCAGGTCTATCGCGCCGTCATAGAGGGCGCGGCCGGAGATGGCGCCGGCGATGATGCCGGTGTCGCGCAGGGCGATCAGGTCTGCCATGCTGGACACGCCGCCCGAGGCGATGACGGGGATGGTGACGGCGCGGGCCAGGGCCTCGGTCGCGTCGATATTGGGGCCGCCCATCGCGCCGTCGCGGTCGATATCGGTGTAGATCAGGGCGGCTACGCCCGCATCCTCGAAGCTCCGGGCGAGGTCGGTGGCCATCACATCGGTCTCGGTCGCCCAGCCTTTGGTGGCGACGCGGCCCTGGCGGGCGTCGATGCCGACGGCGACCTTGCCGGGAAAGGCCTTCGCCGCCTCGCGCACCAGCGCGGGGTTTTCCACGGCGACGGTGCCGAGGATGACGCGGGCCAACCCTTTTTCCAGCCAGAGCGCGATGGTGGCCATGTCACGGATGCCGCCGCCGAGTTGGGCGGGCACGGTGATGCGGGCGAGGATCGCCTCGACTGCCGCGGCGTTGACCGGGGTTCCGGCGAAGGCCCCGTTCAGATCGACGAGGTGGAGCCAGTCACAGCCTGCGGCCTGAAACTTGGCGGCCTGCGCAGCGGGGTCATCGCCAAAGACGGTGGCCGCAGACATTTCCCCGCGCAGGAGGCGGACGCATTGGCCGTCTTTCAGGTCGATGGCGGGATAAAGGATCATTGCGCAGGCCTCCGGTCCGGTCGTTGCGCGGCTTTGGCATGGGGCGGGCGGCGGGGCAAGGGGGAGGCGCGCGGCGCGCGACCCAACGTCAGGCTTGATCGGCGGGCTGGGTTGGACAAGATGTCGCAAGACGGCGGCAAATCAGGGAGGATCGGCCCCATGAAGCGGATGATGATGACGGTGCTGGCCAGTGTGGTCTTTGCGGGGGCCGCCTGGGCGGCTGACCCGGTGGAGGGCATCTGGAAGACGGCACCGGATGACAACGGGAATTTCGGCCATATCGATGTAAAGCCCTGCGGCCCGGCCTTTTGCGGCACGCTGATCAAGGCCTTTGACGGATCGGGCGCGCAGATCGAAAGCCCGAATGTGGGGCGGCAGATCATCTGGGACATGATGGCCAAGGGCGATGGGAATTACGAGGATGGCAAGGTCTGGTCGCCGGACCGGGACAAGACCTATAACTCTTACATGATCCTGAAGGGCGACGGCCTGAGCGTGAAGGGCTGTGTTCTGGGCATCTGCCGTGACGGCGGCACCTGGAGCCGGGTGAACTAAGCGCAAGGAACGGGTCGCCCCGGCTGGGGCGTTCGGGTTAGGGAGGGGGCGCAAGGGTGATCTTGCGCCCCTTTGTCATGGCAGGAGACGATATGGAACGGCGGGATTGGGTCTTGCTGGTGGGGCTGTCCGGTCTGTGGGGGGGATCGTTCTTCTTTGTCGATATCGCGCTGGCTGGAGGGATGCCGCCACTGATGGTGGTGTGGCTGCGCGTGGGGTTGGGGGCGGCGGTGCTGGCGGTGGCGCTGGTGGCCTTTGGGGTGCCGCTGCCACGCGGGGCGCGGGTCTGGTCTGCCTTGGCGGTGATGGGGCTGTTGAACAATGCCGTGCCCTTCACCCTGTTTGCGCTGGCGCAGGGAGAGATCGGGGGCGGGTTGGCGGCGATCCTGAATGCGATGACGCCGATCCTGACCGTGGGGGCGCTGGCCCTGTTTGTCGGAGAGCGGCAACCGGGGGCCGGGCGCATGGCCGGGGTCGCTTTTGGTTTTCTCGGCGTGATGGTTATGATGGGCGGGGCGGATGCGGCGGGGGCGGTTTGGGCCAAGATCGCCTGTCTGGGCGCGGCGGCGAGCTATGCGCTGGCCTCGGTCTGGGGGCGGCGGTTTAGGGTGATGGGGGTGGCGCCGCTGAGCGTGGCCTTCGGGCAATGTCTGTGCGCGACGGGGTGGCTGTTCCTGCCGCTGATCCTTGTGGGAGATTTGCAGGTTGTCGGCTTCGGGGCGCAGGTCTGGCTGGCGGTGGCCGGGCTTGCCCTGTTGTCCACGGCGCTGGGTTATGTCCTGTTCTTTCGGTTGTTGGCGACAGCGGGCGCGTTGAATGTGGGGCTGGTTACGTTCCTGATTCCGGTGAGCGCCGTTGCCTTGACCGTGCTCGTGCTGGACGCGCGGCTTGCCCCGGCCCATCTGGCGGGTGCTGGGCTGATCGCCTTGGGGCTGATCGCGATTGACGGGCGGGCCGGGCCGTGGTTGCGGCGGCGTCTCAGCACCTGATGCGGCCGCGCCGTTCGCCGCTGTCGCCTTGAAAGCTGGTCTCGATCGGGGTGCAGCCTGTGGCCTGCGCCACGGCGCGCAGCATCTGGGCGGGGATGTCCCGGCGTGCGGCGGCGTGGGCATAGCCGTGGCGGATCACCTGCACGCGGGTGTCTTCGCGAAAGACGGTGAAGCTGCGGCCATCGACGGTGACATCGCTGCGGACAGCCCCGAAGAACTGCGGTGAGGGCGAGGCGCAGGCGCAAAGGAGCGCGAGTGCGGGCAGAAGGCGTGGCAACATCGGGGCACCATGAACAACCACAGGATGTGGCGATGGTGGCTTGTGTGCGGGCTTGAGGCAAGCCGTTACGTCAGGGTTTCCAGCGCAGGAAGTTGGCGATCATCCGCAGGCCGGTGGCCTGGGATTTTTCCGGGTGGAACTGGGTGCCAAAGATCGTGTCGCGACCGATGATGGCGGTGACGGGACCGGCGTAATCCACATGCGCAAGCAGATGCGCGGGATCGGCCACGCGGAACTGGTAGCTGTGGACGAAATAGGCGTGATCGCCGGTGGACACGCCATCCAGCACAGGATGCGGGCGGTCGATCACCAGATCGTTCCAGCCCATATGCGGCACCTTGAGCGTGGGATCGGCGGGGGTGATGCGGGTGACTTCGCCCCCGATCCAGTCGAACCCTGCGGTGGTTTCATATTCAAGGCCGCGCGTGGCCAGCATCTGCATGCCGACGCAGATACCGAAGAAAGGTTTACCCTGCGCCACGCCGTCGGAGATCGCCTCGAACAGACCGCCCAGATTTCCAAGCGCGCGGCGGCAGGCGGGGAAAGCCCCGTCGCCGGGCAAGACGATCCGGTCGGCGCGGGCGACCAGATCAGGGTCAGAGGTCACGCGGACCTCACCGCCATCGACCTCCAACGCCATGCGCTGAAAGGCCTTTTCGGCGGAGTGGAGATTGCCACTGTCATAATCGACGAGAACGGTCAGGGGCATTGGCTTTCTTTCGCGATGGCACGCCCGAAAAATTTTCCGTGAAAATTTTTCGGGCCAGTCAGGCAAGAATTTTTCGTAAAAATTCTTGCAGAAGACGCAGCCCAAGAATTTTCCTGAAAATTCTTGGGCCTGTAAGGGATGTCAGAGCGCACCTTTGGTGGAGGGCAGCGCGTTGCCAAGCCGGGGGTCGTGCTCCACCGCCATGCGCAAAGCGCGGGCCACGGCCTTGAAAGCCGCCTCGGCGATGTGGTGGCTGTTGACGCCGTGGATCAGATCGACATGCAGCGTGATGCCGCCATGGGTGGACAGCGCCTGAAAGAATTCGCGCACCAGTTCGGTGTCAAACGCGCCGATCTTGGCCGTCGGAAAGGGCAGGTTCCAGACAAGGAACGGGCGTGCCGACAGGTCGAGCGCGCAGGCCACCTGCGCGTCATCCATGGCAAGGTTGAAATGGCCATAGCGGCGGATGCCGCGCTTGTCGCCGAGTGCCTGGGTCAGGGCCTGACCGATGGCGATGCCGCAATCCTCGACCGTGTGGTGATCGTCGATATGCAGATCGCCTTTTGCCTTGATCTCCATGTCGATCAGGGAGTGGCGGGCCAGTTGATCGAGCATGTGGTCGAAGAAGCCCACGCCGCTGTGGTTGCTGTACTGGCCTGTTCCATCAAGGTTCAGGCTGACAGCGACATCGGTTTCTGCGGTCTTGCGGTGGATCTTGGCCTGACGCATCGCGGTTTCCCCTTGCTTTGCGGCCTTATAGGCGCTGGGGCGCGGTTTGGAAAGCTGTCAGGGCGCGGCGGCCAATCTGCGGCGGCGCGGGCCAAAGGTGGCGGCAAGGCCGAGAAAGAGACCCGACAGCACCGCGATGCTGCCGGAGGCGGAGACCGAGAAGCCAAGGCCCAGCGCCAGTGGCAGGTAGCCCGCGACCACGGTGCCGAGAGCAGCGGCGAGGGCCGCGATGACAAGCGACAGCGCCATCTGGCGGGGCAGGCTGTCGGTCAGCAGGCGCGCGGTGGCGGGCGGGCAGATCAGCATGGCGATGGTAAGGATGGAGCCGACGGCGGAAAAGGCCGCGACGGCGGCGAGCGCCGTAAGGCCGGTGAGCCCGGCAGAGATCCAGCGGGTGGGGATGCCTGCGCTGGCGGCGAAGCCTTCGTCGAAGGTGGCGATGGTCAGCGGGCGCCAGAACAGGGCGAGTGCGGCAAGGATGGCGGTGGTGGCGATGGCTAGGGCGGGAAGTTCCGTGGGTAATGTAGCCAGCGCGGCCGGGTCGGTGAGGGAGGCCCATCCGGTGGCGTCGATCCAGATCAGGCCTTCCAGATTGCCATATAGCGCGTGTTCCACATCCAGATGCACCGCTCCCGCGCCGGAGGTTTCCAGAAGCAGCACACCCAGCGCGAACATGGCAGTGAAGGTCACGCCCATTGCCGCCCCGGGATCGGCCCCGGTGGCGCGGCGGATGCCTTCGATCAGGGCCGAGGACAGGGCGGCGGCAACCAATGCGCCCCCCAGCATAACGGGTTGGGCGGCGGACCCGGTCAGCAGGAAGGCGGCGACGATACCGGGCAGGACGACATGCGACATGGCATCGCCCAGCATCGACTGACCGCGCAGGAGAAGGAAATTGCCCGGTGCGGCGCAGGCCAAGGCGGCCAGCACCGCGATGACGAGGGGCGGCAGGGTGAGGGGGACGAATTCCGCGCCGAAGGTCATGCACGCACCATTGCTGCCTGCCGCGCGCGTATGAGTGCGCGGGCGATCAGCCCGCGTCCGGGCGCGAAGAGGGCCGACAGGAGGAAGGCTGCGAAGGTGATCAGCACGATGGCGGGGCCGGTGGGCAGATCCGGCAAGACGAGTGAGAGCGATGCCCCAAGATGGCCCGCGACGGCGCCGATCCCGCCCGCCAGAAGCGCCACGACGCCGATCCGGTCTGACCAGAGGCGCGCGGTCAGGGCGGGCGTGATCAGAAGCGCCACGATCAGGATCAACCCCACCACGCGCAGGCCCAACAGGACGCAGGCCAGCGTCAGCAGCAAGAGCGCCATGTCGGCGGCGCGGGTGTTGATGCCCATCAGCCGGGCATGGCCGGGGTCGAACGCGGTCATCGCCAATGAACGGCGCAGGATCATCAGCAGGGTCAGGATCACGGCCCCGCCTGCGGCGATCAGGATGGCATCGGATTTCAGCATCCCGGCGGTGGAGCCGAGGAGGAACCCCTCCAACCCGGCGGGACGGCCCAGCGACAGGTTCTGGATCACGGTCAGGATCACGATCCCCGCGCCATAGAAGGTAGAGAGGATCGCGCCGGTGGCGGCATCCTCGGGCAGGCGGGTCGTGTCGGTGAGGCGTTGCAGCCAGTACAGGCCCAGCGCGGCGGTAAGCCCCGCCCCGATCAACAGGCCTGCAAGGTTGCGACCATCCCCGCCAAAGGCCGCCATCGCAAGGAAGGCCAGACCGATGCCGGGCAGCGTGGCATGGGCCATGGCATCCGAGGTGAGCGCGCGGCGGCGCAGGGTGGTGAAGGCCCCCACCGCCCCTGCCGCAAGGCCGAGCAACGCCGCGCCCAGACTGACGAGGGCGGCGTTGTAGCCCCCCTGAAACAGGAGGGCCTGAAGGAGATCGGCGGTCATTCTATGGGTGCTGGCTGGGTCAGGGGATCAGGCCGGGATCGAGGTGAGGAGGGTGTTGCCGTAAGCCTCGGCCACTGTGGCGCGGCGGAAGGTGGTGGCGGTCGGCCCTTCGGCGATGACGCGGCGGTTCAGAAGCAGCACGCGGTCGAAATAGGCGGCGACAGTCGCAAGGTCATGATGCACGGCGATCACGGTCTTGCCTTCGGCCCGCAGGGCGTGAAGGACGGTGATGATGGCGGATTCGGTGGCGGCATCGACGCCGGCGAAGGGCTCATCAAGGATCATCAGATCCGCCTCTTGCGCCAAGGCGCGGGCGAGAAAGACGCGCTGTTGCTGGCCGCCTGACAGTGCGCCGATCTGGCGCTGGGCGAAATCGGCCATGCCGAGGCGCGAGAGGCACTCCATCGCCTGCGCCTTCAGCGCCGGGGTGATGCGGCCGAGAAGGCCGGTCTTGCGATAAAGTCCCATCTGCACGACATCAATCACGCGGGCGGGAAATTCCCAATCGACGGCGGCGCGTTGCGGCACATAGGCGATACGCGGCATTGCCTTGGCGACCGGCTGACCAAAGGCGCGCACCTCGCCCGTCACGGCCGGCACAAGGCCGAGCGCGGATTTCAGCAAGGTGGATTTGCCCGCCCCGTTGGGGCCGATGATGGCGGTCATCGTTCCTTTGGGAAAGCGGGCATTGATCCCTTCGACCACGGGCAGGGCCGCGTAGGACACGGTCAGCCCGGTGACGAGAAGCGCTGTTTCCGCGACAGGGATCGGCGTTGGGTCTACCATCAGGTGCCTGCGTTCAATTTGCCGACCATGCCGCGTTCGGGCGCATCGCCGCCCAGGGCGCGGGCGATGGTGGTGATGTTGTGGTCGATCATGCCGATATAGGTGCCTTCATAGGTGCCGTCCGGACCCATCGCATCGGAATACAGCTCCCCCCCGATGGTGATGGTATGGCCCTGTGCCGCGACGCCTTCGATCAGGGCGCGGATCGCGCGGTCCGAGACGGAGCTTTCGACAAAGACCGCGCCAATCTTGCGGGCAACCAGAAGATTGACGAGTTCCGTGATGCGGGCGAGGCCTGCCTCGGATTCCGTCGAGATGCCCTGAATGCCTTCGACCTGCCAGCCATAGGCGCGGCCGAAATAGGCGAAGGCGTCATGCGCGGTGACAAGGATGCGCGAGGGTTCGGGGACGGTGGCCAGAACCTGCTGGGCATAGGTGTCGAGGGCGGCAATGTCGGCGAGCAGCGCTTCGGCCGGGGCTGCGGTGTCGAACCCTGCGGTGGCCAGCACATCGGCGGCATTACGCGCTACATCGGACCAGAGTTTGGGGTCGAACCAGACATGGGGATCGGGGCGATCGGGATAGGCGGGATCGGACAGCAGGTCGGCGCGGGGCAGGCTGTCGGCGAGGGCGACCACCGTGCGCTGACGGGCAAGATCGGCCATGACATCATCGAACTGCGCCTCAAGATGCAGGCCGTGCCAGAGGATGACATCGGCGCGCGACAGGGTCAGGATGTCGGAGCGGGTGGGGCGATAACTGTGCGGGTCCATCCCCGCGCCCATCAACGCGGCAACCTCGCCCCCTGTGAGGCGGCGGGCGATGTCGGCGATCATCCCGGTGGTGGCTGCGATTGATGCGGGGGCCGTCTGGGCCATGGCGCGCGTGCCCAAAAGCGGGGCGAGGGACAGGGTCAGCAGAAGAGAGCGGCGGTCGATCATGCAGTGTCGGCCTTTTTCCATTGGGTCTTTAACCGTGCGGGGCAGGGAAAACCTTGTGCCGCACATATGTGAGAATAACTCGCAAAAGTCAATGGTAATGAGAAGCGTTCGCAAGTTCGTGACCACTGGCTGAGATTCTCCTCCATATGCACGCGCGGGTTGTATTGGAGAGAAAACTTAAAGAAAGCCGCGATGTGGCCCTTTAATGGGGGACCCTGCTGCCGTTCTGGTTGAAAGGTTGACCCTTTGGTTCATCGGGTCGTTGTCAGAGCGGATCGAGGAGTTCCCATGCGCATTGTCTGTGTCGATGACGATCCGATCTTTCTGTCCATCGTGACGGAATATCTGCGCGCGCTGAACATGGACGTGGTGGCCACCTTTGGCGATCCGACACAGGCGCTGCGCGAGGCTGAGGCAGGGCGGATCGTGACCGACCTGTTCCTTCTGGATCTTGAGATGCCGGGCATGACCGGGGCGGAACTGTGCGCCGGGTTGCGGGCAACGGCGGCGCACAAGGCGACGCCGATCATCATGATTTCGTCGGTCACCGAGCGGGACCGGGTGAAGGCGGCGCTGGAGGCGGGGGCGAATGATTTCCTGCACAAGCCGCTGGAAAGCGTCGAACTGGGCGCGCGCCTGTCGATGGTGGAGCGCATCCTGCAGGAGCGACAGCAGACGGCCGCCCTGAAGGACGAGATCGGCACCCTGCGTGCGCAGCAGGTTTTCGGCTTTGGTTTCGAGGATGCGGTGCTGCCCAATGCCGAGGATGGTGTTGTCGATTATCTGGTGCTGGAGAACCATCTGGTGTCACTGGGCTGGTCGGGGCTTCCTGGCACGGCGGTGATCTGTTTCCGGCTGCGCAACGCGCTTTGGGCCTTTGGGCATCTGGAGCGGCTGGATTACTATGACTTCCTGTCCGAGGCGGCGGAGCAGATCCTGGAGGCGCTGCCTGCGGCGCAATATCGACTGGCCTATGCGGGATCGGGCGACTTTGTCGCGGTGCTGGATCGGGGCACCCGGCCGGACCCGGTGGATTTGCAGATGGCGCTGCAAAGCGCGCGCGGGCCGATGTGGGCGGCCTATCGCGAGTTGGATATTCCGGCGCCTGATATCGCGGTGGGCATGCCGGTGCAGGCCCCGATCATTGGCGCGGTGCCATTGCGCCTGTTGCGGGCGGCACGGATGCAGGTGGTGGCGGGAGATGCCGTCATGCCAGCGCCACGACATGGCGGGACTGGCGGCGGCGCCGGGCGGAGCGCGATTTTCCGGCAATAGGATAGGCAGGGGATCGGGCTGCGACAGAGCGGTTTGCTGGGGCCTGTCCGAGCCGGGAAGGCCCTTGGCCAATGACATCAGACGGGGCCGCGAAGGGCCATGTCTGCATAAGCCCAACATCATGGTCACTGGAGCGGGCGATGAGATTCGAACTCACGACCCTAACCTTGGCAAGGTTATGCTCTACCCCTGAGCTACGCCCGCACTCCGTGGGCGGGTGATAGTGCGGGGCGGGCGGTCACGCAAGGGGAAAGTTATGCCCGCCGCCGGGGGCGATTTTTCTGCGAAAAATCGGGCCGCGCTGCGGCCTTGGCCCTTGGGGCAGCCGTGTGGCGTGGCGTGGATATCGGTAAGGAAACTGGGGCGGTGCAATGCAAAAGGCCGCCCGATGGGCGGCCTTATGACAAGTCCGACTGGAGCGGGCGATGAGATTCGAACTCACGACCCTAACCTTGGCAAGGTTATGCTCTACCCCTGAGCTACGCCCGCGCCGGTTGGACGAACGGGGATGTATAAACAGGCGCAGTCGGCTGCAAGGGAAAAATCACAGCCTTGCGCGAAAATCCCCTCACAAGTTGCGGGCTGATCCATCCTCAGACGGGCAGCACGAGGATCGCGCCGAGAATGAGCGCGGAGAAGGTGAGCAGCATTCCCCCGGTTCGCAGCGCCATGCTTTTCAGCCCGAAAGTAAAGTTCACCCCATGCGCGACACGGCCTGCCAGCAGCATCCCGCCCGTCACATGCAGCCAGAGCGCGGCGGTGCCCTGCTGTTCGGCGATCAGCAGAAGGATCAACCCGAGCGGCGCATATTCGGCAAAGTTCCCGTGTGCCCGCATCCGGCGCAGCATATCGGGATTGCCGCCGTCGCCCAGATTGATGCCCTGCGCCCGGCGGACGAGGATCACCCGCGCCGACAGGAGAAGATAAAGCGCCGTCAGCGCGGCGGCGTAGACCCCGGTGATCGCCAGCGTCATTCGAATTCGATCAGCAGATCTTTTGCGTCGATCTGGCTGCCCGCATGGACATGCAGCGCCTTGACCACCGCCTCGCGGTCGGCGTGCAGGCCGGTTTCCATCTTCATCGCCTCGATCGTCAGCAACTGGTCGCCGGCGCGGACTTTCTGGCCGACGGAAACGGCGACCGAAGCGATGGAGCCGGGCATCGGCGCGCCGACATGGGCGGGGTTGCCATCCTGAGCCTTGGGCCGGGCGGCGGTCTTTGCCTTGACCGCGCGGTTGGCAATGCGGACGACGCGGGGCTGGCCGTTCAGTTCGAAGAACACGCGGGCATCGCCATCATCGGTCGTCTCACCCACGGCCTGCAGGCGGATCTCAAGGTTCTTGCCGGGATCGATTTCTGTGGTGATCTCTTCGCCCGGTTCCATGCCGTAGAAGAAGGTCTTGGTCGGCAGGGTGCGCACGGGGCCGTAGAGGCGGTGGCGGCCCATGTAATCAAGGAAAACCTTGGGATACATGAGGTAGCCGTTGATATCCTCATTATCCACCTTGTAACCCGTCAGTTCCTTTTCGAGATAGGCGCGGGTGGCGGCGAAATCGACAGGCGGCAGGGTCTTGCCGGGGCGTTCGGTGAGCGGCGCTTCGCCCTTGAGCACTTTTTTCAGGATACCTTCGGGCCAGCCGCCATGGGGCTGGCCAAGATTGCCGCGGAGCATGTCGATGACCGAATCCGGGAAGGCCACATCCACGGCGGGGTCTTCGACCTGCGCGCGGGTCAGGCCCTGGGCCACCATCATCAGGGCCATGTCGCCCACGACCTTGGAGGAGGGGGTGACCTTGACGATATCGCCGAACATCTGGTTGGCATCGGCATAGGCCTGGGCGATTTCGGGCCAGCGCTCCTCCATCCCGAGGCTGCGGGCCTGGCTCTTGAGGTTGGTGAATTGGCCGCCGGGCATTTCGTGCAGATACACCTCGGATGCGGGGGCGGGGATGCCGGATTCAAAGGCGGCATATTGGGTGCGGACATGTTCCCAGTAGTTCGAGATTTCGCGGATCGCGGCGATATCGAGGCCGGTGTCGCGTTCGGTGTGACGCAGCGCCTCGACAATAGACCCGAGGCAGGGCTGCGATGTGCCGCCCGAGAAGGCATCCATCGCGGCATCCACGGCATCGACGCCCGCATCGCAGGCGGCAAGGATGGTGGCGGCCGCCGCACCGGAGGTGTCATGTGTGTGGAAATGGACGGGAAGGCCGATCTCTTGCTTCAACGCCTTGACCAGGATGCGGGCAGAGGCGGGTTTCAACAGCCCCGCCATATCCTTGAGGCCGAGGACATGGGCCCCCGCGGCCTTCAGCTCTTTGGCGCGGTCGACATAGTATTTCAGGTCATACTTGGACCGATCCGGATCGAGCATGTCGCCGGTGTAGCAGATGGTGCCTTCGCAGATCTTGTTCGCCTCGATCACCGCATCCATCGCGACGCGCATGTTTTCGACCCAGTTGAGAGAATCGAACACGCGGAACACGTCGACGCCGGTTTCTGCCGCCTGCAATACGAAGGAACGAACAACGTTGTCGGGATAGTTGGTATAGCCCACGCCGTTCGACGCGCGCAGCAGCATCTGCGTCATCAGGTTGGGCATGGCAGCGCGCAGATCGCGCAGGCGCTGCCACGGGCATTCCTGCAGGAAGCGGTAGGCCACATCGAAGGTGGCCCCGCCCCAACATTCCACGCTGAACAGCTGCGGCAGGTTGGCGGCATAGGCGGGGGCGACGCGGACCATGTCGATGGACCGCATCCGGGTGGCCAAGAGCGACTGGTGCCCGTCGCGCATCGTGGTGTCGGTGATGAGGACCTTCTTCTGCGCCTTCATCCAGTCGGCCACGGCCTGCGGTCCCTGCTGTTCCAGCAGGTTGCGGGTGCCGGTGGCGGGGGTTTCGGTGTGCAGTTTCGGCGGCTTTGGCATCTTTGCCTCGGCCGGGGGTTTGGGGCGGCCGACGGTTTCGGGATGCCCGTTCACCGTGATGTCGGCGATATAGGTGAGGATCTTGGTCGCCCGGTCGCGGCGTTTCTTGAAGGCGAACAGTTCCGGCGTCGTGTCGATGAATTTGGTGGTGTAGGTGTCGTTCAGGAACGTCGGGTGTTTCAAAAGGTTGATGACGAACTCGATATTCGTCGCCACGCCACGGATGCGGAATTCGCGCAGCGCGCGGTCCATGCGCGAGATCGCCTTTTCCGGGGTCTGGGCGTGGGCTGTGACCTTGACCAGCAGCGAATCGTAATAACGGGTGATCACGCCGCCCGCATAGGCCGTGCCCCCATCCAGCCGGATGCCGTTGCCGGTGGCCGAGCGATAGGCGGTCAGGCGGCCGTAATCGGGGATGAAGTTGTTCAGCGGGTCTTCCGTCGTCACGCGGCATTGCAGGGCGTGGCCGTTGAGTTTCACGTCGGCCTGAGACGGGACACCCGTCGCCTCGGCCAGCGATTTGCCTTCCTCGATCAGGATCTGGGCCTGCACGATGTCGATTCCCGTCACCTCTTCGGTGACAGTATGTTCGACCTGTACGCGGGGGTTCACTTCGATGAAGTAGAACTTGCCGTCATCCATATCCATCAGGAATTCGACTGTGCCCGCGCATTCATACTGCACATGGGCCGTGATGCGGCGGGCCATTTCGCAGACCTCTTCGCGCTGGGCCTGCGTCAGGTAGGGGGCGGGGGCGCGTTCGACCACCTTCTGATTGCGGCGCTGCACGGTGCAGTCACGTTCCCAGAGGTGCCAGACATTGCCCTGCTTGTCGCCGAGGATCTGCACCTCGACATGGCGGGCGCGCAGGATCATCTTTTCCAGATAGCCTTCGCCGTTTCCGAAGGCGGCCTCGGCTTCGCGGCGCCCTTCGCGGACCTTGGTCTCCAACTCGTCCTCGGCCAGGATCGGCCGCATGCCGCGCCCGCCGCCGCCCCATGAGGCCTTGAGCATCAGGGGATAGCCCACCTCGGCCGCCTGCTTCTTGATGAGATCCATGTCATCGGCCAGCACTTCGGTGGCGGGGATGACGGGAACGCCCGCCTCGATCGCCACGCGGCGGGCGCTGGCCTTGTCGCCCAAGGCGCGCATGGTTTCCGCGCGGGGGCCGATGAAGGTGATGCCGGCCTGATCGCAGGCCTCGACGAAATCGGGGTTCTCGGACAGCAGGCCATAGCCGGGATGGATGGCATCCGCCCCCGCCATCTTGGCCACGCGGATGATTTCGGGGATCGACAGATAGGCGCCCACCGGCGAGAGGCCTTCACCGATGCGGTAGGCCTCATCCGCCTTGAAGCGGTGAAGGGAAAGCTTGTCTTCCTCGGCAAAGACGGCGACCGTCTTTTTCCCCATTTCATTGGCGGCGCGCATCACGCGGATGGCGATCTCGCCCCGGTTGGCGACGAGGATCTTGCGGAATTCGGGCATCGGTCTCTCCGGATGTCGGCAGGTCAGGCCATGGTCGGGCGGCGGGTCAGGCGGGCTATTCACGATTTCGCGATGTTGCGATCAGCCCGTCACTCTAGGGGCGCTGCGATGCAGCGCAAGTGCGGGAACCGGCGTGGGATGCAAATTTTGCGAAATATGCAGGCCATGGTTTGCAGTTGCGAAGGCCGTTTCGCGGGGTGTGCGGAAAATGCGGATGGAACATTTGAAGAACCTTTTCCTTTCGCACGGATGAGGCTAGGGTTTGGCGCATGAATGGCTGGGATGAGAATGAAGCCTTTGAGGCGGCGGCGGTGCCGCTGTCGCAGCGCGCCTTGCAGGCGGCGCGTCCGGCGCCATACCTGGATGATCTGAACCCCGCCCAGCGTGCGGCGGTGGAGGCGCTGGATGGCCCGGTGCTGATGCTGGCAGGCGCGGGAACGGGCAAGACCAAGGCGCTGACAGCGCGGATCGTGCATCTGTTGCGGATGGGCAAGGCGCGGCCGAATGAGATTTTGGCGGTGACCTTCACCAACAAGGCCGCGCGCGAGATGAAGCTGCGCGTGGGGCGTTTGCTGGGCGAAGTGGCCGAAGGGATGCCCTGGATGGGGACGTTCCATTCGCTGAGCGTGAAAATCCTGCGGCGGCATGCGGAACTGGTGGGGTTGAAATCGAACTTCACCATTCTGGACACGGATGATCAGGTGCGGCTGCTGAAGCAGTTGATCCTGGCCGCGAATATTGATGAAAAGCGCTGGCCTGCGCGGATGCTGGCGGGGATGATCGACGGCTGGAAGAACCGCGCGCTGACGCCCGAGCGGGTGCCTTCGTCAGAGGCGGGGGGATACAACAACCGCGGGACGGAGTTGTACGCCCAGTATCAGGAACGGCTGCGCACGCTGAACGCCTGTGATTTCGGCGATCTGCTGTTGCATTGCGTGGTGATCTTTCAGGCCAATCCCGATGTGCTGGCGCAGTATCAGCGGTGGTTCCGCTATATTCTGGTGGACGAGTATCAGGATACCAACGTCTGCCAGTATCTGTGGCTGCGTCTGCTGGCGCAGGCGCATCGGAACATCTGCTGCGTGGGGGATGACGACCAGTCGATCTATGGCTGGCGCGGCGCCGAGGTGGGCAATATCCTGCGGTTCGAAAAGGATTTTCCCGGCGCGCATGTGGTGCGGCTGGAGCAGAATTACCGGTCTACGCCGCATATTCTGGCGGCGGCGAGCGGCGTGATTGCCGGGAATGCCGGGCGGTTGGGCAAGACGCTGTGGACCGAGGTCGAGGAGGGCGAGAAGGTTCGTCTGATCGGCCATTGGGATGGCGAGGAAGAGGCGCGCTGGATCGGCGAAGAGATCGAGGCGTTGCAGCGTGGTGGCCGGGGCTTGGCCCCTGTGGGGCTGGACGGGCAGGCGATTCTGGTGCGGGCGTCGCATCAGATGCGGGCTTTCGAGGACCGGTTTCTGACCATCGGGCTGCCCTATCGGGTGATCGGGGGGCCGCGCTTCTATGAACGGCAGGAGATCCGGGATGCGATGGCCTATTTCAGGCTGTCGGTCAGTCCGGAGGATGATCTGGCCTTTGAGCGGGTGGTGAACCTGCCCAAGCGGGGGCTGGGTGACAAGGCGCAGGCCGATATCCAGCGCACGGCGCGGGGGGCGGGTGTGAGCCTGCACGAGGGCGCGCGGGAGCTGGTGGCGCATGGCGGCATCGGCGGCAAGGGCGCGGGGCAGTTGCGCGCTTTTGTCGAGGGGATTGATCGGTGGCACCGTGCCACACGGGTGGTGGATTATGACCATGTGCGGCTGGCCGAGACGATACTTGAAGAGTCCGGCTATACCGAGATGTGGCAGAACGACAAGACGCCCGAGGCGCCGGGGCGGCTGGAGAACCTGAAGGAATTGGTCAAGGCCTTGGAGCAGTTCGACAATCTGCAAGGCTTTCTGGAACACGTCTCGCTCATCATGGACAATGAGACGGAAGAGGCGGGCGAGAAGGTTTCGATCATGACGCTGCATGCGGCGAAGGGGTTGGAGTTTCCGGCCGTCTTTCTGCCGGGCTGGGAGGATGGGTTGTTCCCCAGCCAGCGCAGCATGGATGAGAGCGGCTTGAAGGGGTTGGAGGAAGAGCGCAGGCTGGCCTATGTGGGGATCACGCGGGCCGAGGAGTTGTGCACCATATCCTTTGCCTCCAACCGCCGGGTCTATGGGCAATGGCAAAGCCAGTTGCCGAGCCGGTTCATTGATGAATTGCCGCCCGAGCATGTCGAGGTGCTGACGCCGCCCGGCCTTTATGGGGGTGGGTTTGGGGCTGCGGCGCCTTATGCCGTGTCGTCGGCGATGGATGAGCGGGTATCAAAAGCGGATGTCTACAACTCGCCCGGCTGGAAGCGGATGCAGGACCGGGTGCAGACCCGCGGCGTATCGCAACCGCGCGAGGCGCGTGGGGTGGTGATCGATGCGACCGTGGTGTCGGCCTATAGCGAGGGCGACCGGGTGTTTCACCGCAAGTTCGGCTATGGGATCGTGATCGGGATCGAGGGCGACAAGCTGGAGATCGATTTCTCCAAGGCCGGGATCAAGAAGGTGGTGGCGGGGTTCATCGTCGATGCCGACGATGCGGATGACGTGCCCTTCTGAGGAGGGCGATTTCTGACGCAGAAATCGCGGCGTTTTCTGCACGCAGAAAACAGGGGATGACGGTGGGGATCCGATTTCTGCGTCAGAAATCGTCGCGTTTCCTGCGTCAGGAAACGCCTCTGCGGGCGAGGCGTTCCAGCCCCCAGAAGGCGAGGCCAGCCAGCAACCCCCAGAAGGCCGCGCCGATCCCGGCGAAGGCCACGCCCGCGCCGGTGACGGCGAGTGTGATTGTGGCGGCAAAGCGTTGGTCCGGCGTGGCAAAGGCCCCGGTCAGCGCGCCCATCAGCGGCCCCAGCAGGGCGAGTGCCACCAGCGCCGTCATCAGGGCCGGCGGCAGGGCGCCGAGGATGGCAATCACCACCGGGCCAGTGAGGCCCAGCCCCACCCAGACCCCGGCATAGGCGAGGCCGACCTTCCAGCGCTGGTTGCGATCTGGGTGGACATCGTCACCCATGCAGATCGCGGCGGTGATTGCGGCCATGTTCACCGTATGCGCGCCGAACAGGGCGGCGATGGCCGAGATGCCCCCGGTGACCGTGAGGGCGGAGGCGACAGGCGGTTCATACCCCGCTGCCCGCATGGTGGCAAAGCCGGGCAGGTTCTGCGAGGCCATGGTGACCAGGTAAAGCGGCAGGCCAAGGCCGATCAGGGCGGGCAGGTGCCATTCGGGCCAGATCAGCACGGGTGACGGGGGCAGGGGCGGGAGGGGTGGCAGGCTGGTCGCCCCGCTGGCGAAGGCTGTGATCAGGCCCGCGGCGAGGGCGGCCAGCACGGCGACGGCGGGGTTCTTGAGCCGGACGAGGGCAAAGAGACCGACCATCGGGGCGACGAGCAGGGGGGCGGCCTCCAGCGCGCCTGCGCCTTTCAGCACAAAGGGCAACAGGACGCCCGCCAGCATGGCGGCTGCGACTCCATCGGGGATGCGGGCGACGAGGGTGCCAAGGGGTTTGATCAGGCCCGTGGCCGCGATCAGGAGCCCCGCCAGAATGAAGGCGGCCACGCCTTCGGCCATGCTGTAGCCGGTCGATGCGGCGATCAGGGCAGCACCCGGTGTGGACCAGGCCAGCACGACCGGAACGCGGTGCCAGGTGGAGAGAAGAGCCGCGCCTGCGGCCTTGGCAAAGCAGATCGCCATGACCCAGCTGGCGGTTTGCGCCGGGGTTGCCCCCAGCGCCTGCGCGGCGGCGAGGACCAGCGCGATGGTCGAGCCATAGCCGACAAGGGCTGCGACGAGGGCGGCGGAAAGAAGGGAGGGGCGCATCGGGCCTGCCGTTGGGTCGGGTTGGGCGGACTATCGGCGGGGCGGGGACGGGATGCAAGGCGGGCTTGGCAGAAATGAAAACGGCGACGCCCGAGGGAGGAGGGCGCCGCCGCTATTGCGCGATCCGGCCAGGGAGGAGGAGAGGCCGACCGCAGGTTCGACCCGGCCAGGGAGGAGGAAAGGCCGGGCGCGAATGGGATGCGGCGACCCCGGGAGGAGGTGAGGTCGCCGCTGGTGCGTCGGGCCCAGGGAGGAGGAAAGGGCCCTTCGTACGCCGTTAAGGGTTTCTTAACCCCTGAAATTTGCGCGGCGACCTCGGGAGGAGGGTGAGGCCGCCGCTGGTCCGATGGGCCCTCGGGAGGAGGAGCGGGCCCGTCGTACTTCGCTGGGGCGAGAGTGCCCCGGAATAAAGGTGCGGCGGTTCCTGGGAGGAGGAGCGGAACCGCCGCTTTTCCGCATGTCCCCAGGGAGGAGGAGGGGGACTTCGGATCTGTCATGGAAGTTTACGCAGGAGCGCGGCTTCCGGATCAAAGTGCGGCGGCGCCAGGGAGGAGGAGAAGCGCCGCCGCTTTTGCCAAGAACCCCGGGAGGAGGTGGGGTTCAGCAAGAAACCTTATTTGCCGTAAGCCGCTTCGTGGGCCACGGAGAGAATGTCGACGCGGGCGATGCCGAGATCGGCGAGTTCGCGGTCGGTCAGCGTGTTGAGTTCGCGGACAGTCTGGTTATAGACGGCGCGGCGGGCCAGGTTCGCTTTCGTCAGGGCCACAAAGCCCGAGATGCGATCAGCCAGCGAGAAGGACGCGGCGCGGGAGGAATTGATATAAGCCATTTCGATCAGCCTCAGTTTGTTACACCATCGTATCTGAACAGCGTTCTGTCGCGCTGTTACCGGAAACATGGGGCATATGCTGCAGTTGCACAATAGCGCGGGTCTGCAATGCTGCCATGCAGCAATCGCATGGCTGACTGTCACGAAAACGTCATTAATTTCATGGGTTTCGCTGAAAACCTGAGCAAGTGGTCAACTCGGCCTTGCCGAGTGCCGCAAAGATAACGAGGTTTGCCTTAACCTTGTGCAGGAGAAGAACAGATGGCGGTTTCGCGAGAGTTAATCATGCGGGCTTTGGCCGGTGTCGGATTGCCCGGTGGGGGGGATCTGGTGTCGCGCGACCTGATTCGCGCGGTGACTGTCGAGGGCGGGATGGTGCGCTTTGTCATCGAAGCGGAAAGCCCCGAGGCGGCGCGGGCGCTGGGGCCGGTGCAGGCGTCGGCCGAGGCAGCCGTGCGGGGGCTGGACGGGGTTACGAGCGTTCAGGTGGTGATGACGGCGCATGGACCGGCGGCCAAGCCTGCGCCGCCTGCGTTGAAGATCGGCCAGCACCCGACGCCGCAGCAGGGCGGGCCGCAGAAGGTTTCGGGTGTGGACCGGATCATTGCGGTGGGCAGTGGCAAGGGCGGCGTGGGGAAATCCACCGTCAGTTCCAACCTCGCCGTTGCGCTGGCGCGACAGGGGCGGCGGGTGGGGCTGCTGGATGCGGATATATACGGGCCGAGCCAACCCCGGATGATGGGCGTGAACAAGCGCCCGGCCAGCCCGGATGGCAAGATTATCGAGCCATTGCAGGCACATGGTGTGACCATGATGTCAATCGGGCTGATGCTGAAGGAAGATGAGGCGGTGATCTGGCGGGGGCCAATGATCATGGGGGCCTTGCAGCAATTGCTGGGGCAAGTGGCCTGGGGCAAGCTGGATGTGCTGATCATCGACCTGCCGCCGGGGACAGGGGATATTCAGTTGTCGCTGGCGCAGCGCACGCAGTTGACGGGGGCGCTGGTGGTATCGACGCCGCAGGATGTGGCGCTTCTGGATGCGCGCAAGGCGTTGGACATGTTCGTGAAGCTGAAGGTGCCGGTGCTGGGGCTGATCGAGAACATGTCGACCTATATCTGCCCCAATTGCGGGCATGAGGCGCATATCTTTGGCCATGGCGGAGTGGCGGCCGAGGCGGCCAAGCTGGACCTACCGTTTCTGGGAGAGATCCCCCTCAGTCTGGATGTGCGGGTGGCGGGGGACAGCGGAACGCCGATTGCGGCGGGCGAGGGACCGATTTCCGAGGCTTATGCGCGGTTGGCGCATCGGTTGATTGCGGGTGGGATGGCGTAAAGGTTCCTATAAGGAACAAAGGCTTGGGCGCGATCGGTGTTCAGCAGCGCAGTGCAGACGCATAGTGCAGACGGCTGTGCATACAAATATCGGCAGGGTGGGTTGGCGGATCGTGGTTAAGGGTGCGGTGATGCAGAGAGGCGGGTGGGGCTGGACGTGGCGCTCTGGCGTTCCCATGTCGATCTGTGTGACCGCAATTGACCGAAAGGCGTGACCATGAGCATCGACCTGCCGCTGATCCCCGATCTTGCGCCCTTCCTTGCGCCGCAGGAGACGCAGAAGAAGAAAGGCGGCAGCGGGCGCAAGGCGGCGATCGTGATCGGGTCCGTGCTGATCCTGTCGGATGGGTCGGAATGCGTGGTGGCGGCCTTTGATGCGCAGGGCAACCCGCTTTGCCATCCGGTTCAGAACTGAAGGTTCTGTAAGTTATCCTCTT
Organism: Variovorax paradoxus; assembly: GCA_943370085.1. Lineage (GTDB taxonomy): Bacteria > Pseudomonadota > Alphaproteobacteria > Rhodobacterales > Rhodobacteraceae > Paragemmobacter. The sequence continues at coordinate 167,661 of CALRPT020000006.1, read as the reverse complement.
GCCCGATGTTTGGGGGGCTGCGGGTCAGGCCCAAAGGCATGCCCGTTGTGCGGTTTATCTTTGCGTTGGTTGTGACGGTGACCCCACCCCGGACTTGATCCGGGGTCTGCGGGTTCGTGCGCGGTCCTGATGCGCGGCGGACCGGGCCTGTTCGGCGCGAATCACTTTGCGGGAAATCATGGGTGACGAGGCCGGAACGGGCCGGATCGCAGCTTTTTCGAGCGGTCTGCGGGGTCTTTCGGTGGCTGGAGCGGCGGTTGTTGTGGCCTGAGCGAAAAAAGTTGGGAAATGGTGGGAAAAGGCCCCGCTCACTTCCGATCACTACATATTGTGATTGAGTGAGCAGTGATCGCGTATTTGTAGGATTTGACCTGTGGATAACCCCACAAAATGCTGTGTTGGACCGGTTGTCCGAACAAGATGTGCCCGCTTTATCCCAAAAATTTCCGTTGCATGGGGCAAATTCCCAGCGCATACATACTTCACGACGATGAGGACGGGCAACGAGAAAGCAGGGGCGGCTCAAGACCCCGAACAGGCGATAGCAGGCTTCATACAGGCACCCGCCTTCATCGAAATCAGAGATCCGGCGCGCGAGCGAGCAGACATCTCCCCCAGGTGGCGCGCGTAGCTGGACGCCCAGCGATGGGACAGGCGGCGGATCGAGCAGTGGCAGCAGCTCGATCCGCCGTTTCCGTTTTCAAGGCCCGGATAGCCGGGCTTTGGTTTCAGGGCCCGAATACTCGGGCAGGGGCCTGACGGAGCAGGGCACAAGCTGCGTTAGAGGAGGCCGGAAGGCCCATGTCGGAGGCGTTCAGAGGCGAGTTCACCCAAAAGGTGGACGGTAAGGCGCGGGTGTCTATCCCGGCGCACTTTCGCCGTGTTCTGGAGGCCGGAGACCCTGACAGCACCCGCAAGCGCATCGTGATCGTCTATGGCGATGAGCGGCGCAAGTTTGCCGAATGCTATACCATTGCAGGCGCCCAACGGCTTGAGGCGATGATCCGGCGGTTGCCGCTGGGATCGATGCAGCGCCGTTTGCTGGAGCGCAACATGATCACCCTGTCGGTCACGCTGGACATCGATGATGATGGCCGTATCGTACTGCCCCCGAGGGTGCGCGAGAAGGCCGGTCTGACAAGCTCCGATGCGGGTGAGGCGGTTTTCGCCGGGGCGCTGGACACGTTCCAGATCTGGAACCCCGAGACCTATCAGGCCGAAATCCTGCGCGCGGCGAGCGACGAACTGGCGGCGCTGCCTGCCGATATGGATATCCTGTCGCTGCTGGGCGGCGAACCGCAGGAGACCTGAGCCTTGGCCCCCGGCGATCAGGAGATCGGTCGCAAACCCCATATTCCGGTGCTGCTGCGCCCGTTGCTGGCGGCAGTGGCCCCGGTGGAGGGGGAATGGCTGGACGGCACGTTCGGCGCGGGTGGCTATGCGCGCGGGCTGCTTGAGGCAGGGGCGGCGCGGGTGATCGGCGTGGACCGCGATCCGCTGGCGCTGGAGATGGCGGCCGGTTGGGCGGGGGAGTATGGCGACCGGCTGCGGCTGGTGGCGGGGACGTTTTCCGAGCTGGATATCCATGCGGGCGGGCTTCTGGATGGGATCGTGCTGGATCTGGGCGTGTCGTCGATGCAGCTGGATCGGGCCGAGCGGGGGTTTTCGTTCCAGAAGGACGGGCCCTTGGACATGCGGATGAGCCAGGACGGCGAGAGCGCCGCCGATCTGGTGAACGGCGCGGATGAGGGTGTGCTGGCGGATATCCTGTATCATTACGGTGAGGAGCGGGCGTCGCGGCGGATCGCGCGGGCCATCGTCGAGGCGCGCGCCGTGGAGCCGATCACCCGGACGCTGCGGCTGGCCGAGATCGTGGCGAAATGCCTGCCGCGCCCCAAGCCCGGCCAGAGCCACCCGGCGACGCGGAGTTTTCAGGCCATCCGGATTGCGGTGAATACCGAATTTCAGGAACTGGCCGAGGGGTTGCAGGCCGCCGAGCGGGCGTTGAAGCCCGGTGGACGGCTGGCGGTGGTGACGTTCCACAGCCTTGAGGACCGGATCGTGAAGCGGTTTTTCCAGATTGCCAGCGGGACGGAGTCCAATGCCAACCGCTATGCCCCGGCGAAGGCAGACACGACCGCGCGGTTCGAGATGATCACCCGCAAGGCGGTGGCCCCGGATGACGCCGAACTGGCCGACAATCCGCGCGCGCGCAGTGCCAAGCTGCGCGTGGCGCGGCGCACGCTTGCGCCTGCAGCCCCGATTGCGCCCGATCTGTTGGGCCTGCCTGTGATACAGCCAAAGAAAGGACGCCGCTGATGCGCCCGGTGTTTTTCGTTCTGTCTTTCATCGCCGTGATGGGATTGGCCTTTTGGGCTTATCGCGAGAATTACGCGACGCAGAGCGCGCTGCGCGAGATGGGGCGGTTGCAGGATGAGATTGCGTCCTTGCGCGAGGCGTTGACGCTGCAGCGTGCGGAATGGGCCTATCTGAACCGGCCCGAACGCCTGCGCGAACTGGCGACGCTGAACTTTGACCGGCTGGGGCTGTTGCCACTGGAGCCGTCGCAATTCGGGGCGGCGGCGCAGGTGTCTTATCCTGCGCCGGCGATCCTGCCGGGGGATGACCTGTTCCCCGATATCTCGAACCCGGTGGATGTGACCGGGCAAATCACCAACGAAATGGCTCCGCCCCCTGCCGACGGACAATTCCCATGATCCGCACCCCCCTGCGCCCGCTGGCCCGCATCCTGCTTGCCCGTCAGAAAGGCGAGAATCCCGACACGATCGAGCGTGAGAACCTGCGCCTGCGGCATGAGGAGATTCGCGACCGCACGCGTGCGCGGGCCGAGGTCCGGCTGGTGTTCCTGAGCCTTGGGTTTCTGGCGGCCTTTGCGACGGTAGGCGCGCGGATGGGCCTGCTGGCGGCGACCGAGCCGGTGGAGCCGCGTTCGGCCTCGGCCGGGGCGCAGATATTGGCGACGCGGGCGGATATCACCGACCGGAACGGGCGGCTTCTGGCGACCAACATGCAGACCAATGCGCTTTATGCGCAGCCCAAGGATATGGTTGATCCGGGGCGGGTGTCGCGGGAACTGGCGAAGATCTTCCCGGAGATCGACCCTGTGGCGCTGGAGCGGCGGCTGACCGACGGGCGGTCTTTCCTGTGGATCCGGCGGGTGATGAGCCCGGAGCAGATGCAGCGGGTGCATGAGATCGGCGATCCGGGGTTGCTGTTCGGGCCGCGCGAGATGCGGCTTTATCCCAACGGGACGCTGGCCGCCCATGTGCTGGGCGGGGCGAGTTTCGGGGCCGAAGGGGTTTCCAGTGCCGAGGTGATCGGCACGGCAGGGATCGAGAAGGCGCTGGATGCGCGGCTGCGTGATCCGGCGCAGGCGGGGGCGCCGCTGGAACTGTCCATCGACCTGACATTGCAGGCGGCGGTGGAGGAGATCCTGGGCACCGGCATGACCATGCTGAATGCCAAGGGCGCTGCGGCGATCCTGATGGATGTGCGGACGGGGGAGATCCTGTCGCTGGCCTCGCTGCCCGCGTTTGATCCGAATGACCGGCCCAGCCCGCTGGTGAAGGGCGATCCGGGCGACAGCCCGCTGTTCAACCGCGCGGTGCAGGGGGTTTATGAACTGGGGTCGACGTTCAAGATTTTTACCGTCGCCAATGCGCTGAACCTTGGGCTGGTCGAGCCGGAGACGATGGTGGATGCCAATGCGCCGCGCCGGTGGGGCCGGTTCACCATCAAGGAGTTTCAGGGCAAGAACTATGGCCCGCTGCTTTCGGTCGAGAATGTGATCGTGAAATCGTCGAACGTCGGCACGGCCAATCTGGCGCTGATGATCGGGGCGGAGCGGCAGGCGGCGTTCTTCCAATCGCTGGGGTTCTTTGATCCGACGGTGATCGAACTGGTCGAGGCACCGGGGGCAAAGCCCATCGTGCCGAAACGGTGGCCGGATATCACCACCATTACAACCTCTTACGGGCATGGCATTTCGGCCAGCCCGATGCATCTGGCGGTGGCCTATGCGGCGATTGCCAATGGTGGGGTGCGGGTGACACCGACGCTGTTGCGCGGGGGCGTGCCGCAGAACGGGCCGCGCGTGATGACAGCCGATACGGCACAGGCAGCGGTCCATATGCTGCGCGGGGTGGTGGAGCATGGCACGGCGACGCTGGGCGATGTGCCGGGCTATCATGTGGCAGGCAAGACCGGGACGGCGGAAAAGCCCAATGCGCAGGGCGGCTATGACACGGACAAGGTGGTGAACACCTTTGCCAGCATGTTCCCGGCCGATGACCCGAAATATGTGCTGGTGGTGACGCTGGATGAGCCTGTGGAGACATCCGGGAGCGAGCCGCGCCGCACGGCGGGCTGGACGGCGGTGCCCGTGGCGGGCGAGATCATTCGTCGTGCCGCGCCGCTTCTGGGATTGCGGCCGGTGGTTGAACCCCCGGCGGTGGATGAGCTAACAGCCGTCGCGAACTAGATCGGGGGCGCTGGGCATGGCCGGGGCGAAAAAACTGTCGGAACTCGGTCTGGCGGCGCGGGGCGGGCGTGACCCGCTGCTGGCTGGCATCACGGCGGACAGCCGGGCGGTGAAGGACGGGTTCCTCTTCGCGGCCCTGCCGGGCGCGGTGCTGCATGGGGGCGAATTCATCGGCCCGGCCTTGCGGATGGGCGCGGCGGCGGTGCTGACCGATGGGACGGGCGCGCGGATCGCGGCGGAGGTGTTGGCGGGCAGCGATGTGGCGCTGGTGGTGGCCGAGGATGCGCGGGAAGCCCTGTCAGGCGCGGCGGCGCTGTGGTTTGGCGCACAACCTCAGGTTATGGTTGCGGTCACCGGGACCAATGGCAAGACATCGGTGGCGACCTTCACCCGGCAGATCTGGATGGCGCTGGGCCATGCGGCGATCAATATCGGCACCACGGGGGTAGAGGGGGCCTGGGCGGCACCGTCGAGCCACACGACCCCGGACGCGCTGACGCTGCATTCCATGCTGGCGCAGGCGGCGGGGGCCGGGGTTACCCATGCGGCGATGGAGGCATCGTCGCACGGGCTGGATCAGCGGCGGATGGATGGCGTGCGGCTGGCGGCGGCGGGATTTACGAATTTCACGCAGGACCATCTGGATTACCACGGCACGATGGAGGCCTATTTCGCGGCCAAGGCGGCGCTGTTCGCGCGGGTGTTGCCGCCCGAGGGCGTGGCGGTGGTGAACATGAACGATCCCCATGGCGCGCAGGTGGCTGCGGTGGCGCAGGCGCGCGGGCAGCGGGTGCTGACGGTTGGGCATGGCGCGGGCTGCGACCTGCGGCTTTTGGGGCAGCGCCATGATGCGACGGGGCAGGAGGTGCGGTTTCAGTGGCAGGGGCAGCCGCATCAGGTGCGGCTGGATCTGATCGGCGGGTTTCAGGCAGAGAATGTGGCGCTGGCCGCCGGGTTGGTGATCGCAGCGGGCGAGGACCCTGCGGCGGTGTTCCGGGTGCTGCCATCGCTGCAGGGTGTGCGGGGGCGGATGCAACTGGCGGCGACGCGGGCGAATGGCGCGGCGGTGTTCGTGGATTACGCCCATACGCCGGATGCGATTGCGACCGCTCTCAGGGCGCTGCGGCCGCATGTGATGGGGCGGATCGTGATCGTCTTTGGCGCGGGCGGCGACCGCGACCGCACAAAGCGCCCCCTGATGGGGGCGGCGGCGCGGGAATTTGCCGATGTGCTGTTCGTGACGGATGACAATCCGCGCAGTGAGGAGCCTGCCGCGATCCGGGCCGCGATCCTGGCAGCCTGCCCCGAGGCCAATGAGGTGGGCGACCGGGCCGAGGCGATCTTGCGTGGGGTGGATGCGTTGGGGCCGGGCGATGCGCTGCTGATTGCGGGCAAGGGGCATGAGACGGGGCAGATCATCAAGGGCGATGTCTATCCCTTTGACGATGTGGAACAGGCGAGCATCGCGGTTGCGGCGCTGGATGGGGTGATCTGATGGTATTGTGGACTTCCGATGCAGCGGTGGCGGCGACGGGCGGACGGACGACGCAGCGTTGGGCGGCGTCGGGCGTGTCGATCGACACGCGGACGCTGCGGCCGGGGGAATTGTTTGTGGCATTGACGGACGTGCGTGACGGGCATGATTTCGTGGGTGCCGCGCTGGAGAAGGGCGCGGCGGCGGCTTTGGTGTCGCGTGTTCCCGAGGGGGTGGCCAAGGATGCGCCGCTGCTGATCGTGCCGGATGTGCTGCGCGCGCTGGAGGATCTGGGCCGCGCGGCGCGGGCGCGGACGAAGGCGAAGGTGGTGGGGATCACCGGATCGGTGGGCAAGACATCCACCAAGGAAATGCTGCGCGCCATTCTGGGCGGGCAGGGCCGGGTGCATGCGGCGGAGGCGAGTTACAACAACCATTGGGGCGTGCCGCTGACGCTGGCGCGGATGCCGGAGGAGACGGAATTCGCGGTGATCGAGATCGGGATGAACCATCCCGGCGAGATCGCGCCGCTGGCGCGGATGGCCGATCTGGATGTGGCGATGATCACCACGGTGGCGCCCGCGCATCTGGAGGCGTTCGAGAGCATCGAGGGGATCGCGCAGGAGAAGGCGTCGATTCTGGATGGTTTGCGGCCCGGTGGGGTGGCGGTTCTGAATGCCGATATCGCAACGGCCCCGATCCTGCGCGCCAAGGCGGCGGCGGTGGGGGCGAAGGCGGTGACGTTCGGGACAGTGGCGGATGCGGATTGGCACATCCTGTCGGTCGAGATTGCGGGCGAGACGACGGTGGTGCGGGCAACGCGGCGGGGTGAGGCGCTGCTGTTCAAGGTCCGCTCGCCGGGGCGGCATTTCGCGGCCAATGCGACCGGCGCGCTGGCCGTGGCCGAGGCGCTGGGCTGCGACCCGGCGATCACGGCCTGTGACATCGGGCAATGGTCGCCGCCTGTGGGGCGCGGCACGCGTGAGCGGATCGTGATGGATTCGCTGGAAGAGACCGGGTTCGACCTGATCGACGATGCGTTCAACGCCAATCCGGCCAGTATGGCGGCGGCGCTGGATGTGCTGATTGCCGCCGTACCGGAGAATGGCAAGGGGCGGCTGGCGACAGGGCGGCGGATTGCCGTGCTGGGCGACATGCTGGAACTGGGGCCGACGGAAGGCGACTTGCACGCGGCCATCGCGCGCCATCCGGGGCTGGCGGCGGTGACGGTGATCCATTGCGTGGGCCCAAGGATGCGGGCGCTGTGGGAAGGGCTGCCGCGCGGGCAGCGGGGAACCTGGACCGAGACGGCGGCAGAGTTGGCCGGGCGGGCGCGGAGCATCATTGACGCCGGGGATATTGTGCTTGTGAAGGGATCGAAGGGGTCGAAGGTCAGTCTTGTCGTTGACGGCTTGAGGAAACTGGGGCAGGCGGTGGCGCCAAAGAACGCGGGGACTGAGTGAGATGTTCTATTGGCTGACGGCCTTTTCGGACGGTGGGGATTTCTTCAACCTGTTCCGCTATCAGACGGTGCGGGCAGGGGGCGCGTTCCTGACGGCGCTGGTCTTCGGGTTTGTCTTTGGGCGACCCCTGATCGACCTGTTGCGCCGCAAGCAGAAGAAGGGCCAGCCGATCCGCGATGACGGGCCGCAAAGCCATTTCGCCAAGGCAGGCACGCCGACGATGGGGGGCCTTCTGATCCTGTCGGCGCTGATGGTGTCGACGCTGCTCTGGGCGCGGTGGGACAACCCCTATGTCTGGATCGTGTTGCTGGTGACGCTGGCCTTTGGCCTGATCGGCTTTGCCGATGATTATGCCAAGGTGACCAAGCAGAACACCAAGGGCGTACCGGGGCGGGTGCGGTTCGGGGCGGGGCTGCTGATCGCCGCCTTGGCGACCTATGCCGCGTCGGCCTTTCATCCGGGGCCGTTGACCAACCAATTGGCATTCCCGTTCTTCAAGGACCTGCTGTTGAACATGTGGTGGTTCTTCATCCCCTTCGGGATGGTGGTGATCGTGGGGGCCGCCAATGCGGTGAACCTGACCGATGGTCTGGACGGGTTGGCCATCATGCCGGTGATGATCGCGGCCGGCACCTTCGGGGTGATCGCCTATGTGGTGGGGAACGCCAATTACACCGACTATCTGGGGGTGCATTTCGTGCCGGGCACCGGGGAATTGCTGATCTTCTGCGCGGCGCTGTTCGGCGGGGGGATGGGCTTTTTGTGGTACAACGCGCCGCCTGCGGCGGTGTTCATGGGCGATACCGGATCGCTGGCGCTGGGCGGTGCACTGGGCGCGATTGCCGTCTGCACCAAGCACGAGATCGTGCTGGCCATTGTGGGCGGGCTGTTCGTGGTGGAGGCGCTGAGCGTGATCATCCAGGTTGCCTATTTCAAGGCGACGGGAAAGCGCGTGTTCCTGATGGCTCCGATCCACCACCACTTTGAGAAGAAGGGCTGGGCCGAGCCGCAGATCGTGATCCGGTTCTGGATCATCTCGCTGATTTTGGCCTTGGTGGGGCTGGCCACGCTGAAGCTGCGGTAAGGGCGATTTTTCATGCGAAAAATCAGGGGGCGGCCTTTGGGGCCGCCCTTTTCTTTTGATCAGTGCCGTGAGGGCAGGAAGTCCGGGCGCATGCGGGCAAGGCTGTGGGTTATGAGGCCCGTAAGTGCGACCTTGATCAGGTCACCCGGCAGGTAGGGCGTGATCAGAAGCGCGGCCTCGGGCAGGGTTTTGCCCAGCATCAGGGCCATGCCGGGGATGCCGAAGGCGTAAAGGGTGACAACCCCGCCAAGAAAGGCACCCAGCCCGGCGGCAAGGCCGATGGGCGCGCGGCTGCGTTCGACGATCAGGCCCGCGACGAAGGCGGCGATGGGAAAGCCGATCAGGAAACCGACCGTGGGCGAGGCAAAGACCCCAAGACCGCCGCGCCCGCCCGACAAGAGCGGCAGGCCGATCGCGACAAGGAGCAGGAACAGAAGCACCGCCAGCGCGCCGCGCTTGGCGCCGAGCACGGTGCCGCAGAGCATGATGCCGAGACTTTGGGCGGTGATCGGCACGCCTGTGGCCAGCGTGATCTGGGGCACGAAGCCCAAGACCGCGATCAGGGCCGCGAAGAGGGCGATGTGGGACAGGCTGCGTTCCATGGGGCGTCTCCTTATGGGTGGGGCGCATCTAGCCCGCGCCGCCCCGTGCCCGCAAGGCCTCGGCCACCTGATCGGCATCGTCGAGGGTGGCCAGCGTTGCCGGGGTGAGAATGCGCCAAGCGGGGCGGCGGGGGGAGCGGGCACGCCATGCCTCGGCAAGGCGGGTGAGGCGGTCGGACAGGACGGGCAGGAAGCGGATGGTCAGCGCGATGGCGAGTGCCAGGGTGCGCGGCGGCAGGCCGAAGCGGGCAAGGGGGGCGGCCAGGCGTTCGATGACAGTGATCATGTCGGAGAGGCGGGTGGTCATCGTGACAAGGTTGGCGGCGGCGACAGCGGTGGTCAGGCGCAGAAGGACGATGGCGCCGCCGCGCGGGTCTTGGGTCCAGAGATGCCAGAGCAGAAGGACGAGCGCGAAGGGCCAGAGTGGGCGCAGAAGGCGTAGGGCATGGGCGGCGAAGGGCCAGCCGCCCGGCAGGTGCAGCGCGGCGATAAGGGCAAGCGCGAGGGCAAGGGCGGTGGGGCTGTCGAGTTGAAAGAGCAGGAAGGTGAACACCGCAAGTGCCGCCAGTTTCACCCCGGTGGGCAGGCGGTGGAGGGGCGTTTGCACGGGCGAGGTGAGGGCGAGCATGGGTGGCCTTGGATCAGTCGGGCAGGGCGGTGTCGTGATCGTCGCTTGCGATCCGGCCCATCGCGGCGATGAATGCGGGAAGCACGGCATCGGGCGGGCCATCCTGCAGGATGCGCCCCGAATCGAGCCAGAGGATGCGGTCGGCCCCCGTCAGGCTGGCAGGATCATGGGTCACGGTGATCAGCCGTTGCGGCAGGGCAGCAAGGCGGCGGGTCAGGCGGGCCTGAGCGGGCAGGTCAAGCCCGGCGAAAGGCTCATCCAGCAGGATCGTGGCGGGTGCCATCATCAGCACCGCCTGCAGGCAGAGCCAGTGCCGCTGGCCTTGGCTGAGCGTGGCGGTGGAGGCGGTGGCCCAATGGGCGCGGCCCTCGGTTGCCAGCACGGCGCGGGCGGCGGCGCGGGCGGCGGCGTCGGTCTGGCCCTGCTGGCGCAGGCCGAAGGCGAGCTCTTCCTCGACCGTCGGGAACAGGATCTGGTGATCGGGGTTCTGGAACAGGATGCCGAGGCGCGAGAGCATCGCCTTGCGGTCGCGGGCGGGGTCGATCCCATCGAGCGTGAGGGTGCCTTGCGTGGGCGGGATCAGGCCTGCGAGCAGGCGCAGAAGGGTGGTCTTGCCCGATCCGTTGCGGCCAAGAATGCCGATGCGGGCCTCGGTCAGGGTGAGCGTGAGGTCGGACAGCACCGGTTTGCCGCCCAGTTGGACGGAAACGCCGGTCAACCGGAAGCCGGAAGAGGGGACGGGATCGCTCATGCCCTTGGCTTATCCGAAGCGAAAGGGCCATTCCAGTTGGAACGGCCCCCCTCTTTCGACGCCTTGGTCTTCATCTTGGTAAAAATATCCCGGGGGTCCGGGGGCTGGCCCCCGGTCCGCGGTTGTGGCATCGCGATTAGGCCTGACGGGCTGCGGCGACAGACTCTTCCAGGATACCCATCGCCTCGGCGAAATGGGCGTCGGGGATGGTGATGGGGGCGAGGAAGCGCACCACATTGCCATAGACACCGCAGGTGAGCAGGATCAGCCCACGCTTGAGCGCCTCGGTCCGCACGCGGCCGGTGAAGCCGGCATCGGGTTCCTTGGTGCCGGGGTTGGCGAATTCCACCGCGACCATGAAGCCCGGACCGCGGATGTCGCTGATTTCCGGGGTGGTGGAGCGGATCGCCTCCAGCCGCTGCTTGAGCCGCGAGCCAAGCTCATTGGCGCGGGCGCAAAGCTGTTCTTCCTCGATCACATCCAGCACGGCGTGCGAGGCGGCGATGCCCAGCGGGTTGCCGGCATAGGTGCCGCCAAGGCCGCCCGGGTTGGCGGCATCCATCAGTTCTGCCTTGCCGGTGACAGCGGCGAGCGGCAGACCACCCGCAAGGCCTTTGGCCATGGTGGTAAGGTCCGCCGCGACGCCGTGCATTTCCATGGCGAACAGGTTGCCGGTGCGCGCGAATCCGGTCTGCACCTCATCCGCGATCATGACGATGCCGTGCTTGTCGCACAGCGCGCGGATGGCGCGGATCAGATCGGTCGGGGCTTCATAGAAGCCGCCTTCGCCCTGCACGGGTTCGAAGATGATGGCCGCGACGCGGGCCGGATCGAGATCTGCCTTGAACAGCTTTTCGATGCCTTTCATGGAATCTTCCGTCGAGATGCCATGCGGCCCCATCGGGAAGGGCACGTGGAAGACATCGGGCATCATCGCGCCGAAGCCCTTTTTGTAGGGTTCGACCTTGCCGGTCAGCGACATGCCCATGAAGGTACGGCCATGGAAGCCGCCGCCGAAGGCGATCACCGCGTTGCGGCCGGTGGCGATGCGGGCGATCTTGACCGCGTTTTCGCAGGCCTCGGCCCCGGTGGTGACGAAGATGGTCTTCTTGGCAAAATTGCCCGGCACGGCGGCGTTCAGCCGTTCGGCGAGGTGGATGTAATTCTCGTACGGCAGGACCTGATGGCAGGTATGGGTAAACTTGGCCATCTGGGCGGTGACGGCGGCCATGACCTTGGGGTGGCAATGGCCGGTGTTGACCACGGCGATGCCGGCGGCGAAATCGATATAGCGATTGCCTTCGATATCCCAGATTTCCGCGTTCAGGGCGCGGTCGGCATAAATCTGGGTCATCATCCCGACGCCGCGGGAAATGGCTTGATCCCGGCGAAGGGCGACTTCGGCATTTTGCATGATTGGGCTCCATCCTGCGGGGTCCGGCGCGGACCTGTCTTTGACGCTATTTGATCAAACTTTCGCGCGGGCTTCAATGACGAAGGCGACGCAGGGGGGGCGGATTCCGCCGGGTTTGGGGGCGGGGATTCACCCAAGCTTAAGGAATCGGCGGCATGGTTCGGGAAAGGGCAGCAGAAGGCGGGCCAGATGCGGGATTTCCAGGATGATGATCCGGTGGATCGGCTGCGGCTGATCCGGTCGCGGCGGGTGGGGGCAGTGACCTATCACCGGCTGGTGGCGGAACATGGATCGGTGCGGGCGGCGCTGGCCGCACTGCCCGATGTGGCGCGCGCGGCGGGGGTGGAGGATTACGTACCCTGCCCGGTAGAGGTGGCGCGGCACGAGATGGCGCAGGCGCGGCTGGCGGGTGCGGTGATGTTGGTGCCCGGGGCGGCCGGCTATCCGGCGGGGCTGGAGGAGATGCCGGATGCACCGCCCATCCTGTGGGCGCGGGGCGATGTGGCCTGGCTTTCGCGGCCCATGGTGGCGATGGTGGGCGCGCGGAATGCGTCTTCGCTGGGCGTGCGGATGGCGCGACGCCTGTCGGGTGCCTTGGGCACGGCCGGGCATGTGGTGGTGTCAGGTCTGGCGCGGGGGATCGACACCGAGGCGCATCTGGCCGCGCTGGCCACCGGGACAGTAGCGGTGATGGCAGGCGGGGTGGATGTGATCTATCCCGAAGAAAATGCCGCCTTGGCAGCGCGCATTGCCGAGGCGGGATGCGTGGTGTCAGAGCAGCCGATGGGGATGGCACCGCAGGCACGACATTTCCCGCTGCGCAACCGGATCATCGCCGGGATGGCACGGGCCGTGGTGGTGGTGGAGGCGGCGGCGCGGTCCGGCAGCCTGATCACCGCACGGGATGCGCTTGATCTGGGGCGCGAGGTGTTGGCTGTGCCGGGGCATCCGTTCGATGCGCGGGCGGCCGGGTGCAACATGCTGATCCGCGACGGGGCGGTGCTGGTGCGCAGTGCAGAGGATGTGCTGGAGACGATCGGCGGGGTCGGCGCAGGGATGGTCGATGGTGTGTCGCGGCGGATCGAGGAGCAGGCGCAAGCGGCGCAGCGCACGGCCGGAGGCGGCGTGATGGGACTGCCCGGCCCGGTTCCCGCACGGCGACCGCTGGTGGAAATGGCGGCGTTGCACGGCATGATCCTTGATCGGTTGGGGCCAAGCGCCGTGGCAGAGGATCAGTTGATCCGCGATCTGGACCTTCCGACCGAGATTGTGGCACGGGAACTGGTCGCGCTGGAGATGGAGGGACGTGTGCTGCGCCAGTCTGGAGGGTTGCTTTCGCGCTGCTGAGCCGGACCGCGCTTTGCGCCACCTTGATGCAGGGGGGATGGGTGGACAGGGGCACCGGAAGTGATCATTTCTGAGCCTGAGCCTGAGCCTGAGCCTGAGCCTGAGCCTGAGCCTGAGCCTGAGCCTGAGCCTGAGCCTGAGCCTGAGCCTGAGCCGCAGTCGGAAGCAAAGCTGAGGCCGAAACGCAGCTGGAGCGGGAGCCGAAACCGCCGCTGCACTTGCGGGCTGGACCATGGCCCAGTCGAAGCGGTCGTTGCAGCCGCAGCCGTTGTTCCAAGCGTGGATATAGTTGCAACAAAAATGTCGCGGCTGGTCGAAAGGATGGCCGTTCTCATGGCGCGTCGGGGCGGCGACGGGGGGCATGACCGAGGTTGTGATGCCAATGGTTGGGTCCGCCTTGCCCGTGCGGCGGACAGGTCATCTGCGAATTGAGGGGCATGGTGTGCCTTGCAGCGGTCAAACCCCGGTCTGCTGCCTGTTTCGCGTAGATAAGTTGCTGGGAAAGGGTGGTGGCGCTTCGCAGCCGATGCCCGTTGGACTGGCGGGTTCCATCTGATCGGGGTGATCGGGGTGCCATACGGCATTGTCGGGGGGGCTGTGGCCCAATCCGGCCCGCGCTGCGGGGCAGGTCATATGGCTGCATTGACAAGCGGCGGGGTTCGCCCACATGGTGCCGCGCTGTTGATCCGGGCTTATGAAGGGAATTTTTTATGGCTGTTGTCGTTGTGGAAAGCCCGGCGAAGGCCAAGACGATCAACAAATACCTCGGGTCTGACTATACGGTTCTGGCATCTTATGGCCATGTGCGCGACCTGCCTGCCAAGGATGGATCGGTTGATCCCGAGCAGGATTTCCGGATGGAATGGGAAGTTGCGCCGGAATCGAAAAAGCATGTTCGCGCGATTGCCGAGGCGCTGAAGACCGATGACACGCTGATCCTTGCCACCGACCCTGATCGTGAGGGTGAGGCGATTTCCTGGCATTTGCAGGAGGCGCTGGCCTCGTCGATCAAGAAGGGCAAGAAGGTATCGCGCGTCACTTTCAACGCCATCACCAAGGATGCGGTGACCAAGGCGATGAAGGAACCGCGTCAGGTGGATGAGGCGTTGGTGGATGCCTATCTGGCGCGGCGGGCGCTGGATTATCTGGTGGGATTCACCCTGTCGCCCGTGCTGTGGCGCAAGCTGCCGGGGGCGAAATCGGCGGGGCGGGTGCAGTCTGTCTGCCTGCGGCTGATCGTCGAGCGTGAGATGGAGATCGAGGCCTTCCGCGCGCAGGAATACTGGACGGTGAAAGCGGTGCTGATCACTCCGCGCGGACAGGAATTTGAGGCGCAGCTGTCGGTGCTGGGCGGCAAGAAGCTTTCAAAGTTCGACATTCCGACGGCTGAGGCGGCGGAGTTGGCGGTGAAGGCTGTCACTTCCCGAACATTGGCGGTGCAATCGGTGGAGGCCAAGCCCGCCACCCGCAACCCATGGCCGCCCTTCATGACATCGACCCTGCAGCAGGAGGCCAGCCGGAAATACGGCATGGGAGCCAAGGCCACGATGAGCGCGGCGCAGCGCCTGTATGAGGCGGGGCATATCACCTATATGCGGACCGATGGCATCGACATGGCCCCCGAGGCGGTGATGGCCGCGCGGGATGAGATCAAGCGCCGCTTCGGGCCGACCTATGTGCCCGACAGCCCTCGCATGTACAAGAACAAGGCCAAGAACGCGCAAGAGGCCCATGAATGTATCCGCCCCACGGATATGGCGGCGGGGCCGGAAAAGCTGCGCCTGGTCGAGGCGGATCAGAAGAAGCTCTATGAGCTGATCTGGAAGCGCACGATTGCCAGCCAGATGGCAGCGGCGCGGCTGGAGCGGACGGCAGTGGATGTCGCCAGTGCTGATGGGCAGGTGGTGCTGCGCGCCAACGGGCAGGTCGTGCTGTTTGACGGGTTCCTTGCGGTCTATGACGAGGGGCGCGATGATGATGGCGAGGATGAGGGCCGTCTGCCGCAGGTGATGCAGGGCGAGGGTGTGGACAAGCGCACCGTCAGCCCGGACCAGCATTTTACCCAGCCGCCCCCGCGATTCACCGAGGCGACGCTGGTCAAGCGGATGGAAGAGCTGGGGATCGGACGACCGTCCACCTATGCCAGTATCATCGGCACGATTCAGGATCGCGAATATGTGCGCAAGGACAAGAACCGCCTTATCCCCGAGGATAAGGGGCGGTTGGTGACGGCGTTTCTGACCAACTATTTCCGCCGCTATGTGGATTTCGATTTCACCGCCGATCTGGAAGGCCAGTTGGACGATGTTTCCGCCGGCGAGCGGGATTACAAGGAAGTGCTGTCGCGCTTCTGGCGGGATTTTTCGGCGGCGATTGCCGAGACGGCTGATCTGCGGATCAGTGAGGTGCTGGAAAAGATTGATGAATTCCTGGCGCCGCATCTGTACCCGGCACGCGCCGATGGCAGCGATCCGCGCGTCTGCCCGGTCTGTGGCACGGGGCGCTTGAACCTGAAGACCGCGCGGTCGGGCGGGGCCTTCATCGGCTGCGGGAATTACCCGGAATGTCGCTATACCCGCCCCATCGGCGGCGGCGAAGAGGGCGGCGCACTGTCGGTGGATGGCACGGTGCTGGGGCTGGATGCGGATGGCCAGCCGATCAGCATGCGGACGGGGCGGTTCGGTCCCTATGTGCAGAAGGGCGAGGCGACGACGGACGCACCCAAGCCGCCGCGTGCCAGCCTGCCGAAAGGGTGGTCGCCAGAGAGCATGACGCTGGAGCGCGCGATTCAGTTGCTGACGCTGCCGCGCCAGATTGGGCCGCATCCGGCGGATGGGCAGATGGTGGAGGCCGCGATCGGGCGGTTCGGGCCCTATGTGAAGCACGGGCCGGTCTATGCGAATATCCCGGATGTGGAGGAAGTGTTTACCATCGGGATGAACCGCGCGGTCGAGGTTCTGGCGCAGAAGGCGACGCGGGGGCGCGGGGCGTCTGCGCCCGCCGCACCGCTGCGGGTGCTGGGCGCGCATCCCGATGGCGGCGACGTGCAGGTGATGCCGGGCAAGTATGGGCCTTATGTGAAATGGGCCAAGGTGAACGCGACCCTGCCCAAGGAGCTGGACCCGGAGGCGGTAACGCTGGAGGAGGCGCTGGCGCTGATCGTCGAGAAGGCGGGCAAGGCGGGCGGAAAGAAGGCCGCAAAGCCCAAGGCAGCGGCGAAACCGAAAGCGGCGGCGAAACCCAAAGCGGCGGTGAAGAAGCCCGCTGCGAAAAAGCCCGCCGCGAAAAAGCCCGCCGCGAAAAAGCCTGCCACGAAAAAGGCCGTGGCCGAATAGGCCCGGCGCTGATCCGGCCTGCACGGCACTGGACAGCCTGCCCCGCCCCGGTTTCAGTTGGGGTGTCGGCAGAATCGAGGGTGTGATGCGTGCAGGTTTGATCGTGGGTTTGGTGCTTCTGTCCGGACAGGCCGAGGCGGGGTTGACGCTGTGCAATGACGGGGCGGAGCGGGCCTCGGTCGCCATTGCCTATGCGGCCGACGGGATATGGACCAGCGAAGGCTGGTGGGGAATTGATCCGGGGGCCTGCACGGTGGTGCAGGCGGGCGATCTGCGGCAGCAGCATTTCTATTACACCCTGTCGGGCCTGGATTTCGCGGGTGAAGGCTATGCCTTTTGCACCAAGCCCGATGCCTTTACCCTGACAGGGGCGGATGGCGATTGCGCGGGGCTTGCGGCGGAAAACCGGGCCTTTTCCCATATCGACACCGGGCCGGAGGCCACGGATTTCACTTTCCGGCTGGCAGCAGGGGATGCGGGCAAGCAAGCGGACGCGGCTGCGTTTGACGAGACTCCCTTGCAGGCAGAGGATGTTGCCTCTTTGCTGGACTCGGCCGCGATGCCCAGTTTCGAGCGTGGCGTGATCGGCGAGCCGTTCCTCGTCGATGCGATCCTGCAAGGGTGCGGGCCCACAGAAGGGCAGGACGCCTGCACCTTCTATGCCGAAGGCGCGCGGTGGATCGCCGCTGCGTCTGGTCAGAGCAACGCGGCTGCGATGCAGGCGATGGCGGCCCTGCCGGTTGGCGCGGCGCTGCGGATTTCGGGCGACATGCTGTCTTTCGGGGATGTCACGGCAGAGGCGGCGATTGCGTCGCTGGAACAGATCGACGACCCCTATGCAGCTGAGCGCGCGGCGATGCAGGGGGAGTGGGTCAGCGCCGACGATCCGCAAAGCCGGGTACAGATCGCCGGGTCGGAATGGACAGACATTTATGGCGATGAGTTGCTGGCTGTGGCGATCCTGACGCTGTCGGACAGGTGCGGTGATGCGCAGGGCGGGGTGCTGCTGAGCCAGCAAAGGATGGGATACGATCCGGCGGATATGCAATGCTATGCGGTGCTGTCGGTCGATGGGAACCGGATGGAACTGTCCTATCTGGGTCGCGGGAATACGCTTGTTTACGTGCGTCCCTGACCGCGCGGGTTGATGAGCCGCGCCATGAGCGAGGGGGCGCGGATGATGCCGATGGGCTGGCCGCGCTCTGTCACCTGCAATTCCCCTGCGCCTTCGGAGAGCATGGTCATCACCGTCTTGACCGGAAGTTCGCAATCGACGGCAGGGCCGTTGCAGGCCCCGGCCTCCATCACGTCGCGGGCGGTCAGCACGGCCATCGGGTTCATGTGGGCCACGAAATCGGCGACATACTCGCTGACCGGGTTGGCGATGATTTCGCGCGCGGTGCCGCATTGGACAATGCGGCCGCCCTCCATCAGGGCGATGCGGTTGCCGATCTTGAACGCCTCATCCAGATCGTGGCTGACGAAAACGATGGTGCGTTTCAGCTTGGCCTGCAGATCGAGGAGTTCGTCCTGAAGGCGCGCGCGGATCAGGGGATCGAGGGCGGAGAAGGGTTCATCCATCAACAGGATCGGGGCTTGGGTCACGAAGGCGCGGGCAAGGCCCACGCGTTGCTGCATCCCGCCCGACAATTCGCCCACCTTGCGGTCGGCCCATTGGGTGAGGTTCACGAGGGCAAGCTGTTCGTCCACTTTTGCCCGCCGCCCCTCGGGCGGGATGCCCGCGAGTTCGAGGCCGAGACCCACATTTTCGCGCACTGTGCGCCAAGGAAGCAGGCCGAATTGCTGAAACACCATGGCGATGCGCGACAGGCGCAGGTCGCGCAGGGTGGTGGCATCGGCCTTGGTGACGCTGACCATGCGGCTGCCATCCCAGACCCGCACCTCGCCTCGCACCACGGGGTTGAGCGCGTTGACCCCGCGCAGGAGGGTGGATTTGCCTGAACCCGACAGGCCCATGAGGACGAGGATTTCGCCTTCGGCCACCGACAGGGTGCAATCATGCACGCCCAGAACCTGGCCACAGGCCTGCTGCACCTCGGCCCTTGTCTTGCCCGCATCCATCAGGGGAAGGGCGCGGTCGGGATGGTCGCCAAAGACGATGGAGACGCGATCGAATTCTACGGCGTTGCGGGAGGCGGTCATTGGCGGGTCACCCGAAGCATGCGGTCCAAGAGGATGGCCACCACCACGATGATGAAGCCCGATTCAAAACCGAGCGCGGAGTTGACCGAGTTCAGCGCGCGCACGACCGGCACGCCAAGGCCGTTCGCGCCGACAAGGGCGGCGATGACGACCATGGACAGCGACAGCATGATGGTCTGGTTCAGGCCGGCCATGATCTGCGGGAAGGCGTAGGGAAGCTCTACCTTCCACAGCCGCTGGCGCGGGGTGGCGCCGAAGGCGGTGGCGGCTTCTAACAGGGCTTGCGGAGTGGTGGAGATGCCCAGATAGGTCAGCCGGATGGGGGCGGGCAGCACGAAGATCACCGTGGCGATCAGGCCCGGCACCATTCCGAGGCCGAAGAAGACGATGGCGGGGATCAGGTAGACGAAGGTGGGCAGCGTTTGCATGAGGTCCAGCACCGGGACCATCGCCTGATAAAGGCGCGGGCGATGGGCGGCGGCGATGCCGATGGGCACGCCAAGGCCCATGCAGACAACGCAGGCGGCAAGGATCAGCGTCAGGCTTTCGGTGGTTTCTTCCCAATAGCCCTGATTGAGGATGAAGAGAAAGCCCAGTAGCACGCCGAGGCAGACCTTCCAGTTGCGCTGCAAATACCAGGTCAGGGCGATGAAGAAGGCAATGATGACAAAGGGATGCGGCGTTTGCAGCACCCAGAGGATGCCGTCGATCATCGCCTCCATCCCGGCCGAGATCAGATCGAACAGCGGACCGAGGTTGGTGTTCATCCAGTCGAAGATCGCCTTGGCGGTGCGGCCAACGGGTATCTTGGTGTCAGTCAGCCAATCCATCTGCGGCCTTCCCCCTTCATCTTGGCGGAAAATACCCTGCGGGGGTCCGGGGGCGCAAAGCCCCCGGGGGCCGCCGCAGGGCGGAGCGGTTTACTGCAGGGCGGCTGCGACGGCGGCCTTGGCGTCGCCGCCATCCTTGGTGGTCACGCCTTCCAGCCACGGCTCCCACACGGTGGGGTTGGCCGTCAGCCAGGCCTTTGCGGCGTCGCGCGGATCGGCGCCGTCATTCAGGATCGCGCCCATGATTTCGTTTTCCATGGGCAGGGTGAAGGCCAGGTTCTGCAGCAGTTTGCCGGTATTCGGGCATTCGGCCACATAGCCCGCGCGTGTGTTCGTATAGATCGTGGCGCCGCCGAAGTTCGGCCCGAAAAGATCATCCCCGCCGGTGAGGTAGGTGAGCTTGAAGTTCGCGTTCATCGGGTGGGGTTCCCAGGCGAGGAAGACGATGGGCTCGCCCGCCTCGGTCTTGCTGGCCACTTCGGCGAGCATGCCCTGTTCCGAGGATTCGACGATTTCGAATCCGTCCATGCCGTAGGCCGGGCTTTCGATCGCCTCGAGCACCAGACGGTTGCCGTCATTGCCGGGTTCGATGCCGTAAATTTCGGCACCGAGTGCGTCCTTGTGATCCTTGATCATTGTGAAATCGGTGATGCCGAGGGCGGCGCCTGCCTCGTTCGTCGCGAGCGTGTATTTCGCGCCTTCAAGGTTGGCGCGGACGGTGTCGACGGTGCCTGCATCGCGGTAGGGGGCGATGTCGGCTTCCATCGACGGCATCCAGTTGCCGAGGAACACGTCGATATCGCCTTCGGCCAGACCGGTATAGGTGACGGGCACGGAGAGAACCTTGGTTTCCGTCTCATACCCCAGCGCCTCGAGCACGAGGGTGGTGGCGGCGGTGGTGGCGGTGATGTCGGTCCAGCCCACATCGGAGAAGATGACGGTGTCGCAGCCTTCGGCGGCGACGGCCCCGGCCAACGCAAGCGTGGCGACGCTGGCGAGGAGGGTTGATTTCAACATGGCAGTCTCCCGGTTGGTTTTTTGTTGATTGACGAGTCAATAGACTTCACGCTTATTCGGTTTGGCAAGACTTTTCTTGGGGGCCGAACCGGACATGCCGAAGCTTGGGATGGAGCCTATCCGAAAGGCGGCGCTGGTCAAAGCGACGATCACCGAGATCGGGCGGGTCGGATCGCTGGACGTGACGGTGAGCCAGATCGCCAAGCGGGCGGGCATGTCGAGCGCGTTGGCGCATCATTATTTTGGCTCCAAGGAGGAGATATTCCTCGCGGCGATGCGGCATGTGCTGACGCTTTATGGGGCCGAGGTGCGCGGTGCGCTGGCGGTGGCGACGGGGCCGGAGGCGCGGCTGCGGGCGATTCTGGCGGCCAGTTTCAGCGCGGGGAATTTCCGGCGTGAGGTGGTGGGGGCCTGGCTGAATTTCTATGTGCTGGCCCAGACAGTGCCCGAGGCGAAGCGGCTGTTGGCGATCTATCAGGGGCGGCTCAGGTCTAACCTGATGGTTTGTCTGCGGCCTTTGGCGGGCGCGCGGGCGGCGGAAGTGGCCGAAGGCTTGGGCGCATTGATCGACGGTTTGTATCTGCGCGAGGTGCTGAAATCCGGGCCGCCCGATGGGCAGGCAGCGGTGGCAGTGGCGCTGGATTATCTGAACGCACAGTTGAAGGGACGGGTCGCATGAGGGCGCAACCGAAGGGCAGTCATTTCGTGGACGGCACCTATGTCGAGGACAAGGCCGGGGCGGCGATCGAGGTGATATATCCGGCGAGCGGCGAGGTGATCGCCGTGTTGCATGAGGCGACACCTGCGGTGGTGGAGGCGGCGCTGGCCTCGGCCCAGCGGGCGCAGCGGGACTGGGCGGCGATGAAACCCGTTGAGCGGGCGCGGATTCTGCGGCGGGCGGCGGACATGATCCGTGACCGGGGCGAGGAACTGGCGCAGCTGGAGACGCTGGATACCGGCAAGCCCATTCAGGAAACGCGGGTGGCGGATTGGCCAAGCGGGGCGGACAGCTTGGAATGGTTCGCGGGGCTGGCCCCCACAGTGACGGGCGAGACGATCCCGCTGGGGCGGGATTTTGTCTATACGATCCGCGAGCCGTTGGGGGTCTGCGTGGGGATCGGGGCGTGGAATTACCCCAGCCAGATCGCTTGCTGGAAGGCAGCCCCGGCGCTGAGCCTCGGCAATGCGATGGTGTTCAAGCCATCGGAGGTGACGCCCTTGGGCGCGCTGAAGCTGGCCGAGATCTTTGTGGCGGCGGGGTTGCCGCCGGGTCTGTTCAACGTGGTGCAGGGGCGCGGCGCGGTGGGGGCGTCGCTGGTGACCGATCCGCGCGTGGCCAAGGTATCTTTGACCGGGTCGGTGCCGACGGGGCGGCGAGTCTATGCGGCGGCGGCGGATGGCATCCGCAATGTGACGATGGAACTGGGCGGCAAGTCACCCCTGATCGTGTTCGACGATGCGTCGGTCGAGGATGCCGTAGGTGCGGCCATGCTGGGGAATTTCTATTCCGCAGGCCAAGTGTGCAGCAACGGCACGCGGGTGTTCGTGCAGAAGGGGATCAAGGCGCGGTTTCTGGAGCGGCTGGCGGCGCGGACAAAGACGATCCTGCTGGGTGATCCGTTGGACGAGGCCACGCAGATGGGGCCGCTGGTCAGCGCCGTGCAGTTGGACAAGGTGCTGGGCTATATGGAAACCGCCAAGGCCGAAGGCGCGCGGCTGATTTGTGGTGGCGGGCGGGCGGCTGTGAACACGGGGTTTTTCGTGGAGCCGACCGTCTTTGCCGATGTGACCGACAACATGACCATCGCGCGGGAAGAGGTGTTCGGCCCGGTGATGGCGGTGCTGGATTTCGACAGCGAAGACGAGGTCATCGCGCGCGCCAATGCCACGGAATTCGGCCTTGCGGCGGGGGTGTTCACGGCAGACCTGACGCGCGGGCATCGGGTGATCGCGCAACTGGAAGCGGGGACGTGCTGGATCAATGCCTATAACCTGACACCGGTCGAAAGCCCGTTCGGGGGATCGAAGATGTCTGGCGTGGGGCGCGAGAACGGGCGCGCGGCGGTGGAGCATTACACGCAGGTCAAGTCTGTCTATGTGGGGATGGGGCCGGTGGATGCTCCGTATTGATCTGCCCCAGCCTGCGCAGATGGCGGCGGCGCAGCAGGCGCTTGCCGGACGGGTGCGGCTGACGCCGTTGCTCGAATCGGACGTGCTGGCGCGGGACTGCGGCGCGGCGCGGCTGTTCGTGAAGGCCGAGGGGTTGCAGCGGACGGGATCGTTCAAGCTGCGCGGCGCGCTGTGGCGGTTGATGCAGTTGACGGCAGAAGAACGGGCGCGGGGCGTGGTGGCGTTTTCATCCGGCAATTTTGCGCAGGGTCTGGCGGCGGCGGGGCGTGATCTGGGGGTGCCAGTCACCATCGTGATGCCCTGGGATGCGCCTGCGGCGAAGCGCGAGGCGACGCTGGCGCTGGGGGCGGAAGTGGTGCTGTCGCATCACGGCGATGCCCCGCGCGAGGTGGTGGCGGCGGGTATGGCGCGTGATCTGGCGGCAGAGCGGGGGCTGGTCTTGCTGCATCCCTTTGACGACGTGGCGGTGATTGCGGGGCAGGGGACGGCGGCGGTTGAGGCTTTGGCGCAGATGCACGAGGCGGGGGCAGAGCCGGATGTGGTGGTCTGCCCGGTGGGGGGCGGGGGCCTGATGGGGGGCGTGTCGCTGATGATGCGGGGGGCGCATCCGGGCGTGGCGATCTGGGGCTGTGAGCCGGTGGGGCATGATGGCTTGGGCCGGTCCTTGCGCGCGGGCGAGCGGGTGGCGGCGCCTGGGGGGGCCACTTTGTGCGATGCCTTGCAGGCGCCGATGCCGGGTGTGGCGAATTTTGCCGCCTGTCAGGCGGCGGGTGTGGCCGGGCTGGCAGTGGCGGACGAGCCGGTGGCGCAGGCCATGGCGCGGGCGTTTGATGTGCTGAAGCTGGTGCTGGAGCCATCAGGCGCGGTGGCGCTGGCCGCTGTGCTGGCAGGACAGGTGCCTGTGGCGGGCAAGGTGGTGCTGGTGGTGGCGTCGGGCGGGAATGTGGCCTTTGACCGCTTTGCCGACTGCCTTGCGCTGGCGGCGCGGAAGAACTGATGTCGGAAGGATCGGGGATATGACGGCGGATTTCGTGATCATCGGGGCAGGGTCGGCCGGGTCGGCCACGGCATACCGTCTGGCCGAAGGTGGGGCCACGGTGACGGTGATCGAACATGGCGGCACCGATGCGGGGCCGTTCATCCAGATGCCGGCGGCGTTGTCCTATCCGATGAACATGTCGCGGTATGACTGGGGCTTTCATTCCGAGCCGGAGCCGTATCTGGGGGGGCGTGTGCTGGCCACGCCGCGGGGCAAGGTGATCGGCGGGTCATCGTCGATCAACGGGATGGTCTATGTGCGTGGGCACGCCCGGGATTTCGACACCTGGGCCGAGATGGGCGCGCAGGGGTGGTCTTATGCCGATGTGCTGCCCTATTTCCAGCGGATGGAGCAGTGGCACGGGCAGCGCGACGGGGCTGATCCCAGTTGGCGCGGCGCGAAGGGGCCGCTGCATGTGACGCGGGGGCCGCGCGAGAACCCGCTGTTCGAGGCGTTTATCAGGGCGGGCGAGCAGGCGGGTTATCCGGTGACGCGCGACTATAATGGCCAGCAGCAGGAGGGGTTCGGGCCGATGGAGGCCACGATCTTCAACGGGCAGCGCTGGTCGGCGGCGAATGCCTATCTGAAGCCTGCGATGAAAACCGGGAAGGTGCAGGTCATCCGTGCCTTTGCGCGGCGGGTGGTGATCGAGGCGGGCCGCGCTGTGGGCGTGGAGGTGGAGCGCGGTGGGCAGATCGAGGTGATCCGTGCAAGCCGCGAGGTGGTGGTGGCGGCATCCAGCATCAACACGCCAAAGATTCTGATGCTATCAGGGATTGGCGCGGGCGCGCATCTGCGCGCGCATGGGGTGGAGGTGGTGGCGGATCGGCCCGGAGTGGGGGCGAATTTGCAGGACCATCTGGAACTGTATCTGCAGTTTGCGTCCAAGCAGCCCATCACGCTGTACAAATACTGGAACCTGATGGGCAAGGCGGTGATCGGGGCGCAGTGGCTGTTCACCAAAAAGGGGCTGGGCGCTTCGAACCAGTTCGAGGCTTGCGCCTTCATCCGGTCGAAGGCGGGGGTGGAATATCCCGATATCCAGTATCATTTCCTGCCCATCGCTGTGCGTTATGACGGCAAGGTGGCGGCCGAGGGGCATGGGTTTCAGGCACATGTCGGACCGATGCGATCGAAATCGCGGGGGGCGGTCACGCTGCGGTCGGGTGATCCGGCGGATGCGCCGAGGATCGTGTTCAATTACATGTCTCACCCCGAGGATTGGGAGGATTTCCGCACCTGCATCCGCCTGACGCGTGAGATTTTCGGGCAGGAGGCGATGGCGGGGCATGTGAAGCATGAAATCCAGCCCGGCGCCGGGGTGCAGACGGATGCGGAATTGGATGATTTCATCCGCCACCATGCAGAAAGCGCATATCACCCCTGCGGCACGGCGCGGATGGGACGGCGGGATGATCCGATGGCGGTGGTCGATCCCGAATGCCGGGTGATCGGGGTTGATGGCTTGCGCGTGGCGGACAGTTCGATCTTTCCGCAGGTGACAAATGGCAATCTGAACGGGCCGTCGATCATGGTGGGCGAGAAGGCGGCGGATCATCTGCTGGGCCGGACGCCCTTGCCCGCATCGAACCAGGAGCCGTGGATCAACCCGAATTGGCGGGTGGCGCAGCGGTAAGGGTTTGGACAGCGGCGTTCCTGCTGTGTTCTTAACCATTTAAGGAAGTATTAACAAATTCCTTGATTTTCGCCCTTTGGCGGCGGAAATCGGGGGATGATGTTAATACTTCGTTCACTGATCGTTCTGATGCTGCTGACTGGCCCGACCTTGGCGCTGGAGGGGCGCGCGCGGGTGGTGGATGGCGATACGCTGGAACTGGCGGGCGAGAGGGTGCGCCTGTTCGGGATCGATGCGCCGGAACTGGATCAGGTCTGCGACCGGGGCGGGGCGGCATGGGCCTGCGGGGCCGCGGCGCGTGACATGCTTGCCAAGATCGTGGCGGGGGGCCGTCTGACCTGTGCGGTGCAGGATGTCGATCGGTACGGGCGTGCGGTGGCGGTCTGCCTGCGGCAGGACACAGATGTGGCGGCACTGATGGTGCGGCAGGGCGGCGCCCTGGCCTATCGCCGCTATTCGGATCGCTATGTGAATGCCGAAGTGGCGGCGCGGCGCGAGGGTCTGGGTGTCTGGGCATCGGACTGGATGGAGCCGGAGGCGTATCGACAGCAGGATCAGGCACCGGTTCAGGCCGCACCGGATGGGGGCTGTGCGATCAAGGGCAATATCGGCGCGCAAGGCAAGCGCATCTATCATCTGCCAGGGCAGGCCGATTATGCCGCGACGCGGATCAACGAGGGCAAGGGCGAGCGGTGGTTTTGCTCTGAGGCCGAGGCGCGAGCGGAGGGATTTCGCCGCGCGGCGCGGTGAGTTGACCGAGGTCAAGGCGGGCGGTGCAAAGGTTCCTTAAGGTTTGTGTCACAACAGACTGAAAGGATGCACCATGTCGAACACGCCCCATGACCTTTATGAGGATTTTCCCGAAAAGGCCGAGGTCATTCATGCGCTGAAGGCGAAGGATGCGCATTTTGCCAAGATGGTGGAGGAGTATCACGAGGTGAACCGCGCGGTGCACCGGGCCGAGACCTTGATCGAGCCGACATCGCCCGAGCACGAGACGGAACTGCGCCAGAAGCGGATGCGGCTGAAGGATGCGATCTGGAAGCAGATTGCCGCCTGAAGCGGGGCCTTAGTCTGCGATATCGTAGGGGAGGAGACCCCGCTTGTCGGGGTCTACCTTCAGCCTGCGTTCGAGGGGCGGGACGGAGCGCTGGTGGCAGTCGCGGCGTTCGCAGATGCGGCAGGAGATGCCGATGGGCTCAAACCGGCCCTTCAGATCCAGCCCGTCGGAATACACAAGGCTGGCGGCATGGGTGATTTCGCAGCCGAGGCCGATGGCATAGCGGCGGACCGGGGCAAGGAAGGCCCCGCCGGGTTTTGACACATCGCGCGCGAGGCAGAGGTAACGCACGCCATCCGGGGTTTCCGCCAATTGGCGCAAGAAATGGCCCGGCGTCTCGAACGCGCGGTGGACGTTCCAGAGCGGGCAGGCCCCCCCGAACCGGGCGAATTGCAGGCGCGTGGCGGAGTGGCGCTTGGTGATGGTGCCCGCCTGATCGACGCGGACGAAGAAGAAGGGGATGCCTTTGGCGCCGGGGCGTTGCAGCGTGGCAAGCCGGTGGGCCACCTGTTCGATGGAAGCGCCGAACAGATCGGCGAGGCGTTCCAGATCATGCCGGGTTTCCAGCGCGGCGGCCTGAAAGGCGCGGTAGGGCAGCAGGGCCGCGCCTGCGAAGTAATTGGCCAGCCCGATCTTGGCGATGTCGCGCGCCTCGGGCGTGGCGAAGCGGGCGAGGTCGAGTGTCGCTTCGATCAGTTCGTTCTGGGTCAGGAGGGCCACTTGCAGCAGAAGCTGGAAGCGCTGGGTGGGCACGGCGGTGCGGTTTGACAGGGCGAGCCGCTTGGTTGCTGCGTCATAGCGGCGGGTTTCCGGCTGATCGGTGAAGACGGTGGTGATCCCGCGCCGTTCCAGCGCGGCGATGGCGATGCGGGTGATGTCGGTCGCGGGGCCCGTGGGGGTGGCGGGGGCGGCGAAATTCTCGGCCGCACGGTCGACGGCATCGATGTAGTTGTCGCAGTAGTGGAAGAAATCGCGCACCTCCTCCCACGGAGAAGGGCGCAGGGCTGCGTCTTCGCGACCAAGGGCTTCGTCAAGACTCGCGAGGCGTTCATGGGTCTGCCGATAAGCGCGGTGCAGATCGAGAAAGGCGCGGGCAAGGGCCGGGGCGTTGGAGGCAGCAAGGCGCAGGTCGGCAAGGGGGGGCGTGGTTTGGGCGAAGACGGGGTCGGCCAGCGCCTCACGCATGTCCGACACCAGACGTTCGGATTCGCCCACGGTGAGTTCGGTGACATCGAGCCCGAATTCCTGCGCAAGGGCCAGCACCACCGAGGCCGAGACGGGGCGGTGGTTGTTCTCCATCTGGTTGAGATAGGGCAGCGACACACCCAGCTTGTCGGCAAAGGTCTTTTGCGTCAGCGACAGGCGGCCGCGGATTTCTCGCAGCTTGGCCCCGGCGTAGAGTTTCTGAGTGGCCATGGCGCGCCCCCTTTTGCAAAGCCGTTATCGGCTTTGCAAAGCGTGCCCGTCAAGCAGAGAGGCCGAGGGTGCGGGCGCGGCGGATGACGGCGAGGATGGAGAAGAGCGCGAGGATGGCGGAGGCGAGCATCAGGAGGACCAGCGGCATCTCTGTCGCGCCTTCGGTGAGCAGGGCGCCAGCGAGCGCGGCCAGCGCCGCGCCGCCGCCGATCTGGATCGCGCCGCCAAGGCCGGAGGCGGTGCCTGCCAGTTCCGGCTTGATCGACAGCATCCCCGCATTGGCATTGGGCAGGGTCATGCCGTTGCCAAAGCCGAGGGCGAGGGTGAAGCCGAAAAAGACATAGGGCGAATGCACGCCCGCCAGTGTGACGAGGGTCAGCATCCCCAGCCCGGAGATGGAGGCGAGGGTGCCCCAGAGGATCATCCGGTTCATGCCCAGACGCACCGAGAAGCGCCCGGCGATGAAGTTGCCCACCAGATAGCCCACGGCGGTGATGGCAAAGAGAAGGCCCACCTCAGACGAGGACAGGCCAAAGACCACATTGCCCACATAAGGCGCGCCGCCGAGATAGGCGAAGAAGGAGCCCGAGGTGAAGGAGGCGCAGCCGACATAGCCCCAGAAGCGGCGCGAGCGCAGCAGGCCCGGATAGGTGCGGACCTGATCCATGAAGGAGACGCGCCGGATCGTGGCGGTTTCCCCAAGATCGGCCCAGACGAGCGCCAGCGTGGCCAGGCCGAGGATCAGGAGGAGGGCGAAGTTGGCCTGCCAGCCGAAGGCCTCATCCAGTACGCCGCCGATGACGGGGCCGATCATGGGGACGATGGACATGCCCATGGTGACATAGCCGATCATCGAGGCGGCTTCGGCATCCGAGACCATGTCGCGCACCACGGCGCGCGACAGCACCATGCAGGCGGCGATGACGGCCTGCGCCATGCGGCAGATCAGGAAGGTGGTTGCATCCGGGGCGATGAGGGTGCCGACAGTTGCGATCAGGAACAGGATGATGGACCACAACAGCACCTTGCGGCGACCGAAGCGGTCGGAGATGGGGCCGATGGCGATTTGCAGCAGGGCGGACAGGCCGAGATAGAGGGCAACGGAAAGCTGCATCAGCCCATAGGGCACGTTGAACCATGCAGCCATGCCCGGAAGCGATGGCAGGAAGATGTTCATCGTCAGCGCCGACAGGCCCGCCATCAGGATGAGGGTCGAGATGTGGGGCGGGGTGCGGCGGTCAAGGAAACGCGGGCTGTTCATGGTGTTGGCCTATTCTTTGGCCTTGCCGCTGTCCATGGGCCGGAATGCACAGGGGTGTGTGCGGGGGGCTGTGCGGGGCGTGGTCAGCCCCATTTGTGGAAGATGAAAAAGGCACCCAGCGCGATGAAGGCAAAGCCGATGGCATGGTTCCAGGTGAGCGGTTCCTTCAGGTAGAAAACGGAAAAGACGGCGAAAACGGTGAGGGTGATCACCTCTTGCATCGTCTTGAGTTCGGCGGCCGAGAAATGGCCGTGGCCGATGCGGTTGGCGGGCACTTGCAGCGCGTATTCCGGCAGGGCGATGAGCCAGCTGGCAAGGATCACCAGCACAAGTGAGGCGGATTTGTATTTCAGGTGCCCGTACCAGGCAAAGGTCATGAAGATGTTCGAAGCGATGAGCAGGCCGATGGTAATGACGGGGACGGGAAGCTGGGTCATGGGGGCCTCTTGTGGGCAAGACTGTTCAGGTTCGGGGTTTAGGGCGGGGTCGAAAGGAAGGCGAGGGGTTTGCTGATTTGCGTTTTGCATGAGTTGCTCTGCCAATTAATTGCAAATATGCGAAACTCCGTTTTGCCATGGCCGCCGAGGCCGCTATGGTCCGCCCAAATTCGCGGGCGAAATTCGGGGGAGCGCGTCGATGAAGGATATCCTGCAGGAACTGGAAGACCGCCGTGCCGTGGCCCGTGCCGGGGGCGGCGCGCGCCGGGTGGAGGCGCAGCACGCCAAGGGCAAGCTGACCGCGCGGGAGCGGGTGGAGCTGCTGCTGGATGAGGGCAGTTTCGAAGAGTTTGATATGTTCGTGCAGCACCGTTGCACCGATTTCGGCATGGAAGAGAACCGCCATCCGGGGGATGGCGTGATCACCGGCTGGGGCACGATCAATGGCCGGATGGTCTATGTGTTTTCGCAGGATTTCACCGTGCTGGGCGGATCGGTGTCGGAGACCCATGCGGCGAAAATCTGCAAGATCATGGACATGGCGATTCAGAACGGCGCGCCGGTGATCGGGATGAACGATTCCGGCGGTGCGCGGATTCAGGAAGGGGTGAGTTCGCTGGCCGCCTATGGCCAGGTGTTCCAGCGCAATATCATGGCATCCGGCGTGGTGCCGCAGATTTCGCTGATCATGGGGCCATGCGCGGGTGGTGCGGTGTACAGCCCGGCGATGACCGACTTCATCTTCATGGTGAAGGACTCGTCCTACATGTTCGTGACCGGGCCGGATGTGGTGAAGACCGTCACCAATGAGGTGGTGACCGCCGAGGAACTGGGTGGGGCGGGGACGCATACGAAGAAATCCTCCGTCGCGGATGGGGCGAGTGAAAATGATGTGGAACTGCTGGCCGAGACGCGGCGGCTGTTCGATTTCCTGCCGCTGAACAACCGCGAGAAGGCCCCCGTGCGGCCGTTCTTTGATGACCCGGCCCGGATCGAGATGAGCCTTGATACGCTGGTGCCGGACAACCCGAACCAGCCCTATGACATGAAGGAACTGATCCTGAAGATCGCCGATGAGGGCGATTTCTTTGAGATCCAGAAGGATTTTGCGGGCAACATCATCTGTGGCTTTATCCGGATCGAGGGGCAGTCGGTGGGCGTGGTGGCGAACCAGCCGATGGTTCTGGCGGGATGCCTCGACATTGATGCCAGCCGCAAGGCCGCGCGGTTCGTGCGGTTTTGCGATGCGTTCGAGATTCCGATCCTGACGCTGGTGGATGTGCCGGGCTTCCTGCCGGGGACGGGGCAGGAATATGCGGGTGTGATCAAGCATGGCGCGAAACTGCTGTTCGCCTATGGCGAGGCGACGGTGCCGAAGGTGACGGTGCTGACGCGCAAGACCTATGGCGGGGCCTATGTCGTGATGTCGTCCAAGCATTTGCGGGGCGATTTCAACTATGCCTGGCCCACGGCGGAAGTGGCCGTGATGGGCGCGAAGGGCGCGGTCGAGATCCTGTATCGCAGCGAGTTGGGCGACAAGGAGAAGATCGCGGCGCGGGTGAAGGATTACGAGGACCGCTTCGCCAACCCCTTCGTTGCGGCGGAAAAGGGGTTCATCGACGAGGTGATCATGCCCCATTCCACCCGCCGCCGCGTGGCGCGCGCCTTTGCCAGCCTGCGCGGGAAGAAGCAGGCCAACCCGTGGAAGAAGCACGACAATATTCCGCTGTAGGATCAGAATGATGCCCGCCGCCCTTGCCCGAATTGCTGTGATGGCCGCCGTTCTGGCGGGGCCTGCGGCTGGGCAGGAGGCAGCGGTTGAACTGGTCGTGGAACCGGGCGACGGGACGCGGGTCGACGTGCCTTCGGGGCAGGAGATCACCTTGCAGGATGTGATCTGGAATGCGCCGGGGCCGGACGGTCTGGCGCTGCGGTTCCGCTTTCTGGCGCCGGGCATCGCGCCGGGGGGTGAGGTGGCGTTCGAGACGGCCGCCGCAGATATGCAGCATCTGTGCGATGCCTATGCCCTGCCGCGCATTGCCGATCAGGGGCCACATCCGGAACAGGTGATCATTTCGCTGTCGGATGTGGCGGTGCCCTTCGGGGAAGCCGCCCCGGAGGCCACGCAATTCTTTGAATCCTACCGGATTGAAGACGGTGTTTGCGTCTGGGAGATGTTCTGATGTCCGCCGATGCCTGCAGGATGCGTCTTGCCCGCGGGGGCCTTGCTGATGTAGCAGGGCCACAGGCTGATAACTTGGCTTTGCTTGCGTGTGCTTTCGCCGATTTTTCGGATATGGTGCCCACAGGCCGAACCCAAGCGGCCTATGCCTCGCATCGGGGGCAGTCCGGCGGCGTATCGTCCGGTCTGACCCTCCAAGAAAATAGGAGTAGAGGATGTCGAAGAGCACGAAAACCATTCTGGCCCTGGCCATGGTTGCATTTGTCGCAGCTTGCGCTGCCAAAGAAGAAGAAGTCGTATACGTGGATACCCCCGTTTCGACCGAGCCGACCTACACCGGCAAGTACAAGTAATATATCCGGGCGGGCCAATGGGGCGTGTCAGCCCCGGCCCGCCCTGATTTTGTCTGGCGCCCGGAAAACGGGCGCCGGATTTGACCTTGGCCGTTTGATCCGGCATGACGCCCCCCTTGATATTGATGGGGGCAGGACATGCTGAAGCATCGCGGTTTTCCGGGGCGGTTGCCCGGAACAGATTTCCAATTCGTCATCCGGCGCGAGAACCGCAAGGACGGGCCGGCAAAGATCGTGAAGCGGGAACGCTATCGCGACCGCAAGCATGCCGATCGGATGGCCGATCAGGGGTTCATGGCGGCGCTTTGGGCGCAGTTCGGTGAAGAGCCGTTCGAGCGCGGCAATCTGGATGCGGGGCGGCTGTCCTGGCTGTTCGGGCGCGAGGTGGTTCCGGCGGAGGACCCGTTCGATCCCGCCTCATATGACGCGCTGCTGCGCATCGATGTGAAGCGGGCCGAGGCAAGCTTTCCCGAGGTGTTCGCCAAGAACGCCCCCGATTTCGGCTTTGCCGAGGATGATTATGATGGTGACGGGGGGGATGACTAGGCATGGTTTTGCCGACCGTATCCGCATTCTGGCAAGCTTTCGCACAGCGCGATTTCGGCGCTGACTTCGGGTTTGCCATGCGTGCCGTGGTCGGCCAAGCTGAAGGGCATGCGGGGTGTTCATCCTACGGCCCCCGTCTCTGCCTAGACTGTACCCCTTCCCTTGCAGTCCGGCCGGCCCCGCAGCTGGGGCGGCCGGACCTTTTTTCCAAGGATGCCCAAGGGGCGGATGCGCGCGCTTCTGCCGATCACACGAAACCGGGATCGTCGGGCCGCGGTTTTCCCTTTATTGCGGCGGTGAACACGGTAAACTCGTGGTCAATAACAACCTTGAGAGGCAACGAGCCATGCGTAAATATTTTGTCATTCTTGCACTTGCCACCACGACCCTTTCGGGTTGCATGGCGACCCCGACCGAGCGCGGCCTTGGCGGCGCGGTCGCCGGTGCCGCCATCGCAGATGCGATGGATGAAAACATGGTTGCCGGTGCTGCACTCGGCGCGCTGGCCGGGGCTGCGTCCTGCGGCCTGCCGGGGCTGCCGCCCTGCCGCCGCTACTGATCTGACGGCTGCCTTCGGGCAGCCTGATGCCACATCGCAAAGGCCATCCGGGCAGCATGCCCGGGTGGCCTTTGTCATTTCCGCGTCCCGGCGAGGGCGCGGTGCAAGGGGAGAGAGATGTTCAAGAAGATCCTGATCGCCAACCGGGGCGAGATTGCCTGCCGCGTCATCAAGACGGCCCGCAAGATGGGTATCAAGACGGTGGCGGTCTATTCCGATGCCGACCGCAACGCGCTGCATGTGAAGATGGCGGATGAGGCGGTGCATATCGGCCCCGCGCCTGCGAACCAGTCCTATATCGTGATCGACAAGATCATGGCGGCGGTGCGGGAAACCGGGGCCGAGGCGGTGCATCCGGGATATGGGTTCCTGTCGGAGCGGATGGATTTCGCCGCCGCGCTGGAGAAGGAGGGCGTGGTGTTCATCGGCCCGCCCAGCCCGGCCATCGAGGCGATGGGGGACAAGATCACCTCGAAAAAGCTGGCGCAGGAAGCGGGGGTGTCGACGGTGCCCGGTTACATGGGCCTGATCGCCGATGCCGATGAGGCGGTGAAGATCAGCGGCGAGGTGGGCTATCCGGTGATGATCAAGGCCAGCGCCGGGGGCGGTGGCAAGGGGATGCGGATCGCGTGGAACGATGCCGAGGCGGCGGAAGGGTTCCAGTCATCCAAGAACGAGGCGGCGGCGTCTTTCGGCGATGACCGGATTTTCATCGAGAAATTCGTCACGCAACCGCGCCATATCGAGATTCAGGTTCTGGCCGACAAGCATGGCAACTGTGTTTACCTGCATGAGCGGGAATGTAGTATCCAGCGGCGGAACCAGAAGGTGATCGAAGAAGCGCCGTCGCCGTTTCTGGATGAAGCCACGCGCAAGGCGATGGGCGAGCAGGCCTGCGCCTTGGCCAAGGCGGTGGGCTATACCAGTGCGGGGACGGTGGAATTCATCGTCGATGGCAACCGCAACTTCTATTTCCTTGAGATGAACACGCGGTTGCAGGTGGAGCATCCGGTGACGGAGCTGATCACCGGGGTCGATCTGGTGGAGCAGATGATCCGCGTGGCGGCGGGGGAGCCTTTGCCATTTGCCCAAAGCGACCTGAAGATCAACGGCTGGGCGATGGAAAGCCGGCTATATGCGGAAGATCCGTATCGGAATTTCCTGCCGTCAATCGGCCGCCTGACGCGCTATCGCCCGCCGGTTGAAGGCAAGACCACACGCGGGGGGATCGTGCGCAACGATACCGGCGTCTTCGAAGGCGGCGAGATCAGCATGTATTACGACCCGATGATCGCCAAGCTGTGCACCTGGGGTGAGACGCGCGAAGCCGCCATTGAAGAAATGCGGCTGGCGCTGGACACGTTCGAGGTGGAGGGGATCGGCCATAACCTGCCTTTCGTGGGCGCGGTGATGGATCATCCGCGGTTCGTTTCGGGCAATATCACCACGGCCTTCATTGCCGAGGAATATCCCGAAGGGTTCCAGGGGGCGACACTGGACGCGCCGACGTTGCGCCGGGTGGCGGCGGCGGCGGCGGCGATGAACCGGGTTGCCGAGATCCGGCGCACGCGGATCACCGGGACGATGGACAACCATCAGCGCCGGGTGGGCGATGATTGGGTGGTGGCGGTGCAGGGCGAGGCCTTCCCCTTGACGATTTCCGCGGACAAGGGCGGATCGACGGTGACTTTTGCCGAAGGCACCGCGCATCGGGTGACCAGCGACTGGACGCCGGGGCAGCCGTTGGCGCGGCTGATGGTGGATGGTGCGCCTTTGGTGATGAAGGTGGGCAAGATCTCGGGCGGGTTCCGGCTGCGGCTGCGTGGGGCGGATGTGAAATGCCACGTCCGCAGCCCGCGCCAGCACGAATTGTCGCTGCTGATGCCGGAGAAGATGCCCCCCGACACGTCGAAGTTCCTGCTTTGCCCGATGCCGGGGCTGGTGGTGAAGATCAACGTGGCTGAGGGCGACGAGGTTCAGGAGGGGCAGGCTTTGGCCACCGTGGAGGCGATGAAGATGGAGAACATCCTCAAGGCCGAGCGTCGCGGTGTGGTGAAGAAGATCACCGCCAGTGCAGGCGCGAGCCTGAAGGTGGACGAAGTGATCATGGAGTTCGAGTGAACCGATGATCGCCCCGGTTCATCAGGTGATGACGGATCTGTGGTCGGGCGGCGATCAGCCGCCCGCCGCAGGGCGGTTGCCCTGCTGGATTTCCTGCCGCCGCAGCGGGAATTTGTCGATGGCGTGGGTGATTTCGCGCACGTCCCAAGGCAGCGGTTTGCGCAGCGTGGTTTTCAGATCCTTGTCGAGGATCACCAGCGAAAAGCCGCGTGGGCGCAGCTTCTTGCGCAACTCGGACCGGGCGGCGGGGTCGGTGTCGACGATCACCACCACATCGCGCGCCAGAAGCGAGGCGGGATCGCGACCGATCAGGTCCATCTGGCGGATGAAGTTTGGATCGTTGGGCGAGTCCGCGAAGACGACCAGTGGGCGTTTCACGTACATGAGATCGGCCAGCACCACTTCGGTCGCCGGGACGGGGGCGAAATCAGCCGTTTCCTGCGCCAGCGCGGAAAACGGGAGCAGGGCGGCAATGATCAAGGCGAACAGTGGT
This sequence comes from Variovorax paradoxus, assembly GCA_943370085.1. Classification (GTDB taxonomy): domain Bacteria; phylum Pseudomonadota; class Alphaproteobacteria; order Rhodobacterales; family Rhodobacteraceae; genus Paragemmobacter. Next base: position 131,819 of record CALRPT020000006.1, on the reverse strand, counting down.
TTCATGCGGTTCCTCTTTGACCCTGAATATAGGGCAGGCGTCTGAAAACCCAAGGGATATGGCCGGGATGCCCACCCCGGCAGTGGAAGGAAGAAAGATGACCGAAGATCTGTCGAAATGGCGTGCGCTGGCTGCCAAGGAAATGAAGGGTGCAGACCCCGACAGCCTGACCTGGGACACGCTTGAGGGGATCGCGGTCAAGCCGCTTTATACGGCTGCCGATGTGGCGGGTCTGCCGCAGATGGGCGAGGTGCCGGGGGTGGCGCCATTCACGCGCGGGGTGCGGGCGACGATGTATGCCGGGCGGCCTTGGACCATTCGGCAATATGCCGGGTTTTCGACGGCGGAGGAGAGCAACACCTTTTACCGCAAGGCGCTGGCGGCGGGGCAGCAGGGGGTTTCCGTGGCCTTCGACCTTGCCACCCATCGCGGCTATGACAGCGACCATCCGCGGGTTGAGGGGGATGTGGGCAAGGCGGGCGTGGCCATCGACAGCGTCGAGGACATGAAGGTGCTGTTCGACGGCATCCCGCTGGACAAGGTGAGCGTGTCGATGACGATGAACGGAGCGGTGATCCCGGTTCTGGCCAGTTTCATCGTGACCGGCGAGGAACAGGGTGTGAACCGCGCGGCGCTTTCGGGGACCATCCAGAACGACATCCTGAAGGAGTTCATGGTCCGCAACACCTATATCTACCCGCCCGAGCCCAGCATGCGGATCATCGCGGATATCATCGAATACACTGCGGCTGAGATGCCGAAGTTCAACTCCATCTCCATCTCCGGCTATCACATGCAGGAGGCGGGGGCGAACCTTGTGCAGGAATTGGCCTTCACGCTGGCCGATGGGCGGGAATATGTGCGCACGGCGCTGGCCCGGGGGATGGATGTGGATGCCTTTGCGCCGCGCCTGTCGTTCTTTTTCGCCATCGGGATGAATTTCTTCATGGAGGTGGCCAAGTTGCGCGCGGCGCGGATGCTGTGGCACCGGATCATGGACGGCTTTGGCGCGAAGAAGACGGAAAGCCTGATGCTGCGGACGCATTGCCAGACCAGCGGCGTGAGCTTGCAGGAGCAGGACCCCTATAACAACGTGATCCGCACCGCTTATGAGGCGATGGCGGCGGCGCTGGGGGGGACGCAGTCGCTGCATACCAATGCGCTGGATGAGGCGATTGCGCTGCCCACGGAATTCAGCGCCCGGATCGCGCGGAACACGCAACTGATCCTGCAGGAGGAAACGGGGATCACCCATGTCGTCGATCCCTTGGCAGGGTCTTACTATGTGGAGACGCTGACGGCGCAACTGGCCGAGGAGGCCTGGACCCTGATGGAAGAGGTCGAGGCGATGGGGGGCATGACCAAGGCGGTGGCCACCGGGATGCCCAAGCTGCGGATCGAGGAGTCTGCGGCGCGGCGGCAGGCGATGATCGACCGGGGCGAGGAAGTGATCGTCGGGGTCAACAAGTACCGCAAGGACAAGGAAGACCCGATCGATTTTCTGGACATCGACAATGTGGCGGTGCGCGAGTCGCAGATTGCGCGGCTGAACAGTACGCGTGCGGCGCGGGACGAGGCCGCCTGTCAGGCGGCGCTGGAGGAAATGACCCGCCGTGCGACAGAGGGCGGCAATCTGCTGGAGGCGGCCGTGGTGGCGGCGCGCGCAAGGGCCACAGTCGGAGAGATCAGCATGGCGATGGAAAAGGTGTTCGGGCGTCATCGCGCCGAGGTGAAGACCTTGGCCGGGGTTTACGGCGCGGCTTATGAGGGGGATCAGGGCTTTGCCCAGATCCAGAAGGATGTGGAAGCCTTTGCCGAAGAAGAGGGCCGGCGTCCGCGCATGCTGGTCGTCAAGATGGGGCAGGACGGGCATGACCGGGGGGCGAAGGTGATCGCCACGGCTTTTGCTGATATCGGGTTCGATGTGGATGTGGGCCCGCTGTTCCAGACGCCGGAAGAGGCCGCACAGGATGCCATCGACAATGACGTGCATGTGGTGGGAATCTCGTCTCAGGCGGCGGGGCACAAGACGCTGGCGCCCAAGCTGGTGCAGGCGCTGAAGGATGCCGGGGCGGGGGAGATTCTGGTGATCTGCGGGGGCGTGATCCCGCAGCAGGATTACCAGTTCCTGTATGATGCCGGGGTGAAGGCGATCTTTGGGCCGGGGACGAATATCCCCGAGGCGGCGCGGGATATTCTGGCGCTGATCCGGGCGACGCGCAGCTGAAGGTTGCCATGCCTCTTGGTGTGAAACGGCGTGCGGTGGTGATGGGTTTGGGGGCAATGGGCCTTGGTCTGCGGGCAGCGCGGGCGGCGGAGGGCCCGGTCGTGGTGATCGGGGCCGGGCTGGCTGGGTTGTCTGCGGCGCGGGTGCTGGCCGAGGCGGGGTTGGAGGTGGTGGTGCTGGAGGCGCGGGATCGGCCAGGCGGGCGCATCCATACCTCGCGCCTCTGGCCCGATCTGCCGATGGATCTGGGGGCAAGTTGGATTCACGGGCGCAAGGGCAATCCGGTGGAGGCTTTGGCGCGCGAAGCGCGCGCGCGGCTGGTGGAGACCAGCTATGACCGGGCGATCCTGCTGAATGCGGCGGGGGAGGAGATCGACCCGGATCTGAAGGGGGCGGAGCGTATCCTGCGCCGCGCGCTGGCGGCGGCAGAGGATCGCGACAGCGATGTATCCGTGATGGCGGCGGTGGAGGCATCCGAGGGGTGGCGGAAGGCGAGCACCGCGGAGCGGCGGCTGGTCCAGTATCTGATCAACAGCACGATGGAGCAGGAATATAGCGGGCCTGCGCGGCGGCTGTCGGCCTGGTGGGGGGCGGAGGGGGAAGAGTTCGGCGGCGCGGATGCGCTGTTTCCTGATGGGTTCGATCAGGTTGTGCAGCATATGGCCACAGGGCTGAACCTGCGGTTCGGGGCCGAGGTGGTGGAGATCGCACCGGGGCGGGTGACGCTGGCGGATGGGTCTGTGATCGCGGCCGGGCGGATCGTCTGCACGCTGCCACTGGGGGTGCTGCAATTGGGGCGCGTTCGCTTTGTTGCGCCGCTGGAGCCGGCGCGGCAGGCGGCGATGGGCAAGCTGGGCATGGGGTTGCTGAACAAGTGCTGGCTGCGCTTTGACCGGGTGCTGTGGCCGGGAAATGTGGACTGGCTCGGCTGGCTGGGGCCGGAGCCGGGTGTCTGGGCGGAATGGGTGTCCTTGGCGCGGGGAACGGGCGCGCCGGTTCTGCTGGGGTTCCATGCGGGCGATCAGGCTGCGGAATTGGAGGAGCTGGAGGATCGCGCGACGGTGGCGGCGGCGTCCGATGCCTTGCGCGCGATGTTCGGATCGGGGTTTCCCGCCCCGGTCGCGGCGCAGGTGACGCGCTGGGGGCGCGATCCGTTTAGCCTTGGCAGTTACAGCTTTCACGCGGTGGGCAGCGGGCCGGACAGCCGCAGCGCGCTGGCAGGGGCGGAGTGGGACGGGGCGCTGTGGTTCGCGGGAGAGGCTGCGGAGCCGGACTATTACGGCACCGCCCACGGGGCGGTACTGTCGGGGCGCGGCGTGGCGCGGGCGATGCTGGAGGGGTGATCCGGTCAAACTGGGCTTAAAGGGACGATTTTTCTGCGAAAAATCTGACGGGGGCGACGCCCCCGTCACACCGGGTATTCTGGCGCGGTCTTACAGATCCGTGCCGGGTGCAGCCTGAGGTTCGACCGGCGGCGCTTCGGGTTTGCGGCGGATGATGATGTCGCCGTTTTCCAGCATTTCGGGCATCTGGTAATTGGTCATGTCGTCGATCATGCCCATCATGCTGTCCATGGCGGGTTTCATCTCGGTCAGCGCATCACCCATGCCTTCCAGCGCGGGTTCCAGTTCCTGCTGGAAGCCTTCGAAGAACAAGGCAAGGCCGCGTTCCATGAGGCTGGGGCCTTCCTCGGCCTCAGCCTCGGGCGTGGGGGTTTCCTGCGCGAGGGCGGGCAGGGGGGCGAGGGCGAGGGCGAGGATCAGGGCTGCGTGTTTCATGGGCCATAGATGGGTATGGGCGACGGCTATTCAACCGGGGCGAGGTCAAGCGTCACGGGGAAATGGTCGGAGGCGTCCAGAAGCGCGGCGCGCAGTTTGGGGTTGGCAGCGATAGCCGGATCATCATCGGGGTGCCAGATGCGCCACACGGGTGCCGCGCGGGCGCGCAGGTCGGGCGAGATCATGATGAAATCCAAAAGCGCATCGAGCCAGCGGTTCTGTGGCGCGATGAAGAAGCGGGCGGTGGAAGGGGCGACGCCAAGGCGTTGGGTGATCGCCATCTGGGCATGCGGATCGTAAAGGCGCAGGTCGGGCGGATTGTCGGGGCCAAGCACGACCTCGACCCCGGAATGGCCGAACAGCTTTTCATATTCGTCCAGACCGGGGCCGTCGTTCAGATCGCCCATGACGATGACATGATCGCCTGCCCGGATATGCGCGGTCACGCGCTGGCGCAGCCAGAGGCATTGGGCCAGCTGCTTGCGGCGGTTGTCGATGGCAAGGCGGGTGAGTTCGGCATCATCGCGCGCGCCATGGGGCGCTTTGGATTTGGCATGCACGCCGATCAGGCGGAGGGTTCCGCCGGCATGGGTGACGGCCAGTTCGAGGGGCGGTTTGGAAAAGCGGATCACCTCGCCCACGCCATCGGCATCAAGATCGTAGCGAAAGGCTGTGTCAAAGCGCGGGGCGTCGCTGCTGCCATGGCGGGGGGCGGGGTCGCCTTGCGGATCGTGCCGGACGGTGAGCCGGTCAGGATCATAGAGGAAGGCGATTTCCTGCTCGGTTTCGGACGGATAGCCGATGATGGCGCGCCGCGCGCGCAGGCCTGCACTGGCGGCAAAGCGTTCCAGCGCGCGGGTGGTGGAGCGTTTTGATCCGGTGTCGGGGGCTTCGATCACCATGATCCCATCGGCATCCAGCGCAGCAAAGACCGCGCGCAGGGCAGTGAGTTGCCGATCCCGGCTGAGGCCGTAGCGGGCCGAAGGGTGGGTGTCGTTGAGCGGGTGGCCTGCGTCATCGAACAGGGCGTTGAACCATTCGACATTGTAGGTGGCAAGGCGCAGATGCGGCCCTGCCATCGCGTCAGGCCGCCTGTTTCGCAGAGATCTCTTCCCAGGCGGCGTTCAGGGCAATCAGGCGGCGTTCAGACAGCTTGATCGCCTCTTCCGGGACGCCGCGGGCAAGCATCCTGTCGGGGTGGTGTTCCTTGACGGCGGCTTTCCAGGCGGCGCGGACCTGTTCGATGGGGGTGTCGGGGGGGATACCCAGCACTTCATACGGGTCACGGGGGGCGCCTTCGACGAAACTGGCATGCAGGGCGCGGAAGCAGGCATCCGTCAGCCCGAAGATGCGGGCGACTTCGCGCAGGAAATCATCCTCGCCGGGGTGATAGCGGCCATCGGCGAGGGCGATGAGGAACAGACCTTCCATCACGTCTTCCAGCACGTCGCGGTGGCCAGCCCCGAACATTGCGGCGATCTTGCGGGCATAGGCATCAAAGCCCGCCACATCCTGCCGGGCAAGGTTGAAGACGCGGGCGGCGTTCTGAAGTTCGGAATCGTCAATCGTGAAGACCCGGCGGAAGGCGGTGACCTCGTCCCGCGTCACCTCGCCATCGGCCTTGGCGATCTTGGCCCCCAGCGCGATGACGGCGATGGTGAAGCCGACGGTCAGTTCCGGGTGATCGTCTACCTTGCCTTGCAGCTTTTCAAAGACAACTGAAAGCGGCTCGCCCTGGGCGAGTGCAGACAGCGCTTCGGCGATGCGGGTCCAGATCGACATATGATGATGTTACGTCGGATTTTGGCAGAAGTCAGGAGAGGAACTTCTGCATCAGGACCAGATCCATGGCGCGGCCAAATTTGAAGCCGACCCGTTGCAGGATCGCCACCTCTGCATAGCCCATGCGGGCGTGGAACGCGCGTCCGGCGGGGTTTTCGGCGCTGACCCCGGCGAAAAGGCTGATCGCGCCGCGCGCGCGGGCGTGGTCTTCGATGGCGGTCAGCAGGGCGCGGCCCAGGCCGCTGCCATGGGCGGTGGGGGCAAGAAGGATGGTGTGTTCCATGGTGCGGGCATAGCCGACGCCGCCGCGGAACTGGGAATAGGTGGCAAAGCCTGCGATGCGGTCTGCGGTTTCAGCGACCAGAAACGCATGGCCCGCGGTTTGCCGGTCAGTGATCATCGTTGCGATGTCGGCGTGTGATTTCTCGGCCGCGTTGAATGTGACAGCGGTGTCTCGGATTGCCGGGTTCCAGATGGCGGCGATGGCGGGGGCGTCACTGGCTGTGGCGTCGCGGATCATTCAAGGTGCCGGTCGCCATGCGGGGTGGCAAAGGTGGCGCGCATGGCCTGCGGGCCGGGGGTGATGTGGATGCGGGGATCGTGCAGGCGGTTGCGCAGCGCTGCGCGCAGGGCCAGCGCTTCGGGATGGGCGATTTCGAAGCGGGTCAGGCGGATGCCGTGGTCGGGCAGGCGCGGGGCGGGGTGGGCGGTGCCCTCCCACTGGATCAGGGCGGGGAAGGCGTTGTCGAAGGGCAGGATGCCCGTGGCGGGCACGGCCATCTGCCAGCGGAAATCGCCTCGTGACAAGGCGATGGGCGTGCCGGTGCCGGGGGGCGAGAGGGCCAGTTCGGCGGCGATGTCATCGCAGCGGCAGATCCAGTTCGTCAGGCGCGGCGGGCCTTTAAGGCGATCCAGATCGAACCAGCGCGGCCAAGCGGGGCGGGGCTGGGCGGGATCGGCGGCGATGACTTCGAGATAGAGGTCGGGGCCGAGCGACAGGAGGCGGTTGTGGGTGGCCATATGCGGATGCTGGCCGCCCGGCGCGAGGGTGACGCCCAGAGCGGCTTCGACGGCGGCCACGCCTTCGTCAAGCGAAGTGGCGGAGATGGCGAGGTGATCAAGGGTGAGCATGGGTCAGAGGCTGTTGACGCTGGCCTGGGCCTTCATCGCCAAAGCGAGAGAGGTGAAGCGCGACTGTGCCACTTCGCCGAACAGGTCGCGGCCCCGGTCGGTGAGCTTCAGTTCAAGGATGCGTTTCTTGGGCTGCCAGCGCAGTTCGCCTGCCTCGGACGGATCGGCGACCGAAAACATCGCGCCAAAGCGCATGGCTTTGCCGAGAACCTCGGCGTCTTGAATCTGTTCCTCGGTCAGCAGGCGGAACAGCGGTTCGAGCCGCGAGCCGGAGCGGGAATTCTTGTAGCGGTGGAGAAGCGAGAGGCCGAGGAAAACGCGGCCGGGATGATCCAGCCCGCCAAGGTTGGCGCGGGTGGCGTTGTCGAAGCAGACCTCGGCACGGTAATCGGGGTGGGCGCGCCATGTTGTATCATGCAGCAGACAGGCGGCCTTGATCAGGCGCAGGCGTTCCTTGTCGGCATCCTTGAAGAGGGGCAGGAGGAATTCGTAAAGCTTCTTGCCAAAGCCTGGCACGCGGGCCGAGGTCATTTCCGCCATGCGGGCGGCCTCGATCAGCGGGTCGCGGCGGCGCAGGCGATCGGGCATCTGTTCGAAGAGCAGGCCTTCGCGGATGCCATAGGCCGAGACGTCGATTTCCGAGGGTTTGAAGATGCGGATGAGTTCGCGCAGCACCTCACAGGCCAGCGGCACAAGTTCCATCCGTTCCGATGAGGTGCCGGTTCGGGCGCGCAGAACGGCGAGGTCGCTGCCGGCGATCCAGTCGAGCGTGTCGGACAGGCCTTGGGGCGTCATGCGGTATTCGTGGAGAACGGTCAGCGGGTAGTTGCGGCGTTCCATGTCGAGCCGGGCGATCACGCGCCATGAGCCGCCGACGAGGTAGATGCGTTCGCCTGAGGATTTGAGCGTGTTCTGCGCGGTTTTCAGGATGCGTTCAATCAGGGCGCGGCGTTTGACCTCGCCCCCCAGCACCTGTTGCAGTCGGAAAGGGCCGAGGGGGGTTGAGAGGCGCTTGCCCACCTGACCATCGCCAATGCGGGCCAGTTCCATGGAGTTGCCGCCGATGTCGCAGACCAGACCCTTCGCCTCGGGCCAGCCCAAAAGCACGCCCTGGGCCGAGAGGCGGGCTTCTTCATCGCCGTCGATGACCCAGAGCCGCAGGCCGGTTTCGCGCAGCACCTCGGCCTGAAATTCCGGGCCGTCCTCGGATTCGCGGGTGGCGGCGGTGGCGACGACGGTGAGCGGGTCGACCCCCATGCCTTCGGCCAGCAGGGCAAAGCGTTTGAGCGCGGCAAGGGCGCGGATTCGGCCTGTGGGGTTCAGGCGGCCGGTTTCGGCCAGCCCCTTGCCAAGGCCACACATGATTTTTTCGTTGTAGAAATAGGCGGGGCTGCGGGCAGCACCGTCGAACACCACCATCCGGACGGAGTTGGAGCCGACATCGACGACGCCCACGCGCGACAGGGCGCGGACGGAGGGATCATCGAAAAGCGGGCGGCCAAACGGGCCCCAATCATCATCACTGCCGGGATCGGCGGCGGGGGCGGTGTCGGTCATTGTGGCAGTCCTTCGTCTTGCGGGCGAAAGGTGGCGCGGATGCGGTGCGGGGTCAAGGTGGATCGCGCCAGCGTGGGCGCGCAACGGGCCGGTGTCGCGGCGTCAATTCGGGCGGATCACCCCGCCGCCGCGACTTTGGCGGGGCGGATCAGCGGGTCAGACGGGCGGGGCATCATCGCGCAACTGGGCAAGGCGCGGCACATCTTTGGCCCCTGCAGTGCCACGGCCCGAAAGCGACGGGTTTTCCATGAAGAATCGGTGGCAGTTGAACAGGGCGCCATCGGCGGGCTGCAATTCGCGGCGATAGGTGCCATCGGGGCGCAGCACCCAGCTTTGCGCCTCATCCGCCAGATTGGCGGCCATGATCTGGCTGACGATCTGCGCCTTGACGGTGGGGTTGTTGATTTCCACCAGCGTTTCCACCCGGCGGGTGAGGTTGCGGCCCATCCAGTCTGCCGAAGAGATGAAAACGCGTGCCTTTTGCGACGGCAGTCCGTGGCCGGAGCCGAAGCAGACGATGCGGGAATGTTCGAGGAAGCGCCCGACGATGGATTTGACGCGGATGTTTTCGGACAGCCCCTGAATGCCGGGACGCAGGCAGCAGATGCCGCGCAAGACGAGGGTGATCTTCACCCCGGCCTGGGAGGCGGCATAGAGGGCGTCGATCACCTCGGGGTCGACAAGGCTGTTCATCTTGGCCCAGATCTCAGCCGGGCGGCCGGCGCGGGCGTGGTCGGCCTCACGCCCGATCAACTCCAGCAGGCGGGGTTTGAGCGTGATGGGCGAGATGGCGAGGTTTTCGAGTCCTTCGGGCTGCACATAGCCCGACAGGTAGTTGAACACCTTGGTGGCATCGCGGCCAAGGGCCGGATCGCAGGTGAAGAAGGACAGGTCGGTATAGATGCGCGCGGTGATCGGGTGATAGTTGCCGGTGCCGTAATGGGTGTAGGTGACGAGGTTTTCCCCTTCACGCCGGACCACGGTGCTGATCTTGGCGTGGGTCTTGTATTGCATGAAGCCGTAAACGACATGCGCGCCGGACCGTTCCAGACGGCGGGACTGGCGGATATTGGCGGCTTCGTCAAAGCGGGCCTTAAGCTCGACAAGGGCGGTCACGGATTTCCCGGCCTCGGCCGCTTCGCACAGGGCAGAGACGATGGGGCTATCCCATGAGGTGCGGTAGAGCGTCTGCTTGATGGCCAGAACGTTCGGGTCGCGCGCGGCCTGTTCGAGGAAGCGGATGACCTGATCGAAGGTTTCATAGGGGTGGTGAAGGAGGATGTCCTTCTGCCGGATGGCAGCGAAGATGTCGCCGTCATGATCCTGCACCCGTTCGGCCACGCGCGACACGAAGGGCGGCCACATCAGATCGGGGCGGGAGGAGAGGACAAGCTCTTTTAGATCGGCAATGCCCAGAAGGCCGCGGATTTCAACGACCATGTCTTCGGTCACGCCCAGCTCATCCATGATCAGCGTGCGCAATTCGGGCGGCGCACCGGACGAAAGTTTGAGGCGGATCACCTCGCCCCGGCGGCGGCGCTTGAGGGCGGTTTCAAATTCGCGGACGAGGTCTTCGGCCTCATCCTCAACCTCCAGATCGCTGTCGCGCAACACGCGGAAGATGCAATGGCCCCGGTCGGTATAGCCGGGGAAGAGCATGTTGAGGTGGAGGAGAAGCAGTTCCTCCAGCGGCAGGAAGCGGTTTTCGCCGGGCTTGCCGGGCAGGGCGACGAAGCGGGCAATCTGCTGCGGGATGGGGAGCAGGGCCTGAAGGGTGCGGTGATCGGATTCGCGTTCCAGTTCCAGCGCCAGCGAAAAGCCGGTGTTGGGGATGAAGGGGAACGGGTGCGCGGGGTCGATCGCCAGCGGCGAAAGGACGGGAAAGACCTTGTTGAGGAAGTGATCCTCAAGGTGTTTCAGGTCGCGGGCAGTGAGTTTGGAGCGGGTGAGCAGGGTGATGCCCTGCGTTTCCATTTCCTTGCGGAGTTTGTTGAACACGGCCTGCTGGGTGAGCATCAGGCGGCGGGCATTGGCGTGGATCAGCGTGAGTTGTTCGGCAGGGCTGCGGCCATCTTCCGACAGGCTGGCATTGCCGTTGCGCACGAGGGCGCGCAGGCCTGCCACGCGGACGGTGTAGAATTCATCAAGGTTAGTGGCCGAGATCGACAAGAAGCGCAGGCGTTCCAACAGCGGGACCAGCGGATTGGACGCCTCATCCAGCACGCGCCAGTTGAAGGCCAGCCACGACATTTCGCGGTTGAAGAAGCGGCGCGGGCCGGTCCGTTCCTCATCGGGGAGGGTAACGGGGGCGGGGAACGGGGTCTTGAGGAAATCGGCCTGGGTCATGTCACGCGGGGTAAGGGGGAAAGGCAACACCTGTGTGACAGATGACCATTGGCGCAGGGCACTGTCCAGCCGTTGCGCGGGGGGTGGGCGTGGAATGGGTATTTTTGCCAAGATGAAGCGGTAGGGTCAGTCTTGCGTGTCGGGCCGCGCGGTATCGAGAAGGTCAGCCGCGAGTTGGCGGGTCACAGGGCGGCCGGCCGCGAGGGCACGGGCATCGAGCCGCGCCACCAGATCGCGGGCGGCGTCGATGGAGCGTTCCATGCGCTGCACCAGATAGGGGATCAGCGTGGGGGGCACGGTGATCTGACGGTCGGCGAAGAGCTTGATCAGTACTGCGGAGAGGAGCGCGTCATCCGGGGCCTCGATCCGGGTGACGGGGGCCGCCTGCAGGCGGCTGGCAAGGTCGGGCAGGGTCAGGCCCCAGTCACGCGGGGGGGTGGTGGCCGTGACGAGCAGGTGGCCGGACTGGGTGACGAGGTTGTGGAGGTGAAAGAAAGCGGCTTCGGCCTGCGGATGGCCGGCGGCGGCCTCGGCATCTTCGATCGCAACGGCACCGTGGGCCGAGAGCGCGGGCAGGTCGGCGGTGGCGAGGTCGGTGGCGGGGAGGCAAGCGGCCCCGGCCTCGGTCGCCCAGAGGCGGGCGAGGTGGGTCTTGCCGCTGCCGCGCGGGCCGATCAGAAGCATCTTGCCGCCGGGCCAGCCCTGCCAGCCGTCAATGGCGGCCAGCGCCGTGGCATTGGCGGGAGAGACGAAGAAATCTTCGCGCCGATAGGCCTGCCGCGTGGGCAGGTCAAAGGCCAGTTGGCGGATCACTCGGCCGCCTCATCCTTGGGCTGCGGTTTTTCCAGCGCGTCATAGCCTTTGTAGAGCAGGCTGGCATGATACTTCTCGATCCCGAAGCGGGTGATCACGCCGATGGAGGCGGCGACCGGCACGGCAACCAGCATCCCGGCAAATCCGAAGATAGAGCCGAAGGCCGACAGCGCGAACAGGAGCCAAACCGGGTGCAGGCCCACGGAATTGCCCACCAGTTTCGGCGTGAGGATATTGCCTTCGACGAACTGGCCCACGGCAAAGATCGCGGCAATGATGCCGATGGAGACCCAATCGCCCCAGAATTGGAACAGGGCAAGGCCGATGGCCAGCGTGCCGCCGACGAGCGAGCCGACATAGGGGATGAAGGTGATGGCCCCGGCGATGGCGCCCACGATCAGGCCGAATTGCAGGCCCGCCACCATCAGGGCAATGGAATAGAAGCTGCCCAGCAGCAGACAGACAGACAGTTGCCCGCGCACGAACCCGGCGAGGACGGCGTCGATCTCACGCCCGATCCGGCGGATTGACGGGGCGTGGTCGCGCGGGAGCAGGCTGTCGATGCGGGCGACCATGTGATCCCAGTCCAGCAGCAGATAGAAGGCCACGACCGGGACAACGACGATGAAGACCACGGCAGACACAAGGCTCATGGCCGAGGAGAGCAGGGTATTGGCCAGTTCGCCGCCCTGCGCCTGAATCGTCGCGGCGATCTGGGCCAGCGTCTGGCGCATGGTCGAGGTACTGTCGCTGAGTTCCGGGAAGCGTTCCACAAGGAAGGCCTGCAGGCGCTGCGCGATTTCGGGGGCGGCGTTGATCAGCCCGGTCAACTGCTGGATCAGCGTGGGGATGATGGCGAGGATCAGCAGGACGGTTGCCAGCACGGCCACAAGGGAGATGGTGACCGTGGCCCCGACACGCGACAGGCCCGCGCGTTCCAGCCGGTCGGCGATGGGATCCAGGAAATAGGCGATGGCCCCGCCCACAAGGAAGGGCAGCATCACATTGCCCAGGGCCCAGAGCAGAATGAAGAAGACCGCCGCGGCGATCCCCCAGTAGACAAGCTGTAGCCGCACGGGCAGGGCCATGGTCGCCTCCGGTTTCCAAGACTGCAACATATCACGTCTGCTGCGGTGCGGCGCAAGGGGCGGGGCGCGTTGGGGGTGTTTTCGCGCCGCGTGGCAAAGGAAAGCCCGGCGACCGATGATCGGCGCCGGGCTTTCGGATCGTGCGGCTGCCGGCCTTAGTGGCAGGCGGGGCGCTGGCCGGGCAGCAGGACCTTGTCGATCACGTGGATCACGCCGTTGCTGGCCTGAATGTCGGCGACGATGACAGTGGCGACGTCGCCTGTGCCATCGGCGATGGTCACGCCATCGGCGCCCTTGGTGATGCACAGACGCTGCGAGGTGAGGAGCGGCTTGAAGGTGGTGGAGCCATTCGGGATTCCGGCCGCGGGCAGATTGCGGTCATCAACGTGATAGAGCAGGACGTCGGTGAGTTGGCCCTTGTTTTCCGGCTTGAGCAGGTTGTCGACCGTGCCGGCGGGCAGGGCGGCGAAGGCGTCGTTCACGGGCGCGTAGACCGTGAAGGGGCCGGGACCGGCCAGCGTTTCGGCCAGACCGGCCGCGGTGACGGCGGCGACGAGGGTGGTGAAGCGTTCATCCCCGGCGGCGATGTCGACGATGGTCTGGGCCTGAACCGTGGTGGCCGAGAGGGCCAGAGCGGCCAGAGCGAGTTTCAGTTTCATGTGGTGTCCCCGTTGTTATGACAGGCGTCACTGCACTGTCGAACGGATTACGTGGGGTGCGGCATTTACGATCATTGCATTTCAGACATCTGGCAAAGGCGTTATCTTGCGTGATCGGCTTGCGGGGATTGTTTCAATTGCGTAAGCCAAGCGCGCATCGACTGGAGACGCCCCATGCGCCTGACCCGCTATTTCTTGCCCGTCCTGAAGGAAAACCCCGCCGAGGCGCAGATCGTGTCGCATCGCTATATGCTGCGCGCGGGGATGATCAAGCAGCAGGCGGCGGGCATCTATTCCTGGCTGCCGCTGGGCTACCGCGTGCTGAAGCGGATCGAGGAGATCGTGCATCAGGAACAGGTACGGGCCGGGCATATCCCTCTGTTGATGCCCACGCTGCAACCGGCGGACCTGTGGCGCGAGAGTGGGCGCTATGACGATTACGGGCAGGAAATGCTGCGCATCACCGACCGGCAGAAGCGCGAGATGCTCTATGGGCCGACGAATGAGGAGATGATCACCGACATCTTCCGGGCGCATGTGAACAGCTACAAGGATCTGCCGCTGACGCTTTATCACATCCAGTGGAAGTTCCGCGATGAGATGCGGCCGCGCTTTGGCGTGATGCGGGGGCGCGAGTTCCTGATGAAGGACGGCTATAACTTTGACATCGACCGCGACGCCGCGATCCATGCCTATAACCGCCACATGGTCAGCTATCTGCGCACCTATGAGCGGATGGGGCTGACCGCCATTCCGATGCGGGCGGATTCCGGGCCGATTGGCGGGGATGACACGCATGAGTTTCTGGTGCTGGCCCAGACCGGCGAGTCGGAAGTGTTCTATGATGACCGGGTGACCGGCCTGAAACTGGGTGCGCGCGAGATCGACTATGATGACCGCGCGGCAGTGGCGAAGGTGTGCGAGGAGTTCACCACGCTGTATGCCCGCACCGACGAGACGCATGACGCCGCCGTGTTCGACGCGGTTCCCGAGGCGCATCGCAAGGTGGGCCGGGGCATCGAGGTTGGGCAGATCTTTTATTTCGGGACGAAGTATTCCGAGGCGATGGGGGCCACGGTGGTGACACCCGATGGCAGCCGCGTGCCGGTGGAGATGGGCAGCCACGGGATCGGCGTGAGCCGCCTGCTGGGCGCTATCATCGAGGCGTCGCATGACGACAAGGGGATCATCTGGCCCGAGGGCGTGACGCCCTTCCCGGTGGGGATCGTGAACCTGAAGCAGGGCGACGGCGCGGCGGATGCGGCCTGTGAGGGGCTGTACAAGGCGCTGGCGGCCAAGGGGCTGGAGGCGCTCTATGACGACCGCGACGAACGGGCGGGGGCGAAGTTTGCCACGATGGACCTGATCGGTCTGCCCTGGCGCATCACCGTGGGGCCGCGCGGATTGGCCAACGGGGTGGTGGAACTGACCTCACGTCGGACGGGCGAGAGTGAGGAAATGTCGCCCGAGGCTGCGGTGGACCGGATCGCGCAGATCTACGCCGGGCGGTAAGCGCGGCGAGGGGGGGCGATTTTTCTGCGAAAAATCGGGGGGGAGGCGGGGCCTCCCCCCTTTTCTTTCGGGGCAGGCTCCGGGTGATCTGACGCGGCGTCATGCGACCTGTGGACGGATTGACTTGGGCCTGGCGGATCGCATCCTTTGCGTGACCCTTCGGAGACGCTGATGTCCTTGCCTGCCAACCATCCCCGACTGACCAAGAGACCCTTCACGACGGGAGAATTGCTGGCGGATGGGATCGTGCATGCCGTCGCTCTGGTGGTCGGGCTGATCGCTTTTTCCCTGCTGCTGGGCCATGTGCTGGGGTCGGGCGATGTGGGGAAATTCGCGGCGCTGGCGGTCTATGCGGCGGGATATTTCGCGATGTTCGGCTTTTCGCTGGCCTATAACATGGTGCCGCCATCGCCGCTGAAATGGGTGCTGCGGCGGTTCGATCATTCGGCGATCTATGTGATGATTGCAGGCACCTACACGGCCATAGTGGTGCATTTCGACAATGTGGTCTTTGCCGCCATCCTTGCCGGGATTGTCTGGACCGGGGCCATTCTGGGCGCAGTGGTAAAGATCGCGCTGCCGGGGCGGATGGATGGGCTGGCGGTGCTGGCCTATATCGCCCTGGGCATGGTGGGCCTTGCGGCCATCGGCCCCGCGCGCGAGGCGCTGCCTGCGCCATCGCTGGTGCTTCTGGTGCTTGGGGGTGTCACCTATGTGGCGGGGGTGGCCTTTTACCGCTGGCACGGGCTGCGGTTTCACAATGCAATCTGGCATCTGTGCGTGGCGGTGGCGGCGGCGTTGCATTTCGCTGCTGTGGCGGTGGCTGTGGCGGGCTGACGCCCGGTTTTCCGCGCTGTGCTGCCGCTTTGACGGGGCTGTGACGGCGCGCGGCTTGACCTTGCCCGGTCTTGCCGACACTGTCCGCGCCAAGGCCGGGAACGGCGAAAACACGGGCAGATCATGGCGAGTACCCCCCCTTTTGCAGGCTTTGAATGGATGATTGCCTGGCGCTATCTGCGCGCCAAGCGGGCCGAGGGCGGCGTGTCGGTGATGACCTGGATCAGCCTGATCGGGATCACGCTGGCGGTGTTTGCGCTGATCGCGACGCTGTCGGTTCGCGCGGGGTTCCGGGCAGAATTCGTGGATACGATTCTGGGGGCGAATGCCCATGTCACCGTCTATTCTGCCGGCCGTGTGAGCGAGACAGGGGCCTTGCAGCGCGGCTTTGCCGATTATGACGCGCTGGCCGGGCGGCTGGCCGAAGTGCCGGGCGTGACGCGCACCGCGCCGCTGATCAAGGGGCAGGTCATGGTGACCGCAGGCGAGGGATCGACCGGGGCCGAGGTCTATGGCATCCGCCCTGCCGACCTTGAGGCCATCCCGCGCGTGGGCGTAGGGGCCAATGCCGAAGGCGACGTCGCCCGCTTTGCCGAGGGCATCGCCATAGGGTCCGGCATCGCGCGGGAGCTGGGCGTGGGGCTGGGCGACCGCGTGCGGGTGATCGCGCCGTCGGGGGTGAAGACGGCCTTCGGCACCAGCCCGCGGGTGAACGCCTATGAGGTGGTCTATATCTTCACCGCCGGGCGCTATGACATTGATCGCACACGCATCTATATGCCCTTTGACGAGGCGCAATCCTATTTCAACAAGGAAGGCTTGGCCGACGAGATCGAGGTCATGGTGACCGAGCCGGAAAAGGTGGATGACCTTGCGCCCGCGTTGCTGGCCGCTGCCGGGGCGGAGGGGATGCTCTGGACATGGCGCGACAGTTCGGGGGCCTTTCTGCGCGCGCTGGATGTGGAGGACAACATCATGTTCGTCATCCTGTCCATTCTGGTGCTGATCGCGTCAATGAATATCATTTCAGGGCTGATCATGCTGGTAAAGAACAAAGGCCGCGACATCGGCATCCTGCGGACCATGGGGCTGACGGAGGGGGCGGTGCTGCGCGTGTTCTTCATCTGCGGGGCGTCGACCGGGTTGGTCGGCACCGCGCTGGGCGTTGCGCTGGGCTGCCTGTTCGCGCTCTATATTGATCCGATCTTTTCCTTTGTGAATTACATGGCGGGGGGCGGGGTCTGGGATCCGTCGATCCGGGGGATCTATGCCTTGCCCGCGAAACTGCAGATCAATGACGTGCTGTCGGCGGTGGGCCTGTCGCTGTTTCTGTCCTTTGTCGTCACGATCTTTCCGGCGCGGCGCGCGGCGCGGATGAACCCGGTGGAGGCCCTGCGTTATGAGTGAGGCGGCGCTGGTTCTGGAGGGGATCGAGAAAGGCTATAACCGCGGCAAGCCGTCCGAGGTGATCGTGCTGCGTGGGGCGACGCTGAGCGTGGCACGGGGCGAGGTGGTGGCGCTGGTGGCGCCCAGCGGGGCGGGGAAATCCACGCTGCTGCATATCGCGGGGCTGCTGGATACGGCGGATAGTGGGCAGGTGCGGCATGCCGGGCGGGATATGACGGGGCTGTCCGACCGGGCACGCACCGATGCGCGGCGGGCGGATGTGGGGTTCATCTATCAGTTCCACCATCTGCTGCCGGAGTTTTCTGCCTTGGAAAACATCGTCTTGCCGCAACTGGCCAATGGCGTTGCGCGGCGCGCGGCAGAGGCGCGGTCGCAGGAATTGCTGGCGCGCGTCGGGGTGGGCGCGCGGGCGGGGCATCGGCCGGCGCAATTGTCGGGGGGCGAGCAGCAGCGGGTGGCATTTTGCAGGGCGCTGGCCAATGGGCCCAAGCTGTTGCTGGCGGATGAGCCGACGGGGAATTTGGACCCCGGAACTTCGGATCAGGTGTTCGGCGCGCTGATGGAACTGGTGCGGGAAACCGGGCTGTCCGCACTGATCGCTACGCATAACATGGAGTTGGCCGCGCGGATGGACCGGGTGGTTCGGCTGGATCAGGGGCGCGTCGTCTGAACGCCGTTGCCGTGGCGCGGCCTTCGTGATTGTCTGGGGTAACCGACATTAACGGAGGTGCAGATGCAACGCGTATTCCTATATCCTATTGGCATGATTGCGTTTCTTGGGCTGGCGGCCTGTGTCTTGCCGGGTGCGGACACGGCCGAACAGACCACCGGCGCGGGGGATTATGCCGCGTTTTGTGCGGCGTGCCACGGCGCGTCAGGCAAGGGGGATGGCGAGTTGGCGGCGGGGCTGGCCAAGCGGCCTGCGGACCTGACGGCATTGACGGCGCGCAATGAGGGGACGTTCCCCACGACGCGGGTGATGGCGCAGATCTGGGGCTATACCGGGGGCCGGGATGGCGGGCGGGTGATGCCGCAATTCAGCGCGCTGCTGGATGGGGCGCTGGTGCCCTATGATGGCGGGGATGGGATAGCGACGCCGACGCCGATCCGGCTGGTGGAGCTGGCCGAGCATCTGAAGACGCTGCAGAAGTAGGGCAGCACGCGGTGCAGCACGGCAGTGCAGACGGGCGTATGCACGCAGCGGGCTGTGTGTTCGGGGGTTGGTAACAGGTGAGGCGGGGTGAACCCCGCCCTACGGGGCCGAGGTCGGGATGACTTCGGGCTGGCTGCCCGCGATTTCGAGGATCAGTTTGCGGCGGACGGCGGCGGTGAAACTGTCGCCCGTATCGGCTGTCACGAGAAAGGCGCCGGGGCCGCCGATGATCTGGGTGGCGTAAATCTCTTCCAGATTTCCGCCCGCGCGCTGGGGGCTGTCGGGGCGCAGGATGGGCAGGGCGTTGATGGTGATGTTGGCGGCCAGCACCTCGGCCCGCGCATCGGCAATGCTGGGGCCGGACCAGTTGTTGGCACTGTCACCCGAAAAGTCGATCACGCGGCGCAGGCCGGTGATGCTGTTCTCTTCGATCAGGCGTTTGCCTTCGAGAAGCGCCGCGCCGATGGCGTTGCGGCCCGAGGCGAGGCGGGGCGGGATCAGCAGGTTGGCGGCGAAGGTTTCGGCATCCTCGGGCGTGGCGATCACGGTCCAATCCACCACCACGGCCTGATTGGCGGCCCATTCCACATAGGTCACGGCGATGGAACCCGTGAGGGTGGAGGAGATGGCATAAAGCACATCGGGGTGCGTGATGGCCTGCGCATAACCCTGCCGCTGAAAGTCGATCTCGGACTGGTCGATGGAGCCGGAGGCATCGGCGAGGAGGACAAGCTCAAGATCCACCTCCTGCGCGTGGAGGGGGGTGGCAAGGAAGGCGAGGGGGAGGAGCCAGTGCCGCATGTGGGAAAGGATAGGGCGGAAGCGGCGGGGTGGGTGGTCACGATTTTGTGGGGGGATCAGCCCAGCATCCGCTGCACGATGCCGGGGTCCTTGGCGATGAGGGCGAGGAGCACGCGGGCGGGGCCGTCGGGGGTGCGGCGGTTTTGTTCCCAGTTGAGGAGCGTGGCTTTGGCGACGCCGATGGAGCGGGCGAAGTCGGTCTGGCTGAGGCCAGTCGAGGCGCGGATGGCGCGGACATCGGGGGTGGGAACCTCGATGAGGTGGGTGATGGAGCCTTCGGTGTGGCCGTTGATGTAGGCTTCGGCCTCTTTCAGGCCTTGCATGATGCGGTCGAACGCTTCGCTCATGATTGTCTCCCGTAGGTTCTGGCGATCCGGTCGCCGTAGGCTTGCATCTGTGCGGCTTCGGCCGGGGTCAGGTTGTCCTTGTCGTTCTTGGCGAAGACGGTGAGCAGGAAAACCGGCAGGCCCCGCCCCGGGGCATAGAAGTGGATGGAGCGGAAGCCGCCGCTTTTCCCGCCGCCGTCGCGCGCAACCCGGAGTTTGCGCAGGCCTCCGCCGAAGGGGATGCCCGCTTCGGGATGGGCGGCGAGGGTGTTGACGAGGACGATGCGTTCCGCCTCGGTCATCACCGCCTTTGCCTGCCGCAGGAATTCCGGCATCTCCACCACCGTCACCAACATGCCTGCCCTGCGAGATATGCGCCATTGGCGTATGTGTCAATGGCTTATGCGTTTGGTAGGAGAGTGTGGGGTGGGGAGGGTTAAGGTGGGGTTAAGGGCATTGGAGGGGACGGAGGAAGGTTGGTTAAAACTCTATTCGTAGCGTCGCTCTGAAACCAATTTCGCAGTAACCGGATTACTCCCTGAAGCCAAAAAACTTGGATATAGCTTGAAGAGAAGTTCCACTCGACAATCTTGACTGCTTCTATAATCAATTGAAAGATCTAATTCTCGTCGACTGGTTTTGAAGTCGAGTGAGATGTTTCCATCCTCGATTCTTTGCCCCCTGTCCCAGAACGGAAAGTTAAACGTTCGAATGGTACTACTCTCAAAACTAAGGCATGCATGAACATCTCCCACGCCGTTTCCAGCATTGGTAATAACTAAGGAATAATGCTCGCTAGCGCTCATCATGAAGACCTTTTGCATCACGACAACAGGTTTTGGCTTAAGCTGCTCGATTTCTTTAATCATGCTTTGCTCGGCAATAGCTCGCTCGTGCTCTAGTGTGTCTCTAGTCACGGCTACCAATTCCTTCTGTTGTTCAACAGAAAGTGCGAGTTCCTTTGCTTGCAACTTCAGGGTGTTCACACTGTTTCTGAGTTCCTCTCCCTGCTGGAAAAAGCCGAGGACTAGCCAGAATATTGCAAGAGGTCCAAATACACCCGCAAGTAAATCCCCAATCTGGTTCAGCTGCAAGGGTTCAAAAATTACCCAGCCAACTTGTTGACAATACAAAATGAAAGCAATGACAGATATGATATAAAATGCACTCCCAATCAGTCCTATGCGCGAAAGATAATTTCCACGTTTCAATTGAGAAAAAATTTCTTCTTCTTTGTCACTCACACATCCAACTCCTCCACAAACCGCGCGTTTTCCTGGATATACTGGAACCGCAGTTCCGGCTTCTTGCCCATCAGGCGTTCCACCAGATCGCCGGTCATGCCGGGTTCGTCCTCGTCTATGCTCACGCGGATGAGTTTGCGGCTGGCGGGGTCCATTGTGGTGTCTTTCAGGTCCTTGGCATCCATCTCGCCCAGACCTTTGAACCGCTGCACGTCGATCTTGCCTTTGCCGCCGAGGCCTTTGGCGAGCCATTCCTCTTTTTCGGCATCTGACGCCACATAGAGCCGTTTTGCGCCTTGGGTCAGGCGGTAGAGGGGGGGGCAGGCGAGGTAGAGGTGGCCCTTGTCGATCAGCGGGCGCATCTGGGTGAAGAAGAAGGTCATCAGAAGCGAGGCGATATGCGCGCCGTCGACATCGGCGTCGGTCATGATGATGATCTTGTCATAGCGCAGATCGTCGACCTTGAACTTGGTGCCCATCTGCACGCCGAGGGCTTCGCAGATGTCGCGGATCTCGGAGTTGTCGTGCAGTTTGGCGGAGGCAGCGCCCAGCACGTTCAGGATCTTGCCCTTCAGCGGCAGCAGGGCCTGCGTCTCGCGGGAGCGCGCGCCTTTGGCGGAGCCACCGGCCGAGTCGCCTTCGACAATGAAAAGCTCGGTCCCTTCGCGGGTTTTCGAGGTGCAGTCGGTGAGTTTGCCGGGCAGGCGGAGTTTCTTGGTCGCCGTCTTGCGGGCGGTTTCCTTTTCCATGCGGCGGCGAAGGCGTTCTTCGGCGCGCAGCACGAGGAAATCGAGGATGGCGCCGGCGGATTTGGTGTCGTTCGCCAGCCAGTTGTCGAAATGGTCGCGGACCGCGCCTTCGACCCATTTCGCGGCTTCCTCGGTGGCGAGTCGGTCCTTGGTCTGGCCCACGAATTGCGGTTCGCGGATGAAGCAGGAGACGAGGGCGCAGCCGCCGGTGAGCAGGTCATCGCGGGTGATCAGCTCGGCCTTGCGGTTTTTCACCAACTCGCCATAGGCGCGGATGCCTTTGAGGATGGCAGCCCAGAACCCGCCTTCATGCGTGCCGCCCTCAGGTGTGGGGACGGTGTTGCAGTAGGACTGGATGAAGCCGTCGCGGGCAGGGGTCCAGTTGATGGCCCATTCGACGGAGCCGGGGACGTTGTATTTCTCGGTAAAGCTGACCTTTCCGGCAAAGGGGCGGTCGGCGTAGGTGGAGGTTTTGGTGAGCTGGTCGGAGAGGTAATCGGCCAGACCGCCGGGGAAGTGGAAAACGGCCTCCAACGGGGTTTCGCCATCGTTGATGGCGGATTTCCAGCGGATTTCCACGCCGGAGAAGAGATAGGCCTTTGAGCGGACCATCTTCAGGAGGCGGGCGGGTTTGAAGGTTTGCGAGCCGAAGATTTCGTGGTCGGCATGGAAGGTGACGGACGTGCCGCGGCGGTTGGGGGCGGGGCCGATCTTGGTGACCGGGCCCTGCGGGATGCCGCGCGAGAATTCCTGCACGAACAGTTCGCGGTTGCGCGCCACCTCGACCCGCATGTGATCGGACAGAGCGTTGACGACCGAGGCGCCCACGCCGTGCAGACCGCCCGATGTGGAATAGGCATCGCCGCCGAATTTGCCGCCCGCGTGCAGGGTGCAGAGGATCACCTCCAGCGCGGATTTGCCGGGGAATTTCGGGTGGGGATCGATCGGGATCCCGCGGCCATTGTCGCGGATGGTGACGGCGTAATCGGCGTGAAGCTCCACCTCGATCCGGGTGGCATGGCCGGCGACCGCTTCGTCCATCGAGTTGTCGAGGATTTCGGCCACGAGGTGGTGCAGCGCGCGTTCATCGGTGCCCCCGATATACATGCCGGGGCGTTTGCGCACCGGTTCCAGACCTTCGAGCACCTCGATGGAGGAGGCATCGTAGGTCTTTTCCCCGGAGGAGAGGAGATCATTTGCCATGCGGGTGCTCGATTCTTGGTTATGCGGCTGTGGGGCGGGATTAGAGCATCCCGGGGGGGAGGGGCGCAAGATGTGGGGTGTTTAGCCCTTGGCGGCCCGCTGACGCAACCAGAGGGCAAGTTCGCCTTCGTCCATCAGGCGCTGGGCGGCGCGGATGATGGCTTGGCCGACGCCTTCGGTTTCGAACACCATCTGAATACCGTTGAGGGCAAGGACGGCGTGCATCGTCCGAAAGGCCGTGCGCTTGTTGGCGTCGTTGAAGCAATGTCCTTGGGCGATGGCAATGGCATATGCGGCGGCCAGATCGAAGGCATCTTCTATCATGCCATAGCCGAGGCGGTTGTCGACCCGGCCAAGCGCACCTTCCAGAGATTTGTCGCGCGCCCGACCGGGGATTTCGCCGGGGTTCAGGACGTGGTCGTGGATACGCTCGACCAACTCGGCACTTACAAGGACAAAGGTCATTTGTCACGCAGGTAGTCGAGCACGGGCTGCACGCGTTCCCGCGAGGATTCAAGGACAGCCATCACCTCCTCCAGCGTTGCCACGCGGTGTTCGGTCTGGTTCACCGCCTCGACCGGGACGAGGTAGCCGACGAGGGTCGAGTTCTTCAGTATGGCGACGGGTTGGCCATTGGCACGATCAAGCACCTTTTGCGGTTCGCGCAACTCGGTCATGGTGCAGATGTTCGGGGTGGCAAGGCGGGTCATGCGGGGGCTCCCTTGAAGAATGCGTACTGCAATATACACTCTGATATGCAAAATTCAAAGGGGAGAGCGTGATGCGGGTATTGTTCACGGGCGGGTCGGGCAAGGCGGGCAAGCATGTGGTGGCTTACCTTGCAGCGGCAGGGCACCGGGTGGTGAATGTGGACCGCGTGCCGCTGAACCATCCGGGGGTGCATGATTTCATCGCCGACATCACCGATGCGGGGCAGATGTTTTCAGTGATGTCGGGCCATGCAGGCTATGACGAGTTGGATCAGGGCGCGGCAAAGCCCTTTGATGCGGTGGTGCATTTCGCGGCGATCCCGCGGTTGATGATGACGCCGGATACGGAAACCTACCGGGTGAACACCATCGGCACCTATAACGTGATCGAGGCGGCGGTGAAGTTGGGGATCAGGAAGATCATCATCGCCTCTAGCGAGACGACCTATGGCGTGTGTTTCAGCGAGGGGGTAGTGGACCCCAAGGTGCTGCCGCTGGAAGAGGATTATGATATCGATCCGATGGACAGCTATGGCATGTCCAAGAAGGTGAACGAAGTGACGGCGCGCAGCTTTCAGCGCCGCTCGGGGTTCGATATCTATGCGCTGCGGATCGGGAATGTGATCGAGCCGCAGGAATATGCAACGCTGTTCCCGCCCCTGAAAGATGATCCCGGCCTGCGGCGGCGGATTACCTTCAGCTATATCGACGCCCGCGATCTGGGGCAGATCGTCGATCTGGCGCTGAAGAAAGACGGGCTGGGCTGGCAGGTGTTCAACGCCGCCAATGACAGCAACGCGGTGCCCCAGACCAACACCGAATTGCTGGCGCGGTTCTTCCCGAATGTGTCGCTGTCACGTGAGGTTGGCCCGCATGAGGGGCTGTTGTCGAACCGCAAGATCCGCGAGGTTCTGGGGTTCAAGGAACAGCACGATTGGCGGAAATACGTCTGACCGGCGCTACCCCCTCCCCCGACCCCTCCCCCGTGCAGAACGGGTGAGGGGAGAAGAGTGCCAGCCCATTCATATCGGCAAAAATACTCATGCCACGAAGCCACTCGATGCAGCGTGTCAGACTGGGGTGCTGCGGGGGGTCAAGGGGGGCGCGCGGCGCCCCCCTTGCCTTGTGAAGGGACGTTCAGGCAGGTTCGGCAATGCGCGCGGCCCAAAGCTGTTGGAAGGCGGGGCGGGCTTGTGCGGCCTCCAGCCAGCACTTCACCTCGGGGAACTCGGCGATCAGGGCGGCATGGCCTTGGGCATAGCGCAGGCATTCGGCGGTGTTGATGTCGGCCACGGTGAAGCGGTTGCCCACCAGCCAGTCGCGCCCCTGCAGATGCGTGTTCAACCGCGCCAGCGGGCGGCGGAGTTTTTCTGCGGCGACCCTGAGGATCGCTTCGCCCATTTCCCCGGTGGGGGCCTGAAGGATCTCCAGCGCGGGGGTCTCAATGGCGGTCGCGGCAAAGAGGGCCCATTGTTCCATCAGCGCGCCTTCGGCATCATCCTGCGGCCCGAGCGTGCCGCCATAGCGGCGGGCGAGGTAAAGCGCGATGGCGAGGCTTTCGGTGAGGACCAGATCGCCATCCTGCATGGCCGGGATCTGGCCTTGCGGATTGATCTGCAGGAAGCCGGGCGAGGCGGTGTTCTGGGGTGCATCCGGTGCGTGCGGATCGGGCAGGCGATAGGCCTGGATCACCGGAACATGGGTGAACGGGGTGCCGCTTTCCAGCAAAAGCCAGAGCGGCCGCGTGGCGCGGGAGCGGTAGACGCCGTGCAGCGTGATCATCGAAAACCCTCTGAGTGCCTGTGTGCCGCAGACCCTATGCCGGGATCTGCCGATAAAAAAGGGGCATTCGGGGCCGTTTTTGACTGGGATCAAGGCGCAGATGGGCCGTTTGTGCCATGCTGGGCAGATGAACCCGAAGCGGAGGTGTGCGATGGACGGCGACGGCAAGACAGGGACCGACACGGCGCTACCAGAAACGGTGAAGCCGGCGGTCGCGGCGGAAGCGGACGATCGGCCGCATGGCCCCACGCAATACCCCAAGGTGGATGCGGACACGATCCGCGCGGCCTTTGAAGGCGGGGTCTATCCCTATGGCCGCGCGCTTGGGCGGCAGACCTATGAGGCGGAGAAGGCGCGGTTGCAGGCCGAGCTGTTGAAGCTGCAGATCTGGGCGCAGGAGACGGGCGAGAAGTTCGTGATCCTGTTCGAAGGGCGCGATGCGGCGGGCAAGGGCGGCACGATCAAGCGGTTCATGGAGCATCTGAACCCGCGCTATGCGCGAGTGGTGGCGCTGACCAAGCCCACGGAAAAGGAAAAGGGCGAGTGGTTCTTTCAACGCTATATCGCGCATCTGCCGACAGCGGGGGAAATGGTTCTGTACGACCGCAGCTGGTACAACCGCGCGGGGGTGGAGCGGGTAATGGGCTTCTGTTCCCCGTCGGAATATCTGGAATTCATGCGGCAGGTGCCGGAGTTGGAGCGGATGCTGGTCCGTTCTGGCGTGCGGCTGCGGAAATACTGGTTCTCGGTCAGCCGCGAGGAGCAGCGGCGGCGCTTCATTGAGCGCGAGACCGATCCGCTGAAACGCTGGAAGCTGTCGCCCATCGACAAGGCCAGTCTCGACAAGTGGGATGACTATACCGAGGCGAAGGAGGCGATGTTCTTCTACACCGACACCGCCGATGCGCCCTGGGTGATCGTGAAATCGGATGACAAGAAGCGCGCGCGGCTGAACTGCTTGCGCCATTTCCTGTCGACCGTGGATTACCCGGAAAAGGACCCTGAGGTGATCGGGATGCCCGATCCGTTGATCGTTGGGCGGGCCAGCCAGGTGATCCATGGGGCGGGTCATATCCTTGAGGCGGCCACCCATCCGGCAATCCGCCGCTGAGGGTGGTTGCAGGCCGGGGGGATGGGGCCTAACTCTGGCGGCAGAAGTGCTGGCTGGAGGGGTTGGATGCGGTGGACCATGGCGGTTGTGGCCCTGATAGGGCTTTGCGGGCCTGCGGGCGCGCATCCGCATGTCTTCATGGAAACCGCATTGGAGGTGATCCGGGACGAGGCCGGCCGGGCTTCGGCGTTGCGGGTGACTTGGACCTATGATCCGTTCTTTTCGCTGGTGCTGATCACCGAGCGCGGGCTGGACCCGGATGCCGATGGCGTGCTGACCGAGGCGGAGACGGCCGCCCTGCAGGGCTTCGACATGGCCTGGGAGCCCGGATTTCCGGGCGATACCTATGCCTTTGCCGGGGAGCGCGCCTTGGACCTGTCCGCGCCGCGCGACGGGGTGGCGCGCTATGAGGGGGGGCAGATCATTTCCAGCCATATCCGCGATCTGGCCGAACCCGTGGCGGGGCTTCTGGTGGTGAAGAATTATGACCCCACCTATTACACCGAATACACGATCCGCGAGATCACGGCGGAAGGATGCGAGACAGAGGTGATCGCGCCTGAATTGTCAGAGGCCGAGCGCGAGATGCAGGCCATTCTGGCCGAGATCCCGGCAGATGTGGATGTGGAGATGGGCTTTCCCGAAGTCGGCGAATTGTTTGCGCAAGAGGTTCGGGTGACATGCGGCGCGCTGTGATGCTTGCCGGGCTGGGCGTGGCGGCGGTGCTGGCGCTGGTCTGGACGCTGGGCGGGCTGGAGATGCTGGGGCGTTGGGCGGCCGAGGTGCAGAGGGCCTTGCAGGCACCGCTGGCGGGGGCGGTGCGGGCGGTGAAGGCGGGGGAGCCTGCGGCCTGGGTGGGATTGCTGTCGGTCTGTTTCCTCTATGGGCTGGCCCATGCGGCGGGGCCGGGGCACGGCAAGTTCCTGATCGGCGGGTATGGCGTGGCGCGGCGGGTGCGGCTGGTCCCGCTGGCAGGGGTGGCGCTGGCGTCATCGCTGGCACAGGCGGGGGTGGCGGTGGCGCTGGTCTATGCGGGTGTGCTGGCTCTGGGCTGGACGCGCGAGCGGATGGTGGGCATGGCCGAAGGGGCGCTGGCCATGGCCAGTTGGGCGGCGATTGCGGCGATCGGGCTGTGGCTGGTTTGGCGCGGGGCGCGCGGGGTGTGGCGTGGGGTGCAGGCCGATGGGGAGAGGAGCAGCGGTCACGACCATCACCATCACCATGACCATCACCATGACCACGGGCCGGAATGCGGCTGTGGTCATGCCCATGGCCCCACGGTGGAAGAGGTGGCGCGGCTGACCGGGTGGCGCGACACCGCGGCGCTGATTGCCAGTGTGGCGGTGCGGCCCTGTTCCGGGGCGCTGTTCCTTCTGATCCTGACTTTTCAGCTTGGCATCGGGGCGGCGGGCGTGGCCGGGGCCTTTGCGATGGGGCTGGGCGTGGCGGTGGTGACCATCGGCGTGGCGGTGCTGGCGGTCTGGTCGCGCGAAGGGGCGCTGGCGGGGCTGGGCGAGGCGCGGATCTGGCGCATGATGCCGATGCTGGAACTAGCGGCGGGGGCTGTGATCGCGGCGCTTGCCTTGGGGATGCTGGGTGCCCTGGTCTGAGGGTAGAGGCGGAAAATGACGCATTTTCCGCGACGTTTTCTGACGCAGAAAACGGGCAACTCCTGCGGCGTTGGTCCGGCTGTGTGGACCGAAACACCGCCAGCCGTAGCGGTGCCGGAAAATGCGCCATTTTCCGGCGCGTTTGTCTCGCGTCAGAAAACGCTTTCCCTGCCATCATTTGCGCTGCGCTGCGGCGAGGGTGGTGTCTTGTCCGTGTCACCCGTCGGGGGTAATCGGGGGGCATGACACAACCCATGACCCATATCGGACATGCGCGGGCAACGCTGGCGCTGGGCCTGCCGCTTGTCGGCAGCCATCTGGCACAGATGGCGCTGCACGTGGCCGACACGGTGATGATGGGTTGGTATGGGGTCACCGAACTCGCGGCCACGGTGTTGGGCGCGTCAAGCTTTTTCGTCATCTTTATCCTTGGGTCCGGCTTTGCGCAGGCGGTGATGCCGATGGTAGCCGCTGCCGTGGCCGAGGGGGATGAAACCCAAGTCCGCCGCGACACACGGATGGGGCTGTGGCTGTCAATCCTGTTTGGAGTGGCGTGCTATCCGCTGTTCTGGTGGTCAGGGCCGATCCTTTTGGCGCTGGGCCAACAGCCGGAAGTGGCGGCGCTGGTGCAGGATTATCTGCGCGTGGCGGGGTTGGGGATGATCCCGGCGCTGATGGTGATGGCGCTGAAGAGCTATCTGGCGGCCTTGGGGCGGACGCAGGTTGTGCTGTGGGTCACGCTGGGGGCGGTGGGCCTGAATGTCTTGATGAACTGGGTGTTCATCTTCGGCAATTGGGGCGCGCCCGAACTGGGCGTGGTGGGCGCGGCGCTGGCGACGCTGGCGGTTCAGGTGGCGAGTTTTGTGGCTTTGGCGATCTATGCCGGTTGGCTGCCCGCATTGCGCCGGTTCCGGCTGTGGCAGCGGTTCTGGCGGGCGGATTGGGTGGCGATGGGGCGGGTGTTTCGGCTGGGTTGGCCCATCGGCATCACCGGGCTGGCCGAGAGCGGGCTGTTTCAGGCGAGCGCGCTGATGATGGGCTGGATCGGCACGGTGGAACTGGCCGCGCATGGGATCGCGATGGAAGTGGCGGCGCTGGCCTTCATGGTGCATCTGGGCCTGTCGAACGCAGTGACGATCCGCACGGCCCATGCCGATGGCACCAGCGACAGGGTCGGGATGCGCGACGGGGCGCTGGTGGGGATTGCCCTGTCGGCGCTGTTCGGCGTGGCGATGGTGGCGGTTTTCCTGACGGTGCCCGAGCCGATCATCGCGCTGTTTCTGGACATGGCCAAACCGGAAAGCGCGCAGATCGTGGCCTTTGGCACGGTGCTGCTGGCGCTGGCCGCGCTGTTCCAACTGGCCGATGCGATGCAGGTGATCGCACTGGGCCTGCTGCGCGGGGTGCAGGATACCAAGGTGCCGATGGTTCTGGCGGCAGTCAGCTATTGGGTGATCGGCATCCCTGTCAGCTATGTGCTGGCCTTTCCGCTGGGGATGGGGGCGGTGGGGTTGTGGCTTGGGCTGGTGGTGGGGCTGACGGTGGCCGCCGCCGCGTTGATGCTGCGGTTCTGGGCGCGGTTCCGCCGCATGGAGTTCGCCGGGCAGGCCGTGGCCTGAGGGTGGGTTATTCGGCGGCCTTGGGGCCCTTGAGCAGGCGGTCGGCCTTGCGCTTGATCAGGACCGAGCGCAGGTCATGCATGGCCAGCAGGAGGGCATCTGTCACCTCGTCAAGTTCGGCATCCGAGGCGCGGGATTGCGCCCATTGGGCGGTGAGGTTCAGGTGATCGACGGCGCGGTGAATATCGTCGATATCGCGCTGCGCAAGTTGCGCGCTGCGACGCTCCATCCAGTCGCGGATCAGGGCGGTTTCTTCGCCCGTCAGGACATGGTCGCCATGCGGTTTGATATTGCCGTTCTTGAGGTTGATGGTGGCGATCTCATCCAGTTCGATGCGGCGCTGCCTGTTCTCGGTATCCACCTTGAACAGGACGGCGCCGTTTTCGCGGATGCGGAAGTAGTAGTCCGGCAGATCGCCCGCCATTCAAATCCCCCTAGACCAATGCCGCACAGAATCTCTGGATGCGGGCACAGGCATCGGCCAGGACCGCGTCTGATGTAGCGTAGCTGACGCGGAAGTTTGGGGAAAGCCCGAAGGCCGCGCCGAAGACGACGGCGACGCCGGTTTCTTCCAGAAGCGCGTCGGCAAAGACCTCATCATTGGTGATGATCGTGCCGGAGGGCGTGGCCTTGCCGATGCAACCCGAGATGTCGGGATAGACGTAGAAGGCGCCTTCGGGATTGGGGCAGGTGATGCCCTTGGCCTGGTTGAGCATGGACACCACCAGATCACGGCGGCGCTGGAACAGGGCGCGGTTGTCGGCGAGGAAATCCTGCGGGCCGGTGAGCGCCTCGACCGCCGCGTATTGGGCGACGGAGGAGGGGTTAGAGGTGGACTGGCTCTGGATCGTGCCCATCGCCTTGATCAGCGCCACGGGGCCCGCGGCATAGCCGATGCGCCAGCCGGTCATGGCATAGGCCTTGGACACGCCGTTGCAGGTGAGGGTGCGGTCGTAAAGGCCCGGTTCCACCTCGGCCGGAGTGGCAAATTTGAAATCGTCAAAGACGAGGTGTTCGTACATGTCATCCGACATCACCCAGACATGGGGATGACGCATCAGCACATCGGTGAGCGCCTTCAACTCATCCCGCGTATAGCCCGCCCCGGTGGGGTTGGAGGGGGAGTTGAAGATGAACCATTTGGTCTTGGGCGTGATTGCGGCCTCAAGCTGGGCGGGGGTGAGTTTGAATTGCGTCTCGATCACCGCCACGACGGGCACGGGGGTGCCGCCGGCAAGCAGCACCATGTCGGGATAGCTGACCCAGTAGGGGGCGGGGATGATGACCTCATCGCCGGGGTTCAGCGTGGCCATCAGCGCGTTGTAGAGGATCTGTTTGCCACCCGTGCCGACGGTGACCTGCGCAGGGGTATAGGTCAGGCCGTTTTCGCGCAGGAATTTCGCGCAGATCGCGGCCTTGAGTTCCGGGATGCCGTCGACGGCGGTGTATTTGGTCTTGCCCGCATCAATCGCACGCTTGGCCGCGTCCTTGATGTTCTGCGGCGTGTCGAAATCCGGCTCGCCCGCGCCGAGGCCGATGATATCGCGCCCGGATGCCGCCAGTTCGCGCGCCTTGTTGGTGACGGCGATGGTCGGCGAGGGTTTCACGCGGGCAAGCGTATCGGACAGGAAGGCCATGATCGGGGACACCTTTTCGGGCGAAGTGTTTGTCTTTTTCGACCCGAGGTCTTAGGCGCGGCCCCCCCTGCAATCAAGCGATATCGAAGGACAGCGGGACAAGACGGCGGAAGTCCGGAGCGGGCGGCGCGCCTGCGGGTGCGTCATGTCGCGCGGATGGGGGGAGATGCTTGCGCTGCTGGTGCGGATGGGCGAATTGGGGGCAGGGTGGCGGATGGTGCCTGCGGGGCCGCCGTGGCAAGGGTTCGGGAGTGGAGGACGTATGACGGAAACGGCAGAGGCCCGACTGAAGCGCATGAAGATGCGCAGTTGGCGGCGGGGTACCAAGGAGATGGATCTGGTGCTTGGGCCATGGGCGGATGCCCATCTGGCCGGGCTGGATGCCGCCCGGCTTGAGGTTTACGAGGCGCTGCTGGCGGAAAACGATCAGGATCTTATGGCCTGGATCTTTGGTCAGGCCGCACCGCCGCCGGCGATCGCCGGTTTGCTGGGCGAGATAGCAGACTTCGCGCGCGAGCGGTTGGTGCCGAAGGGCTAGGGCCGTCTTTACCGGTTCTTGGGGTTTTTGCGCGATTCTCCCTCTGTCATGGTTTGACGGAGGGTTGCGATGACGGTGCAGGAAGCGGTGCTGGATGGGTCTGACCGGGCCTTTCATGGGCAGTATCTGGAAATGCTGGGTCTGGTGGAGCGGTTGCACAGGCTGCTTCTGGATGTGATCAAGGATGAGTTCGAGCGGCTTGGGGTGGTCGAGGTGAACCCTGTTCAGGGGTTGCTGCTGTTCAACATCGGCGAGAATGAGGTGAGCGCGGGGGAATTGAAAAGCCGCGGGTTCTATCAGGGGTCGAATGTCAGCTACAATTTGAAGAAGCTGGTCGATGCAGGCTATATGCACCACCAGCGGTCCGATGTGGACCGGCGGTCCGTGCGGGTGAAGCTGACGGAAAAGGGGCGCAAGCTGCGCGTGACGATTGCCGAACTGTTTGCCCGCCATGCCGGGGTGATGCACCGGCGCGGCACGCTGGATGCGGTGGCGATGGACCAGATAGCCCAAGGATTGAAGCGGACGGAACGGTTCTGGATGGAGCAGATCCGCTATATCTATTGATGTCAGCGGCGCCACAGATGGGCGTGGCCCGCAAACAGGCCCTGCAGCTTTGCCAGGCTGCGGTTGACCGGGCCCGGCGCTGGGGCATTGCCCTGTGCAAGGCGGTCCACCGCCACTTCGGGCGGGCAGGGGCGACGGGTGACAGGGTCGAAATAGCGCGGATAGGCGATGAGCGCGGCATGGGCCAGCGCGGCCAGCGTGGGGCGTGGCTGCAGGCTGCCATCCGCGCGGCGCAGGCGGCGCTGGGGCACGGGGCCAATGTCGCGCGTCAGGCCCCAGCCGGCATAGAAGGGCGCGCCCAATGTGGTGACCGACTTGCCGCGCAAGAGCGCCTCGAACCCGAGGGTGGAGGTGATCGTCCAGACCTCGTCACAGGCGGCGATCAGGGCCAGCGGATCGGCATGGTGAAGGACAGCGTCGGCGAGGTGGGCCAGATCAGCCGCCGGAATTGCGCCGGGGCGAAGGCCCGCCTCAACATCGGGATGGGGCTTGTAGGCGATAACCGCCTGCGGGTTGGCGGCGCGGACTGCCTCCAGCAGCGCGCGGTTGGTGCGGATATCGCCCGCGCCAAGGCGGATGGAGGCGTCATCTTCGACCTGCCCCGGCACAAGGATACGGTGGCCGGTCGGCAGATCGGGAAGGGGCGCAGCGGTGAGGTTGTATTTCGACAGGCCCAGCGCCGTGATGCGGGCGATCAGGCGTTCGGCGCGGGCGATGCCGCCGGGCGGTGGCGGAGCGAGGATCAGGCGTTCCAGACGGTTTTGCTGCGTCGGGTCGTAATATATGCCCAGATCATCGGTCACCAGCGACAGCGGTGGAACAAGATCGGCCCCCAGCCCGCGCGAGCGCAGGAAGCCATCTTCGACCCGGATCAGGGGCAGGTTGGCGGGGGCGGGATCGGGGGCCTTGCCCGCCCAGACGATCACAGAGCGCCCGGTCTTTTGCGCCAGAGCGGTAGCGCGGGCGGGTGTCTTGGCAAAGATCAGCGGGCGGTGCTGGCCAAAGGTCTGTTGCAGGTGGCGCCGCTTCCACAGCCGCATGCCAAGCGCGATGTGACCGCTGCGATCCGCGCGCCAGCAGCGGGTGTCGGCCTCCAGCTGATCCACCGCCTCTTCAAAGCTGCACAGGCGGTTGCGGCAGGGATCGTACCAGGTGGGCGCAAGGATCATGGCCCCTGCGAAAAGCTGCGCGCGCGTCAGGGTGCGGCGACGGCGGGGGATGGGCTGTTCATCCTGCGTCAGCCCCCAGCCGGCATAGAAGGGCTGCCCAAAGACGCGGGGGCGATGCCCGGCGAGGATCGCCTCGAACCCCATCTGCGAGGAGACGGTATAGACGGCGACGGCCCCTTCGAGCAGTTTCCACGGCGAGACCGCGTCGGTGATCAAGGTCACCGAGGCGGGCAGGGCGGCCGGATCGAAATGCCCCGGGCGCAGGCCAAGCCGGGTTTCGGGATGCGCCTTGATCAGGATGCGCGCGCCGGGATGTTCCTCCATCGCGGTGGCGAGCATGGTCTGGAATGTGGCGGCAGACGCACCCGAAAAGCGGATCGAGGCATCATTCCGCGTCTGGTCGATCAGCAGCACATAGCCAGCCGGAGGTGGTGGCAGGGTGGGATCGTGGATGTTGTATTTCGACAAGTCGGACGCGATCAAACGCGCAATTCCGTCGCGTGCGCGGGACAGCAGGTTCGAATCATCCAATGGGTTGGTGGTGAGGTGATGTTCCAGAAGCGAAGGTGTACTCGCATCGAAATGCAATCCGACCGAATCGATCAGCAGGCCCAAGGGGGCGTCACCCTGGCGACCGGGGCGGAGCGACCGCAAGAAGGCATCCTCGACCCGGATCAGCGGTGCGTTGCGGCGGGCGGCGGCGGCTTCGCCCCGGCCCGCGGTGGGCGACCGGCCCCAGACCACCATTCCTTCGCCCGGCCGCAGCAGGCCGGGGATGAGGTCATGCCCGGCAGCGGCGAGGATACGGCGCAAGGCAGGGTTGAAGAAGCCGCCATTCAGAAAGCGAAGCCGCCGGGGAATGGCCCCGGCGGTGGGTTCGCTGTTGCTGGCCGGACCGGCCATGGCAGATCAGCCGCCGCTGGCGCTGGCAAGCGAGTCCGCTGCAGAGGCCGTACCTGTGACGGCGCCGATGGTTTTCTGCCACTGCACGTAAGGCGCTTCGGTGACATAGACGGTGTCGCCATCGCGGATCAGGAAATCGCGCGCCTCGAACATACCGGTGGGTTGCGTCAGATCCAGCACATAGATCATGCGCTGCGCCCCGGTCAGATCATTGCGGCCCAGCACGGCATTGGCGACTTCGGCCGGTTCATTGCGGAACACGAAGACGCCGGTCGGATCGGCGAGGTTGCTGTTCAGACCGCCCACGATGGCCAGCGCCTCGATCGCGGAAAGGTTCTGGCTTTCAAACGGCACGCGGTTCTGCGCCCCGGTGGCCCCGAGGGCGACAAAGGCGCGGGTGTCTTCCTCGATCACGATCTGGTCGCCCGCGCGCAGGGCGATGTCGAGCTGCGGGTTTTCATACAGATCAAGCAGCCAGACCTTGCCGGTCTGGCCGTTGCGTGTGACGCGCACGATGGCGGTTTCCGGATCGATGGTCACGCCCCCGGCGCGGGCCACCATCGAAGACAGGGTCCGTGTGGGCCGCTCGATCGGATAAACGCCTTGCGCGCCCGCCGAACCCGAAATGGTGACAGTCGATCCATCCCCGGCAACACGCTGCACGATGACCTGCGGGTCGGGCGTCTGGGGATCGAGCTTCTTGGCGATCTCGATTCGCAGGTCTTCCGGCGAGGCCCCGGCGGCGCGCACTCTGCCAGCATAGGGAATGAAGATGAACCCTTCGCCATCAACCTGCAATTCCGTGAGCTGCGACAGGCGCTGCCCGGAATTGCCGAGGAGCGGATCATCTTTGACGTTTTCATAGACGGTGACAGTC
The DNA here is from genome assembly GCA_943370085.1 of Variovorax paradoxus. Lineage (GTDB taxonomy): Bacteria > Pseudomonadota > Alphaproteobacteria > Rhodobacterales > Rhodobacteraceae > Paragemmobacter. The sequence continues at coordinate 96,683 of CALRPT020000006.1, read as the reverse complement.
AACCGGTCACCGGCTGAAATCACATCAGACCCGATCCGCCCGGCCGACAGGAAGCTGCCGGAAAATCCGAGGGAGGGGGTCACGGCGGTGGCCTTTGCGACGCGGCTGTTGACCGACACGACAAAGGCATCACCTTCGCGCAGGACGGAGCCTGCGAAAATCTCTTTCTTGTTCGGGCCAGTTCTTGGCAAGCCGCAGGCCGCGACCGCGCCAACAAGAACGACAAGGGCCGCGGCCCTGGCCCCTTTGGATACCAACATGTGCACTGCTCGGGCTCCTTAAGTGGAGTTTGCCTCAAGTTTTGTCGGTAACTCTACACAGGGATGGGGGAATTTGACAAACACTCTGTGCGTGGATCAATCCGCAGGGTGCAACTGTTGCCGATGCGCCGCGTTTCCCAGGCGCAGGGCATCATAGGGATCATCGATCGAAAGCATCATGTCCGTGACATGGCGCAGCAATTCGCGGCGCCCGCGGGCCGAGTAGAAACCGCCCGGAACCTGTGACGTTTCCAGAAGATAGCGGCGGAAATCGCGATAAGCGCGCAGGTCGGGCCGGGACGGCTTGGAAAAGAATTCTGGCAAGGGCTGAGAGGAGACGAACTCGGGCTTTGCATAGACCGCCTCTCCGAAAGTGCGCAGCGGCAGGCCGCGCCAGAGCACCTGTTGGCCTGCGGTGGAGTTCACGGTCACGGCCGAGCGGGTGAGGTTCAGCAAAGGCCCCAGCTTGCCGCCGGGAATGAAATGCACCCGGTCTGACACGCCATGAGTGGCGGCCAGCCGGCGGATTTCGGCGCGCAGGGGCACGCGGCCATCTTCCAGCGGGTGCGCCTTGAACACCAGATGATGGTGCGGCGGGGCGCCTGCGGCAAAGCCTTCCATCACGACGGCGAGGAATTCGGTCATCGAGCGGAAAGGCGAATGGGTGCGGAAACTGGCGTCATGTTCCAGTTGCAGCAGGACAAGGTGGAACGGGTGGCCGCTTTGGCGGATCGCGGCGGTCTTGAAGATGCGTTCCCAGCGGTGGAAGGGCTGCGCGATCAGGCGGCGCAGGTGCAGCTTGGCCTCTTGCCAGACGGTCAGTGCGCGGTGCGGGCGAAAGCGGGGATAGCTGCTGCTGCCGGCAAAGACGAACCAGTGATAGAGCGCGCCCCAGAAGATGTGCTGGCGCATGTCGCCCCAGGAGGTGGGGGCGTCGGGCTGATCCGAACTGGACCGCGCCAGCGCCGCACGCATGTCATCGACCGAAAGCCGCATCAGACGGGAATGGCCGTTCGATCCGCCGCGTTCATAGGTGACCCAATAGGGGCGCAGATAGCCTTCCTCGAACACATGCAGCGTTAGGCCGCGCGCACGGGCGGCGCTGACCGCCGCGGCATGGATCGGGCGGGTGTCGCCGTAAAGCACGACATCAGTGACGGCATGCTGGTCAAGCAGGGCGTCCAGCGTGGCGGGCCAATCCTCGGGGGTGCCGCGATAGGGGACGAAGGTGGTGCGATCGGGCCAAAAGGCCTGATCCCCGCGGTTGAAGCCCACACGGTGCACCTGTGCCCCCGCTGCGCGCAGCATGGCCCCCAGACGGTGAAAGAAGGGGCCATGCGGCCCTTGCAGGAAAAGGAAACTGCGGCTGTCGCCGGATACTCGCATCTTGCGCCCCACTGGACGGCCCTCCTGCGCCACCGGACAGATCCGGTGCGCAAGATAGGCGGAACTTGTTACTTCTGCCAGTCTGGCGGAGGCTGAGGGCAGAATTAGGGCAGCGCAGGACGGATTGCCGAGGGCGGCAGGCGGGGCTAGGTCTTGGGTCAGAGATCAAAAGGAGAGTGGTGCCATGTTCACCGGGATTGTCACCGATATCGGCGAAGTGCTGGAGACGGAGCGGAGGGGCGATCTGCGCGCGCGAATCGGCACGGGCTATGATGTGGGCGGGATCGATATCGGCGCCTCCATCGCCTGTGACGGGGTCTGCCTGACGGTGATCGCTCTCGGGAGCGTACCGCGTGGCTGGTTCGATGTGGAGATCAGTGCGGAGTCTTTGTCCAAGACCAATCTCGACACATGGGTGCCGGGCAAGCGGATCAATCTGGAACGCGCGCTGAAGGTGGGGGATGAACTGGGCGGGCATATCGTATCGGGCCATATCGACGGCATCGCCGAAGTGGTGCGCGTGACGCCGGAGGGCGATTCCAAACGGGTGACGCTGCGCGCGCCCCATGCGCTGGCCGGGTTCATCGCGCCGAAGGGATCGGTGGCGTTGAACGGCACCTCGTTGACGGTGAATGAGGTGGAGGGGGTGGAGTTCGGGATCAACTTCATCCCGCATACGCAGAAAGCCACGACCTGGGGCACGGTGGCCGTCGGTGACCGGGTCAATCTGGAGGTGGATACGATGGCGCGCTATGTGGCCCGACTGCGGGAATGGGGGCAGTGAGGGCCTGATTTTTCGCAGAAAAATCGTTGGCCCGGTTGAGGGTCTATCGCAGGTCTGGCGAATTTTCTGCGAAAATTCGAGCGGCCTTTGGGGCCGCTTCTGGCATGCACAGAGGCTGTGCGACGGCTCGGCTCTGGCCTTTGGATGCGGCGCGCGCTAGGACATGGCCCAAAGCTGCAAGGGCGTGACGCGCATGAGCGAGACCAAGACAGATTATTCGGATGCCATCTCTTCGATCGAAGAGATCATCGAGGATGCCCGCAACGGGCGGATGTTCATTCTGGTGGACCATGAGGACCGCGAGAATGAGGGGGATCTGGTGATTCCGGCGCAGATGTGCACGCCGTCGGCCATCAATTTCATGGCGACACATGGGCGCGGGCTGATCTGTCTGGCGCTGCCGGCGGCGCGGATCGAGGCGCTGGGCCTGCCGTTGATGAGCCCCAAGAATTCCAGCCGGCATGAGACGGCCTTTACCCTGTCGATCGAGGCGCGCGAAGGCGTGACCACGGGCATTTCGGCGGCGGATCGGGCGCGGACGGTGTCGGTTGCGATCGACCCCACCAAGGGGGCCGCGGATATCGCGACGCCGGGGCATGTGTTTCCACTGCGGGCGCGGGACGGGGGCGTGCTGGTGCGCGCGGGCCATACCGAGGCGGCGGTGGATGTGAGCCGCTTGGCCGGGCTGAACCCGTCGGGCGTGATCTGCGAGATCATGAATGATGATGGCACGATGGCGCGGTTGCCGGATCTGGTGTCTTTCGCACAGCGACACGGGCTGAAGATCGGCACGATCAGCGACCTGATCGCCTATCGGCGCCGGCATGACAATCTGGTGAATGAAAAGGCGGTCAAGGCTGTGCAATCGGTGCATGGCGGCGACTGGCTGATGCGCATCTTTGCCGATGAAACGCAGGGTGCCGAGCATGTGGTGCTGACCAAGGGCGACCTGACCGGCGATGCGCCGGTGCTGGTGCGGGTCCATTCGCTCAATCCGTTGGAGGATGTGCTGGGCGTGGGCGGCGCGGGCGATCTGCCTGCCGCGATGCGCCTGATTGCGGCCGAGGGGCGCGGAGTTGTGGTGTTGCTGCGCGATACGACGATGAAGATGGTCGAGGGCGGCGAGCATTCGCCGCAGACGCTGCGCCAATATGGGCTGGGGGCGCAGATCCTGTCGGCGCTGGGCCTGTCGCAGATCACGCTGGTGACGAATTCGGTGGCGCCGAGGGTGGTGGGGCTTGAGGCCTATGGCCTGTCCATCGCCGGAACGCGCCCCCTGCGGGAGATGTGAGCCATGGCTGGATCCGAAACGCATTACACGCTGGCGCTGCCCAGCTTTGACAAGCCGGTCAGGTTGCTGATCGTGGTGGCGCCCTATTACAAGGACATCGCCGACAATCTGGTGGCGGGCGCGCTGGCGACGGCGGCCGCCTGCGGGGCCGAGGTCGAGGTGGTCGAAGTGCCCGGCGCGCTGGAGGTGCCCACGGCGATTGCCATGGCCGAGCGGCTGGCGAAATATGATGGCTATGTGGCGCTGGGCTGCGTAATCCGGGGCGAGACGACGCATTACGACACGGTCTGCAATGATAGCAGCCGGGCGATCAGCCTGCTGGGGTTGCAGGGTGCGGCCATCGGCAATGGTATCCTGACGGTGGAGAACCGGGCGCAGGCCGAGGTGCGGGCCGATCCGGCGGGGCAGAACAAAGGGGGCGGGGCGGCAGCGGCGGCCTTGCATCTGATCGCGCTTTCGCGCAATTGGGCCGGCCAGACCAAGGGGATCGGATTCCGGGCATGACCGCGCCTGACAAGAAGCAGATGAAATCGGCGTCACGGCTGTTTGCCGTGCAGGCGCTGTTCCAGATGGAATCATCGGGACAGACCGTGGAAAAGATCGTGCGCGAGTTCGAGTCGCATCGCTTTGGCGAGGTGTTCGATGATGTGGAAATGGCCGAGGGCGACCCTGCGCATTTCCGCAAGGTCGTGGATGGAGCGGTGAACTGGCAGGCCAAGATCGACCAGATGACCGACCGCGCGCTGGTGGCGAAATGGCCCATCGACCGGATCGATCCGGTGATCCGTGCGCTGTTCCGCGCGGCGGGGGCGGAGCTTGTGTCGATGGAGACGCCGCCCAAGGTGGTGATCAACGAATATGTCGATGTGGCGAAGGCCTTTTTCCCCGAGGGGAAGGAGTCAAAATTCGTCAATGCCGTGCTGGACCATATGGCGCGCGAGGAAAAGCCTGCGGCCTTCTGACGCTTTATCGGGCGGAAAGGCGCGCATTCGGCGGGATTGCTCCGGGTGCGGCAAATTTGGGCTGGAAGTGGCGTGACAAGGGGCTAGGCTTACTGTCAGAGCCAGAGGAGCGCCCCATGCCGAAACTCATCCGCCTTTACATCCAGAGCGTCGCCATCGGTTTTGGCCTGTCGGTCGTGTTTGTTGGCGGGTTGATCTGGATGGATGTGGCCGGTTTGCGCGGGCTGATCTTCGGGTCGTCTTCCGGATATCTGGCGGCGGGGATGCTGGTCATGTTCAACGGCGTGTTCTTTGGCGGGGTACAATTCGCCATCTCTATCATGCGCATGGCCGAGGATGACGATACGCCGCGCGGCGGTCTGCGCCAGCATCTGATCCCGATCCCGGTGCGGGTGGAGCAACGCGCGCAACATGTGAAGCGCGGCCAGCGCTGAGGCGACGGGGGCTTTAGCTCGGCGGCTTTGCGGCGCGCTGGGGAAGTGTTACCCAACGGTGGGCGTGAAGGCGAAGTTTGATCGTCATGCAATTTTTTGGGTATCGATCCCGACAGGCGCGCCATGGCGCGCCTTTTTGGTTTTTGCCGGGAAGAAGTGGCGGGCCCGCAGCAGCCGTGGATGGCATGGTTTCCCGAGAGCCAGAGGTCTCAGGTGGGAGCCAGGTAGCAGGACCAGGATCCTGTCAGAGCCAGCCCCCATTCGTTTGCTTATCGGCCACTGGAAAAGAGCCTCACACGCGAAGAGCAGCACCCGCCGTCTTCAGACTTAGGCGCGGCGGGGCGGCGGGGCAAGGGCCGAGTTCAGAATGTGGGTCTTTGGGCAGGGAATGGGCAGGCGGGACATCTTGCAAGATGTTCATGATTGGTTCATGTTTTTCCTATGGACATGCAGACCGAACCCCTTGCCCTTTTGCCCGGCCAGCGCCTGCAGCGCGGGGTGTGCCGGGGTTTGCTGGCGATGGATTTCGTGACTGTCGAGGAATTGGTGCCCGCGCCTGGGCTGCGGGTGGACGTGATGGCGGTGGGGCCGAAGGGCGAGATCTGGGTGGTGGAGTGCAAGTCGGGCCGGGCGGATTACCGGGCAGACCGCAAATGGCAGGGCTATCTGGAATGGTGCGACCGGTTCTTCTGGGCCGTGGATGCGGATTTTCCGGTGGAGTTGCTGCCGGAAGGCACGGGGCTGATCTTGGCCGATCCCTATGATGCGGAAATTCTGCGGATCGGGCCAGAGGCCCCGATGGCCCCGGCGCGACGCAAGGTGATGATGCAGAAATTCGCCCGCCACGCCGCGTTGCGCCTGCAATCGCTGCGCGATCCGGGCGCGGGTGTGGTGTGGTAGGCGCCTAGCGGCGGCCGGGTTTGCCCTTGGTGGCACCCGAGCCGATGGCGCGGGCGGCCTCGGCTGCGGCGCGCAGCTCTTCGGCGATTTCCTCGGCCTCTTCGGGATCGAAATCCAGCGGCAGTTCGATGCCGCCTTCCGCTTCGATATAGATGCGGACCATGCCCATATCGGTGGGACCGATCTGGATATTGGCGGCGATGTCGCTTTGCTTGTCGATGCCCATGGGAGGCCCCCTTCTTGCGTTGCCCTTCATGGGCCTAGCGCGGGATGCAGGGCGTGGCAAGGTGTGGTGAGGGGTGCGCCGCGGGTGCGGAAGAGGGGCAATCATCCTCTTGCATTCCGGAAAGGGGGGCGATACACGCCCCCCGAGTGCCGACGTAGCTCAGTTGGTTAGAGCACTAGATTGTGGATCTAGGGGTCCCCCGTTCGAGCCGGGGCGTCGGTACCATTCCCAGCGTGGCACATTGAACTTTTCCGGTCCGGTTTTGCTGGCGAGCAAGCAATTGGCGCAGATGATGTTGGCGTAAAGAACGCTGCCAAATGCTGGACAGCGCGCCCGAATGGCCCACTCACCGCTGCCTCAACCGTCGATCTGCGCGCCCATCAACGCGATGGCCTGCTGGTAGACGGTGGCGGCGTTCCATTCTTCGATCACCGCGAAGTTCGGCTCTCCCTGCTGATAGCCCGCGCCGGGACGCCAGCCCTTTTGCCGCAGGAAATTGGCGGTGGAGGCCATGGCATCGACCAGATCGGTCAGATCGACAAGCCCGTCGCCATTGCCATCAACGCCGTAGGTCAGCGCATTGCCGGGCAGAAACTGGGTGTGGCCCAATTCCCCATGTTTTGCGCCACGGGTTTGCGGGCTGATGGCACCGGCATCGATCAGCTTGAGCGCGCCGATCAGATGCGGTGTGAAGAAATCCGAACGGCGGCAGTCATAGGCCAGCGTTGCAATGGCCGAGACCACGTTGGTGTCGCCCATGAAATTGCCAAAGCCGGTTTCCATGCCGTGGATGGCGATCAGAACGCCTGCGGGCACGCCATATTGCCGTTCAAGCGCGGCGTAGAAATCGGAGTTTTGCGCTTTGCGCTTGCGGCCTTGCGAGACGATGGCATTGGCGCCGCGCACCTCGAGGAACTTGTCCAGACTGTAGCGAAAGCTTTTCTGGTTACGATCTGCCCCGATGGTGGCCTGCGAATAGCTGGTGGCCATCAGGGCCTGTATCCCCTTGCGGCCGACGCCTGCAGCCTCGGCCTCGGCGGCCATGGCGGGCTTCCATGCCTCGTACTGGCCGCCGGTATCCGAACAGGGCGCGGCGGCTGCAAGGCCGGGAAGCAGGGCGAAAAGCGAAAGGAAAAGCGAACGGGAGAAAAGAGGTTTGCGCGGGCAGGTCATAGAGCACCGTGAAAAAGGACTGTCGCGGGGCAGGATATGCGAGCCGTGCCATGACGCAAGCCATCTTGGTGTAGAGCGGGATTTCGTGCGCATCCCAATGCCAGTGCCACGAAGACCTGATGCGCTGGCGCAGGGGAGTTTTGCACTATGGCGGGGAAACGTGGCAGCCCGTAGGGGAGTCGAACCCCTCTTCCCAGGTTGAAAACCTGGTGTCCTAACCGATAGACGAACGGGCCACGGCGTTTTGGTGGGGGCGGTCTAGCGAAGGGCAAACCCTTGTGCAAGAGGAAAAGTGTGGTCAGCGGGCGTGGTGGCTTTTCGGGTTTTCCCGGCGGCGGTGGACGGGCAGGATCACCGCAAGGGCCACGCGAATCGGGGGGAGGAGCGGATGCTGCAGGAGATCGACCTGAACGCCGATCTGGGCGAGGGGTTCGGGCCATGGGCCATGGGCGATGACGCGGCGATGCTGGGCATCGTCAGCAGCGCCAATCTGGCCTGCGGGGGGCATGCGGGCGACCCGGAGGTGATGTTTGCCAGCCTGCGCCTGGCAGCGGAACGAGGCGTCGTGGTGGGCGCGCATCCCGGCTATGCCGACCGCGAGGGGTTCGGGCGGCGGGTGATCCCGATGACGCCGGACGAGATCGCGCGCATGGTGGCGGCGCAGGTAGGGGCCTTGCAGGGCGTGGCGGCGCTGGCGGGTGTGCCGGTGCGATATGTCAAGGCGCATGGGGCGTTGGCCAATCTGGCCGCCGACCGGGCCGAAGTGGCGGCGGCCATTGCCGGGGCGGTGCGGGCGCTGCCGGGCAATCTCGCGCTCTTGGCGATTTCGGGGACAGAGTTGGAGGTGGAGGGCCGCAAGGCAGGGCTGGAGGTGGTGGCCGAGGTCTTTGCCGACCGCGCCTATCGGGCCGATGGGCGGCTGGTGCCGCGCGCGCAGGCGGGCGCGGTGCTGCATGATCCCGACGCGGTGTCCGAGCGACTGCTGCGCTTTGCCGAGACCGGGAGGATGCCGGTACTGGGCGGGGGCGAGGTGGCCCTCGCGGCGCGGTCGGTCTGCGTGCATGGCGATACGCCCGGTGCGGTGGCGTTGGCGCGCAGCTTGCGCGACAGGCTTGAGGCCGCGGGGCTGGCCATCCGCCCCTTTGCCGGGGCCTGAGATGGAGTTTCCGCGCCTGACCCCGGTGGCCGACCGTGCCGTGCTGGTGGATTTCGGTGCTGCTGTGACGGACGCCGTGCATGAGGCCGTGCTGGCGTTGGACCGGGTGTTGCGCGACGATCCGGTGGGGGGGCAGGTGGAAGTGGTGCCCGCCATGGTGAATGTGCTGGTGGTCTTTGACCCGCTGGCGACGGATCACGCCACGGTTGCGGGTGAGGTTGAGGCGCGGCTTGGCCATTTGAGATCCGATGCGGCGGCAGGGGCAGAGCGCGAGGTTCTGGTCTGTTATGACGGGGATTTCGGGCGCGATCTGGCAGCGGTGGCGGATGCCACGGGCATGAGCGCGGAGGCCGTGATCGCGGCGCATCTGGCGGGCGATTACCGCGTGTTCATGTATGGCTTTGCCCCAGGCTATGCCTATCTGACCGGGGTGCCAGAGGCGATCCATCTGCCGCGCAAGGCGGCCGCCGTGAGGGGTGTGGCGGCGGGCAGCGTGATCATTGCGGGGGGGCAATGCCTGGTGACAACGCTGACGATGCCGACCGGGTGGTGGGTGATCGGGCGGTCGCCCACGCGCATCCTGACAGGGGATGCGGCGCGGCCTTTTCTGTTCGATGTGGGTGACAGGGTGCAGTTCCGGCGCGTTGGGCTTGACGCATTCGCAGCAGCGGAGCGCGGCTGATGGCGCGGGCGGTGCTGCGGGTGATCGAGGCCGGGCCGCATTGTTCGGTGCAGGATGGCGGGCGGGCCGGGCTGATGCGTTTTGGCGTTCCAGCCTCGGGTGCGATGGACAGGGTGGCGCTGGCGCTGGCCAATCACGCGCTGGGCAATCCCGCAGGTGCAGCGGCAGTTGAGGTGTCGCTGGGCGGGATGGTGGCCGAGGTGGAGGCGGGGACGCTGTCGGTTGCGGTGGCGGGGGGCGGTTTCGTGGTCGAGGCGGGGGCGGCGCAGACAGGATCATGGTCTGTCGTGACGCTGCGCGCAGGCGACCGATTGGCGATCCGGCGCGGGCCTTGGGGGGCGTGGGCGACGGTCGCCTTTGCCGGGGTGCTGGTGGCGGAGCCGTGGCTGGGCAGTGTGGCCACGCATGCGCTGTCCGGGCTTGGCGGCGGCGCTGTGGTGGCGGGGCGGCGGTTGGTGGTGGAAGAGGCGCGAACAGTGGACGCGCGGGGGTTTGCCTGCCCGGTCTGGGCGCGGCCGCGTGGGGAGGGGGTTGCGCTGGTGATCGGACCGCAGGAACGGTTCTTTGCGCCGGAGCGGATCGAGATGCTGCTGTCCGCGCGGTTCCACCTGACCGATGCATATGACCGGATGGGGGTGCGCCTGCGCGGGCCGTCGCTGGCGCCCGAGGGGGCGCTGGGTATTCCGTCGGAACCCGTTTTGCGCGGATCTGTGCAGGTGGCGGGGGATGGGGTTGCGGCCGTGCTGATGGCGGATCATCAGACGACGGGGGGCTATCCCAAGATCGCCACGCTGGTCGGATCTGAGCTGGACGCCTTTGCACAACTGCGCCCACATGCACAGGTGCGGTTTCGGGCGGTGACGCCGGAACAGGCGGTGGCGATGGTGCGGTTGCGGGCGGCGGCCCTGCGGCGATTGCTGGAACGGACATGAGGTTGCGCAGTCTGCGCAATGCGGGAGGGGCGGATGAAGCTTTCAGACATCGGACCGGCGGCGTTCCTGCGGGGCTTGTTCGACAAGGCGGTCGAGGTTGCTGATCCGATGCGGTCACTGGCGGATTTCCTGCCGCCCAAACCGCCGGGGCGGGTGGTGGTGGTGGGTGCCGGCAAGGCCAGCGCCCGCATGGCCGAGGCGGTCGAGGCGGTATGGGGCCCCTGCGAGGGGCTGGTGATCACGCGCTATGGCTATGGCCGCCCCTGCCGCGGGATCGAGATCGTGGAGGCGGCGCATCCGGTGCCGGATGCGGCGGGGGCGGCGGCGACGGCGCGGATGCTGGATCTTTTGGCGGGGCTGGGCGAGGGGGATTTCGTGCTGGCGCTGATTTCCGGTGGGGCCTCGGCGTTGCTGGTGGCCCCGGTCGCGGGCGTGACGCTGGTGGAAAAACAGGCGGTCAATGCGGCGCTTTTGGCTTCTGGCGCGCCGATTGACCGGATGAACACCGTCCGCAAGCATCTGAGCCGGGTGAAGGGCGGGCAGTTGGCGGCGGCGGCCTATCCGGCGCGGATGCTGGCCTTGATGATATCGGATGTGCCGGGGGATGATCCGGCCTTCATCGGATCAGGCCCGACGGTGGGCGATGCCTCGACTGTGGCCGATGCGCGGGCCGTTTTGGCGCGCTGGAAGGTAGAGGTGCCGCAAAGTGTGACGGCGGCGTTGAATCGACCGTCCGGTGTGGTGCCGCCGGGCGATGCGCGATTGGGGCGGGTGGAGAATGTGATCTATGCCGCGCCGGTCCAGTCCTTGACGGCGGCGGCACGGCTGGCCCGGGGGGTTGACGTCCGCCTGTTGGGCGATGCGGTGGAGGGAGAGGCGCGCGAGGCCGCCATCGCCCATGCGGCGCTGGCAACGGAAGCAGCCGGGAAGTTGCGGGTTGATGATCGGCCCGTTCTGCTCTTGTCGGGGGGAGAGTTGACGGTGACGCGGCGGGGAAATGGCATCGGCGGACCGAATGCGGAGTTCTGCCTTGCACTGGCCCTGGCCTTGCGCGGGCATCCCCGGATTCACGCCATCGCCTGCGATACAGACGGGGTCGACGGAGCGGCAGAGGTGGCGGGGGCTCGGGTAGCGCCCGATACGCTGGCGCGGGCGGCGCAGGCCGGGGTGGATGCGACCCGCGCGCTTGCGGCCAATGATGCGCACAGCTTTTTCGCCGCGCTGGGCGATCAGGTGATCACTGGGCCGACGCTGACGAATGTGAACGATTTCAGAGCCGTGCTGATACTGCCGCCAGAGACTTGACCTGACCTAGAGCCAGTCATGCGGCAGGAAGGCCATGGCCCAAGCGGCAAGACGGCGCAGGATGGAGGCTTCGGGTTCGTTGCGTTCCTTGCCCTTGCGGCCACCCTCGACGATGTTCCAATGCAGCGCGCCATCTTCAAGCGTCAGCGCGAAGGCAGAGGTCGGGGCGGTCTGCCGGTCAAACAGCGCCGAGAGTTCGCCGACCAGCACCGGATCGCGGAACAGCAGGCCGAATTCGGTGTTGAGATGGGCCGAGCGCATGTCGAAATTGTGCGAACCGACCAGCGCGAATGTGCCATCGATCAGGAAGATCTTGGCATGCAGCCGGTCACGGCTGCCCCTGATCCCGGCGGGCAGGCCACGGCGTCGGGGGCGGATCGGTGCGAATTCCCAAAGGGCCGCGCCCGAGGCGAGAAGCGGCTGTCGGTAATGGGAATAGGCCGCATGAACCCCGGCCACATCGGTTGTCGACAGCGAATTGGTCAGCACCTTGACCGCCACGCCGCGTTGGGCAAGCCCGGTAACCAGCGACAGACCATGCAATCCAGGCACGAAATACGGCGTGGTCAGGCGGATTTCGGACCGGGCGCTTTGCAGGAGATCGGCGATCTGGTCGGTCAGCCAGGGTTCGGCGCGGTGTCCCAACGCTTTTTCGGGCGGATCGGCCAGCAGGCTGACCTCTTCGATCCAGCGCAGCGGGGTGCTGAGCAGATCCTCGGCGCTGCGCCCTGCGATGGCCAGATCGCGGTACTGTGTCGAAAGCGGTGACGTGGTGCGCTGCGCCAGACGGCGGCGAAACTTGGCCGCGTTCAGGCGCAGGTCGGGCCAGAGCGTGACCAGCGGCAGCGACAGGCCAAGGTTCCAGAACCGGTCGAAGAGGGCGGCGGCCTCGGCCACAAGGGGGCCGGCGAGGATGATGTCGGCGTCATGGGCCAGCCGCCCAGACGTAACCGACCCGCCGAAATAGAGATCACCCACATTGCGCCCGCCCAGAATGGCCAGACGGCCATCCGCGATCCAGATTTTGCCATGCATGCGGCGGTTGAAGCGCGACAGGCCAAGGACAAACTCGCCGGCCCGGCGCAGCCAATGGCCGCGATTGCGCGTCGGATTGAACAGCCGCACCTCGATGTTGGGATGCTGGGTCAGACCTAGAAAGGCCAGATCGAACCCCTGCACGTTCACATCATCCAACAGGAGGCGCACCCGCACCCCACGGTCGGCGGCGGCCAGCAGATCGGCCATCAGAAGGCGGCCAGAGGTATCGGCCCGCCAGATGTAATAGATCAGATCAAGGCTGCGCCCGGCATGGGCAGCGGACAGGCTGCGTGCTGCGAAGGCATCCTGCGGGCCCAGCAGATTGGCCAGACCGTTGCGGCCGGGATGGGCCTCCATCTGCGGGACAAGCAACTGGTCAAGCGGCGTTTGCGGGCCTTCGGCGGGAAGATGGGTGCTGTGCGTGCCACGGGCGCGGGCGGCAAAGCGGTTGTAGGACCGCATGGCAAAGGCCGAGGCCGCAACAAACATCGCCGCTGCCACGCCGATCCACAGGAGCAGGGTGGAAATCATTCCCTGCGTTCCGGCAGATGCAGGCGGGCGGTCAGCGGCAGGTGATCCGACGCGCGGCGGGCGAGCGGCGTGTCATGCGCGCGCAGGTCGGACAGGCGCCCCTCAGGCGTCGTCATCATCCTGTCGAGCGGCAGGAAGGGCCGGCGCGTGGGAAAGCTGGGCACCGGATCGGGAAGGACAAAGTGACCCGCCAGATCGGCCAGGGGGGTGCGCGGCCCGGTCTTCCATTCGTTCAGATCGCCCATGAGCAGGGTGGGAAGTGGCGGCAATTGGTTGAGAAGATCGAGGATCGCGCGCGCCTGCGCCCGGCGAAACTGGCGCAGCAGGGCGAGATGTGCGGCCACCACGCGCAGGCGGCCATGACCAAGGTCAAGATCGGTGATCAGCGCCCCGCGCGGCTCCAGCCCCGGCAGGGACAGGCGGTGATGGTCAATGACCTCTGCATCGCGGAACAGGATCACATTGCCATGCCAGCCATGCGACGGCCCGACCAGCCCGATGGGCAGCGGCCTGAGGCCGGTTTCCGCATGCAGATGGTCAAGGTCCAGCAGCCCGGCGCGGGTGCCGAAGCGGAGGTCGGCCTCTTGCAGGGTCATCAGATCGGGTGCGATTTCGGCGATCACGGCCGTGGTGCGCAGCAGATCGCGCTTCCGGTCAGAGCCGATGCCCTTGTGGATGTTCCACGACGCCACGCGAAGGGCGGCCTGGCCGGGATTCGGGGGGGCATCTGTCATCATGCCAATCTAGGCGGTCACGCGGGTCTTGTGCAGGGGTGTTGCACGCCTGTGCCGATTCTGTGTCCGATGGCCGAGACGGGCGGGCTTGGATGCAGGGCGGGGCGGGGCTATGGTCGCCGCCCGTGACTCGACTTTTCCGACAAGGATTTCCATGACTCCCGATACCACGCGCCGCATCGCCCAGACCATCGCAACCGAGATCGGCGCGCAGCCCGCACAGGTGGCGGCGGCCGTCGGATTGCTGGACGAAGGCGCGACGGTGCCCTTCGTCGCGCGCTATCGCAAGGAGGTGACGGGCGGGCTGGACGATACGCAACTGCGAACGCTGGCCGAGCGTCTGGCCTATCTGCGCGAGATGGAGGCGCGGCGGGCGGCGATCCTGTCGTCGATCACCGAGCAAGGCAAGATGACCGACGCCTTGCAGGGCGCGATCATCAAGGCCACGACCAAGGCGGAGCTGGAAGACATTTATCTGCCCTACAAGCCCAAGCGGCGGACGCGGGCGATGATCGCGCGGGAGAACGGGCTGGGGCCGTTGTTTGAGGCCATTCTGGCCGACCGGATGGCTGATCCGGCCAAGTTGGCTCAAGGGTACATTACCGAGGCGGTGCCGGATGTGAAAGCCGCGCTGGAGGGCGCGCGCGACATTCTGGCCGAGGGGCTGGCCGAGAATGCCGATCTGCTGCGGCGGTTGCGCGGCCATATGAAACAGGTGGCAAAACTGGTGGCCAAGGTGGTGGAGGGGAAGGAGGCCGAGGGCGCCAAGTTTTCCGATTACTTCGCGCATTCCGAAGGCTGGGCCGGGGCGCCGTCGCACCGCGTGCTGGCGATGCTGCGCGGACGGAACGAAGGGTTCCTGACGCTGGATCTGGAGATCGACGCAGACGCGCCAAAGGGCGACAGCCCGGCAGAGCGCGCCTGTGCAGCAGTGCTGGCGACACAGGGCCAGAATTTGGGACGCGGGCCGGGGGATACTTGGCTGCGCGAGGCGGCGGCCTGGGCGTGGCGGGTGAAGATCCGCACGTCGCTGACGCTGGATCTGATGGGCGAGATGCGGGAACGGGCCGAGGAAGAGGCGATCCGCGTCTTTGCGCGCAATCTGAAGGATCTGCTGCTGGCCGCGCCTGCAGGCGGCAAGGCCACCATGGGGCTGGACCCCGGCATTCGCACTGGGGTGAAGGTCGCGGTGGTGGATGCCACCGGCAAGGTGCTGGCCACGGATACAGTCTATCCGTTCCAGCCCAAGAATGACTTGCGCGGGGCGCAGGTGGCGCTGGCGCAGCTGATCGGCAAACATGGGGTGAAGCTGATCGCCATCGGCAATGGCACTGCCAGTCGCGAGACGGAAAAGCTGGTGGCCGATCTGCTGGCCGTTTTGCCGGGGACGGAAAAGCCGGTGAAGGTGATCGTCAGCGAGGCAGGGGCATCGGTCTATTCAGCCTCGGAACTGGCGGCGAAGGAATTCCCGGATTTGGACGTTTCGATCAGGGGGGCGGTGTCGATTGCCCGCAGATTGCAGGATCCGCTGGCGGAACTTGTCAAGATCGAACCAAAGAGCATTGGCGTGGGCCAGTATCAGCATGACGTCGATCAGCACCGTCTGGGCCGGTCGCTGGAGGCGGTGGTCGAGGATGCGGTGAACGCGGTGGGGGTGGATCTGAACACCGCATCGGCCCCTTTGCTGGCGCGGGTGTCGGGTGTGGGGGCGTCGCTTGCGGATGCCATTGTGGCCCATCGTGACCAGAACGGCCCGTTCAAGACGCGGCGCGATCTGCTGAAGGTGGCGCGGTTGGGACCCAAGGCCTTTGAGCAGGCGGCGGGGTTCTTGCGGATTTCCGGCGGGGCGGAGCCTCTGGATGCCTCCTCGGTGCACCCGGAGGCCTATGAGGTGGCGCGGCGGATCGTGGCGGCCTGCGGGCGCGACATCCGCGCGCTGATGGGCGATGCGGCGGCGTTGAAATCCGTCGATCCGCGCCAATTCGTGGATGATCGGTTCGGCATGCCGACGGTGAAGGATATTCTGGCCGAACTGGAAAAGCCCGGGCGCGACCCGCGGCCTTCGTTCCGGACGGCGAGCTTTGCCGAAGGGGTGAATGAAATCCGCGACCTGAAGCCGGGGATGCTGCTGGAGGGGACAGTGACCAATGTCGCGGCCTTTGGCGCCTTTGTCGATATCGGCGTGCATCAGGACGGGCTGGTCCATGTGAGCCAGTTGGCCGACCGGTTCGTGAAAGATCCCCATGAGGTGGTGAAGGCAGGCGATGTGGTGAAGGTGCGCGTGGTCGAGGTGGATGCGGCGCGCAAGCGGATTGCCTTGACGATGAAGGCCGACTCGGGCGAGGCGCGCGAACGGGCGGCGGAACGCGGGGCATCGAACGCCAAGCCCCCAATGCGGGGTGGGGGCGGCAAACCGGCGCCTGCCTCGGCTGGTCCGAAAGAGGGGGCGGGCGGAAATGCCTTTGCCGATGCGCTGAAGGGCAAGTTCGGGCGCTGAGGCGCGTCGGGGCTATGCGGTGAAAAGAAGAAGGGGGCGCTCGCGCCCCCTCTGGGCCTGCGGCCCATTCTCCCCCGAGGATGTTTTCACAGAGAAGATGGGGGGCGATGCCGCTTTTCATCCAGGACAGGCGAAGGATCCCTGGGGCGCGGCCTGACTTTTTGTGTTCTGCTGCCTCTCTTCTGGTCAAATATCCTCGGGGGGAGGCGCGGCACGCGCCGTGGGGGGCAGACAGCCCCCCATGCCAACGCCTCAGGCTGCGCTGCCGCCGACAGTGAGGCCACCGATGAGCAGGGTGGGTTGCCCAACGCCCACCGGCACCCATTGCCCGGCCTTCCCGCAATTGCCGATACCGGGATCGAGGGCCAGGTCATTGCCGATGGCGCGAATGGCCTTCAGCGCGGT
The DNA here is from genome assembly GCA_943370085.1 of Variovorax paradoxus. GTDB lineage: Bacteria > Pseudomonadota > Alphaproteobacteria > Rhodobacterales > Rhodobacteraceae > Paragemmobacter. Next base: position 79,987 of record CALRPT020000006.1, on the reverse strand, counting down.
GGCCCCGTCGCCGATCAGGGTGGCGCCTTTGACCGGCGCACCGATCTTGCCGTTCTGCACGCGGTAGGCCTCGGTGCAGGAAAAGACGAACTTGCCGTTGGTGATATCCACCTGCCCGCCGCCGAAGCCCACGGCATAGATGCCATCCTTCAGATCGGCGAGGATGGCGGCGGGGTCATCCTGGCCTGCCAGCATGTAGGTATTGGTCATGCGCGGCATCGGGATATGGGCGAAGCTTTCGCGCCGCCCGTTTCCGGTGGGGGCCACCCCCATGAGGCGGGCGTTCTGGCGATCCTGCATGTAGCCCACGAGAATGCCGTCCTCGATCAGCACATTCTTGCCAGACGGCGTGCCCTCGTCATCGACGCTGATCGACCCGCGCCGGTCGGGGATGGTGCCATCGTCCAGCACCGTGACGCCGGGCGCGGCGATGCGACTGCCCATCAAACCCGCGAAGGCCGAGGTCTGTTTGCGGTTGAAGTCACCTTCCAGCCCGTGACCGATCGCCTCATGCAGCAGGATGCCCGGCCAGCCGGGGCCGAGGACCACGTCCATCACGCCGGCAGGCGCAGGAATGGCATCCAGGTTGACCAGCGCAATCCGCAACGCCTCGGCCACCATGGGTTGCCAATGGCTGCGCTCCATCAGGCGGGCAAGGCCGAAGCGACCGCCGCCCCCCGTGCCGCCCTGTTCGCGGCGGCCGTTCTGTTCGACGATCACCGACACATTCAGCCGCGCCATCGGCCGGATATCGGCAAGGCGCAGGCCTTCGGGGCGCAGGATTTCCACCTCTTGCAATCCTGCGGCGAGGGTGGCCGATACCTGCACCACGCGGGGGTCGAGCGCGCGGGCATAGGCATCGATCTCTTTCAGCAGATCCAGCTTTCCTGCGAAAGTGGCGTCCAGCATGGGGTCTGCATCGCCGTAGAGGCGGGTGTTCGTGCCCTTGGGCGACGCGGCCAGCGTGCCGCCCCCGTCACCCACGGCAAGACGCGCGGTCTCGGACGCGCGGCGCAGGGCTTTTTCGGAGATTTCGGTCGAATGGGCGTAACCCGCAACCTCGCCCCGCACAGCACGCAGGCCGAACCCTTCGGAGGCGTCATAGGCTGCGTTCTTGATGCGCCCATCGTCGAGCACGATTGCCTCGGACCGCTTGCGTTCCAGGAAAAGCTCACCGTCATCGGCCCCGGCCGTGGCGTCGCGCAGGATCGCCAGCGCTGCCCCTTCATCCAGTGCCGTCTCGAAGGGGCGGAAGGGGGCATCGGTCATGGGGGCTGTCCTTGATATGGGTCAAGCGGCGCGCATTTGCCGCAACGCTTTGGCTTGCTGTAGAGGCCTTAATATGGTTTCAAGCAGAACAGAAACAACGGGATTCTGCGCGGCTGTCTGTTGCGGGCAACGTGTGGGGAAAACGGCAGCGGCCCAAGGCCGCGCACGCGAACGGGATGAGAACATGCGTCTTTTGACCACTATGAAAGCTGTGGCTGCTGCTGGCACCGGCTTGCTTCTGTCTGGCACGGCCTTTGCGCAGGGGCTTGAGGTTGTCGGTCAACCCTTGCCGGAGAAGATGGGTTTTCAGCCGCCGGCGACAGAACTGGCCCGCGATCTGCAGGGGCTGGATCACATGATCCTGATCATCATCACGGTGATCACCATCTTTGTGACGGCGCTCTTGCTCTGGGTGATGTTCCGCTACAGCGAAAAGCGTAACAAGACCCCGGCGACATTCACTCATAACAGCCCGCTCGAAGTGGCGTGGACGGTGGTGCCGATCCTGATCCTGGTGTTCATCGGGGCCTTCTCGCTGCCGGTGCTGTTCAAGCAGCAGGAAATCCCTGTGGCCGATGTCACCATCAAGGTGATCGGCAACCAGTGGTACTGGTCCTATGAATACACCGACAATGGCGTGACCGAAGCGGCCGAGGCGACGCCGATTGCCTTTGACAGCTTCATGCTGGCTAAGGAAGACCTTGCGAAATTTGGCTATGAGGAAAGCCAGTACCTGCTGGCGACGGACACGGCTGTCGTCGTTCCGGTCGGCAAGACGGTGGTGATGAACGTGACCGCCGCCGACGTGATCCATTCGTGGAAAATCCCGGCCTTTGGCGTCATGCAGGATGCCGTTCCCGGACGTCTGGCACAGTTGTGGTTCGCCGCGGAACGTGAGGGCATCTATTTCGGTCAGTGCTCGGAACTGTGCGGCAAGGACCATGCCTATATGCCGATCACCGTGAAGGTCGTGTCGGAAGAGGCCTATGCCGCCTGGGTTGCGAAGGCCGAGGCTGGCGACGTGATGCTGTCGGATGCCGATCTGGTGCAACCGGTCGATGTTGCCTCGAACTGAGTGAAGCCGTGACAGGCCGGGTGGCCCCGGTGCGCCGGGGCACTTTACCCACCGATAGGAAGACAGACAGATGAGCGATACCCGCGCCTTCGAAGCGCCCGGCGAGGCAGGTTTTGGCGACTATGTGCAGTTGCTGAAACCGCGTGTGATGTCGCTGGTGGTGTTTACCGCGCTGGTCGGGCTGTTGGTTGCGCCGGTTGGTGTGCATCCTGTGATCGCTTTCGCGTCCATCCTGTTCATCGCGCTTGGGGCTGGTGCGTCGGGCGCGCTGAACATGTGGTGGGATGCCGATATCGACGCCGTGATGCGCCGTACCAAGAGCCGCCCTGTGCCATCGGGCAAGGTCGAGGCAGGCGAGGCGCTGGCCGTGGGCTTGGCGCTGTCGGGTCTGTCGGTGGTGATGCTGGGGCTGGCGGCGAACTGGCTGTCGGCGGCGTTGCTGGCCTTCACCATCTTTTTCTATGCGGTCGTCTATTCGATGTGGCTGAAGCGGTCGACGCCGCAGAACATCGTCATTGGCGGCGCGGCGGGGGCCTTTCCGCCCATGATCGGTTGGGCCTGTGCGACGGGGACGGTCTCTGTCGAAAGCCTGCTGATGTTCGCGCTGATCTTCATGTGGACGCCGCCGCATTTCTGGGCGCTGGCGCTGTTCATGAAGGATGACTATTCCAATGCGGGCGTGCCGATGTTGACCGTGACGCATGGGCGGCGGTCTACCCGCAACCACATCCTCATTTATACGATCCTGCTGGCGCCCGTTGCCATTGGCGCGGCCTTTACCAGCATCGGGGGGCCGGTCTATCTGACGGCGGCGCTGTTGCTGAATGCATGGTTCCTGATTGGGGCGTGGCGCATCTGGCGGCGCGATGAGGCGGTGGCCGAGGCAGACAGCTATGCGGTCGAGAAGTCGGTGTTTCGTTTCTCGCTTTATTACCTGTTCCTGCTGTTCGGGGCGTTTCTGGCCGAAGCGGCGCTGAAGCCCTATGGCTTGGGGGGCTGGTGATGGCCTTTCCCCCGGAACATGAAATTCACAGGCGGCGGCTTGGGCGCAATGTGGGCGTGGCGGTGACGCTGGGCCTGTTCATCCTGCTGGTCTTTGCGCTGACCGTGGTGAAGGTGACGCGCGGCGATCCGATGCAGGGATTTGATCATTCGGTGCGCCCGGAACTGGCGACCGAGGAGGAGGGGCAATGACAGGGCAGAACCGGACGGCAACCTATCTGGTGGGCGTGGTGGCGCTGATGGCGTCGCTGTCCTTTGCGGCAGTGCCCTTCTATGATTGGTTCTGCCGCGTTACGGGCTTTGGCGGTACCACGGGTGTCGCAGAGTCTGTGCCCGACACCATCCTTGATCAGACCGTCGTCGTGAAATTCGATGCCTCGCTGGAGCGGGGCATGCCCTGGACCTTCCGCCCGGTGCAGCGGGAAATGACGGTGCGCATCGGCGAGAACGCCCTGGCCTTCTATGAGGCCTACAACCCGACAGATCGGGTGGTGGCGGGAACGGCCAGCTTCAACGTCGCGCCCGAGGCGGCTGGCGGCTATTTCGACAAGATCGCCTGCTTCTGCTTTACCGAGCAGGTTCTGCAACCCGGCGAACGGGTGCAGATGCCCGTCAGCTTTTTCGTCGATCCGGAAATCGTGAAAGACGCCGAAGGCCAGTTCGTGAAAGAGATCACGCTGTCCTACACATTCTATCAAACCGCTCTGCCCGAAGAACAGGCTGCCCTTGATGCAGCCACGGGTGAGGCGGTAAACTAACAAGAAACGCGAGGGACCCGGAATGGCACACGCCAAGAACCACGACTATCACATTCTGCCGCCGTCGATCTGGCCTTTCATGTCGGCCGTTTCTGCCTTTATCATGCTGTTTGGTGCCGTGCTCTGGATGCATGGCAACGGGCCGTGGCTGGGGCTTATCGGCTTTGTCGGCGTGCTTTACGTCATGTTCGGCTGGTGGGCGGATGTGGTGAAGGAAAGCCAGGTTGGCGACCACACCCCGGTGGTGCGGATCGGCCTGCGCTATGGCTTCATCATGTTCATCATGTCGGAAGTGATGTTCTTCGCGGCGTGGTTCTGGTCGTTCTTCAAGCATGCGCTTTATCCGATGGGGCCGCTCAGCCCCGCCATCGATGGTGTCTGGCCGCCGGCAGGGATCGAGACGTTTGACCCTTGGCATCTGCCGCTGATCAACACGCTGATCCTGCTCTGCTCGGGCGCGGCCGCGACCTGGGCGCATCACGCGCTGGTGCATGAGAATAACCGCAAGGACCTGATCAACGGGCTGGCACTGGCCATCGTTCTCGGGATCATCTTCACGGGCTTTCAGGCCTATGAATACAGCCACGCCGCCTTTGGCTTTGCGGGCAACATCTACGGTGCCAACTTCTTCATGGCGACGGGCTTTCATGGTTTTCACGTCATCATCGGGACGATCTTCCTTGGCGTCTGCCTGATCCGCGCGATGAAGGGCCATTTCACCCCCGAGAAGCATGTCGGGTTCGAGGCTGCCGCCTGGTACTGGCACTTTGTCGATGTGGTCTGGCTGTTCCTGTTTGCCTCGATCTACGTCTGGGGTCGCTGAGCCCCGGGCCTGATCAAGGCGCGGGGGGCGGCGCCCCGCCCCCCGCCCATTGCCGAAAGGCGCGGACCCGTGTGGGTGCGCGCCTTTCCTTTTGACCGGAGGTTTCCAACCATGCTGCGCCGCATGATCTTTCCCTTGGCCATCGGCCTTTTGGGCGGGGCGATCCTGATTTCGCTGGGTGTCTGGCAGATGCAGCGCCTGGTCTGGAAAGAGGCCGTGCTGGCCGAGATTTCCGCGCGCATTTCCGACGACGCCGTTCCCTTGCCCGCCACACCGGACCCGGAGGCCGATAAGTACATGCCGGTCACGGTGAGTGGCCGCTTTACAGGGGAGCATGCCGATGTGCTGGTCAGCCGCAAGCAGATCGGCGCCGGTGTCCGTGTGATCGAGGTGTTCGAGACGGATGACGGGCGGCGTGTGCTGGTGGATCGCGGTTTCCTGCGGGATGACGACCGGGGCAATCCGCGCGAGTCGGGTCCTGCGCAGGTAGAGGGCAATCTGCACTGGCCCGATGAAACCGACGGCTTCACCCCGCCGCCAGATGCGACGACCGGGCTTTGGTTCGCGCGGGATGTGGGGGCGCTTGCCGAAGCGTTGCAGACAGAGCCGACATTTATTGTCGCGCGCAGGCCGACCGGTGGCGCGATTGAGCCGATGCCGGTGGACACGTCGGGTATTCCCAATGACCACATGAATTACGCCATCACGTGGTTTTCGCTGGCGGCAGTCTGGCTGGGGATGACAGCGTATCTTCTGTGGCGTATCAGGCAGCGGACGGTTTGAAGGCATGACGATGAATTACATCTCGACCCGCGGGGCGGCACCGGTTCTGAGTTTCGGCGAAGCGATGATGACGGGCCTTGCCCGCGACGGTGGGCTTTACGTGCCCGAAGCCGTGCCGGTGATGACAAAGGCGGATATCGCGGCGCTGGCCGGTCAGCCCTATGAAGAGATCGCCTTTCGCGTGATGTGGCCCTATCTGGGCGGGCTGTTTTCCGAGGCGGAGTTTCGTGGGCTGATCCAGAACGCCTATGCGGGCTTTGGCCATGCCGCGCGTGCGCCCCTTGTGCAGCTTGGCCCCAACCATTTCCTGCTGGAACTGTTCCACGGGCCGACGCTGGCCTTCAAGGACTTCGCCATGCAGCTTATCGGGCAGATGATGCAGGCGGCGCTGGCGAAATCGGGCGAGCGGATCACGATTGTCGGTGCCACCAGCGGCGATACCGGATCGGCGGCGATGGAGGCGTTCCGGGGGCTGGCGAATGTGGATCTGTTCATCCTCTATCCGCATGGCCGTGTATCAGAGGTGCAGCGTCGGCAGATGACCACGCCGTCCGAGGCGAATGTCCATGCCCTCGCCATGGATGGCGATTTCGATGATTGCCAGGCGCGCGTGAAGGACATGTTCAACGATTTTGCCTTCCGTGATGGTGTGCGGCTGGCGGGGGTGAACTCGATCAACTGGGCGCGGGTTCTGGCGCAGGTGGTCTATTATTTCTCCTCTGCCGTGTCTCTGGGCGCGCCGCATCGGGCGGTTTCTTTCACGGTGCCCACGGGCAATTTCGGCGACATATTCGCCGGTTACATCGCGCGTAGCATGGGCTTGCCGATCGAAAAGCTGGTCATCGCCACCAACCAGAATGACATTCTGGATCGGGCGATGCGGTCGGGGTCTTATGTCACCGATGGCGTGCGCCCGTCGATCAGCCCTTCGATGGACATTCAGGTATCCTCCAACTTTGAACGCGCGCTGTTCGATGCCTATGGCCGCGATGGCGGTGCGGTGGCCCAGCTTATGGCCGAGTTGAAGGCCGGGGGTTTTGCCATCAGCCAGGGCGCGTTGGAGATGCTGCGGGCAACCTTCGCCTCGGGGCGCTGCTCGGAAGAGGAAACGGTCGCCACCATCCGCGCCGCCTATGCCGCAACGGGCGAGGTGCTGTGCCCCCATTCCGCCGTTGGCGTGAAGGTGGCTGAAGAGCATCTTGGTGCAACCCCGATGATCACGCTGGCCACCGCGCATCCGGCCAAGTTCCCCGATGCGGTGGAAGCGGCGATGGGGGTGCGGCCAACGCTGCCCGCCCGGATGGGCGATCTATACGACCGCCCCGAACGCCTGACGCGGGTTGTCAATGATCTGGCGGCCCTGCAAACCATCATTCGCGAAAGGACCGGCCGTTGAGCCTTAGGATCACCACGCTTTCGAACGGCTTTCGCATCGTGACCGAGGCGATGCCGGGTTTGCTGTCGGCCTCGGCCGGGGTCTGGGTCACGGCGGGCGGGCGGCATGAGCGGGCCGAGCAGAACGGGATCGCACATTTCCTGGAACATATGGCGTTCAAGGGCACGGAGCGCCGTTCGTCGCTGCGTATCGCCGAAGAGATCGAGGATGTGGGCGGCTATATCAACGCCTATACCAGCCGCGAGATGACGGCCTATTATGCGCGCGTCCTGTCGCCCGATGTGGCGCTGGCGCTGGATGTGATCGCCGATATCGTGCTGAACCCGGTGTTCAACAAAGACGATATCGAAACGGAGCGCCACGTGATCCTGCAGGAAATCGGGCAGGCGCTGGATACGCCCGATGACATCATCTTTGACTGGTTGCAGGAAGTCTCTTACCCCGATCAACCCTTTGGCCGCACGATCCTTGGCCCGAGCGAGCGAGTGTCTTCCTTCAAGCGCGACGATCTGCGCCGCTTTGTGGCCGAGCATTATGGCCCCGACCAGATGATCCTGGCCGCTGCTGGGGGGGTGGACCATGACACCATCGTGGCACAGGCCGAAGCTTTGTTCGGGCACCTGAAACCCGTCGGTGACGCCCGCTTGCAGCCTGCCCGTTTCGGCGGCGGTGAGCGGCGTGAGGTCAAGGATCTGGAACAGGTCCATTTTGCTCTGGCCTTTGAAGGGCCGGGCTATCGCGCGCCTGATGTCTATGCCGCGCAAGTTTATGCCACGGCGATGGGCGGCGGCATGTCCAGCCGACTGTTCCAGAAGATCCGTGAAGAGCGCGGGCTGTGCTATTCGATCTTTGCCCAGTCGGGTGCCTATGAGGATACCGGCCAGATCACCATCTATGCCGGGACATCGGAAGAAGAGATCGGCGATCTGGTCAGCCTGACGCTGGACGAGTTGAAACGCGCCGCCGATGACATGACCGAGGCCGAGGTGAACCGTGCGCGGGCGCAGTTGAAGGCCGGGCTGTTGATGGGGCTGGAAAGCCCGTCCAGCAGGGCCGAACGCAACGCGCGTCTCTTGGCGATCTGGGGCAGGGTGCCCAGCGTGGCCGAGACGGTGGAACGGATCGATGCCGTCTCTACCACCGATGTGCGGGCCTATGGGGCGGGGCTGGTCGGGGCGAAATCGGCACTCGCGCTCTATGGCCCCGTGACCGATGCACCGGATCTGGAGGCGATCCGGGCAAGGCTGGCGGCGTGATGCTGCCCTTCCGGCGCAAGGTCAAGATCGAGACGGAGCGCATGACGCTGCGCCTGCCCACGCATGGCGATTGGACGCAATGGGCCGCCCTGCGGGATGAAAGCGCGGCTTTCCTCACACCGTGGGAACCGGTCTGGGCCGGGGATCACCTGTCGCGCAAGGCCTTTACCAACCGTGTCTATTGGGCCGCCCGGGCCGAGGCGCAGGGAACCGCGCTGCCGCTCCTGCTGATCCGGCGCGAAGATCAGGCGCTGCTGGGCGCCATCACGCTGGACAATATCCGCCGCGGGCCATCGCAATCGGGGACGTTGGGCTATTGGATCGGAGAGAGGTTCAGCCGCCGGGGATATATGCGCGAGGCGATCCAGTCGGTGGTGCATCACGCCTATTCCACGCTCGACCTCAGCCGGATCGAAGCGGCCTGTTTGCCGGAAAACGTGGCGTCACGCGGCGTGCTGGAAAAATGCGGCTTCAAATACGAAGGCGTGGCGCAAAGCTATTTGCAGATTTCGGGGCGGTGGCGGAACCATGTGCTCTACGCTGCGCTGCGTCTGGATCGCCGGGGCCGCACGGGCGTGGGCTGATCGCGCGCTTTCCTGTGGAAAACCAAAGCGCCTGACGAAAGCGTGATGCGGCGGCGGCGGGCTGTCATGGCAGGCTTGCGCCCCTGGGACAGGCAGCAAAGGATAGCGGGATGATGCGGATCGGGCGCGGGATGGTGCTTTTTGCGGTGCTCGTGATCGGGGCGCAGGCGCGACCTGCAGCGGCGCAAGAACGGATACCGTCGAACTGCTTTGCCCTGGCACAGGCCCCCTTGGAACGTGTCTGGCGCGCATCGGTCGGGTCACCGCTGGAAGCGGGGCATGTGCGCATCCATTACCTCGACCATGCCAGCTTCGCGATCGAGACCGAAGATGGCACCCTGGCCGTGACCGATTACACCGGCTATATCGGCAATCCGGATGTTGTTCCGGATGTGGTGACCATGAACAACGCCCATTCCACCCATTGGACCAGCAACCCCGATCCGCGCATTCCCCATGTGTTGAACGGCTGGCCTGAAGAGGGGCAGCCCGCCTTTCATGAACTGGACCTTGGGTCGATGCTGGTGCGCAACGTGACCACCGATACGCGGGGCCCCTTTGGCGAAGGCGCACGGGCGGACGGCAATTCGATCTTCGTCTTCGAGGCGGGGGGGCTGTGCATCGGCCACCTTGGGCATCTCCATCAGATCCCGGATGATGCGCAATATGCCTCGATCGGGCGGCTGGATGTGGTGATGGTGCCCGTGGATGGCGGCTATACCATGAGCACCGAGGCGATGGCCGAGGTGGTGGGTCGCCTGCGGGCATCGGTGGTGATCCCGATGCACTGGTTTTCGGGTGCCTCGCTGGTGACCTTCCTCGATGAGATGGAGGGCCAGTTTGACGTGGTCGAAACCGGCGGGCCGGAACTGGACCTGTCCTTGCAGGATCTGCCGGGGCGGCCAACGATCATGGTGCTGGAGCCGGCCTATATTCCCTGATGGCCCTCTTTCCCGCCGTGCGGCAGGGGGATAGGAAGAGGCGGAAGGAGCCCCACCCATGCTGAACCCCGCCGATGCCGCCTTTGCCTCTCGGCTTGCCGCGCTGCTGCCCGAGGGCGCGGTGCGTGCGCCCGAGGCGCGGTATCTGGAAGAGCCGCGCGGCCAATGGGCGGGGCAGGGCGGCGTACTGGTTCTGCCCCGATCCACCGCCGAGGTGCAGGCCGTGGTGCGCGCCTGCGCCGAGGCGTGGGTGGGCATCCTGCCCTGGGGCGGTGGCACCGGGTTGGTGGGCGGCCAGGTCATGCCCGATGGCCCCGCGCCGGTGATCCTGTCGCTGGAACGGATGACCGCTGTCCGGGGCATCTGGCGCGAGGAAAACGTGCTTGTGGCCGAGGCGGGCCTGACACTGGCCGCCGTGCAGGCGGCGGCGGCAGAGGTGGGGCGGCAGTTTCCCCTGTCGCTTGCCAGCGAAGGCACGGCCCGGATCGGGGGTGTGCTGGCCACCAACGCCGGGGGCATCGGCGTGCTGCGTTATGGCAATGCCCGCGACCTCTGCCTCGGGATCGAGGCGGTGATGGCCGATGGGTCGCTGATGGGCGGTCTGAAACGGCTGCGCAAGGACAATACCGGCTATGACCTGCGGCATCTGCTGATCGGGGCCGAAGGGACGCTGGGCATCATCACGGCGGCGGCCCTGCGGATGGTGCCACGCCCGGCGGCCGAGGTGACGGCGCTCCTCGTGGTGCCGGACCCGGCGGCGGCGCTGCGGCTGCTGACGCTGTGCCAGACCCGGATGCCGGGCATGATTTCGGCCTTCGAACTGATCAGCCGGATGGGGTTTTCGTTTCTGGCCGAAACGATGCCGGAGGTGGCCTGTCCGTTCCCCGCAGCACCCCCATGGTCCGTCCTTCTGGAACTGGGTCTGCCCTCGTCCTTTGAGGCCGAGGCCGTGATGGCCGGGCTTTATGCCGAGGCGGATGAAGCAGGCCTGGTGCTGGACGGCGTGATTGCCGCATCCGAGGCGCAACGCACGGCGCTTTGGCGCATCCGCGAAACCATCCCCGAGGCGAACCGCAAGATCGGAGCGATCTCTTCGCATGACATCTCGCTGCCGCTGGCGGCGGTCCCGGAATTCCTTTTGCGGGCGGATGGGGCGCTGGCGCGGTTGGGTGACTGGCGCATCAACTGCTTCGGTCATCTGGGTGATGGCAATCTGCATTACAACGTCTTTCCCATGCCGGGCCGCAGCCGACAGGACCACGCCCATCAGCGCGATGCGATCAAGACCTGCGTCCATGATCTGGTGCATGAGATGGGCGGCTCGGTCAGCGCCGAACATGGGATCGGGCGGCTGAAAGTGGGCGATCTGGAACGCTACGGCGATCCGGGCAAACTGGCGGCGATGCGCGCGATCAAGGCCGCGCTGGATCCTTTGGGCATCCTGAACCCCGGCGCGGTTCTGCGGCAGGGCTGAGGCCCGAGAATTTTCCTGAAAATTCTCGCCAAGGCTGCGCGGGCGCAGCCGAAAAATCTTTCTTGAAAGATTTTCGAATTTGAAGATTTTCCATGGAAAATCTTCCTGCAACCGTGGGGAAAGGTGCAGGTTTCTGTTGCCAGGTACCTGCGAACCCCGCCCTACGCGGCTAAGCGCAGGGACTTAGATTTGGTATTGCGAGCCGCTTACGCGGCCAGCGCCACCGGAGCACGGTTGTCATTGGCAACTGTGATCTTGGACCGATAACGGTGGTACCTCACCGAGCAAAAGCTGGCCTCTTTGAACGTTCGTCGATCCTATTTCGGCCCCGAACCCCCGCAATGACCGGGTGGATTGGTGGAGCCGCCGGGTACCGCCCCCGGGTCCGAGCCGTCTATTACAGGTGCGTTTATCGCCATAGTCCGGGTTGCCCCGGACAACATCAGATATAGGCGCGGGGCAGGCGGGCCGCAAGTCATTCCGCCGGAAATGCAAAACGCCCGAGGTTTCCCCCGGGCGCGTCTTGCAGAACGGCTTGGCTGATCAGAAGCCTGCCTTGATGTTCTCAAACTCCTGGATCATCTTTTCCCGGAACTCCGGCGAAACCGGGGTCTGGGCCAGCAGCGTGGTTGTCACCGGATCGACGAAGGCGGCCTTCAGCTCTTCCGGCGCAATTTCGGCCATCGCGGCGTTGTTGGAGTGGGCATAGCCCAGCTCATCAAGCAGCGTCTTGGCCGAGCCATGGGCCAGCAGCGAGTTGATGAAGTCATAGGCCTTGTCTTCCGAACCCGGCGCGTCCTTCATGTTCACATAGCCGCAATACCAGGTCGATGCACCCTCTGCCGGGGCGCGGTTGAAGCCGATGGGGAACTCTTCGGCCTGCAGCAGCGCGACACCGTCGTTCCACGACCATGACACCAGAACCTCACCCGTCGCCATCAGCTGCGACAGTTCGGCCGGGTCGGCCCAATAGGCGCGGACATTGGGATGCACGGAGCGAAGCCAGTCTGCTGCTGCCTGGAACTGTTCATCCGTCACATTGTCCCAGCTGGTCACGCCGGTAGCCAGGAAGGCCAGAGCCCAGATATCGTCCGAGTTGTCGGGCAGGGAGATGCGGTTGGCGTATTTCGGGTCGGCAAACACCTGCAGCGAGGCCACGTCTTCGGCGGGAACCTCGGTCGTGTTATAGGCCACGGCGGTATAGGCGTAATCCGTCGGGATGAACCAGACGCCGCCGTCATCTGTCACATAGCTGGAATTCAGCAAGGCCGGGTTGATATTGGCGAATTCGGGGATCTTTGACGTATCCCACGGCTCGATCAGATCGGCACTCCGATAGCGCGGCAGGCTGGCTACGCAGGGATGAGTGACGTCGGATTTGAAGCCGGAGCTGACCTTCTGGAAGGCCTCGTCATCATCGGCAAAGAACGAGTATGTGGGATTGGCACCATGCTTGGCGACATAATCGGTCAGGACACCTTCGATTTCCCATCCGGCCCAGTCGAACACTGTCATTTCGGGATCGGCGGCGCGGGCTGCCGTCGACAGCGCGGCGATGGTCGCGACGGTCGCGAGCAGAGTTTTTGTATGCTTCATTTGTTTTCCTCACTGCTGGATCCTTGGCCGCTTTTCCCTCTTCGGCCAAAAAGATCAGTTAACGCTATTTCAGGCATGGCCCGGTCTCAAGCCCTCATGCGACATTGGAATTGTTTGCCCCCGCGACAAGGGGCGGGGCAGGCAGATGCCGTTTTTTCCGGCAAGATTGCCGTTAATCTGGGCATCTTCCGGGGAAACAGGTCAGATTGAAGAAGTTGGACGGAAAAAAGGAGGGGCGATGTTCAGGGCATTGGTGGTGGAAAAGGATGCCGCAGGGGCGACGCACACAGGTGTCCAGATGCTGGACGAGGCGCGTCTGCCCGATGGGAATGTGACGGTGGCCGTCGAATATTCCACGCTGAATTACAAGGATGCGCTGTGCATGGGATCGGGGGGCGGCATGGTGCGGGCTTGGCCCCATGTGCCGGGGATCGATTTCGCCGGGGTGGTCGAGACGTCTGACGATCCGCGCTATCGCCCCGGTGACGCTGTCATTTTGACAGGCTGGCGCGTGGGCGAAAGCTGGTGGGGTGGCTATGCCGAAAAGGCGCGGGTCAAGGGGGATTGGCTGGTGCCCCTGCCAAAGGGGATGACCACGCGGCAGGCCATGGCCCTTGGCACGGCAGGCTTTACCGCCATGCTGGCTTTGATGGCGCTTGAGGCGCATGGGCTGGAGCCGGATCAGGGTGAGGTGCTGGTCACCGGGGCCGCCGGGGGTGTGGGATCGGTGGCGGTGGCGCTGCTGGCGGCGCGGGGCTATCGGGTGGCGGCGGTCACAGGGCGCCCGGAAACGGCAGGTTATCTGCAGTCTCTCGGGGCCGCCCGGACCGTGCCGCGCGGTGATCTTGCGGATGTGGTGGCCAAGCCGCTGGAATCCGAGACATGGGCGGGCTGTATCGACAATGTCGGCGGTGCGATGCTGGCGCGGGTGCTGGGGCAGATGCAGGCCAACAGTTCGGTTGCTGCGGTGGGGTTGGCAGGCGGGGCAGAAGTGCCGATGAAGATCACGCCGTTCATCCTGCGGGGGGTGAATCTTCTGGGCATCCATTCGGTGACTGTGCCCTTCATCAAGCGCCTGATGGCATGGGAGCGGCTGGCGGCGGACCTGCCGATGGACCGGCTGGAGGCGATGGTGCAGGACTGCGCTCTGGCCGATCTGCCCGATCTGGGCCGGGCCATTCTGGCCGGGGCCGTGCAAGGGCGGGTGGTGGTGGATCTGCGCCGCTGACCCGCTGGTCTGGTGGCCCGTCAGGTGGTTTGACGGCGGCGAAACCTGCGGCTAACAAAGGCGATGAGGGGCGGCGTCCGCGCCACACCTCTGCCGGCGGGGAGCCATCCCGTCGGTCCGGCTGGAAGACCTGCCACGGATTGGGACAAGCCCCGCCCGTGCGGGGCTGGCCGGGTCCGACCGGAAACGCTGTTGAGAAAGACCCCAGAGCCATGACCGCGCTTGATCTTGATTTCGTCCGTTCGCAATTCCCGGCCTTTGAGTCGCCGGTGCTGTCCACCCATGCCTTCTTCGAGAATGCAGGTGGTAGCTATCCCTGCCGTCAGGTGGTGGACCGGCTGCACCGCTTCTACACCGATCGCAAGGTGCAGCCCTATGCCCCCTATCCCGGCGCGCAGGCGGGCGGGGAAGAGATGGACGAGGCGCGCACACGCCTTGCCGCCATGATGGGCGTGGCGCGGGAAGAGGTGTCTTTCGGCCCGTCGACCAGCGCCAACACCTATGTGCTGGCGCAGGCGGTGCGGAAATGGCTGTCCGGCAAAGGACTGGCCATTGTCGTCACGGATCAAGACCACGAGGCCAATTCCGGCGTCTGGCGGCGTCTGGCCGATGAAGGGATTGAGGTCCGCGAATGGCGCGTCGACCCGGCCACCGGATCGCTGTCACAGGCCGGGCTTGCGCCGCTTCTGGCGGATGGCAAGGTCCGGCTGATCTCCTTTCCGCATTGCTCAAACGTGGTGGCCGAGATCAACGATGTGGCCGCGATCTGTGACATCGCCCGCGCTGCGGGCGCGCGCACGGTGGTGGACGGCGTCAGCTATGCCCCGCACGGATTTCCCGACATTCCGGCGCTGGGCTGCGATGTCTATCTGTTTTCCGCCTACAAGACCTATGGCCCGCATCAGGGGATCATGGTGATCCGCGAAGCCTTTGGATTCGAACTGCCAGGGCAGGCGCATTTCTTCAACAATGACACGCTCTACAAGCGGTTCACGCCTGCCGGGCCGGATCATGCGCAGATCGCCGCCTGTGCCGGGATGGCGGATTTCGTGGATGCCTTGGCCGCGCATCATGGCGTCACCGGCGATGCGGCGGCCCGCAATCGTGGCGTGCATGATCTGATGCGGGCGCAGGAAGTGGCGGTGATCGCGCCGCTGTTGGACTATCTGGCCGGGCGCAATGACCTGCGGCTGATCGGCCCGCGCGATGCCGCGCGGCGTGCCCCCACTGTGGCCGTCGATCTGGGCCGGGCGGCGGAACCGCTGTCCGAGGAACTGGGCAAGCGCGGGATCGCCTGCTGGGCGGGCGATTTCTACGCCGTGCGCCCGCTGACGGCGATGGGCGTCGATCTGGAGAAGGGTGTGCTGCGGATGAGCGCGGTGCATTACACATCGGCCGGGGATGTGGCGCGCCTGATCGCGGCGCTGGACGATCTGCTGTGATCCGGCGGGAAGGGCGGCGCGTATCACTGAAAAGAATACACAGGCGCGCATGACCCTTCCCCCCCTGATCCTTTGGTTTCGCCGCGATCTGCGGCTGGACGACTTGCCGATGCTGCAGGCCGCGCTGGCAAGCGGCCATCCCGTCATTCCGCTGTTCATCCTGGACCCGGAGACTGAGGCGCTTGGTGCGGCGCCGAAATGGCGGCTGGGGCTGGGGCTTGCGGCCTTTGCCGAACGGCTGGAACGCCTTGGCGCCAGGCTGATCCTGCGGCGCGGTGCGGCGCTTGCGGTGCTGGAGGCGGTGATCGTGGAAACCGGCGCGGCAGGCGTCCTGTGGTCGCGGCTGTACGATCCGGCGTCCAAGGCGCGCGACAGCGCAGTGAAGGCCGCGCTCATGGCGCGGGGCCTGCGCGCCGACAGTCATGCTGGCCATCTGATGTTCGAGCCTTGGACGGTCGAGACCGGGCAGGGCGGGTTCTACCGCGTTTACACCCCCTATTGGCGCGCGGTGCGCGGGCGCGAGGTGGCGGCCCCGATTGCGGCCCCGTCGCGCCTGCCGGTGCCTGATGCCTGGCCTGCATCTGACCGGCTGCAGGATTGGCACCTCGGCGCGGGCATGCAGCGCGGCGCGGCGGTCGTGGCGGCCCATGTGCATGTGGGCGAAGCGGCGGCGCAGGCGCGGCTGGCGCGCTTTCTGGCGGACCGGGTGGATCGTTACGCCATCGCCCGCGATCTGCCGGGCGAGGCGGGCACATCGAACCTGTCTGAAAACCTGACCTATGGCGAGATCGGGATTCGCCGTGTCTGGCACGCGGCGATGGTTGCGTTTGAGCGTGGCAGCGCGGGGGCTGAGACCTTTCTCAAGGAACTGGTCTGGCGCGAGTTTTCCTACCACCTCATGCATCACACCCCGCAGATCACCCATGCCAATTGGAAACCCGAATGGGACCATTTTCCGTGGCAAGGCGATAGCGTGCTGGTCGATGCGTGGCGGCGCGGGATGACGGGCGAGCCCTTTGTCGATGCTGCGATGCGTGAGATGTATGTGACCGGGACCATGCACAATCGCGGCCGGATGATCGTCGCCTCTTACCTGACCAAGCATCTGATGACGCATTGGAAGCTTGGGCTGGACTGGTTCGCCGATTGCCTTGTCGACTGGGACCCGGCGGCGAATGCGATGGGCTGGCAGTGGGCGGCAGGGTCGGGGCCGGATGCGGCCCCCTATTTCCGCATTTTCAACCCCGCGACGCAGGTGGAAAAGTTCGATCCCAAAGGCGCCTATCGCCGCCGCTTCATCGCCGAAGGGCAGCGCGCGCCGGGGGCCGAGGCGCTGGCCTTCTTTGACGCCGCGCCGCGCTCCTGGGCGCTGGACCCTTCGCGCCCCTATCCAAGGCCGGTTGTCGATCTGGCTGAAGGCCGGGCACGGGCGCTTGCCGCCTATGCAGCACGGGGCGAAGGTGCCACATGACGCAAGGTCAGGCCGGGCAACCGTCCCGCAAAGACAGTTTTCAGCTATATGAAACCCTTGAGTGCGCAGCGCGTATCTGTGACTGTTGAAACAAAAAAGAAGAAACGTGGGGAGTCTATGGACGTTCTGACCAGCATAAAGGGCCAGTCTGGCCTGCCTCGATACTTTGCCTCGGCCTTTGGCGTGCTGAAGGGGATGGGCCGCGGACGGCTTGATTTCGTCATGCCCGACGGGCGGCGCTTTCGGATTGAGGGCGCGAAGCCCGGCCCCGTGGGCGAGGTGGAGGTGCACAATCCCGACGTCTTTACCCGCCTGGTGCGCGAGGGCGATCTTGGCTTTTGCGATGCCTATCTGGAAGGCTGGTGGTCCTCGCCCGATCTGCAGGCGCTGATGGATCTGGTACAGCTGCCCGAAAATGACCCGATCAATGACGGCTTCCCCGGCATGGGGATGCTGCGCTTCTATGAGCGGATGCGCTTCTGGCTGCAGGGTAACAGCAAGCGGCAGGCTCGAAAGAACATCAGCCATCACTACGATCTGGGCAATGATTTCTATCGGCTCTGGCTGGATGACACGATGACCTATTCCTCGGCCATCTTCCGCACCGGGCAGGAAAGCCTCGAATCGGCGCAGACCGAGAAATACAAGTCCATGGTCGATCAGATGGGGGCCGCGCCCGGCGACCACGTTCTGGAAATCGGCTGTGGTTGGGGTGGTTTTGCCGAATATGCCGCCAAGGAACGCGGCCTGCGCGTGACGGCGCTGACGATTTCGCAGGCGCAGTACGATTATGCAGTGTCGCGCATGGCCAAGGCGGGCCTGTCTGACCGGGTGGAGATCAAGCTGCAGGATTACCGCGATGAGCGTGGCGTCTATGACGGTATCGCGTCCATCGAGATGTTCGAAGCGGTGGGTGAGAAATACTGGCCGGTCTATTTTGAAACCCTGCGCGAACGGCTGAAGCCCGGCCGTCACGCGACCCTGCAGATCATCACCATCGCCGACAAGCGCTGGGAGGTGTATCGCCGTGGGGTGGACTTCATCCAGAAATACATCTTCCCCGGTGGCATGTTGCCCTCGCCTTCGGTGTTGCGCGCCGAGGTGGAAAAGGCCGGGTTGAAGGTGAAAGACTCCATCGAATTTGGCGACAGTTACAGCCAAACCCTGCGGCGCTGGCATGAGACGTTCAATGCGCGCTGGGACGACGTGGCCCGTGTCGGATTTGACGAAAGATTCCGCAGGATGTGGAACTTTTATCTCACCTCTTGCGCGGGAGCTTTTCAGGGCGGAAACTGCGACGTAACACAGATTACCGTCACCCGTCCAAGTTGAGGCCACACCCATGCCCACTGCCGCAAAGCTGGTTGCCGCGCTGAGCTTTGCCTTTCTGGCCTGGGTGGTCTGCATCACCGTCGAAGGCGTGATGCCCGAGGATCAGCGGGTGGGCTACCTTTATCCCGTGTCCATCGCGGCAGGGGCGATTGCCGGGTGGTTCGTGTCGGGCGCGGCAAAGCGCGCGAAGTATTTTGAGGCCGCCTCGACCGGCATTCGCACGGCGATCACCGCGATGTTCATCGCGCTTGGGACATTATCGGTGGCAACGATGCTGACCATCGCGATGCGCGGTCGTTATCGTGGCCCGATGGACGCGCTGCTGGATATCGTGAACCAGTTCATCGACTTCGGCATGATGCTGTTTGCGGCTCCGGTCATCGTTGCGATGTTTGTTGGCGGCGCTATTGCCGGCATGGTGACAGAAGCCGCCGGTCGGCGCTGGCGCTGAGGCAGGATCATCGCAGCGATGGCGCGCTTCTTCTTTTACGGCACGCTCTGCCATGAACCCCTTCTGCATCGCGTGCTGGGGCGTGCCGTGCCGGGCCAGCCTGCCGTTCTGGCGGATCATGCCGTCAGTTGGGCCAAGGATGGCCCCTATCCGACGATCCATGCACAGGCAGGGGCGGTGGCCAAGGGCCTGCTGGTGGACGGGCTGACCACAGCCGATGTCGCGCGGCTGGATTTCTATGAAGGCGGCTTCGGCTACCGCACGCATGAGGTGCGGGTTCGCGCCGCCGGTCGTGATGTCAGCGCGCAGGTCTATCTGCCGGATGTATCCCCCACCGGGGCGGGCGTGCTCTGGTCCCTCTCCGATTGGGTGGCCCGCTACGGCGACGCCGCGCAGGCGACGGCCGGTGACATCATGGCGCTGATGGGGCAGGTGCCTGCGGCCGAGGTTGCCGCGCGCTACGGGGCGATGCTGGTGCGTGGTGCCAGCGCCGTGCGGGCGATGGCGCCGTCCCCATCGGCGCTGCGGCGGGCGGCGCAGCCCGATGATACAGCGGTGGCCGCCCGCAGGCTGCCCTATGCGAAATTCTTCGCGGTCGAGGAATGGCAGGTCGCCTGGCGGCAGTTCGACGGCACGATGAACACAGCGGTGGAGCGGGCGGTCTTCGTTTCCTGCGATGCGGTGACGGTGCTGCCTTATGATCCGGTCCGCGACCGCGTGTTGCTGATCGAACAGTTCCGCGCCGGGCCAATGGCGCGCGGCGATGCGGCGGCCTGGCAGCTTGAGGCGATTGCCGGCCGGATCGACGCGGGCGAAACCCCGGAACAGGCCGGGCGGCGTGAGGCTGTGGAAGAGGCGGGGCTGACGCTGGGCGCGCTGCTGCCCGTGGCGCAGTACTATCCCAGCCCGGGGATCATCACGGAGTATCTCTACTCCTATGTTGGTCTTGCCGATCTGCCCGATGGAATCGCGGGTGTCTTCGGTCAGGCAGATGAGGCCGAGGATATCCGCGGCCACCTGATCAGCTTCGAGCGGATGATGGAACTGGTGGCCAGCGGCGAGATTGCCAACTCCCCCCTGATCCTGACGGCGCTCTGGCTGCAGCGCGAACGCGCCTGGATCCGGGCGGGGGGCTGACCCCGCCCGACCGGATCACAGCGCCAGCGACACCCACGCCCCGTTGCGTTTCGAGGACCGCACGCAGGCATCGACAAAGGCCACGCCCTCCAACCCTTCCTTCAATCCGGGGAAGGTGACGGCGGGATCAAGGGCCGCGCCGTCCCGCCGGGCGATGATGGCACGGGCGGCCTCGGCGTAGATATTGGCAAAGCCTTCCAGATAGCCCTCGGGATGCCCCGGTGGCACGCGTGTCACGCGGCCCGCCTCCGGCCCCGATCCGGCCCCGCCGCGCGTCAGGCGGTATTTCGGCTGACCCAGCGGCCCGACCCAGAGGTAATTCGGGTCTTCCTGCGCCCATTCGATCCCGGCCTTGGTTCCATAGACGCGCAGGCGCAGCCCATTCTCGCAACCGGATGCCACCTGTGAACACCACAGCATCCCCCGCGCGCGCCCCTTGTAGCGCAGCAGGACATGGCCGTTGTCATCCACCCGCCGCCCGGGCACGAAGCTTTGCAGATCGGCGGCAAGGCTGTCGAGTTCCAGCCCGGTCACGAAGCCCGCAAGGTTGAAGGCATGTGTCCCGATATCGCCCGTCGACCCGCCCGCGCCGGTGCGCGCCGGATCGGTGCGCCAGTCGGCCTGTTTCTGGCCGGTCTGTTCGATGGGTTCGGCCAGCCAGTCCTGCGCATATTCGACCTGCACCACCCGGATCTCGCCCAGATCGCCGTTCCGGATCATCGCCGCTGCCTGCCGGATCATCGGATAGCCGGTGTAATTATGCGTCAGCGCAAAGACCACGCCCGATGCCTCGGCCGCCTTGGCCAGACGCTTGGCCTCGGGCAGTGTTGCGGTCAGCGGCTTGTCGCAGATCACATGGATGCCGCGACGCAGGAACTGCATCGCCACCGGGGCGTGCATATGGTTCGGCGTGACGATCGCCACCGCCTCGATCCCGTCCTTGCGGCGGGCCTCGCGCGCGGCCATGTCGGCGAAACTGGCATAGGTGCGTTTCGGGTCCACGCCAAGATCAGCCCCGGACGCGGCGCTCTTCTCGGGATTGGCGGAAAAGCAGCCCGCCACCAGTTCATACTGATCATCCAGACGCGCGGCGATGCGATGGACCGCGCCGATAAAAGCATCGCGCCCGCCGCCCACCATACCCAGCCGGATGCGCGGCGCCCGCGCCACATGCGCCCCTGTGATGGCCATTCTTAGCCCTCCCTATCATCTTCTCTGTGGAAATATCCCACGGGGGTCCGGGGGTGTGAAACCCCCGGTCCCGCACTCTCAATCCAGTCCCAGCATCCGCCGGTTCGCGGCCCGATCCGTGCCCGCATCGGCGAAATCGTCAAAGGCCTTTTCTGTCACCCGAATGATGTGGTTGCGGACAAACTCCGCTCCTTCCCGCGCGCCATCCTCGGGGTGTTTCAGGCAGCATTCCCATTCCACCACCGCCCAGCCGTCAAAGCCGTACTGGGTCAGCTTGGAGAAAATCCCCACGAAATCCACCTGCCCGTCGCCGGGGCTGCGGAAGCGGCCCGCGCGGTTGACCCAGGATTGGAACCCGCCATAGACCCCTTGCCGCCCGGTCGGGTTCAACTCGGCATCCTTGACATGGAACATGCGGATGCGGTCGTGGTAGATGTCGATGTGATCCAGATAGTTCAGATGCTGCAGCACGTAATGGGACGGATCATAGAGCATGCAGGCCCGTGCATGGCCCTTCACCCGGTCAAGGAACATCTCATAGCTGATGCCGTCATGCAGATCCTCGCCCGGATGGATTTCATAGCAGACATCCACCCCCATCTCTTCGGCATGGTTCAGGATGGGCAGCCAGCGGCGGGCCAATTCGTCAAAGGCTTCTTCGATCAACCCGGCTGGGCGCTGCGGCCAAGGATAGACATAGGGCCAGGCGAGCGCGCCGGAAAAGGTGGCATGGGCCGACAGGCCAAGGTTGCGGCTGGCGGTCAGCGCCTTCTTGACCTGATCCACCGCCCACTCTCCCCGCGCCTCCGGGTTGCCGCGCACGGCGGGCGCGGCAAAGCCGTCAAAGGCGCTGTCATAGGCGGGGTGCACGGCGACAAGCTGACCCTGCAGGTGGGTGGAAAGCTCGGTCACGGTGATGCCCGCCTCGGCGGCCTCGCCCTTGAACGTGTCGCAGTAATCCTTTGACGCGGCGGCCTTGTCCAGATCGAACAGCCGGGCATCCCAGCTTGGCACCTGCACGCCGACATAGCCGCAATCGGCGGCCCAGCGCGTGATGGATTTCCACGAATTGAACGGCGCGGCATCGCCCGCGAATTGCGCCAGAAACAGCGCAGGGCCCTTGATGGTCTTCATTGCGACTCCTCCCTCTTGGTTTCGCCGTGGCACGTCTGGCGCAGGGGATGCCGGGCCGGAACGAGGAAACCTGCGCTATCTGACTGCGCGACCGGGCGCGGTTCAAGGAAAATGATCAAGGCCGGGGTCATTGAACCCTGCTTTGCAACTTGATCAAATCCACAGGCAAAGGTTAGCTGTCGCAAAGACTGGCAGGGCAGGGCGGATGGACGAAGAGACGCGCAAGATACCCTCGCATGAGGTAACCTATGGCCGCCTGCGCGACATGATCCTGTTCGGGCATCTGCAGCCCGGCCAGCCGGTCACGATTCAGGGCCTGATCCGTGATCTTGATGCCGGCATGACCCCCGTGCGCGAGGCGATCCGGCGCCTGACTGCCGAAGGCGCGCTGCTGCCGCAGGGCAACCGCCGCGTGGCGGTGCCGCAACTGACGCCCGCGCTGCTGGATCAACTGGCCTTCGTGCGCCTGACGGTGGAGCCGAAACTGGCCGAACTGGCAGGCCGCCACCTGACGCCCGAGCTGATCGACCGGCTGGAAGTGATCGATGACGCGGTGGACCAGACCATCCGCGCCGGTGCGGTGAGCGGCTATCTGGAAGCCAACCACGTCTTTCACTTCGCGCTCTATGAGGCGTCGCAGGCGCCGATCCTTGTGGATATCGCGCGGTCCCTCTGGCTGCGCTTTGGCCCCTCGCTCCGGGTGGTCTGCGCGCGCTATGGCGCATCGGCCCTGCCGGACCGCCACGAAGAGGCCCTCGCCGCGATGCGGGCAGGGGACACGGCTGCACTGGCCCGCGCCATCGAGAACGATATCCAGCAGGGGATCGACCAGATCCGCCAAGCCCAGGCGCAGGGCGAGATCTGAGGTCGGACCGCCCGGCCCCTGCCGCTGGGGCTTTGCCCCAGACCCCAGGGTATTTGGGCCAAGATGAAGCCGGGGTACTTTGAGAAATGCAGGTTCAATAATTTGATCAAATTCCTTGATGGCGGGCGCGTTTGATCATATGCTGAACCCTGATGCCTGCCGGTTTGGTGGGCCGCTGATTCCGCGAGGGCCTTTCCATGAACATGATCACCAACCACATGCCGACGGCCGAACTGCAGGCCTTGGACGCGGCGCATCACATGCACCCGTTCACCGATTCCACCGGTCTGGCCAAAAAGGGCGCGCGGGTCATCACCCGGGGCAAGGGCGTCTGGCTGACCGACAGCGAAGGCAATCAGATTCTGGATGGCATGGCCGGGCTGTGGTGCGTCAACATCGGCTATGGCCGCAAGGAACTGGCCGAGGTCGCGGCGCGACAGATGGAAGAACTGGCCTATTACAACACCTTCTTCCAGACGACGCATGTGCCCGCCATCGCTCTGGCCGCCAAGATCGCCGAACTGGCACCGGGCGATCTGAACCATGTGTTCTTTGCAGGCTCGGGGTCCGAGGCGAATGACACCAACATCCGTCTTGTCCGGCGCTATTGGCAGGTCAAGGGTCAGCCCGACAAGCGCGTGATCATCTCCCGCAAGAACGGCTATCACGGCTCTACCATGGGCGGCGGTAGCCTGGGCGGCATGGCCCCGATCCATGCCCATGGCGGCATGATCGACGGGATCGTCCATATCGACCAGCCCTATTGGTGGGGCGAGGGCGGCGACATGACGGAAGCCGATTTCGGCATCGCTCGTGCGCGTCAGCTTGAAGACAAGATCCTTGAACTCGGCGTGGAAAATGTCGCGGCCTTCATCGGCGAACCGGTGCAGGGCGCGGGCGGCGTGATCATCCCGCCCGCCACCTATTGGCCCGAGATCCAGCGCATCTGCGACAAGTATGGCATCCTGCTGATCGCGGATGAGGTCATCACCGGCTTTGGCCGCACGGGCAACTGGTTCGGCTCGCAGACTTTTGGGATCAAGCCGCATATCATGACCATCGCCAAGGGCCTGTCCTCGGGCTATCAGCCTATCGGCGGATCCATCGTTTGTGACGATGTGGCGGCAGTGGTGGCGGAAGGCGGCGAGTTCTTCCACGGCTATACCTATTCGGGCCATCCGGTGGCGGCGGCGGTCGCGCTGGAAAACCTGCGCATCATTCAGGAAGAAGGCATTGTCGAGCATGTGCGCGACGTGGCCCATCCCTATCTGGCCGAACGCTGGGCCAAGTTGGCCGATCACCCGCTGGTGGGTGAGGCAAAACTGGTGGGCCTTATGGGGTCCATCGCGCTTACGCCGGACAAGGCGAAGCGGGCGAAGTTCGCCTCCGAATCCGGCACCGTGGGCCTGCGCACGCGTGAGCGCTGCTTTGCCAACAACCTGATCATGCGCCATGTGGGCGACCGGATGATCATCGCCCCGCCGCTGGTGATCACCACCGATGAGATCGACACCCTGATCGCGCGGGCGAAAAAGTCGCTGGATGAAAGCTATGCCAGCCTCAAGGCAGACGGGATGCTGGTCGCCAAGGCCGAGTGATCCGTCTTGCAGATGCAAGAAGGGCGGCGGTCGCACAGACCGCCGCCCTTTTGTTATGTCCGTCGCCTCAGTGATCGGCGGCGGCGGCGGCGGCCTTGATTTCCGCCTCGTTCAGCTTGGCCCCGTTGAAGAAGGCGTTCAGGACAACAGCGGCGACGGAGGCCAGCAGGATGCCGCTTTCGATCAGCGGGTGCAGGTCATGCGGCATCCACATCTTGAAGTTGGGCGCGATGAGCGGGATCATCCCGAAGCCAAGGCTGACCGCCACAACAAACAGGTTGTTCCGGTTCTTGGCAAAATCGACGCCCGCAAGGATGCGAATACCCGTCGCAGCAACCATCCCGAACATCACGATACCCGCCCCGCCCAGCACCATGGTGGGAATGGATTCGATCAGCGCCCCCATCTTGGGCACAAGGCCCAAGAGGATCAGGATGATCCCGCCCGCCACGCAGACAAAGCGCGACCGAACCCCCGTCACCCCCACAAGGCCGACATTTTGCGAGAAGGACGTATAGGGGAAGGTGTTGAAGATCCCGCCGATCAGCGTGCCAAGCCCATCGGTGCGCAGACCCGCCGAGAGCATCGGCCTGTCGACCTTGCGCCCTGTCATGTCTCCCAGCGCGAGGAACATTCCGGTGGATTCGATCATCACCACGATCATCACCAGCGTCATGGTCACGATCATCACGGGATCGAATGTCGGCATCCCGAAATGGAAGGGCGTGATCAGCCCGAACCATGCTGCCTCACCCACCTTGGCGAATGTCATCGCGCCGGTGGCCATGGCGATCAGCCCACCGATCACGATCCCCAGCAGGACCGAGATATTGGCGACAAAGCCGCGCCCAAAGCGGGCAATCAGCAGGATCGAGACAAGCACGATGGCCGAGATCAGGATGTTGCCCAGGGGTGCATAGGCCGGGTTGTTCATCTTGGCCGCCAGCGCCAGCCCTGCGGGCATTTCCGGCACGCCGGTCACGCTGCCTGCGGTGATCCCTTCTGTGACCGAGGTCAGCCATGCCGCATGGGCCGGGTCTACAATCTGCGGCGCGGTTGGGCCGACCGGGTTGCCGAAAATCCAGTTGATCCCGATCCGCATCAGGCTGACACCGATCACAAGGATGATCGTCCCGGTCACCACCGGGGGGAAGAATCGCAGCATACGGCTGATGAAGGGCGCGATCAGCATCGAGATCACCCCCGCCGCCATGATCGCGCCAAAGATGGCGCGGGCGCCCTCGCTCCCGCCCTGTGCATTGGCCATTGCCACCATCGGGCCTACGGCGGCAAAGGTCACGCCCATCATCACGGGCAGGCGGATGCCGAACCATTGTGTCGCCCCCATCGACTGGATCAGCGTGACGATGCCGCAGACGAAGAGATCGGCGGAAATCAGAAAGGCCACATCGGCCGGTTCCAGTTTCAGCGCGCGGCCAACGATCAGCGGCACGGCCACCGCGCCGGCATACATGACCAGCACATGTTGAAGGCCAAGGGTAAACAGCTTGGGTGTTGGCAGAATTTCATCCACCGGATGGACCGCTTGGGTCATTTTACTCATTCCTTTCCCTGAGGGGTGTTGTTCTTCGCGCCGTCTCTGCAGCCCCCCTCGGGCTTGCAGTCCGGTTAGGGCCCCGGTCTTGATGCCGGGGTTTGGGTGGCCCAACGTGATGCAGTTAGGTGCGCCGAGTCAGGCCGGTCGATGGGGCGGGACGATAGGGCCTTTCGAAAGCTTCCGGCCTATTGGAATATTTGAAACTGTTTGTGCAGGGACGAGAGGGTGAAATCGCCTGTTTGCCCTGCATGACTTGAGATTTCCGCCGCCCGCGCCTACACGTTGGGCAAAGAGCGAAGGACAGCCCATGCAGATTTACAGCGATCTGGCCGAGACGATCGGCAACACCCCACTGATCAAGCTGAAACATGCCAGCGAGTTGACGGGCTGCACGATCCTTGGGAAGTGCGAATTCCTCAATCCCGGGCAATCGGTCAAGGACCGGGCCGCGCTTTATATCATCCGCGATGCGGTGGTGCGCGGGGCGTTGAAGCCGGGCGGCACCATCGTCGAGGGCACGGCGGGCAACACGGGCATCGGGCTGGCGCTGGTGGGGGCGTCGATGGGCTTCCGCACGGTGATTGTGATCCCGGAAACCCAAAGCCAGGAAAAGAAGGACATGCTGCGTCTGGCCGGGGCGGAATTGGTGCAGGTTCCGGCAGCACCCTACAAGAATCCCAACAACTATGTGCGCTATTCCGGCCGTCTGGCCGAGGCTCTGGCGCGGACCGAACCCAATGGCGCGGTCTGGGCCAACCAGTTCGACAATGTGGCCAACCGTCAGGCCCATGTTGAGACCACCGCCCCTGAAATCTGGAAACAGACCGATGGCAAGGTGGATGGGTTTATCTGTGCCGTCGGGTCGGGCGGCACGCTGGCGGGCGTGGGGCTTGCGCTGCAGCCCAAGGGCGTGAAGATCGGTCTGGCCGATCCTGAAGGTGCGGCGCTGCATTCCTTCTACACCACGGGCGTGCTGGAAAGCCCGGGCACCTCGATCACCGAAGGGATCGGGCAGGGGCGCATCACCGCCAATCTGGAAGGGTTCACCCCCGATTACAGCTATCGCATTTCAGATGCCGAGGCGCTGCCCCTGGTGTTCGACATGCTGCAGGATGAAGGCATCTGCCTTGGCGGATCATCCGGCATAAACATCGCAGGCGCGATCCGCATGGCCAAGGATATGGGGCCGGGCCATACGATCGTGACGATCCTGTGCGATTACGGCAACCGCTACCAGTCCAAGCTCTACAACCCTGCATTCCTAAAGGAAAAGGGGCTGCCCGTCCCGGCCTGGCTGGACCGCGCGCCGCGCGCCATCCCGACGGTGTTCGAGGACGCATGACCAAGGCGGCAAAAGCTGTTCTGGCCGCACTGAAACACCTTGCCTGCGCCGCCCTGTTCGCGGCGGCGGTGGCGCTGCCCCCGGCGCATGCCCAGACCGCGACCACACCCGCGCCAGAGGCCCCGGCCAACCAGCCCGCGCCAGGCGGGCAGGGGGATGCGGCGCAGGGTGGATCGGCGGTCGGCACAGCCGTCACCACGACGACCACCCCCGCCGCCACGCCCGCGCAGAGCGGCAATACGGTTGTCGTCTCCAAAGGATCAGGCCGCAGCAACGCGCTTGATTACGCGGAATGGGAACGCGCCGCCGATAGGGCCGAGGACGTACTGGCCAATCCTGATGCAGACAGCCGCGTGCTGGATGCACTGCGCGCCCAGATCGTGGATTGGCGGGCGGCCTTTCTGGTGGCGCAGAACACGAATTCCACGCGCATCACCACGCTGCGCGACCAGATCGCCGCGCTTGGCCCTGTCCCCGCCGAGGGTGAGACAGAAGCGGCCGAGATCGCACAACGCCGACAGCAGCTGTCCGATCAGCTTGTCCGCCTGCAGGCCCCCGGCATCGCCGCCGAAGAAGCCTATCGCCGCGCTGACGGCCTGATCGGGGAAGTGGACCGTGTCCTGCGCGAACGGCAGGCCAGCCAGTTGCTGCAACTCTGGCCCTCGCCCATCAATCCGGCGAACTGGCCCGAGGCCATCGCCGTGCTGGGCGATGTGACCGTTGCGCTTTGGACCGAAACCACCACGCGCTGGGCGCGCAGCAATGGGCGGCAGGCCCTGTTCGACAACCTGCCGTTGATTTTGGTGCTGGCCGTGGTTGGCCTTGCCCTGATGTCGATGACACGGCGCATCCTCGAGCCGGTGCAGCAACGATTGCCAAAACCCAAGACGGCGCGCGGGCGGCGGGTCGTGTCGCTGATGATATCGCTTTTGCAGATCGTTCTGCCGACTCTGGGCGCGCTCGCCCTGACCGAAGCGGTGATCCTGACCAATCTGATCGGTCCTGTCGGCACGGCTGTTGTCCTGATCTTTCCGGCGATGATCTTCACGATCTACGCCGCCAACTGGCTGGGAACCACCGTGTTTCCGTTTGAGGACGGCACAGACAACGCGGGCATTCCCGTTCCGGAACGGCGGGCGGAAGGGCGGTTCCTGGCCCGCACCATCGGCCTTGTGCTGGGGATCGAGACGCTTCGTCAGGCTGTCCTGCTGGAGATAACGGCCAGCGATACCGCCAATGCCGTGCTGGGTTTCCCGCTTCTGGCCACCATGGCGGTGCTGATCTTCCGGATGGGCCAGTTGCTGCGCCGTCACGTGCGCAGCGCGGGGGCGGGCGATGAATCACTGAGCTTTGGGCTGCGCGTGTTGGGCCTATTGGCGCGCGGTGTGATGCTGACAGGGCTGGCTGGCGTGCTGCTGGGGGCGGTGGGCTATATCGCTGCGGCAACGGCGCTGGTTTTCCCTTCGGTCATTTCGCTGGGTCTGGTTGCGGTGCTGCTTGTCGCGCAGCGCCTGGTGGCAGATCT
Source organism: Variovorax paradoxus (assembly GCA_943370085.1). Classification (GTDB taxonomy): domain Bacteria; phylum Pseudomonadota; class Alphaproteobacteria; order Rhodobacterales; family Rhodobacteraceae; genus Paragemmobacter. The sequence goes on along the minus strand of CALRPT020000006.1, from coordinate 50,756 downwards.
CTATGGTTTGGTCGCAAGATCGGACGCGGCCGATCAGGAAGGCCTGATCCCCGTGCTGATCGGGTTTGCGATGGCATTGGGCTCCATTCCGCTCTTCGCGCTGGTCTGGGGCGCGCGACTGGCCGACATCACCGAACTTTGGCAGCGTTTCCTGACGGGCTTTCAACTGGGCAATACACGGGTATCGCCCACCGACTTCCTGTTATTCGCCATCATATTTGCCGCGGGATACATGCTCACGCGCCTGCTTCAGGGGGCGCTGCGCGGGTCGGTTCTGCCGCGCACGACGCTGGATCAGGGCGGGCAGAACGCGATTGTCTCGGGCGTTGGCTACATCGGCATCTTCCTTGCCGCGCTGCTGGCCATCAACTTCGCCGGGATCGACCTGTCGGGTCTGGCCATCGTTGCCGGTGCCCTGTCGGTGGGTATCGGTTTCGGCCTGCAGAATATCGTGTCGAACTTCGTCTCGGGCATCATCCTGCTGATAGAACGCCCGGTCAGCGAAGGCGACTGGATCGAGGTGGGCAACGTGCAGGGCACGGTCAAGGCAATCTCGGTCCGCTCCACGCGCATCCAGACCTTTGACCGATCCGATGTCATCGTCCCCAATGCCGACCTTGTCACGCAGCGCGTCACCAACTGGACGCGCTTCAACCTGACCGGGCGGCTGGTCGTGCCGGTTTCGGTGGTGCTGGGCAGCGATACCCGCAAGGTGGAGCGTATCCTGCGCGAGATCGCCGAGGCGCAACCTTTGGCCATCCTGAACCCGCCGCCCTCGATTGTTTTCATGGGGTTTGGCACGGAATGGATGAATTTCGAGATGCGGATCATCCTGCGCGACGTCAACTTTTCGTTGCAAGTGCGCAGTGAGATCAACCACAGGATAGTTCAGCGCTTTGCCGAGGAAGGCATAGATCTTCCCGGCAGCAAGAAGGCCGAACCTGCGGCCGAGCCCGCGCCGAAACGACGTGGCCCCTTGAGGGCGCAAAATCAAAGTGGCGCGCCTGAGGCGCGAGATCCGACCGAAAGACAGGAAGATCAATGACCGAACCGCTCTTCCGGGCCGATGCCTACCTGCGCGAGGCAACAGCGCTTGTCATCGGCCATACGGCCGAAGGTGGGGTGATCTGCGACCGAAGCCTGTTCTACGCCACGGGTGGCGGACAGCCGGGCGATTCCGGGATGCTGCTGTGGGAGGGCGGGCATCTGGCTATCGCGACCTCTGTCAAGGCTGAGGGCGGCCAGATCGCGCTTGTCCCGGCCGAGCCTGCGGCGATGCCACCCGTCGGCAGCACTGTGATCCAGCGGCTCGACTGGGACCGTCGCCATCGCCATATGCGCGTGCATACGGCGCTGCATCTTTTGTCGGTGGTCATCCCGCTCCCGGTCACGGGCGGCCAGATCGGCGCCGAACGCGGACGGCTGGATTTCGACATGCCCGATCCGCCCGCAGAGGTGCAGATGCTGGAAGACCGGCTGAACGCGCTGATCGGTCTGGACCTGCCCGTGACGGACAGCTGGATCACGGATGCCGAACTGGCCGCCAATCCCGGTCTGGTCAAGACGATGTCGGTCCATCCTCCGATGGGGCAGGGGCGTGTGCGGCTGGTCCGCATCGGCGCCGGGCCAACACAGGTGGACCTGCAGCCCTGCGGTGGCACCCACGTCGCCCGCACCGCCGAAATCGGACGGGTGGAGATCGGCAAGATCGAAAAGAAAGGCCGCCAGAACCGCCGCGTGTCGATCACCCTGCTCGACTGAGCCGCGAAATAGACCGCCGCAGGCCCCTTGCGCCTCTGGTTTCCAACCCTTATGGAGTGCCGGACGGACAGTTGGCCGAGTGGTCGAAGGCGCACGCCTGGAAAGTGTGTAGGCGGGGAACCGTCTCGAGGGTTCGAATCCCTCACTGTCCGCCATATCACCCATCTAAAATATTGTTTTCAAAGGGAATTTTTTCCCCAAGATCTCCTTCGTCCCCCACGTTGTCCCCCACTTGGCATTGGCAGGTTGCGGAAAGTGGCGGAATAGAGTGGTTAGCGCGGTGTGAGTTTTCGCAAATTTCGGAACGGATTTCTTGGGTCCCAGTTCTTCACGGCGAAGACCCGCAAAAGCCGGAGGCATAACATGACGCAATGGCCGAACGAGGTGCCACCCGCCCTTCGCCGCCGTTTGGAGGAAGTACTGTCATTCCGCAACTGCGGTCCTGCGGAAGTGTGGGGCGTGGTTAAAGAATGGCTGGACAGCCAGCCGAAGCAATAATCGGAACGCTCTAGGGTGAAATGCTCAAAGCCACCGACGCCTCGCCCACCGTCCCGCCCGCATCAAGCCGCGCAATAGCGCAGTACCGGTTATCCAACGAGAGGGCTTTGGTCGCGGCAATCCCCGCGTCTCCCGCATCATGGCAAGATGTTTTTGAAAAATGCTGACGTCCCCGCCGTGAAGCGCAACAAGTGGCTGCCAGTGCGCGATGTTGAAATTGTGAGGATTTGCGTGAAGCAATTCCGCCTTAACGAAAGGAAATCCAGAGTTTATCAAGTGTTCCCAAAGGTAAAGCGTCGGATTCTGCATCTTGACCGCACTCCAGTCAGTTCCTGGAAAAAGAAAATCGTATGAGAATAGGACTTCCGTCTTTAGGCCAGCAACATCGCGCATAAGCTGAAGAAGACCAACCTCATACTTTTCGATCACGGCGCTCTTTGTTTTCTCTACCCGCACTTGACGCCAGAATGTGCGAACCTCTGCCGAGGACATCCCCTTGTTCTGGAGCACGAAGAAGTAACTTTGGGTGTGATGGCGAATCTCGAATGACTCGGTCAACGCTAGGAAATCGGCGTCAGAAGCGCGCAGCCTTTCCAAGGTACTGTCAAAGCCATCCAATGGGCCGAGGATGCTGTCATTGACGAAGAGCAGTCTTTTGGCGGACCACAACTCTGGCATCTTGGCAAGAATGGCCGCCCAAACAGCAAAGTCATAGCCACCGTTTTTGCGTTTCACGATAAAGGCCGCGCCATCAAGGCCCTCAAGATCGACCCTCAAGCCCAAGTTTTCGACCGCGCAACAGACCACAACCGTCTGTCCCGATGCAGCCAGCGCTCCAACCATTGCAATTGCTCCTGGCGATAGCTGGTCGCCGGGAACATATGTGACGAAAAGACAAACCTCTTGTCCGATGAATGTCGCGGATGATTGTCTAACAAGTTCAATATCTTGAGAGTTCAAATCACAGTCTCCCACAGGACCTACAAAAGCACTCTCTACCTTAGATGGGTAAGGTTCTGCAAAGCCGTTGTCGCTGCGACCGCCGCTTTTCCCATCTAGTGCGCTGTGCCTCAGCCACCCTTGCGCGCCCTTCCAACGTCCTCGGCCCTGTGCTCATCCCGCCGTGAAACTTGCATCGCCTCTTTCCGGCTTCGCTTTTGTTGCGGCATGGCTCACCCTTCCTTGTCTTGGCCCCACAAACTACCCGTCGTTTGGCTTCATGCGCGCGCTTGCGGTCATGCCAAAGCGCCAGTCTTACCTCAACATCAGCATCGAATTTGGCCATTTTTTCCCGAAAGCTACTAAGACCCCATCCCCGCGCGCGCGCGTTCTGGTGTAATAATCCCGCATTAGGCTCAACATCCAAAACCTTCAGAATGCGCCGAACAGCCCAGCCGCGCAGATCGAGTTGGGCCTTTCGCTCCCAATAGGAAACGGTATCGCGGCAGACCCCCGCCTTTTGAGCGGTCGCCGTTTGCGTCAAGCCCGCCGCCTTTCGATGTGACTTGAGTTCAGCCCCGGTCATGCTTCGCCCCGCAACAGACGCCGCCGCCGTGCTTCTTTTTTCCGGCAAGCTTCTCGGCAATAAATTGCATCAGCGCGACGGGTGAATGGCACTGGCTCACCGCATTCCCGGCAAGACCACTCGCCCCATCGGGCGTTCTTCAAGATACGCTTGGCCCTCGCGTTGCGGTGCCGCTTGTTACCGCATCGGAAGTGATAAACCAGCACGCCGCGCGGCCAGCTTTCGGCAGGTTCGATGCCGTGGGGATCGGGTTCGGGCATGATTTTCCTTTTGATTTTTTGGGGGCCAGAGCCGGGTCAAGTCCTTGTCGTGTCGTGATGCACCGAATTTACTGGGGTCGCAGTTATGTGGCCGTCAGCCGCAACATGGATGCGCCCCGCCGCCTGCATCCTGTCCAGAAGCTGATAGGCGCGCGTCACCCCAAGGCCCGTGGCAGAAGCGATTGCGCCGGGGCGATGCCGCCCAGCGCCGATGGCCAGAAGGATTGCGGCCTCGGCATCCAATTTCAGGGCAAGGGGTGCCGCTACTTTCGCTACTTCCGCTACTTTGGCAGGGGGTGCCGTAACGGGGGCAAGGTTCGCCTCGCCCGCCGTCATGCTGTGCAGCGCCGCTGATACGTCAAACCACATCGCGGGGCCTCACGATCTGATAGGCCAGCTTGCGCGCCATGCCACCGACTAGCGCCCCCTCAGGCAAGGCGACCAGCCATCCGCTATCGGCCAAGGCTCCCATCAGTTTGCGCGCCACCTTTGCCTCGCGCAAAGCGTTCGGCCCGTATTGCATCGCATCCTTGGGGGTGATGGTCGCGGGGTCGCGGTCTATGCGCCGCGCCTGTTCCGGCCATCGATCCAGAAGCCAAAGGCGCAATGCCTCGGCCTGCGAAGTTTCCGCCGATATCAGCGCGGCATCCGAAAGGCGCACCGCCTCGCCCAGATAGAATTGCGCCAGTTCGATGCCGGATGCCATGCCCTGCGCAGTGATCGCCGGGGCCATTAGATCGGCCCATAGGGTCAGCACCGCCGCAATGCGCACCGCCTGTTCCGCTGCCTTGGAAGCGTATCCCGTGACATGGGCAAGGCTTCCGCCCGGTCCCTGTTCCCGTTCAATCGTATCCGAAAAGCCCACAAGCAAGGCGCGCGCGCCCGTGGATAGGGGAAGGTCGCGCGGGTGCAATTCGCGGGTTTCCGCGTCCATCGGCATGGGGGTTTCGAGGATGGCGCGCAAGCGGTCACTGAAACGGCCCAGCGCGGCATCATCGCGCCGTGTAAGCGATGAAAGGCGGGTGCCGATGGTGCTAGGGGGTTCGGTTATCAGGAAGCGTGGCAGGAAGCCTGTGCCGCCCGCCGTGGTGTCTGCCAGAAGGCCAACGGCCACCTCTGGCTGTATCATCAGGTGCACCGCCAGCCGCCGCCCAAACAGCGTGTAAGCCCCATCACCAGCGCGGGTGCGCCGGATAGGATTGCCCTGCCATAGGTCGTTTAGGGCGGTCAGCGTCTTTAGGCGGTTATCGCTGTTCATCGCGTGGCCACCGATGAATTGCCCGCCCTCATCCGCAAAGATGCCAAGCGACGGTTGCCCTTCCGCGAATAGCTTTGTCAGCCCTTCAAAGGTCGGTTCTGTAACGGTTCGATCAGCCGATGGCGGGGCCAGAGGTTCTGTCCCCAGTCGATCTAGGTCAGCTTGCGCCGCCACCCGCTTCTCGCCTTTGCCCGCCTTTGCCTCGGCCAAGATGCGGTCACGCTCACCTTTCCAAAGGGCTTGGGCGTTGCGCCATTGTGTCAGGGCGTCGCGCTGGGCTTTGGCCTGTTCGCGTTCATAATCCCGCAAGGCGGCCATGAGCGGGGCATCGCAGGATGATTTCCTTTCGCCAGATCGCGCGATAGTCAGGGCATAGAGTGAGGGGGGCGCAAAGCCCCCGCCAAGGGTTTCGACATTGGCAAATCCCTGCACCGCCAGCGATGCTACCGCCAGCGCCGATTGCGCGGGAACGGCCAAGGGGGCCAGGGTCATGCCCTGCACCGCTTCAACAGCTTCACGCAATGGCCCTAGGGCATTCTTAGGGTATGCCGCGCCGGGAAGGATGGGGCGCAAGAGCGGTTGCGGTCCTTCGCCCCGGTATTCGTATCCTGCATTGTGGATAGTCATGCTGCACCGCCTTTCAGGGCCAGCACGTCATTCCAATCCCGGCCATCAGGGGCAGGCAGAAGGCTAACGCGCCACCCCAAAGCATCGGCCCTTGCCGCAAGAGCCATTGCCGCATCACGGCCCGCTTGATCGCCGTCAGCCGCGATGGTCAGCCGCCCCGGCACAGGGGGCAGAACCAGCCCCCGCATGCCAGAGGTGGATAGCGCCGCCCAGATGGTCGCAGGCTTGGCCAGAAGGCCAGAGGCAAGGCTAAGGGCGGTTTCAATGCCTTCCGCCACCACTAGCGGCCCATCGCCTTGTGCGACGTGCACAGCCCCGCCAGCGCAAGCGCCCAGCATCGCCTTATTTGGGTCAATAGGGGCTTTGCTGCCACCGGATGACAGGTAGGTTCGATGCACCGCAAACCGTGCCCCGCCATCGATCCGCGCCAGCATCATGGGAAAGCGATGGCCCGAAGGATGCCAGCCCGTCGCTTGAAACCGCAGGGTATCGGGAAGGGTGCAAGTGATGCCGCGCTTGCGCAGGTAGGTTTCTGCCAGCGTGCCGATAATGGGCAGGGTTTCCACGTCACCCCACAGGGCCTTGGCCCGCCCTTCGCGCTGTGCCTCATCCTTGGCCCGCCGCATGTCAGCCGCCCGTGCCGCCTCGGCATCAGGGCGAAAGGCATCCGGGGGCAAGTCTAGCGCCCGTGCGATTTCCGCAAAGCTGCACCCGCGCTTGTGGCAGAAGGCCAAGAGCCGCCCGCCTTCATCACGCAATGACAGGGCGTCTTGCCCTTGCCGCCGCTCTGGCTGACAGATCGGGCAGGGGGCGTTGCCCCTATTACCCCGCCAGACGCCGCCCAAGCCCCGCGCGATAGCTTGCGCATCAATCATGCTGCACCCCCTCTCCATAGACCAGAGCGGCCACAAGGCTGGCCTGTGCAGGGGTAAGCCCGAAGACAAGGCGCAAGCGCGCAATCTGAATTGCCCTCATGCTGCATCCCCCTCTTGCGCCAGCGCCTGTGCAGAACGGGGGAATTTCAGGCGGGTGCGGTCGGTGCCGGGGGCCAGCCAATAATGCTTGATATTGTCCTTGCCCCGATATTCGGAACGGATGGGCCACCCGAATTCATGTATTAGGGCATGAATAATTGCGGCTAAGCGCCAGCCGTTAACTTCGCGGATTTCCGTCTTGGTGGTCAGGGTGCGGCCTGCCAGAAGCGATTGGCAAACCCAAAAGCGCTGGCTGGGATTGGAGTAAAATCGATCTTCTCTAAGCACGTGACATTCCTTTGAATTGAACCAAAGGACGGGATCGGCTAAGGTGGCGATGTTCGAAGATGCGCCTAGCCCCCGTCAAATTGGCGGGGGTTTCTTTATGCGGTTTCGCGCTGGGCGAGCCAATGGGCGATGGCACTCTCTGGCCAAGCAACAGCTTTGGCGGTCAAGCGAACAGGGCGCGGGAATTGGCCCTTTGCCATCAAGTCATAGATCGTGGATCGGGAAAGCCCGGTGATATTCTCAACAGCAAGACGGCGAAGGTGCTTTTCAGCAACCAGCCTGTGCATCGTTTCGGCCATGTCGTATCCTTTCGGGATCGGTTGGGACATGACGGAAGGTAAGCAACGTTTGGAAAATCTGGGAATGACGGTACCTGATGTACCCTATAAGGAAGTTGAACTAACCCTTACGCTTAGCGCCAGATTTCTTTCTGTTTTGGTCTGTGAGATACGGCTCGAAAATCAAGTTAAGCTTGTCTTGTGAGGGCAGTAGGGGTGGATAGTCCCCTGCTTCTTCAGGCAGAGTACTTCTCACATCCCACAGCTCCCACTCAGAAGATTTTGGGATTTCCTGCATCAATTGTTGGAAGTAAGCCGCCGTCGAGATGATGCAGTTCTCCACCAATGGAGCACGGTCAAAGATGGCTGGAATCTCGATGTACTCAACACAAGAGACTCGCGCAGCACATATGTGTGCAACTGATCGGTACTCCCTGAAGATGTTCTGAATTGAAGGTGGATCGTCTGTCGCGCCAATTTTCCTAATCTCAAGCTTTCCATTTATTTGACTAACAAGCTCGATTTTTCCATAACGATGGCACATTTCAGAAACTATTTTGCTGGCAAGATACAGTGACGGGCTCCTCCCGAACATTTTGTTAAAGCACATTACGATAGTTACATAACCGCAGATTGCCATTCTGGCACTTCGCTTCTCAACCGACAGGAAAATCAATTTTCCTATCTCGCTCATGCTATAGTTTTCTGGTCCAAGCTCTCTGAAACGGGTTGTCTCATAGTTTGCAATGAGCATCGCCAATTCTCGATCAGCTTCACTATTTTGGAAGAAGCAATGAGCTAACATCCGATAGTAGGCCGATTCAGAAAATCTTACCCCATCATCAGAAAGACTTATAATCTTCACGAGCCAAACCTCACTATCTTTACCGCCTCTTGCGACAGATACCCCGCCCAAGCTTCCATCATCTTCCGCCGTTTTTCAAATACGTCCGAACGGGCATATGCCGCCTCAGACTTGTCCTTGATGGTATGGGCCAGCGCTGCCTCGGCCACTTCGCGCGGGAAGTTGGTGCGCTCTTGCGCCCATGTGCGGAACGAGGTGCGGAAGCCGTGAACATCAGCGTCAAAGCCTAGTTCCTTGACCAGCTTAGAAAGGGTCATGTCCGACAGGGGCTTGCCCTTCTTGGTACCGGGGAAAACCATCCCGGTGCCATCGCTCAGCCCCTTGGCCGTGCGCAGGATTTCAGCCGCCCGCTCTGACAACGGGATGCGGTGGTCACGTTTGGCCTTCATCCGGCTTGCCGGGATGGTCCAGACTGCCGGGGTAGCGGAAGTAGCAGAAGTAGCGGGGGTGCCTAGGTCGATTTCATCCCAAAGCGCACCGCGCGCCTCGCCGGAACGGGTGGCGGTCAGCACCAGAAATTCAAAGGCCAGCTTGGTGGCAATGCCTGCCCCCGATGCCTGCACCGCTGCAATGCAATTTGCCACATCGGCATATGACAGGGCCTTGCGGTGCTCTTGCTGGCTCTTGTCGCGCTTGGGCAACGCCTCAGTGATCGACAGGGCAGGGTTGTCTTGCCGCCATCCTTGGGCAACGGCCCATTTCATTACCGTGCCGATACGTTGGCGCACCCGCGCCGCTGTTTCCGGCTTCTCAGTCCAGATCGGGGAAAGAACAGCCAGCACATCGGCGGTGTTTACGTCACCTACCTTTATGTTTCCGATATGAGGGAAAGCGTAGGTTTCTAGCGTGGTCAGGAATTGCGCGCCGTGCTTGGCATTGCGCCACGTTGGCAGGTGCAGGGCGTGAACCTCGCGCGCGGCCTGTTCAAAGGAAAGCACCGCCTCGGCCTCGCGCTTGGCCTGTCTGGGATCGCCGCCCGATTGCGCCAGCTTGCGGTTTTCCAGTGCCACGGCCCGCGCCTGTGCCAGCGATACCAGCGCCGGGTTGCCAAGGCCCAGTTCGCTACGCTTGCCCCGGATGATGATGCGCTGCACCCATTGCCGCGCGCCGTTGGGTTGCACCCGCAGGAATAGCCCATGGCCATCGAAATACTTGCCCGGTTCCCGCGCGCTTTCGACAAACTTAACGGTCAGGGCCTTCTCAGGCTTACGCAGTCCTTTGGTGGCCATCGCATATCCCCCAGCCTATCCCCCACTTCGGGCAGGATAACACGGGATTTTCTCGGCACATAGCGGAATGATGCTGAATTAATACGCTGATAAATATAGATAATATGGAAGCGTGCGGAAGGTGCCGGAATGTAAGTGGGCAGACTCACTGTCCGCCAAATTCGAATCCTGAATCCGTCCAAGGGCGCCGATTGGGGCTTTCTTCTTTTGTCTTACAGGATCTTGGTAGCGCCATCCGCCCTTCGGAGACCGGGCGTGTGAGGCAGGATGGGTTTCCGGATGTCCTTGTGCCATCGGACGCTGCTTTCGGTTCTGACCAAATTTGTCTTGAGGAGGGCGAGCCGTGCCTTGCATCCCGGATGTTTGGAAAGTTTATTTTTATCAATATATTATCAGAAATCTGGTGGGGCAGGATGAATCTGTATCAGCGATGGCGGTCGCTGGGTGAGTCTGGTTTTGTCGTGAAGGTGGTGTTTCCGCGACAGCGATATTGAGGCTGCCTTGCCGCTTTCAGAAGGGGGCGCCCCCTGACGGATGGCCCCGAACAGCACCATGAGTGGCGGTACGCCCTAAAGCCGTAAATTGACGAAAAACACGCCGCCCCCTTGCGGCCATGCACGGGGGCGGCCTTTGCCATCATCCGCCCGGCGGGATTACCCTCATCACAAAGGACGGTGCCGGTTCACCTTCGGGCACCGGTCCGGGCACATTGTGTGCAACCGGATCCAGCGATTGAAGAAATGCCGCGATGGCATAGGCATCTTCGTCGCTCAGCGCGGAAAGGTTTGGCCAGGGCATCACGGGCACAAGCACCCGCCCTTCGGGTGTCACGCCGGTGCGGATCGCGGCGACGATCTGATCGGGCGTCCAGGTGCCAAGCCCCGTCTCGTCATCCGGGGTCAGGTTTGGCCCATAGATGCTGCCAAAGCCCGGTACTTCGAACCCGACATCCGACCCGCCGAGAAATCGGGTCATGTCGGGATTGCCGAGGAAATGGCCCGGCGTGTGGCAATCGCCGCAGCCTGCGATCTGCGCCAGATAGCGGCCACGTTCAATCTGTGCCTCATCCGCCTGTGCCGCCGATAGGGTGGCGGCCAAGGCCGCGACCGTGACCAGCGTGACACATCCGCGATGGGTTAGACGGGGTGCAAAGGTGGGCGCTTTCCGTTTCATCTTCATGCTCTTTCCTTTCATGTCCCAATCATTCCGCCGCAATTGCGGCCTTGTTTTGCTTGGCGGCCAGGGTTTCCCGCGCATGGCGGCCACGAAACACCCCATGAGGATCGTAGGTTGCGGCAAGGTCAGTGATCCGCTGGCGCGCCATCGCGCTGTGGCAGGCATCCATACGGTCGGGACGTGCAAGATCGGCATGGCCAACGTAGCGGCCTTTGGTCACCGGATCGAGCGCGTCCATGCCAGAGCGCAACCACGCCAGGTTCGCGCCGTCTTGCTCAGCGGATTCCCAAGTGCCGTGCATGATCCCGCAAACAGGGCCGATCATCGACAGCGCCGCGTCCGGCAAGTGCCGATGGAGGGCCGAGTTCCGACCGTAGATCACCCCGATAGCGTTCGATCTGACCGAGGGGGCGGTTTCGATCATCCGCGCAAGCCCGGCAAAGGTTGCATCGGCATCCTCGCTCCACAAACAATCGACGCCGTAGCGACCACCGTCCGGGAAGCTTTGGTCCACAATGCTGTAGAGCGTGGCAAAGTCGATCGGAGTCACGGGCGTCTGGACCAAGACCGCCTCGGGCAGGATGTTCCCCACATTCGTGGCCAGACCAGTGACCTCGATCATCGAACCGCCATAGACGGTCAGGATCACCGTGGCGAACTTGGCGTCACCCATGCCCGCGGCGGGCGGCGCTGCGGCAAGCGACAGGGACACTTCGGCGAAGCCGGGCAGGACGTTGGCCAGACGCTTGAGGCTGGCCGTCACATCGGTGACCCGCGCGATGGGATAGGTCCAGGTCGCGACGGCCATCGCCGCGGGCAGCGGCATGAGCCGAAGCCAGTAGCGCGTCACGATGCCAAAGAACAACGGACCAGCGCCGCGAAGCGCCCAGAAGATATCGGGAAATTCTGTCCCGCTGACCATCACAGCGCGCCCATCGGCAAGCACCACTTCGGCGCGGTCGATCAGGTGGCAGGCTGCACCCCAAGTGCCCTCGTTCCAGCCAAAGCCACCGCCCAGCAGGTAGCCCCCCATCGCCACATCACCGCAATGGCCCACGGGAAAGGCCAGACCCTTTGCCGTCAGGGCCTCGGCGAGGGTCAGGTTCTTTGCGGCCGGTCCCACTTCGGCAATGCGGGCCAGCCGGTCGATGGCAATGCCGTTCAGCGCGCCCAGATCGATGGCCACACCGTCCTGCAAGGCGATGCCCGACCAGTTATGACCGCTGGACCGCGCCGAGGCACGATAGCCGTTTGCAGCGGCATAGCGCACGGCGGCCTGAACATCGGCGGTTGACGCCGCCTTGACGATCACGCGAGGAGTTGCCTGCGGCTTGCGCCCGTTCCAGACAAGCTCCTCGCGCGCGGCGGTGAAACCCGCCTCTCCCTCAGCGATGACCTGGCCGCTGACCTGAATGCGAAGATCTTCGATATGCATGGTTCTGTCCCTTGTTTTCCAAATTTTGCCACCGGCCCGCAGGGGGCTGGATCAGCTTTGTCAATCTGAAGCCGTCTGTCGGCCTCAGGCCCAAAAGCCCGGCGCAACGTCCTCATGCCCCGATGCCCCCCGATGGGGGGTCAGATCATGACCGCCTTTGTCCGCCTTGCGGGGACTGGATGTCGGAAACGAAAGGTGCGGCCCTTGGGGGGTTCCCCGATCTGGCCCGGTGCCATTCGCATTGCGCTGTTCTGGTGAACGAGCGCACCTCTACGGCGCGTTTCTGCGATATGCTCGCTAAGTGTTTCCTCGCGAAACGCTAAAATCTTCTTAAGCGGCACCTTGATCCGGGCATTGCACCACATCACGCTTCCTGAAGCACCAGTTTCGCGTTCACGGCCAGATGGAATCGGCCGCGCCCGGTCTTTTCGATCTGTATGGGCAGCGCCTTTTCCCGCAGGCGCCGTTCCAGCAGAACAAGCCGGGCCTCAAGGTTCTCGGCATGCGAGGGCAGCCGCAAGTCCGCCGACAGCCTCAGTTCGCGGTTGGTGAAGTCACTTGCACCGGTCGCAACATGGGCGCGGACCAGCTTCCACAGGATCGCGCCAGCAACGCCTTTGATCAGATAGTCGCCATCGGCAAAGATACTGTCATCAGCAGCAAAATGGCGGATCGCAAGGGTTGCATCAAACTCGGCAGCCTGGGATGGCCTGTGCTGTTCTTCGGCATCTTCTTCGGCATTCAGGGCGGCCGCATGGGCCGCCAGCGCCGCTGCGATACAGGCCAGCGTGTCTTCCTCTTCATGCGTGAAGCGCATGGGCAGCGGGCTTTCCGCAAAAAGAACACCGACAAGCAGGCCTTGCCATGTGATCGGCAAGGCAATCTGGCTTTCCGGCCGCGTCAGGCCTGGAAAGGCAATCCCCGGGACTTCCGCCGCATCTTCCCCCGCATCGGCCAGCAAACGGTCGCGCACGGCACTGCCATAAAGATATTCGGTAGACATGTGGTCGATCCGTATCGCCACCTTTTCGCGGGCGGCCACACCAATCACACCATCACCGAGGCACACCTCGGACCCGATGCCCGATGCAGGATAGCCCCAAGTCGCCACAGCATCCAGCGCGCGACGGGTGTCATCGGGAACAAGGATCATCAGATTGGTGATCGCCAGATGCCTGGCGATGGAATCCAGCGTCCGATCGTAAAGGTCGCCCAACGTTCCAGCCCGTGCCATATCCGCCATGACGCGCCGCAGTGCGGGAAGGGCGGCAACCTGCGGGACAGAACGGGCGACCTTTGGGCTTACCACCTGCCGGATCGCCCGGACACGAAAGATATCCGCCCCCATGAGACGAAAGACCCCCGCCATGCCCGTATGCGAAGCGATTCCCGCCAGCCGCGCCTTCATCGACTCGAACAATGGGCCTTCGGTCTGCGTCGTCTCGAAATCCAGATCCAGTTGATAGAAGGCGGTGGTCAGGGGGTCGACAACCTCCACAGCAGCGCTGCGTGTGGACAGGATGTTGCGCCGCGTCTTGTTGAAAAACTGATAGCTCAGGGCGACACGGTCGGGATCGACGTAATGGATCTGGCTGATATAGGACACGTTCGGCATGCCGCTGGGATCGACAGTCGCCAGAACGGCGGGAACTGTCCCCTCAAAGCAGTCGCGCAACGTATCGAGCGTCGGCGCCGACCCGTCGCCCTGGACTGGTCCTGCGCCTTGGTCCATCACAGTTCGCACCCCGCGCCCGGCCCCGGTGTCTGGTCAAAGGCGAACTGCGGCACAAAACTCAGCACGCTGATGCTTTGGGACCGGTTGTCACAAAACGCCTTCAAGAAATAGGGCGGGAAACCCAGCATCCGCAGGACTGCAGCAAAAGCGTCCATCTGCTGATCGACGCAGACCCGGTCTTCGGGCTCCAGTTGTGCGGTGCAACTTGACCCGGCTTTCAGCTGGATCGTTCGATGAGAAATCGGCGCGCTGAACGTGGCTGCAATTGGGCCACCCTCCTGCACCGATGCCGTGATCGCGTCATTCCCTTCGGTCGGATACATCAATCGAAGCGCTCCGCTGGCAACAACCCGTGTTGCCAGCGCCCGCCCGGCCCGCGCGCGGCCATCCGGCCCCACCACACCGACGATGACACTCACACCGCTCTGTACGAACCCCAAAACCTCGTCCGGCAAAATCATCCGTCCCGTCGTCCGGATGGGCAAGGTATCTGGCTGCGGGATGTGCTGTCGACCGTCTGACATCAGGGTAGCATCCAACTGTTCCGCAAGGATACGCCAATCAGATTTACTTGCAAACTGCCTGTTCCAATGGCGAGCGGCGCCTCAATGCCCCCAGTTGCAGCAGGACATTCGCCAATTTAGCACAGAACGTCTGCTTTCGTCGAAAGGGACACTTCATTCAGAATGATACGAACACCCGCCTTCGCCCAACGCGACGGCTGGGTTGTCAGGGAAGGGTCGTGGGAAAAAACGTGGCACCGGACGTTCCTCAGACACCACCCACGACATGAAAAAGGCGACCCATTGAATGGGTCGCCTGTTCATAGAATGTCGGTGCAGTTAGCGGATGATCTGCACGATGCGGCGGCCTTCACGCTCCACCACAACCGGTACGCCATTGATATAGGCATAGGAAAAGGTGCTGTCCGGCACTTCGGTCAGCATAACGGATTCAGGCAATCCGGCACCAACCACGACTTCACCGTCCACATAGATCACCTCTTGCGGGTTCTCGCGCACATAGGTTGTCACGGTCGGCCCCGGATCGACAGCCGCCCCGGCGCTTGCTCCGACCACGGCACCGACAAGTGCGCCAACAGGTCCTGCAATCATGGCGCCCGCAATGGCGCCGGTTGCGCCGCCAGCAGCGGTCGATTCTGCCGAGGTATCGGAATAGACCACGGTCTTGACGGGCAGTTTGTCGCGGTTCGCATAGATCGCGACCGGCGCTTCATCGACCATCGTGGTCAGGTAATCACCCGATGCCCAGCCGGCCATGCCTTCATGGGTCACCTTGCACCAGCTTGCACTGTCAAGGCAGCCTTCGACCATGACTTCCCCATTTGTGGGGATCAAGCCGATGATTTCATACTGCGGGCCCGGGCCGGACCGCATGTTCAGGTCGGTCCAAGCCACCACTGTCGTTTGCGCCATAGCAGCAGAAGACAACAGAGTCGCGGCAACTGCCGCACCAAGGACTGATTTGATAAACATAGATTATTCCTTCAAGACCGACACGATGCCACCGCATGGCGCGGGGATCGTTCGTCTGACGGAACAACCTCTGAGCACAGCGTCTGGTTCCCTTTGGGGCCCATCAATTTGCCGCAAGGTTGGTCTTCTCGAAGACCGGCGCGCAAACGGTGCTGTCGGGCCAATGCGAACCTTTCTCCATAACGCCTAACCATGGTTTGCGTCGGGCAGCGAGAAGGCCGCGCCACGCGGCAAGAGCGGCGGTGCCAGTCGTTCTGGAACCAAGACATGTCCTACTCTCCACCACGCCGTCGCGAGCCTGACGCAGAGCCAAGGACAACTTCCACAATTGGGCAACTCGGTCATAGGTCGCGCAAGGTGATGCTCTGCCCGTCAAGGTCTGCGATGCAGCCTGCCTTGAATCTCGGCACCTGCCTCGATGGTGATCTGCTGATGGATGACGTCGGCCTGTACAACGGCACCCTGTGCGAACTTCACGTTTCGCGCTGTGATGGTCCCCGACACGGCGCCGTCGACTGACAGGTCATGTGCAAGGATGGAGCCATCGACGTGACCTGAACCCGCGACAACCACGACAGGCGCACGAACCGACCCGACGAGCCGCCCCTGAACATGGACCGGACCGTCAGATGTGACATCACCCTCGATCACGAGGTCGCCGGCAAGGACACTTTCCTGCGCATCGGCGCCAGTGGCCAAAGGCCAATCCAAATCTGTGTTGTCAGGGCTCATTGTGGCACCGCCTTCTGTCTTCTGCTTCAGGACTGCCGAATGAATCAGAAGCAAGCCAGAAGGACAACGTACGGCCCCGTGATCGGCGAATAAGCGCGCCTTGTGTGGTGTGACACCCCGATCCGCCTGCCTTTCGATCTGTTCTACTTGGGTTTCACTGGTGCCGCACAAAACGATCTCGGCGCTATCCGCTCCACCCCTGCAAAGTCACGGCACGCGCGGAAAATGAAGCAGAACGCTTGCGGCGCGGCGCAGCGCCGGAAAAGCAGCGACGCGTGCCGCAGAAAGCCAGCCCCAAATCACGCCCAGCAGTTGACGGAAAGCCCCCCTGCGCGCCTGAAGACAGCCTCAAGCTGCTTGCGGAACTCAAGGGCACCGAAACCACCCAGGTCCTCGATCTGGCCAAGGACGCAAAGGTGGTCCCTTGCGTCACATCCGGCCGAGGCAGATCCCCATCCAAGGGTCTGCCGATGCTTCACGCAGCCCGACGGCGGAACACCCGCCAGATCGGCGCGATCAGCGCAAACAGCACCGCAACCAGCAACACCGCAGAGATGGGGCGTTCCACAAAGATTGCCGGGCTACCCAGCGATAAAAGCAGGGATTGCCGCAGCGATGTTTCCATCAGGGGTGCCAGCACCAGCGCCAGCACCAGCGGTGCCCGGGGAACGTCCAGCTTCATCATCAACCAGCCAAGGATGCCAAACGCGATGCACATCCAGACGGTTGCGAGGCTCAGAGTCGCCGCATAGGCACCCACCAGTGAAATCACCAGAATCCCGGGCGCCAGATAAATGTAGGGGATGCGCAGCAGGGCCGCAAAAAGCGGCGCCATCGGCAGGTTCATGATCAACAGGAAGAAGTTTCCCACCACCATTGAGGCAATCAGCCCCCAGACCAGCGTACTCTCCTGCGTCATCAGCATCGGGCCGGGCTTGATCCCGTGCAGGATCAGTGCGGCCATGAGCACCGCAGAACTGGCCGACCCCGGTATCCCCAGCGACAGCATCGGGATCAGCGCCCCATGCGCCGCCGAGTTGTTCGCAGATTCCGCCGCCGCCAACCCATCCACCGCGCCGTGACCAAAGCGTTCCGGGTTCTTGGAAAAACGCCGCTCAGTCAGATAGGACAAAAGAGACGCCACCGAAGCCCCCGCTCCGGGCATGATGCCGACGAAAAGTCCAATGATCCCGCCCCGCAGGATGGAAAACCGACAAGTGGCCCAATCCTCGGCTGTCAGCCACATATCCTTTAGCCGGGTCCGGATCGGTTCGGCCCTTTCGCTGCGTTCCAGCGATGCCAGAACCTCGGCAATGCCAAAGACGCCAATGGCAACCGGGATGAAGTCGATACCCTGATAAAGCGCAGGCAGGCCAAAGTTCAATCTGGGCGTCCCGGTCAGCGGATCCACCCCGATCAGCGCGATGGTCAGGCCAAGGACACCAGCCAGCAAGGACCGGATCGGCACCTCGCCCAGACTGCCCACGGCAATCACGCCAAGCGCGCAGAGAAGAAAGTATTCCGGCGCATTGAACCGAAGGCCCATGCTGGCCAGCGGCGGGGCCAGAATGGCCACCGCGACCACAGCGCCCACACCGGCGATGAACGACCCGATCGCCGCAATGGAAAGCGCCGCCCCGGCGCGCCCCTTGCGCGCCAGCGCGTGACCATCCATCGCCGTCATCACGCCCGACGCCTCGCCCGGCACATTGATCAGGACAGAGGTCAGCGTTCCGCCATACTGGCCACCATACATGATGCCCGCCAGCATCATGATCGCCGTCACCGGCTCCAGCCCAAAGGTCAACGGCAACAGCAGCGCCATCCCTGCCGCAGGGCCGATGCCCGGCAGGGCACCGACGATCTGGCCGACGAGCACGCCCAAGAATATGAAAAGCAGGTTTCCTGGCTGGAAAGCGACGGAAAACCCCTGCAAGAGCGCTTCGATCATTTATCGCCGTCCCATGGTCAGAAAAAGTAAGACGCTGGCAGGGGCACACCCAGCCAGCGCGCAAAGATCACCTCTATCCCCAGTGCCACGATCACGGTTGTCAGAAGCGACGGCAGGATCGGCGCGCGCAACACGGCGAGCAGCATGAACAGCATGAACATCGCCACCGCCGGAACCATGCCAACCACGGGAACCAACAGGACCAGCACGATCAGGCCGGCAAGTATGGCAAACACCCTGACCGCCCCGGAAGGCTCGGGCAGGTCGGGCTTGCCACCGTCGGTTCCCTGATACTGCGTCAAGAGCAGCAGCCCTGACAGCACCATCGCAGCCCCGGCAAGCCAGGCGGGAAAGAAGCGTGGGCCGGGGGTGAACCCGTCCCACAGTTTCAACCCCGAGGTTCCCAGAACCACGCCCACCGCCAGACAAATCATGAAGATCGCCGGGGCTGCCAGAACTGTCCGCATCATGATCTGGTCACCTTTCGGTTCGCCGTGCTATTTCGCCAGGCCGATCTGGGTCAGCACCTTGCGGAAGGTATCCTGCTCGGCCGCGAAGTAGGTCTTGGCCTCGTCAAGCGCGTAGAAGTTTCCAAGCTGCATGTTTGTCGCGAGCGCATCCTTCCAACGCTGCGTCTCGGTCGCCTGACGGAATTTGTCAGCCCACCATGCCGCCACCGCCGGATCGAGTTCCGGAGGGCCACCGACACCCCAGAACTGAGTATAGACCACCTCGACACCTTGCTCGCGCGCGGTCGGAATATCCGCCACAACCGGCTCGCTCCGCCGTTCGGCCGACAGGATCGCCAGAGGTTTGGCCGTGCCTGCCGCCAACTGCTCCATCCCTTCGGACAGCGTGGCAAAATGCAGTTCGACATTACCCCCAAGGAAGGTCGCCCGCGCGGCGCCACCGCTTTCATGCGGGATATATGTCATGGTGATCCCGGCGGCAGATTCGATCAGGCCGGTTGCAACATGATCGTTCCCGCCGGACGCGCCGCCTGCAACGCGCACTGCACCGGGGTTGGCCTTGGCGTGGGCGACCATGTCCTGCAATCCCGTCCATTCGCTCGTGGGCGTGGTCAGCAGCATAAGTTCAGACTGAATGAACCCTGCGATCGGCGTGATCTGGTCGATTACCGACGGTGTTCCCTGCACGATCGGTGTGGTGAACACCGGCGAGGCAAGGGTCAGCAGAGTGTTCTCGTCACCCGGCAGGCCCAGCACGTGGTTGTAGGCGTTGGAATGGCCCGCGCCACTGCGGTTCTGGATGACGATGGGATTTTCAACGATCCCCTCCTCGTTCATGATCTGCGCGATGCTCCGCATGATCACGTCTGGCGATCCGCCTGCTCCGGCGCCGACCGTAAACTCGATCGGTCCTTCCGGTGCGCGCATCTCTTGCGCCATGCCAACGGTGCAGAAAAGCCCGAAGGCCGCAGCTGCACCCAAAGTCAGTTTCATATTCATTGCCATCTCCTCCCAAAGATTGCCGTTGCTCACGGTTTGAATTGCGCTTCATCAGCGCCCGTTCAGGTGTCCAGAAGGTCTGGACAGAAAAGCTCGTCCGGGCTCACCTGCCGCTGTGCAAGGTGCTGCTGGATCGAATATCTGCAGGCGGTTTGCAGTTCCGGCACAGCAGCGCGGTAGCCATAGGGCCAGTAGTTCCGCCCCATGGCACCACGCGTGCGTTCCATCGCCGCATTGAGCCAGGGAAGGCTGAGCCTGTTTGCAGACCCAAGCCAGACATCTTCCAGCCGCTTCAGGGCCATGTCGCGTGCCGTGCTGAACGCGTCAAACAAAGCTCGGGGAAGATGCGGATGTGCGGCCACCAGCGACTTTCGCACCGCCAACAGGTGCATGATTGGAAAAAAGCCGGTGCGGCGGTGATAGTCTTCTTCCGCATCAGCGAAGTTCGGCAGAATGCGGACGATCCTCGGATCGCCTTCCCGAAACGCGCGCGGTGGGTTGGGCGCAAGCAGAGCGTCCACCTTTCCCGCCAAAAGCAAATCCTGCAGCGTCTCGCCCGCCGCGATCGGAGTTACCGACAGTGACGGCGGCGCGTTCAGTTCCAGCCGTTCCGTCCGCACGCCCTCATCAAGCGCACCCGTGCGCCAGATCACATCCGTTGCTTCGATGCCGTGGTCATCTTGCAGGATGCCGCGCATCCAAAGCGCAGCGGTCATCTGATACTCCGGCACGCCGACCACGCGCCCCTTCAGATCGCTGAGCGACTTGATGCCGCTGGAGGTGGTGGTGAAAAAGCCATTGTGACGAAAGGCGCGTGCCAAATACACCGGAATGGCCGTGTAGGCGCTGTTTCCCCGCGACACTTGCAAAAGGTAGCTCGAAAGCGACAGTTCCGTGACGTCGAACCGCGCCTCGTTCACTGCAATGGGGAACAGCGCCGTCGTGGGCAGCACATGTGCTTCGACCTCAAACCCCTGCACGGGAACGTCGCCATTGATGACCGGCAGCGCGCGGTCATGATCCCATGTGGCCAGAGTCAGACGCACCATTTCAACGCTCATCCTGAACGGCTGAGGCGCAAACCTGTCTGATGACCTTACATGATGGTACTGCAAGCACGGCCCACGCTCCCCCAAAAACATCCTTGGCAGGGCACACACCCCCCGCGCTGGCCGCAAACATGGGGCAGGAATAGCCCATCGACAATCAACGGTTGTTGACAGCTGCTGTGCACATCTTGCACACCAAGCGAGCAGGATGCAGCGGGGGGCGTCATGGGGCGATCAAAGATTGTTGGCGTCTTGCCGCGCATGCCATTGGAGGTGCTGCGCTATGTCGTGCTGATTGCGGAGAACGGCTCAACCCTTGCCGCAGCAGACATGGTGAACCTGACGGCCTCCAGCCTCAGTCGCAAGATTGCCCTTCTGGAGCACGAGCTGGGCGTGACCCTCTTTGAACGCCACTCGCGCGGGATGCGCCTGACGCCGACCGGCAGCCTCGTTGTGGAAGCCGCGCGTCAGATCATTCAACGCATGGAACGGCTGGCAACGGATATTGACGAGGTCGAATCTGTGGGGCATGGGTCTGTGCGAATTCATGTCTCTCAATCTTTGGTTGAGCGATATCTGATGCCTTGCCTGATCCGCACCGCCAAGGTCTATCCCCACATGAAGACATTCCTGCACATCGCCGCCGGTCGGCAGGCGGAACGCGCACTGGTGCATGACCTTGCCGATTTCGCGTTGGTTGTGACCGCCCCCAACCACCCGGACATCGAGATAGTGGCAGAGCGCCGGAACCGGATTGTCGCAGTGGTAAGCCCGAGCCATCCCCTTGCCGGTGCAACAACGATCAGCAGTGCGGAATTGTTGGCGGGGCCCTATGCCGCCATGCCGTCCAGCTATACCAGTCGCGTCGCATTTGACACCTCTGTGCCAGTTCAGCATCGAGACGAGCAACCTCAGATGACTGCCAATTCCATCCCTGCGCTGAAGGCCTATGCGCGGTCTGGGATTGGAATTGCGGTGATGCCTGAAGTGGCAATCTGGGATGAAGATCGGGAAGGTGACCTTTTGCCGATCGAGATTGTGGGTCTGGATAGCTCTGCCACGCGCATGTGTCTCTGCCGGCGCCGCTCTCGCACACTCGGCCCTTTCGCAGAACGCTTGCTGTCAGCCTTGGTCGAGGATTTTGCTGTGGGCTGAGCCGTCACTTACGCGGTCCCCTCCTTCGCAAGGGAACGGCTTCAAAACGGATTTTACCCTTTACTGACTGGCCCTTCCTTCGGACTCAACGTCCAATGATTTCATTAACGATCAGCCAGATAGTCCGCAGAAACGTATCCTGTCAGGCCGGGTGCGCTCACCAATGAGACCCGGCACCAAAGCTGGCCAACCTCTGTCACGCAATCGCGACGAAGCAGTTCTGTCCCGTCGGGTAGACCAACAATCACCTTGAAACCAAGACCAGGCCCGGCCCTGAGCTTGAGGAGGTCTTCGGGACCGGCACGATTGACCACGACCCGGTCACCTGCCACTCCCACACAGCCGGCCAGGACTGTCAGGCTGAACAGCGCGCCCAGTACGATAGAGGTCACGTTAAGTCTCTGCTTTTCCATACTCATCGCCCACTTCGCCTCGTCCTGATCCCACGTGCGGCCAATCCGCAGCCCCGGCCCGCCGCGATCTGTGCACGTCAGGTTGGACAATCATCCAGCCCCCGAAAGGGTGCGCGGTCTGCCGCCCGTTTCTGTCATTACTTTCGTGACTTCCGTTCGGCATAGCGCCGGTCACGTTGCGCCTTGCGGACGGCCTCGTCCTCAAAAACGCGCGAAACCCGATCATTGAGAGCAGTCTCTCGGGCGACGGCCTCGGCATTGGCGGCGGCAGCCGCTTCCGCTTGTTCCCGCAATTCCTCAGCTTTCACTCGCGCCAGTTCTTCTTGCTTAGCCTGATCACGCTCTGCACGCCGTGCGTCTCTGGCTGCGGCAATGCCAATTCGCTCTTCCTGCCGTTCGACACGGGTCGGCTCCGCGGCTTGCTTCGCCGCCCGATGGGCCTCGAGCAGAGCAGTCCTGGCTTTGGCAGCAGCAGTGCGCCGGCTGGCCAAGTCATTGTCCTCGGGCTTCCGCATGGTTTGGTCCTCAAGCTATCTTGGATATTGTTACAGCCCCGCACGTAGAGCAGAACGTCAGGGGGCTCAAGGGCACCATTTTCTTGCAGGCTTACGAACAATGCGCGAGGCTGCTCTTGGGGGTCTGCCTGCATCAGCGCAATCTTTGGGCCGAGGGTTTGGCTTTGGACAAAAGGAACAGCGTCGTGAAAAGCGCACTGCAAAGCCTTGTGTTTGCACTTACCATAGTGCCGATGGCTTCGGCCGCAGAGGCGGCCTGTGTGCCGGGGAACCCTGAAGTCGCTGGTTTCTACACCCTCATTGGCGAAATGGAGGTTGGCTCTCAACTCGTGCTGCAGCCCGACGGTCGGTTCGAGTTCATGCTGGCTTATGGGGCAATCGACCAATACGGCCGCGGCTGCTGGACCTTGCGGGGTCGGGTGATTTCGCTTCAGGTGGCAGGCCGCCGGAACGTACCGCGAGAGCATTCTCCCGCAGATCGCAGGTTTCGCGGCATGATGCTTGTCGTAGAACCTGATGGTCGTCTGGCGTGGCCACTTCCGGGGTTTCGAGGACGGTTTGAGAAGCAATAGTATCTGCTCGCAGGATCGTCCCTGATTTGATTTTCCCTGCCTTTTAGCGGGCAGAAAGATAACCTCTGGAAACGCCGCCAGTCAGTCTGCGCCTCGCGTTCTTCCCACCAATCCTTTCCCATTCCCAACATCCCGCTGACCGCGCCGCTGTGCCGGTGTCCCGCGCGCAGTCACCTCTGCCACCATCGCACGAAGCCAAGCAGGCCCGGCCGCCGGCACAAAGACGGGGGCTGTCCCTTCAGTTGCAATGATGCCGATCGTGGCGGGTACAATTTGCGGCCAGCCGTGGCGTCTCAAGGTCGGGTGGCGCGATAAGGGCTCTTGCAAATAGTTCGACAAAGAACCAATATGGTTCCTTGTCGAACTATGGAGATGATGATGAATCTGACACGGCGCAAGATGATTTTCCTTGTTGGCGGAGGGGTTGTTCTGGCAGCGGCTGGTAGCTTTGGCATTGCAGCCACGCGCAATCCACAGACCGCCTATCTTCCATGGGAGCGGGCAGGGGGCTACGACGATCCGCGGATGCGGGCGCTGTCTTGGGCGCTTTTGGCCCCGAACCCGCATAATCGCCAGCCGTGGCTTGCGGATTTGTCGGAGGAGGGGGTGATCACCCTTCTTGCAGATCGCGACCGGATGCTGCCGCACACGGACCCGTACAACCGGCAGATCACCATCGGCTTGGGGTGTTTTCTGGAACTTTTGCGCATGGCGGCCGCCGAGGATGGGTATCGCGCCGCGACGGAGCTTTTCCCGCAAGGCAGCAGCGCCACGGCCCTTGATGCGCGGCCCATCGCCCGGATCACCCTGACTGAAGATCCGTCTGTGGCACGCGACCCCCTCTTCGCGCTGGTGCCGTCCCGGCGGTCCAACAAGGAGCCTTTCGATCTGACCCGCGCCGTCGCGCCGGAAATGCTGGCCGAGATCGCGGCATCGGTCCGCAACGGCGCGCAGTTCGGTGGCACAGTGGACGCGGCCGAGGTTCTGGAGTGGCGGGCGCTCACCCGTGAGGCGCTGCGGATAGAGGTTGAGACGCCGCACACGTTTCAGGAAAGCGTCGATCTGTTCCGGATCGGGCATCGCGAGGTGGATGCCAACCCGGATGGCATCGACTTTTCTGGGCCACTGTTCGAAACGCTTCGCCTGACCGGGCAGTTCAGTCGCGAAAGCGCCGCCGACCCGACGAGTTTCGCCTTCCAGTCGGGGCTGGATGCGGTCTTTGCCAACACAGATACGGCGATGGGCCATGTCTGGCTGGTCACCCCGGGCAATAGCCGCGAGACACAGATCGCCACGGGCGCGGACTGGCTGCGCGTCAATCTAGCGGCGACGGCGCAGGGCTTGGGGTTTCAGCCCCTGAGCCAGGCCTTGCAGGAGTTCCCCGAGATGGCAGGACCCTACGCACAGGTGCATGAACGTCTTGCGCCCAACGGCGGCACGGTTCAAATGTTGGCGCGCATCGGCTATGGTCCCGCTGTCGGCACCAGCCCGCGCTGGCCTTTGGAAAGCAGGATCATGCATGCCTGAAAGCCTAATGTCCGCGTATTTCCGCCTTTTCAACGAGATCGGGATCATCGGGCAGTTATCGCGCAGCCTTCTGGAGGCCCGGCTGCCGCCGGGCTTCGTGATGGCGCAGTTTTCGGTGCTGAACCATCTGGTGCGGGTGGGTGATGGCCGCACGCCCCTTGCCATCGCGCAGGCATTTCAGGTTCCCAAAAACTCGATGACGCATTCCCTGACCGTGCTGGAGCGCGCAGGGCTGATCGAGATCCGACGGAACCCGGAGGATGGCCGGTCCAAGCTGGTCTACATCACCGAGGCGGGCCAAAGGTTCCGGCAGGAAACGATCGACGCCTTCGCCCCGGATGTCGCGCGGATCGCGGCGGCCTTTCCGCCGGAACAGGTGGCGCGGGTGCTGCCCGATCTGGAAATGCTGCGCAAGTTTCTGGACGCCGATCGCGACCGGTGAACATGCGGTGCGGGCGCGGTGAGCGTCCGTCCGGCAAATCGTAAGCCGCCGCACGCCGCCAATTTCAACGTCGCGCTCGCTCACAGCCCGAAGCAGACTTCAAGACAACCCGCCGGATGACATGTGCTTGCCCGAGCGGAACTCTCGGGTTTGGCGGACAGTTGTTGGTCTTAGATTTCCCCATTTCTTGCTGCCCTGAAGGCAGCGGCGATGCCAGGATCGTCCTCTGAACGCATTTGCGGAAGGCCATCGTCAATCTTGACCCAAGGCAACTTGGACTCGACGCCGAAGTGGAATTCCAAGGTGACCTTTTCGGGCCGGTCAAGGGTTCCAATCGGAACCCATACTATATCTGGACCAGATGGATCGCCCCTCTCCGGTCTGAAGTCGTTCAAGGTAATGAGGTAACGATCCCAAATAGGACTACCACATCGCCCACAGAAACCGCGTTCCTTGATGGCTTTCTGCTCTCTGAACATGGTTGGCGCCCCCCTCGTGAACTTGAGGGACGCAGTCGGGAACCCTACCAGCGCGAAGTAGGGCCCTCCGGACCATTTCTGACAGCGCTTGCAATGACAAAGACCGGCCGAAACAGGATCAATTTCACACTCATACCTTACCGCTTCACAAAGACAGCCCCCAGTCCACTTCATGCGTTCCTCCGTGGCTTGTGACTTGCTGCTGATAAAGGAAGGATATCACAACGAAGGCGAGGGGACGTAATCGCTCTGCACACCAGTTCCTGGCTCAAATCCAGGGTGGCTTCGACAGCGCTGCGAGCTTCAGTGCTTGGAGGTGCGCGCGTCTTATTGCCGCCCAAAGCTGCCCGTCAGCGGAAAGAGAACGCTGGGGCGCGGCAGGAAAACAATCGTCAAGTACAAGGCTTCTAAGGCAGGGAAAGAGCTTCCATCGGCTGAAAAGGGCCGGCCAAAGCTTGTCTGAACCAAGAACCACCACCAGCCACGGATGTTGTGGCAGCGCAACGATTGCAAGTCTTCAAACGGCTAAAGTCGCCTCAACGCCCATAGCCATGAGGATAGCCAAATGATCACGCGACGCATTGCACTGATGGGGGCGGCCCTGATCGCCGCCACTCCGTTTGTCATCAAGACCGCCGGAGCGGAAGAGGTTATGGATACCTCGGCTGCTGCGCCAGTGGATCTGTCCAGCTTGCCACGCCGCAAGGTCAAGCTGGTCAAGCCGCCATTTGTTCACCTGCATGAGCAGGCGGCCACAGGTGGCCCCGCGATCATCGAATTCGAGATGAAGATCATCGAAAAGGAAATCCAGGTCGACGAAGACGCATGGCTGCAGGCGATGACATTCAATGGCTCTGTCCCCGGCCCGCTAATGGTGGTGCATGAGGGCGATTATGTAGAGTTGACCCTGTTCAACTCGCCCGAGAACATGATGCAGCACAACATCGATTTTCACGCGGCAACAGGTGCCCTTGGCGGCGGCTCGCTGACGCTGGTCAATCCGGGCGAAAAGGCGGTGCTGCGGTTCAAGGCGACACGTCCGGGGGTCTTTGTCTATCACTGCGCGCCGGGGGGGCCGATGATCCCCTGGCATGTCGTGTCGGGCATGTCGGGGGCGATCATGGTATTGCCGCGCGACGGGCTGAAGGATCATCTGGGCAAGCCGGTTTCCTACGACCGGGTCTATTACATCGGCGAGAATGACTTCTACATTCCGCGCGGGCCGGATGGTGCCTACATGCGCTTTGCCGATGCAGGGGAAAGCTATTCCGATACGCTAGAGGTGATGAACCGCCTGATCCCGTCACATGTCGTGTTCAACGGCAGCGTCGGTGCCCTGACCGGCGATGCGGCGCTGGAGGCGGAACAGGGGGAGACAGTGCTGTTCATCCACAGTCAGGCCAATCGCGACAGCCGCCCGCATTTGATCGGCGGCCATGGCGATCTGGTCTGGGAAAGCGGCAAGTTCAACAACCCGCCCGAACGCGATCTGGAAACATGGTTCATTCGGGGCGGGTCGGCCGGGGCGGCGCTCTATACGTTCCTGCAACCCGGCGTCTATGCCTACGTCAACCACAACCTGATCGAGGCGGTGAACCTCGGCGCCACCGCGCATGTGATCGTCGGGGGTGACTGGAACAACGACCTGATGGAACAGGTGGTCGCTCCGTCCGAATACGATGTCCTGCATGAAGGCCGCACCGCGCTTCCGTGATGGCGCGCATTTTGCCGGGGCGGCCCCTTCTCCCGGGCCGCGCCTGCTTTTCGGTTTGGAGGGTGGAATGAAACGCACGGCTGCCATCCGGGGTGCAGTCATCATCGCGCTTGGCATGACGGCCATCGCTCTTGTCGTGCCGCCGCAGCCAAACGACTTGGTCCCGCCCCAGATCGTCCGCATCGCCGCCGGTCCGCAGGACTACCGCCCCGCGGGCGAGTTCCGGCAGGGCACCCGCATTGTCGACGCACCGCAGCAGCGGGTGGTCATGCCCGCGCTGGACATCATGAAATACCATGTGTCGGAGGCGGATTATGCCCGATGCGTCGCGGCGAAATCCTGCCCCGCGGCCCCGCAGTCCGGGGATGCAGGGGCCGCTCAGACCAACATAAATCATGCCGATGCCACCGCCTATGCCGCCTGGCTGTCCTCTCAGACAGGGCAGGTCTGGCGGCTGCCCACGGATGCCGAATGGCTTCGCGCCGCCGGAGAGCGGGGCTTCGACGATGCCTTTGACAAGGATGCCAACAGCGCAGACCCATCGCGTCGCTGGATCGCCAGCTATCGGCGCGAGGTGGCCTTGCGCGGCGAGGCAGATCTTGACCTGCACCCGATGGGCCATTTCGGGCTGAACTCCCTGGGCGTCGCCGATGTTTCGGGCAACATCTGGGAATGGACAGAAACCTGCTTTCAGAACGGCACCGTGTCCCCGGATGGTTCCGCCATCGCCACACAATCTGATTACTGCGGTGTCCGCGCGGTGCAGGGCAAGCATCGCGCCTTTGTCATCGACTTCATTCGCGATGCCCGCTCGGGCGGTTGCGCGGCCGGCGTGCCGCCGGATTATCTGGGGTTCCGGCTGGTGCGGGAAACCACAGGCTAGGGCAGAACAGCGATGGACAAAGGAAAAGGCGGCCCGATCGGGCCGCCTCACGTCTTTCCATCATCCGGTTACGGGGCGACTTGCGAAAACAGTGGTTCAAACCGGGTCTTGGCTTTGCCCTTTTGCGTGACGGCCACAGCCGCATCCAGATTGACCGGCGCACCCGCCTGGATCAGGGCAACCATGCCCATGCTGTAATGGGGGGTACATTTGACGCCATACAGCCCCTCGGCGGTCAGGGTCAGAACATAGTCTTCGCCCATCCCGCTTTTGAACGCCTCGACGCCCTCGGGAAGCATGCCTTTGATGCCTTCGGCGTTGTGGCCTTTGTCGGTGGACAGAAAGGTGATGGTGTCGCCCACAGCGGCCTTTACGTAGGCGGGCTCAAACACCATCGCGCCGTCCACGCCCTTGTTCAGCATCGTGACGTCGAAGTTCTCGGCATAAGCGGCGGTGGCCAGCACAACACTGGCAAGGCTTGCGGTGATCAGTTTCGAAAACATGTCTTGTCCTTTCAGGTGATTGGTCTTGCCCCCCTTCTAGGCTAAGCTCGCCCCCGGATCGTTGTGCTGCCACAACATCGGAGGCATCGCTTGCACAGACTCAACGAAAGCCTTCTGGCCAACGTCCCGCCCTTTCGCAGGTTGTCCCAGCCGCAGATCCGCAAGATCCTAGATGACGCAACGCCGCTCCGGTTCGATGCGGGCGAGGCCGTGTTCAGCGAAGGATTGCCGGTAGAGCGGTTCTTCCTTCTCCTCGATGGGCATATCCGGGTGATCCGCACCACGCCGGGCGGCGACCAGATCATCGCCTTGCACATCGCGCCGGGGCAACTGTTCGGGATCGGCGCGGCCATCGGGCGCACGACCTATCCCGCGACGGCCATGACGGCAGATGACTGTGTGGCGCTGGCATGGCCCAACCATCTTTGGCAGGTTTTCGTGGACAGCTATGATGGCTTTGCAACCGAAACCTACAAGGTCGTGGGCGAACGGGTGGGCGAGATGAACAACCGCATCATGGAAATGGCAACCCAGCAGGTCGAACAGCGTATCGCCAACGCCGTTTTGCGGCTGGTGACCCAAACCGGACGCAAGGTCGATGGCGGGATCGAGATCGGCATGCCGATCACGCGGCAGAACCTGTCTGACATGACCGGCACCACGTTGCACACGGTCAGCCGCCTTCTCAGCGGATGGGAACGCGATGGAATCGTGCTGTCGGAACGGCGCAAGATCACAGTCACCGCCCCGCACCGTCTGGTGGTGCTCAGCGGGGCTGCGGATTAGGCGCGCGGCGGGCACGGCTGGGCAGGGTCAACGCTGGGGCCAGTCGTGCCACGAACATCGCAAAGCCGCAGGTCCACAGCGTTGCCGCCACCCATAACCCCGGCTCTGCCGACACGGCGACGCGCACCACCGCCGCCATCGCCACGCAACCAAAGGCCAGAGTAAGCGCCGGGCCTGCCTGCAAGTCCCGCCCCGTATGGCCAAGCGACGCCCGCATCATCACCGCCAGCGTCATGCCGCCAATGGCCCCGATGCCCAACAGATGCAGGCCCATGGCAACTGGCAAGACGCCCAGCACCGCCAGGCCAAGGGCAAGCAACCCCGCCGGAATGAACGCATAGGCCAGATGCAACATCAGCAGCAGCGCCGATCGCCAGACCCGCCACCCACGCCACCGCGCCAGACGCAGCGCCTGAACCACGCCCGCCAAGATAAGCGCGATGCCGGTGAGCCGCTCCTCAGGAAGGGCAACCCAAAGAAGAAGCGCCCCAAGGGTAATCACCAGACTTGCGGCATCATACCGTCCGAACGGTGCCGGCATCTGCCCCGCCCGGTTCTTGGCAAGCCAGTTTCGTGTAAAGCTCGGAATGATCCGCCCGCCGATCAGGCCGATCAACAGGACGAGCATCGCAAACCCAAGGCGGCGCCCATATTCGGCCGTGCCCACCTGCATGGCTTCGATGTGAAAGGTGATGTTGGCGGCAAGATACAGCACCACCGGCAGGACCACGCGCAGATTGCTCCAGTTCCGGCCGACCACGATCTCAACCGTGACCATAGCACCGATCATCAGAAGAAAGGCGCAATCCAGCGCCATGATCGCCATCGGCCCAAGGCCAAGAAACCCGGCCACGGCAAGCCGCCCCATCATCCAAAGTGCGGCCAAGGCCATCAAGGGCCAGCCGCGCGTCGGCATCCGCCCGGTCCAGTTCGGAATTGCGGTAAACAGGAAGCCTGCAACCACAGCCGACGCATAACCGAAGAGCAGCTCATGGATGTGCCAATCTGTAGGGCTGAACGGCCCCGTCAGCGCCACGCGCCCGGTCCAGACTGCCATCCACAAGGGCACGATCCCTGCTGCAAAGCTGCCCGCCAACAGGAACAGTGGGCGGAAGCCATCGCTGAAAAGAGCAGGACCAGTGTATGTCTTGTGCGGCCGCATATCCGCGCCTTTCTTCAGTTCAAACCGCCACTGCCGCCGCCAGTGCGGCGCGAAAGGCGGTTTCATCCAATCCGTATTCGGCGCAGGCGTCGATCACCGTATGAAAGGGCGCGATCGGGCAGCCAAAGCAGGCCATCCCCCGCAGGCGGAACACGGCGGCCACCTCAGGCCAGCGAAGGAACACCTGCTGCAGTGGCAAATCTGGGTTGTCCAATCCAGGCCCGCCCATTCGTGCCTCCGCCTTGGCAGAAGTGCCATAAGCGCAGTTTCTACTGGCCAAGGTTGTGGGTCGTTGTGCTGGAACAACATCCGCGAACGCGGCCGATGCCTTGAGCAACAATGCTGAACTGTCACCTGATGCCCGCACCAAGCCCATTTCACACCGCTCACGGGCGCTTATCAGCCCGCAGAAAAAGGATCGGAAACGCCGGGATGGTGACCTGCTTCTTCCAGGGCCGCGCCGACGGCAAGCAATATGTCCTCGCGAAACCGCGCGCTCACCAGTTGCACGCCAACCGGGCGACCATCGGCATAGCCGGTGGCAAGGCTGAGTGCGGGAAGCCCGAGTGCAGGCAGCCCACGCTGGGTCAACTGCGCCTCATAGACTGCAGCAAACGACGATTCCGAGGCAACATCGAACTGCTGATCAAACGGCAGCTCACCTGACACAGGGCAAAGAAGCACGGGGTAGCGGCTCAGGAACAACTCCCACTGGCGCAGCAATGTGGCGCGCGTCTGAAGCGCCCGCATCACGCTTTCCAGATCAAGCGGGCCTGCGGCAAGGCTCATCTGGCGATACACGAATTGCGAATCCGGCTCGCCTTCGCGCGCGATCATTTCTTGCGCAGCAAACCGGGTATCGGCCATCCACAAGGTGGCGTTGACAGTGGCGGCCTCTCGCATCGGCGGGCAGGGGACTTCTTCCACCTGCCACCCTGCGTTTTCCAGCATCCTTGCCGCACGGATAAGCGCGTCGCGGACGCGCGGATCCACCGGCATGTCATCAGGTGCCAGTGTCAAGGCCGCGCGCCGGGGGTAGGGGGCCCCTTCCAGGGGCGCGGGCACATACCACGGATCGCGCAGATCGGCCGTAGCCATTGCGCCCAACGCCAGCGCAAGATCTTCCACTCTGCGGGCGATGGGGCCGGACACCGCCATCAGTTGCGCCCCGATAAAGCGATCCGGGCCAGACGCGTTATACGCAGGAACGCGCCCCATGGTTGGCCGCAGTCCATGCAATCCGCAGGCATAGGCGGGGTAGCGGATGGAGCCTGCGATATCGGTCCCATGTCCCACCGCACAGATCCCGCTGGCAACAGCCGCCGCCGCACCGCCAGACGAACCACCGGGCGTGATCAACTGGTTGCGGGGGTTCAGGGTCTGCCCGTGCAGATCGTTCTTGGTGAACCAGCGCAAGGAAAACGCCGGGGTGTTCGTACGCCCGACAATGATCGCCCCGGCGCGTCGCAGATTGGCGACGACCGGGCTGTCGTGCTGTGCAACCGCATCCTTGGAAATCCGCAAACCGTTCGTGGTGGCCAGCCCCGCCTGATCCACATTCACCTTGATTGTCACCGGAACCCCGGCAAGCGGTCCGGGATCATCACCGGCTGAAAACCGGGCATCAAGCGCGGCTGCGGCGCGGATCGCCTCCTCCGCGCAATCCTGCACCACCGCATTGATGGCCGGGTTGACTGCGGCCAGCCGGTCCAGATGGGCCCTCGTCACCTCAGAGGCTGACACCGTACGGTCTTGCACGGCGCGGGCAAGCTGCGCTGCGGAGTGACGCCAGAGATCGGACATGAGGCAAGGCCTTTTGTTTTGGTGATCAACAGAGGTAACGCATACGCTAACCGCCTATCCCGCCGCCATCCACAGTCGGGATCGTGCCGGATCCATAATCCCCCAAGTTGTAATGCTTAGATCGGCATCTGGGTTCAGGTCGGCTTGGTCACTGGTTTAACAGACCGGTGTGCCTTGGCGCTGTGGCAGCGGCCCTTTGCACCAAGCCTTGGTTCAACGGGGGCCCTGATCGACCTTCGGGTGAAATGGCAACGGTTCGGTCCGCGCGCCTGTGGTCCGGCCGATGCACCGTTGCGACAGCGGGGCCGTTATAATACCTAAGTCATTGGGTAAACTGGAGACGTCCATGGCATTCCTGCTCGGGTCCGGGGAACACTCGGACAGGATCATCCGGCGCAAGCTTTCGGATCAGGTTCTAGAGCGCCTGCGCGACATGATCCGCAGCGGAGAACTGAAGCCCGGCGATGCTCTGCCCTCCGAGCGCGTTCTGATGGAGCGGTTTCAGGTGGGCCGACCAGCCATCCGCGAAGCCCTGCAATCGCTGAACCACGCGGGTCTGGTGTCGATCACGCATGGCGAACGGACGCGCGTGAATGTCATCGACGCAGACACCTTTTTTGAACAAAGCAATGATATCGCGCGGCTTCTGCTCAACGTGGCGCCGTCGAACCTGCAGCACCTTAAGGAAGTGCGGACCATGTTCGAGCTGGGCATTGTCCGCGTTGCTGCCGAACGGGCGACCGAGGCCGATATCCGCGATCTACGCGCGGCGGTTGATCTGCAGAAGGCGCGCCTTGGCGGCGATCCCTTGCCCTTCATTGATGCAGACATGCGGTTCCATGTGCGGATCGCGGCAATCTGCGCGAACCCGATCATCACAGCCACCAGCCAGGCCATGCTGCGCTGGCTGTTCGAATATCACACGGCGCTTCTGCACTGGTCCGGCAACGAACAGAACACCTTGGCCGAACATGCCAGCATCGTCGATCAGATTGCCGCCCATGCGCCCGACCGCGCGGTAGATATGATGCGCGCGCATCTGGAGCGGTCGCGCAACATGATCGACAACGCCACCTGATCCTGTATCGCGCCGCGTGCCACGGGTGCAGCAGCCACAGGGTCAGCCATAGGTGCGCAGCGCCGCCGCCAGCGCCGGGCTGTCCTTCGCCGCCTGTTCCAGCGTCAATCCTGCCATCGTCGCTGCCCAGGCATCCTGCAACGACCGCACGCCCCCGGTCGGCCCATCCGCATGCGCCATGATCCCGCCCCCCGCCGCAAAGATCAGGTCCGGGCTTTGCAGCGCCGCCCATGTGTCAAAGGCCTGCAAGGCCGTCTGTCCCGAAGAAAACACCGGCATCGTGATCCCCGGATTGCCCGCCGACAGTGGCGAAAGCAACGACCGGGCCGAGGTGAGAGAGCTTTCGTCAGACTCGCAGAACTTGTTGCGCAACCCGTTCACATGCATGTGGTCTGCCCCGGCCAGCCGCCACAGCTTGGACCATGCCGTATAGTCGAACCCCAGCGCCGGATGGCGCGACAGGTATCCCCAGCCATTGCGGTGCAGATGAATGGGCAGTTGCGCATGTCGCCGCAGCGCCAGCATCCCCGTTAACCCCACCGAATTGGCACTGGCCATCACGCAGGTGCCGCCCTGTTGCAGCACAAGGTCGTGCCGCGCCCGCATCTCGTCTACTTCACCGGTCAGGTTGAAGGCATACATCACCTTCTTTCCCGTCCGTTCGGCATGGGCCTTGATCACCGGCATCACCGCGCGGACGCGGTCCTCAAAGGGGCAGACGCTGCCATCGGCCTGCAACTCGTCATCCTTGATGAAGTCGATCCCCGCCGCGCAGAGCATATCGACCATCGCCGCCGTTTCCGCCGCCGTCAGCCCGATGGAGGGCTTGATGATCGTCCCGATCAAGGGCCGCCCCCGCACCCCCGACATCTCCCGTGTCCCTTCAACCCCAAAGGCAGGCCGCGGGCTGGCCGCAACCAATGTGTCCGGAAAGCGCAGATCAGTCAGCCGCAGACCCGCCACGCAGTTCAGTTCAAACAAGTTGCCCGCAACGGTGGCAAGGATGTTGGGCAGGCTCATCCCGGTATTGGCCAGGGGCCAGGACAGGGTGATCCGCGCCCGCCGATGCGGTGCATCTGGCCGCGCCGCCCCCGGCAAAGCGGGGCCCGCCACATCGCCCATGTCCACGATCCGCTCCACCCGCGCGGCGGATCGCGCCTTTAGCGCCTCGGTTTCCCCCGGCACCGCCATGAAAGTGCCCGAGGATTGCTCACCCGCAATCGTCGCAGCAGCGGTTTCGACAGGCAGCGCCGTCTCAAGGATGTAGTCGGCTTCAAATCTGTCGGTCATGGCTGTTCTTCCCTTCGCGTCTTAATCAAAACAGCGCT
This sequence comes from Variovorax paradoxus, assembly GCA_943370085.1. Lineage (GTDB taxonomy): Bacteria > Pseudomonadota > Alphaproteobacteria > Rhodobacterales > Rhodobacteraceae > Paragemmobacter. The sequence continues at coordinate 15,790 of CALRPT020000006.1, read as the reverse complement.
TTCCGCCGGAACGGGCGCAAGGCCCGACACCGCCACGACCGGGCCTGTTGTGCAATTGGCGGCAAGGCCCAGATCGCCCGCCTCGATCACCGCCACTCCGCCCGATTGCCGGATACGCACCATCCGCCCCGCCATCGCCGCCGCCTGCCGGATCACATCGGCCAGCGGCCCTTTCGCCCCCAGTGGCCCATCCGGCATGGCCAGCGCAAGGCTTGCCACCCCGGCCTGCGCTGCTGCTGCCAGCACCGCTACGGCATAGGCGGCGGCAAAGCCGGTTGGCTGGCGCGGATCGTCCATCGCCATGGGCAGGCGCAGCCCATCCGGGTTTGGCGCCACCCTGTCACCATAGGGGTTGCACCGCATCCCGATAGAGATCAGCCCCAGATGCAGCGGCTTTTCCCCGGCAATCGCGCGCGCCGTGGCAAGGATATCGGGCAGCGCCTCAATCGTCTGCCAGACCGACAGGTCATCGGCGGCATGGACAATCGCCGTATTGCCGAATGTCACGAAATCCACCGCCGCCGGATCGGGCCTGCACCGGTTCAACTCGGTGAAGTTCGTCAGGCTACCGCCGCCCACCTGCGCGCCCGGAAAGCCCGCGCGCAAAATGGGGTAGGCGTCCCAAGGCTGCGCCCCGGCGGGCCAAGGCCCCTCGGGCTGGTGGCTTTTCAGATAGGCGCGGGGCAGGGCGGTCACCCGTTCGGGACGCAGACCCGCCGCCTGCGCCCGCGCGATCAGCGCCGCAAGATCGGGCAGGTCATCGAAAACAATCTCCAGCGCCGCCACCCCCGCCATCGCCCGCAGATTCGCTTCAGGCGTGCCGCGCTCCATCCTGAACCGCACCGGCACCCCGGCAAATCCGGCCAAGGCCGCGCCGTCTGACAGCCCCGGTTCATGCGCCAGCATCACCTGCGGCATCCGCACTTCAACTGTCGGCGCCGCAGCCGCCACCAACGCCGCGCCACCTGCGAAACGCAGTCCAAGTGTCACGCGCTGCCGCACCACCGTGCCCGCCGCCACGTCATAGGGCCGGGGCAGCGACAGCGGGCGGCAATAGGTCTTGAACGAAGCGTCCGACCAGTTGCGCTGATCCTCCATCTCGAACACATCGCCGTCAAAGGCGATGTCCACCGCGATGCCCGCCACCACATGCCGCAATCCGGCAATGTCCCGTGCCGGTTGGCCAGGGCTGACCAGCGCCGGAAAGGCCGTCTCTGTCCTCCCGCCGCCCGGATGGCGCAGATGCAGCGCTGATCCGGCCACCCCCCGGATCGGGTGCAGCAGTGTGAAGCCCGCCCGGTTGATGCGCGCCGCGTCGGGAAATGTGATCTCTACCTCCGCCACCAGCGCCTCCGGCGTCAGGGCCACATGGAACCGGCCTGTAAACACCCCATCGCTGCAGGCGAAATGGCGCGTCAGGCTGTCTGGCCCAACCTCCTTGGACAAAAGGTTGGTCAGATGCGTGCCCCAATCGGCATTGCGCACCGGATTGGTCAGCCCACGCAGTACCTCGACCCCGTCAAAGGTCACCGCGCCCAGCCCACCATCGCGCAGCTCCGCGCAGATCGGCCCGGCCATCAGATGCAGCGCGCCCGTCATCCCGCCCCGCCGTCAGGTGATGCGCTTGATGCTTTCGGTGATCTCGTCCCAGTCGAACACGCGCTTCCAGTCATCCTTCATCAGCACCGGAATCCCGAACTGGATCGCCTTGTTGCAAGCGTCGGAAAACACGCCCACGCGCTCTTCAAAGATCACCGCGCCCAGAATGTTCATATGCCCGAGCAGGAAATCGCGGGCGCAGTCATGGCTCACGCCAGAGCGGCGCACGCATTCATCCATCGCCTCGCGCATGATCGTCATCAGCGATGCCGCCACCGTCTCGGAAAGCCCGGGCTCCAGCATCGCCATCTGCGCCACCGTTACCTCATGGCTGCGCATCACCGGCGCATAAATCGCCCGTGCGATGCGGTCGCCCAGTTCATAATGCTCGCGCGGGCCCTGCATCAGGGCATTGACGATGGCCTGCTTGGCCGCGATCCCGCCGAAATGGTCGGCCTTGCCCTCGGGCGTCACCTCGTCGTTATAGATCGGCGGGTGGCAGGGATGGCTGATGAAATAGGAGATATCCGCCCGCTCGGGCAAATGCCCGGCAAAGGGCGCTGCGGCATCCAGAATGAACACCATGGTGCCCGCGCGCAGTTTGGGCACCACCTCGGCCGCGACCCGCCCGATATGGGTATCCGGCACCGCAAGGATCACCGCATCCGCTTCGGCCACCGCAACCTCGGCCGAAACGCAGTCTTTCCCCCACGCCTCTTTCACGCGCTGCTGCCCTGGCGGGCTCACCTCGACGTAAGCCACGTGAAAATCGGTCTTGGCCAGATTCAGCGACAGCCGCATTCCCATCTTTCCCCCCGCACCGAACAACGCAATTCTTGTCATTGCAGCACTTTCCTTTTGCAGTGGGTTGATGGTCAACTGGTATGACCTCATAATAAGTCACAGGTCAAGTCAAGGGCGACTTCGACAGGGGTGAGGGGACGTCTTGGCAGAACTGGGCAAACCTCTGATCGCATGGCTTGGTGATGATTTCACGGGATCGGCCGCCGTGATGGAGGTGCTTGCCTTCGCCGGTCTGCCTGCCGTCCTGTTCACCGACACCCCCGATCCGGCGCTTGCGGCGCGCTTCGCGGGCGCGGCAGGCATCGGCATCGCCACCACCGCCCGCAGCCACGGGCCGGACTGGATGACGGACAATCTGCCGGCGCCCCTGCGCTGGCTACACGATCTTGGCGCGCCGCTTCTCCATTACAAGATCTGCTCCACCTTCGACTCCGCGCCGCATGTCGGCAGCATCGGGCGGGCTGTCGAAGTGGCGCTCTCCATTCGCCCCTCGGCCGCCGTGCCGATGCTGACCGCCGCCCCGGCCATGCGCCGCTATCAGGCCTTTGGTCATCTTTTCGCGGGCACGTCCGAGGGGGTCTTTCGCCTCGACCGGCACCCGGTCATGGCCCATCACCCGGTCACCCCGATGGCCGAATCCGATCTTTTACGTCACCTTGCGGCGCAGACCAACCTGCCCTCGGCGCTGATCGACCTCGATGCGCTGGCGGGCGATGCCGATGCACGGCTGGAGGCCGCCCTTGCCGCAGGCGCGCGTATCCTGTCGCTCGACAGCGTCGATGCCCTGAGCGAAGCCGCCGCGGGCCGCCTGATCTGGCAGAACCGGCACCGGATGGGGCTGGTCGTGGGCAGTCAGGGCATCGAATATGCGCTGGTCCGCCATTGGCAAGAAACTGGGACCATCGCCCCGCCGCCGCCCGCCCCCTCGGCAGGTGCGGTGGCGCAGATCGCTGCCGTATCGGGATCGGTCTCGCCGGTCACCGCGCGGCAACTGGCCTGGGCCGGGGCGAACGGCTTTGCCCTTATCCCCTTTGATGCTGCGGCCGTCTGTTCCGACCCGGCCTTCCTTGCGGCGGAAGAGGCCCGCGTGACAGCCCTCGCCGTGCAGGCGGCAGGGCAAGGGCAAAGCCCGCTAGTCCATTCCGCCGCCGGGCATGACGATCCTGCCGTCGCTCGCTTCCGCGCCGCCCTGTCCTCCAGCCACGTGCCAACTGAGGCCGCCAACCGCGCCATAGGTGAGGCGCTTGGCCGCATCCTCGACCGCGTCCTGCGCCAGGCCAACCTGCGCCGCGCGGTGATTTCGGGGGGCGATACCTCTGGCCATGGGATGCGGCAACTTGGCCTGCAGGCGCTTGTCGCCCTCGCCCCAACCATCCCCGGCGCGGCGCTCTGTGCGGCGCATGGCATCGGCCCACATGACGGGCTGGAGATCGCGCTGAAGGGCGGGCAGATGGGTACGGATGATTATTTCGGCTGGATCCGGGCCGGAGGCGGCCCCCGCGTCTAGCCAGCATCACCCGATCGTCACCACCTCGCAGGCCAGCCAAGAGCCGCAGAGGTGACACCCGAAAAAGGTCTGCTCCCCTCACCTGTCGCGGACAATGACACGCTATCGCAGGCCTTGATTTCTTGATGAATTCCCGCGAGGCTGCAGCGCCGTTAAGAATTATTAGGAAGCGTTGGTTATTGTGTCCAGGTTTCAGCAGACCCTCCTTCCTGACAGGCCCCATCCGCGCCACCCGCATTGCGCCGCGCCCGGCGGCGACGTGCCAGCGCATGGCGGGGGACAGGCGTGATGGTGCTTGAACCTTTGCGTCTTTCCATCGCCATGGCCACCTATAACGGGGCGCGTTTCCTGCCGCAGCAACTGGACAGCTTTGTCGCGCAGGACCGGCTGCCGGATGAACTGGTGGTCTGCGATGACGGCTCCACTGACGCCACGTTGGACATACTGCACGCCTTTGCCGCCACGGCCCCCTTCTCCGTGCGGATTGAACGCAACGAAACCAACCTCGGCTTCGTGCGCAATTTCGAAAAGGCGCTGTCGCTTTGTTCGGGCGATGTGATCTTTCTCAGCGATCAGGATGATGTCTGGCTTCCGGCCAAACTGGCCCGGGTGGAGGCGGAGTTTCTGGCCGACCCCGCCCTCAAGGGCACGATCAACGACATGATTATCACCGATGGCGATCTGAACCACAGCGGCGTAACTCAGCTTGGCACGATCCGCGCCACCAGCTTTGGCGAACGGCGCTTCATCGCCGGGTGCTGCGCCGCTATCCGGCGTGACATGCTGGAAACCTTGTTCCCCTTCCCGGCGGACAATTTCGCCCATGACAGCTGGATCGGGGACACTTGCGAAGCGCTGGGCGCGCGGCGGATCCTGTCCGAACCCCTGCAACTCTACCGCCGCCACGGATCAAACGAATCCCAATGGCTGCTCAGCGATCCGAACGGCGTCAGCCGCGCGCAGCTTGTGTTGAAATCCGGTCTCGCCTCACCCGTTCAGGCGTGGGAGGCCCATCTGATCCGCCTCGCCATCCTGCGCCGCTGGCTCACCGATGCCGAACCCCGGCTGCGCGCCATCGGGCTTGGTTCCCGCATCAAGGCGGCAGGCGATTTCATCACGGCCGAGGAAAACAGCTATCGTGGCAGGCTGCACCTTCTGGCCATCTCGCGCCGTACCCGGTGGATCCATATCCTGCGCTTCTGGATCAGGGGGGGCTATGTCCCCTTCTTCGGCTGGAAAAGCGCTGGCAAGGACATGATCCGGCCGTGACACAGCCCGCACCACATCCCAAAGGCCGCGTTCTGCATGTGCTGACCGCGCTGGATTTCGGCGGTGTCGAATCCCAGATGCGGCTGATCGCGGCCCATGCCTCTGCCTCGGACTGGGGGCATGATTTCCTTGCCATCGGGGCAGGGGGGGCGGTGCAGCGCGACATCCGTGCGCTGTCGGGCCGCGCCGATGCGCTGGGCGTTCCGGTGGCCATCCCCTCGCCCCGTGCGGGCCTTGCGCTTTGGCGGTATCTGCGCCGCACCCGCCCGCAGATCGTGCATCTGCACGGCGCCGAGGCGAATTTCCACGGCATCCCCGCCGCCCGTCTTGCCGGCGTGCCCTTCGTGATCAGCGAAGAGATCGGCATCCCCCGCCATTCCCCAAAGGCGCGCCGCGTGTTTGCCGCGCTCTATCGCCATGCCGACCGGGTGGTGGCCATTTCCCACGCGGTCAAGGCCGCCATCGCGGATCAGGGCGAAGCCCCCGCTGACGCCATCACCGTGATCCACAATCCGTTCGAGCCGCAACCCTTCCGCCCCTTTCCGCCTTTGCAAGGCCGGGTGGAACTGGGCTTTGTCGGGCGGCTGGAACCGGTCAAGAACCCCATGGCCGTGGTTGATGCAGCGGCCACCCTGCGCGACCAGGGTCTTGCCTTTCGCCTGCGTCTGGTGGGCGATGGCAGCCTGCGCCCCGCGCTGGCCGCCCGCATCGCCGAACTGCGCCTGTCGGACAGCGTTTTCCTCGAAGGCTTCCACCCCCACCCCTTCGACGTGCTGGCCGGATGCCATCTGTTCGTGCAACCCTCCGTCACCGAAGGTTTCGGCCTTGCGATCTGCGAGGCGATGTCGGCCGGCATCCCGGTCATCGCCACGGCGGTGGGCGGAACCCCCGAAATCATCGATCACGGCGAAACCGGCTGGCTGCTGGCCGCACCTGATGCGCGGCATTTGGCGGCGGCAGTGGAAAATGCCCTCAGCATAGGTGAATCCGCGCTGGCACGCATCGCCGAACGCGCTGCGGCAAGCGTTGTTGCCCGGTTCAGCCCCGGCCTTTACATGCAGCGCTGCGACGCCCTTTACGACACGCTCGTTCAGGAATCGCACCAGAAACGCCACAAACGGGGGCTGCCATGAAACCTGCGGTCCGCAACATCCTGTTCATCACCTGGGACGGCCCCCAGACCAATTATCTGGAACGCCTGTTCCTGCCCATTCTTGCAGGCCTGCAAGACCAAGGGTATCGCGCCCATGTGCTGCAATTCTGCTGGGGCGAACCGGCCCAGATACAGGCACGGGCCGACCTCTGCCGCGCGGCAGGCGTTCCCTACCGGGCACAGACCATCCTGCGCCTCGGCGGGGCGGTCGGGCCGTTCCTGACCGCGCTCGGCGGGGCAAGGGCAATCCGCCGCGCCGTGACAGATTGGCGGATCGACACGCTCATGCCGCGCAGCCTGCTGCCCGCCTTTGCCGTGTTGCGAATGAAGGCGGCGGAACGGGCGGCGCTGAACATCGTGTTTGACGCAGACGGTCTGCATGCAGATGAACGTGTGGATTTCACGGGCCTCTCGCCCGCCAGCCCGACCTACCGCATCCTGCGCGACATCGAAATGCAGATGCTCTTGCGCTCTGACACCGTCCTGACCCGGACCGCAGACGCGCGCGACATCCTGCTGGCACGGGCCGGGGGCGGGTTGGCGGCGGATCGCTGCCATCTCGTGACCAACGGCGTCGACCCTGCACCGTTCATCCGCGCGCTGGCTGCCCCCTTGCCCGCTCCATCGCCGCAGGCCGGCCCCGTGCTGTGCTATTGCGGCTCGATCGGCGCGCAATATCGCCTGCCCGACATGCTGGATGTGGCCCTGCGCCTGCGCGCCCGCATCCCCGGTCTGCAGTTTCGCGTCATCTCGCAGGCCACCGATGCCGTGCAGGCCGATCTCGCCCGTCACGGCCTGCTGCAAGCCGACTGGATCAATTTGCGCGCGCCGCGCCCGGAAGACGTGCCCGCCGAACTGGCCAGCTGCGATCTGGGCCTTGCGCTGCGCCTTCCCGCCTTTTCCACCCGCGCGGTGCTGCCCATCAAGCTGGGCGAATACCTTCTGGCCGGTCTGCCCGTCCTGGGCACGCCCGGCGTCGGCAACACGGCAGAACTGGCGGCCGCTGGTGTCTTTCGCTCTGCCGAAGCAGAGGATCTGGACCAGACCATCACCTGGCTTGTCGACACCGTCCTTCCCGCCCGCGCCGCGCTGCGCCAGACCTGCCACGCCATCGGCCTGCGCGATTATTCCGTCGCAGGCTCCGTTGCCAGCTACGCCACCGCACTGGCATCGCTGGGCCAGCCCAACCCCGCGCCGGACCCGCGCTAGGCCCGTCGTCCCCCGCCTGTGGCCTTGCCCACCACCACCTGCTAGCATGGCCCCCCACGCAAGGAGCCCCGATGTTCAGCGACTGGAAGCAGGAAAAGGCCATCGCCGCCCTTGTGGACGAGGCGCGCGCGCTGGCCGACAGGCTGGACGGGGCCAAGCCGCATATCCGCGACAGCTACGCCGCCACCGCCCGGTTCTGGGAGGTGTCCTTCCTCGCCGAAGGGCAGGATCTGCATCACCTGACATCATGGAAACCCGCCGCCGTCACGCGCTTCATCTCTGCCGCCCAGACCCGCATCGCTGCCCTGCGCAAGGCCCGCGCCTATGACAGCAGCGATGGCCTGACCGTCTGGCTGCACACCGCCCGCGCCGTGACAGAGCCGCGCATCGCCCCCGCCGCGCGCGACATCTGGGCGCATATCATGGCCGCAGGCCCCAACACCGACCTGATGGCCAGCGACCTCATGGCAGAGGCGGGGCTGTCAGGCGATCCCGCGCGGCGCATCCCACATGGCTTTGGCGATGAGGCCGACTCGGCCTGATCCAGCGCACGTTCCGCCCCCGCCTCCCGACCCGGCCCCTGTCGCCTCATTTGCAGGCAGGTGCCCCCTGTTGCCCCTGCCAAAGGGGCAGGCGGGAACGCAACCCGCTGGTCGCGCGTTTGCAGATGCGGTTAGACTGGCCAAAAGCCGGACAAACGAAGGCTGGACCAAAAAAGACAGGGCGTCAGACATGTTGATCCGTTGCGGATTCGAGATCGAACTGGAAAGCCCCGTCCCGGTGCCCATGCTTCTAGCCCTGTCCAGCCATGGCGATGGGGCAGGGCGCATCATCGGGCAGGACCATGTCCGTGTCGCCCCCGATACGCCGACGCACCGCTATCTTGACCGGTTCGGCAACGCCATCACCCGTATCGTCGCCCCTGCAGGGCCGTCCCGGCTTTGGACCGATTTCGCGATCGAGGTAGACGGTCTGCCCGATCCGCAATTCCCCACCGCCCGCCAGCACCCGATTCAGGACCTGCCCGATGACGTGCTCCAACACCTCATCCCCAGCCGCTATTGCGACAGCGACAACCTGCTGCAACAGGCCTGGGCACAGTTCGCGGGCATCCCGGAAGGCTGGGGCAGGGTGCAGGCGATCACCGAATTCGTGCATCGCCACGTCACCTTCGGTTACCAGTTCGGCCGCGCCAGCAAGACCGCATCCGAGGTGTTTCGCGAAAAGACCGGCGTCTGCCGCGATTTCGCCCATCTGGCCATCGCGCTTTGCCGGGCGATGAACATCCCCGCCCGCTATGCCAGCGGATACTTGGGCGATATCGGCATCCCCTATTCCGGCCCGGGCGATTTCTGCGCCTGGTTCGAGGTCTATCTCGATCATCGCTGGCACACCTTTGACGCGCGCTACAACACGCCCCGGATGGGCCGCGTGCTGATGGTGCGGGGATCGGATGCGTCGGATGTGGCAATGATCACCTCTTTTGGCGTCCACAAGCTGACACTGTTCCGCGTCTGGTCGGATCAATTGGCAGATGACCTGACCGATGCGCAGATCATCGACCTGCTTCAGACGCGCCCGGTTGCCGAACCCTTGGTCTTTCCCTCCTCCGCCCGCGCGGCCTGAACGCAAAAAGGCCGCATCCATCGGATGCGGCCCTCCCCTGTCTATCCGGCGTCAGGCGATCACGCCGCCTTGCTGGCCGTATTCACAACCGTCACGGCAAGGCCCGTCAGTTTCGAATTGGCGGCCTTTTCCATGTCGAGGATCTGGCTCAGCAGATCATGCGCCTCGGAATGGCCCAACACCTTGGCCCATTCGCGCAGCGTGCCGTAACGGGCGATCTCGTAATGCTCCACCGCCTGTGCGGCGGCGATCAGGCTGGCATCCAGCGCCACGCCGGTGGCCTCTTTGATGATGCCATCGGTTTCCTTGATCAGACCGTCCATCGCATCGCATTTCACACCCGTGGGCGTTTCGCCCAGCGACGTAAAGACCTTGTCCAGCAGGGCGATCTGTTCCTTGGTCTCCGCCAGATGCGCGGTGACAAGCGCCTTGAACTCGGCATTCTTGGCGGCACTCGCCACTTTCGGCAACGCCTTGGTCAGCGCCTTTTCGGCGTAATAGATATCTTGCAGGGTATGGTGAAACGCTTCGGCAAGGGTTCTCATCGGAATGTCCTTTCAGAACAGAATGATAGGGATCAGAGATTGAATTGCGTGCCGCCATCGGCGGGCAGGCGGCCTTCGGGTGTCATGCTGTCCACGACCTCGGGCAGGGCCACGTTCAGCCGCAACAGCAGCTCGGCACGGGAAATGCCCGTCTTGTGGGCCAGTTCGTCCAGCGTCTCGGGGCCAAGCGCGGCTTCAAGCGCCTCCACATTCAGCGGACGGTTCGCCTCGGTCGAGATCCAGCTTTCCGCCGCCTCGCCCTGACCGGTCGACACAAAGCGGTCCTTCAGATCGCGCAGCGCGGTGGCAAGGCCAGAGCCGGATGTGCTCATGCCAGAGGTTCCCATGCCGGACGCGCCCGGTTGAAAGATCTGACCGATCTCCGACAGAAAGCCGCCCTGTTCGGGCGAGGCCCCATCGGCGCCTGCAGGCCGGTTCTGGCGGGCATCGGCCAGCATGTCACTGATGCGCGCACGGTTCTGGTATCCGGCAAAGGCCACAAGGCCCAACAGGGCCATCAGGGATGGTGTTGATTTCGACATGTCGATATTCCTTATTTTAGGCTTCGGATGGGGTCAGGCGCGCTTGCGCACAAAACCCCAGACGACCAGCACGATGATCGCGCCGACAGCGGCCCCGATCAGGCCCGCGCCTTGGCCCGGCATGTACCAGCCCAGCGATTGGCCCAGATAAGTGGCCACAAAGGCCCCGATCACACCCAGCAGCGTGGTCAGGATGAAACCGGACGGCTCATTATCGCCCGGTGTGATGAACTTGGCGATGACCCCGGCCACAAAGCCGATGATGATGGTCCAGATAATTCCCATGATGGGCTCCTGTCGGTCGTTTCCGCATGTGCAGGGGAAACGCCCAGCCAAGGCAGTCGTTCCCCCGCAGCGGCCGATTTCCGGCAGAACGCCCCGAACGGGCGGCGAACCGCCGATCGCAGCGGCGGCTCGCGTGGGACCGGGAAACCCTCAGGCCCTTTGATGCTGCAAGAAGAACCGCAGCATCTGGGCCGATGCATCCGGCCCCGCCGGATCGGTATAGCTGCCACCCGCATCGCCGCCTGCCCAGGCGTGGCCTGCGCCCTCGATCTCCCAATGCTCGGCAAAGCTGCTGCCATCGGCATGGCGGTGCTCCGTCACCCGATGCGCCCGCCCGCCGGGCGAGGTGCCGTTGCGCGTGCTGCGGCGCAGGGCGGGCATGGCAGGCAGCGCCTGCGCAAGGCTGGCCGCGCCATTGGCGGGATGCACCGTGCCATCGGCCAGCCCGTGAAAGACGATGGTCGGCAGCGCCGTGGCATGGGGCGCGCCCGTCGTGCCGCTGCGCATGGCGGCAAAAGCCGATGGGATATCGCGCGCGCCCTGCGCGGGCAGGCCGGAATGCACACCCACGGCAGCAAACACATCAGGATAGGCCGCCGCCACCAGCGCCGCCGCCGCACCCCCCGCCGACAGACCCGCGACATAGGTCCGCGCCGGATCGGCCGGGTAGGCGCCTTGAATCTCGCGCGTCAGCCCTGCGATCAGCGCGGTTTCCCCGCGCCCGCGCGCCTGATCCTCGGGCCGAAACCAGTTCCAGCATTTCTGCGCATTCGCCCCCGCAGGCTGCGCGGGATAGGCGATCAGGCAACCGAATTCTTCGGCCAGCGCATTCATCCCCGTGCCGCGCGCGAAATCCTCGGGCGACTGTGTGCAGCCATGCAGCATCACCACCAACGGCATCAGGGCCGCAGGCCGATTGGCAGGCACATAGAGCCGATAGTCCCGGCTCCCCTGCGGCGACTGATAGGTCAGCGATAGAAACGCCGCGCCCTCTGCCATGGGCGGCGCGCCTGCAAGCGGCCCATGTGCGGGCATCCCGCCCGCCGCAATCTTGCGCAGCGTCTCGGCCAGCCCGGTCTTGCCCGGCGCTGCGCGCTTGGCCTTGGCAGGTTTGGCCTTCGCGGGGTCAGACACCGGCGCATCCGGACGGGCAGGCACGTCCTCCAGCCGGGTGAATGCGCCTTCGATCACGTCATCCGGCGCAATCTGCGCGGCCTGTGCTTCGGCTGGCGCTGCACCCTTACCTTGTAACAGGCGGCGGATCAGGTCCGTCGCCTCCTGCAGCTTTCCGGCGCGGGTCAGTTCGGTGGCCTTGGCCATGTCGCGCTGAAAGGGGGGGGTCATGTCGTCTGTTCCTTATGTGGGTCAAACCCGGTGGCCGGGTCGTGTGTCAGGTCTTGCCGGGGTCAACTCATCCGGTCGGCCAGCGCCGCCTTGACGGCCGCGCTGGCATGGAACGCGCCAAGGATCGTCAATCCCTGAATGGTTTCCCGCGCCAACTCTGCCGTCACATCCGTATCCATCACGGCCAGCCCGAGGATGCGCAGGTCAAGCGTCTCTCCCGCCACCTGCGCCGCCTCCAGTTCCGCGCGCGTGATCTGGCGCAGGCCAAGATGCACGCTCTTGCGCGTCACGACCTGCCGCACGGTTTCGGCGTGGCGGTCGATCTGGTTGCGGATCGCGGTCCGGATGAAATCGCTGCGGTTGGAATAGAACCCCTCGCGCACCAGCAGATCGATCTGCCCCAGATCGACAAAGCCAAGGTTGATCGTGATCTTTTCCGACTCGGGCAGCTTCCCCGCTTGCGGTAGCGGGGGCAAAGCTGATTTTGGCATTCTAACTCCATATACCATCCACTTGGATGTTATATGGATGCCAAGGGCGAAGATTGCAACCCGTCAGCCTTGACTGGTAGCCCCATTTTCAACAGGCGCCACACTCTCGGCCCCCAGGAAATTCCCCAGCGTGCTCATCGCCTCTACGTTGTCGCAGATCACCTTCAGGCAAACGAGGAACGGCACCGCCATCAGCGCGCCCGCAATGCCCCACAGCCAGGCCCAGAACACCACCGTCACAAAGACCGACACGGTATTCAGTTCCAGCCGCCGCCCAAGGATCACGGGCGTCACGAATTGCCCCTCGATCGTGGTCGCGGTCAGAAATACAAGCGGGGCCAGCGCCGCCTGTCCCAGATGATCGAAACTGACGATCGCCACAGCCGTCACCAGCCCTGCCCCAAACAGAGGGCCGATATAGGGCAGGAAATTCACCAGAAAGGTCATCACCGCCCAGACCACCGGTTGGGGCATTCCGATGGCCCACATCCCCAGCCCCACCACAATGCCCAGCCCCAGATTGATGACCGTCACCACCGCCAGATAACGCGACACGCTCCGCTCGATCCCATAGACGATCCGCAACGCCCGTTTCTTGTCGCCAAAGCGGGGAAAGGCCTCGATCAGCTTCACATAGAACAGATCGCCCGACGCCAGCAGGAACAGCGCCAGCACCAGCGTGACCACCGTCGTCGCCATCACCGACGCCGCATTGCTGACCGCCATGGTCAGCAACCCCGGCGATTCCATCGCCACGCGCTGCACATTCGGATCGGCCACGCCGTTGGTGAACTCCTCCACCTGATCCGATGCCTGCTGCACCACGGCCAGCGAGTTGGCAAATCCCTGCAGCTTCGCCTTCAACTCCGCCCCCAAGGCCGGGGCGTCGTTGATCCATGTCGAAACCGGCCCGCTGAACAACAGCGCCGCCCCCGCGATGATCAGCCCCACCAGCGCGATCAGGGCCGAAGCCGTCACCACCGGGGCCAGCCCGAACCGGCTCATGTAGCGCACCAGCGGGCTCAAGGTCAGCGCAAGCAACGTGCCCATCAGCAGGGGCAGGATCACATCCTTGGCGAAATACAGCCCCATCGTCAGCAGAACCAGCAGGATCAGACCAAGGGTCCGGCGGATGGCGGGCAGATCATCGGTCATGGCAGGGTCCTGTTTCAATGCGGCGCAATCTGCGCCGATCACACCTCCCGCGCCGGATCGTCTGCAAGGACGTTCTGCCCGGCAGGGCGCAGGTGCCATTATGGCGCTGGTCAAAGGGTCGGGGCGGGGCGCGTCAGGGCGCGGGGCAGGGCGTGTCGGGCGAAACCGCAAGGAACACAGACAGCAACGCTCTCACTATGATCAGGTTCCGCGCCGCCGTCCATATCGACCGGACCGCCGTCAGACCGGCAAGGCTTTGCCCAGGCAACCCGACCAATTGGCAAGCTCTCGCGACCCTGCGGCGATTTTCCGCCCCGACGGAACCAATGCCGCGCCCAGCCCTTATATCCCACAGGGAACGGCGCGATGCCCGGCAGGGAATGGTCAGGGTGTCGTGTTCCGTTCTCTTCCGCTTGGCCATGGGCCGGGCACCAAGCGCGGCCACAACGGCCCGCGCCGGAAAAAGGAGACGACGCATGAACTGGGATCAGATCGAAGGCAAGTGGAAGCAGCTCAGCGGCAAGGCCAAAGAGCAGTGGGGCAAGCTGACGGATGACGAGCTTGACACCATGGCCGGCAAGCGGGACCAGCTGATCGGCAAGGTTCAGGAAAAGTACGGCATCGCCAAGGAAGAGGCCGAGCGTCAGGTCGACGAATGGAGCGCGCGCAACTAAGCGCAAAGATCGAGGTATGATCGGCTCTCCCCGGCCGATCCCCCGAAATCGGGCCGCCCCCTAACCGGGGCGGCCCTTTTCATGTCCGGGGGTGTGATCGCTGCCAAAGAAAAAGGCGGGCCGCTCTATCCCAGCGGCCCGCCTTCCTTGTCACGTCTTGTCTTCAGCCTCAGCCGCGATAGGCAAAGCCGCCGAAGATGCGGCCTTCATCGCGGTGACGCCCGCCGCGCACCGCGCCGACATAGGACGCCGCCCCGGCGACAAGCGCCGCCGCCGCAAGGATGAACGCAGTCAGGATCGTGCTGATCCGTGCCACTTCGGCTGCTGCGATGGCGGCATCGGTTGCCTCCTGCGCCAGACGGTCCGCCTCTGCCTTGGCATCGGTAGCAAGCTGCATCGCCTCGGTCCGCGTCGTCTGCGCCGCCGTGATCGCCTCGTCCACCCGCGTCGTGGCCTCGGCCTGCGGGACTCCCGCCGTTGCCACCACGGCGCTGATCAGATAGGCGCGTTCGGCCTCGGTCACTTCACCGGTCATCGCCACGTTGCCCAGGATCGCGGCGCTTGCGCGTGCCGTATCTGCCGGATCGCTGGTCCCCGTCGCCACCTGCGCGGGGCGCAGCAGCGCATCGCTCAGGTACTCCGTCGGGTTTTCTGTCATCTCTTCTGGCATCATCGCTCCGGCTGCCGCCAAAGCCCCTTCGGCCATGCCGCCCACAACCGAACCAGCCGTCGTCGCCACCGCGCCGACCACCGATCCCGCTGCACCAGCAGCTGATCCGACCGCCGTCGCCGTGGCAGACACCGCCGCGCCCAGCAAAAAGACCGACGCCACGATCCCCAGACCCCAGACCACCAGCCCGTTGATCCCGTCCCGCGCTGTCACTTCATCGGCACTCGCTTTCTCAAGCCGCCGCCGCATGCGCCCGGCGATGTAGCCGCCCGTCGCATAGCTGGCCACGAGCGACAGCACGATCCACAAGGCGCTCACGATCACCATCACGTTGAAGCTGCCCTCGCCCGGCTCGGCCGAAATCGTGGACAACCCCAGCGCCGCGCCAAAGCCCGTAAAGACCGACCCCACCGCCACCGCGACCACGCCGCCGCCAAGCACGGCCGCCCAATCGATATAGGCCCCATCAATCGCCACTGCAGGCCCCGAAGCCTGCGTCATTGCCTCTGTCCGTTCCATGTTCAGTCCCTCTCCTGCCGCTCAGCGCATGCCGATAAGCGACAGAACCGCCATGACGACGACCACAAGGCCGACCAGATAAATGATGCTGTTCATTCTGAAATTCCTTCACATTCCGCGCCACCACCGGGCGCAGTTCATGCCGTGGTAACGCACGATGTAGCGATGGGTTCCCCATGTGGCGCGGCTTCAACCCGCCATCCGCCGCGCCACGGCGCAGGGTCAGCGGGCCGCCGTCCCCTGACGGCGCAACTCCATCTCGGTGCCCGGCGCCAAGCGCGTGTTCCGCTGCGCGTTGGCCTGCATCTGCGCAACCCCGGCCCCGACCAGCCCTTCGAAGGATCCGCAATCATGCCGCTCGCCGCCAAAGCGGAAGGCGGTCAACGGAATATGCTGTG
>CALRPT020000005.1:0-205612 GCA_943370085.1 Variovorax paradoxus | reverse complement strand
TTCAGGCGACCGGGGTGGGGGTGGCGCCGTTGAATTTGGGTATTTGGACCAAGATGAAAGGATCAGCGCCGTGTCATGAATTCCGCGATGGCGGCGTTCTGGCGCGCGGTGTTCGCGTGCAGTTCGGCAAAGGTCATATCCTCGGCCTTCACGAATTCGGTGAACATCTGGTTGAGGTTGTTGAACAGCAACTGACCGACGGCATCCGCATCGATATCGGTGCGGGCATAACCCTTGCGCTGCAACTCCGCGATCAAATCGCAGACCTGCGCAGCGAGCAGGCTGTCGAGTTCGGTGTAGCGGGCCGAGAAGGGGGTTCCCGGTGCCTCGATGGAAATGGCCATGGCGGTGCGCCACATTTCTTTGGACAGGTAATAAAGGGAGTGGTCGAAATAGATGCCCAGAAGATCACCCAGCGCGCGGGCGATGTCGGCGGGTGGGTTGGCAACGATGGATTTGCCGGATTCCAGCACTTCTTCCACCTCCATCGACACGATGGCGAGGAGGAGATCCCCCTTGTTGGTGAAATAGTTGTAGAGCGTGCCCACGGACACTTCGGCCGCATGGGCGATGTCTTCGATCCGGATCGCGCCATAGCCTTGTTCGCGAAACAGCCGCGAGGATGCCTCGAGGATGCGACGTGTGCGGTCGGCCTTTTGTTTTTCGCGCAGTCCAGCCATCGGTGCCGTTCACATATTGCCCGTTTTTTGACATTGACTTCAAAATTGAACGAACTCAATTATTTTTGTGACCGCGCCGGACAGAAGCGCCGACAGAACCCCGACATGGAGAGAAGAATGGCCCAGAAAGTAACCCTTCCGCTGACTGCCCTTGCGCTTCTGACGGTGGCGAGCCCGTCCTTTGCACAAGAATTGAATGCGCTGGTGTGGTGTGACCACACCGATCCCGCGCTGATCGAGCCGTTCGAGGAAAAGTTCGGCGTGACCGTGAACCTGAAGGAATACGAGGGTACGGCGGCAGGGCTGGCGATTCTGGATCAATCGCAGCCGGGCGATTGGGATGTGCTGGTGATCGACGCGGTCGATGTGGGCCGCGCGGTGGAGGCCGGGTATCTGGCGGAACTGCCGGCGGCGGAATTGCCCACGCAGAATTTCTTTCCCGAACTGGTGATGGCCGAGAACAACACCGTGGATGGCAAGACCTATGCCGTCACCGAGAAGTTCGGCTACAACACCATTTCCTTCGACAAGACCAAGGTCGATCCGGCCGATATGGAGGATATGGCCGCTCTGACATCGGGCAAGTATGACGGGCGGATCGCGATTTATGACTACTATCTTCCGGTGCTGGGCCTTGTTGCCCTGAGTCAGGGCATCAACACCGCCGATATCACGGCGGAAAACCTGCCCAGCCTGAAAGAGCCGCTGATGAAGCTGCGTGCGGCATCGAAGCAGGTGTCGGATGTGGTTTCGGCGCAGACGGCACTGGCCACGGGCGAGGTGGATATCGTGGTGGGTGGCGGCGAATGGCTGACCGCCGTGCTGGCCGCCGACAACCCCAACCTGGACTGGACCATTCCCAAGCAGGGCGGTTTGCGCTGGGCGCAGTCGATTGGCGTGGTGGCGGGATCCACCCAGCCTGATCTGGCGCTGGAGTTCGTGAAATACATCGTGTCCCCCGAAGGCCAAGCCAAGTTGGCGACATCATCCTGCTACTGGGGCATGCCGACGAATGCCAAGACAGGCGATGCGCTGAGCATGGAGCAGCGGGATGTGCTGCGTTGGAAAGAGCAGCCCGATTTCCTGAAGCGGGCGCAGCTGTACCCGATCCCGGATGCGGCGCTGGATACAGCGATGCAGGACATGTGGACCGAAATGCTGAACCAGTGATCCTGTGACACTCCTGTGACACTGGCCGCAGCAGAGAAACGGATGGGTTGGGGTCTTGCGGCCCCAGCCCTGCTGTGGACGGTCGCGTTCTTTGTGCTGCCGTTTCTGGCCATGCTGGCGCTTTCCTTCGCGCGGATGGAGGGGCGCGAGGTGGTGGCGGGGTTCGATCCCGGCAATTACATCCGCATCTTCACCGACTGGACCATGTTCAAGGCGTTGCTCAACAGCCTTGAGATCACGGTGGTGGTGACAGTGGTTTCCGTCGTGCTGGCCTATCCGTTGGCCGCCATCATCGCCTTTCGCGTGCCGGCGCGGTGGCAGCGGCTGGCGCTGCTGATGGCGGTGTTGCCGTTCTGGACATCTTATGTCGTGCGGTCCTATGCGTGGCTGCTGGTGTTGGGGCAGAACGGGGTGGTGAACAAGGCGCTGCTGGGGTTGGGTCTGATCGCCGAACCGTTGGAGATTGCGGCGACACGGACGGCGACGGTGATAGGCTTCGTCCATTTCTTCGTGATGCTGCTGACGCTGACGATCTATGCCAACCTGATCCAGCTGTCGCCAAACTATGCCCGTGCGGCGGCGGACCTTGGGGCGGGGCGGTGGGCCACGTTCCGGCATGTGATCCTGCCGCTGACCTTGCCTGGTGTGGTGACGGGGGCCTTCCTGACCTTTGTGCTGTGCATCGGAGATTACATCACGCCACAGATTCTGGGCGGGAATGCGGAACTGACACTGCCGCAGTTGATCATGCTGCAAATGGGGCGGAGCGGGAATTTTCCGTTGGCCTCGGCCCTGTCGGTGGTGCTGATGGCCGTGGTGACACTGGCCTATTTCGCAAGCAGCCGATGGCTGCGGCTGGATCGGGTGTAGCGATGCGCGCGCTGTCATGGGCCTATCTGGCCATTGCCTATGCCTTTGTGTTCCTGCCTGTGGCGGTGCTGGTGGCCTTTTCCTTTCAGGATGGCCGCCTGCCGGTGCCGCCGTTTCAGGGCGTGACGTTGGAATGGTACGCCAAGGTTCTGGGCGACCGGGATCTGATGGCGGCGCTGGTGAATTCGGCGCTGGTTGCGGCGGTTTCGTCACTATTCGCGCTGATTTTGGGGTTTCTGGCGGCGCATGCGCTGGCGCGGGTGCGGTTGCCGGGGTCGGTGCTGATGCGCGGGGTGCTGATCGCACCGATGACGGTCAGCTATCTGATCATCGCGCTGGGCCTGCTGACATTGTTCAACCAGACCGGGGTTCGGCTGTCGCTCTGGACGGCGGGGATTGGGCATGTGGTGATCAACCTGCCTTTGTGTTTCGCCATCACCTATGCGGCGATGGGGGATCATCAGAAGAACGCGGAACGCGCGGCGCGGGACCTTGGTGCGCCGGAGTGGAAGGTGCTGCTTCTGGTATCCGCGCCGATGCTGGCGGCACCCTTGGCGGCGGCGTTCTTCCTGTCTGTCACCTTCAGTTGGGATGAGTTCATCATCGCCTTCCTGCTGACGCGGTTCGACGTGACACTGCCGGTTGAGATCTGGTCGATGCTGCGGTCGGGGATTTCGCCTGCGACCAATGCGGTGGGGTCGCTGGTGTTTCTGGTTTCCGTCACGCTGGTCGTGGTGCTGGAGGTGTTCGTGTTCCGGAGGGCAAAGACATGACGGCAGGGGTTTCCATCCGCGCGGTGAGCCAGCGCTATGGTAGCGCTTTGGCGCTGGATGCCGTTGATCTGGAGATCGCGACAGGGGAGTTTGTCGTGCTGCTGGGGCCTTCGGGCTGTGGCAAGACCACGCTGTTGAACATCATCGGGGGTTTTGCCGAGCCTACTTCGGGGGCGGTGCTGATCGGCGGGCGGGATATGGCGGGGGTGGCGGCGAAGGACCGGCCCACGACGACGGTGTTTCAGGATTACGCGCTGTTTCCGCATATGACGCTGGCCGAGAATGTGGGATTCGGGCTGCGGATGCGGGGCGTGGCGAAGGCCGCACGGGATGCCAAGGCCGCCGAGATGCTGGCGCTGGTCGGCCTTGAAGGGCGCGGGGCGCGGCGGCCGCATGAGTTGAGCGGCGGGCAGCGGCAGCGGGTGGCGCTGGCGCGGGCATTGGCGGTGGAGCCGGATGTGCTGCTTCTGGATGAGCCGCTGGGGGCGCTGGACCTGAAGCTGCGCCGCGCGATGCAGGATGAGTTGAAGGCGATCCAGCGGCGGGTGGGAACGACCTTCGTGCATGTGACCCATGATCAGGAAGAGGCGATGGCGATTGCCGACCGGATCGTGGTGATGAATGGCGGGAAGATTGCGGATATCGGCCCCCCGCGCGAGGTGTATCTGCGGCCCAAATCCCTGTTCTCTGCCGGGTTCATGGGCGAGGTGAACAAGATTTCCGTTGCTGGTGGGCAGTCCGCGCTGGGGCCTTTGGCGGTGCCGGATGGGGTGCTGTGCATCCGGCCTGAGGCGATCTCCGAAGCGGGCGCACTGCGGCTTGGTTCCTGCCGGGTGGAAGAGACAACGTTCTTTGGCACCTATCTGCGCGCCCATGTGTCGCCCTTGGCCGCGCCGGACCTGCGGTTGGTGGTGCATCTTGCGCAGGGCGCCGCGCCGGAGGTTGGGTCAATGATGGACCTTGGGGCGCTGGATTTTGTGGTGCTGGAGGCGTGATGGAACGGATGGGGCCGGGCGATTGGTGGCGCGTGCGCGATGTGGGCGACGGTGTCACCTGGATCGACGAGCCGCATGTGCGCGAGTTCTACCGCTGCAATGTCTGGCACGTGCGGGGGCGGGATCGCGACATGCTGGTGGATAGCGGGATGGGCGTGGTCAGCTTGCGGGAATGGGTGCCAGTGGTGACGGAACGGCCCTTGGAGGCCGTGGCGAGCCATACGCATTTCGATCATGTCGGCTGCCATCACGAATTTCCCTGCCGATCCTGCCACGGGGCCGAGGCGCATCTGCTGCGGGCACCCACGCGCGAGAATACCTTTGCCGACAAGTATGTGACGGATGAGATTTTCACCGCGCTGCCGCCGGAACCTTACCTGTCGGCCACCTATGCGGTGCAGGCTGCGCCTGCGACGCGGCTGTTGTGGGATGGGGACATGGTCGATTTGGGGGATCGGCGGTTCGAGGTGATTCATACACCCGGCCATTCCCCCGGCGGGATTGCGCTGTGGGAAGCGGCCACCGGCGTGCTGTTTTCGGGCGACATCGTCTATGATGGTGAGTTGATCGAGGGGACATCGCCGCTGGAACAGGTGCAGTATGTCCGGTCGATGGAGCGGCTCTTGGCCCTGCCCGTGCGGGTGGTGCATGGCGGGCATTTTCCGAGTTACTCCGGGGAACGGCACAAGACGATCATTCGGGATTGGCTGGAAGGAAAAGGCAGATGACAGGGTTCAACCAACCGCTGGGCGGGAATGAGATGGCGCGGTTTGGCGGGCCTGCCACGATGATGCGCCTGCCTGCGGCGACATCGGCCAAGGGGCTGGATGTTGCGTTCATTGGCATTCCGATGGATCATGGCACTTCGAACCGGTCGGGCACACGGCTGGGGCCGCGGCAGATACGCGACGAATCCCGGATGCTGCGCCCCTATAACATGGCGACGGGGGCGGCGCCGTTTGAGCATTTGCAGGTGGCGGATATCGGGGATGTTCCGATCAACACCTTTGATCTGAAAAAGACGGTCGACATCATCACCGACTACTATCGCGGCCTACTGGCGGATGGGGCGATCCCACTGACGCTGGGGGGTGACCATACGCTGACATGGCCGATTCTGCGGGCGATGAAGGAAAAGCACGGGCCGGTCGCGCTGATCCATATCGACGCGCATGCGGATATCAATGAACACATGTTCGGCGAGACGGTCGCCCATGGCTGCCCGTTCCGCCGCGCGTGGGAGGATGGGTGTCTGATCAACGAAAAGGTGTTCCAGATCGGGCTGCGCGGCACGGGCTATGCCGCCGGAGATTTCGATTGGGCGCGGGGGCAGGGCTGGACGGTGGTGCAGGCCGAGGAATGCTGGGGCAAGTCGTTGGTGCGGTTGATGGAGATCGTGCGGCAGACGGTTGGCGATGCGCCGGTCTATATCAGCTATGACATCGACAGTCTGGACCCCGCCTTTGCGCCGGGGACGGGGACGGTGGAGCCGGGCGGGTTGTCAACCTGGCAGGCGCTGGAGATCATCCGGGGTTGCGCGGGGCTGAACATCGTCGGGGGCGATCTGGTAGAGGTTTCGCCGCCTTATGATCCGTCGGGGAATACCGCCCTGATCGGGGCGAATTTGCTCTATGAAATGCTGTGCGTTTTGCCGGGGGTGCCGCAGAACCCGTCGCGGTTTTCGGGGCTGACCTTTTAGGGGTCGCGCGCGCCCTTTTGGAAATGAAAAGGCCCGGTGGTGAACCGGGCCTTTCCTTATTCTGCCACGTGCAAGGTGGGTGCGCCCCTTTGGGGCGGCCTGCCGTCGATCCGTGCTTCCAGCGCATCGATGCGTTCGGCCAGAACGCTTGCGGCAGGCTCGTCAGGCTCTGCCTCTTTCGGGCCGATGAAGGTGGCAAAGAAGCGGGCGAGCAAGCGCGACAGATCATCCATGATCAGGAAGAAGGCCGGGACGATCACCAGCGACAGCACGGTGGAGACGATGATCCCGCCGATCACGGCCGTGGCCATGGGGGCGCGGAACGATCCGCCTTCGCCCACGCCCAGCGCAGATGGCAGCATCCCCGCCGACATGGCGATGGAGGTCATCACGATGGGACGGGCGCGTTTGTGCCCGGCCTCGATCACCGCAGCGGCACGCGACATGCCCTGATTGCGCATTTCGATGGCGAAATCGATCAGCAGGATGGCGTTCTTTGTCACGATCCCCATCAGCATCAGGATGCCGATCAGCACCGGCATGGACAGCGCCGAGTTGGTCAGGATCAGCGCCGCCGCCACGCCACCAATGGCGAGGGGGAGCGAGAAGAGGATGGTAAAGGGCTGGATCACCGATTTGAAAAGCAGGATCAGCACGGTCAGCACCAGCATCAGGCCCATGATCATGGCGTTGCCGAAGGCGGCCATCAGTTCCTGCTGCACCTCGGCATCACCAGCCTCTTGCACCCGCACGCCGGGGGGCAGTTCGACACTGGCGATCACCTCATTGAACCGGGCGGCGGCGGTGCCAAGGGCCACGCCAACGGGCAGGTTCGCGCCAATGGTTGCGCGACGTTCGCGGTTCAGGCGATCCACCATCGACGGGCCTTCGGCAATGGCGATATCGGCCACGGCCGACAACGGAACGGTCGCGCCGGTTGCGGTGGTCAGTTTCAGCGCGCTGATCCGGCTGAGGTCTTCGCGGCTGGCGTTGTTCAGGCGCACGCGGACCGGGATCAGACGGTTATCGATAGACAGTTTCGCCAGCGCTGCATCCACATCGCCGATGGTGGCCACGCGGACAACCTCGGCGATCTGGGCGGTGGTGATGCCCAGACGTGCGGCCTCATTGGCGCGGGGGGTGATCTGAATTTCCGGACGCGGCAGCGCACCTTCGGAGGCCACGTTGGCCAGAAGGGGATCGCCTGACAGCGCCTCTTCCAGACGGGCCACGGCGGTGTTCAGGTCTGCCTCATTATCCGCAAGGATCGAGAAGGACAGGTCACGCTCGCCCCGGTCGTTCAGCTTGAACGCGCGGATATCGGGGATCAGGGCCAGCTTTTCGAAGATCTGCGCCTCGATCACGTTCTGCGGCACGGTCCGCCCGGTGTTTTCCACATCGGGAATGATCGCGCCGACAACGGGGATGTTGTTCGCGATCTGTGACAGCTTCAGCAGCAGCGAATGATCCAGCCGTTTCAGCAGAACCGTCACCGATGCACGGCGGATGTCGCGGTCGCCCGTCGGGGAAGACCCGCCGAGGACAAAGACGTTGTCGACCCATTCCACCTCACGGATGGCGGCGACCATGGCCTGTGTGGTGCGGTCCGTTTGCTCCAGCGTCGTGCCGGGCGGCAGTTCGACCGAGATCGGGATGCGGCTGACATCTTCCGGCGGAATAAAGCTGCCGGGCACCTTGAGCATGAAATGGACCGATACCGCCAGAACCGCGATGGCGCCCAGCAACGTGAGGTAACGAGCCGGGATCTTCAGGAAATGGCCTGTCGTGGTGGCGCTGACAACCTTGAGATAGCCCTTCATCAGCGGGCCGTCTTCGGTGTTTTCCTCATGCGCGTCTTTGGCGCGCATCAGGTAGGCGGCCATCATGGGCGTGATCAATCGCGCCACGATCAGCGAGAAGATCACGGCAATCGCAACCGTCAGGCCGAATTGTCGGAAATACTGCCCAGGAATGCCGGGCATGAAGGAGACGGGCACAAAGACTGCAACGATGGTGAAGGATGTGGCGATGACGGCAAGGCCGATTTCATCGGCCGCCTCGATGGCGGCGCGATAGGGGGTTTTGCCCATGCGGATGTGTCGGGCGATATTTTCCACCTCGACGATCGCATCATCCACCAGAATACCGGTGGCCAGCGTGATGGCGAGGAAGCTGACAAGGTTCAGCGAGAAGCCAAGCAGATCCATCACGAAAAAGGTTGGCACGGCCGACAGGGGCAGAGCCACGGCGGAAATCAGCGTCGCGCGCCAGTTCTTCAGGAAGGCCAGCACGACCAGAACGGCCAGAATGGCCCCTTCGATCAGGGTGTGCAGGGCGGATTCGTAGTTGCCGTAGGTGTAGAAGACCGTTTCATCGACCAGCTTGATCTGCACCTCGGGATGGTCTGCACGCAGGTTGTCCAGCTGTTCATTCACCACTTCGGCGACCGACACTTCGGAAGCACCCTTGGCGCGGAATACCGCGAAGGTGACCACCTGTTCATCGTTCAGGCGCGAGAAGGACCGCAGTTCTTCAAAGGTGTCATTGACCTGCCCCAGCTCGGACAGGCGCACATGCCGACCCGAGGGCAGGGCGATGGTGGTGTTGGCAAGGTTTTCCACCGTCTTGGCATCGCCAAGCGTGCGGATGGCCTGCTCGCCCGCGCCGAGTTCTGACCGGCCCGAGCCGAGATTGGCATTGGTGGCGCGCAGCTGCGCGTTCACAGCGCTGGCGGTGATGCCATAGCTGTCGAGCTTGACGGGATCGAGTTCGATGCGGATTTCACGGTCGGCCCCGCCGTAGCGATCCACCCGGCCAATGCCGGGGCGGCCCTGCAAGCCACGGATCACGGTGTCATCGACGAACCACGACAGTTCCTCGATCGTCATGTCGGGCGCACTGACCGCAAAGGTCATGATCGCCTGACCTTCCACGTCGATCCGGCTGACGACGGGCGCTTCGATAGAACCCGGCAGGTCGCCGCGGATCTGGTCGATGGCGTCCTTGGTATCCTGCACCGCCTTGTCGGTGGGCACTTCCATGCGGAATTCCACCACGGTGGTCGAATTGCCATCGGTTACTGAGGACACAACGTTCTTCACGCCGGTGATCCCGGCAACGGCGTCTTCGATTTCCTTGGTGATCTGCGTTTCCATTTCGGCCGGTGCGGCGCCGGATTGGCTCACGCTCACGGCGACGAGGGGCACGTCGATATTCGGGAAACGGGTGATCGGCAGGCTGTTGAAGCTTTGCCAGCCCAGCACCATCAAC
Organism: Variovorax paradoxus; assembly: GCA_943370085.1. GTDB lineage: Bacteria > Pseudomonadota > Alphaproteobacteria > Rhodobacterales > Rhodobacteraceae > Paragemmobacter. Next base: position 196,155 of record CALRPT020000005.1, on the reverse strand, counting down.
AGCACAAAGGCCAGAAGCGGTGCGACGGGATTTCGGATGGACCAAGCGGAAAAGTTCATGGCGCGGTCCCTTTTCAGTTCGTCGCAGCGGCGACAGGGTTGATGCGGTCACCGTCGCGGACAAAGGCACCGGCCTTTGTGACCACGGTATCGCCCGCGCTGATGCCTTCGAGGATTTCGACCCAGCCGCCATCGCGGATACCGGTTTTCACCAGCGTGCGGCTGACCGTGCCATCGGCCACCTTCATCACCGTGCTGCCAGCAGGGGATGATCCGACGGCTGTCACTGGTACGGCGACGGTTTCGCGTTCGGCCACCAGAATTTCGGCATCCATGAACATGCCTGCGCGTACCCCGGCAGATGTGTCGATGGTCACGCGGGCGCGGCCAAGGCGGGTGGTCGTGTCGATTGTCGGTTCCACAAGGCGGATGGACCCGGACAGCCGTTCAGGCGCACCGACGGCGATCATGCTGACGGCCTGACCCGGGGCAAGGCGCATCAGATCAATCTCGGCCACATCGGCCGACAGTTCCAGGGCCCCATCCCGGTTCATGGTGAACATGGGCTGACCGGCCGCCGAGGCGACCGCGCCCACAACCGCGTTGCGATGGGTGATTTCGCCTGCGACGGGGGCTTTCACCTCGGTCCGTGACAGTTGCAGGTCCAGATTGGCCAGCTGTGCCTCAACCAGTTCCACCTGTGCGCGGGCGGCCTCGAGCGACTGGCGCGCCACGGTGACACGGGCGGTGCTGCCGATGGCATTGGCGCTGGCCTGATCGGCGGCGGCCTGTGATGCGGTGCCTTGTTCGCGCAGCGCGGAGGTGCGTTCGTTGACGCGGGCGGCTTCATCTGCGGCGGCCTGCGCCTCGAGCAGTTGTGCTTCGGCCTGAGCGATGGTCGCACGCGCCGAGGCGAGCGAGGCGATATACTGACTGCGCTGCAATTCCAGCGTGGTCTTGGACAAGGTGGCCAGAACCTGCCCGGCCTCGACCATGTCACCGACATCTGCCAGCAGCGTTTCGATGGGCTGCCCTTCGATCAACGGGGCGACCTGAACCGCTTCCACGGGGTTGACCAATCCGGACACGATCACCCGGTCGCGCAGCAGACGCATCTCTGCCGTCGACACTGTGATGGCGGGAAGGGTTGGCGCGGCAGGCGGTGTTTCGGCCTCTTGCGCATGAAGCGGGGCCGCAAGGAAAAGGGCAATCAGGGCGGGACGGATAAGCGCGGTACGCATGGACTAACCTTTCAGACCGTCAGCAACGATTTCATCCAGAACGCGGTTCATCGTGCGGACGACAAGCGCCGACAGCCGGTTGCGTTCTTCCAGTGTTTGGTTGGTGTGCATGGCGCTTGCCTTGATCATCATCACAAGCAAGCTGGCATGCGGGGCATAGCGTTCCCGCGCCACTTCGGCGGCGATGCCGCGGACACGGGCGAAAACGATGGTCAGATAGCGGGTAACTTCGGTTTCCATCTGCCGGGTGATTTCAGCAATCTCGGGCTTGCGCAGCGAGGCCGCCGTCATTTCGGCCCAGAGCTGGCCGTCGGTGGCGCATTGATCAACCTCGATCCGGTGGCTCAGCGCGGCACGCAGGGCACCCATGGGATCGGAGCTTTCGATGATCTGGCTGAACTCCTGTTCAACCTCGGCAAGATCGCGGGTGATCAGGGCGGCTACGATGGCGGCCTTGGACGGAAAGTAGCGGTAGAAATTGCCCACGCTCATGCCACAGGCGCGGGCAAGATCTTGCATCGAGGCCCCGTCAAACCCTTTTTCGGCAAAGGCCATCCGGACGCCTTCGAGGATTTCGACGGCGCGGTGCTCTGCCTGTGGGGGCGTGCGATCAGGTTGGTTCACGGGCGATGATTTTCTGAGAATGAACGTTCATTCACACATACTGCGGCGCAGCGTTCCGTCAAGATGAATCTGTCGATCCTTTTGCAGTGGCGGCATCCGGACGCCAACTTTGCCTCAGTCTTGTGCACCCCTTCAGACGCAGGTCAGTTCATCCGTGAAATGCTGGCGATCCTTGCAGTGTCAGTCTTTCAAACTTCGAGGAAGTTTGCGGGCTTGCAGCAGGGCGGGTTTGCGCTGGCCCCTTTTGACGTGATTCACCAATGTCCAGGTAACTGAGTGATTGGGGGCGCTGAGGTCGGTAGGCAGCGGGTTTTTGAACGTGCGCTGTCGCAATGCCGCCATATTGTGTTCGTTTGGCCACAAGTTCGACTTAATTGGAACAAAATGCGCGAGCCTTTCGCCGACTATTCGAATTTTCGCATGAAAACTGGGGTCAGGCCGGTGTGCATCCCCGAAATCCGGTTCCCTCTGCCGCGATTCGTTGCGGAATAAAATTCGACTGTTCCCTTGGTGTAAACAGCATGCAACCTTTACGTGTATGATTTCGCTGAACAATACCGTAGGGCGTGAAGTGTGGCAAAAACTGGGGAGTAAAAAGACGTAAAGAAGGCAGAAATTTGACCGGCACGGCGCGATTGCGTTAACGAAGATTAATGACGCCCCTCCTCTGGGGTGCATCGATCCAGGAGTACGGTCATGAAATCACATCGTTCGCGTCATATTCAAAGCAAGAGAATGGTAAGCGGTTTCGGCTCCGCTCTCCTCGTCATGGGAACGCTCTCGGTTCTTCCGCAGACGGCCAGCGCCGAAGTGCGCACGATCCGGATGCCGGAAGACATGTGCGATGTTCTGCGTGAACAGCCGCTGAACGAGCGGATCCTGGAGCAGGTCCGCAACCGCGCAGATTTCGCCCGTGTTCTGCAATATGTCGAAAGCACCTGCGGGGAACTTGGCGCTCTGCTGATCGGCCCGACGGGATCTATCGCCGGAGCACCGGGCGGTGGTGGCACGTCGCCGGAAGGTGATAACGGCTTTGACCTTCCCGATCCTGGCCCGGGTGATGATGAAGGCGAAGGTCCGGGCGATGACGAAGGCGACGGTGAAGAACCGACCTTCCCCGATGAAGTGCTTGATTTCACCGAAGCGCTGCGGTGAACGGACGCCGTTGACCAGTTCTGGCGCGGTTTTCTCGCACCGAATGATCGTCAAACCGGAAGTTTCATATGGACAGCCCGCACCAAAAGTGCGGGCTGTCTGGTTTCAGCACCGCTGCGCCCTGTTCAGGCTATGGCGTTCCAGATCATAGGCTGGTTCGACTTCGGCCAACTGCCGTTCGAACCGATCCGAAAACCCGATCAAGTCCGACCGGATCGCACCCACCCCATCCAATGATCGGCCCGGTGCAAGGTTCAGCGCCTTTCCATCGTCGCCTGCCGCCCGCCGCAACGCGGCTTCGTCCACTGGCAGGTCGAAATGGCCCAAGACGCGGGACGCCACGCCGACGGGATCGGCGACCAACTCCTCGTAGGTCACCTCGATCATCGGGTTGGGCATCGTCTCCTGCCAAAGGCGGGCAAGGTATTCCGTGCGCGCAATCGCGCGGGCGGCGGTGCGCAGATCATAAGTGTAGCGGTGTGCCTTGTTGAACTGCTTGAAATACAGCGAAGCCGCCAGATCACGCACATCGCGGCGCACAAAGACGATGGGCACATCCGGGTGCAGCGGGCCCAGAAGACCAAGCTGTTCCAGATTGCCGGGCGTGGTTTCCACACAGCGCTGCGCGTTCGGTTTGGGGCCATATTTTATGCGTCCCGCGAAATGGCCCCGGATCGGCTGCCCCGGCAAGCCGCGCAGGATCGCCATGGTCGCATCCGCCCCGCGTGACCGATCTACATCCAGAAACAGGTTATAGATCGCCGAGGTTTCCCCCACCCCTTGAAGCGTCGGCTGCGATGCCAGCAGCCTTTCCATCAAGGTCTTGCCGGACCGCGGCAAACCGGCAACCAGCAGAAGCGGGCAGGATTCAGGGGCAGGCACCGGCGCATGGCGGCGCTGAAAGGCTGCGTCAAGTTCGGGCAGCAAGCGGCTGAAGGAATACTCAAGCCGCTGGTGGTTGTGCACGGCGCGCATCTGACGGTTGCCTTCGTCAAAGAAGGCAAAGGCCTCATCATCGCGGCCGGCGGCCATATAGATCTGGCCTTGCAGAAACCAGGTTGAGGCGCGGTCATAGGGCTTCATCGACAGGTCGGATGATGCCTCGTGCAACTGTCGACAGATGTCGTCATCCGGGCTGACAGAGGTGAAATCCAGCAATTCGCGGATCGAATTCAGATGCAAAGGGTAGTTGTGCAGGATGGTCTGATAGGCAGCGGCCGCCTTTTCCCAGCGGCGCGCCATGACGTGGATACGGGCCTGCATCAGCCGGTGCGTGATGGAGCCGGGAAAAAGCCTCGCCGCCTCTGCAGCGTTTTCATAGGCCTGATCCAGACGTTCCAGCCCGATCAGGGCATGGGTGCGGGTTTTCCAGGCGCCCTGCTGGCTGGGGCCGGCGCGGATGATGTCATCACAAATCCCCAGCGCGCGCTCAAAGCGCCCCTCTTCGCGGGCGTCGTGCGCGTCTTCAAGCTTGTCTTCAAGTGCCTGTTGTTGGGTGGTCAAAAGTGGTGTCCGTCTGCATTGCATCTGGCAGACATTGACCCCGCTTGGCGCATGGGCGTCAACCGAGGTAAACCCCACCAACGTTTCACCGGCGGAGTGTTGCGGGCGGCAGCGCGCTTCAGCTTGTCGGCATGATCCCGCCCGCCATCACAGACACCCAGCGTGACGGTTGCCGCGGATCTTGCAGACGAAGGAAGGTGTAGCCGGTCTTGTCCCAGGACACGATCCGGTTCGTCAGGTTATCCAGCACCAGATCCTGCGTTCCGGTGCGCAGCACCAGCACGGCATGGGACTGGCGCTTGCGATCCAGAACCGTTGCGATCAGCAGCTGTTCGGGCGGAAAGCCTGCCTTGATGAGCGCGGCTTTCTTGTAAATTGCATAATCTTCGCAATCCCCGCCACGGGCTGTGGGAAGTGCCCAGCGTTCGGCCACACGATATTGCTGCATGTCGCTGATCGACCGGATCGACCGATTGGCGCGCAGGTTGATCGCCTGCGCGGTTGCAAGCGCTGCCTCTCCGATAACCATCTGCCGCCCCGTTCGGGCGCAGGCCCAATCGTAGGTGGCGCACAGATTTGCTGCGCCTGAGGGAACGCCAGCCTCGGCCCGGATCGGGATAAGCCCTGCGCGGCGCGCATCAATCGACAGCGCGGGCATCGTCGCGCTGAGACCGGTCACGAAGGCAAGCCATGCGATACCAAGGCGGCGCGCAAGCCTGTTCTTTTGGCAGCTTCTGTCGTCTTTCATCCTGTTCCCCCAAAGATCAGGCATTCAGATTTCGACAGAGAAGAACCGCCGCTGGTGTTCGCGATGGGGCCGAAGATGGGCATTTTTGGGCAAAGCGCGTTTTGGCACGCTGCCATGCCCGCTGCGATCAGGCGGGGAGGCGTGGGATAATGGGGGTTTTCGGGTGGGCTTTCAGCTGCGGCGGTCGCTGCGGATCGGGTCGAACAAAAGGCGCAACCCGTTGAGGACGACCAGCAGGGTGCCACCTTCATGCCCGATAACGGCAAGCGGCAGCGGCAGGTTGAAGAAGGCGCCGCCGATCACCAGAAGAAGCATCGCGCCCAGCGCGAAGAACAGGTTCTGCCGGATGATCCGGGCGGTGCGGCGTGCAAGGCGGTGCGCGGCGGCCAAACGTTCCATATTGTCTGAAAGCAAGGCCACTTCGGCCGCTTGAAGCGCGACTTCGCTTCCCGCGGCGCCCATCGCGATGCCGACATCGGCCCGCGCCAGCGCCGCCGCATCATTCACGCCATCGCCGACAAAGGCGACGCGCCCCTGTTTCGCCAGGTCATCGACCAGCTTGACCTTGTCGCCCGGCAACAGGTCGGCGTGGATATCCTGCGGTTGGAACCCCAGATTCGTGCCAATCGCCAAGGCCACCGGGCGGCGGTCACCGGTCATCATCAGGATGCGGGAAATGCCTGCTGTCTGCAGCGCCTGAAGCCCGGCACGCGATGTTTCGCGCGCCTGATCTGCCACGGTGATCGCGCCGACAAGCCGTGCGCCGCGCCCGATATAGACCACGGTTTCGGCCCCATCCTGCATGCTTGCCAATGCACTATGCGCGATGTCCGCCCCCATCCGCGCGGCCATGCGGGGATTTCCGGCCCAGACCTGACCGCTGTCATCGGTGCCGACAATGCCTTCGCTCGGGCTGGAGGTCACATCGCGGGGCGGCTGGATCGAAAGCCCCCGCATCTCGGCCGCCCGCCGAATGGCGGCGGCAATCGGGTGTTCGGATTGCGACTCGATCCCTGCGGCAAGCGCAAGAAGGGCATCTTCATCGCCCTGCAGGGGCAGGATGCGGGTCACTTCGGCCTTGCCGGTGGTCAGGGTGCCGGTTTTGTCAAAGGCAAATGTGCGGACTTCGGCCAGGGTTTCCAGCGCGGCGCCACCCTTGAACAGAACGCCGCCCCGTGCGGCGGCGGAAAGGGCGGACAGGATCGCCGCAGGAACGGAAATCACAACGGCGCAAGGGCTGGCCGCGACAAGGATCGTCGCCGCGCGATACAGCGCCGTGTCAATGGGCCATCCAAGCCGGATGAACAGCAGAAACAGCAGGATCGATCCCAGAAGAACTGCCACGGTATAGCGCTGGCCGAACCATTCGGAAAACCGTTCCGATGGGGCCTTCATCGCTTGTGCCGCCGTCACCAGCGTGATCATCCGGGCGACCGTCGATTCAGCCACCCCGCGTTCCACGCGCAAGGCAAGAACGGCGTTCAGGTTGACCGTTGCCTCGCTGAGCCGCGCGCCGGGCGTCTTGTGAACCGGAAGGGATTCGCCGGTGATCGACGATTCATCGACCGCGCCATCGCCTTCGATCAGCGTGCCGTCCACTGGCACCCGTGCGCCCGGCCGCAGGATCACCACATCGCCGGGCACCAGCGTGGCAACGGCCACCTCTTCGGTGCGGCCATCCGGGTGGCGCAGGATGGCGCTTTCCGGGCGCAGCGCCATGAGCGCCTCGACCGCGCGGCGCGCCTTGCCCATCGCGCGATGCTCCAGCGTGGAGGAAAGCGAAAACAGCGTCAGCAGCACCGCCCCTTCCAACGCCGCACCGACAGAGGCCGCAGCAAGTGCCGCCACAACCATCAGAAGATCAATGTCGAGAATGCGGTCCGTCCAAAGTTCGCGCAACGCCGACAGGGCGGCGGGCAATCCGCTTGCCAGAAAGACAACCCAGAGCGCGCCCTGCGCCAGTGGAACCGCAATCGGCAGGATGAACGCATCAAAAAGTGCAACTGCCATGCCGACAAGGGTGAGCCCGGTCAGCAGCAAACCGAGCCGATCATTCAAACTGTCTTTGTCCATGAGGTGACCATACGCAGATTGCCGCCTGCGGCAAGAATGCTCTGTCCTGCCACGGATCGTCACATGCAACCTTGAGGATATTGTGCTTTTGTATTTGTTAATTAATAAGAGCGCCGGGGGTGTAGCGGCGTTGTGTTTTTCGGCCCGCGATTCGGGAGGTCATGGTTGCCCGACGAAATCTCTCTGGTACGCCTGCTCAATGAGCTTGTGCGGACCCCACTCACCGATCTGGACCAGGCGGTGTCGCAGGCCATAGGCCGCCTGTGCACGCATGTTGGTGCCGGTTGGGGATCGCTGTTTCGTCTTGATGGCGCGTTTCTGACCGCGACACATTCCCATGTCGCGCCCGGACTACCATCCCTGCACTGCCCGCCTGCCTATATGCTTGGCTCGGGTCGGACGGTGCTGGAACAGAACCAACCCCTTTTGCTGGGGGATCTTGCATTACTGCCCGAAGATTCGCCGCTGAGGGCGCAGCCCTGGGCGCGGTCACTTCTTGCGCTGCCGATCAATGGCGATGCAGGCCTGATCGGCGTACTGGCCTTTGCCTTTCCCGAAACCAAGCAAGGGCTGGATCCAGCGCTGCTTGACCGGATGAAGGCCGCGGCCGAGGTGCTGGAAACCGTCATCGCACGGCGCGAAGCCGAGCGGGTGCATCTGGATACGGCCCGGCGGCTTGAGGCGACGCTTGCCGCACTGCCTGATCTTCTGTTCGAGGTAACTGCCGACGGATACTTTGCCGAATTCGCCGCAGGGCCGCCCCAATTGATGGCCGCTCCACCCGAAAACCTGCGTGGGCGGCATTTCGGGGCGATGCTTCCCCCCGATGTCACCCGCGTGGTGCAACGGGCGCTGGAGACTGCTCTGGACAAGGGGCGGGTAGAGGGCGTGCGTTATCGCCTTGACCTGCCCGACGGTCCGCACTGGTTTGACCTGACCGGCGCGATGAAGCCTGCGGATCATCCTGATCAGCGGCCGAATGTCATCTTCCTTGTGCGCGACGTCACTGCAGACACCCGCATGCGTGATGAGTTGGTCCAGCTTGGCAAGATCGTCGAGACGATGTCGAACCTTGTCTGCATCACGGATGTCGAAAAGAACATTGTCTGGTGCAATGCCGCATTCGAAAAACAGACGGGTTGGCGGCTGGACGAAATTCGCGGGCGCTATTTGGGCGATGTCGTTCGCATCGCCGGCGAAGATCGCGCCAATGCCAGCGCCGTGGCGAACGCGATCCGCTTGCGCGAGGCCTATTCCGGCCAGACCGTCAATCAGGATCGGCACGGGAACCGCTACTGGATTGATTTCAACGTGATCCCTCTGCACGACGCTGCCGGTGAACTGGCAGGGTTCGCCACCATCGAGACCGTGGTGACAAAGCTGAAGGAACAAGAAACGGCCATGGCGCAGCTTGCAGAAAGCGCGACAGAGGCGCGCGAGCGGCTGAAGAATGCAGTGTTTGCTCTGCCCGATGGCGTGATCATTCTGGATGACAAGGATTGTCTGGTGATCGCCAATCCGGCCTATTACGCCATGTTCCCTGAGCTTCGTTCTTTCGTTAAACCGGGCCTCCATCTGGGGGAGATTCTCACCAAGGGTGTGGAACTGGGCCTTTATGGGCCTGAAGATTCTTCGGAAAGTACGGCGGAATGGGTGGCCAACCGGTTGCGACATTTCCGAAAACCCTCTGCCTCGGATGAGGTGAAGCTGCCATCGGGCCGCTGGGTACGGCGCATACATACGCGCACATCGGATGGTGGCGTGGTGGCGCTGGGCATCGACGTGACGGCACGTCGCAACCAGATCGAAGCGCTGGATGCGGCCAACCGCGAGCTTTCGGCGGCTTTGGCCGAACGTGACCGCGCCGAGCGGCATCTGCGCGGCATCATGGAAGGGGCGGATGTCGGCATCTGGGAATGGAACATGGAATCCAACACCCTGCATGTCGGCGGTAAATGGGCCGAAATGCTGGGCCGTGATGCGGATGCGCCCTCCGATTTCCTGTTCACCGATTTCTTGGAGCTTGTGCATCCCGACGATCTGGCAAAGCTGCCCATTCCAAGACAGCAAGGTGTTGATCACGGTAACGGCTTCACCCAGCTTGAATTCCGGATGCGGCATGACAAAGGCCAGTATATCTGGATCCTGTCGCGCTCGCGCGTCACCGAATGGGGGCCGAATGGCGAACCCATGGTTATGGCCGGCGTGCATCTGGACATTTCGGAACGCAAGCGGCTGGAGCGCCAGTTGCAGGCGGGCCGTGCCTATCTGTCAGAGGTGATGGATACGTCCATCGCTGCGCTGACCGTGATGAATGAACGCGGGCAAATCACCTATGCCAACCAGGAAGCCGAACGCATCCTGCGGCTGGAACGGTCATTGCTGCACGGTCTGAGCTATAACGATCCAAGCTGGAAGCTGGAATGTGTGGATGGCAATCCGCTGCCTGAAGAGGAACTGCCTTTCCGGCAGGCGCTGTCCAAGGGTGGAATCGTGCGTGACATCCGCTTTGCCGTGCATCTGAGCGACGGCCAGCGTCGCGTGCTTTCGGCAAACGCCGTGCCGCTGACGCAGGCGGATGGTGAACAGCACGTCGTGGTGTCTTTTTCCGACATTACCGACGAATTGGCCTCTACTGCGCGGCTGGAAGAGGCCCGCGCCAAGGCCGAAGAGATGAGCCGGGCAAAATCCATCTTCCTGGCCAACATGAGCCATGAGATCCGCACGCCCCTTAACGGTGTGCTGGGGATGGCCGAGGTTCTGCAAAGCCTGGTCAAGACACCGGAAAAGCAGCGCATGGTCGCCACGATTCGCCAGTCGGGCGAAACCCTTCTGACGGTGCTGAATTCGATCCTCGACATGTCAAAGATCGAAGCTGGCAAGATGGAGCTAGAGGTCGTGCCCATCGTGCTGTCCGATCTGCTGACCCAGGTCGAGGCGCTGCACCGCGTGAAGGCCGAGGAAAAGGGTCTGGACCTGCAGGTTCTGCTCAGCGCGGGGGCCGATCTTCCCCGCATGGGAGACCCGCACAGGTTGACTCAGGTTCTGAACAACCTGCTGAGCAATGCGATCAAGTTTACCGAATCCGGTCGCATCCGGCTGAAGCTGTCCTGCCGCCCCGGCAAGCCGGTGACCATCGACATCAGCGATACCGGCGTTGGCATGACCGAGTCGCAATTGTCGCGCGTGTTCGAAAGCTTTGAGCAGGCGGACGGGTCGATGACACGCCGCTTTGGAGGCACCGGGCTGGGCCTTTCCATCGTGCGGCAACTGGTGCTGCTGATGGGCGGCATGATCACGATGCAAAGCAATCCCGGCGCCGGAACCGATGTCCGGGTCATCATCCCCTTGCACGAAGCGGATCCCAGCCTGTTGGCACCGCCCGAACCCGAGGCGGTTCTCGATGTGTCTTCGCTGGCCGGGCGCAAGCTTCTGATCGCCGATGACAACATGACAAATCGCCTTGTTCTGTCAGAAATGCTGGGCCAGACCGGCGTGATGCTGACCATGGTGGAAAACGGGCAAGAGGCAATCGACGCCTGGGAGCGCGCGCTGACAGAGGCCGCGCCCTTTGATCTTTTGCTGCTGGATATCACCATGCCCGTTCTTGATGGCACCCGCGCGCTGGCCAAAATCCGCGATCGCGAATCAGACCTGAAGCTGAGCGCTGTTCCGGCCGTCGCGGTGACAGCGAATGCCATGCCGCATCAGGTGGCAGATTACATCATGGGGGGGTTTGATACCCACCTGGCCAAGCCTTTCAAACGAAAGGAATTGCTTCATGCGGTAAAGATGCTGTTGCGGGGTTAAGTCGGTGCCATCCTCACTTGACGCTTGATTGGTGCGCGTTTTCTGCTTCACCTTTAGTAAATGTTTCTATCCCTTTTTTCACCACATTCTCGCCCACGAGTTGTGGTCCCGTGGTTTCGGGCGAGAGATCGCAGGTAGGATGAAGTATGAGCGTAGCCGAACAACAGCCGAAGTATCGCGTCCTTCTGGCCGAGGATGACGAGGTAAATCAGCAGATCGTCATGGCGTTCCTTGCGGGAACGACAAATATCGAACTGACCGTTGTCGGCGACGGGCGCAGCGCGCTGGAAGCGGCGCTGGGCTCGAAATATGATCTCATGCTGTTTGATCACAATATGCCGCATATCACCGGCGACCGGGTGATCCGCTATCTGCGGTCCGGCAATTCCAGCAATGCGACAACGCCTGTGATCCGCTTTACCGCCGATGCCAATCGTGCCGACATCCGCACCAATGGCGGGCTGATTGACGCGACCCTGCCCAAGCCTCTGACCGCCGAAACCTTTCTGACCACCATTGAAACGATTCTGCAGCGCGGATGACCGGGGCCGATGGACGGTCAGGAAAAGAAAAAATGAAGCAACAGCGTGACATGGATATCCGCGACGGGGCCGAACCCGGGTCTGCGGTGGTAACCCCCGAAGCGCTGCTGCTTGCGGAACGGCGCCTGCGTGATGTGATCGAAGGTGCGCAGGTGGGCACCTGGACCTGGGATTTCGATGCGGTCGGACAGATCGTCAACGATGTCTGGGCCGAGATGCTCGGTTATGAGCTAAATGAAATGTCCACGATCACCTATGAGACGTGGAGCACGATCATTCACCCCGATGACAAGGAGTGGGTCGAAGAAGCGCTGCGCCGCTGCACCACGGGCCTTGATCAAAGCTATGAGGCCGAATACCGGATGCGCCACCGCAAGGGGCACTGGATCTGGGTTCTGGACCGCGCCCGCGTGGTGCGGCGCAAGGCAGACGGATCGCCCAAGGTCATGGCGGGCATCCAGATCGAGATTTCGGAACTGAAATCGCGCGAGGCTGCGCTGATCCGGGCCAAGGCGGAACTGGAAAAGGCGCTTGCGCAACGCGCCAGTGCTGAACAGCGGTTTTCCGACATTGTTGCCGTATCCGATGGCTGGCTGTGGGAGCAGGATCAGGACCTGCGCTTTTCCTATCTGTCGGGCACCAACCATGTGGAAGAGCTTGGTCTGACCAGTGGCGACGTGATCGGCAAGACGCGCGAAGCGTTGCTGGCCGCTTACCCCGAAATGCGCAACAGCGCCGATTGGGACATCGTGCTGTCGGCCCAGCGCGACCGTCTGCCGTTCCGCAATTTCGTCTATCTTGCTCCGCATGCCCCGGATGGCGTTGAGCGCTGGTTCCGCATTTCGGGGCAGCCGGTCTTTGACGACGCTGGGGTCTTCCTCGGCTATCGCGGTGTCGGGTCGGATGTGACAGAGCTTTACCTGTCGAAAGCCCGCGCAGAAGAGGCGAGCCGGACCAAATCCATGTTCCTGGCGAACATGAGCCACGAAATCCGCACTCCGTTGAACGGCGTCCTTGGTATGGCCGAGGTGCTGGAAGGCTCTTTGACCGATCCTGAACACAAGCGAATGATCGGCACGATCCGAAAGTCCGGCGAGACATTGCTGAACATCCTGAACGATATCCTCGACATGTCAAAGATCGAGGCGGGCAAGATGGAAATGGAAGATGTGCCCTTCAGCCCCGTCGATCTGGCTGAACGTGTCGAAGACCTGCACCGCCTGATGGCCGAGGAAAAGGGTCTGGACTTTGAGGTTCTGGTGTCGACCGGGGCTGAGACACGCCGAAAGGGTGACCCGTTCCGCGTGCAGCAGATCCTCCACAATCTTGTATCGAATGCGATCAAGTTCACTGACAGGGGCGAAGTGACTGTCGAAGTGTCGGGCAGGTCAGGCAAGCCGCTGACGATCGAAGTGCGCGACACTGGCATCGGCATGAGCCAGCAGGAAATAGAACGCCTGCATGAAGAGTTCCGTCAGGCCGACAGTTCGGTGACCCGCCGTTTTGGCGGGACCGGCCTTGGCATGGCGATCACCCGCACGCTGGTGCAGCGCATGGGTGGCGAGATTGCGGTGCAATCCGCCCCAGGCCGTGGAACCACGGTGCGTGTGAGCCTGCCGTTGCCCGTGACCGACGCGGCGCCCGATGTGGTGGGGCCGGCACCTGTCGCGGCAGATCAGGGGCGGCTTGACGGGCTGCGCATCCTTGCGGCCGATGACAACGGAACGAACCGTTCCGTTCTGGAACTCATGCTCACCCGCTGTGGGGCGAAGGTGACCACCGTCGATGACGGTCTGCAGGCCGTAAACGCGTGGGAGCCCGGCAAGTTCGATGCCGTTCTGCTGGATATCGCTATGCCGGTGATGGATGGAAAGGGCGCGCTGGAAGCCATCCGCGCGATGGAAGTGGCCACCGGATCAGGCCGGGTGCCAATCATCGCGGTGACAGCGAATGCGATGTCGCATCAGATCGTGGAATACCTGATCTGGGGATTCGACAGCTGCGTGTCCAAACCGCTGACGATGAGCGATGTCACCAAAGCCATCCGCGCAATGGTGCCGAAGGCCTAATCGTCCAGCAATTCCGCCAGGCCTGCAATCAAGGGGCGCAGCGCCTTGAGCAGTGCGGCGCGGCCTGCGCCTTCGATGGACAGGCGTTCAACTTCGGCCGCCTGACTTCCCAGATTGCCATGGCCCAGAGACGCAGCTGTTCCGGCGATCTTGTGCGCCACCGAGCGGATGTCATCCAGCGCCTCACGGATGTTCTGGCCACTATCGAGCCGAACCCAGGCAGAACTCAGCGTATCCAGCCGCTCTGCCGCCATGCTTCGGAACAGCCGTTCCGCGCGCGCCAGCGGATGATCGGCGCGCCGGTTTGCCCAGATGTCGACAGTCGTCATGCGACCATCTGGCCGTTCTTTGTCCGCTTTTCGGGCGGGGTGATGGCAGATTGGATCGCGCGTTCCAGAATCCGCGTCGGTTTGGTCGGCGACAAAAAGGCGCTGCGCGCCGCTTCGCCAACCCGCACCTGCGGAACCGGCAGACGATCCGCCGCATAGATGGTTTCGAAATCCATCAGCCCGATATTGATCAGAATCTCCAGATCATCGGGCGATTGTCCGGGGTCGCGTTCGACCATGCAGACAAAGGTGCCGCTGCCGGCATAGGAAATCATCACATCTTCGGTTTTCAGCGCATCCACGATCTGCGCGCCGACATCGCCCAGCATCTGCACATAGGTCGCGCCCGATGCCTTGTTGAAGATGATGCTGGCGTTCTTGATGTGAATCGCAAAGGCTGAAGTGGAATACATCCGCTTTACGCCCAGCGTCAGCAGATAGTTCTCCATCGCCAGGAATTCGATGCCGCGCTCGAAACCGGGGATCAGGATCGGGGTTTCAAACTCGGCCTTGATCTCGGCCGCGGCGGCGCGCTGGCCCACCAGACGGGCAAATTCGGCCAGGCGGCGGCGTTCGGCAAGCAGGCGATCCACCATCCCGATGCGCGCACGCAGTTCGATGATGTCGAGCGGTTTGGTGATGTAATCCGTTGCCCCCGCAGCAAAGGCATCGTCCACCGTGTTCTTGCCCGACATGGCAGTGATCATCAGCACCGGCGTCTGCCGATAGGCCGTGCGCTGCCGGATCGCGGCGGTCAGAACGGCACCGTTCATATCGGGCATCTGCATGTCCGACAGGATGCAATCATAAAGCATTCCCGAGAAATCAAGCTCGTGCAGCGCCTCTTCGCCAGAGGCCATGGTCGTAACCTGTCCGTAGCCGATCATCTTCAGCATGCCGGCCAGCAATTCGAGAAACACAGGATCGTCGTCGATCGCCAGTATTCTCATGTTCCACGTCCTATAGTTTGGTCACGCCGGGCCTCCGGATGGAAAAACCCGCGTCAATCTTGTTACGCCACGAGGGTGAATCTGCCCAAGAATAACGGCAAAACTTGGACCTCTTAACGTTGATTAAGGGCTTTTCGGCGGACCAAAAATCTTTGTGTGCTTGCGGCTTAGGTGGCCAGACCGCACGCGGTCACTGCCGAGTTTTCAGGGTGGCGACCCATGCAAAAAGACACTCAGAGCCGCTCTGGAAAGACCCCATATCTGCGTCATTTCAGCCGTCAGCGGTGCGGTTTGCCCCGTCTTTCCATCAGCCGCCGCGGCGAACAATCGCCTCAAGATCGATGACTTCCGGCTCGCGCGGGGCGGGTGGTTCCGGCGTTGCAACCTCTGGCTCCACGACAGGTTTCGGGGGCGATACCATCAGGGGCAAGAGTTCGGCCCCGGTTGCGGATGGCCCGCTGCGCTCGGGCGGTTCGCGCCAGGACAGGGTATCGAATCCGCCGCAATTGTCGCAAATCGGATCCCAGATGGCATGCACCGCCTGGCATTTGTCACAGCACCATTGCGGGCCACGGGGCGCTGTGACAGCGCGCGCCAGCCAGCCGCGCACGACCGATTCATCCGCGCCTTCGCCCCGTTCGACCGCCGCCATGATCGCCAGCGACCGCTGGGTGGGATGGGTTTCCACGGTGTCGCCCAGCGCACGCCGCGCCTCGGGGAAATCCTCGGCTGCGATGTGCAGTTCGGCCATCAACAGGCGGGTTTCTTCATGCTGGGGGTGATTGGCCACCAGCGCCCGGAAACGTTTCAGCCGCTGCGCGGGCGTCTCGGCGGGTTCGATGTCGGCAAAGGCTGCGGCCAGATCGGGATGCGGTTTGGCATCCCATGCCTTTTTCAGAACCCGCGTCGCCCCCTTCTTGTCGCCCTTGTCGGCCAGCGCCCGCGCGGCCATGGCGGCGGCGGGGATCAGGTCTGGCGATTGGCGGTTCGCTTCGATCGCGGCTTCGCGCGCCTCGATGCTGGCCCCTTCGTCCAGGACACCCTGCGCCTGTTGCAGGGCCAGCACCGCATCACGGCGGCGATAGACGTCGCGCGGCAACGTTCCCGCCTTGAGCTTGGCCCCAAGGGTTGATCGTGCGCCCTTCCAATCCCGGCTTTCGGCTTGGAGCTTCAACAGGATGTCCTGCGTTTCCAGATGCCGCGGTTTCAACTCCAGCGCCTTGGCCGCCAGTTTTTGCGCGGTTTCCACATCGCCCTCAGTCAGCTTCTGCTTCAACAACCCCCGGATCGCGACAAAGCGCGTGGTGTCCGATGACAGAAGTTCCTTATAGGCCTCGGTCGCGCGCTTGGTATCGCCCGCCGCCTCGGCCGCTTGTGCCACCAACAGTGTGGTCAGATGCGGATCGGCCAGATACTTCTCGGCCTTGATCGCCCGGTTCAACGCCAAGCGACCCTCACCCGCGGCGAGCGCGAGCAACCCTTCCGACAGCGCCTGAAACCCCTTGCGTTCCCGGTTGCGGTCGAAATAGCGGCTGATCGCCGTTTCATCCCCGTTCAGAAACCGCAGCACAGCCACCATCAGGCCGACCAGCCGCATCAGCAGCCAGACCAGAACCACCATCACCAGAAAAGTGATCAGCGCCTGCAACGGGCCAAGGGTGAATTCGTAATTGGCCACGTTGATGCGGATACCGCCCCCGGTATCCATCAGGATGCCTGCGCCCATCGTCAGCGTGGCGACGATCAGCAGAAACAGCAGAACCTTGGCGAGCGACCAGATCATCCCCGCGCCCCCGTCAGTTCGCGGCCAAGGCGGCAACGGCCGCCTCGGCATCCACACGCGTCTGCGCCAGCGCCAGCCAATCGGCCAGCGCAGGTTTGCCCGCCTCTGGCATCGCGGCCAGTTCGGTGATGGCATCGGCCACCCGCCCTTGGGCCAGCGCAGCCTCTGCCCGCGACAGCACGGCATCGGGATCATTGCCTTCGCGCGGAGTCAGGGATCGCAGACCGGTCTGGCTGCGCAGGAAACTTGACACCCGGTCGGTCCAGCTTTCCCCCATATTGGCGCGCAGCGCCGCCTCAAGCGCGCTGCGCGCGGCTTCGGGGAAGCTGTCGGCAAGATCGGCCACCGTGGGCAGACCCACCGCCGCATTGTCCACCAGAACCGGCGGCAGGTCCGCCCCGCCCAGTTCCGGCAAGGCCGAGGCATAGGGGGCACCGCTATCCAGCGCGGCAGTGATCCGATCCAGCGCTGCCCCACGGCGCGCAGCGGCGGCAGCGGCCTCGGCCTGTTCTGCCATGGCAGTGGCACTCGCCTCTGCCGCCTTGAGCCGGGCTTCAGCGGCCTCGGCGGCAGCGATCACATCGGCAGGAACCGTGCCCCCGGTGCCAAGCGATGCGACCTGTTCCTTCAACGCCGCAAGCTCTGCCAACATTTCGGGCGAAGCCGCCGATCCGCCCGTGGTTGGCCGTGCCCTGAGATCTGCAATCTCGGCCTCCAGCGCCGCCAGGCGATCATCAAGCGCCGTGCTGTCAGACGGCGCAGCCTCCAGCGCCGACAGGCGGGCGTCAATCTGCGGATCGGGCGCGGGCAGGGCCGCCAACTCGGCGCGCAAGGCGGCAATCTCTTCCGCCTGCGCGGCGACAGTGGCCGACAGCGCGTTGTCACTGCCCATCGGCACCAGATCCGGCATGAACCGCGCCAACCCGAACCCGGCCCCTGCGGCCAGCACACCGCCCAGAACCAGCCCGAAGAAGGCCCCGGCCCCGCCGCTCTGGCGCGGGGGGGCAGGTGGCGGCGCGGGTGCAACCGGTGCTTCGGTCATCTTTTCCGCCGTCATGTCTTGCCGGGGCGGTTCGGGCGGCTCTGCAAGCGATGGATCGGTCGCCTCTACCACGGCCATCAGGTCGCTTTCCTCTTGCAAGGGGGTGTCGCCAGTCTTGCCTTTGGCCATGGTCGGCTCCTTCCGTCCGCCGAGGGGCGGCTGTTGACCCTACCCTAATCCCCGGAGGGTTGCAGGTTCAAGAAGCCGGATCAGCTATCAGCATGGCAATGACAGCCAGCATCCCTGCCGAATCCGGGCTGTCGGAAACCACAATCCGTTCAGGCGCAAGCAGAACAGCCTTTTCAGCTGCCGCAGGGCTGATCGCCACCAGCCGCAGGGGTGCGGCGAATGGGCCGAAATCCGCCAATATCGCCGCGCTGCGGGGGGAAAACAGGGGAATGATCACGGGATCATGCCCCGAAAGCAGGGCCTGTGCCTCTGCACTCAAGGGTTGGGCCACCTGCGCATAGACAATCGCCGCATGGGCCGGGCGGCCCTTTGCCGCCAGACGCGGCGCAATGTCGCCCCGTGCCTCGCGGCCCCGCAGGTGCAGAAACGGCCCGCCATCACCAGATTCGAGGATCATCGTGATCAAGGCCTCGGCATCGCCTTTGGCGGAGCGGGCGTCGAAACCCAATGCGCGGGCGGCGTCGGCCGTGCGGTCGCCTACACAGATGGCCTTCCGTGGCAGTGTGCGCCCTTGCCCGCGCAGCCGCGCCGCCGCCTCTGCCCCGGTTTCCGATGTCAGAATCAGGGTCGAATAGGGCAGATCGGGCCATTCCGGGCAAAGATACTCTGCCACCATCAACGGGCTGATCAGCGGACGCAGCCTTGTGCCAAAGCGATTGGCCAGTTCGGCCGCGAACCGCGCTGCCTGCGGGGCGGGGCGGGTTAGCAGAACGGGAAGGGCGCGGTGTTGCGGGGCCATGCGCAGGGTGTTACCCCGGCTTGAACCCTGCGGGCAACGGATATGGCAACGCTCACCTTCCTTGGCATCGAATCAAGCTGCGACGACAGCGCCGCCGCCGTGGTGCGCTATCGCGATGGCGCGGCGCCCGAGGTGATGGCCTCGGTCGTGCAGGGACAGACGGCGCTGCACGCAGCCTTTGGCGGTGTCGTGCCGGAAATCGCCGCCCGCGCCCATGCCGAGCGGCTGGATGGATGCGTCGATCAGGCCTTGGCGCAGGCCGGTGTGACCCTTGCCGATCTGGACGGCATCGCCGTGACCTCTGGCCCCGGTCTGATTGGCGGCGTGTTGTCGGGCGTCATGCTGGCAAAGGGGATCGCGGCCGGGTCCGGCAAACCCTTGCTGGGGATCAATCATCTGGCAGGCCATGCGCTGACGCCACGGCTGACCGATGGCTTGGCTTTTCCTTATCTGATGCTGCTGGTGTCGGGCGGCCATTGCCAGTTTCTGATCGTGGAAAGCGTGGATCGCTTTCATCGCCTTGGCGGCACCATCGACGACGCGCCTGGTGAAGCGTTCGACAAGACGGCGAAACTTCTCGGCCTGCCCCAACCCGGCGGCCCGGCGGTTGAGGCTGAGGCCGCGCTGGGTGACCCCGCACGGTTTCTCTTTCCCCGCCCGTTGCTGGACAGGCCGGGATGCGACCTGAGCTTTTCGGGGCTGAAAACTGCTTTGCTGCGGGTGCGTGATGCGCTGGTGGCGGAAAAGGGTGGGATCACAGTGCAGGATCGGCGCGACCTCTGCGCCGGATTTCAGGCCGCCGTAGCGGCGGTTCTGGCCGAGAAAACCCGCCGCGCGCTGGCGGTGTATCTTGCCTCTGCCCCCGAACAGCCGGCACTGGCCGTGGCGGGGGGCGTGGCCGCCAACACGCGTATTCGGGCCTTGTTAGAGACTGTTTGTAACGATCTTCAGGTGCGCTTTGTCGCGCCCCCACTGCGGCTTTGCACCGACAACGCCGCGATGATCGCATGGGCGGGGATCGAACGGTATCGCGCCGGGCTGGGTGAGGCGGCCGATCTGATCGCCCGTCCGCGCTGGCCGCTGGACCCAAGCGCAGCGCCGATGATCGGGTCGGGCAAAAAGGGGGCCAAGGCATGATTGCGGTCATCGGCGCCGGTGCCTTCGGAACGGCGCTCGCCGTCGCATTGGCGCGGAACGGGCAGGCGGTCACGCTCTGGGCGCGCGATCCGGAGCAGGTAGCAACCATGGCCAAGACGCGCCGCAATGCGACGCGCCTGCCGGGGGTTGATCTGCCTGAAAACGTCACTGTTACGGCTCAAATGGCCGATCTGTCTGGTGCAGATGCGGTTCTGCTTTCCCTGCCGATGCAATCGTTGCGGTCCTTTCTGTCGGCCAACTTGGTGGGGTTGGGCGGGCTTCCGCTGGTCGCCTGCTGCAAGGGGATCGACCTGTCCACTCTGACCGGCCCTTCGGAGATAATCCGGGCAGAATGCCCGCATTCGCCCATCGCAGTTCTGACCGGGCCCAGCTTCGCCACGGACATCGGACGCGGCCTGCCGACGGCGCTGACGCTCGCCTGTGCCGATGGCCAGACTGGCGCAACCTTGCAGCGTCTTCTTTCAACACCCGTGCTGCGGCTGTATCGCAGCGATGATGTGATCGGGGCGGAACTGGGCGGAGCGCTGAAGAATGTCATCGCCATTGCCGCCGGGGTGGTGATCGGCGCGGGTCTGGGCGACAGCGCCCGCGCCGCCCTGATTACACGGGGCTATGCCGAGATGGTCCGCCTGGCGCTGATGTTCGGGGCGCGAAGCGAAACGCTGTCGGGCCTGTCCGGCTTTGGCGATCTGGTGCTGACCTGCACTTCGGCGCAATCGCGGAACTTTCGGTTCGGCCAAGGGCTTGGCGGGGGTGACCCGGTGGAACAGGGCATCACGGTTGAGGGGGCCACTACGGCAAAAGCAGTCTCTAACCTTGCCCAAAAGCGCGAAATTGATCTGCCCATCACCACCATGGTCGCCGCCCTGATCGACGGAACGGTTGACCTTTCCTTTGCCATCCAGACCCTGCTTTCCAGACCGCTGAAAAAGGAATGACCCATGCGCGTTGCGCTGATCTGCATCGACAAGCCCGGCCACCTGCACATCCGGCAAGAGAACCGCCCCGCCCATCTGGACCACATCCAATCCTCTGGCATCGTTGAAATGGCCGGTCCGTTTCTGACCGAGTCGGGTGAGATGGCGGGGTCGCTGGTGATCCTGTCGGTCGACACGCTGGATCAGGCCCGGAATTGGGCGGCGAATGACCCCTATGCCAAGGCGGGCCTGTTCCAATCGGTCGATATCCGCGAATGGAAGAAGGTGATCGGCTGATGGCCTATTGGCTGTTCAAGTCAGAGCCTGATGTCTTTGGCTGGCCCCATCAACTGGCCAAGGGCGACGCGGGCGAAGAATGGACAGGCGTCCGCAACTATCAGGCGCGCAACAACATGCGCGCGATGAAGGTGGGCGATCTGGGGTTCTTTTACCATTCCAATATCGGGAAAGAGATCGTGGGGATTGTCGAGGTGATCCGCGAAAGCGCCCCCGACAGCACCACCGACGATCCGCGCTGGGATTGTGTGATGGTGAGGGCGGTTGAGGCACTGCCAAAGCCTGTCAGCCTTGACGCCTGCAAGGTTCAACCGGGGCTGGAGACTATGGTTCTGGTGAACAACACGCGCCTGTCTGTCCAACCCGTGACAGAGGCGGAATGGCGCATCGTCTGCGGTATGGGTGGTTTGACGGGGTGACCAACGAAATGGAGGGCCCCGCACCCCTACGGAACCCTCCATCCACCCCACGCGCTCCCCTAGCACCGCACGTGACCTGAAAAAGGGTTCCGGACCTACTGCCCAAGACAAACGTGCCACAAGGCGCGCGATTCGACAAAATCAAAGCTCAGGGCATTTTATTCATAGGAACCCGCCCGACGGGTCGGGCAGGTTGAACGCATGCGCCGCTGCGCGGTCAGCCGTAGACCTTTTCCTTACCGAAGTGCTTGACGAGCATATAGTAAACCACTGGCCGGTACTTGTTGCGCTCGCTGCGCCCATAGGTATCGATGACAGCGTTGATCGCTTCCATCAGCTTGGGCGAATCCGGCAAACCCAGCTTCTTGATCAGAAAGCTTGCCTTCACGCGCTCAAGTTCGCCAGAGTCGCTGGCAGCAACGGTTTCGGCATCGGCACTATAGATTGCAGGACCGCAGCCGATGGTCACCTTTTCCAGAAGGGCCATGTCGGGTGTCATCTTGCACTTGGTCTTCAGGTCTTCGGCGTATTTGGCGATCAGTTCGTCCCTTTTGCCCATCCTGCTTATCTCCCTTGGACTGGTACTGTGATCTTAAGCAGAGCAAACGGTAGTCGCCTCGATCCTTTTGTGGAAGTGAAAATAAATGGGCGCCCTGCGCCTTGGGGCAGAGGCCGTGGATCCGCCATCATGAGCAGAACCAGCGCGCGAACCTTTGTGCGGCACCCCGAACTGACATCAATCCTTGCCGCCGTTCACCCCAAACATGCTGCCTCCCGCAACGGGATGCGGAAGGCTGGCCGCGATGAAGATGGGTCGAACAGTCGCCACCCCGACCGGATCAGCGAAAGGCTGACCCGCGCCGGGGAAGAAGCGATCAGTAACGATAGTGATCCGGCTTGAACGGACCTTCGGCTTTCACGCCGATATAGGCGGCCTGATCGGGCTTCAGCTCGGTCAGTTTGACGCCGATCTTCTTCAAATGCAGACGCGCGACCTTTTCATCCAGCGCCTTGGGCAGGATATAGACGCCCGGCACGTAATCCTGGCCCTTGGTCCAGAGTTCGATCTGCGCCAGCACCTGATTGGTGAACGAGGCCGACATCACAAAAGACGGATGCCCCGTGGCATTGCCAAGGTTCAGCAGGCGGCCTTCGGACAGCAGGATGATGCGATTGCCCGAAGGCATCTCGATCATGTCCACCTGTTCCTTGATGTTGGTCCATTTGTGGTTGCGCAGGGCGGCGACCTGAATTTCGTTGTCGAAATGGCCGATGTTGCCGACGATCGCCATATCCTTCATCTCGCGGATATGCTCGATGCGGATCACGTCCTTGTTGCCGGTGGTGGTGATGAAAATGTCGGCGGTGGCGACTTCGTCTTCCAGCAGCGTCACTTCATAGCCATCCATCGCGGCTTGCAGGGCGCAGATCGGATCGACCTCGGTCACCTTCACCCGTGCGCCCGCACCGCGCAGCGAGGCGGCAGAACCTTTGCCCACATCGCCATAACCGCAGACGACGGCAACCTTGCCGGCCATCATGGTATCGGTTGCCCGACGGATACCGTCGACCAGCGATTCCTTGCAGCCATACTTGTTGTCGAACTTCGACTTAGTCACGGAATCGTTCACATTGATCGCCGGGAAGGGCAGCGCGCCATTCTTGTGCAGCTCATAGAGGCGATGCACGCCGGTCGTCGTTTCTTCCGATACGCCCTTGATCGCGGCCTTGGTCTTGGTGAACCAGCCGGGGCTTTCCTTCATCCGCTTGTGGATCTGCAGCTTGATGACTTCTTCTTCTTCCGATTGCGGCACGGGCAGGATGTCTTCGCCCGCTTCGGCACGTGCGCCCAGAAGAACATACAGCGTGGCGTCGCCGCCATCGTCGAGGATCATGTTCGCGCCTTCGGGGAACATGAAGGATTTATCAAGGTAATCCCAATGCTCGGTCAGGGTCTGGCCCTTTACCGCGAAAACCGGAATGCCACCCGCCGCGATGGCGGCAGCGGCGTGATCCTGCGTCGAAAAGATGTTGCAAGACGCCCAGCGCACATCCGCGCCCAGCGCTTTCAGCGTCTCGATCAGCACGGCGGTCTGAATCGTCATATGCAGCGAACCCACGATCCGCGCACCTTTCAGCGGCTGCGAAGGACCGAACTCTTCACGGCATGCCATCAGACCCGGCATTTCGGTTTCCGCGATCGTAAGCTCCTTGCGGCCGAACTCGGCCAGAGCGATATCCTTGACGATGTAATCCTTCGGCATGTGCCGTTGCTCCTTGAACCTTCATTTGGGGCGCGAGATAGCACGCTGAGCCGTCTACGACAATGGAACGGTGGTTAACTATGGTTTCACTGCAGGGGGCCGCTCATCCATGAAAACGCCCATGAAACAACCGCGCGCATGGCAACGGATGCTGTCCGGTCGGCGGCTGGATCTGCTTGATCCGACCCCCGTCGATATCGAGATCGAGGACATTGCCCATGGCCTTGCCTTCGTGGCGCGTTGGAACGGGCAGACGCGGGGGGATTGGCCCTATTCGGTGGCCGAACATTCCCTTCTGGTCGAACAGATCTTTACCCGCGCCAATCCGGGGATTGCGGCGCGGTGGCAACTGGCCGCGCTGCTGCATGATGCGCCGGAATACGTGATCGGCGATATGATCAGCCCGGTAAAGGCGGCGGTCGGCCCGGCCTATGGCGCGCTGGACGACCGGTTGACGGCGGCGGTGCATCTGCGCTTTGGCCTGCCCATCGTTCTGCCGGTGGCGATCAAGAAGGCGATCAAATCTGCCGACAAAATCTCTGCCTGGATGGAAGCGGTGCATATCGCCGGGTTTTCCACGGCAGAGGCGGATCGCTTCTTCGGCAAACCCGATGCGCTGATCCTGCGCGGTCTGGAAATCAGATTGCGCCCGCCCGCGGTGGTGCGGGCGGACTATGTATCACGACATGAACACTTGCTGGCCGCCTGCACGGTTCAACCACCCAGCTGATTGGGCGGGGTAAACGGGCCGGGGCGTTCTGCGCCACGGGTGCCATCATGCGGGGCGGGACGGCGTTTCTGGTTGCTGTGCCCTTCCAACTTCTGGCCTGTGGCCAAAAGCAGCGCTTCTGCGAATATCTGTAACATTTTCTGTCCCTTTCCTAAGCTTGGACTTGGCTTTTTTAGCCGTTTCTGCTGCAATTTCCGAGTCAGAAAACTTTCAAACATGTTAGACACACTATCATATGGCAACCGATTGGCGCAGCCTTCCCCCGCTTGCATCGCTTCGCGCATTTGCCGCGGTGGCGGACCTTGGCGGGTTTTCGCAGGCCGCCCGCGCCCTGAACGTGACCCATGCCGCCGTGGCCCAACAGGTGCGCGCGCTTGAACGCGTTCTGGATACGCCCCTTGTCGCGCGGGACGGGCGGGGTATGGCGCTCACAGCCGAGGGGCAGCAGATGGCGCTGGCGCTGGCGGATGGGTTCGGCACCATTTCCACTGGGGTGGCGGCGCTCAAGGCCGGTGGTTCGGATCGCCCGGTCCGCATCACCCTTACCGCCAGCTTTGCCACCCAATGGCTGATGCCCCGGCTCAAGGATTTCTGGGATCATCACCCCGACATCGCCCTGTCGCTGCATCCCGATGCGCGCGTGTTGGATTTACGGCGCGATTGCATGGATCTGGGCATCCGCTATGGCACCGGCGATTGGCAGGGCGTTACGTCGCGCTTCCTTGCACCGGCGCGTATGGCCGTTGCCGCTGCGCCCGATGTTCTGGGCGGGCGAACCGCGCTCAGCATCGCGGAAATGCAGGATATGGAATGGATTCTCGCCCGTGATTGGCCGGAACAGGAGAATTACATCAAGAGCCTGGGCCTTAACCCGGAAACGCTCAGCCGCACGGATTTCGTCAACGAAGAGCTGTCGCTTGCCGCCGCCCGGCAGGGGCTGGGGCTGGTGGTCGAAAGCCTGGCTCTGATGGAGGATGATCTGGAAGAGGGGCGGCTGATCCTGCTGCATGACAGCCAGGATCAGCTCCCCGCCTATTTCATCGTCACGCCCCCTGGGCCGCAACGCGCGGCCACACGGGCCTTACTCAAATGGCTCGAATCAGCCGCCTGATCACACAGCCAGATCTTCGGGCTTTTTGCCCTTGGCCAGGGCTTCGGCAAACCAGCGCGGTTTGCGGCCACGTCCTGACCAGGTATCCGACGCATCGGCCGGATTGGCGTATTTCGCCGTCGCCGGTGCGCGTTTGCGCGGGGCTGGCGTACCGGTCAATTCCGCAAGGGAAAAGCCCATTTCGCGTGCCTTTTCTTCAAGCTCGGCCAGTGCGGCTTTCTTCTTTCGATCCTCAAAGTTTGCAATCGCCTTTGCCACCTGGCCCTGCAGATCTTTGAGTTCTTTCAGCGACATTGAATTAAGATCAACGTTCATTTCAGCATGCTCCATAAACCGAGATTGGCTCTCTTTTACGGATTCATTTTCATCAATTCAATAACCCGGTTTATTTTGGGCTGCGCTTTGCCAGAATGCGCTGCAGAGTGCGGCGGTGCATGCTCAAACGGCGCGCCGTTTCCGATACGTTTCGATCGCACATTTCATAGACCCGCTGGATATGCTCCCAGCGCACGCGATCCGCCGACATCGGGTTTTCCGGCGGCCCCGGCAGGGTTTCGGTCCGCGACAAAAGGGCGTTCATCACATCATTGGCATCTGCGGGTTTTGACAGATAATCCGTCGCCCCGATCTTCACCGCCGCCACTGCCGTGGCGATGGCCCCGTAACCCGTCAGCACCACGATCCGGCAATCGGGCCGCCGCTCGCGCAGGGTTTCCACCACGTCCAGCCCGTTGCCATCCTCCAGCCGCAGATCAACCACGGCATAGGCAGGGGGCCGTGCCATGGCGATTGCCCGGCCGGCCGCCACGCTTTCCGCCGTTTCTGGCAGAAACCCGCGCTTTTCCATCGCCTTTGCAAGCCGTTTCACAAAGGGTTCATCGTCATCGACAAGCAGCAGCGTCCGGTCCGCGCCAAGATCGGCAATCAGGTCGTCAGCCATCAGGTTCCCCTTTGTTATCTTCTTGCCAAAGAAGTAGGCGGCTTTGGGGGTGGGGTCAAATTCATCAGCCCTTATTGCGACAGAAAACAGGCCGTCCGCTCGGCGATCTGTTCCGCCGTTTCGTCGCGCTTGAAGAAATCGACAAACCCGGTTTCGGGCAAAACCAGATAGGTAAAGGTCGAATGGTCCATCAGATAATAGTCCGGATCATCGCCATCCTGCTTGCGATAATAGGTCTTGTAGGCCTGTGACGCCGCCTTGACCTGTTCTTCCGTTCCGGTCAGCCCGATCATCTTGGGGTGCAGGTTCGCCGCGAAATCTCCAACCACATCAGGTGTGTCGCGGGCCGGGTCGACGGTAATGAAAATCGGGGTCACGTCAAAGCCGCGCTCTTCCAGAATATCAATCGCCTCGGCATTGCGGGCATTGTCCAGCGGGCAAACATCGGGGCAAAAGGTATAACCGAAATAGACAAGGCTTGGTTTGGTGATCACATCCTTTTCGGTCACCGTAGCCCCGGCCGCATTCTGCAGCGTGAACGGCCCGCCAATATCACCACCCACGACACCGCCACGGCATTGGGCGAAAACATCATCCGGTTTTGCCAACTGCCCATAGACAAACAGCCCACCCACCATCCCCACAACAGCCGCAGCGGCCAGACCTGCGTAAAGCTTGCTCATCGCGGTAATCCTTCTAACTGTCGCGCCATTGATCGCGGATGCGCCGCTGCTTAACAATGCGAAACTTGGTCACGCAAGGCACAGCCCCAAGATGATGGATTCCGGCTTCGGCCTTCTTTCCCGCGACACGCGCAGCGATTGGGTCCGCCTGCGGACGCTGATCCTGCTGCGCTGGATGGCGATCACCGGGCAGTTGGCCGCCATCACCGTGGCGGACCGGGTCTATGGCATCCAGTTGCCCCTGGGCCTGTGTTACATGGCGGTGGGCGCGTCGATCATCGCCAACCTGATTTCCAGCTTCGTCTATCCGGAAAACAAACGCCTGTCCGAATTCGAGGCGATGCTGACCCTGCTGTTCGATCTGTCGCAGCTGTCATTCCTGCTTTACCTGACGGGCGGGCTGACCAACCCCTTCGCCCTGTTGATCCTCGCACCCGTTACCATTTCCGCTTCAGCGCTGGAACTGCGGACGACGATCCTGCTGGGTGCTTTGGCGATCCTGTTCACCACGGTTATCGCGTTCGTCAACGTGCCGCTGTTCTTTGCCGATGGCCAAAGGCTTGCCGTGCCGCTGGTCTTTGAATTCGGCTACTGGCTGGCGATCGTGATCGGCATTGTCTTTCTGGGCCTCTATTCCCGGCGTATCGCGACAGAGATCCGGTCGATGTCGGATGCGCTGCTGGCCACGCAAATGGCGCTGGCCCGTGAACAGAAGCTGACGGATCTTGGCGGCGTGGTGGCGGCAGCGGCGCATGAGCTGGGCACGCCGCTGGCCACGATCAAGCTGGTCAGCACCGAGATGATGGAGGAGCTGAAGGATCACCCCCAGCTTCTGGAAGATGCAATGCTGATCCGCGATCAGGCCGACCGCTGCCGCGATATCCTGCGCGGGATGGGCCGCGCGGGAAAGGATGATCTGCACTTGCGGCAGGCCCCGCTCGGCTCTGTCCTGCGCGAGGCGGCAGAGCCGCATATCGGCCGTGGCAAGCATGTGGAATTCACCCTGTCGCCGGGTGATGGCGGGAACGAACGCCAACCCACCATCCTGCGCCGCCCAGAGGTGATTCACGGCCTGCGCAACCTGATCCAGAACGCGGTGGATTTTGCGCGCAGCACCGTCTGGGTGGATGGCGAATGGACGGATCGCAGCGTCACCATCCGGATCGTCGATGATGGCGAGGGGTATCCGTCACAGGTCATCGGGCGGATCGGCGATCCCTTTGTCCGGTCGCGCCGCTCGGCCCAGGATCTCCACCGTCGGCCGGAATATGAAGGCATGGGTCTTGGCCTGTTCATCGCCAAGACCTTGCTGGAACGGACCGGGGCGGAACTGTCCTTTGCAAATGCCTCTGATCCGTTTCTTTCCCCCGATGAACGCCCGGAACGGTGCGGCGCCATTGTGGAACTGGTCTGGAAAACTGGCGACCTCGTCGCGCCAGAAACCGCTCAACTGGGCGATAACCGCCGGTTCGAGGTCTGACCGGTCTCCTCGATGGATGCGTTTTTGAGCATTAAGCAGAATGCGCTGCGTTAACCTTTTGTTAAGGTTACTCGCTCAAGGGTTGAGTATCACGAACCTGGGCGAGAAACGTGGCATCTCTGATCTGGCTGGATTTCCTGACATTGGGCGCGCTGGGCGCGGCGCTGGGCATTGTTGTCCTGTCAATCGCCCCCCGCACTGTGGCGCGGACACAGGATGACAGTCAGCGACGGGCAGCCTTGGCGGCAGAGCAGGTACCGATCCCGCTTTGGCAGATTGACTCAGGCGGGAAGGTCGTCTGGTGCAACGCCGCCTACAAGGCGCTTGTCACGGCCGGAAAGGGCAAGGCACTTGCATTCGTCGAGGGCCGCAACAGTCTGGAAACCAAGGACGGCACGGAATGGTTTGACGTCGGGATCAGGGCAGACATCGGCCATGCCCTTCCGGTGAATGATCTTGTCCGCGCCGAATCCAACCTGCGCGACATGGTGCAGGCAATGGCCAAGACCTTTGCCCAGCTTACAACCGGCCTTGCCGTCTTTGATCACACCCGACATCTGCAAAGCTTCAATCCGGCACTGGCAGATCTGACCGGTCTTTCCCCCGAATTCCTTTCGCGCCGCCCATCGCTGATCGCCATGCTCGACGGGATGCGCGATCGAAACATGATCCCCGAGCCGCGCGATTGGAAAGGCTGGCGCCATCAATTGGCCGATATGGAGCGCGCCGCCGCCAGCGGCCAGTTCGAGGATACCTGGGCGCTGCCCGGCGGGCAGACCTACCGCATCACTGGCAGACGGCATCCGAATGGCGGCCTTGCCCTGATGATCGACGACATCTCGACTGAAATCATCCGCAGCCGTCGCTACCGCGCCGATCTGGAATTGTCCCAGCGCGTCGTCGATACGCTGGAGGAAGGCATCGCCGTTTTCGCATCGACGGGCCAGCTTGTGATGTCGAACACCGCTTATGCCGCACTGTGGGGCCACGATCCCGGGGAACAGCTTGCCCCGATGGGATTTGCCCAGATGGCCGCGCGATGGCGGGCCCTCTCGGCCCCGTCCACCCTCTGGGCTGAGGCCGAGGAGTTTTCCGCCCGCCTCGATGACCGCGCGCCGTGGCGGGCCGAGGCGCGTTTGCTGGATGGGCGGTTGATCGCATGCCGTTTCGCCCCGCTGTCGGATGGCGCCACGCTTGTGGGCTTCAGCCCGGTGGTGGCAGAGGCTGCCCCCCGCGCCCTGACGACCACCCGCGCCGGGGGCTGAGTGTTCTGCTTGCGGTGGTCGGGCAGGGCGGTAAAACTGCCCGAATGACCGCCACACCCGCCGTTGACCCAACACTCTTTCTTGCCAATGAAGATGCCACCACCGCATTGGGGGAAAGGCTGGCCGGGTTGCTGCGGGCCGGGGATACCGTCTTGCTGGAAGGGCCAATCGGTGCAGGCAAATCGCATCTTGCCCGCGCGTTGATCTGGGCGCGGCTGGGGCGGATGGAAGATATCCCCTCACCCACCTTCACACTGGTGCAAACCTATGATGCCGACGGGGTGGAAATCTGGCATGCCGATCTCTATCGCCTCTCTCACCCGGATGAGGTGCTTGAGCTTGGCCTTGACGACGCCTTCGCCACGGCGATCTGCCTTGTCGAATGGCCGGAACGGTTGGGCTCGCACCTGCCCCCCGATGCGCTGCGCCTGCGCCTTGCGGCACAGGGGGATGGTCGGATGGCGCATCTGTCCGGCGGGCGCCCCGGCCTTATGGCGGCCCTTATGACGAACAGCCCATGACAGACCGCCGCGCATTGTCAGTGACATTTCTCACCCGCGCCGGATGGGGCGCGGCAGAGCGGCGCTTTCTGGCCGGGGATGCGTCAGACCGCAGCTATGACAGGCTGACGCTGGCGGGACGCACCGCCGTGGTGA
The DNA here is from genome assembly GCA_943370085.1 of Variovorax paradoxus. Taxonomy (GTDB): domain Bacteria; phylum Pseudomonadota; class Alphaproteobacteria; order Rhodobacterales; family Rhodobacteraceae; genus Paragemmobacter. The sequence goes on along the minus strand of CALRPT020000005.1, from coordinate 165,439 downwards.
TGGATGCCCCGCCCGGCAAGGGTGACGATCCCGCCACCTTCACCGCCATTGCCCGCCACCTTGCCAGTATCGGCCTGTCCCCGCCCGCGATCCTGGCCGAAGATTACGAACACGGCTTTCTGCTGATCGAAGATCTTGGCGACGGTCTTTTCGCCCGCCTCATTGCCGCCAATCCCGCCATGGAAGCCCCGCTTTACGCCGCCGCGACCGATGTTCTGATCCACCTACACCGGCATGCCGCACCGCCCAACCTGCCCGATCTTTCCGCACAGGACTGGGCAAAGGCGGCGGCCTTCGCGCTGGACTGTTATGCTTTCGCGGCAACGGGTCAGTCGCCCGATCCGGCCATGTTTGTGACTGTTCTTGCTGATCTGATGCGCACTCATGCCGATGGCCCCCGCGTGATGATCCTGCGCGATTACCACGCCGAAAACCTGCTTTGGCTGCCTGATCGCTCGGGCGTTGCACAGGTTGGGCTGCTGGATTTCCAACTCGCCCAGATGGGCCAGCCCGGCTATGATCTGGTCTCCCTGCTGCAAGACGCGCGGCGTGACGTAGCACAGGAAACAGAGGCCGCGATGATCGCCCGCTTCTGCACCGAAACCGGCTCTAACCTTGCCGAGTTCGGCCCCTCCTATGCCACGCTGGGGGCCCAGCGTGCGCTTCGGATCATCGGCATCTTTGCGCGCCTATGCCTCAAGGGTGGCAAACCGGGATACCTGCCCCTGATCCCCCGCGTCTGGGCGCAGCTTTGGCGCAACCTTGCTCATCCCGCGCTGGCCCCGCTGGCCGCGATCTGCCACGATCTGCTGCCCGAACCCACCCCTGACACGCTGGACAGGATCGGCGCGCAATGCGGCCTGCACCCCCACCGCTGATGCTATTTGCCGCTGGCTTCGGCACGCGCATGGGCGCGTTGACCGCCGCACGCCCGAAACCGCTGATCCCGGTTGCGGGCAAACCATTGATCGACCATGCGCTGACGCTGGCTGATGAGGCAGGGATCAGCCGTATCGTTGCCAACACCCATTACCTGCCCGATCAGATCGCCGCCCACCTCGCCCCGCGCGACATTGCCCTGTCGCACGAAACCCCTGCCATTCTGGAAACCGGCGGTGGCCTGAAAGCCGCGCTGCCCCTGCTGGGCGGCAATCCTGTGCTGACGTTGAATACCGATGCGGTCTGGACAGGCGCCAACCCCCTGACGCAACTCATCGCCGCATGGGACGGTGCGCGGATGGACGGGCTTCTCCTTCTCCTGCCCGCCGCCGATGCCAAAGGCCATACTGGCACCGGGGATTTCCTGATGGATGCCGATGGTCGCCTGACGCGCGCCAAGGGTGCGGCGGGTGCGGTCTATCTGGGCGCGCAGATGCTGCGGACTGATGGGCTCTCGGACATTAGCGAAGAGGTTTTCTCCCTCAACCTGCTCTGGGACGGGATGATCGCCGCTGGCCGCCTGTTCGGCCTGATCCATGAGGGCGGCTGGTGCGATGTAGGCCGCCCGGAAGGCATCACACAGGCCGAAGCCTTGTTGGGGTTCACCCCATGATGTTCCCCGATATGTTCTCAGACTCAGGCCCCCACGTCTTTCACCTTCCGCCAGGCGTGGATTTCGCCCCGGCGCTGGTCGGCGGACTGCGGGCCCGTCTCGCTACCCAGCCACCCGAGGCGATGGCGGGCGTCACCCTCTACCTCAACACCAACCGCATGCGCCGCCGGGTGCGCGAGGCGTTCATCGCCACCCGTCCCGGATTCCTGCCCCGATTGCATGTCCTGACAGACCTCACCGAAGGCATGGCCCTGCCTGGCATCGCCGCCGCCGTGTCCCCCCTGCGCCGCCGTCTGGAACTGTCGCAACTGATCGCGCGGCTGCTGGATGCCCAGCCCGACCTTGCCCCCCGCGCCGCGCTCTATGATCTGGCCGACAGTCTTGCCACCCTCATGGATGAAATGCAGGGCGAAGGCGTGGTCCCCGAAACCATCGCCGCGCTGGATGTATCCGACCATTCCGCCCATTGGGCGCGCACCCGCGCCTTCCTGTCCATCGTCGCGCCCTTCTTTTCGGGGGCCGAGGCCCCGGATGCGGAAACCCGCCAGCGCAGGGCCGTGGACCGGATCGCCGCGCTCTGGCAGGCCGCGCCCCCGCAAGGCCCCGTCATCGTGGCGGGGTCTACCGGATCGCGCGGCACCACGGCGGCGCTGATGCAGGCCGTGGCCGCCCTGCCGCAAGGCGCGCTGGTGCTGCCGGGGTTTGATGCGGATATGCCGTCTTGGGTCTGGGATCGGCTGACCGATGCGATGACGGGCGAAGATCACCCGCAATTCCGCTTTCGCCGCCTGATGGAAAGGTTGGACATCTCCCCCACCGCCATTCGCCCGTGGACGGATACCCCGGCCCCCGCCCCGGCCAGGAATCGGCTCATCTCCCTGTCGCTCCGCCCTGCCCCTGTCACCGATCAATGGCTCACCGAAGGTGCTGCCCTGCCCAACCTGCCAGAGGCCACGGAAGACATCACCCTGATCGAAGCGCAAACCCCCCGCGCCGAGGCGCTCGCTATTGCGATGATCCTGCGGCAGGCTGCCGAAGAGGGCACCACCGCCGCCCTGATCACGCCTGACAGGATGCTGACCCGTCAGGTCACCGCCGCGCTGGATCGTTGGGGAATCACCCCCGATGACAGCGCCGGTCGCCCGCTGGCGCTGTCGGCCCCCGGCCGCCTGCTGCGCCATGTGGCGGCGCTGATCGGGCGCAAGCTGACATCCGACATGCTGCTAACCCTGCTCAAGCATCCCCTGGCCTTTACAGGCGCGGATCGCGGCGAGCATCTGCTGTACACCCGCCTGCTTGAACTGCAACTCCGCCGCAAAGGGCCCGCCTTTCCTACGGGCGAGGCGCTGCTGACTTGGGCCGAGGCGCGCAAGGAAACTGGCCTCTTCCCATGGGCCACCGCCCTTGCCGGGCTGATCGACCGTGCCGCCGCCATCACCGCCGCCCCGCTTTCCAACCTTGTCGCCACCCACCGCGCCCTGACCGAGGCCTTCGCCCGCGGCACCGCCTCCGATGGCACCGGCACCCTCTGGGATAAGGAAGCCGGGGCCGAGGCGATCAAGCTGATGACCGCCCTCGCGACCGAGGCTGATGCCGGCGGCACTCTGTCGCCTGCCGAATACCGCGATCTGTTCGATTCCGTCATCGCGCGGGGTGAGGTGCGCGAAACCGTCACGGCCCATCCCGGCCTCTTGATCCTTGGCCCGCGCGAGGCGCGCGAACAGGGGGCAGAACTGGTGATCCTTGGCGGTCTGAACGATGGCGCATGGCCGCGCCTGCCCGAACCCGACCCGTGGCTGAACCGCAAGATGCGCAAGGAGGCCGGGCTGTTGCTGCCCGAACGGCAGGTGGGCCTTTCGGCCCATGACTACCAGATCGCGATGGCCGCCCCCCGTGTGGTGCTGACCCGCGCGCTCAGGGATGCCGAGGCGGAAACCGTTCCGTCGCGCTGGATCAACCGCCTGATGAACCTGATGGAAGGCCTGCCCGAAAAGCACGGCCCAGAGGCGCTGAAGGCGATGCGCGACCGGGGCCGCCACTGGCTTGCCCTGACTGCCGCGCTGGAACAGCCGACCGCTGACATGCAGGCCGATCCGCGCCTGAAACCCGCGCGCCGCCCTTCGCCACGGCCCCCCGTCGAGGCCCGGCCAAAAGAGCTGTCCCTTACCCGTGTTAGTTTGCTGATCCGCGATCCCTATGCCATCTACTGCCGCTACATCCTGCGCCTGAAACGGCTTGATCCGCTGCGGCATGAACCCGATGCCGCCCTGCGCGGGCAAATCCTGCACCTGATCCTAGAGGCCTTCGTCAAGGACCGCCCCCCTTCCGAAACGCCCGACGAAGCCAAGGCCCGGCTGATGGACACCGCCACCCGCATCCTTGCCGATCAGGTGCCTTGGCCCGCCGCCCGCGCGCTCTGGCTGGCCCGCCTTGCCCGCGCCGCAGATTTTTTCCTGACCGTTGACAGCCGCGATGGCGGCCTCCCCGTCGCGCTGGAAGGCGTGGGCGGGGTTGACCTCACCCCGCTCAACTTCCGCCTCTTCGGCACGCCCGACAGGATCGACCGTCTGCCCGATGGGCGTCTGCACATCATCGATTACAAGACCGGAACGCCGCCCTCGCAGGCCGCGCAAAAGGCGTTCGACAAGCAACTCCTCCTCGCTGCCGCCATGGCCGAACGCGATGCGTTCAAGGGGCTGGAAGGGTCCGAAGTCGCAAAGATCACCTATGTCGGCCTTGGCACCAACCCAAAGGTCGAAGAGACAGAGATCACCCCGCACATCACCGCCGAGGTTTGGGAAGGCCTGCACGCCCTGATCGCCCATTACAGCCACCATGGCGCAGGATATACCGCCCGCCGCGCGGTACAGAAGGAACGGTTCGAAGGCGATTATGACCACCTCTCGCGCCATGGCGAATGGGACACCACCGCCCCACCCGACTCCCAGACTGTGGGAGAAAAGCCATGACCAACGCCGCCTCTGAACGGCAGGTGCAGGCCGCCAGCCCGACTTCGTCTACATGGCTGTCTGCCAATGCCGGATCAGGCAAGACCCGCGTGCTGACAGACCGCGTCGCCCGGTTGCTGTTGGGCGGGGTGGAACCACAACATATCCTGTGCCTCACCTACACCAAGGCGGCCGCGACAGAGATGCAGAACCGCCTGTTCCGTCGCCTTGGCGAATGGGCGATGAAACCCGACCCCGCACTACGCGACGAGTTGGGAAAGCTTGGCGAAGGCGCACGGCTGGATGCCGAGACGCTGGCACAGGCCCGCCGCCTCTTCGCCCGTGCCATCGAAACGCCGGGTGGTCTGCGCATCCAGACCATCCATTCCTTCTGCGCCAGCCTCCTGCGCCGCTTCCCGCTGGAGGCGGGGGTATCCCCGCAATTCGTGGAACTCGATGATCGCACCGCCCGCCTTCTGCGCGACGACATCATCGAAGAACTGGCCGAAACGCTTGCCCCCGATGTCATCGCCGATGTCGCCCGCGCCTGGACGGGCGAAGATTTCGCTACGCTGATCCAGCAGATCACCGGCCACCGCGCGAAATTCGCCACGCCTCTCACCCCGGATGCCGCCCGCCGCCTGTTCGGGCTGAAACAGGGCGAAAGCGCAGAAACGCTTCTGGTCGATGTGTTTCTGGGGGACGAATCCGCATGGATGCCAGATGTCGTCGCGGCACTTCACGCCAGAGGCGGGAACGATGGAAAGGCTGCCGCAAAACTTGCGCCCCTCAACCTGTCGACACCCGGCCTCACCACGCTTTCGGTTCTGGAGGACGTGTTTCTTTCCGGGGCCAAGGCCAAAGAACCCTTCACCGCCAAGATCGGCACCTTCCCCACCAAGGACACCCGCGCCGCCCTCGGCCCGCTCCTCGACCGCCTTGAAAACCTCATGTGCCGCGTCGAATCCGCCCGCACCACGCGCATTGCGCTCAACGCGATGGATCGCGCCCTGACGCTGCACCGTTTCGCCACTGCCTTCCTGCCGCTTTACGAACAGCGCAAGGCCCAGCGCGGCTGGCTGGATTTCGATGACCTGATCACCCGCGCGTCAAACCTGCTCACCGATCAAGCCGTCGCCGCATGGGTTCTGTTCCGCCTTGACGGCGGGATCGACCATATTCTGGTGGACGAGGCGCAGGATACCAGCCCCGAACAATGGCGGGTGATCGAAAGCCTCGCCGCCGAATTCACCGCAGGCTCCGGCGCGCGGGATGTGGATCGCACCCTGTTCGTCGTGGGTGACAAGAAGCAGTCGATCTATTCCTTCCAAGGCGCCGACGTCGCCGCCTTTGATGAAAAACAGCACAGCTTCGGCGCGCGCTTTCGCGCGGTGGAACGCAGCTTTCAATCGCTGGAACTGGAACATTCCTTCCGCTCCTCGCCCGCCATCCTGCGTGTGGTGGATGATACATTCGGTGACCGCTTCCCCGCCGCGCTGGGCGGCCGGTCCAGCCACATCGCCTTTTGGGATGCCATGCCCGGCCGAGTGGACCTCTGGCCGCTGGTGGAAAAGGCCGATGGCAAGGATGAGGATGACTGGCGCAATCCCGTCGACCTGATCACCGAAGAACATCACGCCGCCCGCCTTGCCACGCAGATCGCGGATGAAATCGCCCTGATGATCCATACCGGCGTTGCCATCCCGGAGAACGGATCATCCCGCCCTGTCCATGCGGGCGATTTCCTGATCCTCGTGCAGCGCAGATCGGAACTGTTTGGCGAAATCATCCGCGCCTGCAAGGCGCGCGGCCTGCCCATCGCGGGGGCGGACCGGCTGAAACTTGGCGCGGAACTGGCGGTCAAGGATATCTCGGCTCTGCTGGCTTTCCTCGCCACGCCAGAGGATGATCTGTCGCTCGCCGCCGTCCTCCGCTCTCCCCTCTGCGGCTGGACCGAGGCAGAGCTTTACGCCCTCGCCCAGCCCCGCAAAGGCTATCTGTGGGAAGCCTTGCGCGATAGGGAAGCCGAGTTTGCGAACACCCATTCGCTTTTGAAAGACCTGCGCGATCAGGCCGATTTCCTGCGCCCCTATGATCTGATCGAACGCCTGCTCACCCGCCACGATGGCCGCCGCCGCCTGCTGCAACGGCTTGGGCCAGAGGCAGAAGATGGCATCGATGAACTGCTGTCTCAGGCGCTGGCCTATGAACGCACCGATGTGCCCAGCCTGACCGGATTCCTCGTCTGGCTGTCCACCGATGAGGTTGAGGTCAAACGCCAGATGGATAGCGAAGGTCATCGCATCCGGGTGATGACCGTGCATGGCGCCAAGGGGCTGGAAGCCCCGATAGTGATCCTGCCCGATACCTGCGACACAAACCCCCGTGAGCGGGATGAAGTGGTCGAGGTTGACTCTACCCCCGTATGGCGCACCCCCGCCGATGAAAGCCCCGCCGCCATCGCCGCCGCCCGCGCCCGGCGCAAGGAACGCGAAGGCGAGGAACGCCTGCGCCTCCTTTACGTGGCCCTTACCCGCGCACGTTCCTGGCTGATTGTCTGCGGCGCGGGTGAGGCGAAACAGGATCAGGCTTGGTATCGCATGGTGGCCGATGGGATGCAGGCCGCCGGGGCAGAGCCCCTGCCCGGTGGCCGCCTGCGCCACGCCTTTGGCATCTGGCCCGAACCCCGCCCACATCGGCCAGAGGCAAAGCCGCTTGCCGCCCTGCCTGCATGGGCAACCGCGCCTGCGTCCAATATGGACCGCCCTGCACAACCCCTTTCCCCGTCCAGTCTGGGCGGGGCCAAGGCCCTGCCCGGTGAGGGGCTGGATGAGGAAACCGCCAAGGCGCGTGGCACCGCGCTGCATCTGCTGCTGGAACACCTGCCCGGCGCCAATCCTGCCGATCACCCGGCCCTTGCCGCCGCGTTGATCCCCGACACCGCCCAGCACGCGGAACTGCTCGCCGAAGCGCAGGCCGTCATTGCCGCCCACCCCGCCCTGTTCACCGCCACCGCACTGACCGAGGTCGAACTGACAGCCACACTCCTCGGCCAGCCGATGCTCGGCACGGTCGACCGCCTGATCGTGGAACCTACCCACATCCTCGCCATCGACTACAAATCAAACCGTGTCCTTCCCGCCACCCCTGACCAGACGCCCGATGGCATCTTGCGCCAGATGGGGGCATATGCCGCCGCGCTGGCTCAAATCTATCCCGGCCGCCGGATTGAAACCGCCATCCTCTGGACACGCCACGCCCAACTGATGCCCCTTGATCCCGATATCGTGAGTGCAGCCCTGGCCCGCACCACGATCCCTTGACGATTGCCCCAAGGCTCCATAGCTTCGGCAGCCGACATTCCATTCAGGAGATATGACAGATGGGCGTTGCGACCGTCGCCGTCACCGATGCCACCTTCGACGCAGAGGTCCGCAAATCGGACGTCCCCGTCGTTGTCGATTTCTGGGCCGAATGGTGCGGCCCCTGCCGCCAGATCGGCCCAGCGCTTGAAGAACTCGCCGTCGAATATGCCGGCAAGGTCAAGATCGTGAAGGTCAACGTAGACGAAAACCCCGACAGCCCGGCCCAGCTTGGCGTGCGCGGCATCCCGGCGCTGTTCCTGTTCAAGGACGGTCAGGTTGTGTCGAACAAGGTCGGCGCCGCACCCAAGGCCGCTTTGGCGACCTGGATTCAGTCGGCAATCTGAAGCCCTTCGCTTTCTGCATCAAAAGGGCGGCCCCTCGCGGCCGCCCTTTTCCTTTTCCGCAGGTCATGCCCATATACTGCCAAATGACAGGAGGCCCCGATGTCCGACGACACATTCCCCGGTTGGCACGGCACCACCATCCTTGCGGTGCGAAAGGGTGGTGAAGTGGTCGTCGCGGGTGATGGTCAGGTCAGCCTTGGCAATACGGTCATCAAGGGTACTGCTCGCAAGGTGCGCCGCCTGTCCCCCGGCGGGCGCGATGTTGTCTGCGGTTTTGCAGGCTCCACCGCCGATGCCTTCACCCTTCTGGAACGGCTTGAGAAAAAGCTTGAGGCCGCCCCCGGCCAACTCGCCCGCGCCTGCGTTGATCTGGCCAAGGATTGGCGGATGGACAAATACCTCCGCAATCTTGAGGCGATGCTGATCGTCACCGACGGCCGCGATCTCTTTGTCATCACCGGTGCCGGCGATGTGCTGGAACCCGAACATGACGTCGCCGCCATCGGATCAGGCGGCAACTTCGCCCTCGCCGCCGCGCGCGGTCTGATGCAAGCCGATCTGCCCGCCGAAGATATCGCCCGCCGGGCCATGGCCATCGCAGCCGATATCTGCGTCTACACCAATGGTAACCTGACCGTCGAAACGATCAAAGTCTGAGGCAGCCAGATGACCAACCTCACCCCGCGCGAGATCGTCTCGGAGCTCGACCGTTTCATCATCGGCCAGCGTGATGCAAAACGCGCCGTGGCTGTGGCCCTGCGCAACCGCTGGCGGCGCAAGCAGTTGGGCGATGACCTCCGCGATGAGGTGTATCCCAAGAACATCCTGATGATCGGCCCCACCGGCGTGGGCAAGACCGAAATCAGCCGCCGCCTTGCCAAACTGGCCCGCGCGCCCTTCCTCAAGGTCGAAGCGACAAAATTCACCGAAGTGGGCTATGTCGGCCGCGATGTCGACAGCATCATCCGCGATCTGGTGGATGCCGCCATGGTCGATACCCGCACCCGCATGCGGGATGATGTGAAGGCCCGCGCCCAGAAAGCCGCCGAAGAACGCGTGATCGAGGCGCTGGCCGGCAAGGACGCCCGCGATCAAACGCGCGAGATGTTTCGTGGCAAGCTGAAGCGTGGCGAACTGGATCAGACCGTGATCGAACTGGAAATCCAGGACGCTGCCCCGCCCATGGGCATGTTCCCCGGCGGCAACGGCATGGAATTGCAGATGCAGGGCCTGCAAGACCTGTTCAAGGCCTTTGGTGGCCGCGCGACCCGCAAGAAGATGACCGTGGCTGAAAGCTATGACATCCTCATCGGGCAAGAGGCCGACAAGCTTTTGGATGATGAGGCGGTCAAGGCCGCCGCTCTGGAAGCCGTGCAGGAAAACGGAATCGTCTTTCTGGACGAGATCGACAAAATCTGCGCCCGCTCCGACGCACGCGGTGCCGATGTCAGCCGCGAAGGCGTGCAGCGCGATCTGCTGCCGCTGATCGAAGGCACCACCGTTTCCACCAAATACGGCCCGGTGAAAACCGACCATATCCTTTTCATCGCCTCAGGCGCCTTCCACATCGCCAAACCGTCCGACCTGTTGCCCGAACTGCAGGGCCGCCTGCCCATCCGCGTGGAATTGCAGCCGCTGACCGAAGGCGATTTCGTCCGCATCCTGACGGAAACCGACAATGCCCTGACGCGGCAATACTCCGCCCTCATGGCCACGGAAGAGGTGACTGTCACCTTCACAGAAGACGGCATCGCCGCCCTCGCCCGCATTGCGGCCGAGGTGAACGGCAGCGTCGAAAACATCGGCGCGCGGCGGCTCTACACCATCATGGAGCGCGTTTTCGAGGAGCTTTCCTTCACGGCCCCCGACAGATCGGGTGATCAGGTGACGGTGGATGCGGGCTTTGTCGAAACCAATGTGGGTAAGCTGGCACGTTCGGCGGATATCTCCCGCTACGTCCTGTGACACCACGCGCGGGCTTGACCGGCACGCCGTCTGACCTGATCACTGGTGCAATGATTTGAAGGACCAATCCGTTGCGCCCCATCGCTTTGCTGTGTCTGGTGCTGGCAATCACCGCCTGCACGCCGCGCGGAACCATGGTCGTGGTTCCGCCTGAAACGGCCGAGGGGCCGATTTCCACCGTGTTTGTCGGCACCACCCGCGGCCTTGAAGGCACCGGCGTCTTTGGCAGCGGCCGATCGGAAGAATTGCGCTTTGCCCGCTATGATGTGGCCATCCCGCCCCAACGTGCGGCGGGTGAAATCAAATATGCCAAAGCCCGCAATGCCAACGTGTCCACCGATTTCCTGACCACCGGTCAGCGCATCTATGCCGCTGACGCGGATTTCAAATCCGATCTGAACACGGCTCTGGCCGCCAACGGGCGCGAAGCGATCATCTTCGTTCACGGCTTCAACAACACCTTTACCGAAGGGCTCTACCGCATCGCCCAACTGCACCACGATCTGGAAATTCCTGGCGTCGCGCTGCATTATTCCTGGCCCTCGGCGGCAGAACCGCTTGGCTATGTCTATGATCGCGATTCCGTCGTCTTTGCCCGTGACGGGCTTGAGGAGTTGATCCGCGAAACCGTCGCCGCCGGGGCCACCCGCATCACCCTTGTCGCACATTCCATGGGCAGCTTCCTGTCGATGGAGGTGTTGCGCGACATCGCCCTGCGCGATGGGCGCGTCATGCCGCAGATACGCGGTGTGGTCCTGATTTCGCCCGATATCGATGTCGAGGTGTTCCGCATGCAGGCCAAAGATATCGGCACCCTGCCACAACCCTTCCTGATCTTCGGGTCTGACCGTGACCGCGTGCTGCGCCTGTCGGCACTGATCACCGGGCAGCGCGGGCGTCTTGGTTCGCTCGACTCGGTCGAACAGCTTTCGGATCTCGAGGTGACTTATCTTGATGTCGGTGCCTTCTCCAAAGGATCGGGGCATTTCGTTCCCGGAACCTCGCCTGCGCTGATCCAGCTTCTGGGTCGCATCGACGATGTGGATCAGGCCTTCGGCAATGATGCCGCAGGCCGACCCGGCCTTTTGCCCGGTGTGATCCTGACCGCGCGCAGCGCCACCCGCGTGATCCTGGCCCCCGTGGCGGAAATCACGGGTGATGTGCTGAACTGAGCCTGTCGCAAACAGGATGGGATTTCCCGCCGTGGGATGCGATGACAGTGTCATGCGCTTTCTCCCTTTTCTGCGTGCCAACGCGCCCTTTCTTTTCGCGGGTTTCCTGCTGTCCTTCCTGTCGGGCTTTGGGCAGACCTATTTCATCTCGGTCTTTGCCGCCGAAATCCGTGAAACCAACGGGCTGGGCCATGGTGAATGGGGGGCGCTCTATGCCGCCTGCACGATGGCCTCGGCCTTTGTGATGCTCTGGTCCGGCGTGCTGACTGACAGGTTCCGCGTGCGCCATCTTGGCACCGCCGTTCTGGCGCTTCTTACCCTCGCCTGCCTCCTCATGGCGACCGGGCCGACCGGCTGGCTCCTGCCCGTCGCCATCTTCGCCCTGCGCCTGTTCGGGCAGGGGATGGTGGTGCAAACCGCAGGTGTCGCCATGTCGCGCTGGTTCGTCGCCTCGCGCGGGCGGGCGCTGGCCGTGGCCGCCCTTGGTTTTTCGGTGGGTGAGGTGGTGATGCCGCTGGGCTTTGTCTGGCTGAAATCATTCCTTCACTGGCAACACCTCTGGCTGGTCGCCGCCGGTTTGATCGCGCTCAGCCTGCCGGTGATCTGGCGCCTGCTGCGGCTGGAGCGCACCCCGCAATCCATCGCTGCTGAAAACGATGCCCCCGGCATGGGCAACCGCCACTGGTCGCGGGGCGACATGCTGCGCCATCCGCTGTTCTGGTGCGTGCTGCCCGCGCTGATCGGGCCGCCCTGTTTCATCACCGCCTTCTTCTTTCAACAGGTCCATCTGGCAGAGGTGAAGGGCTGGTCCCACCTTGGCCTTGTCGCCACCTTCCCCGCCTATACCGCCGCCTCCGTCACCGCGATGTTCGCGGGCGGTTGGGCGCTGGATCGTTGGGGAACAGCGCGGCTGATGCCGATCTATATCCTGCCGCTGGGGCTGTTCTTCGCCATCTTCCCATTGATCGATACCCTGCCCTTCGCCGCACTGGCCATGGCGATCATGGGGCTGACATCGGGCGCGCAACTGACCGTGTCCATGGCCTTCTGGGCGGAATTCTACGGCACCCGCCACCTTGGCGCGATCCGCGCCACCGTCGCATCCGCGATGGTGCTGGCCACGGCCATCGGCCCCGCGCTCTCCGGTCTGCTGATCGACAAAGGCTGTCCGCTCACCGCACAGATGCCGCTTTACGCGGCTTGGTTCATGCTCGCCTCAGCCCTGCTGTTCTTGCGCATCCGCAGCGACAGGGTCGCACTGCCCGCCCGCGCCTAGCGGCGGCGCAGATACACGTAATAGGCCCCCGCGCCGCCATGTTTCAGATGCGCCTCGGTCACCTGCAACACCGCAGGCCCCAAGGGCGGCATCCGCAGCCATTGCGGCACCTGATGGCGCAAGGCACCCATCCGCTGCGGGATCGGCCCCCAATCCTCGCCCCGCTTGCCTTTGCCGGTGATCACCAGCACCAGCCGCAACCCGGCCCCCTGCGCGTTCAGGATGAACCGGATCAGTTCCGGGTGCGCCTCGGCCAATGTCATTCCATGCAGGTCGATCCGCGCCTCTGGCGCCAGCTTGCCGCGCACCATGCGGCCATGCTGTTTGGCATCCATCTGCAAGGGCGCATCCCGCAACGCCTCACCCAGCGACGGCGCCAGATCATGGGTCTTGGCAGCCCGCGCCTTCTGGCCAAGCCGAAACGGCTCCAGCCAGCTTTTGGGAATCTCCGCCTCGCGCGGGGGTTTGGCTTCGGTCAGGGGGTGTGGATGAACCGCGCCCTCGATCCGGTTCACGGCGGCTTTTGCGCGGGGATGCATCGGCCGCGCCGTCCGCGCCACGGCCTGCCACAGTTCCTCTTCCTCGGGGCGCAGCGTACGGCGGCGGCTCATCACATGCCGTCCGGCAACATCGCATAGGCCCGGTCAATGGGCAGCAGAACCACCATCCGCCCGCCATCCTTGACCGTCCCCGCCGCATCCCCCGCCGCAGGCCCGGTGCCGTAAAAGATATCCGCCCGCTGCGGCCCCTTGATCGCGCCCCCGGTATCCTGCGCCACCATCAGGCTGCGGATGGGTTTGGCCCCATCCTTTTCCACCCAGACCGGCGCCCCCAACGGTGTATAGGCCGGATCAATCGCCACAGACCGGAAGGCCGTAATCGACCGCCCCATCGCCCCGATCGGCCCCTTTTCCGCCGGCACCTCATTCACTGTGCGGAAGAACACGTAAGACGGGTTGATGTTCAGCAGTTCCGCCCCGGCCTGATTGCGCACATGGGCCGCAATCTCCTGAGCAGAGACCTGATCCATGCTGTGCGTGCCCCGCCGCACCATTTCCTGCCCGACCGACCTATAGGCGTGTCCGTTCCGCCCGGCATAGCCCACCCGCACCACGGCACCATCCGGCATCCGGATGCGCCCTGATCCCTGCACCTGCAGAAAATACACATCCACCGGATCATCCAGCCAGGCCAGTTCCAGCCCCCGCCCACGCAGGATGCCCCGCTCGATCTCGGCCCGCGTGTGGAAAACCTGCCCGTCCCGCAGTTCCGGCGGGCGGCGATAGATGGGCCATGCGAAGCGCGGTGTCCGCACGGGTGATCCCTCAAGCTCCGGCTCGTAATAGCCCGTGAACAGGGCGGGCGGTGCGCCAATCACCACCGGGCGAAAGAACAGCTCGAAAAACTGCCGCGCCCCTTCGGCGCTGTCACCCGCATCCTCGGCCAGCTTGCACAGCGGCACCCAATCCGCATCATCCAGCAACCCGCAGGTTTCCCGGAATGAGGTAAGGGCGGCCCGATGGTCATCGGCCGCCCATCCCTCAAGATCGGCAAAGCGCAGGATTTCGGCATGGCTGGGAACGGTCATCATTGCGACCGCCATCATAGCCGCTGCCAAGGCCGAACGCATCAGTCTCCGGTGGCGGCAAGTTGCCAGTTGGGATCGTTCGATCCCATCTTGCGGGCAAAAGTCCAGACGTCGCGCTGACGCTTGATCTCGTTCGGGCTGCCTTCGATCACTGCGCCGTTGGCATCCTTGACCACCGAGGTCAGCTCACCCACGAAACGCACTGAAACCTCGGCCTCGCGCGAATTGCGGTCAAAGGTCGCGTCATGCAGTGCAAGCTCGCGCAGGCCGACAAAGGTCGCCTCAACGGTCAGGCCCTGCTGCTCGCGCAGGCGGATCGCCTCATCGAATGTGGCGGCCACTTCCGGCGAAAGGAACGACCGGACCTTGTCCACCTCGCCCTTTTCATAGGCCATCAGAATCATCTCATAGGCCCCGCGCGCACCGGACAGGAATTCGGACACGTTGAAGCCCGGCTCGGCAAGCTTCATCGACCCCAGCGCCTTGGCGGCATCCGTTCCGTCTGCGACGTGATCGGTGATGTCGCGGTCAGGCCCGCCTTCGATCACCTCGAAATCCCGGCGCGGCTTGGCGGCGGGGCGAACGTCGTCCAGCGGGATTGGCGGCTTTTCAAATCCTTCCCGTGTTCCCAACACGGAACGCAGCTTCAGAATCAGGAAAACGGCGATCCCGGCCAGAACAAGCAGCTGGATCAGGGAAGAGCTCATCGGTACCTCGGATATGCGATGCCATGCGGTGGCAGGGTCTGGGTTTCAACATGTCTTGGCGGCAGGGGTTGGTATCTGCCATGCTGCGCCCTTATGTAGGGTTCATGGCCGCCCCTGTCTACGGCACGCCCCCTGATTTGCCTTCAAGGACCGCTCCGATGCCCGTTTTCGCCCTTCTTATGGCCTGGCCGCTGATCGAAATCGCGCTTTTCGTCACCATCGGTGGCGCGATAGGCCTTTGGCTGACGCTTCTGGTTGTCATCGGCACCGGCTTTTTGGGGGTTGCCTTGTTGCAGCGGCAAGGCCTGCGTAACGCCGAACGCCTGCGCCGACAGATGGATCAGATGCGCGATCCGTTGGGGGCTGCGGGCGACGGTGCACTTTTGGCCCTTGCGGCGATCCTGTTGATCTTGCCCGGCTTCCTGACCGATTTTCTTGGCGCGCTGCTGTTGATCCCCCCGTTTCGCCGTCTTTTGATCGTGCAGATGACGCGGCGCTTCGGTGTGGTGTCGATGCGGTCAGACCAGCCCGCCCGCCGCAGTGACGGCATCGTGATCGACGGGGAATTCGTCGAGGTCGACGCCGACCCTCACCGCCCACCGACCGGCCCTTCAGGCTGGACGAGGCATTGAGGCAGCGCCGCCTTCCTGCTAGGAACGCCGTCAACCCCGGGGCCAACCCCAGGACCGCCCCAAGGATTGACGAGGAGTGACAGGAATGGCCGACGAAACCACCGCCCCGAAACCCGAAGCCGCGACTGACGCCGCACAGCCGCAACTCCGGATGCAGGTTCTGGCGCAGTTCATCCGCGACATGTCGTTTGAAAACATGGTGGCCAAGAAGGGCATCTCCGGCGCCGACGTGCAGCCCGATATCCAAGTCGCCGTCAGCCTTGATGCGCGCAAGCGCCCCGCCGACAACCAGTATGATGTGATCTCGAAATACCGCTGCACATCGAAGAACAAGGCGAACGGCGAGACGCTGTTCCTGCTCGAAGTGGAATATGGCGCGATCTTCCATGTTGAAGGCGTGCCGGAAGAGCAGCTTCACCCCTTCCTGCTGATCGAATGCCCGCGTCTGGTTTTCCCCTTCGTGCGCCGCATCATTTCCGATGTGACGCGCGATGGTGGATTCCCTCCGCTGAACATCGACACGGTCGATTTCGTGACGCTCTACCGTCAGGAACTCGCCCGCCGCGCTCAGGCCGCGCAAGCCGCACAGGCTCAGGCCACGCCGCTCAACTGATCCGTTTCGGAACTGTCTTGGAAAGCGCGCCCCTCAGGCGCGCTTTTTCCATATCGCCCCATCGCCCAGCTTGGCGACAAAGGCCGCATGGCGGGCGGCTTCATCCTCTGTGATCCGCGAGGGAAGCGGGGCGGGGCGGGGCCGGGGGCGCCACACCTCATCCGCGCCGGTGCGTTGCTGGCCAGAGGGCTGCGTGTTGGATGCCGCAGAAAGCCCGAAATCCGGTTGCCGCCCGCCCACCAGTTCCAGATAGACCTCTGCCAGAATCTCGCTGTCCAGCAACGCCCCGTGCTTCTCGCGCGCCGAATTGTCCACCCCGAAGCGGCGGCATAGCGCATCAAGCGAGGCAGGCGATCCGGGAAACCGCTTGCGCGCGATCATCAGCGTATCCACCGCCCGGTCATTGGGCAGGCCCGGCAGGCCGGCCCATTCCAGCTCTGCATTCAGGAACTTCATGTCAAAGGCGGCATTGTGGATGACCAGTTTTGCATCGCCGATGAAATCAAGAAAGGCCTGACCCACCGCCTTGAACACCGGCTTGTCGCGCAGGAAATCATCGCCCAGACCGTGCACCTCGAACGCCTCTTTCGGCATGGCGCGTTCCGGGTTGATGTATTGGTGATAGGTCCGCCCCGTCGGCAGGTGGTTGAACAGCTCCACTGCCCCGATTTCCACGATCCGGTGCCCTTCAGTCGGCTCAAATCCGGTGGTTTCGGTATCCAGAACGATCTCACGCATGAAGTGTCTTCCGTATATGGACGATCAGCGCGCGCACGGCGGCGCGGGCAGACTCTTCGCTCAGGGTTTCGATGATATGCGTCGCCCGCGCGCGTTTTTCAGCATCGGGCATCTGGCGGGCCAAGATGGTGGCGAACTGCGCTTCGGTCATGCCGGGGCGGGCCATCACGCGGGCACGCTGCAGATCGGGCGGGGCCGTGACCAGCAGCGTCGCGTCCATTTCAGCCTCGGATCCCTTTTCGAACAACAGGGGGATATCCAGCACCACGATGTCCGAATCCGCCTTGTCCAGAAACGCCGCCCGGTCCGCCGCCACCAGCGGATGCACCACCGCCTCGATCCAGGCCAGTGCGTTTGGGTCCGAGGCGATCCAGTCTTTCAACGCGGCACGGTCTATGCCGCCATCCCGCAACGCCGCAGGGCAGAGCGCAGCCAAGGGGGCAATCGCCGCCCCGCCGGGTGCATACAGCCGATGCACGGCGGCATCCGCATCCCAGACAGGGATGCCTTCTGCCCGGAACATCCCGGCCGTGGTTGATTTCCCCATGCCAATAGACCCGGTCAGGCCAAGGCGAAACGGCCTCATACCGCCATCACCGCGGCGCGGGTCGCCTCATCCACCTCCGGGCGTTGGCCGAACCAGCGTTCAAATCCGGGTGCGGCCTGATGCAGCAGCATGCCCAGACCATCCACAACCGTGGCGCCGCGCTCTTCCGCCTCGATCAGGAACTGGGTCTTCAGCGGGGTATAGACCAGGTCGGTCACCAGAGCCTGGGGCGACAGCGACCCCAGCGGCAACACCAGATCGGGCTTGCCCGTCATGCCCAGCGATGTGGTGTTCACCACCGTGGCCGCGCCATCGATCATCGCATCGGCCTGCACCCATTCCTGCACATGCACCTTGGCCCCGAAATCGGACCGCAGCGCATCCGCCCGCGCGCGGGTGCGGTTGGCCAGACGAATTTCCGGCACGCCCACCTCGATCAACGCCGCGATCACCGCCCGCGCCGCGCCGCCCGCACCGAACACCGCCGCAGGGCCGCTGGACGGCACCCAATGCGGCGCGTTCTGGCGCAGGTTGGCGATGAAGCCCGCGCCATCGGTGTTGTCGGCCTGAATCTTTCCGTCCTTGCGGAAGATCAGCGTATTGGCCGCCCCGATCAGCGCCGCACGGTCCGAGATCACATCGGCAATCTGCAGGATCGCCTCCTTGTGCGGGATCGTCACATTCGCGCCGACGAACCCCATCTTCGGCAAGGTCCGCAGCACATTGGCCAGATCCGCCTGCGCCACATCGATCGGGATGTAGAACCCCTTGATTCCGTAGCGTTTCAGCCAATAGCCGTGCAGGGCAGGGGACCGGCTATGCGCAACAGGCGACCCGATGACGGCGGCGAGCGGGATGCGGGGATGATCGGTCATGCCGGGATGAAACCCCGCTGTCCGAGATGATTCAAGAGCGGAAGCAATGGCAGGCCAAGAACGGTGAAGTAATCGCCCTGCACATCGGAGAACAGACGCAGGCCTTCCGCCTCCAATTGGTAGCAGCCCACCGAATGGCGAACCTCGTCCCAGTTCCGGGCCAGGTAATCCTCCAGATACTCGTCTGAAAACACACGCATCGTCAGCCTGACCTCCCCCACATATCGCCAGACGGGCTTTGCCTGCTCATATAGCACGACTGCCGAAATCAACCTGTGACTTTCGCCGCGCAGCACCTTTAATTGCGACCGGGCTGCGTCTTGCGTGTCCGCCTTGCCCCAAACCTGACCGCGATACTCCAAAACCTGATCACAGCCGATCACCACGTCCTCCGGATGCCGTTCGGCCAGTTTGCGTGCCTTCATCTCGGCCAGCGTATCGGCCACGTCACGTGGCTTGGCCCCTTCGGCCTCCAGCGCGGCGCGGACCTGATCTTCGTCGATCCGGGCCGGCATCGCCTCTACTGCCACCCCCGCCTGTTGCAAAAGCTGGCGGCGGATGGGAGAGGCAGAGGCCAGGATCAGGCGTGGCATGATGGTCGGTCCTTGAGGGCGAAGCTGTGGACAATCTCTTTTTGTTCCGGCTGCGCGATTGTGGCCCGTTTCCGGTTCACCACCGCAGCACACCGCGCCGGGGGATAGTTCGGGCAGATGGGGCGATTTGTCCACCTGTGGGTTTGAATTTCCAAAGCCTGTTGATGGAGAAACTTGCGGTTCCTGATGATCGTGTCGCTGTGGACAACTTTGCCGGCAAAAAATACATAACACATTGTTTAAATTATATTTTTTTGGACGTGTCGCCTGAGTGATATCTTTTCCCCAATCTGCCCACAGCCTGCGCCCTGTGGGGGAAAGCGGGGATGGATGGATGTATTCCGTTGTCCACACGGCCTGCATCATCATTCTCTCTTAGATTCCTTATTGATAAGAAGAAGAGGGAACGACACGCAGACAGGTGAACCGATGGGCGATTTTCTTGCAAACTGGTATCCATGGACCAAGTCACTTCACGTGGTTTCCGTGATCGCCTGGATGGCAGGGTTGTTCTACCTGCCGCGGCTTTACGTATATCATGTCGAGGTGGTCGGATCCGGCAACCCGACGGATACGCTGTTCCAGACGATGGAGCGGCGCCTGTTGAAGGCCATCATGAACCCGGCAATGATTGCGACCTGGATCTTTGGGCTGGCCCTTGTCTTCACGCCGGGGATCGTGCCGTGGACGGAGATCTGGCCTTGGCTGAAGGCGGCCTCGGTCTTGGGGATGACCTGGTTTCATATGTGGCTGGGCCTGCGCCGAAAGGATTTCATCGCGGGTCTGAACACGGTAACCGGTCGGCAGTATCGCATGATGAACGAAGTTCCGACGCTTCTGATGCTGGTGATTGTCTTTTCGGTGATCGTGAAGTTCTGAGCGGCCAGTAGACCAGAGGATCGCGGCAAGATTGACTTTCCGGCCACCGCCGCTTAAGTCCGGCGTTGCAGGGCCGTCCGGCCCAATGCGTTTCCCGTTTCCATACTGGCGAACCCGTGCTGCGGCACGGCGCCTCAGGACATATACGCACATGACCACCGAACGCCTGAACCTTTCCGATCTCAAGGCCAAGACACCTGCCGATCTTCTGGCCATGGCCGAAGAATGGGAGATCGAAAACGCCCCCTCCATGCGGAAGGGCGAGATGATGTTCCAGATCCTGAAGGAGCATGCGGAAGAAGGGTTCGAGATTGGCGGCGACGGCGTGCTGGAAGTGTTGCAGGATGGCTTTGGCTTCTTGCGCAGCCCTTCGGCAAACTACCTGCCTGGTCCGGATGATATCTATGTCAGCCCCGAGATGATCCGCCAGTTCTCGCTCCGCACGGGCGATTCCATCGAAGGCGTCATTCAGGCCCCGCGTGAGAATGAGCGGTATTTCAGCCTTGTGAAGGCCACCAAGATCAACTTCGATGATCCCGAACGCGCCCGGCACAAGGTGCACTTCGACAACCTGACGCCGCTTTATCCGGATGAGCGTCTGAAGATGGAAATCGAGGATCCGACCATCAAGGATCGTTCCGCGCGGATCATTGATCTGGTCTGCCCGATCGGCAAAGGCCAGCGTGCCCTGATCGTCGCCCCGCCGCGCACAGGCAAGACCGTGCTCTTGCAGAACATCGCCCACAGCATCGCAACGAACCACCCCGAGATTTATCTGATCGTCCTGCTTATCGATGAACGCCCGGAAGAAGTGACCGATATGCAAAGGTCTGTGAAGGGCGAAGTCGTTTCATCGACCTTTGACGAACCGGCAACGCGCCACGTCGCCGTCGCCGAGATGGTGATCGAAAAGGCGAAGCGGCTTGTGGAACACAAGCGCGATGTGGTGATCCTGCTCGACTCGATCACCCGTCTGGGCCGGGCCTTCAACACCGTTGTGCCGTCCTCGGGCAAGGTGCTCACGGGTGGTGTGGATGCGAACGCCCTACAACGGCCCAAGCGGTTCTTTGGTGCGGCGCGGAACATCGAAGAAGGCGGTTCGCTCACGATCATCGCCACCGCGCTGATCGATACCGGCAGCCGGATGGACGAAGTGATCTTCGAGGAATTCAAAGGCACCGGCAACTCGGAAATCGTGCTGGACCGCAAGGTCGCCGACAAGCGCGTGTTCCCGGCCATCGACATTCTGAAATCCGGTACGCGGAAAGAGGATCTGCTGGTCGACAAAGTCGATCTGCAAAAGACATATGTCCTGCGCCGCATTCTGAATCCGATGGGCACGACCGACGCTATCGAGTTCCTGCTGACAAAGCTGAAGCAGACAAAGTCGAACTCGGAGTTCTTCGATTCAATGAACACATAAGTGTTTTGAATCAAAGGGTTAAGTTATCATGGATACGATCTATGCCCTGGCCAGCGCCCGCGGCAAGGCCGGGGTGGCGGTCCTTCGCCTTTCCGGGCCGGCGGCCCATGATGCGGCGGTTGCGCTGTGCGGCGATCTTCCTGCGGCGCGGCGGGCATCCCTGCGGCGGCTTGTCTGGAACGGGGTAGAGCTGGATCAGGCGCTGGTGCTGGTCTTTCCTCACGGAGAGAGCTTTACCGGCGAGGCATCGGTTGAACTGCACTTGCACGGTTCCCTTGCAGTGGTGCAGTCGGTGATGCGAGCCTTGTCTGCCATGGCCGGCTTGCGGCTAGCAGACCCTGGGGAATTTACGCGCCGCGCGCTGGAAAATGGGCGGCTGGATCTGGCACAGGTCGAAGGCATGGCCGATCTGATCGATGCAGAGACAGAAGCGCAACGCAGGCAAGCGCTGCGCGTGCTGTCCGGTGCCATCGGCCGCCGGGCGGAGGAATGGCGTGCAAAGCTGATCCGTGCCGCTGCGCTGATCGAAGCGACGATTGACTTCGCTGATGAGGATGTGCCGGTGGACGTGACACCGGAGGTCATGGATCTCACCCATGATGTGCTGGTGGATCTGCGGCGCGAAGCCGCCGGGTCGCATGCGGCAGAGCGGATACGCGACGGGTTCGAGGTGGCAATCGTAGGAGCGCCGAATGCTGGGAAATCCACCCTGCTTAACGCTCTCGCCGGGCGCGACGCGGCGATCACGTCAGAGTTCGCAGGAACCACACGTGACGTGATCGAAGTTCGCATGGATATCGACGGACTCGCAGTAACCCTACTGGACACCGCCGGACTGCGCGAGACGACTGACCCAGTCGAACGAATCGGAATTCAGCGCGCGCTGGAGCGGGCAAAGTCGGCGGACCTGCGGGTTTTTCTGGAAAGTGGTGAAGATGTTCCCGGGATAGCGCCGGTGGCAGGCGATATCACGCTGTCCGGCAAGGCAGATGTGACGGGTAAAGGCGTCTCTGGCAAGACGGGGCAGGGTGTTCCGGAATTGATTGCAGCCATTGGCGAAAGGCTGCTGGCCCACAGCGCCGGTGCCGGGCTGATCACGCGTGAGCGGCATCGGCTGGCGATCGAGCGGGCGATCGGGGCTATGGAATCAGCGCGGGTTGAGATAGAGAAGGGCGCAGCGCGGGCCGAGCTTGCCGCAGCGGATTTGCGTATAGCCATCCGCGCCCTGGAAGCTCTGGTCGGCAGGGTGGATGTGGAAAATCTGCTGGATGAGATATTCGCCAGCTTCTGTATCGGAAAGTAGGGCGTTTCACGTGAAACAGTTCGATGTCATTGTGATCGGCGGCGGTCACGCCGGGTCAGAAGCGGCGGCAGCTGCGGCACGCATGGGTGCGCGAACGGCGCTGGTCACGTTGCGCGCCGATGCGATCGGAGTCATGTCCTGCAACCCAGCGATTGGCGGGCTGGGAAAGGGTCATCTGGTGCGCGAAATTGATGCTCTGGATGGCGTGATGGCGCGTGCGGCAGATAGGGCCGGCATCCAGTTCCGCCTGTTGAACCGCCGGAAGGGCCCGGCAGTACAGGGCCCCCGTGCACAGGCGGACCGCAAACTCTATCGCCATGCAATCCAGCGCCTTCTGTCGGCAGAGCCGTTGTTGGAGATCATTGAAGGCGAAGTGATCGATCTGATCCGAAGCGCGGGGCAGGTCTCTGGCGTTATCCTGCAAGATGGCAGCAGAATCGATGCCGCCGCGGTGATCCTGACAGCGGGGACATTCCTGAAC
Source organism: Variovorax paradoxus (assembly GCA_943370085.1). Classification (GTDB taxonomy): domain Bacteria; phylum Pseudomonadota; class Alphaproteobacteria; order Rhodobacterales; family Rhodobacteraceae; genus Paragemmobacter. The sequence continues at coordinate 142,438 of CALRPT020000005.1, read as the reverse complement.
GGATTGATTCATATCGGTGATCAGCAGCGCCCAGGTGGCCGGATGGGGGATCGCCCGGCTGTTCCTCTCGCCACGAAGTTGGCAGAAATGAATTTACCACGCGGGCGCCTGAAAACTGGCACACCGCCGCGGCTCTCCGGCAAGACGATTGATTGGGATCGGCTGGAAATGCAGCCGGGCGATGAACATCCTGTTTTGTTTTCTTTCCTCAGCAGCGCGCCGGAAGCGCGGCAGATAAGCTGTGGGATCACGCATACGAACGAACGAACGCATGATATCGTTCGCGCCAATCTTGGCCGGTCCGCGATGTATGGTGGCCATATCGAAGGCGTCGGTCCTCGCTATTGCCCCTCGATCGAAGACAAGGTCGTACGCTTTTCTGACAAGACATCCCATCAGGTTTTCCTTGAACCGGAAGGGCTGGATGATGACACCGTTTATCCCAATGGCATCTCAACCTCCCTTCCGGCGGAAGTGCAGCAGGATTATGTCCGATCTATACAGGGTCTTGAAAACGTTGAAATTCTTCAGCCTGGTTATGCGATAGAATACGACTTTTTTGATCCGCGATGCCTGCGGCACACACTGGAACTGCGCGATTGCCCCGGTCTGTACTTTGCAGGTCAGATCAACGGGACGACGGGTTATGAAGAGGCCGCCGCCCAAGGGCTTATAGCCGGGCTTAACGCTGCCGCGCGCGCTCTGGGGCGTGACTCCATCATCATGTCGCGCACCGACAGTTACATTGGCGTGATGATCGACGACCTGCTCAGCCGCGGCGTGACTGAGCCCTATCGGATGTTCACCTCTCGCGCCGAGTTCCGGTTGGCCTTGCGTGCGGACAATGCCGATCAGCGCCTCACACCGATGGGCATAGCCTTGGGCTGCGTCCGGGAACCACGAGCCCGCGCGTTTGAAAAGAAGATCGATTTACTCGGCCAGGCCCGCACGATCCTTGACTCGCGGCGCCTGTCGTCCAAGGACCTTGCTGGATCGACGATCACCGTCAGTCAGGATGGGGCGCGGCGCAGCGGCTATGATCTGCTTGCCTTCGGGGAGGAGGCGCGCCCCGCGGTCGAACTGCTCTTTCCAGATTTTGCCGCCATGCCGTCGGAAATCCGGGATCAGACAGCTACCGATGCACTTTATGCGCAATACCTCCACCGGCAAGAGCAAGACGCGCGCCTTCTGCAGCGCGAGGAAGAGACGACGCTGCCAGAAGATCTGGATTACGCGGCTATGCCCGGGCTTTCGCATGAGCTGGGCATGAAGCTTTCACGCCAGCGTCCGCCCACTCTGGCCCATGCCGGGCGCATCGAAGGGATGACTCCGGCCGCCCTGACCCTGATTCTTGCCCACCTGCGCAAGGCTCGGCGCAACAAGGCAAGCGCATGACGGTCAACGCCTTGCCCGACGGTGTTTCACGTGAAACGCTGAACAGGCTGGAACAGCTTGAAGCGCTGCTGGCCAAATGGAACCCGGCGATTAACCTTGTCGCAAAATCCACGGTGGAAAGAACCTGGGACCGCCACATCCTTGATTCTGCGCAGCTTTTCGAACTCGCTTCGGCCACGTCCCGCCACTGGGTGGATATGGGCAGCGGCGGGGGCTTCCCCGGCCTTGTCATTGCTTGCCTTGCGGCGGATCTCCGCCCGAACCTCGCCATCACCATGATCGAGGCCGACCAGCGCAAAGCCACCTTTCTTCGGCAGGCCAGCCGCGACCTTGGCCTCACTCCGACGATCATCGCAGATCGGATTGAAACGACATCGCCACAGAACGCAGATGTCCTGTCTGCCCGCGCGCTGGCCGGTCTCCCGGCCCTGCTCGGTTTTGCGCAGCGCCATCTTGGGGCAGGGGGCCTTGCGCTGTTTCCAAAGGGCGCAACCTGGCGGGATGAGGTTGCAGAGGCACGCAAAGACTGGCACTTCGACATCACGCCCCATCCCAGCGCCACCGATCCTCAGGGTGCGATCCTTGCCGTGAAAGCCATCACCCATGTCTGACCCAAGCCGCCCGAAACAGCCGCGCATCATCGCCATCGCCAATCAAAAGGGCGGCGTGGGCAAGACGACCACCGCCATCAACCTCGCGGCAGCCTTGGCCGAAATGGGCGCGCGCGTCCTGCTTGTTGACCTGGATCCGCAGGGCAACGCCTCAACAGGCCTTGGGGTCGATGCAGCGCAGCGCAAAGTCACCACCTACGACCTGCTCCTCGACGATGCCCCGCTCGACTCGGTGATCCAAAAGACCAATATTCCAGGCTTGCTGATCTGCCCGGCGAATGCCGATCTGTCCTCTGCCGATATTGAACTTGTCGCCAATGAAAAGCGCAGCTTCCTGCTGCATGATGCCCTGCGCCAACCGGCGATTGACCACTACACCCTTGATTTCATCCTGATCGACTGCCCGCCCTCGCTTAGCCTGCTCACGGTCAACGCGATGATTGCTTGCCACTCCGTTCTGGTGCCCCTGCAATCGGAATTCTTCGCTCTCGAAGGCCTGTCGCAACTGATGCTGACGGTGCGCGAGGTGCGTCAGACCGCAAATCCCAATCTAAGGATCGAAGGTGTAGTGCTTACCATGTATGATGGACGCAACAGGTTGAGCCAGCAGGTTGAAACGGATGCCCGCGAAAACCTCGGCGATCTGGTGTTCAAGACCATTATCCCCCGCAATGTCCGCGTGTCCGAAGCGCCCAGCTTTGCCCTTCCTGTCCTCGCCTATGACTCAGCCTCCAAGGGAAGCGAGGCCTACCGCGCCCTTGCTGCCGAACTCACCGCCCGCCACCCGCTCGATCGCACCGAGGAGCACGCCTGATGGAAAAGAAGCCCGAACGCCGCAGCCTCGGCCGTGGACTTTCCGCCCTCATGGCCGATGTCAGCGTCGACTCCGATCCCCAGACCCCGGATCGTCCGCGTCGCCCCGATCTGCTGATCCCGGTCGAAAAGCTGGTTCCCAACCCGAACCAGCCCCGCCGCGATTTTCAACCCGAGGCGCTTCAGGAGCTTGCCGCCTCCATCCGCGCGAAGGGCGTGATTCAGCCCCTGATCGTGCGCGCCATGCCTGACGGGCGGTTTGAAATCGTCGCTGGCGAACGGCGCTGGCGCGCAGCGCAACTGGCGCAACTGCATGAACTGCCCGCCATCATCCGCGATTTCACCGATTCCGAAGTGATCGAAGTCGCCATCATCGAAAACATTCAGCGCGCCGACCTGAACGGCATCGAAGAAGCGCTCGCCTTCCGCCAATTGATGGATCGTTTCGGCCACACCCAGGAAAAGCTGGCCGAGGCGCTGTCGAAAAGTCGCAGCCACATCGCCAACCTCCTGCGCCTTCTGAACCTGCCTGAGGATGTGCAAGGCTTTGTTCGCGCAGGGAAAATTACTGCAGGCCATGCCCGCGCCCTGATCACGGCCCCCAACGCATCGGAACTCGCGCGTCAGGTCATCACCCGTAACCTCTCGGTGCGCGAAACCGAAGACCTCGCCCGCAATCCGGCGAAAAAGGGCACGGGCAAGGCCAGCGGCCCACGCGGTAAATCCGACAAGGACGCCGATACTCGCGCCCTCGAAAATGATCTCTCCGCCAATCTCAACATGCGGGTAATCATTGATCACGGCGCAGCAGGGGATGGCGGAACGCTCTCCATCCGCTATCGCACGCTAGACGATCTCGATCTTCTTTGCCGCGTGCTGTCGCTCATTCCCCGCGACGTTCCGAACTGAACTTGAGGCGCGTTCAGCGCATTCTCTTAAGCCAGCAACTCGCGCAGAACGCCGTTGAGCACCGCCCGCCCTGCGGGCGTGGCGCGCAGGCGGCCGTCCTCCACCACAATCAGGCCCATCACCTCCAGATCCGCCAGTTTAGGGGCATCCAGCGCCACGCCCGCCAACGCCTCATACCGCGCCATGTCTGATCCTTCGCTGAGCCTCAGGCTCATCAGCAAATATTCCGTCGCCTGTTCCGCAGGCAGCACCGCTTCACGCGGGTCTTCACCGGCGCGCCCGGCCTCCACCATCGCCAGCCAGGCCCCCGGTGCTTTCGGCGCGACGGTTGCCCAGCGTTGCCCGCCCAGCGTCACCCGCCCATGCGCGCCGGGGCCGATCCCGATGTAATCCCCCATCCGCCAATACACCAGATTGTGCCGGCTTTCGGCCCCCGGCCGTGCATGGTTGGAAACCTCATACGCGGGCATCCCGTGCGCGGCGCAAACCTCCTGCGTCACCGCATACATATCTGCCTGCACATCCTCATCCGGCAGGCCCTTCAACCCGCCCCGCGCAAAACGGTCGCCAAAGGCGGTGCCATCCTCGATCGTCAGTTGATACATCGACAGATGGTCCACCGCCATCGACAGCGCCTCTGTCAATTCCACCCGCCATTGATCCAGTGTTTGGTCCTGACGCGCATAGATCAGGTCAAAACTCACCCGATCAAAACATTTCCGTGCAATATCATAGGCTTGCTTTGCTTCCGCCACAGAATGTAGCCGCCCCAGCCGCCGCAGATCGGCATCGTTCAGCGCCTGCACACCCATCGAAACACGGTTCACCCCAGCATCACGAAACCCGCGAAACCGCCCCGCCTCCACCGATCCGGGATTGGCCTCCAGCGTGATCTCGGGGTCATTTACCATAGGCCACGTCGCTCGCACCGCCGCCAACACATCGGCCACGATTTCCGGCTCCATCAGCGACGGCGTGCCGCCGCCAAAGAACACCGTCTGCAACACCCGCCCCGGCGTTTCCGCGCCCACCCGCGCAATCTCACGCAGATACGCGTCGCGCCAGCGCCGCTGGTCGATGCTGGCCGCCACATGGCTGTTGAAATCGCAATAGGGGCATTTTGACTGGCAAAAGGGCCAATGTATATACAGCCCAAAGCCCCCGGCCCGCCAGTCATTCATCCCGCATCACCCCCTGAAGGCCGTCACCTCGATCTCAACCTTCATCTCCGGCCGGATCAGTCCCGCGATCACCATCGTCGCGGCCGGGCGGATTTCGCCCATCGCCTCACCCAGCGCGGGGATCAATGGCTCCACCAGCGCCGCATCCACCACGGTGTATTGCACGCGCACGATATCCTCCATCGTAAACCCGCCCTGCTCCAGAACCCCACGGATGGTGCGAAAACAGTTCCGCGCCTGATCTGCCACATCCTCGGGCATGGTCATCGTGGCGTAATCATAGCCCGTCACGCCCGAAACAAAGCACCACCCACCCTTCACCACGGCCCGGCTATAACCCATCGTCGCCTCAAAGGGTGATCCGGTCGATATGCGCTTCATGTGAAACACCCTTTCACCAGCTTGCGGAACGCATCCGCGCGGTGGCTGATTTCGTTCTTTTCCCAGCGATTCATCTCGCCAAAGGTCACGTCAAACCCGTCCGGCTGAAAGATCGGGTCATAACCATGACCCTGATCCCCCCGCATCGGCCACACCACTTGGCCCGGCATCACGCCCTCGAACACCTCGTCGTGCCCATCCGGCCAGGCCATCACCAGTGTGCAGCGGAACTGTGCGGTGCGGGGGTAGGGGGCCTGCGCCGCCTCCAACTCCTCCCATGCCCGCGTCATCGCCATCACGAAATCCCGGCCCTTCGGCGTTTCCGCCCAATCCGCCGTGTAAACCCCCGGCGCGCCGCCCAGCCCGTCAATGCTGATTCCGCTGTCATCCGCCAGCGCGGGCAGGCCGCTCGCTAGCGCCGCAAAATGCGCCTTGATCCGCGCATTACCGATGAAAGTGCTCTCGGTCTCTTCCGGTTCGGCCAGCCCCAATTCCCCGGCGCTGGTCACCGCCACTGAAAACGGCTCTAACAAGGCGGAAATCTCTTCCAGCTTGCCCTTGTTATGCGTGGCGACAACCAGCCGATCCCCGGTGAACTTCCGCATGGTCACAGCCCAAGCGCCGCCTTCTGCGCCGCCACCAGCTGCGCACAGCCCGCCTCGGAAAGATCCAGCAACTCGCCCATCTCGGCCCGGCTGAAGGTGGCACCCTCGGCGCTCATCTGCACCTCGATCAGCCGCCCACGCCCGGTCAGGATGAAGTTTCCATCCGTCCCCGCCGTCGAATCCTCGGCATAATCCAGATCCAGCACCGCCTGTCCGGCATAAATCCCGCAGGATACGGCAGCGACATGGTCGATCATCGGATCGCTCACGATCACGCCGGCCTTCAACAGCTTGGCCACGGCCATTTTCAACGCAACCCACCCCCCTGTGATAGAGGCGCAGCGCGTGCCGCCATCCGCCTGGATCACGTCGCAGTCGATCACGATCTGCCGTTCCCCCAGCGCCGACCGGTCCACACCCGCCCGCAGCGCCCGCCCGATCAGACGCTGAATCTCCTGCGTCCGCCCCGATTGCTTGCCCGCCGCCGCCTCACGCCGCGTGCGGCTGTTGGTCGCGCGCGGCAGCATCCCATATTCCGCTGTCACCCAGCCCAGCCCCGTATTCTTCAAAAAGGGCGGCGCCTTGTCCTCGATCGTGGCCGAACACAGCACATGTGTCTCGCCCATCTTGATCAGGCACGACCCTTCGGCATGCTTCATCACGCCGGTTTCGATTGTAACCGGCCGCATTTCGTTCAATTGTCTGCCAGAGGGGCGCATCGGATCATCCTTACAGGGTATGGGCTTTTTGGGTATGGGCCAGATATGCAACCCAGCCCCCCGGATGCAACCCCGATTGACGCCTCGGCCGTGGCCCCGATAATGGCCAGGACACAGGGGTTTCAGAACGATGACGGACGGTTCCAAGATCCTTTCCGAAATGAACGACCGCTCGCGCGAGGTTTTTCGCCGCGTCGTCGAAGGTTACCTCGAATCCGGCGATCCGGTCGGGTCGCGCACGTTGACGCGCTCCATGTCGGAAAAGCTGTCCGCCGCCACCATCCGCAACGTCATGCAGGATCTGGAATTCCTCGGCCTTCTCGACAGCCCGCATATCTCTGCCGGCCGCATTCCCACGCAGATGGGCCTGCGCATGTTCGTCGACAGCCTGCTGGAAGTGGGCACCGTGGCCGAGGAAGACCGCGAAAGGATCGACGCCACCCTCGGCCAGAACGATCAAGATGTAACCTCGCTCCTCGATCACATCGGCGCGGCCCTGTCCGGCATCACCCGCGGCGCCAGCCTCGTGCTCGCGCCCAAGGTCGAGGCGCCCATTCGCCATATCGAATTCGTCTCCCTGTCTCAGGACCGGTCTCTCGTGGTGCTGGTCTTTGCCAATGGTCAGGTCGAAAACCGCATCTTCACCCCACCGCCGGGCCAGACGCCTTCCTCGATGCGCGAAGCGGCCAATTTTCTGAACGCGCTCGCCGAAGGCAAGACGCTGACAGAACTGCGCCGCACCATGACCTCGGAAATCTCCAAACGCCGGCAGGAAATCGATTCGCTCGCCCGCGATCTGGTGGAATCCGGCCTCGCCGTCTGGGAAAACCCCGGTGAGACATCTGAACGGCTCATCGTGCGTGGCCGCGCCAACCTGCTGGAACAGGAATCCACCGATATCGACCGCGTCCGCACCCTGTTCGATGACCTCGAACGCAAGCGCGACATTGCCGATTTCCTCGAACTTGCGGAAACCGGCGAAGGTGTCCGCATTTTTATCGGGTCCGAGAACAAGCTCTTCTCACTTTCCGGTTCAAGTCTCGTCGTTTCTCCCTATATGAACGCGGACCGAAAGATCATCGGCGCCGTGGGCGTGATCGGACCGACCCGGCTCAATTACGGGCGGATCGTGCCGATCGTGGATTACACGGCGCAACTCGTCGGGCGGCTGATGTCCGAACGGGGCAAGTGAAAAGGCTTTGAATGATGGCTGACGAAAAGACGGTATCCGAAGAATTCGCCATTGAAGAAGGGCTCGACGATCTGACAGCCGAGTCAGAGATCGAATCCCTGCGCGCAGAGCGGGACGATTTCCGCGACCGCTTCATGCGCGCCTTGGCCGATGCCGAAAACACCCGCAAGCGCGGCGAACGCGACCGGCGCGAGGCTGAACAATACGGCAGCACCCGCCTTGCCCGCGATCTGCTGCCCGTGTTCGACAATCTCACCCGGGCGCTTGCCATGGCGACCGATGAACAAAAAGCCGCCGCCTCGGCCCTGTTTGAAGGCGTGCAGCTGACCTTGCGCGAACTGACCAACGTGATGACCCGCCACGGGATGAAACCGATCACCCCGAAAGTGGGCGACATGTTTGATCCGCAAAACCATGAGGCGATGTTCGAAGCCCCGCTCCCCGGCACCAAGGCCGGCCAGATCATCCAGGTGATGACCGAAGGCTTCATGCTGCATGATCGCCTTCTTCGCCCCGCGCAAGTGGGCGTATCCTCGAACACCGGCGCTTGATGTCGCGTGCGGGACCGGGGGTTTCACACCCCCGGACCCCCGTGGGATATTTTAACAGAGAAGATAAGGCTTAATGCTTTAGCAACTCTCTCAGCTCATAGACCAGCCGCAGCGCTTCCATCGGCGTCATGTCATCTGGATGCGCCTCCTTCAGCCTCGATTCGACTGCCGACTCCTTCGCCACAACACGCGGGGCAGGGGGTGCGGATTGCGCCACGCTGAACAAAGGCAGATCGTCGATCAACGCCTTGGGCCGTGCGCCGCCCAGACGTTCCCCCGATTCCAGCGCCTCCAGCACCACCTTGGCCCGGTCCACAACCGCCGCCGGTAACCCGGCCAAGCGCGCTACCTGCACGCCATAGGACCGGTCCGCCGCGCCTTTCTGCACCTCATGCAGGAAGATCACGTCGCCTTCCCATTCCTTCACCCGCACCGTGGCGTTTTCCACACCGTCCAGTTTGCCCGCCAGCGCCGTCATCTCGTGGTAATGCGTGGCGAACAGCGCGCGGCAGCGGTTCGCGTCATGCAGATGCTCCATCGTGGCCCAGGCGATCGACAACCCGTCATAGGTCGCCGTCCCGCGCCCGATCTCATCCAATATCACCAGCGCCCTGTCATCCGCCTGATTCAGGATCGCCGCGGTTTCAACCATCTCCACCATGAAGGTCGACCTGCCCCGAGCCAGATCATCCGCCGCGCCCACCCGGCTGAACAACTGGCTGACCACTCCGATATGCGCGCGCGATGCCGGCACAAAACTCCCCGCCTGCGCCAGCAGCGCGATCAGCGCATTCTGCCGCAGGAAGGTGGATTTCCCCGCCATGTTCGGCCCGGTCAGCAGCCAGATCGCAGGCGTCTCGCCCTCCGTCAGCGCGCAGTCATTGGCGACGAACGGCCCCGCCCCCTGCCGCCGCAGCGCGCGCTCCACCACCGGGTGCCGCCCGCCCTCCACCACCAAGGCGCGGCTGTCATCCACCACCGGCTCGGCCCAATTCTCCTCCACCGCCAGATCAGCCCAGGCCGCCGAAAGATCCACCTCCGCCAAGGCCCGCGCCGCCGCACCCACCGGGCCTGCCTGCGCCAGCACCGCCTGACGCAGCGCCTCGAAATGCCGCTTCTCGATCTCCAACGCGTGGTTCCCTGCATTCAGAATGCGCGTTTCCAGTTCCGACAGTTCCACCGTGGTAAACCGCACCTGCCCCGCCGTGGTCTGCCGATGGATGAACCGCTCTGACAGGGGCGGCGAAAGCATCCGCTCCGCATGGGTGGATGTGGTCTCGATAAAGTATCCCAGCACGTTGTTATGCTTGATCTTCAGGCTCTGAATGTCGGTGTCATTGATGAAATCCGCCTGCATCCCGGCAATCACGCCGCGCCCTTCATCCCGCAGCCGCCGCGCCTGATCGAGCTCCACATCAAACCCCGGCGCGATGAACCCACCATCCCGCGCCAGCAATGGCGGCTCCGCGACGAGCGCCCGATCGAGCAGATCGACCAGCGCCTCATGCCCCACAAGCGCGCGCGCCGCCTCGGCCAACAGAACCGGCGCGCCTTCCAACCGCGCAGCAACCGATACCGCCTGCGTCAACCCTGCCCGGATCGCCGCCATATCACGCGGCCCGCCCCGATCCAGCGCAAGCCGTGACAGCGCGCGGTCCATATCCGGCACGCGGCGCAGCGCATCGCGCAATTCCGCCCGCAACAGGCTCTGTTCCAGCAGAAAACGCACCGATTCCAGCCGCGCATGGATGACCGACAGGTCCCGCGACGGCGACGATATCCGCCGTTCCAGCAGCCGCGCCCCCGGTGCCGTCACCGTCCGGTCCACCGCCGCCAGAAGTGATCCGTCGCGCCCCCCGCTCAGCGCCTGCGTCAGTTCCAGATTGCGCCGCGTCGCCGCGTCAATCTGCATCGCCCCGCCTGCCGCCTCTTTCACGGGGGGGCGCAACAGGGGCAGTTTTCCCCGCTGCGTCAGGTCCAGATAATCGACCAAGGCCCCCATGGCCGACAATTCGGCGCGGTCAAACAGCCCGAACGCCTCCAGCGTTGTTACGTTGAACAGCGCGCACAGCCGCCGCTCCGCTGATACGGAATCAAAAGATCCGCGTGACAGCCGGGTCAGCGCCGCGCCGGATTCCGTCACTAATCCGGCCAAATCACCATCCCGCGCTTCACTCAGCAGCACCTCGCGCGGTCCCAGCCGTGCCAGCTCCGGCCCCAGCCGCACCACGGGGCAGGGCATCACCCGCAACTCCCCGGTGGAGATATCCGCCCAGGCCAGCGCCGCCTCATCCCGCACCTCGGCAAAGGCGCACAGGAAGTTGTGCCGCCGCGCCTCCAGCAACGCATCTTCGGTTAAAGTGCCGGGCGTCACCAGCCGCACCACATCCCGCCGCACCACAGATTTCGACCCGCGCTTCTTCGCCTCGGCCGGGTCTTCCAGCTGCTCGGCAATCGCCACGCGAAACCCCTTGCGGATCAGCGTCAGCAGATAGCCCTCGGCGGCATGCACAGGCACCCCGCACATCGCGATCGGCTCGCCCAGATGAAACCCCCGCTTCGTCAGCGCAATATCCAGCGCCTCTGCCGCCGCGACGGCATCCTCGAAGAACATCTCATAGAAATCGCCCATCCGATAGAACAACAGCGCGCCGGGGTTCTGCGCCTTGATCTCCAGATATTGCGCCATCATCGGCGTCACGCTGTCTTCGGTCATCGGTCCCCCTGTTCCGGGGAAACCCTACAAAAGCCGACCCGCCCGCGAAAGCCCGGAACGTTACTTCACAAAGGCCGCCTCACTGCCCCAAACCGCCTTCACCCGCGCATCCCGGCCACAGCCGTCGCGATAAAAGGTATAGGCATTCTTCTTCTGCTTCGGCCCGGCCCGCGTCAGGATGATGTCGCTGCTCTTGTAGTAGTCCTGATGATAGTCGTCCGCGTCATAGAACGGCCCCGCCGCCAGAACGGGCGTCACCACCCGTTGCCCCAGCACAGCCGATGCCTCGGCCACCGCGGCTTCGGCAGAGGCCTTTTGCGCCGAATTAGAGACGAAAATCGCCGTACGATAGCTGTCGCCTCGATCACAGAACTGCCCGCCGGCATCCAGCGGATCGACTGACCGCAGGAACAAGTTGATCACCTGGTCATAGCTGATCCGCGCATTATCAAACGTGATCTCGACCGCCTCGTAATGCCCGGTCCCGCCTGCTGTCACTTGCTTGTAGGTCGGGTTCGCGACCGTCCCGCCGGTAAAGCCTGACACCACAGACCGGACCCCCGGCACCTTCTCGAAATCCGCCTCCACGCACCAGAAGCAGCCCCCCGCCACAATGGCTTTTTCCGTGGCGGCATGGCTGGCTGCGCCCAGTACGGCAGATAGGAACAACGTCACAACAACTGCGGCAGCGGTAAACAAGCGATGCATGGGCAATCTCCCTTTTGCCAAACCCTCACCCGCCAACCCAAATCCGGCAACTCACCCTGCCGTGAGGTCACGCTAAGGTGACGCCGCCCCTTTCCCTTCTTTCCCGCGCCCATTAGCCTTTGCCCCAAAGAACAGGGGCCACCCATGACAGACCACGTCTCAACCCACGCCGCCGAAGAAGATGCCCGGAATGAGTCCATCCTGATCTACGTGAATGGCCGCATCGTTCCGAAAAAAGATGCGCTCGTCTCGGTTTACGATTCGGGCTTCATGCTGGGCGACGGCGTGTGGGAGGGGATCCGTCTTTACGAGGGCAGATGGGCCTTCATCACCGAACATATGGATCGGCTGTTCGAGGCAGCAAAGGCCATCGACCTCGACATCGCCATGACCCCGGATCAGATGATTTCGGCGGTGTTAGACACACAAAAGGCCAACGGGATGGTCACCGATGCCCATTGCCGCCTGATGGTCACGCGGGGCGTAAAGACCCGGCCGTTCCAGAACCCGCGCCTGTCGCAGCAGGGGCCGACGGTCGCCATCATCATGGAACACTCGCGCCCGAAAATCCCGCGCCCCATCACGCTGGCCACCGTCCCGCATCTGCGCGGCCTGCCCATGACGCAGGACCCCAAGCTCAACAGCCATTCCAAGCTGAACTGCATCCTCGCCTGCATCGCCGCGCAAAAGGCCGGCGCGGATGAGGCGCTGATGCTCGATGTCCACGGCTTCGTGAACACCACCAACGCCTGCAACTTCTTTATCGTCCGCAAAGGGCAGGTGTGGACCAGCACAGGCGACTACTGCATGAACGGTATCACCCGGCAAAAGGTGATCGACCTCTGCCGCGAAAACGGCATCCCGGTCTTTGAGCGCAATTTCTCCCTCGTCGATACCTACGGTGCGGATGAGGCGTTTCTCACCGGCACTTTCGGCGCGCAAACCCCCGTGGGCAGCATCGATGGCCGCGTGATTGGCACCGGCCAGATGGGCCCGATGACCCAGCGCCTGCGCGACCTTTACAAAGCGCTCATCGCCCGTTCGTAGCGTATGCACACTTGTCTGCACCGCGCGCTGCACCACCAGCTGCACAAGGAAAACCGATGAAAATCGCCATGTGGTCCGGCCCCCGGAACCTGTCTACCGCCATGATGTATGCCTTCGCTGCGCGCGGCGATTGCGCGGTCTGGGATGAACCCTTCTACGCCGCCTATCTGGCGAAAACCGGGATCGATCACCCGATGCGCGATACCATCATCGCCACGGATGATACCGATCCCACCCGGATCGCCGCCGCTTGCACCGGGCCGACTCCTGATGGAAAAGCGCTGCACTATCAGAAACACATGACGCTTCACATGATCCCGGAGTTTGACCGGGGTTTCATGCGGCACCTCACCAACGTCTTCCTGATCCGCCACCCCGCCCGCGTCGTGGCCAGCTACAGCCAGAAACGCGAAGCCCCGACCTTGGCCGATATCGGCTTTGTCCAGCAGGCCGAACTCTTCGATCAGGTCGCAGGCTGGGCAGGTCGCGCCCCCCTGGTGATCGACAGCGCAGATATCCGCGCCAACCCACGGGATTCGCTTGCAAAACTCTGTACCGCGCTGGGCATCCCCTTCACCGAAAACATGCTGCACTGGCCTGCAGGCCCAAAACCCTATGATGGCGTCTGGGCCCCGCATTGGTACAACGCCGTTCACGCCTCCACCGGGTTCGGCGATCCCGAAGCCCCGCTTCCCACCCTTCCCGCCGAATATGCCCCGCTCGTGGAACAGGCTCTTCCGCATTATCAACGGCTTGCCGCGTACAAGCTTTGACGAAACCCCGTCAACCGCACCCTTGCCCGCGCGCCGCCCTCATCGCAAACTCCCCGAACTCAGGATCGGGGAGGATCCCATGCTCAACCATTCCATCACCGCCGCCCGCGCCGCCCGCGCCTATCTCCGGGCCGAGGATTGCCGGATCGAGGATCTGATAACCCTCTGTTCCCAAACGGTTTCAAAGGCAGACTATCCCTTTGCCGCCGATGTGCAGAAGAACGTCCTGATCTACGATTGCCCCGCCCTTCTTCCCGCCCTGTCCGATCCGGCCGAACGCCGCGCGCTGATGGCCGAATGGTCTGATGCCATGCTCACCGGGCCGGGCGTCGTGGTCCTGAAACATGCCGAAACCGATCTGGACATGCTCGATCAGGCCAGCGCCATCTTCTGGCAGCTGATCGCCGAACAAAACCGCGCAGGCAGCGGCGGGGGCGACCATTTCGCCAAGCCGGGGGCGAATGACAGGCTATGGAACTCGCTGGAAAAACATTGCCTTGCCGATCCCGCCAACTTTGCGCGCTACTACGCCAACCCGTTTCTCGCCGCGATATCCGAAGCGTGGCTTGGCCCGTTCTACCAGATGACGGCGCAGTTGAATGTGGTCAATCCGGGCGGCGCGGCGCAGTCGCCGCATCGCGACTATCACCTCGGCTTTCAATCCGCCGCGCAGATCGAACGCTACCCCCGCCACGTCCAACTCTTTTCACCCCTGCTCACGCTGCAGGGCGCCATCGCCCATGTCGGCGCCACAGTGGAAACCGGGCCGACACAGCTTCTGCCGTTTTCACAGGCCTATGATGCAGGCTACCTCGCCATGAGCCGCCCGGATGTGCGCGCCTACTTCGTTGAAAACCATGTGCAAATCCCGCTGGAAAAGGGCGACATGCTGTTCTTTTCGCCGGCGCTCCTTCACGCCGCTGGCACCAACCGCAGCACCGATATCCGCCGTATGGTGAACCTGTTCCAGGTCTCTTCCGCCTATGGCCGCGCGATGGAAACCGTGGATCGCTCCGCCATGGTCAAGGCGCTTTACCCCACCCTCCGCGCCGCCCGCCACGACAACAGCCTCACCCCGGACCAGATCGCCAACACCATCGCCGCCAGCGCCGAAGGCTACAGCTTCCCCACCAACCTCGACCGCGATCCGCCCTTGGGCGGCATGGCCCCCAAGACACAGGCGGCTTTGGTGACAGAAGCGTTGGATGGAAATTGGGAGCCGTCCGCCCTCAACGCGGCGCTGGATGCACAGGCCGCGAAGAAGCTCGCCTGAAATGAAAAGGGCGGGCCAAAGCCCGCCCGATTTCAACCGCTTAGCCGAAACTCACTTCACCCGCGCATTCCGCGTGGCGATCAGCTTTAACCGCAGCGCATTCAGGCGGATGAACCCTTCGGCATCCTTCTGGTCATAGGCGCCAGCGTCTTCCTCGAACGTCACATGCTTTTCCGAATAAAGCGAATGGTCCGACCACCGCGCCACCGTCCGGGCCGAACCCTTGAACAGCTTCACCCGCACTGTCCCGGTCACATGTTCCTGCGTCTTGTCGATCAGCGCCTGCAGCGCCTCACGTTCCGGGCTGAACCAGAAGCCGTTATAGATCAGCTCCGCATAGCGCGGCATGATGGAATCCTTCAGGTGGCCTGCACCGGAATCCAGCGTGATCTGTTCGATCCCGCGATGCGCTTCCAACAGGATCGTCCCGCCGGGGGTTTCATACAGGCCGCGCGATTTCATCCCGACAAAGCGGTTCTCCACCAGGTCCAGCAGGCCAACGCCATGCCGACCGCCCATGTCATTCAGTCGCGCCAGAATGGTGGCGGGCGACAGCGCCTCGCCATTGATCGCCACGGCATCGCCACGCTCAAAGGTGATCTCGACAAACTCCGCCTGATCCGGCGCTTTCTCGACCGGAACCACGCGCTGATAGACAAACTCCGGCGCTTCCTCGGCAGGGTTTTCCAGAACCTTCCCCTCGGACGACGTGTGCAGCAGGTTCGCATCGACAGAGAACGGCGCCTCGCCGCGCTTGTCCTTGGCAATCGGAATCTGGTTCGTCTCGGCAAATTCCAGCAGCTTGGTCCGGCTGGTCAGATCCCACAACCGCCACGGCGCGATGACCCGGATGGATGGGTCCAGCGCTGCCACGGCCAGTTCAAAGCGCACCTGATCATTGCCCTTGCCCGTCGCCCCATGCGCCACGGCATCGGCCCCGGTTTCCTGCGCGATCCGCACCAGTTCCTTGGAAATCAGCGGCCGCGCGATCGACGTGCCCAGCAGATACAGCCCCTCATAAACCGCATTGGCCCGGAACATCGGGAAGACGAAATCCCGCACGAATTCCTCACGCAGATCCACGATGTGAATATTCTCGGGCTTGATCCCCAACAGGATCGCCTTGTCACGCGCCGGGTCAAGCTCCTCACCCTGGCCCAGATCGGCGGTAAAGGTCACAACCTCACAGCCATACTCCGTCTGCAGCCATTTCAGGATGATCGAGGTATCCAGACCGCCTGAATAGGCAAGGACAACTTTCTTCGGCTTGAACATCGCAGCCTCTTTTCCCACGGGATTTATTGGCGCGCGGTGTATCGGGTCTTGCCCATCGCGGCAAGGGTGGCACCCAAATGAAAAGGGGCGGCCTGCGCCGCCCCGCTTCACCCGAAATCAGCGCAGGATCACGAACCCGAAGCTGCGGCAATCGCCTCAAGATCCGCGTCCGAGAACCGCTCCCGTAGCGAATCAAGCAACGCCTGTTCCTCGGCGCTGATTTCGTCGGTCGCGTCCGGGTTCTTGTTCCACAGTTCCAGAACAGCCTTTTCGGCATCCGTCACGCCATTCGCGGCCGCGATGTCCTCTTCGCTGGGCGCTTCGCCCTCCGGCGGGCTTGCCAGCAGGGCATCCAGTTCGGCAATCGCGGTGAAGTCCGGGTCCACCGGTTCCGGCCCGGGGTTCAGCGACTCTGCATCAGGGTCTTCCGCGGTCAGCGCGGCCTGATACAGACCATTCTGTGTGTCCCACGTCGCCTTCAGATCAGGATAGGCCGCTTCGGCATCCCGATCCATGATGTAATCCTCAACCGACGCATACTCACCCAGCGCCGCAGCCAGTTCAGCGTCATGGGTCGCCCATGCCTCTGCGCGGGCCAGAACGTCCTCGGCATCCAGATCGCCCAGCGCTGCATCCGCCGCAACCAGACCGGCCACAGCACCGACAGGGCCATTCGTGTTTCCGTTGCGCACATGCGCCAGAACCGCGTTGATATTGGCGTTCAGCGCCCCGTTCATGTTGCCCAGGTCGCGCGCCGCAAAGGTGATGGCTTCCTCTGTTTCCATAGGGGCGGCCTTGGGCTGCGCTGCGGAAGGCTTGGCCCTTGCAACGGTCTGTCCGCCGGATTTCTCTTTCCCGCCGGATTTGCCGTTCCCGCCCGACGCTCCTTCGCTCTTGCCACCGCCGCCATTTCCGCCGCCGTTGCCGTTGCCGCCACCATTTCCGCCGCCGTTTCCGCCGCCATTGCCATTATTGGCAAAGGCCGCATCGGCGCCAAAGAGGTCAAAGCTCGGGATGGCTGGGCTCAACATCAACGTGGCAACACCAAGAACCGCAACTACCTTCTTGGGATGGAACATGGTCTATTCCTCGCTTATGAGACTTCGGCAGAAAGGCTGAAGCCCTGCACATGGCATTTCTGTGGCCACATTAAGGAATATGAATTCGATGGCCGCAATCAGATCGAGTCTGCATAAGGGGATTCCCGCCGAATGAGCGATTTCACGAAAAGCGCCCGGCTGGCGAGCGAGGCCCTGCGCGAGCTGTTCCCCGAAACACCTCTGCAGCGCAACGAACACCTGTCGCAGCGCTATGATGCCGATATCTGGCTGAAACGCGAAGATCTCACCCCGGTCCGCAGCTACAAGCTGCGCGGTGCCTTTACCGCCATGGGCAAGGTTCTGACCACAACGCCCGACCGTCGCAGTTTCGTCTGCGCCAGCGCGGGCAATCACGCGCAGGGCGTTGCCTTCGCCTGCCGCCATTTCGGTGTGGATGGCACGATCTTCATGCCCGTCACCACGCCACAGCAAAAGATCGACAAGACCCGCGCCTTTGGCGGCGACAATGTCCGCATCGTTCTGACGGGTGACTATTTCGATCAGACCCTTGCCGCGGCACAAACCTTCTGCACCGAACAACAGGCGCATTTCCTGTCGCCCTTCGATGATGCCGATGTGATCCTGGGCCAGGCCAGCGTGGGCGTGGAAATTCTTGATCAGCTTGGCCGCGCGCCCGATCTGGTGGTGCTGCCTGTCGGCGGCGGCGGCCTGTCCTCTGGCGTCACGGCTTACCTACGCGAAATGGCGCCGGAAACCGATTACCGCTTTGTCGAACCCTTGGGTGGGGCCAGCCTGCTCGCCGCGCTGCGCGATGGCGCCCCGGTGAAACTGCCGCGCGTGAACAGCTTTGTCGATGGCGCCGCCGTGGCGCGGGTGGGTGACCGCACCTTTGCGCATCTCAACTGGGTGCCCGTCGAAAACGTGCTTCTCTCGCCCGAAGACCGCATCTGCGTGACGATGCTGGAAATGCTCAATGTCGAAGGCATCGTTCTGGAACCCGCAGGCGCGCTGTCCGTGGATGTGCTGCCCGAACTGGCAGATGAGATTCGCGGCAAGACTGTGGTCTGCATCACCTCAGGCGGGAATTTCGATTTCGAACGCCTGCCCGAGGTGAAGGAACGCGCCCAGCGCTATTCGGGGGTGAAGAAATACTTCATCCTGCGCATGCCCCAACGCCCCGGCGCCCTACGTGAATTCCTTGGCATGCTTGGTCCCGATGACGATATCGCGCGCTTTGAATACCTCAAGAAATCCGCCCGCAACTTCGGCTCGGTCCTGATCGGGATCGAAACGAAACGCCCCGAAAGCTTTCGTGAACTCTTTGCCAAACTTGACGAGGCCGCCTTCACCTATCGCGACATCACCAACGATGATGTGCTGGCCGAATTCCTGATCTAGGCCGCATCATAGGCGGCGCAGCTTTGCTCCCACACGGCGCGCAGCACCGACGGATGCTCCTGATCGCCCATTTCGGCCCGGCGGCACAGATCGGCCAGATCGTCAAAGCCCAACGTCAAGGCGCTGCCCTTCAGGAAATGCAGATCTTCGGCCGACAGATCGCCGGGTCTCTGCGCGCCCAGCCGTTCCACCACCTCTGCGCTTTCTTGCAGGAACAGGCTGACCACTTCATCAAACCCATCCGCGCCAATCTCTTCCCGCAACGCCTCAAGACGATCCTTGTTCACCAGCATTTCTTCACCCCGGTTCAGATATTCCCCACCGCCCCACCTTGCGCGACGGTGGTCAACCAAGGGTAAATGCCACCACCCCAGATAATGAGAATTTGCGTCTTTCACCGCTGGTTAAGCGTCGCGCCCTAGGGTGGTGACGGGGTAAAGAATGGGGATTGCGGTGCAGGGGTCGTTTGGAAGTCCGGTCATTGCCCGGCGCGTTCTGGTCACGGATGACAGTGCGGCACAACGGCAGATGCTGGCCATGCAGCTTGGCCGCTGGGGCTATGATGTGGCGCAGGCCGCCTCTGGCCAGCAGGCGCTGGCCCTGGCGCAAGAGGGGCGATTTGACATCGTCCTCAGCGATTGGGTCATGCCCGGAATGTCGGGGCCAGAGTTTTGCCGCGCCTTCCGGGCGTTGCGCCGCGACACTTATAGCTACTTCGTTCTCATCAGCGCGAAATCCGGCACCGCCGCGGTGGCAGACGGGCTGGAAAGCGGGGCCGACGATTTCCTGACCAAGCCGATAGACCCCGCCGAACTTCAGGCCCGCCTGCACGCCGGCGAACGCATCCTGCAGATGCAAACGGAACTGCAGCAGCGAAACCGCGATCTTGAACGCCTCTATGACGCGCTCCAGCGCGATCTGGCCGAGGCGCGGCGTCTGCAACTGTCGCTGATCCCCGACACCGTCATTCCGATGAATGGGGCCGAGGCTGTTTTCCTGATGCAGCCCTCCGGTCATCTCGGTGGCGATCTGGTGGGCTGGTTTCCTCTCGAACAAGGGCGCATCGCCTTGTTTTCGATCGATGTCTCGGGTCACGGTGTCGCCTCCGCGCTCGTGGCGGCGCGCCTTGCCGCGCTCTTGTCCGGCCGATCACGCGACCAGAACGTCGCGTTTCTGGATGGCCGCCCCCTGCCGCCCGGTGCGGTGGTGGAACGGCTCAACCGCCTGCTCTGCGCCGATCAGCAGGGCGATCTGTACCTGACCATGATCTATGCCGATATCGACCTCACCGATGGAACGGTCGAACTGGTGCAGGCGGGCCACCCACACCCCTTGCATCTGTCGCGCCATCACCCGCCCGTCTGGATCGGCGATGGCGGCTTTCCGGTGGGCATGGTGGCACATGCCACCTATCCGTCGGTCACCCTGCGCTTGAAACCCGGCGACCGGCTCGCCATCCCTTCAGATGGAATAACCGAATGTCCCGGCCCCGGCGGCGATCTTGGCACGGATGGCCTCGCCCATATCCTGCACCACAACCGAACTTTGCGGGGTCAGTCCCTGCATGATGCCTTGCGCAGCAGCCTCGCCGATCACGCAGGAACCACTGATTTTCCCGATGATGTTTCGGCCGTGATCTTTGATTTTCACCGCCCGCAGGTCACCGCATGAGTCCAACCGCACGTGCCAGCATCGCCCTGTCACCGGGATTGCCCAGCACCTCCAACCCCGCCTCAACAGACATCCACACCGCCTCATGCCCCGCCTCTGACGGCGGACCCAGCCGCCGCACAGGCCGCGCCAAATAGACGGTACACAGCTTTTCCGCCCAAAGGTCATATTCCGGCATATAGGTGAACCGCCGGAACGCGCCCAACCGCCGGTTCAGCGCGATCCGCCATCCCGTTTCCTCAAACACTTCGCGGTGCAGTGCGGCAATCGGATGCTCGCCCTTGTCGATCCCGCCGCCAGGAAGCTGATATTCCGGCACCGGCTCGGCCTGATGCGTCGCCAGCAGATGATCCCCGTCCAGCAGGATGGCATAAACCCCCGGCCTGCGCCGGTACCGTTGACCTTGCTGCAAAGGGTCCCCATATCGACGGATCATCTGTTTTGCCCCACAGTTGCTCATCCTATAATGCCGCGCTATTCGGGGCAGGCACAATCAGGAAACCCAATGACCATCGGCTCTCAACTCGCCTGGGACGATACCGTCCTGCCGTTTCAACTTGATCGTTCCGATATCCGCGGCCGCGTGGCGCGGCTGGATGGGGTATTGGATCAGGTTCTGGGTCAGCACGACTACCCCCCGCAGATCGAGGCGCTGGTCGCCGAAGCCGCCCTGTTGACCGCGCTCATCGGTCAGGCCATCAAACTGCGCTGGAAGCTGTCGCTTCAGGTGCGCGGCAAAGGCCCCGCCCGGCTGATCGCGACCGATTATTATGGCCCCAGCGAAGATGGGCAAAGCGCCCGCATCCGCGCCTATGCCAGCTTTGACAAAGACCGCCTCGATCCCGATGCCGACCCCTTCAGCCAGATCGGCGAAGGCTACCTCGCCGTGCTGATCGATCAGGGCGAAGGCAACGTCCCCTATTCCGGCATCACCCCCATCGCGGGCGGATCGCTGTCGTCCTGCGCGGAAACCTACTTCGCGCAGTCCGAACAGCTGCCCACCCGGTTCGCCGTCACCTTCGGCAAAAGCCAGACGCCCGGTCAGCCGCTGCATTGGCGCGCGGGCGGCGTGATGCTGCAACACATGCCCAAGGCATCGCCTTTTGTCGCCAATGCCGGGGCCACTGGCGAAGGCGGCCTGTTGTCCCATGCCGATATCCTGTCGGGGGAAGAGGGCGAAAACTGGAACCGCGTGAACTTCCTGCTCGACACGGTCGAAGAGATGGAACTGATCGGCCCCTCGGTGCAGCCCACCGATCTGCTGGTGCGCCTGTTCCACGAAGAAGAACCGCGCGTATTCGATGCGCAGCCCGTCCGCTTTGGCTGTTCCTGTTCTGAGGAAAAGGTCCGCAACTCGCTGTCCATCTATTCGGCCAAGGACATCGCCTACATGACCACCGCCGATGGCCTCGTCACGGCAGATTGCCAATTCTGCAGCGCCCATTACGAACTCGATCCCGCCACCGTCGGGTTCGAGGCGACAAAGTCCCCGGATGCATGATCTCGAAGACAGGCTGCGCAAGGCCCTCAACCGCCCTGCGCGGCCCTCTTCGGATTTTGACCTGAACCCTGCGATCACCCTGCCGCCGGGCCGCGTCCTGCGTCCGGCGGCGGTGCTTCTGGCCGTTTGGCTGCACCCCGAAACCCCCCGCCTGATCCTTACGAAACGCGCCTCCCACCTGAAACACCACCCCGGGCAGATCGCCTTGCCGGGCGGCAAGGTGGATCAGGGCGATGATGGCGTCATCGCCACCGCCCTTCGGGAAAGCCGCGAAGAGGTGGGTCTTCCCCCCGATCTCGTGGAAATTGCCGGAACCCTGCCGCCCCATGAAACCGTAACCGGTTTCACGGTCACGCCTGTTCTCGGCTTTGTCCGCGCGCCCTTTGCCCCCGTGCCCGAGGCCGGTGAAGTGGAAGAGGTGTTCACCGTTCCCCTGCACCATGTGCTGAACCCTGACAATTTCGGCATCGAACGCCGCCGCTGGCGCAATGAATGGCGGCGCTACTATGCGGTGCCCTACGGCCCCTATTACATCTGGGGCGCCACCGCCCGCATCCTGCGCGGGCTGGCCGACAGGGTGCAGCCGTGAAACTCCAAGGCGCTTGGATCGAAGACCCCGCCGCCCAGGCCGTTTGCGCGGCGCTCATGGCGGGCGGGCATCAGGCGCTGTTCGTGGGCGGCTGTGTCCGCAACGATCTGCTTGGCATGCCGGTGCAGGACGTGGACATCGCCACCGACGCCACCCCCGATCAGGTGATGGACCTCGCCCGCGCGGCCAAACTCAAACCCGTGCCCACAGGGATCGACCACGGCACCGTCACCATCGTGGCAAGTGGCAAACCCCACGAAGTCACCACCTTCCGGCGCGATGTTGCAACCGATGGCCGCCACGCGACCGTCGCCTTTTCTGTCAGACTCGAGGAAGACGCCGCCCGCCGCGACTTCACGATGAACGCGCTCTACGCCCGCCCGGACGGGACAGTCGTCGATCCGCTGGGTGGCCTGCCCGATCTGCGCGCTCGCCATCTGCGCTTTGTCGGCGATCCGGCCGCGCGCATCGGTGAGGACTACCTGCGCATCCTGCGCTTTTTTCGCTTCCACGCATGGTATGGCGATCTCGCAAAGGGGATTGATGCCGAAGGTCTTGCCGCCTGCGCCGCTGGGATTGATGGCCTTGCCGCCCTGTCCCGCGAACGCGTGGGGGCGGAAATGCGCAAGCTGCTTGCCGCCCCCGATCCCGCCCCGTCTGTGGCCAGCATGGCGCAATCCGGCGTGTTGACCGCGCTGCTTCCCGGCACCGATCCCCGCGCCCTCGCACCCCTGATCCATCTGGAACAGGACATTCCACCGCGCTGGCTGCGCCGTCTGGCCGTTCTCGGCGGCGAAGACCTGACCGATGCGCTGCGCCTGTCCCGGGCGGAGGCGCGCGATCTGGCCCGCCTGCGCGATGCGGTCAGCGGCACGCTCACCCCCGCCGTTCTGGGCCAGCAACTCGGGGCCGATCTCGCCACGGATGCAATGCTGTCGCGTGCGGCGATGCTGGAACAGCCCCTGCCGCCGCACTGGCAATCCGAAGTGGCGCGCGGCGCCCAAACCCGCTTTCCCGTCACTGCCGCCGACCTGCCCAATCTCGTTGGCCCTCTGCTGGGGCAGGAGCTTAAACGGCTGGAACGCGCATGGCTCGCCTCGGACCTGCGGCTGACAAAGGCCGATCTCCTGCGCTGACGGTTTCCCTTTCCGGCATTCAGGGCTATATGGTCAGCCTATACGCAAGAGGCTTCACCCGTGTTTCGATTTTTCGAAAGCCTCGTTGACCCTTATGGTCCTTACGAGCAAACCGATACGCCGCCCCGGCGGCTCTGGCCATTTTTGAAAGACTATATCCGCCCCTTCCGGATGGTCTTTTCGATCACGGCTGCCCTGTCGATCATCACCGCCTTCGCCGATGTGGCGCTGATCTGGTATGTCGGGCGGCTGGTGGACCTGCTGGCCGACAATGGCCCGCAACAGGCCTGGGCGATTTACGGAACAGAGATGATCCTCGTGGCGCTGGCCATCATCATCCTGCGTCCGATCCTCTTGGTGGCCAATGTGGCCCTCCTGCACAACGCCATCCTGCCCAATTTCGGCACCATGATCCGCTGGCGGGCGCATGCCCATGTCATCCGCCAACCGGTCGGCTGGTTCGAATCCGATTTTGCCGGCCGGATCGCCAACCGCATCATGCAAACACCCCCTGCCGCGGGCGATGCGGTGTTCCAAACCTTCGATGCCGTGGCCTTCGCCTCGGTCACCGTTGTCGGCGCAGGCATCATGCTGGCCGATGCCGATCCGCGGCTGCTTGTTCCGTTGATCGTCTGGTTCGTGCTCTACGCCATCCTTGTCCGCTGGACTGTCCGCCACGCAGGCCCCGCCTCGAAGGCCAGCTCGGATGCCCGCTCCGCCGTCACAGGCCGGGTGGTGGATGCCTATACCAACATCCATTCCGTCAAGCTCTTCGCCCATGACGCCCGCGAACTCGATTACGCCCGCGAATCCATCGAACACGCCCGCCAGACATTTCAAACGGAAATGCGCATCATCACCAAGATGGACCTCGCGCTCACCGTCCTGAACGGCTTTCTGATCGTGGCCGTCACCGGTTGGGCCATTCTGCTCTGGTATCAGGGCAATGCCACCCTTGGCACCGTCGCCGCTGCCACCGCGCTGGTCCTGCGGCTCAACAACATGACCTACTGGATCATGTGGGCTTTTTCATCCCTCGTGCAGGCGCTGGGCGTGGTGCAAGAGGGGATGGAAACCATCGCCCAACCCATCGCTCTGGTCGACAGGCCTGGCGCAACCCCGCTCCAGTTTCGCGAAGGCAAAATCGACATTCAGTCCATCAGCCACCATTACGGGCGCGGATCGGGCGGCTTGCAGAACCTGTCGCTGACCATCCAGCACGGCGAAAAGATTGGCGTCGTGGGCCGCTCCGGTGCGGGCAAATCCACCCTCGTCAAACTGATGCTGCGCTTCTACGACACCGAATCCGGGCGCATCCTGATCGACGGTCAGGATATTGCCGGGGTCACCCAATCCTCGCTGCGCCAGCAGATCGGCATGGTGCAGCAGGATAGCTCGCTCCTCCACCGATCCGTCCGCGAAAACATCCTCTACGGCCGCCCCGATGCGACCGACGAAGAGATGATCGCCGCCGCCAAACGGGCCGAGGCGCATGATTTCATCCTCACGCTGGAAGACCCGCAGGGTCGCCGCGGCTATGATGCCCATGTCGGCGAACGCGGCGTGAAACTGTCGGGCGGCCAACGCCAGCGCGTGGCGCTGGCCCGCGTGATCCTCAAGGACGCCCCCATCCTGATCCTTGATGAGGCCACATCGGCGCTTGATTCCGAGGCCGAGGCCGCCATTCAGGACGCGCTCTACGGAGTCATGCAGGGCAAAACCGTCATCGCCATCGCGCACCGCCTGTCCACCATTGCCGCGATGGATCGCATCGTCGTGCTGGAAGATGGCCATATCGCCGAACAAGGCACCCATGCCGCGCTTCTGGCGCAGAACGGGCTCTATGCCCGCTTCTGGGCACGCCAGTCGGGCGGCTTCATCGGGTTGGAAGAAGAGGCTGCCGAATGAACCTTGCCCGCTCTCTCGGTGGTCTGATCGATGCCTTCCGTCCCGCCGACGGCCCGCCTCCGCGCAGCCTTGGCGCCTTCATGAACTGGTCCCTGCGGGGATCGTGGCCCATGCTCATCATCGCGGGCATCCTGTCGTCACTCGCGGGCGTCACCGAGGTCGTCTCCGCCCTCATCCTCGGCTGGGTGATTGATGCCGCCATCGGCTCCGGCCCCGACCGGTTCTTTGCCGATCACTGGGAACTCATCACCGTCTTCATCCTGTTCTACATGGTCCTGCGCCCCATCGCCTTTGGCGTGTCGTCCGCGTCGAACTCCATCATCGTCGGCCCGAATGTCCTGCCGCTCGTCCTGTCGCGCCTGCACCGCTGGACGCTGGGTCAGGCCGTCACCTTCTTCGACAACGATTTCGCAGGCCGCATCGCCACCAAACAGATGCAGGCCGCCCGCGCCGTCACCGATGTGGCAACCGAAGTCATCAACACCGTCTGTTTTGCGCTGGCCTCCGTCATCGGTTCGGTCGTGTTCCTGCTGGTCATCGACTACCGCATCGCCATCGCGCTGGCGGTCTGGCTGGTGGCCTATGTCCTGCTGATCCGCTTCTTCATGCCCCGCGTCCGCGTCAATTCCGCCGCCCGCGCCTCCGCCCGCGCCATGGTGTCAGGTCAGGTCGTGGACACCATAACCAACATCAAGACGGTCAAGCTTTTCGCCCATGCCGCCTTCGAGGATCGCGTGGCGCTCAAATCGATGGAGGTCTTCCGCGACCGCTCGCTGGAATTCGGCGTCATCTCCACCTGGTTCCGCCTGTCCCTGATGACGATCGCGGGCATCCTGCCCGTCCTCCTCATCGGCGGTGCGGTGCTTCTGTGGATGCAGGGCCTCTCCACCGCAGGCGACATCGCCGCCTCGGGTGCCATCGCCATGCGCATCGCCCAGATGTCGGGCTGGGTCAGCTTTACCCTCATGTCGATCTACACTTCGGTGGGCGAAGTCGAGGACGGCATGAAAACCCTCGCCGTCCCCCACGCCCTCGCCGATGCGACGGGTGCCCGTGATCTGCCCCCGATCCGGGGCGAGATCCGCTTTGACCACGCCACCTTCGCCTATGGCCGCCAGCGCGGCGGGGTCGAAGATATCGACCTTACCATCCGCGCGGGCGAAAAACTGGGCATCGTCGGCGCGTCCGGCGCAGGGAAATCCTCGCTCGTCTCGCTCCTCCTGCGGCTCTATGACACCGAAAAAGGCGCGATCCTTGTCGATGGCCACGATATCCGCACCATCACGCAGGAATCCTTGCGCAGTCAGATCGGCATGGTCACGCAGGAAACCGCGATGTTCAACCGCTCTGCCCGTGACAACATCGCCTATGGCAAACCGGGAGCCAGCGAAGAGGAAATCATCGCCGCTGCGAAGTCCGCCGAGGCGCATGATTTCATCATCAACATGATCGATCACAATGGCCGCAAAGGCTATGACGCCTTCCTCGGCGAACGCGGCGTGAAATTGTCAGGCGGCCAGCGCCAGCGCATCGCCCTTGCCCGCGCCTTCCTCAAGGACGCCCCCATCCTTGTTCTGGATGAGGCCACCTCGGCCCTGGATTCCGAGGTAGAGGCGAATATTCAGGAAGCCCTCAACCGTGTCATGCGGGGCAAAACGGTGCTTGCCATCGCGCACCGTCTCTCCACCATCTCGGCCATGGACCGCATCGTCGTGCTGGACAATGGCCGCATTGTCGAAGAAGGCACGCATGAACAGTTGCTTGCCAAGAGGGGCCTCTACGCCCGCTACTGGAACCGCCAATCCGGCGGCTTCATCGGCACCGACGAAAAGGAAGCGGCAGAGTGATCCTTACCATCGAACGTCTGGGCCATCATGGCGACGGCATCGCCAAAGGCCCGGACGGCCCGATCTATGTCTCGCAGGCCCTGCCGGGGGAAGAGGTTGAAGGAACCCTGCAAGGGGACCACCTTACCGACGCCCGCATCCTCACGCCCTCGCCGGATCGCAAGAAACCCCCCTGCACCCATGCCCGCACCTGCGGCGGCTGCCTGCTTCAGCACGCCGCCGATCCCTTTGTCGAAAACTGGAAACAGGGCATCGTCCGCGGCGCCCTGTCGGCGCAGGGGCTGGACGCCCCCTTCCGCCCCACGCTCACCTCACCCCCCCGCTCTCGCCGCCGCGCCACATTGGCAGCACGCAAGACAAAGGGTGGCGCGCTTCTGGGCTTTCACGCCCGCGGCTCTGACCTGATCATCCCGGTCCCCAACTGCCAACTCCTTCACCCAGACATCATCGCCACCTTCCCGGTGCTTGAGGCGATCACCCGCCTTGGCGGCTCGCGCACCGTCGAACTGGCGCTGACTGTCACGCGCAGCCTTGCCGGCCCCGATATTGCCGTCACCGGGGGCAAACCGCTGGAGTCCGGCCTTCAGCTTGAACTCGCCCGTCTTGCCGAACAGCACGGCCTGTCGCGGCTGACGTGGAATGGCGAAACCGTCGCCCTGCGCGCCGCGCCCATGCAGCGTTTCGGAAAGGCCCTCGTCGCTCCGCCGCCCGCCGCCTTCTTGCAGGCAACCGCCGAAGGCGAAGCCGCGCTCCTTGCGGCCGTGACAGATGCCATCGGCCCCAATGCCCGCCGCATCGCTGACCTCTTCGCAGGATGCGGCACCTTTGCCCTTCCCCTTGCCGAACAGGCCGAGGTGCATGCCGTGGAAGGCGACGCCGCCATGACCGCCGCGCTGGAAAAGGCTTGGCGTAATACCGAAGGGCTCAAGAAGATCGTCACCGAAACCCGCGATCTGTTCCGCCGCCCGCTGGAACCCGATGAATTCAAAGGGATCGACGCCGTGGTGATCGACCCGCCAAGGGCAGGGGCCGAAGCGCAATTCGCCACCCTTGCCCGCAGCAAGGTTCCCGTCATCGCCGCCGTCTCCTGCAACCCCGCCACCTTCGCCCGCGATGCGCGGATGCTGGTGCAGGCCGGATGGAACCTCGATTGGGTGCAGGTCGTG
Organism: Variovorax paradoxus; assembly: GCA_943370085.1. GTDB lineage: Bacteria > Pseudomonadota > Alphaproteobacteria > Rhodobacterales > Rhodobacteraceae > Paragemmobacter. Next base: position 114,012 of record CALRPT020000005.1, on the reverse strand, counting down.
GATCAGTTCCGCTGGTCCTCCCATGTCGAACTTGCCGCAAGATTCAGCAGATGACACATCCGTGAGGGCCCCCTCCGAATGGCTGCCTAGCCAGACTCTTCAATTTGCTCTAAACGCTTGGAAAAAATAACGGCAAGAAACGGCAAGGCGGGCAGTACATGCGATTTTTCCGGGTTATCCTGATCCTCGTTCTGGCGGTGGGCCTGTCGGCCTGCGGTGGCGGCAAGTTCCGCAAATATTATGGCCCCGAGGTGACCTCGGTTCAGGTCCACAAGGCCGATCGCAAGATGTATCTCCTGCACAATGGCCGCGTGCTTGAATCCTATGACATCGCACTGGGCTTTGCCCCGGACGGGCACAAGCAGTTTGAAGGCGATGGCAAGACGCCCGAAGGCGCCTACTACATCACCCACAAGAACCCGCGCTCGCGCTTTCACCTGTCGCTCGGCATCTCTTACCCCAACGTCGCCGATGTGGATTTTGCCAAAGCGCAGGACAAATCGCCGGGGGGCGACATCTTCATCCACGGCGGACCACTCGGCCCCATCGCGCGGCGCGACTGGACCGAGGGCTGCATCGCGGTGACCAACAAGGAAATGGAACAGATCTATTCCATGGTCGAACCGGGCACCGTCATCCACATCCTGCCGTGACCCGCACATGAAAAAGGGGGCCAAGCGGCCCCCTGCATCCCGGTTCAGGCCCGGTCAGGCAAAACCCGCACTGCCCATGACCAGCGTCCACCAGATCTTGCCGTTCTGTTCTTGAAACCAGGCAAATCCCATTTCCGTCGCTGCCGGGTCCAGCACCACACTGCGCATGTCGGGCGCCTGCATCCACGTCGCCAGCGTTTCCAGCTCTGTCTCGAACGTTTCGGAAATCAATTCCCCGGTCAGCTTGCCGGTATACCCCACACGCCGCACGCGATCCAACGGTGAAGACCCGTCCGATCCGAAATGCCAGGGCCGGTTCTGCACCGACATATCCCGCGCATGGGTCGCCGCCGCCGCGTTCAGCTGCGCGTTCAGCGTCACCGGGCGCAAGCTCCGCGCCGACCGCAGCGCATTGACGGAATCCAGCAACCGGAACTCGATCGTCCCCGCCCCCTGCGCCGCCGTGTTATAGACCTGCGGCAACGGCTTGCCATCCGGCCCCAGTCTCGGCCCCGCCCCCATCGTCGCCCCGCAGGCCGCCAAAAGGGCCGATGCCCCGCCCAACATCAGGATCACACGTCTGTTCATTCGTCCCGTTCGCCCCCGTCGCGCCAAGGCGCCTGCTCTTTGTTCTGCTCTCTATCGAAACTGCCCCGCCAATTCAAACGCAACCCACCAGTTGATCACAGAGTCGCGCGCCTTTGCCGATTGACGTGTCTTTGATTTGCTGACCGGCCGAAAAATCGCTATCTGCCAAACAAAAGGTGCCGTCGCGGCGTGAAAACCTGAAGGGGCAAGCAGAAGATGACAAACGACAAGAAATTCCACCTGAACCGCCGCAACTTCGTGGCAGCCAGCGCTGCGGCCTTGGGTGCCGCTGCCGCGATGCCCGCTTTCGGCATGGAAGGCTCCACCGAAATTCTTCCCGGCGCGTCCAGTTCCGTCCGCAACAACGCCTCCAGCTTCCGGATGCTGGATTGGCAGGGCTATTTCGACAACACCCGCAACGGCGCGATCCTGGTCGACCTTACCTCGCGCGCCTTGCATTACTGGTCCGAAGACCAGTCGATCTACAAGCTGTATCCCACCTCCGTCCCGCTGTCAGAAGACCTGACCCGCCGTGGCCGCACCGAAGTGGTGCAAAAGGTGGTTGCCCCATCCTGGCGCCCGACGCCCGCCATGCGCGAACGCAATCCCGAATGGCCCGAAGTGGTTGAGGGCGGCTCGCCGGACAACCCGCTGGGCACCCATGCGCTCTATCTGTCCTGGACCTATTACCGCATCCACGGCACCCATGACACGCGCAAGATCGGCCGCAGGTCATCGAACGGCTGCGTCGGGCTCTACAATGAGCACATCCAGGAATTGTTCGCCCTCACAAAAGTAGGCACTCAGGTGTTGCTAATTTGACGAAATGCGCCTTGACGGCGCGTTTTGCTCCAGCAGCAAGTTGCAATCCAGCAAAGTTGCTGCTTAACAGAAACCACGAGGAATATCTTGGGTGCATGCCGTCGCCTCTGCAACATTCGGCGTCATGCGATAACTGGAGGTTAATTATGAAGAAACTTGCGCTCGCAGCCGCTCTGACGGTCGCCGCATCCACCGCTTTCGCTGGCGGCATGGCTGAACCGGTCATGGAACCGGAAGTCGTTGAAGCAAACACGTCGTCTTCGGCTGGTGGCATCATCGTCCCGCTGCTGCTCCTGCTGGTCATCGCGGCTGCTGCTTCGAACTGATCTCTGGATCACGAAAATAGGAAAGGGTCGGTGGTTTCATCCACCGACCCTTTTCGTTTCTGTCAGTCCCTGATGTGCGGCCCAAAGGGCGGGGCGCGTCAGCGCACCCAACCCGTCAGGTTTTCTTCGATCACGGCCACCAGCGCATCGATATGCGCGTCATCATCGTTCAGGCAGGGGATATAGGTAAACTCTTCCCCGCCCGCATGTTCGAACGCCTCCCGAATTTCGCCGTTGATCTCTTCCAGCGTCTCGATGCAATCGGCCGAAAACGCAGGCGCAATGACCGCGATCTTCTTCTTTCCCTGCTTGGCCAGCTCGGCCACGTGCTCTACCGTATAGGGCTTCAGCCACTCCTCCGGCCCGAACACCGACTGGAACGTGGTGTCGATCGATCCCTTTTCCCATCCCAGCCGCTCCCGCACCAGACGCGATGTCTTGGCGCATTGGCAGTGATAGGGGTCGCCCTCCATCAAATAGCGCTTCGGCATCCCGTGGTAAGAAGCCACCAGAACATCAGGCTTGTGATCCAGCGCCGCATAGGCGCGTTCCACCGATTGGGCCAAAGCCTCGATATAGGCGGGATGCTCGAAATACTCGGCGACCGTCCGCACCGAAGGCTGGCGCTTTTCCTTCATCAGCGCGCGAAAGAACTGGTCATTCGCCGTCGCCGACGTGGCACCCGCGTAATGCGGATATAGCGGGAAGAACAGGATCTTTTCGCACCCCGCCTCCACCATCGCGCGCACCTTGGATTCGGTGGATGGGTTGCCATAGCGCATGCAGAAATCCACCATGACCCCGTCGCCATGCGTGGCCGCCATGCTTTCGGCGATCTTGCGCGTTTGGTCCTTGGTGATCGTCAGCAGCGGGCTTTCGTTCCGCTCATGGTTCCAGATCAGCTTGTAATTCGCGCCCGATGAAAACGGCCGCTTCGACAGGATCACCAGTTGCAGCAGCGGCTGCCAGATCCATGCCGAATAATCCACCACCCGCTTGTCCGAAAGGAACTCGTTCAGATAGCGCCGCATCGACCAATAGTCGTAATTGTCCGGCGTCCCCAGATTGGCCACCAGAACCCCGATCTTGGCCCGCCGCACCGGCGGATGGTCAGCGGGTGCATGGGCAAGGCGGCCCTGTCCCGGGGCGATCATGGCTTGGCTCGCGTCTCCATGGGCAACACCCGTGTTCAGAGCCTTGGCATCCAGCATCGCGGTTTTCCTTGAATTTCCGTTCCCAGCGCCGGGACATATAGGCTTATACGCCCCGGTCAACCGTTCGGTTCAGTATCCGGCAGCGGCATCTCGCGCGTGGCCAGCGCATCGGCCAGACTCTGCACTGCCGAACCCGGGCGCAGCGGCTTTTGCTGGCTTTCATGCGGGGCCCATCCTGTCAGCCCGATAATCTCAAAGGTTGCGGCCAATCGCCCATCCGGCAGGCTGTGATGGGCCGCATACAACTCTGCCGCACGGGCAAAGACGGCCCGGCCCGTCGGGCGCCGCAACCGCGCCGCCAGCGCATTTCCCTCGCCCATCGCCCGCAGATCCCGCATCAACTGTCCGAAATCGGCGTAACTCACGGTTTTCGTGAAACTGTCCGCCACAGGCAGCGCAAATCCCGCCCGTTGCAACAACGCCCCCAGATCCCGGATCTCGCCCATCGGCAGCACGCGCGGCGACAGCCCGCCCGTCACCTCGGCCTCGGCCTGCGCCAGGCAGGCCCGCAACTCCGCCAGTGTCTGCCCGCCGAACAAAAACCCAAGGAACAGCCCATCCGGCCGCAACGCCCGGCGGCATTGCACCAACTGCCCCACCGGATCATTCGCCCAATGCATAGCCAGCGCATGAATCACCAGATCGTGACCCCCCGGCTGCAGGTCCAGCACCTCGTCATCCGACACCTGCTTCGCGCCTGCCATGGCCCAGACATCCGCAAAAGGGGTGATCAGAGCCACATCCGTAAACGCCTTGTTAACCTCGGCGAGTCTCTCCTGCACCTCAAGCGCCACCTCGTCATGCAGGAACAGCGCCGCCCGCTCGGCGCGGGCGCGGTTCCTGTGCAGGGCGGGGCGGTCGGTCAAAAGGGGCTGCGTCTGCATGGCGCGGAACATGGGCAAGCGGGGATGGGAATGCAAGCACTGCTCCGGCAGATCTACCCGTCGCAATGCCTGTCCTGCGGCGATCAGGTCGACAGCGATTTCGCGCTCTGCCCCGCCTGCTGGCGCGACACGCCCTTCATCACCGGGCTGGTCTGCGATGGCTGCGGCACCCCCCTCCCGGGCGAAGATACCAACCCGGTGCATTGTGATGACTGCCTCACCCTTGCCCGCCCGTGGGATCAGGGCCGGGCCGCCCTTCTCTATCGGGACAATGGCCGCAAGCTGGTGCTTTCCCTCAAACACGGTGACCGCAGCGATCTTGCCGCCCCCACCGCCCGCTGGATGCACCGTGCCGCCGCGCCCATCCTGCGCCCCGGCATGATCGTGGCCCCGGTGCCGCTGCACTGGCTGCGCCTGCTGCGCCGCCGCTACAACCAATCGGCCCTCATCTCCGCTGCCTTCGCCCGGCTTGCGTCACTTGACCACATCCCCGATCTGCTGATCCGCGCCCGCCGCACCCCCACGCAGGATGGCCGCGACCGCGACGGTCGCTTCCGCAATGTCACCAGTGCGATTCGCGCCCATCCCCGCCACAAGGCGCAGCTTCAGGGGCGCGAGGTTCTTCTGATTGATGATGTAATGACCAGCGGTGCCACTCTTGCCGCCTGCGCCGAGGGCTGCCTTGCAGCAGGCGCAACGCGGGTATCCGTCTGCGTGCTGGCCCGCGTTGCGAAGGATGCTTAAATCCCTATAGTTCGGCCCAACGCCGCCAAGGATGCATCCCGTGAAACCTGTCGAAATCTACACCACCCCCACCTGCCCCTATTGCCACGCCGCCAAACGGTTGCTCACCAAGAAAGGCGTCGCCTATACGGAAATCGACGTCAGCCGCGACCCGGCCCTGCGCAGCAAGATGACCGCCCGCGCCGGCGGCAGCCACACCGTGCCGCAAATCTTCATCGGCGGAACCCATGTCGGCGGCTGCGATGATATTCACGCGCTCGACCATGCCGGCAAACTCGATCCGATGCTGGCCTGATGCGCGCAGGTCTGGTCCAACTCACCGTCTCTGACGATCCGGCGGAAAACCTGCCGGAAACCGTGGCGCTGGTCCGGGCCGCCGCTGCGGGTGGCGCGGGCTTTGTCCTCACGCCAGAATGCACCAACGCGCTGTCGTCCAACCGCACCCGCCAACGCGCGCTTTTCCACTCCGAGGAAACCGACCCCACCCTCGCCGCCCTGCGGGATGAGGCGGCACGGGCCGGCATCTGGCTGCTGATCGGCTCGCTCGGCCTGCTGACCGACGATGCCGATGGCCGCTTTGCCAACCGCTCTTTCCTGATCGGCCCCGATGGCACCATCGCCGCCCGCTATGACAAGATCCACATGTTCGATGTGAACGTCTCTGAAACCGAGGTGTATCGCGAATCTTCCGGCTATCGCCCTGGCACCCAGGCCGTTCTGACCGATACGCCCTTTGGCCGCATCGGCATGACCGTCTGCTACGATATCCGCTTTCCCCATCTCTACCGCCGCCTCGCCAAGGCGGGGGCCGAGATTCTCACCGTTCCCGCCGCCTTCAACCACATCACCGGCGCCGCGCATTGGGAAACCCTGCTCCGCGCCCGCGCGATTGAAACCGGCTGCTACGTCCTTGCCCCCGCCCAGACCGGCTTTCACCCGGAACAGGATGGCAAGGGTCGCCGCACCCATGGCCACAGCCTCGCCATCGCGCCCTGGGGCGAAATCCTTGCGGATGCAGGCACGGAACCCGGCATCACCTTCGCCGATCTTGATCTGGCCGAGGTCGCCCACGCCCGCGAACGCGTCCCCTCCCTGTCGCATGACCGCGATTTCACGGGTCCCGACCCATGACCCCCCGCGCGACGGACGAAAAAACGGAAGACATCGCCGTCGCCCTGTTCGGCGAGCTGTTCATGACCGATCAGCTTGCCCGCAACCGCATTTCCAAGGTGCTGCCCAAAGGGATGGAACTGTCCCATTTCGGCGTGCTCAACCACCTCGCCCGCGTCAGCGATGAACGCACCCCCGCCCAGCTTGCCCGCGCCTTCCACGTCACGCGTGGCGCGATGACCAACACGCTCGCCCGGCTGGAATGGGCGGGCCACGTGCATATCCGCCCCGATTGGGATGACGCCCGCCGCAAATTCGTGGCCATCAGCCCCGCCGGACGCGCCGCCCGCGACGCCGCCGTTCAGGCCGTCGCCCCCCTGATCGCCGAAGTCGTGCAAGCGCTGGGGGCCGACCGCGTCCGCGCGGTGCTGCCGGTGTTGAGGGAGATGCGGACACGGCTGGAAGAGGAAGGCTAACGCCGCCCAAACATCCGCTTCTATCCTGCTTTGTTGCCCCCACCACACTCTGGCCCTACATTATGTTTTTGGAACGGAAGTGAAAAAGGGCCACATGCCCCTCCCCAACATCCCCACCATCCTCAAAGACCTTTGGCACCTCTCGGATGAGCGGGAGCTTGATCTCATCGCCGCAGGCATCGCCTTCTACGGTTTTCTCGCCATTTTCCCCGCCGCCGCCGCCGTCATTGCCATCTGGGGCAGCTTTTCCGATGCCACCCTGATCCGGCAGGAACTGGAACTCGCGCGCGATTATCTGCCGCCCGATGCGTGGTTGCTGATCTCGGACCAGATCGAATCCATCCTCGCCGGCCCCCCGGGCGGGCTGGGGCTGGCCACTTTCGTCTCGCTGTTCCTTGCGCTCTGGACAGCCCGCGCCTCGGCGGCGGCCCTGATCCGTGGCCTGAACGCCATCCACGGCCTGCCCAACCGCGCGGGCGTGCGCCACTACTTTCGCGCCATCGTGCTGACGCTGGTCATGGTGGGCCTTGCCATCGCCGGCCTTCTGGCAGCCGTCGTGGGGCCTTTGGCCCTGTCATTCCTGCCGCTGGGCGGTTTCACCACCATTGCGCTTGAGGCGCTGCAATTGTTCCTCAGCCTGATGATCGTGGTGATCGGCGTCGCGCTGATCTATCGCCTGGGCCTGAACCGCAAGCTCGAACATCGCCTGTTCACGCGCGGCATCGTGGTTGCTGTGATCATCTGGATCGCCGCCTCGCGCGGGCTGGTGATCTATCTGGCGAATTTCGATACCTACAATCGCATCTATGGCTCTATCGGCGCGGTCGCGGCGCTGCTGGTCTGGCTCTATCTGTCGGGCTACGCAATCCTGCTCGGCGCTGCCGTCGATGCCTCGCATGCCAAACGCAAGGCGATGATGCGGGATCAGTAATCCTTTTCGAAATAGATCCCCAGCCCGGTATCGCCCGCCGATCCCGCCCGCCCCCGGATGGTGACGGAATCCGTCACATCAAGGTTCAGGTTGATCTGGCTCTGCCCCTGATCATCGACCTCCACCTCGGTATAGACGTTTTCCGACAGGTATTTCCCCGCCCGCACCGTGGCACCGCCATCGGCCCCGGTCTGCACATCCAGATCGTCCAGCCCGAACCCCTGCCGCAGCCGCCCGATGATGCCCACCCCGCCGCGCCCGGCCAGCGTGGCCACCGCATTGGCCAGTTGCGCCGCCTGCAACACCGACAGCGTCTCGATCCCCCGCCCGAACAGCAGGCGCGACAGCACCTCCTCTTCGGGCAGTTGCGGGGTCGAGGTGAAGCTGACCACCGGTTCAGTCGCCGGTCCGTCGATGCGGATGAAACTGGTGATCCCGTCGCTTTCGGTTGATGCGGAAACGGTCACCACAGGCACGAAATTCCCCTGCAAGGTCAGCGTCGCTTCGCCCAAATCCAGCCGCTTGCCCAGAATGTTCAACCGCCCCCGGATCAGCTCGAACGAACCCGAAGGCACCACCGCCGCCGTGCTCCCGCCCAACCGCAACTGCCCGCCCAGTTCCGCATCCAGCCCCCGCCCCCGGATATAGATCTGCGACGGGGCAGAGATCAGCAGATCAATGGCAAAGGGCCGCGCGCCGCCCCCACCGCCGCCAGACCCGCCCATCCCCAACAGCCCGGCCCGCGCCCGCGTCGCGCGCACCTCGGCGGGTTCGTTCACATGCTGCAGATCGACAAGATCCGATGCCCCGCCCATCCCGGTTGACGGGATCTGCACTTCGGTTTCCGACAAAACGATCTGCCCGGCAATCGCGCCACCCCCGGTCATCGGGCCCCGGATCGTGACCTCGCCATTCGCCGTGGTCTGGAACAGCTGCGGATCGCGCAGCACCGCATTGCGCAGCCCGATCCGCAGATCGGCGGCAAAGGGCGCGGCCAGCCCGACCGTACCGCCCACATCCACGCGCCCACCGCTGGACAAGGCCCCGCCGCCGGAAATCTGCGTCCGGCTTCCCGAAAGATCGGCGGTCAGCGCCACATCCTGAAGCGCAAAGGCCAGCCCCGGATCGGCGATCCGCCCCCCGGTCAGCCCCACCCGCCCCGACAGCGACGACAAGGCAAGCGGCCCGTTCAGCCCAAGGTCAAACCGCACCGGTCCCGAAATCAACCGCCCCGACAGAAAGGCATTGGCCAGCCCCGCCTGCGCCGCGCCGCTGATCGTCAGGTTCGCCGCCGTGCCGTCGCCCCGCACGCGCCCGGCCACCTGCGCATCAATCCCGCCCGGCCCCTGCCCGCGCAGGTTCAGATCATACCCCTGCCCGTCATCCGCCACCGTGCCGCTTATCGTCAGCGGCCCCGCGAAATCGGGCAACAGCAGCGCCAGATCGGCCAGCCGCGCGTTCAGGTTGATCCGCCGCGCTGCGCCCTCGGCAGTGCCATCCGCGGCGATCCGCACCTGCGGGTTCTCCACCAGCGCGGAATTCAGCACCATCCGTCCCCCCGCCACCGACAGATCGGCCGACAGCGCGGTCTGCCCGCGCAGCAACCTGTCCGCCTCGGCCTGCCCGATGGCCAGATCGCGCGCGCTGCCCTTTAGCGTTACGCGCCCATCCGCCGCCGCGCCGGTAAACCGCAGATCACCCAGAAACGCCCCGCGATAGCCCCCGCCCAGCACCGACAGATCGGCAAAATCCACCTTTGCCGCCACATCGCTCTGCGCGCTGCTCACCGTCCCGCTCGCCTGCGCGGTCAGGCTCTGCGCCACCACCGTCAGATCGCGCAGCACCGTTCCCGTTTCCGTCCGCGCCGCCGACAAAGCGATCCGCGACGATCCCTTCAGCAACCGGTCCAGTTCCGCCTGCGCCACCGCCACATCCGTGCCGATCAGGTTCGCCTCAACGTCGAACGCCCCGGTCAGCGGGCTTGCACGCCCCGTCACCTCCAGCCCCGCCGCCCCCGCCAGATTGCGCCCGGCCAGCCCCGAAAACCGCGCCAGATCCTCCGCCCGCGCCCGCGCCACGCCCGAAACCGCCAGCGCCGTGTCCAGCCCTTCGATCAGCGCCCGTCCGGTCAGCCCGTAATCCTCACCCTCCAGCACGATCCGGGGCAGCCGCAGTCCATCCCCGCCTTGCCGCCAAGACAGGATCACCTGCCCGCCCAGATTCGCACCAAGGGCTTGCGCCAACGCAGGATCATCCGGCACCAACCCGCTGGCGGTGAACTCCAGCGTCGCGCCCACATTGGCCACACCCTCGCGCCGCCAGATGCGCCCCGCCGCGTCCAGCGCTAGCCGCTCCGCCTTCAGCCCTGCGCGGTCCAGCCCGTCGATGATCACATCCCCGGTCCAGCCCTCACCCGCCACCTTGTCATAGGCGATGTCCAGCAGCACCGATTGCACCCGTGTCTGATCCTCGCCCGACAGCGGCAACAGAACCGGCGCGCCACTGTCCAGCCCGATCTTGCCGCTCACATCAAAGGCCAGCGGCAACCCGTCGGCGGCCAGCGTCGCCGTGCCCGACAGATCAATCGCCTGCGCGTCCATCGCAAAGGACCGCAGCCGCAACACCCCCTCAGGTGACCGGTCCCCTGTCGCCTGTAACGCAATCTGATCGCCAAAAAAGTCCCGGTATTCCGGCATCCACAGCGGCGCCAGATCGCCCGTCAGATCAACGTCAAACCCCTGCGCCCCATCCTCAGACCCGATCAGCTGCACCGTTCCGGCCAGCCGCTCTTGCCCATCCGTCACCAGCCCGACCGATGCCGCGAAATCCGTGATCGGCGCATCCCCTTGGATCGACAGCCGCGCCGCAGGCGCCCCCGGTATCCCAAGCTTGGACACGGCGATCCCGCCCGCCTCTTCCTCGGCCACCAGATCCAGCACAAATTGCCCGGTCGCGTTGGTGAAGGCCGCGCTCAGGTCCAGCCGCCCCGCAGGCCCGTCATCGCTGCGCTCCAGCAGCAATTCCGTCCGACCCTCGCCATCGGCCAACTCTGCCGATGCGTCCAGCCGCGCCTCCAGCGCCTCGCCCAGCACGGCCTCGCCCAGCACGATCCGCTCTGCCGCCAGCCGCCCGATGCTGATCGAAACCGGCAGGTCGGGAAGGGTGAAACTCCCCGCCTCGGGCGAAGGCGCTGCGTCCCCTGTCCCCGGAATCCGCTCCAGCACGATCTCCTGCGCCGAAAGCTCGGTCACATCCACCACACCGCGCAGCAGCGCGGATCGGCTCCAATCCAGCCGAACCCCTTCCAGCGTCAGCCAGATGCCCGCATCATCGGCAATCGTCATCCGCTCGATCGTCGCCTGTGATGAAAGCGCGCCGGCAAAGCCGGTGATCACCACTGACCGCCCCGCCCCGGAAAGATTATCCTCCAGCAGTGCGGTCAGATATCCCCGGTCATCCTCTTGCGCCACAGCGCCAAGGGGCAGACAGCAGATCGCAAGGGCGGGCCATATCCGCATCAAAACGCTTGCCCCAAACCTACGTAAATCTGCACCCCATCCCCCGTGGTCCCACCCACAGGTGCAGCCACATCCAGCCGGATCGGCCCAAACCCCGTATCATAGCGAATCCCGACGCCTGCGCCCGAATGCCAATCACCGGGGCCACTGAAAAACTCGCCCACATCCACGCGGCCCGCATCAAAGAAGCCGACCACCCCGATCCGTTCCGTCACCATCGCGCGCGCCTCAAGCTGCGTTCCGATGAAATGCGTGGCCCCGATCTTGGGCGACAACAGCCCCCGCGCCACGTTCACGCCTAGCGATTGATAGGGCTGCCCCCGCACCGTGCCGCCCCCGCCGCTGTAGAACAGATCGTCGCGCGGTGTTTGCAGCAGGCTTGAGCCGATCACGGCACCCAACTGAAACCGCCCCGCCAGAACGAACCGGTCCTCCGCGCCAAGGCCCAGATAGCCCCGCGCATCCACCTTGGTCCGCGTGCCGCTGCCTGTGGTGCCAAAGCCGAAGAAGGGCTTCACCTCGGCATCCAGATAGAAGCCCGATGTCGCATTGGCCTTGTCGTTCCGGCGGTCCCAATTCACCCCCACAGGGATGGATACGTTGCGAAACAGGAAATCGCTCACCTCATCGCGGCCATTGGCATATTCGTAATCCAACGCAAGCCGCCCGGTCAGCGCATCGGTGAAGTAATGGGTCACCTTCACCCCGGCCGTCGCCACATCGGCAAAGTAATCTTCTTCATCCAGATGGCCGATCTCTGCGCCAAAGCCGACCGTTGTATCCGGGGTCAGTGTCGCGGGCCGTTCGATGGTGAAGCCCAGTGAATAATCGATCCCGCTGTTCTGCGCGCCGATATTCGTCACCTCGCCGTCGATCCGCAGGCGTTCTCCGCCACCCAGCAGGTTGCGATGCAGCCAATACCCCGTCAGCGCCAGCCCGTCCTGGCTGGCAATCTCGGCCCCGAAACTGTATCGGCGCGGTTTTTCCTCGACCACCGTCGCGGTGATCGGCAGCAGATCGGGCGACAGCACATCCCCCTCGGTCATCGCGACCGATTTGAACACCCCCGTTCGCCGCAACCGGTTTGCCGCGCGTTCCAGTTCCGCAGGCGAAAACACCTCGCCCTCGGGCAGGCCTGCAATCTTGATCACGCGGCGCTCGCGCATCCGCTCGGCACCCGCGACCGTCATCGCGCCAAAGCGCAGGCGCGGCCCCGGCTCCAGCGCAACTTGCGCGGATAGGGTGGCATCGCGATGATTTGCCGTCACATCCTGCCCGGCGACAGCGGCCTTCGCGTGGCCCTGATCGCGCCAGCCCGAAACCCCCGCCACCGCAGCCTCGCGGATCACGCCGGAAAAGGCGGGTTGTCCGACCGCAAACCCCGATGGCAGCGCCGTTCCCTGTGCCAGCGGCGCAATCTCCGCCCGTGACAGCCGGAATGCCGGCCCCGGCTGCACCGTCACCTCGATCACATCAATCCGCTCGGGTGCGTCCAGCGGCGCAATCGACGCTGCCTCGCGCCCGTCAATCCGAATGGTGATGACGCCGGAATAATGCCCCTTGGCATAAAGCGCGCCCAGCAGCGCGCCATACTCGGCCCGCGCCGCCGCAAACAGATCCTGCGCATTGGTCTGGCCATCCAGTTCCGATGCTTCCAGCAGGGACGCTGCCCGCAGGGCCTCCGCCAGATCGTCCGACGCGCCCGGTGTCCGAAACTCCAGCCGCTCCAACGCCCCGACAGGCCCGCCGAACAGGATAAACGCGGTCAGCGCCACCCCGCAGCAGTGGCGCAGGGGCCGGATGGACAAGGGCGGCAAGGCAACCTCCGAAATCAATGAATGTGACTATCGCAACCTAACCCCGCAGGCGCAATGACCCGCACCCGACCACTGCCGAAATCCGCCACCGAATCAGGTCACGTTGCAGTGCGCGATCCGATGCCGGGATGAACGCCCGGTTAACGGAATGGTTCCCCAGCGTTCGCTACGTATGCACACCTGTCTGCACAGCGCGCTGCACTGCGCTGCTGAACGCCGATTTCGCTATTGCGCCGCGATTTCCCGCACCGGCACCAGCAACCCTTCGCTGACGAAAGACAGTGCCAACGCCGCCGCCCCATGCGCCCACAACAGATCACCCCAGGCGTGAATCTCGATGGGCGGGCGGGGGCGTCCGGTCTGGATCGCCAGCATCTCCATCTCGGCCAAAGTCTCTTGCGCGTAGAGGTAATCATAGCGCATCCGCTCACCCGACAGGATGATCAGTGCAGGGTCGAACAGGTTGATAACATTCGACAATCCTACCGCCAGATAACGCCCCGCCCGGCGAAAGATCGACCGCGCCGCAGTGTTCCCGGCCTTGGCATGGTCATACAGGCTTTCCAGCAAAACGCTGATCGACTGCCCTTCGCGGTGCGTCCAGTTCAGCGCCGTCGTAGCCTCCCGCGCCAGCGCATAGTCGGCGATATAGGCCTCCAGACATCCGCGCTGTCCGCAGCGGCACAAGGCGCCATCCAGCTGCACCTTGGTATGCCCCAATTCCATGCCAAGCCCTTGAGCACCGCGGTAAATTCGGTGGTTGATGACATATCCCATCCCCACCCCATGCTCGATGGTGACCACCGCAAAATCCGCCAAGCCCCGCCCCGCCCCGAACCACAATTCCGCCAGCGTCACAAGGTTTGCATCGTTGTCCACGGTCACGGGAAGGTTCAGCCGCGCCTGTGCCACCGCCGCCAAAGGCACCGCCCGTTCCGTCAGCACGGATGACCACATCACCATGCCCGCCACGGAATCCACAAAGCCCGGCACGCCGATCCCCACCGCTGAAAGCTGGCTGCGGGCAATCCCGGCCTTGGCGCAAACGCGGTCTAGCAGGGTTTCGATTGCCGCCAGAATCTCGGCCAGTGCCATCGGCCCCGGCCGCCGTGGGATCACGTCATCGGCAATCAAATTCCCAGCAAAATCAACGATGACCGCTGTATGTTCCCGGTCTGAAAGCTTCATCCCGGCCACGCGATGTGCATTGGCGCGCACGCCCAGCGAAACGGCTGGCCGACCCCGCCCCTGATCCAGATCGCGTGCGGCGGCGACCTCTTCGATCAACCCCACCTCGATCAGTTCCTGCGTGATGGTGGTCACCGATGCCGGGCTGACCCCCAGATCCTTTGCCACCTGCACCCGGGGAATCAGCCCCGCCGCGCGCACCCGTTCAAACACCTGCTGGCGAAGCGGCCGCAGCGTATCGGAAAGCGGCGGGATCAGGGGGCCACAGCCCCTACGCCCCTCGCCGCTATCGTCCATCTGCCCCTTCAGGTGCATTTATTTTGTCTCCAAACTTAAAACGGGCAGAAGCTCTGCCATATTCTTTGCGGACATCCCGAAAATTGCTGCACTGCCGCATGAACTTGCCAGTTTCCTAGGCAGGGGCAGATTTGACGAACAAATTTATTTTGACAACTGAAATTATTCCCGCCTATTTTCCACCGTGCCGACGAATCCGTCGTACCGGCCATACGCTGGCCGCATCCATAGGGAGGATAATAATGCGTATCGCAATTCTCGCTGCCGTCATGGCAGTGACAGGTTTCTCGTCTGCCGCTCTGGCAGAAGGCAAGAAGATCGGCGTGTCCTGGGCGCAGTTCCAGGAAGAGCGCTGGAAGATCGACGAAGCCGCAATGAAGGCCGCGATCGAAGCCGCTGGCAACGAGTACATTTCGGCTGACGCCCAGTCGTCCGCTGAAAAGCAGCTGTCCGACATCGACGCGCTGATCGCGCAGGGTGTTGATGCGCTGATCATCAACGCATGGGACAAGGACGCTATCGCTCCGGCCATCGAAAAGGCCGCTGCCGAAGGTATCCCGGTCGTCGGCTATGACCGCCTGATCGAAGACGCCCGCACCTTCTATCTGACGTTCGACAACGTCGGCGTCGGTCGCATCATCGCCGAGTCGGTGTTCGCTGTTGCGCCGAAGGGCAACTACGCGATCATCAAGGGCGATCCGGGTGACCCGAACGTCGGCTTCCTGCGTCAGGGCATGGAAGAAGTCATCGGCGCCGCTGTTGCCTCGGGCGACATCGTGATCGTCGGCGAAGCGAACTCGGACGGCTGGAAGCCCGAGAACGCCCAGAAGAACATGGAACAGATCCTCACCGCCAACAACAACGCCGTTGACGCCGTTCTGTCGCAGAACGACGGCATGGCCGGTGGTGCTGCTGCCGCGCTGGCAGCGCAGGGCCTGAACGTTCCGCTGGGTGGTCAGGACGGCGACCTCGCCGCGATCAACCGCGTCGCACGTGGCACGCAGACCGTTTCGGTGTGGAAGAACGCACGTGACCTCGGCAAGGCCGCTGGCGAAATCGCCTCGGCCATGGCTGACGGCACCGCGCTGGACGCCATCCCGGGCGCGACCAAGTTCTCGGGCGGCGAGAAGGGCGTTGAAATGAACGCGATCCTTCTGAACCCGACCCCGATCACCAAGGACACGCTGAACCTGGCGATCGACGCAGGCCACATCACCAAAGAGCAGGCTTGCGAAGGCGCCATGGAAGGCGTCGCTGCTTGCCAGTGATCTAGGCTGATCTTCCGGCGCCACCTGCCAAGGGTGGCGCCGGTTTTCTTTCATGGCGGGTGGCCGATTGTCCCTTGTGGGGATGATCCCTGGGCGTGCTGTTCAGCACGCGATTGCCACGCACCCAAATTACCCTCTCAGGCTGGACGAGGACATGACCGACATTCCCCATTCCCCGATTCCCCATCCACCGAATGAAAGCGCGGTCGCCCGTTTCCTGCGTACGACAGAGATCGATCCGCGCCTGCTGGGCATGGTCGGGGCGCTCTTGCTGATCTGGGTGGCTTTTGAGCTTTATTCGGCCCTCGTCCTCGGACGCCCGTCGATGCTGCTGGGCGCCAGCCAGGCAGAAGCCAACGGCTTTCTCACGCCGCGCAACCTGTGGAACCTGTCCGTTCAGACCTCCTATATCGGGATCATGGCCACCGGGATGGTGCTGGTCATCATCACTCGCAACATCGACCTGTCGGTCGGGTCGATCATGGGCATGGTCGGCATGTATATGGGCCTTTTGCAGGTTGAATACCTGACCCCCGCGCTGGGCCTTGGCCATCCGTCGATCTGGATCATCACGGTGATCTTCGGCATCGCCATGGGCGCGCTGATCGGGGCGTTTCAGGGCGTGCTCATCGCCTTCATGAACATCCCGTCCTTTATCGTCACGCTGGGCGGCCTGCTGGTCTGGCGCGGGGCGGCCTTCCTCGTGGCGGGTGGCAAGACCATCGCGCCGCTGGACGAAACCTTTGCGCTGATCGGCGGCGGCTCCTTCGGGGCGCTTGGCCGCACCGGCAGCTGGATCTTTGGCGTCATCGCTTGTGTCTTTGTGGTCTGGGCCTTTGTCAGCGGCCGCAAATCCCGCCGCCTGCACGGCTTTGCCCTGCGCCCGGTCTGGGCGGAGACCTTCGTGATCGGCCTGATCTGCGCCGTGATCATTGGTGCCACGGCGATGGTCAATTCCTATATCTGGCCGCGCGGCAACATCGCAAAATACTACACCGACCTGGGGCAAGAGCTTCCGGCCTGCGCGCAGGACAATGACACGATCTATACCGATGTCTGCGCCACCTTCGGCCATGGCTTTGCCTATCCGGTGCTGATCCTGATCGCGGTGGCCATCTTCATGACCATCCTGATGACCCGCACCCGCTTTGGCCGCTATGTCTTTGCCATCGGCGGCAACCCCGAAGCGGCGGCCTTGTCGGGTATCAACACCCGCGCGATGACGGTAAAGATCTTCACCCTGATGGGTGGCCTTGCCGGGATCGCTGCCGTCATCGGCGCGGCCCGCCAGAACAGCGCCACCAACGCGATGGGCAACCTGGACGAGCTTTACGTCATCGCCGCAGCCGTCGTCGGCGGCACGTCGCTGGCGGGCGGGGTCGGCACGATTTACGGCGCTATCATCGGTGCCCTGATCCTGACCTCGCTGCAAACCGGCATGGTGCTGATCGGTTTCGGCGATGGCTCCTACCAGCGCATCGTGATCGGTATCGCGCTGGTGCTCGCCGTCTATCTCGACATTCTTTATCGCAAGCGCATCAAGTGAAGGGGCCCAGATCATGGTAGACAGAACCGGAACCCCGCTTGTTGAACTGCGTGACATCTCGATCTCTTTCGGTGGGATCAAGGCCGTCGATCACGTCACCGTCGATCTTTTCCCCGGCGAGGTCGTGGGCCTTCTGGGCCATAACGGCGCAGGCAAATCGACGCTGATCAAATGCCTGTCGGGGGCCTACAAGGCCGATGCCGGGCAGATCCTGATCAACGGGCAAGAGGTGGAAATCAACAATCCCCGCGACGCCCGCGCCCAGAACATCGAGACGATCTATCAGACGCTTGCACTGGCGGATAACCTTGATGCAGCCTCGAACCTGTTCCTCGGGCGCGAGCTTGTGAACTCCATGGGCTTTGTGAACGAATCCGCGATGGAGGCGGAAACGCGCAAGATCATGGGCCGCCTGAACCCGAACTTCCGCAAGTTCGGCGTCCCGGTCAGCGCCCTGTCGGGGGGTCAACGCCAGTCGGTCGCCATCGCGCGCGCGGTCTATTTCAACGCCAAGATCCTGATCATGGACGAACCCACCGCCGCGCTGGGCCCGCATGAGACGCAGATGGTGTCGGAACTGATTCAGGAGTTGAAGGCGCAGGGTCTGGGCATCTTCCTGATCGAGCATGACATCCACAACGTGATGAAGCTGTGCGATCGGGCGTCCGTGATGAAGAACGGCCAGCTTGTCGGCACGGTGAACGTCGATGAAGTCACCGACGAAGACATCCTGTCGATGATCATCCTTGGCAAGAAACCGGCAAAGGCTGCGTAATGTATATCGGCCTCGACCTCGGCACGTCCGGCCTCAAGGGCGTGCTGATCGACGATGCACAGGCGGTGCTGGCCGAGGCCAGCGCCCCCCTGACCGTATCCCGCCCGCAGGATGGCTGGTCCGAACAATCCCCCGCGGATTGGATCGCTGCCGCTGAAACCGTGATGGACGCGCTGTCTGCGCATGGCCTGTCCAAGGTGCGTGCCATCGGCCTGTCGGGCCAGATGCACGGGGTAACGCTGCTGGATGCGTCGGATGAGGTGCTGCGCCCCTGCATCCTTTGGAACGACACCCGCAGCCATGAAGAGGCGGCGGAGCTTGATGGTGATCCGATGTTTCGGCGCATCACCGGCAACATCGTCTTTCCCGGCTTTACCGCACCGAAACTGCTTTGGGTGCGCCGCCACGAACCCCGTATCTGGGAAAAGGTGGCGCGCGTCCTGCTGCCCAAGGATTACCTGCGCCTTTGGCTGACCGGCGAACACGTCGCCGAAATGTCTGATGCGGCGGGGACAAGCTGGCTGGATACCGGCAAGCGTGACTGGTCCGATGCCTGCCTTGCCGCCACCGGTCTTGCGCGCGCCCACATGCCGCGCCTTGTCGAAGGGTCTGCGGTTTCGGGCAGCCTGCGCGATGCCCTGTCGTCGCGCTGGGGCCTGCCCAAGGGCGTGGTCGTGGCTGGCGGGGGCGGCGACAATGCGGCCTCTGGAGTGGGGGTGGGCGTGGTCAAGGCGGGTGATGCCTTTGTCTCGCTTGGCACCTCGGGCGTGCTGTTCGCGGCGAATGACGGCTATCAGCCCGCGCCGGAAACCGCCGTTCACACCTTCTGCCACGCACTGCCGAACACTTGGCACCAGATGGGCGTCATCCTTGCCGCCACCGATGCGCTGAACTGGTATGCCGGGCTGTTGGGCGACAGCGCCGCCAATCTGACAGGCGCGCTGACCGATCTGCACGCACCATCCAAGACGCTGTTCCTGCCCTATCTGGGCGGCGAACGCACACCTTTGAACGATGCTGCAATCCGCGGTGCCTTTCTCGGCCTTGAACACGCGACAGACCGCGCGGCAGCAACCCGCGCCGTTCTGGAAGGCGTCACCTTCGCCATCCGCGACAGCCGCGATGCGCTGGCGGCGACGGGCACAAGGATCAGCCGCCTTCTCGCCGTTGGTGGCGGATCACGCTCTGACTACTGGCTCCGCGCCATCGCCACCGCGCTGGACATCCCCGTTCACCTGCCTGTCGCGGGTGATTTCGGCGGGGCTTTCGGCGCAGCGCGCCTTGGCCTCATGGCCGCCACCGGGGCAGGGGCCGAGATTGCCACCCTTCCCCCAATTGCCCGCAGCATCGACCCCGATCGCAGCCTGACCGCCGCGTTTGACGCAGGCCACGCACGCTATCGTGCCGCACAATCCGCCATCCGAGGACTGACATGACCGACTTCTTCAAAGGAATCCCCCAGATCAAGTATGAGGGGCCTTCCAGCGCCAACGAATTCGCCTTCCAGCATTACAACCCGGATGAAATGATCCTTGGCAAGCGCATGGAAGATCACATGCGCTTTGCCATCGCCTATTGGCACAGCTTTGCATGGCCGGGCGGCGATCCGTTCGGCGGCCAGACGTTTGACCGCCCCTGGTTCGGCGAAACCATGGCGCTGGCCAAGCTCAAGGCCGACGTGGCCTTCGAGATGTTCGATATCCTGGGCGCGCCCTTCTACTGCTTCCACGATGCCGACGTGCGCCCCGAAGGCGCGACATTCGCTGAATCCAAACGCAATCTTGATGAAATCGTCGATTACCTCGGCGAAAAGCAGGCCTCGCACAAGGCGCAGCTCCTCTGGGGCACCGCCAACATGTTCAGCCACCGCCGCTGGATGTCGGGTGCAGCCACGAACCCCGATCCGGATGTCTATGCCTATGCTGCGGCAACGGTGAAGGCCAACATGGACGCCACGCACAAACTGGGCGGGGCGAATTATGTTCTGTGGGGTGGGCGCGAAGGGTATGAAACGCTCCTGAACACCGACCTCAAGGCCGAGCGTGAACACGCAGGCCGCTTCCTGCAGCAGGTGGTCGAATACAAGCACAAGATCGGCTTCAAGGGCGCGATCCTGATCGAACCGAAACCGCAGGAACCGTCAAAGCATCAGTATGATTACGACGTGGCCACGGTCTACGGTTTCCTCGTCCAATTCGGGCTGGAGAAAGAGGTTCAGGTAAATATCGAACAGGGCCACGCCATCCTTGCCGGCCACAGCTTCGAACATGAAATCGCCACCGCCACGGCGCTGGGCATTTTCGGCTCGATCGACATGAACCGCAACGATTACCAATCCGGTTGGGACACCGACCAATTCCCGAACAACCATGCGGAAAAGGCGCTGGCTTTCTATGAAATCCTGCGCGCAGGCGGCTACACCACGGGCGGCACCAACTTCGATGCCAAGATCCGCCGCCAATCGCTTGATCCCGAAGACCTCATCCTCGCCCATGTTGGCGGCATGGATACCTGTGCCCGCGCGCTGAAATCTGCTGCTGCCTTGCTTGAGGATGGATCTCTGGAAAAAGCACGCGCCGACCGCTACGCCGGGTGGAACAAGGCCGACGCAAAGGCCCTGCTGACCGGATCGCTGGAAGATGCAGCGGCTGTGGTCACCGCCAAGGGATTGAACCCAGAACCGAAATCCGGCCGTCAGGAACGGCTGGAAAACCTCTGGAACCGCTTCATCTGATCTGATCAATCTATCTGCAAGGGCGGCGATGCAACCCTGCATCGCCGCTTCGCATTTCGGGAGTACCCTGCATGACCTACACCCCCGCAGCCGACCGTTATTCAAAGATGGTCTACCGCGCCTGTGGTAAATCGGGCCTGAAGCTGCCCGCCATTTCCCTTGGCCTTTGGCACAACTTCGGCCATGACACACCGCATGACACCAAGCGCGCGATCTGCCAGACGGCCTTTGACCTTGGCATCACCCATTTCGATCTTGCCAACAACTACGGCCCGCCTCCTGGCAGCGCCGAAGAAGCCTTCGGCGAGATCCTGAAGACCGATTTCGCCGGATATCGTGACGAACTCATTATCTCGTCCAAGGCGGGTTATCTGATGTGGGAAGGCCCCTATGGCGAATGGGGAAGCCGGAAATCCGTCATCGCCTCCTGCGACCAGTCGTTGAAACGGATGGGGCTCGACTACGTCGACATCTTCTATTCCCACCGCTTCGATCCCGACACCCCGCTGGAAGAAACCATGCTGGCGCTGGATCACATCGTCCGCTCCGGCCGCGCGCTCTATGTCGGCATCTCCAGCTACAACAGCCAGCGCACGCGTGAGGCTTATGCCATCCTCAAGGAGCTGAAGACCCCCTTCGTCATCCACCAGCCCAGCTACAATATCCTCAACCGTTGGGTGGAACATGACGGGCTGAAGGACACACTGGCAGAGCTTGGCCTCGGCTCCATCGCCTTTACCCCGCTTGCACAGGGGATCCTTACCAAGAAATACCTGAACGGCATCCCGCAAGGCAGCCGCGCCGCGCAGGGCAAATCGCTTGATCCCGCCACCATCACCGAAAGCGCGCTGGCCTCTGTCCGCGCGCTGGACGATCTGGCGCAAGCGCGCGGTCAGACCTTGGCGCAAATGGCTCTGGCCTGGGTCCTGCGCGATGGCGGGATCACGACGGCCCTGATTGGCGCGTCAAAACCCGAACAGGTGGTCGATTGTGCGGGTGCCGTCGGCAACCTCACCTTCACCAGCGATGAACTTGCGACGATCGACCGTATCAGCCGGGAAGAGGACATCAACCTCTGGGCGCGTTCATCCGAAGAATAAGCGATCAAATAATCCTTAACAGAGCCACGGCGCCGCGCTAACAATCAATTTGATACTTGTCCTTTACATCTTTTGGGAAGAACAGGCACAAAGGAAACGCGCGGCGCCATGAACAGTACCACCACCGGAACGGCCAGATTTTCAATCGACCTTGCCGCACCCGCGATGGTTCCAGCAATGGCTGCGCCCGTGTTGGCCTCTCATCTTGGCATCACCGAAAGCCTTGCCTTCCGTCGTCTGTCCATGGGATCCGGGCCGATCGCCCGGGGGCTTGATCCACAGGCGGCGCAACGGCTTTTCTCGGTGCTCTCCGCCCTTGGTCTGCAGTTGCACCTGCGCCCCGATGGTGACCGTACAGCGCAGTTTGACCTGTCGGTTCAACTTTCGGTCTGGGCCGACTCGCGCCGGGTGGTGGCACGTCTTGCGGCTGCCCTTTCGCGTGATCCTGCCGACATCGCGCAGGCGCTGGTCCGTCCGGGCGGGCTGATCCTGCCGGACCTCAACCAACAGCAGTTGCGCGAGCTGCAGGATCGGCTGGGTTCGATCCGTGGCCTCATTCTTCTGCGCGCCGACAGAGAGGACGCACTGTCAGATCTGTTCGCCACCCGTCTCCTCGCTCCCGCCCAACACATGCGCCTGACAGAGATTCTGCGTATGATCGGTGCGCGGCCCGACCGGTTGACCGGGGCCTGTGCAGCCGGGCTTGGGTCGGCGATGCGCGACCACCTGATGTCGCGTCTGCCGGACCTTGGGCTGATCGCACTTGATCGGGCCTTGCAGAGGTTTGATCTCTATCTGACGGGCGTCACCGGATGGGTCACAAAGGATCTGGCCGATTTCCTTGCCACCCGAACCGGGCAGCCGCGCGCCAGATTCGAAGTGATTTCGGCGGCTGATCCGGTCCTGCTTGATTCCGGGCTGACCCATGCGGTCCTTCGCCAGTTCTGTGCAGATTACGCGGCAATTGGCCTTTCCGCCCGCCCGCTCTTGCGCGGTCTGACCGGATTTCCCGACAATCCAATCCTTTAGGCCTTGCTTCACCATCCTTGGCTAGCTTGCCAGACGGGTGCAAGAATGGGTGGTGGAATGGCCAGGCAAGGGAATGCCGCGCCAGTCGTCATCAAACGGAAAAAGGTCGTAAGTGGCGGTGGCCACCACGGCGGCGCATGGAAGGTGGCCTATGCCGACTTCGTGACCGCGATGATGGCCTTCTTTCTGCTGATGTGGCTGTTGAACGCGACAACGGAAAAACAGCGCAAGGGGATTGCTGACTTCTTCAACCCCACGATCCCGATCAACCGTGTTTCGGGCGGCGGAGACGGCGTTCTTGGTGGCGATTCCATCTTGTCTGAACAGACACTGGCGCAAAGCGGTGTCGGTGCTATGGCATCCGACTCGATCCAGTCCACCCGCCCCCGCGCCGAAGGTGGGCCGACCCCCGGCGAAGTGGCCGCAGAAGAGGCGATCCTGCGCGAAGTGGAAGGCCAGCTTGCGGCCTATACCGGTGAAAGCATGGTCTCTGACCGGTTGCTGCGGCATGTGGTAACGCGTCTGTCCGATGAAGGGCTGGTGATCGAACTCTTTGATACGCCAGAGCAAACCTTGTTCGCTCCTGACAGCGCAGATCCCAGCCCGATCCTGTATGATCTGGCCGCGATGCTGGTCGATGTCACTGCACTTGCAACGAACCGGATTGCCATTTCCGGCCATGTTCGTGCCTATCCGATCACCCTGCGCGCGGATCCGACCTGGGATCTCTCTACCGCCCGCGCGCAAGTCCTGCGGGAAATGCTGGGTGACGCCGGGCTTGATCCGGTACGGATGCAGCGGGTCACGGGCTTTGCTGACCGTCGTCCCGCCGTGGCCGATCCAACCGCCATTCGAAACAACCGCATCGAGGTGACATTGCTGCGCCGACAATCGGCAATCGGGGGCATTTGAACGATTAGGCAGGCGTTAACTCCGCATGGGCCAAGATGACAGCCGACTCAGGTTCAGGCTGCAGAAAGGCTTCTCATGTCGATTTCGTCTTCGCTCAACGCCGGGGTGGCCGGCCTCAACGCAAACGCGACCAGACTTGCCACCATTGCGGACAACATCGCCAATTCGAACACCTTTGGATACCGCCGCGCCAGCACGGATTTTGAAAGTGTCATGGTGGCCGGCGGTATTGCCTTGGGCGGCTTTACTGCAGGTGGGGTTCGCGCCAATGCGTCGCGGATCATCGATGATGCCGGTCCGTTGGTGGCCACCTCCAATCCCCTTGATCTGGCCGTGTCCGGGCGCGGAATGCTTCCCGTTCGCCCCCCTGGGGCCTTGGGGGCGGCAGGGGATGAGCACACGATGCAACTGTCGCGGACCGGTTCTTTCCGCGTGGACGCACAAGGCTACCTGACGTCGGAAGCCGGTTTGCGTTTGCTGGGCTGGTCTGCCAACCCGGATGGCAGCATCCCGGGTTTCCCGCGCGACTCGGAGCTGGGATTGGTTCCTATCCGGATCGACACCAACCAGCGTGTCGGTGATCCCACAACCTCGATCCGATTGGGCGTGAACCTGCCCGCCACCGCCACAGCGGTTGGTGCGAACGGCGACAGCCTGCCGCTTTCTGTTGAATACTTCGGCAATCTTGGCACGTCGGAAACGCTTCAGATCAGCTTTATCCCCACCGTCCCGACGGCCGGCGCGGCTTCCAATGCCTGGACGATGGAAATCCGCGACTCCGCACAAGGCGGCGCTGTCGTTGGTGAATACGCCATCACCTTCGATGATACGCGCGGCGTCGGCGGCGCGATCGAATCCGTAACGGCGATTTCCGGCGGTGCCTACGATCCGGCCGAAGGAACCTTCAGCATCAACGTTGCCGGTGGCCCGATCACGATCGGCCTCGGCGCGCCCGGCGCGTCAAACGGGCTGACGCAGCTCGACAGTGGATATGCGCCTGTCGGGGTCTTCAAAGACGGCTCTCCCATCGGCAGCCTGACAGGTGTTGAAGTTGACGAAGGCGGGTTCCTCACAGCCAGCTACGATACCGGCTTCTCACAACGGCTCTACCAGATCCCGCTCATTGATGTGCCCAACATCAATGGTTTGCAGGCCCTGTCGAACCAGACCTACCAGATCACACCGCAATCGGGTGCCTTCACACTTTGGAACGCCGGGACCGGTCCGACAGGTTTGATTTCTGGCTATACCCGTGAGGGATCGACCACCGATGTCGCCGCCGAGCTGACCGCAATGATCCAAACGCAGCGGGCCTACGCGTCTAACGCCAAGGTGATCCAGACGGTGGCGTTGTCCCTGGCCGAGGCCACCGACTTGCCCGTCGAAATCTCCGACTGGGTCATGCCGAGGTTGGCGTTGATGCTTTTCATCGTTTGCAGCGCGACCATGGCGCCATTGTTGGTCAGGATGGACGACATCTTCATTCCCTTTGAAAGTGCGCCTTTGGCGCGGATTGACCTGCCGGACTCCGTCCGATGCGTGCGGTCCTTGACCACCGCGCCACCCCTCTTTGGGATGCCCGTCCATTTCACCCTGCAGCGGTTAAGCCTTTCCTGACGCGACCGGGCGAAATGGCGGGGAATTGAGTCAAATCACAGACGCCGCCCGCTCAATTGCAGCGAAAGCGCCTTGCGTGCGCCGGTGCGGTCATAGGTGTCCGCCCGCTCGGCCGCCGCGATCTCGACCAGACGCCGACGCCCCGCGCGCAGGCCCTGCGCCGCAGCTTCAAGGCAATCCGCATTCCGTCTTGCG
Source organism: Variovorax paradoxus (assembly GCA_943370085.1). GTDB lineage: Bacteria > Pseudomonadota > Alphaproteobacteria > Rhodobacterales > Rhodobacteraceae > Paragemmobacter. Next base: position 88,268 of record CALRPT020000005.1, on the reverse strand, counting down.
AGGTGCCGCAGGTTTTCCAGTGTCCCGTCATCCACCTGTGACAAATCCACAAGAATCGTCTCTAATTTGGCTGAATGCATCTCCAGATCATCAAAACGTGCCGCCCGGATCGCGTCGTTCATCGCCTCCAGAATCGCAGCCGCCTTTCCCCCCACGCCATCCGCCATCGTCATTTCACCTCCTCCGTCAGGGCGTGAAACAGCGATTCGCTCAGCCCGATCCCACCCGCCCGCACCATGGCGGCCGCCTGACCTTCGCGCAGGAAAGACGCGAATTGTTCCGCTCCGATCCCACCCCCAAAGCCGCCTGTTTGCGTGCCAAGGCCCGCATGACGCAGCATTTCTGCCAGAAAAGCCGTTTCCAGCTCGGCCGCCTTGGCCCGCAAAGCACGGATTGTCGTCGCGTCAGGCCCTGTTTGAACTGTTGGAAATTGCATGGCGGCGCTCCTGTCTGGGAAATCGGGGACATTTTCCGCATCCTGAGCCTTGGGCAGTAAAGATTTGGTAATCGGTGGTCGGCAAGGTCGGATCACCTGACAGAAGTCTGACACAGCATGATCCAGCCGTTTCCCTCCCAGCCGACGCATTCCCTGATCCCGGCTCCCACTTCTGTTACGGGGTCTGAAGCAGGCCTGGCCATGGCTGCCTTGACCTCTGCCGGATCTGGCCCAGCCCCGGTGGATTTCGTGACTGTTATGGCGGAATCGGTGCCTCTGCCGTTCGGTTTGACCGCAAAGTCAGATCAGATACCCAAGATGGAATTGCAGAACAAAGATGCCGCCGTGGCCGGTTCGATGCTGGGGCAGTCTTCTGTGGATCCTCTTGATCCTTTACCCAAACAAGATGGCGCCATGCCGCTGCAGCACGATGGTTCAGCCGGTTTCACCTCGCCCGAGCTGCCCGATCCAGCATTTCCCTCCGTCACGGCTCCCGCGGTGGTTTCCACTTCTCTGCCGCCGCCACCCGCGCCCCAAGTATCGCAGGAGCCTGATACGGCGGCAAAGGCGATGCCGGTTTTCAGTCTCGCGGCAATGGCCTTTTCCGATCGGTCGGCCACTGCGCAGCCTTCCGCGGCAAACGAGAATCCTGCGCCACCTGCAATCGATGATCCGGGTTTCCCTGCAACCCGCGACTCAGCCGCTCCGTCGCCGGATCGGCGTGAAGGGATTCTTTCGGCATCGGATGACGAAATCGGTATTTCAGCAAGGTTAGAGCCTGATTTGCGGTCAGGATCGGGCCAATCGACAGCGTCGCCTTCTTCCAGCATGCCCGGTCCCGAAATCGCCCTTCTGCAACGCGATACGCCCAACCAGCTGGCCTTGGCCACGAAACTGCAGCGCGACTCGAATGCTGAAGAAAAAGCGCAAGGAATGCCGGAACGACCTGCTTCGAAGGCCGCGGCCGCCGCATTCGAAAGCCCGCATTCCAAACCCCGTCCAGTGGTCGGTGAAGCGAGTCCTTCATTGGCTGAACGGCCTGTGGAAATCTCATCAGACAGGGCAAAAAACGTCTCTGATAGGCTAGAAACGCCCCCTGCGCGGCAGACTCAATCAAAAGCCCGGGGCCAGGTCGCTGGTATGTCGCCTTCACCTTCTGAACTTGCTGGATTGCCTCCAAAGGCCCCGCCGCATGAGGGCGGCCGGTTCCATCCCGACACAGCCGCAACTCCTGAAGCCTCTCGCCTCCGATCCAGCTCGCCCGCCGCGCCGCCCGCCCCGCTTCCCTTGCAAATCGGACTGCCGCAGGTTGCGTCGGTTGCCGCGCCGTCACTCCATCTCACGGGCGGTTACGCTGACATGAGGTCGGAATCCCGGCTTCATGCCGCCGCGCCGCCCGCCCCCTTACCCGCCCCGCTTCCCGTGCAAATCGGACTGCAGCAGATTATGCCGGTAGCCGTGCCTGCCGTGCCGTCAATCCATCTTACGGGCAGTGATGCCGACATTGGGCCGGAACCCCGGCTTCATGCCGCCGCGCCGCCCGCCCCCTTACCCGCCCCGCTTCCCGTGCAAATCGGACTGCCGCAGGTTTCGTCGGTTGCCGCACCGTCACTCCATCTCACGGGCGGTGATGCCGACATTGGGCCGGAACCCCGGCTTCATGCCGTGGTACTGCCTGAACCGTCGCAGGTTCCCCAGGTTATCCAAACCACTGTTGGCCCCAACGCCGATGTGCAACTGCATCAGGCAAGGCCCAGGGCGGCGGATCACACCCTTGCCGCCTCAATCGTGCAGCAAGCTCCGCCCGCAGTGAATGACACCAGCCTGGCAGATGGCGCCGTCCCTGCCGACAGGCAGTATTTCGTCACGAATATCGCAGAAATCCGGGTTCATCCACAGGATCACGATCCTGCTTCCCCCGTCTTGATCGCGATTGCAGCAGAGGCTGGTCTTGGCCCACAGCAGGATGATCCAGCACCAACTCGCCCGGCCACCGCCCAAGTACCGCTGACGGCCGAAATTCTGCGTCTCGTCCAGACACCCCCGGATGGCCCAGTTACGCTGACGCTTCGCCCTGATGACCTTGGCACCCTTCGGTTCGAGGTGACGCAGACAGAGCACGGCCTGCATATCCATCTTTCCGTTGACCAGCCGCAAACACTCGATCTCCTTCGGCGGCAGGGTGATCAACTGCTGGCCGATCTGCGGCAAGCGGGCTTTGCCGGTGCGTCGCTCAGCTTTGCGGGTGACGGGGCGCAGGATGCACCGCCACAGCCGCGCGACCAGCCGCAGCACAGTCTTTACCCATCAGGGACCAAGCCCGCGCTGGACCACCCGTCGCCGCATGCTCCCCGGATCGCATCTTCCGGCACGCTCGACCTTCGGCTCTGAAAGGATCGCCATGAACACTGTGACCGCTGCCCCTGCCCCCAACCCACCGACCAGCCGGTCCTTTTCGGCCTCGCCTGGCTCGGATTTCACGACATTCCTCAAAATGCTGACCACCCAGATGCAGAATCAGGACCCGCTGAATCCGCTCGATTCCACTGATTTCGCAGTGCAACTGGCCACCTTCTCCGGCGTCGAACAGCAGGTACAGACCAATCAGCTTCTCTCGGGCCTCGCCGCGCAGTTCAGCCTGATGGGCATGGCGCAACTTTCAGGCTGGGTCGGTCAAGAGGCGCGTACCCCCGCCGATGTCTGGTATGACGGCAGTGCCATCACCCTCACGCCCAACCCGGCCCCAGCGGCGGATAACCTTGTCCTCACCGTCACGGATGCCTCCGGGACACTGGTTTCTCGTGAAACCGTCCCGCCGGGCAGCCGCAGCTATGCGTGGCTCGGCGCAGATGCTGCTGGCGATCCACTGCCGCCGGGCCGCTATCAACTGCGCCTCGAAAGCCGCTTGGGGGATGAGGTGATCCGCACCGATCCCATCCAATCCTACGCCCCCATCGAAGAGGCACGCCGGGATGGTGACCAGATCACCCTTGTCCTGCGCGGTGGGATCACCGTTTCAGCCTCGGATGTCACGGCGCTGCGGATGCCCTGATCTCTCTTGCGGCGGCAGCCCCCGGCGTTAGGGTCCGCCCCCATGAAAACGCCCCCGCCCGCCGCCCTTGCCGCCCTTGTCCGGCTCGACCCCAGCCTTCAGCCGGGCGATTGGCAGGCCATGACCGGCGGCCGCTCAAACGCGGTCTGGCGGGCGGGCAGTTTCGTGGTCAAGCATCACCGCTCCGATGCCGCCAGCCCGCTCTTCCCGAATGACCCGGTGGCAGAGGCCACGGCCCTTACCCTCCTGTCTCCGCTCAGCCTCGCCCCCCGGCTGCGGGCCAGCGGCGCGGACTGGATCATTTACGATCATGCTGAGGGAGGCCTCTGGCAAGGCGATCCCGCGCCCGTCGCGCGGATGCTGCACCGCCTGCACAATGCCGCGCTTTCTCCCGATGCGTTCCGGCTGCTGCCCAATGGCAGCACCGCCCTCCTTGCCCACGCCACCAGCTTTGCCCCGCCCGGCCTGCCACCCCCGCCGCCTGATCCCGGCCTTCCCCCGGTCGCGCCGCGACCGGTGCATGCCGATGTGGTGCCGGGCAATATCCTCGCCACGCCATCAGGGCCATTGCTGATAGATTGGCAATGTCCCGGGATGGGTGACCCGGCCGAAGACCTCGCCACCTTCACCTCGCCCGCCATGATGTGGCTCTATACAGGCCGGATCGCGCCTCAAGGCTGGGCCGAGACGCTCTTCGCCGCCTATCCCTGCCCGGAAACCGTGGCGCGCAGTCGCGCGCTGCGGCCGCTCTATCTCTGGCGCATCGCTGCCCATTGCGCATGGAAAGCGGCACACGGCGATGCCGATTATGCCCGCGCGCTGCAGATCGAACTTGCCGCGCTTTAGATCAGCGCGCCAAGCCCGATCCCTGCTGCAAAGACCAGCACTGCCAACGGGATCAGATACCACCGCGACCGCCGCCGTGGCGGGGCCAAGGGGCGCGATGGTTCGGCCTGCGCGATCAGCGCCGCCTCCACCATGCGTGGCAGCTTCGGCCCGAACCGGCTCAACACCCGCGCCGTCTGCACCAGATCCCGCAACAAGGCCGCCGGTCCGATATTCTTGGCGATATAACTTTCCACCACCGGCCGCGCGACCTGCCAGATGTTGATATGCGGGTCCAGCGACCGCGCCACACCTTCCACCACCACCATCGTCCGTTGCAACAAGATCAGTTCGGTCCGCGTCTGCATCCCGAAGCGTTCCGTCACATCGAACAGATAGGCCAGCAGCCGCGCCATCGAAATCCGGCTCGCATCCATGCCGAAAATCGGCTCGCCCACCGCCCGCAAGGCCCGCGCGAATTCGTCGATATCGCGATCCGCAGGTACGTAACCGGCCTCGAAATGCACCTCGGCCACGCGGCGGTAATCCTTGCGGATGAACCCCATCAGGATTTCCGCATAGACGCGGCGGGTGTATTCGTCGATCCGCCCCATGATCCCGAAATCCAGCGCGATAATCGCCCCATCCGCGCCCACCTTCAGGTTTCCCTGATGCATGTCGGCGTGAAAGAACCCGTCCCGCAGCGCATGGCTCAGGAACAGCGACAGCACCCGCGTTGCCAGAATCTTCCGGTCATGCCCCGCCGCATCAATCGCGGCGTTCTCGTTCATGCCGATGCCCTCGGCCCAGTCCAGCGTCATCACCGTCTTGCCCGACATCGCCCAAACCGGGCGCGGCACGCGGAACCCTTCGTCCTTTTCCGTATTCGCCGCGAATTCTGCCGCGGCTGACGCCTCCAGCCGCAGGTCCAACTCGCCCATGACCACGCCCTCGAAATGCGTGATCACATCCATCGGTCGCAAACGCCGCGCCGATGGGGCGACAATCTCGATCGTCCGCGCAATCAGGTAGAAGGCATCAATATCCTTGCGAAACGCCCGCTCGATGCCGGGGCGCAGCACCTTGACCGCCACTTCCTCGCCCGTCTCCGCCAGCCGCGCCCGATGCACCTGCGCGATAGAGGCCGCCGCAACGGGCTCTGAGAATTCGGAAAACACCTGATCCACCGGCACGGCAAGCTCGGCCTCGATCATCTTCTTGGCCACGTCACGCGGGAAGGGCGGCAACTGATCCTGCAGATATTTCAACTGCTCGGCCAACTCGTCACCCACCACATCCGGGCGGGTGGAAAGGATCTGCCCGAACTTGATATAGGCCGGCCCCAGCGCCGTCAGCGCCCGCGTCGCAGGCGGCAACGCGGGATCGCCGCGCAGACCAAGCCATTTGAATGGCCACCCCAGCAGCCGCGCCGCAATACGGATGGACGGCGGCGCCCGAAACGCCTCCAGCACCACGGCCATCGCCCCCGTGCGCTCCAGCGTCGCGCCGGTGCGGATCAGACGCCAGATGTTATGCGGTCCCCTCACGTCAGAGCTTCCAGCCCGAATGCAGCGCCGCCACGCCCATTGTCAGGTTGCGATACTTCACCTGCCCGAACCCCGCCTTGCGGATCATGCTGGCGAAAGTCTCCTGATCGGGAAACTTGCGGATTGATTCCACAAGGTACTGATAGCTGTCGCGATCCTTCGCAACGATCTGCCCCATCACCGGGATTACGTTGAACGAATAGGCGTCATAGGCCTTTTGCAGCAAGTCGTTCGGGATGCGGCTGAATTCCAGCACCATCAACCGCCCGCCGGGCCGCAGCACGCGATACGCCTCGGTCAGCGCATCCTGCACCCGTGTCACGTTCCGGATGCCAAAGCTGATCGTGTAGACGTCAAAGGAATTGTCGGCAAAGGGCAGGGCCATCGCATCACCCACCACCCAATCCAGCCGATCTGCCTGCCGCTCCGCCTCGGCCCGCTTGCGCCCTTCCACCAGCATCGATTCGGTCATGTCCAGCACCACCGCCGATGCCCCGGCCGCGCGCTTCAGGAACCGGAACGCCACATCGCCCGTGCCCCCGGCAACATCCAGCAACCGCTGGCCCTGCCGCGGGGCCAGCCAGTCCATCATTGCGTCCTTCCACAGCCGGTGCACCCCGCCCGACATCAGATCGTTCATGATGTCATAGCGGCTTGCCACGCGGGTAAAGACGCCATGCACCATGCCCGCCTTGTCGCCCTCAGGCACGGTCTGAAAGCCGAAATGGGTGGTGCCTTGATCTTCGTCGGTCATGGGGTCTTGCCGTTCCTCTTGCCTGCCCCTCCTTATAGGCCGGTTCAACGGCGCTGCAATGCGCCCACATGTCCGACAGGCCCCCGAATGCCCGAACTGCCCGAGGTTGAAACCGTCCGCCGTGGCCTTCTGCCTGCGATGGAAGGCCGCGTGATCACGCGCGCCACCGTCAACCGCCCCGATCTGCGCTGGCCCTTTCCGCCCGGAATGGCCGAACGGCTGACCGGCAGCCGTGTCCTCGCCCTGCGCCGCCGCTCGAAATACATCCTTGCCGATCTCTCCAGCGGGGAAACCCTCCTGATCCATCTCGGCATGTCGGGAAGGATGCTCATCTCGCCTCCGCCAATCTCGGGGGAGGGGGTGTCCCATGAAATCGCCCGCGAAACCCTCGGCGAATGGCACCACCACCACCCCGCCCCGGAAAAACACGACCATGTCATCCTCGACATGGAAGATGGCACCCGCATCACCTTCAACGACGCCCGCCGCTTCGGCGCGATGGACCTGATGGCCAGCGCCACTGCCGATTCCCACCCGCTGCTCGCCGTTCTCGGCCCGGAACCGCTGGGCAACGATTTCAATGAGACCTACCTCACGGCCCGGCTCAAAGGCCGCAACACCCCCATCAAATCCGCGCTTCTCGACCAGCACATTATCGCAGGCCTGGGCAACATCTACGTCTGCGAAACGCTCTACCGTGCCCGCATCCATCCCGCGCGCAAGGCAGGGCGCATCGCCGCCCCCCGCGCCGCCGCCCTTGTCCCTCTCATCCGCGATGTTCTGGCCGAGGCGATCACCGCAGGCGGGTCCTCCTTGCGCGATTACCGGCAGGCCGATGGCGAGCTTGGCTACTTCCAGCACAGCTTTCAGGTCTATGGCCGCGAAGGCCAGCCCTGCCTCACCCCCGGCTGCACGGACACCATCCGCCGCATCGTCCAGTCAGGCCGATCCTCCTTCTACTGCCCCTCCTGCCAGAAGTGACCTCACGACACGACCCTTGATAACGGCCCTGTTGCTGCTAGGAGTCTGGGCAACAAAAGAACGGAGCCGTGACATGGCCTATGAGACGCTCATCGTCGAGATCGAGGATTACATCGCCCTCATCCGCCTGAACCGGCCCGAGGCGCTCAATGCCCTCAACGCCAAACTGATGCAGGAACTGGCCGCCGCCATCACCGCTGCCGACCGCAATGACAAGGTTCGCTGCATTGTCGTGACCGGGTCTGAAAAGGCCTTTGCCGCCGGGGCGGACGTCAAGGAAATGGCGGAAAAATCCTTCACCGACGTTTATTTCGATGATCTCTTCGCGCCCGAGGCTGACGCCATCGCCCGCTGCCGCAAGCCAATCATCGCCGCCGTGTCCGGCTATTGCCTTGGCGGCGGCTGCGAACTGGCCATGATGTGCGATTTCATTATCGCGGCTGACACCGCGAAATTCGGCCAGCCCGAAATCAACCTCGGCATCGTGGCCGGCATGGGCGGCACCCAGCGCCTCACCCGCGCCGTGGGCAAGGCCAAGGCGATGGACATGAACCTCACCGGCCGCTTCATGGACGCTAATGAAGCCGAACGCTGCGGCCTTGTCTCGCGCGTGGTCCCGGCAAAGGATCTGATGACCGAGGCGATGAAATCCGCCGACAAGATCGCCCAGAAATCGGCGCTGACCGCGATGATCGTCAAGGAATGCGTCAACCGCGCCCAGGAATCGTCGCTGCGCGAAGGCATCCTTTTTGAACGCCGCATGTTCAACGCCGTCTTCGCGACCGAGGATCAGAAAGAAGGCATGTCCGCCTTCCTGGAAAAGCGCGAACCCCAATTCCGCGACCAGTAACTTCGTCGGGTCAGGGGGAAACCCCTTATTTTCCGGCTTTTCTTTCTGGCCCGCTTGCCCTATAGCCCGCCGTTACATGCGCGTGGGCCCGCTTAGGCAAGAATCGATTCCGTTCCTCGGGGGGCGGAGCCTTGGGTCTTTGTGCAACCGATCTGAAACAAAGACCTACAGGAAACGAACAGCCCATGGCAAATACGGCCCAGTCCAAAAAGCGCGCCCGTCAATCCGAGACCCGCTTCGCCATCAACAAGGCGCGCCGCTCGCGCATCCGTACCTTCGTGCGCAAGGTCGAAGAGGCGATTGCTTCGGGCAATGCCGAAGCCGCCGTCGCCGCCCTGCGCGCCGCCCAGCCGGAACTTGATCGTGGCGTCACCAAGGGCATCCTGCATGCCAACACCGTATCGCGCAAAATCTCGCGCCTCGCGGCCCGCGTGAAGGCCCTGGCGACCCCCGCCGCCTGATCGTCGACCGGCCCATTCGGCCTCTGCATTTGCACAAGGCGCATCCCGCAACGGATGCGCCTTGTGTCATTTCTGCCGCCAGCTGAACCCGTCGGTTCTGCGTTTTCGCCACCGTGCGTTGCTCATTTGCACGTGCCGCCGGATTCGCTTTCGCCATCTTCCTGTCAAGCGTGAAGTTCGGTTGCGCCCCCGCGCCCCACCTTGCTAGCGTCCCCTTGCGATTCACTCTCGCCTTGGGGGACATGACGGAATCGCAAACGAAATTCGACAGGTTTGCCGGGCTGCCAAGCATGTGCTTACACCTACGAATTTCTTTGCGATTCAAAGGGTTGTGGTGTCTGCACGTCCTGTGCGGAAATCAGGCGCAACAAATGTCGGCCAGATGCGAATCTGGTCAAAAATTGTTGTGCGATGCCGGCCTTGGGGTCGGAAACGGGCTATGGCGTACCCCGGCGAAGGGGTCTGTAAGGTAGCTGTTTCCGCACCGCAAAATCCGTGCGCAGCCTTGTTGTGCGACCTGGGCAGGGGCGATAGCCCCGGCATCATCTGCCGGTGAAACAACAACAGGCGTGCCGGATCTGCCACAGGTTCAGAAGCACGCCGCCGCACGGGTCAGGAAGAATGACGAACGAAACTTGGGGTTTGGTCCGCGAGGAACTGATCAAGAGGGTTGGCCGAAACAACTATGTAACCTGGATCGAACCGTTAAAGTTTTCCGACCTCAAACAAGGCGTCGCTCGCTTTGAGGTGCCCACGTCCTTTTTTGGGGATTGGGTCTCGCGCAACTTTTCCGATCACATCCGCGCCCAGATGAACACCGCTGGCGCACAGGTCGAACGGGTGGAGTTTGCGGTTGCAAGCCGCCCTTCCGTCCAGGACGCACACGCCGCCCGTCCTGCGCCGGCTGCGCAGCGTGCCAAGCAGCCTGCGCGCAACACTGAACATGATGAAGTGCCGGGTGCCCCCCTCGACGCCCGCTTCACCTTTGACAGCTTCGTCGTCGGCAAACCCAACGAACTTGCCCATGCCGCGGCCCGCCGCGTGGCCGAAGGCGGTCCCGTCAGCTTCAACCCGCTTTTCCTGTATGGTGGCGTCGGCCTCGGCAAAACGCACCTGATGCATGCCATCGCGCATGAACTGCAAACCCGCCAGCCGCATCTGCGCGTCCTCTACCTCTCGGCCGAACAGTTCATGTATCGCTTCGTTCAGGCCCTGCGCGAACGCCAGATCATGGATTTCAAGGAACTCTTCCGGTCCGTCGATGTGCTGATGGTGGATGACGTGCAATTCATCGCCGGCAAGGATTCCACGCAAGAGGAATTCTTCCACACCTTCAACGCGCTGGTCGATCAGAACAAACAGATCGTCATTTCCGCCGACCGCGCGCCGGGTGAAATCAAGGATCTCGAAGACCGCATCAAATCGCGCCTGCAATGCGGGTTGGTGGTCGATCTGCATCCCACCGATTACGAACTCCGCCTCGGCATCCTGCAACAAAAGGTGGAACTCTACCGCTCGCAGTATCGCGGCCTTGTGCTTGCCGATGGCGTGCTGGAATTCCTCGCCCACCGCATCACGACCAATGTCCGCGTCCTCGAAGGGGCGCTGACGCGCCTTTTCGCCTTCGCCTCACTGGTTGGCCGCGAAATCACGCTGGAACTGGCGCAGGATTGCCTTGCCGATATCCTCCGCGCATCAGACCGCAAGCTGACGATCGAGGAAATCCAGCGCAAGGTGGCCGAGCATTACAACATCCGCCTGTCAGACATGATCGGTCCGAAACGCGTCCGCACCATCGCGCGCCCTCGCCAGATCGCCATGTATCTGGCCAAGCAGCTGACGCCCCGCAGCCTGCCGGAAATCGGCCGTCGCTTTGGCGGGCGTGACCACACCACGATCATGCATGGCGTGCGCAAGATTGAAGAACTGATGGCAACTGACAGCCAGCTGAGCGACGATCTGCAAATGCTGCGCCGTCAGCTTCAGGGATAAACCCAGGCTCTTGAAACGCCGTGGCGTCCTTCCTCAGGCGGGAAGGGCGCCAGACTTCGCGCGCCGCCGCGCCGCCCAGCCGATCAGCCCCAGCGCCGACAGCATAAGCGGCAGCGTTCCGCCAATCGGAACCACAGACACGTTTGCCGTAAGGGTAACTGCTTCGCTGTTCTGTCCGCGGAAAATGGTGCCATCTTCTTCCTTTACGAAGAACTCCACACCCTCGGGAAACACAAACCCGGTCTCGAAGAAGGTCACAAGGACGGACCGCACGCTCAAGACAGCCGGGCCAGCCACATCAAAGACCCAGTCGAAAGAAAACTGGTTGCTTGCCGGATAGGTTGGCCCGCCAAACGCGAACCAGACATCGCCGGCTGCATCGCTCAGGTTGTTCACGGCGACATTCAGCTCATAGCTGGAATATCCCGGTACAAGCGAGGGCGTGTCAGGGCTGTAGATATAGGTGTAGGTCTGCCCGACGATCGGGTTCGTCTCTCCGCTGATCGTCGCTGCACCGGCCTGAGAGGCCATCACGGCAGTCAAGGCCAAAGCCCCAAGAATGTTGCGCATGAATTCCTCCATTTAAAAGCGTTCCCGCTAAGCCTGATCTTCACCCAGTGATATAGCAATAGGTGTTAACGTCCTGATAGGCCTTCTTCGCCGCATTTTCGCCACTTTTCTGTGGATCGATCATCAGACGTGCCGCCTTCCGCGCTGCCGAGGCCCAGCGCAAGACGCTCTGCCCTGCTTGCCACGCTAGAAACTTCTGGCGCATCGGGCCCCCGAATCGGCGGGCCTTCACCAGTTCCCGGCGATTCCCCGCGCCTGTGCGGCACCGGCTCAGGCGCGCATCACAAACCCCCGCGCGATATGGTTGCGCACGAACCAGATCATCCCCAGACCTGGCAACAGCGACACCACCGTCATCGCCATGACCAGCCCGATATCCGTCTGAAACCCGAACAGCGCGTTGATCGCCATGGTGATCGGCTTGCCCGCCGTCACCGTCAGGATGCGGGCGAAAACCACCTCCACCCATGAAAAGATGAAACAGAAGAACGCCGCCACCCCGATGCCCGGCGCAATCGCCGGCACCAGATGACGCAGCAGGAAGGATGGCAAGGAATGCCCGTCGATAAAGGCGGTCTCGTCAAATTCCTTCGGCACGGCAGAGATAAAGCTTTCCAGAATCCAGATCGCGATGGGCAGGTTGAACAGGCAATGCACCAGCGCAATCCCGAGCGGCGTGTTCACCAGCCCTGCATTGGCAAACAGAATGAAGATGGGCAGCGACAACACCACCGGCGGCGTCACCCGGAACGCCAGCAGCAGGAACAGAAAATGCCGGTCGCCGACGAACCGATACCGCGACAGCGCATAGGCCGCAGGTAACCCCGCGCCGATGCACAGCACCACGTTCAAGACCACATAGATCATCGAATTGACGATCGATCCCGTCAGCGCCGGATCGGCGGCGATGTTGCGATAGTTGATCAGGCTCCACTCCCCCTCCACCATCCCCTCGCGCGGCAGGGTGGACATGAAGCTGAGCAGAAAGGTCTGCACCAACGGCAGCAGGATGAACGCCGCCACGGCTGCAAAGACGGCCATCCGCAGGATCACCCCCTTCATCCCCGCTCCTCCTGCCGCGACAGGCCGCTGATGCGCACAAAGGCCCAGACCACCGTGATCACGATCAGGAAATAGACCATCGACCGCGCCGCCGCCGACCCATAGCTGAACCCTTTGATCTCTTCCCCCAGATCAATGGCCAGAAAATGCGTGGCCATATCCGGCCCGCCCGCATTGATGGCAAACGCCTCGGTATAGATCATGAAACTGTCCACGAACCGCAGCAGCAGCACGATGCCCAGAGGCCCCGCGATCTTGGGCAATTCGATGAACCGGAACACCGCCACCCGCGACGCCCCGTCAATCGCCGCCGCGCGATAGTAGTCCGGCGAAATCCCCGACAGCCCTGCATAGGCCAAAATCACCACCAGCCCGATCCAGTGCCAGGTGTCCATCACCACCAACAGCACCCAGGTGTGCAGCGCTGTAAACTTCCAGTCGAACCCGATCCCCGCCCCCGCCAGCGCCTGCCCCGCGATCCCCGTCTGTGGGTCGATCAGCCCCAGCCACATCATGGCGATCATGTTCCACGGCACCACCAGCGGCAGCGCCACCAGCATCAGCACCGCCACGGCCCACCGCCCCGCCCCCCGCAAAAGCAGCGCGATCCCAATCCCCAGCGGCACCTGCACCGACAGGATTACAGCCGAGAACAGCAGGCTCCGCCCAAGGCTCGCGTGAAAGCGGCTCGAAGTGACGATCTCCTCATACCACTCCACCCCAACCCAATGCACATCCTGCAAGGAAAAGATGTCATGCAGCGAATAGTTGAACACCGCCACCAGCGGGATAACCCCAACAAAAGCCATCACCGCCGCTGCAGGCAGCATCAACAGCCAAGCCTCATTTCGATAAGGTTTCATCCGCCCCCGCCTGCCTCGGCCTTGCCCAATACCTGCACGTATCTCGCCCCCATGCAACGCACTGCATCCGCCGACTGCGACTATGGTCTTGGTTCTGCACTCTTGCCTTGCCCCGTCCCAGACCGCTTTACTTTCTTCATCATCCATCCGCCGGAGGGATCACACAGGGAGGAACAACCGATGTGTCAGGTTTTCGCGGGGCAGGACCCCGCCCGCTATGAAAGCATCACCCGCCGCCTGCGGCTGAACGGGCAAAGCACCAGCATCCGCCTTGAACGCGCATTCTGGAACATCATCGACGAAATCGCCACATCCGAGGGTACGGCTACACCGGCCTTCGTGTCCAAACTCCACTCCGAAGTGCTGGAACTGCGCGGCGAGCCAGAGAACTTCACCTCGCTTCTGCGCTGCGCCTGCCTGATCCACATGGATCAGCGCGCCCAGACGCGCGCCGCCCACGCCCTCGCCGCCGAATGAAAAGATGCGCGTAGTATAGACCTACTACCCGTACCGATCGGAACGCCCGCACACTTCCCCTCAGGACAGTCCAAAGACCTGACGGAGGAAGACCTTGGCCAAGGCCATTCACAGCATGATCCGCGTGCTCGACGAAGCACGCTCCCTCGCGTTCTACGACACGGCCTTCGGGCTCAAGGTCGCGGATCGCCTGGATTTTGACAGCTTCACGCTGGTCTACCTCTCCAACGCGGAAACCGGATTCGAACTGGAACTCACCATCAACAAGGGCCGGTCCGAGCCCTACAATCTGGGTGATGGCTACGGCCACCTCGCCTTTTCTGTCAGTGACGTTGATGCCGAACACGCCCGGCTGACAGCGGCCGGGCTGGCCCCGCGCAAGCTGGTGGATTTCGCCCCCGGCGGCAGCGTAATCGCCCGCTTCTTCTTCATCGCCGACCCGGACGGCTACCAGATCGAGGTTCTGCAAAGGGCCGGTCGCTACCTCTAAACCCGGTGGCGCGCGGATCGGAGGAGCCGCCCGCCATCCCACCAACAACCGTCATGCTCAGGGAGGAGACAATGACAAAACCACTCAAGGGCGAAAGGCCAAAGGGCCTCGGCCTTACCCGCCGCCAGCTACTGTCGCGTTCTGTCGCGGCAGGGGCCAGCTTCGTCGTCGGCGCGGGTTTCGTCGCATCAGGCACCGCTGCCTGGGCGATGGAAACCACCGCAATCAAGCCGGAAACGATGGCAACCCTCATCCAGATGGCGCGCGACATCTATCCGCATGACCAGGTGGCTGACGAATTCTATGCTATCGCCGTCAAGGGCTATGACAGCGCCGAAAATGCCGAACAGGTCGAAGCAGGCATCACCGAACTCAACGCCGCCGCAACGGCGGCAGGCCATGCCGATTACCTGTCGATCGGTTGGGAAGAAGACCGCGTCGCTGTGCTTAAGGCCATCGAAGGCGGCGTGTTCTTCCAGACCATCCGCGCGGGCCTCGTGACCGGCCTCTACAACCAGAAAGCCCTGTGGCCGATCTTTGGCTACGAAGGCGAAAGCTTCTCGCTCGGTGGCTACATCGAGCGCGGCTTTGACGACATCAACTGGCTGTAAGGGGGGGCTGACCAATGGTTGCGAAATTTGACCTGACCGACGACTCCGTTGTCGTCATCATCGGCACCGGCGCAGGCGGCGGTGTTTTGGCCAACGAACTGGCGCAAAAGGGCGTCAAGGTCGTGGCGCTGGAGGCGGGGGGTCGCTATCTCCCCGAAGATTACATCAATGACGAATGGGAAAGCTTCACCCAGCTCGCCTGGCTTGATGCCCGCACCACCAGCGGCTCTTGGCGCGTCGCCAAGGATTTCGCCGGCCTTCCGGCCTGGATCGTCAAGGCCGTCGGCGGAACCACAACCCATTGGGCGGGCGCGTCGATTCGGTTCCAGGAACACGAATGGAAGGCGCTCACCACTTATGGCGCGGTCGAAGGGGCCTCGCTGTTGGATTGGCCCATCGACGCTGCCGAAATGGCGCCGTGGTATGACAAGGCCGAAGAAAAGCTGGGCGTCACTCGCACCGGCAACCGCCCCGGCCTGCCCGGCAACAACAACTACAAGGTCTTTGAAAAAGGCGCACTCGCGCTGGGCTATAAAGAGGTGAACACCGGCCGCATGGCCATCCAATCCTCCAACGAAACCGGCAGCCGCATAGCGTGCCAGCAGACCGGTTTCTGCTTCCAGGGCTGCAAATGGGGGGCGAAATGGTCCGCCGCCTATACCGACATCCCCGAAGGCGAAGCCACCGGCAACCTCGAGGTGCGCGACCGTTCCCATGTCGCCCGCATCCTGCACAATGACGAAGGCAAGGTGACGGGCGTCGAATACTTCGATGCCGAAGGTAACCTGCAATTCCAGGCCGCCCGCATCGTCTGCGTGGCAGGCAACACCTTCGAATCGCCCCGCCTGCTGCTGAACTCGGCCTCCAGCATGTTCCCGAACGGGCTGGCGAACTCCTCCGATCAGGTCGGTCGCAACTACATGCGCCACACCACCGGATCGGTCTACGGCATCTTCGACAAACCGGTGAAGATGTGGCGCGGCACCACCATGGCGGGGATCATTCAGGACGAGGCCCGTCATGACCCGTCCCGCGGTTTCGTGGGCGGGTATGAACTGGAAACCCTCGCGCTGGGCCTGCCCTTCATGGCGGCCTTCCTTGACCCCGGCGCTTGGGGCCGTGGCTTCACCACCGCGCTTGACCATTACGAAAACATGGCCGGGATGTGGATCGTGGGCGAAGACATGCCGCAGTCGACCAACCGCGTCACCCTTTCGGACACCAAGGATCAATTCGGCCTGCCCGTCGCAAATGTGCATTTCGACGATCACCCGAACGACGTGGCGATGCGTAACCATGCCTACAAGCAGGGCATGGCGATCTATGATGCGGTGGGGGCGACCCGGTCCTTCCCGACCCCGCCCTATCCCAGCACCCACAACCTTGGCACCAACCGGATGTCGGAACGGCCCGAGGATGGGGTTTGCAACAAATGGGGCCAGACGCATGACATCGCGAACCTGTTCATCTCGGATGGGTCGCAGTTCACCACGGGCGCGGCGGAAAACCCGACGCTGACGATCGTGGCACTCGCCATCCGTCAGGCCGATCACATCGCCCGCGAAATGGCCGCAGGCACGATCTGACCCTTCAGGTCACACAGGAAAGGGCGGCCCCGCACAGGGCCGCCCTTTTCCTTTTCCGCCGCGACTCAGGGTTAACAGACCCGTCACCCCCCGTTCGCTGCGTGCATACACTTTGCTGCACAGCCGTCTGCACAGGCTGCTGCTACCCCTGGCCTGATGGTTAATTCCCACCCCGTTTCACGCTGGCGGTCACGTAATTGCACGAAAGATCCCGCGCCGACAGCGACCATGACCAGCTTACCGGGTTGAAAACCATACCTTTTCTGTCCACCGGCCGCAGTCCTGCCTGCTCGATCAGGGCGTAAAGCTCATCCGGGGTGATGAATTTCTGCCAATCATGCGTCCCCTTCGGCAGCCACCGCATCACATACTCCGCCCCCACTATCGCCATGACAAAGCTCTTGGGGTTCCTGTTCAGCGTGGAACAGATCATCAGCCCATTGTCTTTCAACAACATCTGGCACGCTGTCAGATAGGCGAGCGGGTCTGCGACATGCTCCACAACTTCCATATTGAGAACAACATCAAACCGCTCCCCCGCCGCCGCCATGTCCTCGGCTGTGGTATGTCGGTAATCAATCCGCAAGCCGGACTGTTCCGCATGCACCATCGCCACCGGAATATTCCGCGCCGCAGCATCCGCCCCTACGACTTCGGCCCCCAGCCGCGCCATGGGTTCCGACAAAAGCCCGCCTCCGCAGCCAATATCCAGTATTCTCAACCCCTTGAAGGGCAGAGGCTGGGTCAGGTCGCGGTCAAATTCCGCCGCGATCTGCTGGGTGATATAGTCCAGACGGCAGGGATTGAGCATGTGCAACGGCTTGAACTTGCCATTCGGATCCCACCATTCGGCGGCCATCGCCTCGAACTTTGCAACCTCTGCCGGGTCTACCGTCGATGTTACCGTCATGGCGTCCTCTTGTTTAACTTTGGTTCAACAGTTTTGCGCGTTATATAGGGCATCGATGGATCACAGATCAGGCCAAAAGCGCGCAGTTGAATTTCTCTACCCGCCGATCGACCCGTTCGATCAGCGCGTCATCGTCATGGCCGACGGTCACCGCATCTATGTCGAACAATGCGGCAACCCCAACGGCATCCCGGTAGTCGTCCTGCATGGCGGTCCGGGTGGCGGCTGCAGCCCGGCCATGCGGCGCTACTTCGACCCGGCTGTGTTCCGCGTGATCCTGTTCGATCAGCGCGGCTGTGGCCGCTCGCGCCCTCATGCCGTGGTGATCCAGAACACAACCTGGCACCTCGTTGGGGATATCGAGGTGATCCGCAAGGAACTGGATATCGACCGCTGGATCTGTTTCGGCGGCAGCTGGGGCGCCACGCTGGCGCTGATCTACGCCATCACCCATCCCGACCGGGTGACCCACATGGTCCTGCGCGGCGTCTTTCTGATGACGCGGTCGGAACTTGACTGGTTCTATGGGGGCGGGGCAGGGGCCTTCTTCCCCGAACTTTGGGCGCGTTTCGTGAACGCCATCCCGTCCGATGAACGCGGCAACCTGATCGCCGCCTATCACCGCCGCCTGTTTTCCGGCAACGTGATGGAGGAAACGCGCTTTGGCCGGATTTGGGCCAACTGGGAAAACGCGCTCGCCTCCATCCACCATGATGGCCCGCTGGGCGAAAGCCCCGCGGAATACGCACGCGCCTTTGCCCGGCTGGAAAACCACTACTTCTACAACGGCGGCTTTCTGGAAGAAGACGGCTGGATTCTGCGCGAAAAGGCCCGGATCAAGCATATCCCCGCCACCATCATTCAGGGCCGCTACGATATGATCTGCCCGCCCGTTTCCGCGTGGAAACTGGCGCAGGGCTGGGATCATTGCGAAATCCGCCTGATTCCCTTTGCCGGCCACGCCCTTTCCGAACCCGGCATCAGCGAAGGCTTGGTCCGCGCGATGGATGGTTTGCGCCGCTTCTGACCAAACCCCTTGCAGACTCGGCCCTTGATCCGTATATCCCCTCTCAACAGCGGTGTCGGGGTCCAAACCCGGCCCCACCGAACCTGACACGCGGGCCTGTGAGCCCGCTTTTTTGTTTCCAACGGAACCCTGCCAGACCCAATGACCGATCTGATCGCCAAGACTGCCATTGACCGCCGCCTCGCGGATATCGTCACCCCCGTCATCGAGGGGCTGGGATTCGAACTGGTGCGCATCCGTCTGATGGGCGGGCGCACCCGCATCCTGCAGATCATGGCCGACCGCCCCGATGGCGGGATCGAGGTGGACGATTGCGCCGCCATCTCCACCGCCGTCTCTGCCGTGCTGGATGTCGAAGACCCGATCGAGGAAAACTATGTTCTCGAAGTGTCCTCCCCCGGCATCGACCGCCCGCTGACGCGGCTCAAGGATTTCGACATGTGGGTGGATTATGAAGCCCGGATCGAGACGACCGAACTCATCGACGGCCGCCGCCGCTTCAAGGGCATGCTGCAAGGCACCGAAGGCGATGAAGTGCTGATCGAGATTGAAGAAGGTGGTCAACCCTTGACCATCGGCCTGAAATTCGACTGGCTGTCGGATGCCAAGCTGATCCTTACCGACGAACTGATCGCCGAGATGCTGCGCCAGCGCAAAGCCTCTGGCGCCATCGATGAAAGCCAGTTCACCGATATCGAAGAATTCGAAGGCGAAGAGGAAGACCCTTCCGACGCGCCTGAAACCAAACACTGACGAAGCCCGGAGGCCATCATGGCAATCACCTCTGCGAACCAGCTTGAACTCCTGCAAACGGCCGAGGCCGTGGCCCGGGAAAAGATGATCGACCCGGATCTGGTGATCCAGGCGATGGAAGAATCGCTCGCCCGCGCCGCCAAGTCGCGCTACGGCAGCGACCTTGACATCCGCGTCCGGATTGATCGCAAGACAGGCCGCGCCACCTTTGCCCGCATCCGCACCGTCGTGGAAGATGAGGCCGTGGAAAACCACCACGCCCAACTGACCCTGAAGCAGGCCAAGGCCATCAAGGCTGATGCCGCCCTCGGGGATGAGATCATCGATGAAGTGCCGCCCGTTGATCTGGGCCGCATCGCCGCGCAATCGGCCAAGCAGGTGATTCTGCAAAAGGTCCGCGAAGCGGAACGCGACCGTCAGTTCGAAGAATTCAAGGATCGCCGCGGCACCATCATCAACGGTGTGGTCAAGCGCGAAGAATACGGCAACATCATCGTCGATATCGGCCGAGGCGAGGGCATCCTGCGCCGCAACGAAAAGATCGGCCGCGAAGCCTATCGCCCGAACGACCGCATCCGCTGCTTCATCAAGGATGTCCGCCGCGAAGCGCGCGGTCCGCAGGTTTTCCTGTCGCGGACCGACCCGATGTTCATGGCCGAACTGTTCAAGATGGAAGTGCCCGAAATCTATGACGGCATCATCGAGATTAAGGCCGTCGCCCGTGACCCGGGTTCGCGCGCCAAGATCGCCGTCATCTCCTATGACAACTCCATCGACCCGGTCGGTGCCTGCGTCGGTATGCGCGGCAGCCGTGTGCAGGCCGTGGTGAACGAACTCCAGGGCGAAAAGATCGACATCATCCCGTGGAACCAGGATCAAGCCACGTTCCTCGTGAACGCGCTGCAACCTGCCGAAGTGTCCAAGGTCGTGATCGATGAAGAAGCCGGCAAGATCGAGGTTGTCGTCCCCGACGAACAGCTTTCGCTGGCCATCGGCCGTCGTGGCCAGAACGTGCGCCTTGCCTCACAGCTGACCGGTCTCGACATCGACATCATGACCGAGGCCGAGGAATCCGCCCGCCGTCAGGCCGAATTCGCCGAACGCACCAAGCTGTTTATGGACACGCTGGATGTGGACGAGATGATGGCCCAACTTCTGGTCTCCGAAGGCTTTACCAACCTTGAAGAAGTGGCTTACGTCGAACTCGATGAACTTCTGTCCATCGACGGCTTCGATGACGCGACCGCAGGCGAATTGCAGGCCCGCGCGCGCGACTTCCTTGAAGAACAAAGCCGCAAGGCGCTGGAAAACGCCCGCGCCCTTGGCGTTGAGGACAGCCTGATCGAGTTTGAGGGTCTTACCCCCCAGATGGTCGAAGCGCTGGCCCATGACGGCATCAAGACGCTGGAAGATTTCGCCACCTGCGCCGATTGGGAATTGGCCGGCGGCTGGACGACGGAAAATGGCCAACGCAAGAAAGACGAAGGCGTTCTCGAAAAGTTTGAAATGAGCCTCGAGGAAGCCCAGCACCTGATCATGACTGCGCGCGTCATGCTTGGCTGGGTCGATCCGACCGAACTTGCCACCGCCGCTGAACCCAGCGACGAAGACGAGGAGGCCGAGGCCTGATCTCAGGTCTCGGGTTCAGGGAACGCCCATGACGCGGGGTGGCCGGGAAACGGATCAGGATGAACCGGAACGCAAATGCATTGTGTCCGGCGAAAGCCAGCCTCAGGCAGGGCTGATCCGCTTTGTGGTCGGCCCCGATGCGATGGTGGTGCCCGATGTGCTGGGCCGTCTGCCGGGACGTGGCTTCTACGTCACGGCGGACCGCAAGGCGATTGACAAGGCGGCGGCAAAGGGTCTTTTCTCCCGCGCTGCGCGCCAGCCGGTAAAGGTGCCCGAAGGTCTGGCTGACCTGATCGAGGCCCAGCTGCTGCGTCGTGTGGTCGACTCGCTGTCGATGGCCCGCAAGGCAGGGCAGGCCGTTACCGGCTACGAAAAGGTTAAGGACTGGTTGACCAAGGGTCAGGCAAAGGTGCTGATCCAGGCCAGTGACGGGTCGGAACGCGGCAAGACCAAGCTGCAACCGCCAAGGGAAAAGAACGGCTTTATCGGCTGCCTTTCCTCGGGGGAATTGGGTTTGGCTTTCGGTCGCGAACGTGCGATACACGCCGCGCTTGCGGCTGGTGGACTCGAACGTCGTGTTGTAGAGGAAGCGGCAAGGCTTGCGGGTTTGCGCGGGCATATCGGCGGGGATTCCGCCGCAGAGGAAACGAAGACGGCATGAGCGATACTGACGGCAAGAAACCCCTCGGCTTGGGTGGCGGGGCACGTGGCCCGGGCCAGGTGAAGCAAAGCTTCAGCCATGGCCGCACCAAGAGCGTCGCCGTGGAGGTCAAACGCAAACGCGTGGTGGTCCCGACAAAGCCCGGCGCACCCGGTGCAGGCGCGGCAGCGGGCACCAACCCGCATCTCGGCGATCCGTCCAAACGGCCCGCCGGCATCTCGGACGCCGAGATGGAACGCCGTCTGGCGGCCCTGAAGGCTGCCAAGGCGCGTGAACAGGAAGACGCCGTCCGCCGCGCGGAAGAAGAGCGTCAGCGCGATGAAGACCGTCAGCGCCGCCGCGAAGAGATGGAAGCCAAGGAGCGTGAAGAACGCGCCCTGGCTGAAGCCCGTCGCATCAAGGCCGAAGAAGAGGAACGCGCTGCCCGCGCCGAAGCAGAGGCAAAGCTGAACGCCGCTGCTGCGCGCAAGGCCGATGTTCTGGGCACGCGCCCGCGGTCGGCCACCGCGCCGGAACAGCCTGCCACCACCGAACGGGCCGCCCCCGCCGCAGCACCCGCTGCCGGAGGCGAGGAAAACACCCGTGGTGGTGCCAGCACCGCCCGCCCGCCGCTTGCTCCGCGCAAGTCGGAGCGTGAGCGTGATGAACGCGCAACCGACCGTGATCGTGGCAAGGCTAAGGTCGACGAAGGCCGCCGCGCTGGCAAGCTGACCCTGTCAGACGCCACGTCGGACGAAGGCGGCCGCCAGCGGTCGCTCGCTGCGATGAAGCGCAAGCAGGAAAAGGCCCGCCAAAAGGCGATGGGCTTTGGCCAGAAGGCCGAAAAGCAGGTGCGCGATGTGCAGCTGCCCGAAACCATCGTGGTGTCGGAGCTTGCCAACCGGATGGCCGAACGGTCTGCCGATGTGGTCAAATCGCTCATGAAGATGGGCATGATGGTCACCATGAACCAGGCCATCGACGCCGATACCGCCGAACTGGTGATCGAAGAATTCGGTCACAAGGCCGTGCGCGTTTCTGATTCCGATGTGGAACAGGCGATCGAAACGGTCTCGGACCGCGACGAAGACCTGATGCCGCGCCCGCCGATCGTTACGATCATGGGCCATGTCGACCACGGCAAAACCTCGCTGCTCGACGCGATCCGCAAGGCGAACGTCGTGTCCGGCGAAGCTGGCGGGATCACCCAGCATATCGGTGCCTATCAGGTGACCACGCCGAACGGCTCGCTCGTGTCCTTCCTGGATACGCCCGGCCACGCGGCCTTCACCTCGATGCGCGCCCGTGGTGCCAATGTGACCGACATCGTCATTCTGGTTGTCGCCGCAGATGATGCCGTGATGCCCCAGACGATTGAGGCGATCAACCACGCCAAGGCCGCCAAGGTGCCGATGATCGTGGCGATCAACAAAGTCGACAAGTACGACGCCGATCCGCAAAAAGTGCGGACCGACCTGCTTCAGCACGAGGTCGTGGTGGAACAGATGTCGGGTGACGTTCAGGATGTCGAAGTCTCGGCCAAAACCGGCCAGGGCCTTGATAGCCTGCTCGAGGCCATCGCGCTTCAGGCCGAACTTCTGGAACTCAAGGCAAACCCGAACCGGGCTGCCAGCGGTGCCGTCATCGAAGCCAAGCTTGACGTGGGCCGTGGTCCCGTTGCCACCGTTCTGGTCCAGAACGGCACGCTGCGCAAAGGCGACATCTTTGTCGTCGGCGAACAGTGGGGCAAGGTGCGCGCGCTGATCAACGACAAGGGCGAAACCGTGCTGGAGGCTGGTCCTTCGGTTCCGGTCGAGGTGCTGGGTCTGTCCGGCACCCCGTCGGCTGGTGATACCCTCAACGTCGTGGAAACCGAGGCGCAGGCGCGTGAAATCGCAGACTATCGCGAAAAAGCCGCCAAGGACAAACGCGCCGCCGCCGGTGCCGCGACCACGCTGGAACAGCTGATGGCCAAGGCCAAGGCCGATGCCGACGTCACCGAACTGCCCGTGCTGGTCAAGGCCGACGTGCAGGGTTCGGCCGAGGCGATCGTTCAGGCTTTGGAAAAAGTCGGCAACGATGAGGTGCGCGTCCGCATCCTGCATTACGGCGTGGGTGCGATCACCGATACCGATGTCGGCTTGGCTGAGGCCAGCGGTGCGCCGATCATCGGCTTCAACGTCCGCGCCAATGCCACGGCCCGCTCGTCGGCCCAGCAAAAGGGCGTCGAGATCCGCTACTACTCGATCATCTACGACCTGATCGACGATATCAAACAGGCCGCCTCTGGCCTGCTGAAGGCCGAGGTCCGCGAAACCTTCATCGGTTACGCCAAGATCCTCGAAGTCTTCAAGGTGTCGAATGTCGGCAAGGTCGCTGGGTGTCTGGTCACAGAAGGCATCGCCCGCCGCTCTGCCGGTGTGCGCCTGCTGCGCGACAACGTCGTCATCCATGAAGGAACGCTTAAAACGCTCAAGCGCTTCAAGGATGAGGTCAAAGAGGTTCAGTCCGGTCAGGAATGCGGCATGGCCTTTGAAAACTATGATGATGTCCGTCCGAATGACGTCATCGAAATCTTCGAACGCGAAGAAGTGCAGCGCACGCTGGCCTGATCCGCGCCGTTCAACCATGAAAAAGGCCGGGCATCCCTGCCCGGCCTTTTTCATTCCCGTCCCTGAATATCAGCTATTGCACATCACGGCGCTGTTGGCCGGCGCGACAGGCAGACCGACAAAGGTCTTCTCATCCACGCGGACCATCACCTTGCCATCCGACAACTGACCGACCAAGATCCCCTGAACCGAAACGCAGCTACCAATCGTGATTGTTCTGAGCATTCTTTTCCCCCCGGTATAAGGAAAAGATTAATACGTATTGTTTCTAATGCTAGCACAATTCTTGCGCTAATGGCCGCAAAAGGCGACTTTCTTTTGTGCCTTTGGCTAAAGCCAGTCGCGCAAGATCGGGATAAGGGGAATATCGGCGGGGGGCATCGGGTAATCCTTCAGGTTTTGCGCCCTGACCCAGGCCAAACGCTGCCCTTCCCGCCCCTGGGCGATTCCCTCCCAGCGGCGGCAGGCGAACAGCGGCATCAACAGGTGGAAATCGTCATAGCTGTGGCTGGCAAAGGTCAGCGGCGCCAGGCAGCTTGACCAGGTGTCGATCCCCAACTCTTCCTTCAACTCACGGATCAGGGCCGCTTCCGGCGTCTCGCCCGCTTCTACCTTGCCGCCCGGAAACTCCCACAGCCCCGCCAAGGATTTGCCCTCGGGTCGCTGCGCCAACAGCACCCGGCCATCGCTATCAATCAGCGCAACTGCCGAAACGAGAACTATCTTCAAGACCGGTAATCCGCGTTGATTTCCACATAGCGGTTGGTCAGGTCGCAGGTCCAGACCGACCGCTTCCCCTTGCCCAGCCCAAGATCAACGCCGATCACCAGATCTTCGCCCAGCATGTAATTCGCGCCGTCCTCTTCCCGATAGGCCGGATTGCGCCAGCCCTTTTCGGCCACCACGATGTCCCCGAACCGGATCGTCAGCCTGTCCCGGTCCGCCTCGGCCCCGGATTTGCCCACGGCGGCCACGATGCGCCCCCAGTTCGGGTCCTGCCCGGCAATCGCCGTTTTCACCAGTGGCGAATTGGCCACCGAAAATGCCACGCGCGCGGCATCCGCATCATCCTTGGCCCCGGTCACCCGTACCTCGACGAATTTCGTCGCCCCCTCGCCATCGCGGATCACCTGATGCGCCAGATCGATCATCACGCCTTTCAGCGCGGTCTCAAAGGCCTTGGCCACCGGCCCCTTAACCTCAGCCGCCGCCGATTGCCCCGTCGCGGCGACCAGCAGCGTGTCGGATGTCGAGGTATCGCTGTCCACCGTGATGGAATTGAACGTCGCATCCACATTCCGCGACAGCATCCGTTGCAGCGCCGCCGCCGAAATCTTCGCATCGGTAAAGATATAAACCAGCATCGTCGCCATATCCGGCGCGATCATCCCCGATCCCTTGGCAATCCCGGCAATCCGGATCTCGCCCCCGTCGCCCTGCACCACGGCGGCGGCGCCCTTGGGGAAGGTGTCGGTCGTCATCATCGCATGGGCGGCCATCTCGATTGCATCCTCGCGCAGATCGGCCACCAGATCGGGAATCTTGGATGTGATCTTCTCAAACGGCAGCGGCTCGCCGATCACCCCGGTGGATGAAGAAAACACCCGGATCGCCGGCATCCCCAACGCCTCTGCCACGCCGCCTGTCACCGCGGCCACAGCCGCATCGCCGACCTTGCCGGTGAAAGCGTTGGAATTGCCCGAATTCACAATGATCGCCGCGCCAGCGCCCGCAGGCACCTTCGCCGCCAGCTTGGCCTGACAATCGCGCACACAGCCCGACCGTGTGAAAGACCGCGTGAACACGCCCGCCATCGCCGTTCCCGGCGCCAGCCGCACCAGCATCACATCCTTGCGATTCTGATAGCGCACCCCGGCCTCAACGGCCGCAAACTCCACCCCAGCAATAACCGGCAGCGTCGGAAAACCGCCCTTCGGGGCCAGTGGCGATACGGGCTTGGCCTTTTTCTTCGGGGCAGCGGCCAGCGCCGCCCCGATCTCTTCTCCCATCACACGGGCCTTCAGCTTGCGCACCTTCTTCTTCAAGGCCCGCGCTTCTGATTTCCAATCGGTCTTTGCCATCGGCCCGTCTCCCGGTTTCACTTGTCCAGCAGAGTTGCATCCCGAAGCAGGGCCGGGTCAATCCCCTCGCCCGGGCGGGTGATCTCGGATGCGGCGGTCAACTCGGCCAGTTTCGCCTCCACGGCAACCTGCTCGATCTCGGCGGCCAGTTCGTCGCGCACCTCGTCAATCGTCGGTTTGGCCGCGTCGCGCACCTCGTTCAGCTTGATCAGATGCCAGCCGAAATCGGTCTGGACCGGATCGGTCACCGTTCCGGGCGCTGCTGCGACCACGGCCGCCTCAAACGGGGCGACCATCATACCCAGCCCGAACCAGCCCAGATCGCCACCATTCACCGCCGACCCGGTATCGCTGGAATTGGTCTTGGCCAGTTCCGCGAAATCCGCGCCACCATCAATCTGCGTCTTCAATTCCTTGGCCTTCTCCTCGCTGTCGACAAGGATATGCTGCGCCGAATACTCCTTCGCCGCCGGGGCATTGGCGTATTTCGTGTCATAGGCCGCCTGCAACGCCGCATCCGTCACCGCCTCGGCCACCACGGCCTGCAATGCCTTGCCGGCCAGATAGCTGCGCGCGTCGGTGCGCATCCAGATCTCATCGCGCTTGGTCTTGCTTTCCGCCACCGATTGTTCCAGTGCCGCCTGCTGAATCGCCTGGTCCAGAAGCCCGGTGAACAGCATGTCATCGGGCAGCGCCTGATACTGCGCCGGCAGCTTTTCGCGCAGGATGATCAGCTCACCCAGCGTGATCTCTGTCCCGTTGACCGTGGCCACCACCGTATCGGCGGTCGGTGCTGCCTCATCCTGTGCCAAGGTCGGCAGCGCCACGCCACAGGCCAGCACAAGCCCTGTCCAGAACCCGTAATGTTTCGCCATCTCACCTTCTCCTGATCGGGCCGCTACCCTCAGCGACGTTGACTATGCCCGGCCTCTCCCTTATCTCGCGGTGGTCGCGTGCGACGGGGCCTGCCGGGCCACTTGGCTCTTCTATGGAAGGCGTTGGGGTCGGGCAAGGCCGCAGCCTCACACGATGATGTCAGGTAGGCGGAGAAAACATGCTGGGTCTTGGAACGCTTGCACGAAAGGTGTTCGGCACGCCGAACGACCGCAAGGTGAAGTCGGTTCGTCCCCTCGTGGCGAAGATCAACGCGCTAGAGCCGGAATTTTCCGCGCTGAGCGACGATGGGATCAAGGCCAAGACCGCGGAATTGCAAAAGCGGGTGCAGGAAGGCGGCGAAACGCTGGATGCCGTTCTTCCCGAAGCCTTCGCCAATTGCCGCGAAGCCGCCAAGCGCGCGCTTGGCCTGCGCCCCTTTGATGTGCAGCTCAAGGGCGGCATCTTCCTGCATCAGGGCAACATCTCGGAAATGAAGACGGGCGAGGGAAAAACCCTCATGGCCACCCTGCCTGCCTATCTGAACGCGCTGGCGGGCAAGGGCGTGCATGTTGTCACCGTCAACGATTACCTTGCCAAACGCGATGCCGAGTGGATGGGCAAGGTCTATGCCCAGCTCGGCATGACCTGTGGCGTCGTTTATCCCTATCAGGGCGATGTCGAAAAGCGCGCGGCCTATCGCTGCGACATCACCTATGCCACGAACAACGAACTGGGCTTCGATTACCTGCGCGACAACATGAAGATGTCGATCGAAGAGATGTCCCAGCGCGGCCACTTCTTCGCCATCGTCGATGAGGTCGACTCGATCCTGATCGACGAGGCCCGCACGCCCCTTATCATATCCGGCCCCTCGCAGGACCGCAGCGATCTGTACCAGAAGGTCGATGCGCTGATCCCGCTGCTGCGGGCCGAAGATTACAAGATCGACGAAAAGACTCGCTCGGTCACCTATACCGAAGACGGCAACGAATTCATTGAAAAGCTGCTGCAGGAACACGGCCTGCTGCCCGCTGACCAGTCGCTCTATGATCCCGAAAGCACCACGCTGGTTCACCACGTGTCGCAGGCGCTCAAGGCGCACAAGCTGTTCCACAAAGATCAGCAATACATCGTCCGCGATGGCGAGGTGATGCTGATCGACGAATTCACCGGCCGCATGATGCGTGGCCGCCGCCTGTCCGAAGGCCTGCATCAGGCGATCGAGGCGAAGGAACATGTGACGATCCAGCCGGAAAACGTCACACTCGCCAGCGTGACCTTCCAGAATTACTTCCGCCTGTATCAAAAGCTGGCCGGCATGACCGGCACTGCTCAGACCGAGGCTGCGGAATTCATGGAAATCTACGGTCTCGGCGTGGTCGAAGTTCCGACAAACCGCCCCGTCGCCCGCGTGGACGAACATGATCAGGTCTATCGGACGGTCAAGGAAAAATACGACGGCATCGTGCGCACGATCAAAGAGGCCAATGCCAAGGGCCAGCCGATCCTTGTCGGCACCACCTCCATCGAAAAGTCCGAAATCCTGTCGTCGATGCTCAAGGCCGATGGCGTGCCGCACAATGTGCTAAACGCCCGCCACCACGAACAGGAAGCCAAGATCGTGGCCGAGGCAGGCCGTTTCGGCGCTGTCACCATCGCCACGAACATGGCCGGCCGCGGCACCGACATCCAGCTTGGCGGCAACGTCGAGATGAAGGTGATGGAGGCCATCGCCGCCGACCCCCACCTTCACCCCGACGAAGTCCGCGCCCGGATCGAGGCGGAACATGCCGAAGAAAAGGCCAAGGTCATCGCTGCCGGTGGCCTGTTCGTCCTCGGCACAGAACGCCACGAATCGCGCCGCATCGACAACCAGCTGCGCGGCCGCTCGGGCCGTCAGGGCGATCCGGGCCGGTCGTCCTTCTTCCTGTCGCTTGATGATGATCTGATGCGCATCTTCGGCTCGGAACGGCTGGATTCGGTTCTGTCCAAGCTGGGCATGAAGGATGGCGAGGCGATCGTTCACCCGTGGGTCAACAAATCCCTTGAACGCGCGCAGGCCAAGGTCGAAGGCCGCAACTTTGATATCCGCAAGCAGCTGCTGAAATTCGACGACGTGATGAACGATCAGCGCAAGGCCATCTTCGGCCAGCGTCTGGATATCATGCAATCCGAAGACATCGGCGAAATCGCCGCCGACATGCGCCAGCAGGTCATCGACGATCTGGTCGATTTCCACATGCCGCCCAAGACCTATGCTGATCAATGGGATATCCCCGGTCTGGCCGAGGCCGTGAAGGACAAGCTGAACCTCGATCTCCCCATCGCGGGCTGGGCTGCCGAAGAAGGCGTCGATCAGGACGCCATGCGCGAACGCATCACCGAACGCTCGGATGCGGCCATGGCCGAAAAGACCGAAGCTTTCGGCCCCGACACGATGCGCAACATCGAAAAGCAGGTCCTCTTGCAGGCGATTGACGGCAAATGGCGCGAACATCTGCTGAAACTCGAACATCTGCGTTCTGTCGTGGGCTTCCGCGGCTATGCCCAGCGTGATCCGCTTTCAGAATACAAGACCGAAGGCTTCACCCTGTTTGAGACGATGCTCAACTCGCTCCGTCAGGATGTGACGCAAAAACTGTCACTCATCCGTCCGATGACCAAGGAAGAGCAAGACGCGATGATGCAGCAACTTGTGGCACAGCAGCGCGCTGCTCAGGCCGCAACGGCGCAGGCGGATCAGGCGGCAGCACCCGCCGCTACCCCGGCTGCCGTGGCCGCCGCCGCAGGCGGTGCAGGCGTGGCCGTGGCCGAAGCGGCCTCTGCCGCCCGGCCCGGCTTCGATCCGGCAGACCGCGCCACATGGGGCAACCCATCGCGCAACGACCTCTGCCCCTGCGGTTCCGGCCTGCGCTTCAAGCACTGCCACGGCGCGAACGACTGATCCGGGAACCGTTTCCGAAATTGCCACAATCCTGCCCCGCGCAGGACGTTATCCCCTGACACAACCATGCTTGTAATGGTGCGTCAGGGGCTGACATGGATCGCAAGCGCAGTTTGGTGATGGCAGGTGGCACGGTGCTTCTGGCGCTTGGTGCAGGCCAATACATGCAATCCGGCACGGCGCAATCTTCTGCCGCCATGGTTCCGATCCCCCGCGTGGAAACCGCTGCGCCCCCGCCCCAACCCCAGCGTATCGCTGCAGGCACGCCGCTTGCCGCGCATGATCCCGTGATCGTCCCGGTGGCGCTGGTGGATGAGCCGCCCGTCCCGATGCCACTGGCCGAACCGGAACCCGCGCCGCTTACCGATCTTTGCCCGGTCACGCTCGATGCCTTTGCTGCCGCCGATGCCATGCTGTCCATTAGCCTGAGCGCACCCTGCCACCCCAATCAGACAGTGGTGCTGCAACATGCCGGGCTTGCCGTCACCTATCAGACGACCGCCACCGGTGCGCTCTTTGTCGATATTCCGGCCCTTGATCCCGTCGGCATGCTGACGCTGCGCCTGCCCGATGGCACCGAAGCCCGTGCCACCGCCCCCGTCCCCGAAGTCGCCACTCTGCGCCGCCTTGCCGTGCAATGGATGGCAGGTGACCGCTTTGCCTTTCGCGACGATGACACCCAGATATCCCTTGGCACCCTCTCCGGCCCTGTCCCGATGCAGGCCCAGGTCGTGACCCTGTCGCCAGACCAGCCCGTCCCCCCCGCGATCGAGGCGGAAGTCACCCGCAAAACCTGCGGGCGCGAGATGCTGGGCGAAGTCCTCTACAGCGCGGCGGGCACCGTCACCCGCGCCGATCTCAGCTTCGCCATGCCCGAATGCGATGGGATCGGTGGTTTTGTGGCCTTGAATAATCCAGTCCCGGACACGAAACTCGCGGCCATCGAGTAAGGGCTTGGCGGGATTGAATGCGGGTTGTGGTGTATCGTGCAGCGGTTTTTGCTGCCTGCTTTTGTGCAGGCATGGCAGCGGCACAGGATGTGACGCTGACAGCACGTGATGGTGGCCTGTCGCTGACCGGTACGCTGCAGGGCTGGGATGGCGAGTTCTACCGCATTGCCTCCGAATATGGCCCGCTGACCGTAGACGGTCAGGGCGTCATCTGCGACGGCCCCGGCTGCCCCGATCTGACTGCCCCGCGCATCCCCGTTCGTATCGTGGGCGAAGGTGATCCCGGTCGCAGCCTGATCCCCCCCCTTGTCGCGGCCTTCGCCACATCGCGCGGGCTGGACCATCGTGCCATCGATGGCACTGCCACGCTGACGGATCCCGCGTCAGGGCAGGTTCTGGCCGAATTCACCTTTCGGCCCATGGATCAGGATGCCGCCCGCGCGGCTTTGCTGTCAGGCGGGGCGGAACTCATCCTGTCGGCCAGCACCGAACCCGATCTCGGCGCGCGGCCACTCGCCCTCGATGCTTTGGTACCCGTCGTTGCCGCCGACAACCCCGTTGCGCAAATCTCTTCCGCCGATCTGGCCCGCGCCTTGTCGGGTGAGGTGGCGAACTGGTCCGAAATCGGCGGCCCCGACATGCCGCTTGTCCTGCATGGCCTGCCCGCAACCAATGGCCTGCAACGCGCCCTCTCTGGCCGTCTGGGGCGTGAGGTGGCCGCGACCGAGGTTCACCCCGATTTTGCCACCCTTGCCGATGCCGTCGCCCGCGATCCGTGGGCGCTTGCCGTGACCGCCCGCGCCATGGCGGGCAAGGCCCGCGTCATCACCCTGACAGACAGTTGCGGTTTTCCCCTTCTGCCCAGCACCCTTGCCGTCAAGGCCGAGGATTACCCCCTCTCCCTTCCGCTTCACCTTCTCACCCCCCGCCGCCGCCTGCCGCTGATGGCTCGGGAATTCCTGGAATTTCTCGCTCTGCCACAGGCCCAGCAGGTGATCGCCGCGCAGGGCTATGTAGACCGTGACGCAGAGCGCCAACCGATGACAGCCGATGGTCTGCGCCTGATCAACGCCATACAAGGCGCGGGTGAGGAAACCACGCTGGCCGATCTGAAACGGCTGGTCGATGTGATGGATGGTGCGGATCGGCTGTCTTTCACCTTCCGGTTCGAGGATGGGTCCAGCACGCTTGACGCCCATTCCCGCGGCAATATCGAAGACCTTGCCCGCCTGCTGGAGTCTGACAGTTTCCTGTCGGAAAGCATGATCCTTGCCGGGTTTTCCGATGGGTCCGGCGCGGCAAGCGCCAACCTTGCCCTGTCCCAAACCCGCGCCGAGGCCGTCCTCGCTGCTTTGCAGGCCGCTGCGCCCGGTCTGCCACCCGATCGTCTGCCCCAAGTCATGGCCTTTGGCGAAGCGCTGCCGATGGCCTGCGATGAAACCGGCCCGGGTCGGCGCCTGAACCGGCGGGTGGAGCTTTGGGCGCGCCCTGATTTTGTTAAATCAGACGTTCCGCCCGCAGACTGACCTCACGGCTTTTGCCGATGATCAGATGGTCATGCAGCGTGATCCCCAGCACGGCGCAGGCCTGCATGATCTGCCGCGTCATGTCGATATCGGCGGAGGACGGCGTCGGGTCGCCCGACGGATGGTTATGCACCAGGATCAACGCCGAAGCGCCCAGTTCCAGCGCGCGCTTCACCACCTCGCGCGGGTAGACCGGCACATGGTCCACCGTGCCCTTCGCCTGTTCCTCATCCGCCACCAGCACATTCTTGCGGTCCAGAAACAGGATGCGGAAATGTTCCTGCTCGGCATGAGCCATGACCGTGTGGCAATAATCCAGCAGCGCGTTCCAGGATGACAGCACAGGCCGCTGAATGACCCGCGACCGCGCCATGCGCTGCGCCACGGCCTCCATCAATTTCAACTCCATCACCACCGCATCGCCCACGCCATGCACCTGCATCAGCCGGGCAGGGGGGGCCGACACGACCCGCGCCAGATCACCGAACGTGTCCAGCAACCGCCGCGCCAGCGGCTTTACATCCTGCCGCCCGATGGCGCGGAACAGGATCAATTCCAGCAGTTCATATTCCGCCACCCCCTGCCCGCCGGTTTCCGTGAACCGCGCGCGCAGCCGCTTGCGATGATCGGTGATGTAACTGGGCAATCGCCCGGTCAGGGGTGCAGCACAAACCGCCTCATCCTCATCCCCGACGGGGAAGAGCGGCAAGGTTCCTTCCTGAAAGTGATGCGCCTGTTTCATGCTTCCACTGTGCAGAGAACAGGTGAACAGGCCCTTAACGCCCCAAGAAAAAAGGCCCCCAGTTTCCCGGTGGCCTTTCTGATATCGCGAAAGCAAGCGGGATCAGCTCTTCATCCCGTCCCAGAACCCCTTCACCTTGGAAAAGAAGGTCTTTCCTTCGGGGTTGTTCTCTTCGCTCAGCTTCTCGAACTCTTGCAACAGTTCCTTCTGCCGCGCGGTCAGGTTCACCGGCGTTTCCACCGCTAGTTCCAGCACCATGTCACCCAGTCCACCGCCGCGCAGGGCAGGCATCCCCTTGGCGCGCAGCCGCATCTGCTTGCCGGTTTGGGCACCCGCAGGCACCTTCACGCGGCTTCGGCCACCGTCGATGGTCGGCACTTCGACCTCACCCCCCAGCGCTGCCGTCGTGATGCTGATCGGCACGCGGCAGAACAGATGCACCCCGTCACGCTGAAAGATCGGATGCTCCCGCAGCTCGATGAAGATATAGAGATCCCCCGCAGGCCCGCCGCGCAGACCCGCCTCGCCCTCTCCGGCCAGCCGGATGCGGGTGCCCGTCTCCACCCCGGCGGGGATGTTGACGGAAAGCGAACGCTCCTTCTCGATCCGGCCCGCACCGCCACAAGACCGGCAAGGGTTCTTCACGATCTGGCCCATGCCGTTGCAGGTGGGGCAGGTCCGTTCCACGGTGAAAAAGCCCTGCTGCGCCCGCACCTTGCCCATGCCCGAACAGGTGGGGCAGGTCACCGGTTCCGCGCCACCTTCGGCCCCGGTGCCGCGACAGGTGTCGCAGGCCACGGATGTGGGCACGTTGATGGTTTTCTGAACGCCCTGATAGGCTTCTTCCAATGAGACACGCAGGTTATAGCGCAGGTCCGATCCGCGTTGCGCGCGTGACCGCCCGCCACCCGCACCCCCGCGCGTGCCACCCATGAAATCGCCGAACAGGTCTTCGAACACGTCCGAAAACGCGCTGGCGAAATCGCCATTGCCTGCGCCGCCAAAGCCCTGCGGCCCGCGTCCGCCACCGCCGCCCTCAAAGGCGGCATGGCCGTAACGGTCATAGGCGGCCTTGCGGTCGGCATCCTTCAGAACGTCATAGGCTTCGTTCACTTCCTTGAACTGCGCCTCGGCATTCGGGTTGTCCGAATTCCGGTCAGGATGCAGCTCTTTGGCCTTTTGCCGATAGGCTTTCTTCAGCTCGTCGGCGGATGCGCCACGTGCCACGCCTAGAATGTCGTAGAAATCTCGTTTTGCCATTCGGGACAAAACCCCCTCTCAGAACCGGGTGGGGGCGGTCCGTTTCCGAACCGCCCCCTCTTCCGATTCACGCGGTGTTACTTCCGCTTGTTTTCGCCCAGATCTTCGAAATCGGCATCGACGATGTCATCGTCCACCGGACGCGGCCCATCTTCGTCGGCCCCGCTGGCTTCGGACTGGCTGGCCTTGTAGATCGCCTCGCCCAGTTTCATCGCCGCTTCCGTCAGGTTCTGGATGCCGCCCTTGATCTTGCCGACATCTTCGCCCTTCAGCGCCTCTTCCAGCGGCTGCATCGCCAATTCGATCGCTTCCACGGTCGAGGCATCGACCTTGTCGCCATGCTCGGTCAGCGACTTCTTGGTCGAATGCAGCAGGCTTTCGCCCTGGTTCTTCGATTCCACCAATTCCCGACGGGCCCGGTCCGCATCGGCATTCGCCTCGGCGTCCTTGACCATCTTTTCGATGTCCTCGTCACTCAGCCCGCCCGAGGCCTGAATGGTGATCTGCTGCGTCTTGCCCGTGCCCTTGTCCTTGGCACCGACGGATACGATCCCGTTGGCGTCAATATCGAAGGTCACTTCGATCTGTGGCATCCCACGCGGTGCCGGGGGGATGTTTTCCAGGTTGAACTGGCCCAGCATCTTGTTGTCTGCCGCCATTTCACGCTCGCCCTGGAACACACGGATCGTCACGGCGTTCTGGTTATCCTCGGCGGTCGAGAAGATCTGGCTCTTCTTCGTCGGGATCGTGGTGTTGCGGTCGATCAACCGGGTGAACACGCCACCCAGCGTCTCGATCCCCAGCGAAAGGGGCGTCACGTCCAGCAGGACCACGTCCTTCACGTCGCCTTGCAGCACGCCCGCCTGAATGGCGGCACCGGCGGCCACAACCTCATCCGGGTTCACACCCTTGTGGGGTTCCTTGCCGAAGAACTTGGTCACTTCTTCGATCACGCGCGGCATCCGGGTCATACCGCCGACCAGAACCACCTCATCGATATCCGACGTCGTCAGACCGGCATCCTTCAGCGCCGCGGCGCAGGGCTTCATCGACTTCTTGATCAGGTCATCGACCAGGCTTTCCAGCTTGGCCCGGGTCAGCTTCACCACAAGGTGCAGCGGCTGTCCGGTATTCTTGTCCATCGAAATGAACGGCTGGTTGATTTCCGTCTGCTGGCTGGACGAAAGCTCGATCTTCGCCTTTTCGGCCGCTTCCTTCAGGCGCTGCAGCGCCATCTTGTCCAGGGTCAGATCAACGCCATGCTCTTTCTTGAACTCGTCCGCCAGATAGGTGACGATCCGCATGTCGAAATCTTCACCACCCAGGAACGTATCCCCGTTGGTCGATTTCACCTCGAACAGGCCATCGTCGATTTCCAGAATGGTGATGTCGAACGTACCGCCACCAAGGTCATAGACCGCGATGGTGCGGGTTTCCTTCTTGTCCAGACCATAGGCCAGCGCGGCCGCGGTCGGTTCGTTGATGATCCGCAGCACTTCCAGACCGGCGATCTTGCCCGCGTCCTTGGTGGCCTGACGCTGGGCGTCGTTGAAATAGGCGGGCACCGTGATCACGGCCTGCGTGACGGTTTCGCCCAGATAGGATTCGGCGGTTTCCTTCATCTTCTGCAGGATGAAGGCCGAGATCTGGCTGGGGCTGTATTTCTCGCCCCGCACTTCGACCCAGGCATCGCCATTGCCGCCATTCACCACCTTGTAGGGGATGTTCTTCTGATCTTTCATCACCGCCGGGTCGTCATGGCGGCGCCCGATCAGGCGCTTGACGGCAAAGACGGTGTTGGCGGCGTTGGTAACCGCCTGCCGCTTGGCGGGCTGCCCCACCAGACGCTCACTTTCCGTGAACGCAACAATAGACGGCGTCGTGCGCGCGCCTTCCGAGTTTTCGATGATGCGGGGCTGCGAACCATCCATGATGGCAACGCAAGAGTTCGTGGTCCCGAGGTCAATCCCGATGACTTTGGCCATGATATGCTACCTTCTCTTTCGGCGATGATTTGGAACTGGACCCTTGCTAGGCATCCAGCCCCGATCCCAAGTGCATCCGGGGCAGGCGGCCCGCCCGTATCCCGGCTTGGTCGTGTATATAAGAGGGGCATCCGGGGCCTGCAAGCGGCTGACCGTATGGAAAGTAACGTCAATGCAAAGGAATGCCGGAATGGCGGCGCCGATCCAAATCAGGGGCTTTCACTACTGGCCCGCTCACCTTGACGTTTCGGCGCAGTCGGCCCTGCTGGCCGATCTGCGCGCCGTGGTGTCGGCGGCCCCCTTGTACACCCCCGTCACGCCCGGCGGCCGCCCGATGAGCGTGCAGATGACATCAGCCGGCCGCCTCGGTTGGATCACAGACCGTCAGGGCTATCGCTACGAACCCCGCCACCCCGCAGGCCAGCCATGGCCCCCGATCCCGCAAACCGTGCTTAACATCTGGCACGGCCTCACCGGGCTGGCCCGCGCCCCGGATTGCTGCCTGATCAATTTCTATGGCGAGGGCGCAAAGATGGGCCTGCATCAGGACCGGGACGAAGGCGATTTCTCTTTCCCCGTTCTCTCCATCAGTCTCGGGGATGAGGCGCTGTTCCGCATGGGCGGCCCGAACCGTACGGATCCCACCGAAAGCCTCTGGCTCAAATCCGGGGATGTCCTTCTGATGGGCGGCCCCGCGCGGCTTGCCTGGCACGGGATAGACAGGCTGCGCTTTCGCTCATCCCGCCTGCTGCCGGGCGGCGGGCGCATCAACCTGACATTGCGTGTGGTTGAGCGGGCTACTTCCCCATCGTCCAGCTGACCGATACACGCTTGCCCGTGTAATACTCCCCAATCAGCCCAAGTGTCAGGCAGGTCAGCATCACATAGACAGGGTAATCGATGCTGGTATAGCGCGGCGCGTAGTTCAGAAAAATGAACCCCCGGCCCTGATCGATGACATGGAACAGCGGGTTCCAGTCAAAGAATGACAGCACCAGCGTCGGCATCGCGTTGGCGACGAACATCTTTCCAGACGCGATCATGTTGATCCGGATGTACAGGGACGCAACGATCCCGAAGAACCGGGGCTGCCACGGCGACGCAGCACGAAACAGCATGCCCACCGAAATACCCGTAGCCCAGGCAAGCACAAGCATCGCCATCATGCCCACCGGATCGTCAAACGTCAGGGGCGCGACGACCGCATGGTAGATGTACAGGATGATCGAGGCCGAAAAGACCTGCAGATACAAAGCCCCCAGCGCCGCCGATGATATGGCGATGATCGTGTTCATCGGTGCGTGTTTCATCATCGCCGATGTCGGACCGTCCGCCTTCATCACGGCGTTCAGCGTCTTTACATGGGTCATGTACATGAACACGCCCGACATCAGAAAAAGGATGTAATCCCCCCGGATCGCATTCGGCCGCGCCCCGGCGAAGGTGAACATCAGATAAAAGCCCGCGATCATCAGCGATGATTGAAACACGTTCAGCACAAGCCCGAACACCGCGCTGGTATGGCTTTTGCGGACATTGTGAACGGCCCCATGGAACACCAGCTCCAACATGCCAAAGGCAGTTCGCGCCCGTGTCCGCCTGACATCCGCCTGAAACCGCACGCCTGTGATCCTTGCAATCCTGCGCGCAGCCTGCTCTTCGGCCCGCGCATCCACTGGGAAACCTTGCCCTTATCGTTGCGTCGGATGATAAGGCGACCTTGTGTTCAGTTCAACTGCGGCGACCCGAACGCCGCGCCGATCCGAGGTATTCGATGCAGTTTGATCACCTGATCCCCGTCATGCGCCGCCTTGCGCTCGAAGCCGGGGATGTGATCCTCGCGGTCTATGAAAGCCCGGATTTCGCGGTAAAGGCAAAATCCGATGCCTCCCCGGTGACCGAGGCGGATGAGGCCGCTGATGCGCTCATCTCCGCAGGCCTGCGCGCGGCTTTTCCCGATGTCACCCTGATCACTGAAGAACAGGCCGAAAGCCATGCCCTTTCGGCCCGCACCTTCCTCATCGTGGACCCGCTGGATGGCACCAAGGAATTCGTCCAGCGCCGCGGTGATTTCACCGTGAACATCGCCTATGTGCGGGACGGTATCCCCCTGCGCGGTGTCGTATACGCACCCGCCAAGGGTCGCCTCTTCTATACCTTGCCCGATGGCACGGCGGTTGAGGAAACCGGGGCCTTCGACAAGGCCACGCCCGGCCCATTGCAGCCGATCCGCGTCTCCACCCCCGACAATACCGCGCTGATGGTCGTGGCCTCCAAATCCCATCGCGACCAGGCGACAGATGATTACATCGCTCACTACGCCGTGCGTGATATGACCTCGGCCGGGTCCAGCCTGAAATTCTGCCTCGTCGCCACGGGCGAGGCCGATCTCTACCCCCGTCTTGGCCGCACGATGGAATGGGATACGGCGGCGGGCGACGCCGTCCTGCGCGGCGCGGGTGGGCATGTCGTCCACTTTGACACGCACGAACCCCTGACCTATGGCAAGCCCGGCTGGGACAACCCCTTCTTCATCGCCTACGCCCCCGGCGTGGAACTCAAGAAATGATCCTCGGTCGCATTCTTTCCTTTGCCTTGGCCCTTCTGGCCACACAGGCACAGGCCGATTTCATCGAAACCACCTGGACAGTGGCGGGTTTCACCGGTGAAGCATGGTTCATCGACCCTGCCGCCCTGCAGGGTGCCACCCAGTATTTCGACGCAGGCTTTGCCGAAGGTGCCTTCTACGCCTGCGATTTCGCGGGACAGTCGATGTCTTACACCACCTACGCGCCGGACGATTTCCTCGCCAACCCGGAATTCACAGCCTTCACCACGCTGGATGATCCCCGCTTCGCGCGCGCCAGTGAACTTTTCGTCCATCGTATCACCTGCGAAGGCAAAGGCGATCCCGCCGCCCGTCGCGTCCTTTACCCCTTCGTCACCACCGATGGCCGTGACGCGGCCTTCCTGCCCTTCGAAGGGGGAATCTTTACGCTGGAGCCTGCCCCGTGACCGTCCTCATCGCCATTCCCGCCCGCTATGCCTCTACCCGTTATCCCGGCAAACCGCTGGTGGAACTGAACGGCCCCGATGGGCGCAAGACGCTCATCCGCCGCTCTTGGGAGGCGGCGATGGCCGTCAAGGGCGCAGACCGCGTGGTCGTGGCCACCGATGATGACCGCATCGCCAATCACGCAACCGCCTTCGGGGCCGAGGTGGTGATGACATCCACCACCTGTCAGAACGGCACCGAACGCTGTGCCGAGGTGGCGGCGAAACTGCCGGGCTTTGATATCGTGGTGAACCTTCAGGGCGACGCCCCCCTGACCCCCGCGTGGTTCATCGAAGACCTCGTCGCCGGGCTGAACGCTGACCCGCTGGCAGAAATCGCCACCCCCGTCCTGCGCTGCGAAGGGGCCATGCGCGCCAAACTGCTCGATGATCGCCGCCATGGACGCGTCGGCGGCACCACCGCCGTCTTTGGCGCAGGCGGTCGCGGCCTTTACTTCTCAAAGGAAGTCATCCCCTTCACGGGTCGCGACTATGCCGATGATGAACCCACCCCGGTCTTTCACCATGTGGGCGTCTACGCCTATCGCCCCGCGGCGCTGGCCGCCTATCCCAGCTGGCAGGTCGGCCCGCTGGAAACGCTTGAAGGTCTGGAACAGCTTCGCTTCCTTGAAAACGGCCGCGCTGTTCTCTGTGTCGAGGTGCAGGCAAGAGGCCGGCAGTTCTGGGAATTGAACAACCCATCCGACGTGCCGGTGATCGAATCCATGTTGTCCCAGATGGGCTGACCTGCGCCGTCCAAGCGGCGAAGGGCAGGGATGCCGCGCCGCGCTGGCTTTTGCGGCAGTTTTCGCGCTGCACCGAGCCAGTGCTTGATTTGCCGCCGATCCCGCGATAGCGGCATCGACATTAATTCCACGCGCCGGAAAACGCTGCTATTCTGCCATAATGCTGCAATAAGTGGCGTGGAATATCGCGTATCAAGTCGCGTGGTTACATTCCCGGAAACAAACCGGGCAGGATTGGATGCAGAGATGAAGATCAAGAAGGTCACAAAAGCTGTCTTTCCCGTGGCCGGGTTGGGAACGCGTTTCCTGCCAGCCACCAAGTCGATCCCGAAAGAGATCATGACGCTGGTCGATCGTCCCCTGATCCAATACGCGATCGATGAGGCGCGTGCGGCCGGGATCAAGGAATTCATTTTCGTGACCTCGCGCGGGAAATCCGCGCTCGAAGATTACTTCGACAGCGCCCCCGAACTGGAAAGCGCCCTGCGCAAATCGGGCAAGGATGACCTTCTGGAAATCCTCAAGGAAACCAACATGGATTCCGGCGCGATTGCCTATATCCGCCAGAACCGCCCGCTTGGCCTTGGCCATGCGGTCTGGTGCGCCCGCCGTCTGATTGGCAACGAACCCTTTGCTGTCCTGCTGCCCGATGACGTGATCGCCGCCGAAAAGCCCTGCCTTCAGCAGATGGTCGAGGCGTATGAACAAACCGGTGGCAACATGGTCGCCGCCATGGAAGTGGCCCCGGAACGGACGAAATCCTACGGCGTTCTGGATATCGCCGAGGATATGGGTTCAATCGTCAAGGCCAAGGGCATGGTTGAAAAGCCCCCGCTGGGCTCTGCCCCCTCGAACCTCGCCGTGATCGGGCGCTACATCCTGTCGCCCAAGGTTCTGGTCAATCTCAACCGCATGAAGCAGGGCGCCGGCGGGGAAATCCAGCTGACAGATGCCATCGCGGAAGAAACCGCCGCGGGGAATGTCTACGGCTATCGCTTCCGCGGCCAGCGCTATGACTGCGGCTCCAAAGCCGGGTTCCTTCAGGCCACCGTTGCCTTCGGCCTGTCCCGCCCGGACCTGCGCGAAGAGTTCTCGGCCTATCTGCATGAGATGATGGCGCTGCAAAAAGCCGCGCAATAATCCCCTCGGCAGGCTTGTGGCCCCCGCGCCCGCAGACCTGCTTTCCGCCTATCGCCTGCGCTGGAAACGGCGCAGGCTTCTTGGCCGCGCCTATGCCCGCCGCCATGATTTGGCCCCCCGCATCGACCGCACCTCCGCTATCCGCAAGGGTGACATTCTGGCTTTTTCCACGGTCCGCAACGAAGTCGTGCGCCTGCCGTGGTTTCTTGATCATCACCGCCGCCTTGGCGTGACGCATTTCCTGATCGTCGACAATGGCAGCGATGACGGCACCACCGACCTTCTCGCTTCCCAACCCGATGTCTCCCTCTGGGTGACCAACGCTTCTTACAAGGCGTCGCGTTTTGGCATGGATTGGCTGACATGGCTGCAGATGCGTCACGCTCACGGCCATTGGTGCCTGACGGTCGATGCCGATGAACTGCTCATCTACCCCTACTGGGACAGCCGCGATCTGCGCGCGCTGACCCATTGGCTTGACGCGCAGGATCGTCCGATGTTCGGGGCCATGATGCTCGATCTCTACCCAAAGGGTCCGGTCGCCGATCACCCCTACCACGCGGGCGATGATCCTTTGGCAGCGCTGCCCTGGTTCGATCCGTCCGGCTACGGCATTCGTATCCAGCAACCGATGGGCAATCTCTGGGTGCAGGGCGGCCCCCGCGCGCGGATGTTTTTCGGGGCCGAACCCCGCCGCGCGCCCACGTTGAACAAAGTGCCGCTGGTGAAATGGAACTGGCGCTATGCCTATGTGAACTCCACCCACTCCCTGCTGCCCCCCCGCCTGAACCGCATCTATGCAACGGATGGATCTGAGGCCCCCTCGGGCCTGCTTCTGCATACCAAGTTCCTGCACACGGTCGTGGAACGTGCCCGCATCGAACAGGCGCGGGGCGAACACTTCTCGAACTCTGCACACTATGACCGCTACTATGATGCGCTGGGGGAAAACCCCGATCTCTGGTCCCCTCACTCGCGCCGCCTCACAACATGGCGCGCACTGGAATCGCTTGGCCTCATGTCGCGCGGAGGATGGGTCTGATGCGTGCAAATTGCATCAATTCCAGCGGTTTGAATTATACCAGTGTCCAGCAATTGTTTACTTGTGCGGGGGCAAACACTAATCTCGGCGTCAACTTGTCGTATAGCCCGCACCGAAGCATCGGCAGGGCGACAGAAGAACCGGGCAAGATCTTGGGTAAGGGCTGCCCGTCGCGGCGCGATCCGCGACTGGGCAAGGTAGGAAGCGGGCGCATTCTGTGGGAGTGATCGGGGCATATCGTCTGCGGCTGCGCCGAAGAAGCCTGCACCTGCGTGCCTGGCTCAAGCGGCGCGAAATGACGAATGTTGTCAACCGCACCGGGGCGATCCGCGGCGATTCCATCATCCTTTTGTCCACCCTGCGCAATGAACGCATCCGCCTGCCCTATTTCCTGCGCTACTACCGCGATCTTGGCGTCAATCACTTCATGATCGTCGACAACGGGTCGGATGATGGGTCGCGCGAATTCCTGCAACAGCAGCCGGATGTGTCGCTCTGGGTCACAGAAGGCAGCTATCGCAAGTCCCGCTTCGGAATGGACTGGATCACCGCGCTGCAGCGCAAGTATTGCCACGGCCACTGGACGCTGGTTGTCGATCCGGATGAATTCCTGGTCTATCCATTCTGCGAAACCCGCCCCCTGCGCGCGCTGACGGATTGGCTTGATACCTCGGGCATCCGGTCCTTTTCGGCGATGATCCTGGATATGTATCCGAAAGGCCCGATCGACGCGCAGCCCTATCGCGAAGGTCAGGATCCGTTTGAAATCGCCCAGTGGTTCGACAGTGCCAACTATTCGGTGAAACGCAATCCCGGCAACGGCAACCTGTGGATTCAGGGCGGCCCCCGCGCACGCGTCTTCTTTCCCGAAGAACCCAAAAGCGCACCGGCCCTGAACAAGACGCCGCTGGTGAAATGGAACCGCGCCTATGCCTATGCCAGCTCCACCCATATGCTCATGCCGCGCGGTCTGAACCTCGTTTATGATGAATGGGGGGGCGAAAAGGCATCTGGTTGCCTGCTCCACGCCAAATTCCTCGATACCTTCGCCGCCAAGGCCGAAGAGGAACTGTCGCGCGGCCAGCACTATGCCAACAGCGCCGAATACCGCGCCTATCGCGAAGGTCTGAAAACCCACCCCGATTTGTGGTGCAAGTGGTCTGAAAAATACATCAACTGGCGCCAGCTTGAAATTCTGGGCCTCATGTCCAAGGGGAACTGGGCATGACGCAGGCCCCCAACGGCACCCTTGGCTTCGTGATGCTGTGCCACACCGCGCTGCACCGCGCGGCAGACACCGCCCGCCACTGGGCCGAGCGCGGCTGTCCCGTGGTCATCCATATCGACAAACGCGTTCAGAAGTGGAGCGTGGAAAAGCTTCAGTCCGACCTGTCCGATCTGACCAATGTCCGCTTCTCGGACCGCTTCGCCTGTGAATGGGGCACTTGGGGCATCGTTGCCGCCACCCAAGCCGCGGCCGAGGTGATGCTGGCTGATTTCCCCTCGGTTCGGCATGTCTACCTCGCCTCCGGTTCCTGCCTGCCGCTGCGGCCGGTGCAGGAACTGATCTCCTATCTCGACGAACGCCCCCGCACCGATTTCATCGAATCCGTCACCACAGAAGAAGTCGGCTGGACAATCGGTGGCCTGAACATGGAACGCTTCACCCTGCGGTTCCCCTTCTCATGGCGTACCCAGCGCTGGCTGTTTGAT
The DNA here is from genome assembly GCA_943370085.1 of Variovorax paradoxus. Classification (GTDB taxonomy): domain Bacteria; phylum Pseudomonadota; class Alphaproteobacteria; order Rhodobacterales; family Rhodobacteraceae; genus Paragemmobacter. Next base: position 44,081 of record CALRPT020000005.1, on the reverse strand, counting down.
CGCTATGTCAAACTGCAGCGCCGCGTTGGTTTCCGTCGCACCATACCCAATGGCATCGTTCCCCATCTGGGCAGCCAATGGTGGTGCCTCACACGTCAGACGCTATCGACCATCCTGCAAGGCCCCGACCGCGCGCTTTATGACCGATACTTCCGCCGGGTCTGGATCCCGGATGAAAGCTATTTTCAGACGCTGGTCCGGCAGGTGTCCGCCAATGTGGAAAGCCGCTCACTCACGCTGTCCAAGTTCGATTTTCAGGGCAAGCCGCACATCTTCTATGATGACCACCTGCAACTCTTGCGCCGGTCCGATTGCTTTGTCGCCCGCAAGATCTGGCCTCATGCGAACAAGCTTTACTCCACCTTCCTGTCGGATGACGCCGAAGGGCAGGCCGGGGGTGAACCCAATCCGGGCAAGATCGACCGGCTGTTCTCCAAGGCCGTCGAACGCCGCGTGAAAGGCCGCCCCGGCCTTTACATGCAAAGCCGTTTCCCCAATGAACATTGGGAAAACGGCCGCACCGCCGCGCCCTATTCGGTGTTTCAGGGCTTTTCCGACGTTTTTGAAAACTTCGAAGGCTGGCTCGGCAAGGTCACCAGCACCCGCGTCCACGGCCACCTCTTCGCGCCCGACCGGGTGGAGTTTGCCGGGGGTGAATCCGTGTTCAACGGTGCGCTGTCCGACAGCGCCGCCCTGCGCGATTACAACGCGCGCTCTTTCCTCGCCAACCTGATCTGGGCCACCCGTGGCGAACGACAGTGTTTCCAGTTCGGGCCGGGCGACAATCAGGAACTGAACTGGTTCATGGCGCTGGATTCCAATGCCCAGATCTCGGTCATCTCGGGCGCTTGGGCCGTGCCGCTGTTCAAATCCAACCTCAACTTCACCGATATCCGCCGCGAAGCCGCGCGCTTGCAAAAGATCGAACTCGAACATCTCTCGGTCCTGCGCAACGGGGCCGCAAAGGCGCGCATCCGTATCTGGAACCTTGCCGAATTCATCGAAAACCCGATGGAGCCTTTGCAAACCATCGTCGATGAAATCAGCCCCCGCTCGCTGCGCCGCCTGACCGAAGCGCCGCGCATGACCGATCTCACCGGGTTTGGCCAATTCCTGCAGAACCTGCGAAATCAGGGGATGCAGCCCGTCCTGATGGGCGATTTTCCGGCCACCAACGACGCCCGCCCCTCCGATTCCCGCCGGGGCCGCCCTTACCTAGTGAAGTGATCCAGTGACCCGCCCGTTCGACAGTTTCGTGATGTTCGCCGAAATGCGGACAGGTTCCAACTTCCTCGAGGCCAACCTGAACGCCCTTGCCGGCGTCACCTGCCATGGCGAGGCGTTCAATCCCTTCTTCATCGGCAAGAAGGACCAGACCGAATTTCTCGGCGTTACCCTCGCTCAGCGCGAGGAAGACCCCGCGCTCCTCCTGCGCCGGATGCGCGAACGCACCCCCGGACTGTCGGGCTTTCGCTATTTCCACGACCATGATCCCCGCATCTTCGATCTGGTCATGGATGATCCGCGCTGCGCCAAGATCGTGCTGACGCGCAACCCGGTGGAAAGCTATGTCAGCCTGAAGATCGCCAAGGCCACGGGTCAGTGGAAACTGACCAACCCCAAGAACCTGAAACAGGCCAAGGCCCGCTTTGACCCGCTGGAATTCACCGACCATCTGGATGAGGTGCAGCAGTTTCAGATCCGCCTCCTGCGCGCGCTGCAGGCACGGGGCCAAACGGCCTTTTACATCGACTATGACGATATCCCCGATCTGGCCGTGCTGAACGGCCTTGCCGCCTTCCTTGGCGTGGACGCGCGGCTTGAGGCGGTGGATAGCTCCCTCACCGTGCAGAACCCCGAACCCTTGGCGGACAAGGTCACCAACCCTGCGGCCATGGAACAGGCCTTGGCGCGGCTGGACCAGTTCAACCTGTCACGCACCCCGAATTTCGAACCCCGCCGCAACGCCGCCATCCCCGGCTATGTCGCTGCCCGCGACGTGCCCTTCCTGTTCATGCCCATCAAGGGTGGTCCGGTAACCCCGGTGATCGACTGGCTGTCCACCCTTGGCGGGCTGGATCGGGATTTCACGCACAAGACCCTGCGCCAATGGAAACGCGCCCATCCCGGCCATCGCAGCTTTACCATCCTGCGCCACCCGCTGGACCGCGCCCACCGTGCCTTTTGCGCGCTGGAACAGGGCGGGCTGCAGGGGGAACAGCGCACCGTGCTGGCCCGTGTCCATGGTGTGAATCTGCCGCGTCCCGGCACTGCCTATGTCGACCCGACTGAGCGCCGCGCCGCCTTTCTCGCATTCCTGAAATTCCTCAAACGCAATCTCGCGGGGCAAACCGGCTTTCGCACCGATGCCGCATGGGCCAGCCAATCCGCAATTTTGCAGGGATTTGCCCTGTTCCAGCCGCCCGATCTTATCCTGCGCGAAGAGACCTTGTCAGATGGGCTGGCCTTCCTCTGTGCCGAACTGGGCCAACCCGTGCCGCAGATCAGCCTTCCCCGCGATGCCATGGATGATGCGCTGGACGCCATCCGCGATGGCGAGCTGGAGGAAGCCGCGCGCGATACCTATCAGCGCGATTATCTTGGCTTCGGCTTCTTTCCCAAACGCTAAGCCTTACGCCGCCTGCGTTGACCGTGCCTCTGTCAGGATCGCATAGATCTTGGCCGGGTCACTGTTGGCTCGCAGCTTTGACACCACCGCCTGATCCCGCATCGTCCGGCTGACCAGCGCCAGCGCCTTGAGATGATCCACGCCCGAATCCTTGGGTGCGAACAGCCCGAAGACCAGATCGACAGGCTGGCGATCCACGCTGTCATAATCCAGCGGCTTCTCCAGCCGGATGAACACGCCCCGGATCTGCTTCAGGTCTTCCAGCCGCGCATGGGGCAGGGCGATGCCATGCCCCACGCCGGTCGGGCCCAGGCTTTCGCGTTCCTGCAACCCGTCAATCGCCGTGGCCCCGCTCATGCCATAGGCCTGCGCGGCAAGCTCTCCCAGTTCCTGGAAAAGCCGCTTCTTGCTCGTCAACTGTCCAACGACCCGAACGGCCCCCGGAATCAATAGCTTGGATAGGTCCATCAGCTGTCGTCGTTCCTGTGCCGCGTCTGTGCGGGCGTCATTTTGCGTTGCGCGGGTCGATCCAGCCGATGTTCCCGTCATCCCGACGGTACACGACATTCACGCCACCATGTCCTTCGTTGCGGAACACGAGCATCTTCTGACCACCCAACTCCAACTGCATCACCGCCTCGCCGACGGTGATGGACGGAATCTTCGTCTCCATCTCGGCAATCACAATGGGCTGCGCCAGATCAGAGTGGTCGTCGTCCTCGGGCTCCTCAGTTGGCGCGAGGATATATGACGACCCGTCGGCGAATTCAACAGGCGCTATCCGGGCGCTGTGGTGGTTACGCAGACGGCGCTTGTAGCGGCGCAACTGCTTGTCCATCTTCTCCCGGCAGGATTCAAAAGCGGCATAAATTTCCGTGGCATGGCCCTTGGCCTGCGCCGTCAAGCCGGTCGACAGGTGGATCGTGGCTTCGCAGACATGCTCATGCGCGGCGCGCGAAAAGATCACGACGGCATCGGTCGGGCGCTGGGCGTATTTTTCCACCACTTCGCCCAGCTCGGCCTTCACATGCGTTTGCAGCGCCTCGCCAATGTCGATCTGTCTGCCGCTGATCTGGTATCGCATGGTGTTTCCTCCGCATGAAATCGGCCCGACCGCGCCGAAGCCGGCGACGGGCGAACCCTCGTTACTCTGACGTGGTGCCGAAAGTGCGATCCTGCAAGATGACCAGCCGTCTTGGCGGCGGCGTCTGCGGATCGGGACAGGGCGAATTGCGCTCTCATCCCCGGTATTTGGCATCCGCCCATGCCATCTTGTCAACAGCGGCGTTGGTATGGGTCGCACCGCTGCCAAACGCAGCATTATGCGCGGCAGGGATCAGCCGATGCGGAAATTCTGGCCCAGATAAACCCGGCGCACCGTTTCGTCGCGCACCACCTCATCGGTCGTCCCGCTCATCAGCACCTTGCCGTCATGCAGGATATAGGCCCGGTCCACGATCTCCAGCGTCTCGCGCACGTTGTGATCGGTGATCAGCACCCCGATGCCCCGGCTTTTCAGATCCTGAACCAGCCCCCGGATCTCGCCCACTGCGATCGGGTCCACCCCGGCAAAGGGCTCATCCAGCAGCAGGTATTTCGGGTCCGCTGCCAGACACCGCGCAATCTCCACCCGTCGCCGCTCCCCACCCGACAGCGCCAGCGCAGGCGCGCGCCGCAGATGGGTGATCGAAAACTCCGACAGCAATTCCTCCAGCCGCTCGCGCCGCTTGTGGCGGTCGGTATGGGTGATTTCCAGTACGGCAAGGATATTGTCCTCGACCGACAGACCGCGAAATATCGAAACTTCCTGCGGCAGATAGCCGATGCCCAGCCGCGCGCGGCGATACATCGGCAGTGCGGTCACATCCCGCCCGTCGATCAACACCTCGCCACCTTCCGGCGTCACCAGCCCGGCAATGGCGTAAAAGCAGGTCGTCTTGCCCGAACCGTTCGGCCCCAGCAACGCCACCACCTCGCCCCGGTTCAACTGCATGGAAACGTCGCGGATCACCGGCCGCCGCTTATAGCTTTTGCGCAAGTTGCGAATCGACAACCCCGCCGATCCTGCGGTCACAGTCAGGTCGGGGCCAGTTTTCACGGATTGGCCTTGCCGGGAACGAACACGGTTTGCACCCGCCCCTCCATGCTGCCCGTCCCTGCATCCAGATTATAAACCAGCTTGTTGCCTGAAATCGTCGTCTGCCCCTGTGTCAGCAGCACATTCCCTGTCATCACCACCTCGCCCGACGCGATGGTATAGACCGCTGCATCCGCCTCGGCGGCATCGGTCGTGCTGGCAAACATCACACGCCCGTCCAGCAGCACCTCGGCGATACCCTTGCCATCCGGCAGATACTCAATCCGCGCAGTCCCGGCCGAAATCGTCATCTCGCCCTGCTTGACCACAACATTGCCCGCGAATGTCGCCTGTCCCGTGCCCTGATCCACGCTCAGACTGTCTGCCGTCACCTCGACGGGCAGGGTCGTGTCCTGTTGCAGCCCGGTCAGGTTGATGCTGGTCTGCGCCATCGCAGAGCCGCCCGTCACCGGAAAAAGCGCCAGGGTCAAGATCAAGGCGCGCAGGACGGCGGACATGTTTCCCTCAAATCGGTCAGAATTTACTTTGCCGGTTGATATACCAGCTTAACCGTTCCGTTGAAAACCAGAAGATAACCTTCACTACCATCCCCTGCCGGCATCAGGCGCATGGACTGCGCGGTGATCCGCCCGCCGGGCCCCTCTGCCACCACTGCCGAGCGGGCCTGCACATCCGTTTCCCCAAGGCTTGCGGTCATCTCATCCGATGTCACGCGATAGCCGGAACTGTGCGTCAGCCGCACATCACCGGAAAAGGTGATCTCGCTGCCGTTCAGCGTCATCTGTGCCGTCTCGGCCTGCAGGCCGGTCTGCAGCCCGTCCGGCGTGGTCAGCCGTGCCTGCACGCCGGTCGCCTTTGCCCCTGTCGTTCCCTCGGCGGCGGGGCGCGCCTCGGCCGCCGTCACTTCCAGCGCTGCGCCGTCGCTGGTTGTTCCGGCATAGGTGGGCGCGGTCATCCGCGGCTCTTTCAGCCGCGCCTCCACATCCACCTCGGCATAGGGCAGGGCGTCATCCGGATTGATCCGGTTGGAAATCAGAAACAGCATCGACAGGATCGCCAGCGCCGTCAGCGGCAGCAGCACCTTCAAAAGCGCCACCAGCCGCGACCAGCCATCCAGCGCCGCCCGCCCTGCCATCACGCAATTCCGGCGCGCAGACAGTCGTGGATGTGCAGCAGCCCGATCACGGACTGGCTCCCTTCCGGGTCCACGACGAACAGGCAGGTGATCTTCTTCTCGTTCATGATCCGCACGGCCTTTTCCGCCAGCGCGCCCGGCCCGATCGTCCGCGGCGCGGCAGTCATCACATCCCCCGCAGACAGGTCCAAAAGGCCCGCCATATGGCGGCGCAGGTCCCCATCGGTGATGATCCCCTGAAGATAGCCATCCCCATCCGTCACGCCAACCACGCCAAAGCCCTTGGCCGACATCATCAGCAGGGCATCGCTCATCGGCGCATCATGCGCCACCAGCGGCGCATCCGTGCTCATCAGATCCGCCACCCGCGCCAGTCGCGCGCCCAGCTTGCCGCCTGGATGAAAGACGCGGAACTGATCCGGCGTGAACTGCCGATGCTCCATCAGCGCCACCGCCAGCGCATCGCCCAGCGCCAGCGTCATCGTCGTCGATGTCGTGGGCACGATCCCCGTCTCACAAGCCTCCGGCACCGTCGGCAACAGCAGCGCCACATCCGATTGCCGCATCAATGTGGACTCCGCCCGCCCTGCCACGCCGATCAGCGGAATGTCGAACCGCCGGGTATGGGCCACGATATCGGCCAGCTCCGGCGTCTCGCCACTGTTTGACAGCACCAGCGCCACATCGCCCTTCATCACCATGCCCAGATCGCCATGGCTGGCCTCGGCCGGATGCACGAATTGTGCGGGCGTGCCCGTGCTGGCGAATGTCGCCGCGATCTTGCGCGCGACATGCCCCGATTTTCCCATGCCCGACACGATCACCCGCCCCGTGGCATTCAGGATCAGGTCCACCGCCGCGGCGAAAGACCCGTCCAAACCCTCCGCCAATGCCTCCAGCGCCTCCGCCTCACGGCGGATCACCCGGCGGCCGGTGGCAAGAAAATCAGTGGTGGAAGATGTCATTGGGCTCGTCCCATCCCATCAGATCCAGTTCCGCCCGCGTCGGCAGGAAATCAAAGCACCGCTGCGCCAGATCCATCCGCCCTTCCCGCACCAGCCGCGCCTCAAGCTCGGATTTCAGCTTGTGCAGATACAGCACATCCGACGCCGCATATTCTTTTTGCGCATCGGTCAATTCCACCGAACCCCAGTCGCTCGTCTGCTGCTGTTTCGATACATCCACACCGACCAGTTCCAAGAGCAGGTATTTCAGCCCGTGCCGATCCGTGAACGTCCGGATCAGGCGCGAGGCGATCTTGGTGCACCAGACGGGCGCCGTCGTCACGCCAAAGGCGTTCTTCAGCGCCGCAATATCGAACCGCCCGAAATGGAACAGCTTCACCACCCCCGGATCGGTCAGCAACCGCTCCAGATTCGGCGCGCTTCTTTGCCCCTTCGCGATCTGCACAAGATGCGCATCGCCCTTGCCGTCCGATAATTGCACCACACACAGCCGGTCGCGCCGCGGGTCCAGCCCCATCGTCTCTGTATCGATGGCCACCACGGGGCCAAGGTCCAGACCATCGGGCAGGTCATTCTGGTGCAGGAAAATGGCCAAGGTCGCATCCTTTCGGCAGATATCCGGCCTGCAATACCGACGTGCAGGGCAGGGGTCAACGGACCCGGGGAAAACACAAAGGGCGCGGGGATGACCCCGCGCCCTTTCGTCAGATCGACATGGTGCCCAGAAGAGGACTCGAACCTCCACGCCTTGCAGCGCTGGTACCTGAAACCAGTGCGTCTACCAATTCCGCCATCTGGGCCCAAGTCGATGTGGGGCTACGTAAAGAAGCCCGGTGGTGGTGTCAACGGGCGGCGCAAAGAATCTTCACCCCGCCCCGAGATAGGCTGCAAGTGCGGGGGGCGGATTGGCAAACAGCGCCGCCGTCGCCACCGGCGCATCCGCCCGCCCCTCGGCCACCAGCATCGTCATATCGGCAAAGCGCCGCGCATCCTGCGGGTCATGCGTCACCATCAGCACGGTCGCCCCCGTTTCATCCGCCACCTCACGCACCAGCGCCAGCATCTCGGCCTTCAACGCCGGTCCAAGTGCGGCAAAGGGCTCATCCAGCAAAAGCAAAGGCCGCGCCCGCAAGAGCGCTCGCGCCAGTGCCGCCCGCCCCTGCTGCCCGCCCGACAACTGCCCCGGCTTGCGCCCGCCCAGCCCCTCCAGCCCCGTCCGCGCCAGTGCCTCTCCAATCCGCGCCAGTGCCGCTGCGTCGATCCGCCCATCGCGTGACAGGCCCATCGCAAGGTTCCGCTCTATCGTCAGATGCGGAAAAAGGTTCTGATCCTGAAACAGGATCGTCACAGGCCGCTGTCCGGGGGGCAGGCCGGTCATATCCGCCCCGTCCCACAGCACGCGCCCTGCCTGCGGCACGACGAACCCCGCGATTGCATTCAGCAGCGTCGATTTCCCCGCCCCCGACGGCCCCAGCACCGCGCAGCGCGCGCCTTTTGGCAGGGTCAGATCCGCCTCCAGCCGGAACCCCGGCTCAGCCAGCACAAGATGATCAAGCTGCAGCATGGCGTCCGATCCTGTCACATAGCGCGAACAGCGCGAATGATATCCCCATCAGGATCAGCGATGCCGCCGCCGCCGCCTCCATCCGGTAACTGCCCATCAGCCCGTGAATGAACAAAGGCAGCGTGGCATTGTTCTCTGCCGCGAAAAGCGTGATCACCCCCAGATCGCCCATCGACAGCGCCGCCGTGATCCCCGCGCCAAAGCCAAGGGGCCGCGCAAGGCAAGGCAGCGTCACCAGCCGCAACCGTGCCGCCCGCGTCAGGTCCAGCGCCTGCGCCAGCCGGTCATGCCCCTGATACAGCGCCCGCGCTGCGGGCAGCAGCAGGCGATAGGAATAGGGCAACGCCAGCGTCGCATTCACCGCAATCGTCACGGGTATCGCCATCGCGGATGGCGATGCCACCCCCCGCAGCGCCAGAAACAGCCCCGTCCCGATCACCAGCGACGATGCCGCCAGCGGCAAGGTCGCCGCCGCATCGAACAGCCGATGCCCCACCGCCCGCCGCCCCGCTGCCAGCGCCAGCACCAGCGCCGCCCCCGTCACCAGCACCGTCGTCGCCAGCGCCACCAGAACCGACCGCAGCGTCGCCTCCAGCATCCCGCCGGGAAGATCATTCATCCCGCCCAACCCCCGGATCACCAGCGCCCCCAAGGGCAGCATCAGAAACCCTGCCGCCAGCACGATCGCGGCCACATCGATCCCCTTGCGCCACCCGCCCGGCGCGGGCATCTCCACCCGCCGCCCCAGCCCGGTGCCGAACCCCGCATCCCGGATCAACGACCAGCCCAACGCCAGCGCGGTCAGGCACAGCACGAATTGCAGCACCGCCAGCGTCGCCGCGCGCTCTGGCGCGAAATCGAACCGCAGCGCCTGATAGATCGCCAGTTCCACCGTCGTCGCCCCCGGCCCGCCGCCCAGTGTCAGCGCCACCGCAAAGCTCGCAAGGCAGATGGTGAACACCGTCAGCACCGCGCCCGGCAGCGTGGCCCGCAGCATGGGCCACTCAAGATGCCGGAACTGCGCGCCCGGCGTCATGTCCAAAGATTGGGCCAGCCGGAACCGCTCTGCCGGGATCGCCTGCCACCCAAGCAGCAGCATCCGCGTGGCCAGTGGCAGGTTCAGAAACACATGCGCCAGCACCACGCCGTGCAGCCCATAGATCGACAGGCGCGGCAGGCCCAGCGCCTCCAGTCCGTCATTCATCACCCCGGCACGGCCAAAGATCGCCAAGAGCCCCAGCACCGCCACGATCACTGGCAACAGGAACGGCGCGCCCATCAGCGTGATCAGCGCGTCCCGGCCCGCAAAGCGCCGCCGCGCCAAGGCCCGCGCCACCGGCACCGCAAGCAGGCCAGAGATTACCGCCGACAGCGCCGCTTGCGTCACTGTAAACCGCACCGCCGCCCAGTCCGCCACGCCCGGCATCGCCGCCCCGGCATAAAGCGCCACTACGGCAACCGTGCCCAGCGTCATTGCCCCCAGCAGGGCGGCGACCAGCGCCGCCCCGACAGGTGGCCTCAGCGTGCCAGCGCGGCTTGCCATTCGGCCAGCGCCCCCTCGCGTGCCGCGAATGCCTCATCCGCCGAAAGCAGGAGCGAGGTTTCGGGCGTGATCAGCGTCTCGAACCCCGCAGGCAGGCCCGCCGCAGGTGTCACCGCCGGATACATCCAGTTCGTCGTCGGGATCACCGCCTGAAACGCCTCGGTCCCCATGAAGGCAAGGAACGCATCCGCCAGCTCCGGCTGATCCGTCGCCGCCAGTTTCCCGGCCACCTCGACCTGCAGGTAATGCCCCTCGGTGAACGGCGCGGCCGCCTTGCTGGCATCTTCCTCGGCGATCAGGTGATAGGCGGGCGATGTGGTATAGGACAGCACCATGTCCGCCTCGCCTTCCAGAAACAGGCCATAGGCCTCGGACCAGCCCGGCGTCACGGTGACGATGTTATCTGCCAGCCCCTCCCAGATCGCCCCGGCCTTGTCGCCATAGGCCGCCTTGACCCACATCAGCAGCCCAAGTCCGGGGGTGGAGGAGCGGGGGTCCTGAATGATGATCTTCACATCCGATGCCGCCAGTTCCTCAAAATTCTTGGGCGGTGCGGGCAACTTTGCCTTGTCATGCACAAAGGCGAACCAGCCCCAGTCATAGGGCAGGAAAGTCGGGTCATCAAAAGCCACAGGCAGCGTGTTTTTCCACGATTGCCCGTGTGGTGCGAAAAGGCCTGTCGCTGTGGCCGCCGCCGTCAGGTTGGTGTCCAACCCCAGCACGACATCCGCATCTGACGCCGCCCCCTCCATCTGGATGCGCGCCAGAAGCGCCGCGCCATCACCCGCCGCCACGAATTGCAGATCGCAGGCGCAACCCGCCTCGAACGCCTGTTCCACCGCCGGGCCGGGGCCCCATTCGGCGGTGAAACTGTCATAGGTCAGAACAGTCAGCACGGGCTTGTCCTGCGCCGCGGCCAGAGTGGCAACGGTGGCAAAACCCAGCGCAAGGATCGAAGTTTTCATGTCTTCCTCCATGTGCGACGGGACAGGTCGGGGATGGAGAAATCCATGCACCTTCCCTCCGCCGGTATGATCCGGTTCAGGTTCAACGGGTCCGCTTTCGCATCTCAGCCTGTCGCCAGGCACCCCGAGGTAAGGCGCAAGATAGGCAAAGGTCCGGCAGGTGCAAGGGGAAATCGGGGGGGCCGATCCGGCCCCCCCGAACCCCCCCGGTTTCCCCGTCTTTCCCGCACAGTGCAGGGTGGAAGCGGCGCATGGGTATTTGGACCAAGGTGAAAGGGCTTTGCGCGTTGCTTTCGATTGGCCTATGGACAGGTCCGTATCAGACGGAGCAGGCAGGCATGTCCTTCAACACCTTCGGCCATATCTTTCGCGTCACCACCTGGGGCGAAAGCCACGGCCCCGCGCTGGGCTGCACGGTGGATGGTGTGCCGCCGGGCGTGGCGCTGACCGAGGCCGACATCCAGCCCTGGATGGACAAGCGCAAGCCGGGTCAGAACAAGTTCACCACTCAGCGCAAGGAACCCGATGAGGTGCGCATCCTGTCGGGTGTGTTCGAGGGCGTCACCACCGGCACGCCCATTCAGTTGATGATCGAAAACACCGATCAGCGGTCCAAGGATTACGGCGACATCGCGCAGGCCTTCCGCCCCGGCCATGCCGACATCACCTATCACCAGAAATACGGCCTGCGCGATTATCGCGGCGGTGGCCGATCCAGCGCGCGAGAAACCGCGGCGCGGGTGGCCGCCGGGGCGGTCGCACGGGCGGTGCTGGCGCAGCTTGTCCCCGGCCTGCGGATCATCGGCTACATGGTCCAGATGGGCCCGCGCGGCATCGACCGTGCGCGCCTTGATCTGGCCGAGGTGGAGCGCAACCCCTTCTGGTGCCCCGATCCCGTCGCCGCCACCGATTGGGCGGACTATCTCGATGACCTGCGCAAATCGCATAACTCGGTTGGCGCGGTGATCGAGGTGATGGCCGACGGCGTCCCCCCCGGCCTTGGCGCGCCGCTCTATGGCAAGCTCGACAGCGACCTCGCCTCGGCCATGATGTCGATCAACGCGGTCAAGGGCGTGGAAATCGGCGATGGCATGGCCTCGGCCGCGCTGACCGGCGTTGACAATGCGGATGAGATTCGCATGGGGCCGGACGGGCCTGAATTCCTGTCCAACCACGCGGGCGGCATTCTTGGCGGCATCTCCACCGGGCAGCCGATGATCTGCCGTTTTGCGGTGAAGCCCACCTCGTCGATCCTGACCCCGCGTCGTACGATCAACGCCAAGGGTGAAGAGATCGACCTCATCACCAAGGGCCGCCACGATCCCTGCGTCGGCATCCGTGCCGTTCCGGTGGGTGAGGCGATGATGGCCTGCGTGATCCTTGATCACCTGCTTCTGGATCGCGGGCAGACGGCGGGGCAGCGCGGCAAGATCGGCTAAACCCGATCAGTCATACTGGGCGGCGGCTGATCTGCACCGCCAGAATGCCGCCCGCCACCACCGCCACCCCGATCCCATCCAGCACCCCCAGACTTTCGCCCAGCAGCAAGGCCGCGATCAGCGTGCCGAAGAACGGGTTCAGGAAATGGAACGTCGCCGCCCGCGTCGCCCCGATGCGCCGCACCAGCGCGAACCAGATCAGCGTGGCGGCCAGACCGGGGATGAACAGTTGGTAGACGAAGGCCAGCGCCAGTTCCGGCGTCGGATTCACCTCCAACGTCTCGAAGGGCAGGGATAGCGCCGCAAGCGCCACCGATCCCGCCAGCATTTGCAACCCCACCACCATCAACAGCCCCGCCAGACCCCCCTCGCTCCCCGAGGCGGACCGCAGCGTCATTGTGGCCACCGCCAGTGCCAGCGCGCCCAGAAAGCACAGCGCCACGCCCAGCGGATCAGCCCCGCCTGTCAGCCGCGTGCCCATGATCAGCGCCACGCCCGCGAACCCGGCCGCCAACCCGGCCAAGCCGAGCGGAGGCAGCCGCTCCCCCCGCAGGGCCCAAGACAGCGCCGCCACCATCAGCGGCATGGACGCCGCGATGATCACCGCCAGCGACGCCTCCACCCATTGCATCGCCACAAAGTTCAGCCCCAGATAGGCCGCGTTCTGCAAAAGCCCGAACGCCACCACAGACCGCCACTGCGCCTTGTCCAGCCGCCACTCTGCCCCCAGCGCACGCGCCACCGCCACGGCCAGCAGTCCCGAAATCGCAAAGCGCAGCGCCAGCGCCGCCAGCGGTGGCGCATCGGCCACGATGATGCGCGCCGTGGCAAAGGCCGACGACCACATCAGGCTGAACACCAGCCCCATCCCAAGCGCGCGCAGGTCCATCGGCAGTTTCCCAAAGATAAAGGCCGCCCGTTTCGGGGCGGCCCATTGCCTCGGCCATCAGGCCAAAGATCAGGCGTTCACGCTGTCCTTCAGCGCTTTGGCGATCGAGAATTTCACCTGCTTGTCGGCGGGCTTGGTCACGGTCTCACCGGTGGCCGGGTTGCGCACCTGGCGCTCCGGGCGTGCACGGCAGACGACCTTGCCCAGACCCGGCAGCGTCACGGCGCCACCAGCGGCCACTTCGGTTGCCACAACGGCGGCAATCGCATCCAGCGCAGCGCCAGCGGTTTTCTTGTCCGAACCCATCTGTTCGGCCAGGGCGGCAACAAGCTGGGTCTTGGTCATCGGTTTATTCATGTCGTGTTCCTTCGTTTACTGGTCCCGCATTCAGGCGGGGCTGTCCCTGTCCTTGAAGTGACTTGCGTCGCTAAAATCTGTTTTACCGAACAAATCAAGCGCATTCTGCCCGTTCCCGCCGCTTTACGCGGGGGGAAATGGCGGAAACACGCCGCGCCGGTCAAAGAAACGCCGTTTCGTCAAAGCTGCGCAACTTTCTGCTGTGGATACGTTCGATCGGCATGGCGCGCAGCATCTCCATCGCGCGTACCCCGATCTGCAAATGCCGCGCGACCTGAGTCTTGTAGAACTCCGATGCCATTCCCGGCAGCTTCAACTCGCCATGCAGCGGCTTGTCCGACACGCACAGAAGCGTGCCGTAAGGCACCCGGAACCGGAATCCGTTCGCCGCGATGGTTGCGCTTTCCATATCCAGCGCGATGGCGCGCGATTGCGACAGGCGCTGCACGGGGCCAGACTGATCGCGCAATTCCCAGTTGCGGTTGTCGATGGTGGCGACCGTCCCCGTCCGCATGATCCGCTTCAGCTCATAGCCTTCCAGCTGGGTCACCTGTTCCACCGCATCCTCCAGCGCGATCTGGATCTCGGCCAGCGCCGGGATCGGCACCCAGATCGGCAGATCGTCATCCAGAACGTGATCCTCGCGCAGATAGCCGTGGGCCAGCACGAAATCGCCAAGGCTCTGCGAATTCCGCAACCCCGCGCAATGCCCCACCATCAGCCAGGCATGCGGGCGCAGCACGGCGATATGGTCGGTCGCGGTCTTGGCATTCGACGGCCCCACCCCGATGTTCACCAGCGTGATGCCCTGCCCATCGGCCCGCTTCAGGTGATAGGCTGGCATCTGCGGCATCTTGGTGGGGTGGTGCAATTCGCCATCCGGCGTCTCGATCACCTGATTGCCGGGCGCGACAAAGGCGGTATAGCCCGTTGCCGCATCGCCCAGCACATTGCGGGCATAGGCCTCGAATTCATCGACATAGAACTGATAGTTGGTGAACAGCACATGGTTCTGGAAATGCGCCGCATCGGTGGCGGTGTAATGCACCAGCCGCGCCAGCGAATAATCCACCCGCTGTGCCGTGAACGGCGCCAAAGGCCGCGACCCATCGGCATGCACCTGCCGGGTGCCGTTGACGATGTCATCATTCGTGGTGGCCAGATCCGGCACGTCGAACACATCGCGCAGCGAAAACTCCAGCACGCCTTCCTGCGGGACGGATACCTTGGGGTTCCCCGCCACCGCGAAATGCACCGGGATGGGCGTTTCCGACGGGCCGATCAGCACGGGCTGGCCGTGATGGCGCACCAAAAGCTCGATCTGCTGAATCAGATAGTTGCGAAACAGGTCCGGCCGCGTGACCGTGGTGGAATAGGTCCCCGGTTCGGCCACATGGCCAAAGGACAGGCGCGAGTCTGTCTTCACATGGCTGGTCGTGGTCAGCCGGATCTCGGGGTAAAATGCGCGGATGCGCGACGCGGGCTTGTGCCCCGTCACAGCCTGCGTGAAATGTTGCGACAGAAAGGCCGTGGCGGAAAAATACAGCTGTTCCAGCCGGTCAACGGCGGCCACGGGGTCAAGGAACGCTTCGGGTTCCATGGTTTCGGGTGTCAAAATCGGGTGGGACTCGTCAGTCATGTCTTTGTTCTTGTTCTTTCGGTGCTCTGAATTTGATCACGCATCTAATCCGAAAGGGGGGGCTTTGCGCAAGTGAAGCCTTTGCAACAGCTTGCACCAAAGCTTGCACTGGGCGTGCTGCCGCGAAATAGTCGCCGCATGAAAACGCTCCTCTCCATAGGCCATGGCTATTCCGCACAGGCCCTTGCCCGCCGTCTCCTCCCGCAAGGCTGGGCGGTGATTGGCACCACCCGCAGCCCGGACCGCGCCCGCGCCTTTGCCGATCAGGGCGTCGAACCGCTGCTCTTGCCCGGCCCGCTCGCACCGGCCCTTGCCCGCGCCAGCCACATCCTTACCTCCGTTGCCCCGGATGCCAGCGGCGATCCGATCCTGCGCGACCACGCCGCCGAACTCCGCGCCGCCCGCCCCGATTGGGTGGGCTATCTGTCCACCACTGCTGTCTACGGCGATCATCAGGGCGGCTGGGTGAGCGAGGAAACCCCCCTCACCCCCGCCACCGCGCGGGGTCAAGCCCGCGTCGCGGCCGAAGCCGCTTGGGCAGAGCTTGGCCTGCCGCTGCACATCTTCCGCCTTGCCGGCATCTACGGCCCCGGTCGCGGCCCGTTCGAAAAGGTCCGCGACGGCTCTGCCCGGCGTATCCTCAAGCCAGGTCAGGTTTTCAGCCGAATCCATGTCGATGACATCGCGCAGATCGTCGCCGCCTCGATGCAGCACCCCCAACCGGGCGCGGTCTACAACCTCTGCGACGACGACCCCGCCCCGCCTGAGGATGTCATCGCACATGCCGCCACGCTCCTCGGCCTGCCGCTGCCCCCGGCCATCCCCTATGATCAGGCCGACCTCACCCCGATGGCGCGCAGCTTCTATGCCGAAAGCAAGCGCGTCCAGAATGACCGGATCAAGCGTGATCTCGGCATCACTCTTCTGCATCCCACCTACCGTCAGGGCCTTGCCGCCCTGCTCGCAGCGGAAACCTGACCCCGCGCCCCTCTCCCGCTTGCGGGGGAGGGGTGGCCCGCCCAAGCGGGCCGGGGAGGGGGTGCGCCCTTACAGAAAAATCACGCGTCCGTGATTTTTTCCTCCATGCCGAGGTTGAATTGATAACTCCCATACCCACCTTCTGTCGGCGGGCCGGGCCCCTCTGACGCTTAACAGCGCCATGTCGGACCGCATCGAGTGCGTCTCGATGTCATGCCCGGACCGGTGATCGGCTGACCTCCAGACGCTTTGGATTTGTGCGCAAAGGGTCAGCACCTATGGAATTCCTGTTCTTTCTGTTTCTGGGCAAGCCGCTATGGATGTGGCTGCTCTTCATCACTCTAGTCGTGTCGCTTCTCGCCTTCGACCTCGGCGTTCTGCACAAGGACGGCGATCATGAAATCGGCGTGGCCGAAAGCCTGAAGCTCTCCGCGATGTACATCGCGCTTGGCCTGGCCTTCTCGGGCTTTGTCTACTGGCAGATGGGGTGGGAACCGACTGCCCACTACCTGACGGCCTTCGTCGTGGAAAAGACGCTTGCGATGGACAATGTCTTTGTCATCGCCCTGATCTTTGCCTTCTTCGCCGTGCCCCGCGCCTATCAGCACCGCGTGCTGTTCTGGGGTATCCTCGGCGTGATCGTCCTGCGCGGCATCATGATCGGGCTGGGGGCCACAATCGTCGCTTCCTACAGCTGGGTGCTCTACATCTTCGCGGTGTTCCTGATCTTCACGGGAATCAAGATGATGTTCGTGGGCGAATCCGACCATGACATCGCCAACAACCCGCTCCTGAAATTCATCAAGCGCCGCTTCCGCGTGACCGATGACCTGCACGGCAACGCCTTTTTCGTCCGACAGCCCGATGCCGGGGGCAAGATGGTGCGCTATGCCACGCCTCTCTTCATCGCGCTGATCCTGATCGAAATCGCCGATCTGGTCTTTGCGGTGGATTCGGTGCCTGCGGTGTTCACCATCACCACCGACCCCTACATCGTCTACACCTCGAACATCTTCGCCATTCTCGGCCTGCGCGCCCTTTATTTCGCGCTGGCCGCCATCCTGCACCGCTTCGCCTATCTGAAATACGCGCTGTCGTTGCTCTTGGTCTTCATCGGATCGAAGATCTTCATCGCCGACGCCATGGGTTGGGAAAAGTTCCCGCCCAGCTGGTCGCTTGGCATCACCTTCGCGATCCTCACGGCTGGCGTGGTCTTCTCGCTCTGGAAGACCAAGGATCAGCCAAAGGCCGATCTGGTGAAACCTGCCGAGTAAAGCTATCCTGAAATCCCACCGCGCCCGGCCTGCAAAGGCCGGGCGCAAAGATTCCAAAAGGTAAACCAAAGATGACCGCCCTGCGTTCCCAAGTAGCCGCATTCCTCGACCGTCCTGCCGTCACCCGCTTCATCCTTGCGGTCATCATCTTCAACGCCGCGATCCTTGGCCTAGAGACATCAAAACTGGCCATGTCCACCGCAGGCGATGCGATCCTGTTCCTCGACCGTCTCTGCCTTGCCATCTTCATCGCTGAACTGGCGCTCAAACTTTTCGCGCTCGGCGGGCGCTTCTTCCGTTCGGGCTGGAACGTCTTTGATCTGGCGGTCGTCGGTGTGGCCCTGCTTCCCGCCAGCGGTGGCCTGTCCGTCCTGCGGGCGCTGCGCGTGCTGCGGGTGCTGCGCGTCATCTCCATGGCCCCCAGCCTGCGCCGCGTGGTCGAAGGCTTTCTTCGCGCCTTGCCGGGGATGGGATCGGTCCTCCTCCTGACGCTGATCCTGTTCTACGTCTCTGCCGTCATGGCCACGAAACTCTTTGGCGCCAGCTTCCCCGACCGCTTCGGCGACCTTGGCGCCACCGCGCTCACGCTGTTTCAGGTGATGACGCTGGAAGGCTGGGCCGATGCTGTCGTCCGCCCGGTGATGGAGGTCTATCCCTATTCCTGGATCTTCTTCATTGCCTTCATCCTCGTCACCACCTTCGCGGTGATCAACCTGCTGGTCGGCCTTGTGGTCAACGCCATGCAAGAAGCCGCCGAGGCCGACAAACCCGACCACGCCGCCGATCGCCATGCCGAACTGATGGCCCGGATCGAAGGTCTGGAACGAAAACTGGCCGAGCGGGGATAAAAGGGCAAGGAGCATCGGGCCGTCAGGCCCGCTTGCCCACCACCGCCACGCCCAGCGTGGACAGCACCTTCGCCTCGATCTGCGCCGCATCCATCCCGGCGACCTGATACATCCGCTCCGGGCTGGCCTGGTCAATGAACGTATCCGGCAACACCATGCTGCGATACTTCAGCCCCCGGTCGAACACGCCTTCCTCGGCCAGAAGTTGCGCTACATGGCTGCCAAAGCCGCCCACCGCGCCCTCTTCCACCGTGATCAACGCCTCATGGTGCCGCGCGGCGTTCAGGATCAGGTCCCGATCCAGCGGCTTGGCAAACCGCGCATCAATCACCGTTGGCGCAATTCCGCGCTGGGCCAGCGCCTCGGCCGCCTTCAACACCTCGGCCAGCCGCGTTCCAAAGGAAAGGATCGCCACCCGCGCGCCTTCACGAATGACCCGGCCCCGCCCGATCTCCAGCGGCACCCCGCGCACGGGCATCTCGCACCCCACGCCATCGCCGCGCGGAAAGCGGAACGCGATGGGGCCATCGTCATGCGCCACGGCGGTGGCCACCATATGCACCAGCTCCGCCTCATCCGCCGCCGCCATCACCACGATGCCCGGCAGATTGGCAAGGAAGGCCACATCGAAACTGCCCGCATGGGTGGCCCCATCCGCGCCCACCAGACCCGCCCGATCAATGGCAAATCGCACGGGCAACCGCTGGATCGCCACATCATGCACCACCTGATCATAGCCGCGCTGCAGGAAGGTGGAATAGAGCGCACAGAACGGCTTCATCCCCCCCGCCGCCATCCCCGCGCTGAACGTCACTGCGTGCTGCTCGGCAATCCCCACATCAAAACAGCGCCGGGGGAAACGCTCCGCAAACAGGTTCAACCCCGTGCCGTCCGGCATCGCTGCCGTGACCGCCACGATCTTGTCGTCCCGTTCGGCCTCGGCAATCAGGCTTTGTGCAAACACCTTGGTATAGCTTGGCGCGTTCGACACCGCCTTCGCCTGAACCCCGGTCAACACATCGAACTTGCCCGTCGCATGGCCCCGGTCCCGCGCGGCCTCGGCCGGGGCATAGCCTTTGCCCTTCTTCGTCAGCACATGAATCAGCATCGGCCCCGTCGCCCGTGCCTTCACGGTGCGCAGCACCGCCAGCAACTGGTCCAGATCATGCCCGTCGATGGGGCCCAGATAGGAAAACCCCAACTCCTCGAACAGCGTCCCGCCGACGGCCATGCCTTTCAGCATCTCCTTGGCCCGCCGCGCGCCCTCCTGGAACGGTCCGGGCAACAGGCTCACGGCATTCTTCGCCGCCGCCTTCAGATCCTGAAACGGCGCCTCGGCATAAAGCCGCGACAGATAGGATGACAAAGCGCCCACTGGCGGCGCGATCGACATCTCATTGTCGTTCAAAATCACGAACAGCCGCTTCTTCAGGTGGCCTGCATTGTTCATCGCCTCGAAGGCCATGCCCGCGCTCATCGACCCGTCGCCGATCACCGCAATCGCATCGCCCGGATCGCCGCCCAGATCCCGCGCCGCCGCAAACCCCAGCGCCGCACTGATCGAGGTCGACGAATGCGCCGCCCCGAACGGATCATAGGGCGACTCGCTGCGCTTGGTGAATCCGCTCAGCCCGCCCTCCGTCCGCAGCGTGCGGATCCGGTCCCGCCGCCCGGTCAGAATCTTGTGCGGATAACACTGATGCCCCACATCCCAGATCAGCTTGTCGCGCGGCGTGTCAAAGACGGCATGGATCGCCACCGTCAGTTCAACCACCCCCAGCCCGGCCCCCAGATGCCCACCCGTCTGCGACACCGCGCTGATCGTCTCGGCGCGCAGCTCATCCGCCACCTGCCGCAACTCGCGGTCATTCAGCGCCTTCAGGTCCGAAGGAAGGCTCACCCGGTCCAGCAGCGGGGTTTTGGGTCTGTCGGTCATTCTGCCCTCCAGCGGGCCATGCAAAAGGCTCAGCTTTCGCGGCTGATAACGAAGCGCGCACAGGCAATCAAGTTCGCCGCCCGGTCGCCATAGGCCGAAAGATGGTCCGCTGCCGCATCGATCAAAGCCCCCGCGCGCGCTTTTGCCGCGTCCAGCCCCAGCAAAGAAACAAACGTGGCCTTGCCCGCATCGGCATCTTTGTGCAGCCGCTTGCCCGTCTTGGCCACATCGCCCTCTACATCCAGCACATCATCCCAAATCTGGAACGCCAGCCCCAGCTTTTCGGCATAGGCGCGCAGCGGCGCAGGGTCCGCCCCCGCAATCACCGCGCCCGCCTCCGCCGACCAGCGGATCAAGGCTCCGGTCTTGCCCGCCTGCAACGCGGTAATGTCCTCCAGCGTCAGCGGCGCCATCGCCGTCTCGGCGGCAATGTCCAGCGCCTGGCCAAGCACCATGCCCTCGGACCCGCTCGCTTGCGCAAGCCCGGCCACCAGCGCGATCCGGGTCTCGCCCGACCCCAGCGCCGGATCGGCCAGCAGTTCAAAGGCCAGCGTCTGCAAGGCATCCCCGGCCAGCACCGCCGTCGCCTCATCCCATTTCACATGCACCGTCGGCTGCCCACGCCGCAGGTCATCGTCATCCATGCAGGGCAGGTCGTCATGCACCAGCGAATAGGCATGCAGCGCCTCGACTGCCGCCGCCGCGCTGATGGCCTGCACGTCGCTCAACCCATGCATCCGCGCGCCTTCCAGCACCAGAAACCCGCGTAGCCGCTTGCCGCCCCGCAGCGCATAGCGCATCGCTGCTACCACAGGCACATCGGCCCGCCCCTCCAGCGCCGCCATCAGCCGCGCTTCGATGGCCGCCGCATCCCGCATCAAGGCTTCCGAAAAACTCACATTCCCTCCGCCGGGGTCGTCCCGGTGGCCCGGCCTTCCTGCGCGCGGATCAACTCCACCTTCTCCTCCGCCGCCTTCAGCTTGGCCGCGCAATGCGCCTTCAGCGCCGCCCCCCGCTCATAGAGCGCGATGCTCTCCTCCAGCGCCACCTCGCCCCGCTCAAGCTGGTTCACCACCTGCTCCAGCGCGGCCATCGCCTCTTCAAAGCTCATCTCGGATACAGCCTTCGCCGTCATCTGCTCCGCTCCTCCAACACGCCCAAATGCGCAGCCACCGAGGCCGCGAGTGCTTGCAGATCATATCCGCCTTCCAGTGTCGAGACGACCCTCCCTCCCGCATGCCGCGCCGCCACGTCGTACAGCCGCCCGGTCAGCCACGCATAATCTGCCGCCTGCCATTCCAGATTGGCCAAAGGATCGGCAGCATGGGCATCAAAGCCCGCCGAAATCAGCACGAACTCCGGCGCGAAATCCTCCAGCGCCGGAAGGATCACCCCGTCATAAGCCGCTCGCATCGCTGCCCCGCCCGATCCCGCCCGCAACGGATGGTTCACGATCTGCCCATGCGCGCCCCGCTCCTGCGGGCTGCCCGTGCCGGGATACAGCGGCATCTCATGGGTGGAGGCGAACATCACCCGCGCCTCATCCCACAGCAAATCCTGCGTGCCGTTCCCATGATGCACGTCGAAATCCACCACGGCCACGCGCGTCAACCCGTGATGATCCAGCAACCGCTTCGCTGCAATTGCCACCGTCCCGAACAGGCAAAACCCCATCGCCGTCGCGGTTTCCGCATGATGCCCCGGTGGCCGCCCCGCCACAAAGGCCGCCTTCGCTTCGCCCGCCATCACCGCATCCACCGCCGCGCAAACGCCCCCCACCGCGCGCAGCGCGGCATCCAGCGAACCGGGCGACAGGATCGTATCGCCATCCAGCGCCACAAACCCCGCCTCTGGCACGGCGCGCCGCACCTTTTCCAGATAGGTCGCCGGATGACAGCGCAGCACCTCGGTTTGCGCGCCCACCGGACACGCGCGCCGCTCCACGGCCAGCCCCGCCAGCCCGCGCTCCACCGCCGCCAACCGCTCCACCCGTTCCGGGTGGCCCGGCGGCGTTACATGCCGCGTGCAATCCTCATGCGTGTAAACCAGCACCCTCTTCGCCTCTCGCTCCGTTTTCGCCCCGGCGAAGGGGGGTCCGGGGGGACGCATGTCCCCCCGGCCTCTCCATCAGCCCTGTTCGTCCTGGCATTCCAGAACGGCTGCCAGTCCCGCCATCGTTCCCGTCAGGTCAATCGCCATGACCTCGGCCCCGTCGTGATACATCGTCATGGTCTGCCGCTCGGCGATCGACATGAAGAAATCCACGTTGTCAAAGACGATATCCGCCCCCGGCATCCCTTCCAGATACATGCCGCGCGCTTCACCTTCAAAGCTCTCACCGTCCAGATCAAAGCTGATTGGGTAAAGCTTGCCGTCTTCGATATCGCCCCAGGCATCGTTGAAGGCGGTCACATATCCCGTGCCATTCGTCCGATCCAACCCGATCCGCACCACCGATCCGTCCTCGAATGCGCTCTGGATCAGGCAGCCATTCCCCAATGTCGGATCGATCATCACGTCCCAGTAATCCGACGCTCCCCAGGGTTCCAGACTCTGCGCCCACCCCGCGCTGCCCAGACCCATCACAGCCAAAGTCAGGGCCGCGGCCGTTCGTTTCAACATGGTTACCTCCTACTTGCACCACACACAGGCAGCCAGATTATCACTGCGCCCCGCTCTGGCGACGGGAAAAATCAATCCGGTTGCAGAAGATACCCCTCACCCCGCACCGTCTGCAGATAGCGCGGCACCTTCGGGTCATCCTCGATCTTGCGGCGCAGGCGCGTGATCTGCACATCCACCGCCCGCTCCTGCGCACCGCCCTCGTCGCGCCCCAGATCACCGGCCAGCTTTTCGCGCGCAATCGCCTGCCCGGGCTGGGCCGCGAACATCCGCATCAGCGCGGCCTCTGTTGCCGTCAGCCGAACGGGATCGGCCCCGCGCCACAGCTCGCCCCGGTCCATGTCATAGCGCACCGCCCCCAGATGCAGCACCTTCGGCACCGGCGGCGCGGCCTGCACCTGTGGCACACGGCGCAGGATGGCATTGATGCGCAGCAGCAATTCCTTGGGCTCGAACGGCTTCACCAGGTAATCATCCGCCCCCGCCTCCAGCCCCTCGATCCGGTTCGCCGTCTCGCCCTTGGCAGTCAGCAGCAGGATCGGCACCGCCATCTTGCCACGCAACTCGCGCGTCAGCATGATGCCGTCATCGCCCGGCATCATCACGTCCAGCACGATCATGTCGAACTCCAGCCCCGCCAGCAGCCGCCGCGCCTGCGCGGCGTCGCGCGCCACGGTGACAAGATAGCCGTTTCGCATCAGGAACTTCTGCAAAAGCCCCCGGATGCGTTCATCGTCATCGACGACCAGAAGATGTGGCTGCGGTTCGTTCATTTCTCGCCCTCTCGCAGCGATTGATACTGTCGCCGCATCTCCGGGTCCATCATTGCCTCAAGCACCGTGCGAAATCCCTGCACCGCCGCAGGCCCCGCCGCGCGATAGGCCGCGCGCATCCGCGCCCGCTGCGCATCCGACAATTGCCGCTCCAGATCCTGCCCCTTGGCCGTCAGATGCAGGTTGCGCTCGCGCTTGTCGGCCTTGCCCACCCGCGCCTCCACCAAACCATCCTCGATCAACGTGCGCAGCACCCGGTTCAGGCTCTGCTTCGTCACGCCAAGAATGGTCAGCAGGTTGGAAACCGTTGTTCCGGGCGAGCGATGGATGAAATGGATCGCCCGATGATGTGCGCGCCCGTAATCCATCCCTTCCAGAATGCGGTCCGGATCGTCGGTAAACCCGCGATAGGCGAAGAACATCGCCTCGATCCCCTTGCGCAACTGCTCATCGGTCAGAAACAGCAGGCTTTCCCCGCCCGTATTGCCTTCGGCCATTCAAACCCCTCCCGCGTCACCGCGAATTTACGTCAGCCTTGTTGACTTTCCAAGAACCAACTGTTAGCTCGGCACCGGTTTGGCGCAACTTTATGTCCGATCCGGACCTAAACGGCGCAACATTCGCAAATTCTGCCTGTGGGAGTGGGACATGGCTGGCTATGACGATCGTGACGGGTTCATCTGGATGGATGGCAAACTGGTGGATTGGCGTGGCGCGAATGTCCACATCCTGACCCATGCCCTGCACTATGCCAGCGCAGTGTTCGAAGGCGAACGCTGCTATAACGGCAAGATCTTCAAATCCACCGAACATTCCGAACGCCTGCGCATGTCTGGCGAATTGCTCGACATGCCGCTTCCCTTCACGGTGGAAGAAATCAACGCTGCCAAAGAGGCGGTGCTCAAGGCCAACAACCTGACCGATGCCTATGTCCGTGCCATTGCCTGGCGCGGCGCGGGCGAGGATATGGGTGTCGCCTCCAAGCGCAACCCGATCCGTCTCGCTGTCGCCTGCTGGACCTGGGGCAGCTACTACGGCGATGCCAAGTTCAAGGGCGCGAAACTCGACATCGCGAAATGGAAACGCCCGTCGCCCGAAACCATCCCCCATGCCGCCAAGGCCGCTGGTCTCTACATGATCTGCACCATGTCCAAGCACGCGGCCGAGGCGAAGGGCTGCTCTGACGCCATGATGTTCGACTATCGCGGTTACGTGGCCGAGGCGACCGGGGCCAACATCTTCTTCGTCAAGGATGGCGAGGTGCATACCCCCATCCCCGATGCGATCCTGAACGGCATCACCCGCCAGACCGTGATCGGGATGCTGCGCGACATGCAGATCAAGGTCCACGAACGCCGGATCGAAGCGTCCGATCTCGAAGGGTTCGAGCAGTGCTTCCTCACCGGCACCGCGGCCGAAGTGACCCCCGTCGGCCAGATCGGTGATTACAATTTTGAAGTCGGTGATCTGACCAAGCGTGTGTCGATGGAATACGAAAAGCTCGTCCGCGCCTGATCCTTATCGCGCCGCGCGCAATCGCTTCAGCCGCAGGCGGAACCCAAGACCGACCCAGGCGAAGGTGGCGACCGCGACCTTCGCCTCTCTTTTTGCAGCGCCTCGCAACATCCGTCCTGGAAGGGCATCGGTAACGCCGTTGCATTGGGCCAATCAACCCCGGCGCAACGAACCACCGCAGCCTTTCCGCCCTTGGCTGGCCCTCCCGCGCGCTTCGCCTTGGGCAAAGCTTTCTGTCGTGGCGTTGCACCCGGAAGGTTCTCTCCTGACGCCTCGGCCACATCCCGATCAACCCAGCGGATCACCAGAACCGGCAGATGCGCATCGGGTGCCAGACGCAACACCTTGCGCAACCGCCGCCCCAGCGCCAGCAGCGCCCCGCCATCCATGTCTTGCGGGCCGCGCAACCGAACCGATACCCGCATGGCAGCAGGATCAGGTCCGGCCGCCCCAGCCACGGCCAGACCCAGAAACGTCCCCGGCGCAACCAGCCGCATAACGGCGCGGCGAATCTGTCCGGCAATCCCGTTCCCGTCTTTCCGCATGGCGCATCCCATCAAAACCGACGCGCCCAGCCTGCCATCCAACCCTTACGATTCGGTTCACACCGCATCCCGGATCAGCGGCGTGGTGGAACAATGCAGCCCGCCCCCATTCTTCTGCACTTCGGCATAGGGGATCGTCACCCATGTCACCCCCGCCGCCGCCAGCCGGTCCAGCGTGCGGTTCGTGGCCCCCTCCGGCATCAGAACCTTGCCCGGCGCTATCGCCAGCGAATTGACGATCCACCCATCATCCGCCGGGTCCGTCTCGATCCAGCGGATACCTCGCGCCTTCAATTCCTCAAGGAACGAATAGGGCAACCCCATCGGATTCAGGATCGCCAGATCGCGGTCGATCATCAGGAAACTCACATCCAGATGGATGTCATAGCCCACCAGATCCACGATCAGCAGCTCCACCCCCTGCCGTGCCAGCACCTCGCGCACCTGCTCCGCGCCGTCGCGGTTCACCCGCACCCCCACGCCAATCGCGCAGGTCGTGGGGTTCAGCCAGGCAAAACTGCCTCCCTCCATCACGCCGGTGCCGTTGATCGTCCGCAGGATCGGGATCCCCAACCGCCCCAGCGTGCGGGTGATCGCCAGTTCCTCGCCCCGCCTGATGCGCGCGCCCATCCGGCAGATGATGGCGCCGCCCTTCACCATGATCAGCGGATCGCGGGTATAGACCTGCTTCAGCCGGTTCCCGGCCTCCCCGTCCACAAGGTGAACAACCACCCCCTCCGCCTCCAGCGCGGCGACAAAGGCCGCATGCTGGCGCTGCATCAGGGGAATGTCAGGCGGGGTGTCCGATTGGTAGTACCAGCCGACCGCTGCATCACCGAAAGACCCGATCTCGGCCAACCGCTTTGAGGGATCCACGACGCCCATCTCCGCACCCGGCCGATGCATCAATATCTCGCGGATGCGACCGACGTCATTGTCGATGCCCCAGACCTTGCCCCACGTCGCCGCCAACTCGCCGGGATCTTCAAACCCCGGCTCTGCGCCTGCGGCAAAGGTCTTGATCGTCTGGGTGTAAATCCAATGCGGATTGCTCATGGCCGGCCCCTGTTTGCTGTCAGGGATCAGCCTAGGCGGCACCCCACAAGGCCGCAAGGCGGCTGTGGGGTGCCAATAGCAGCCGTCGCGTCAGGCGATCACCGTTTCCACGGTGATGTTGCCCTTGGTCGCGTTGGAATAGGGGCAGATGAAATGCCCGCGCTCGGCGATTTTTTCCACCACCGCGCGGTCCACGCCCGGCATGGCCACTACCAGCTTCACCTGCAACCCGAACCCGCCATCCGACCGCGGCCCGATCCCCACATGGGCATTCACCGTGGCGTTGTCCGGCACCGTGCCCAGCTTTTCACTGCTGGCGGCAAAGCGCATCGCGCCGAGGTAGCAGGCCGCATAGCCCACCGCGAACAGCTCTTCCGGGTTATGCCCGGCACCGGACCCGCCCAGTTCCTTGGGGCTCGTCATGGTGACGGTCAGCTTGCCGTCCACCAGCTTGGCCACACCATTGCGGCCACCACCGGTTGCCTGTGCCTCTGTCCAATATTTCGGATCAACCGTCATGTTCGCTCTCCTTTAAATCGAATACGATTATATCGTGTGCGATTTATCTACATCCGGACACAGCCTGTGTCAATCGCTTGCGGCTCAATCGTGCGCGATATAACCTGAAGGCATGAGTGAAAACGCCTCCCTGCCCCCGCCCCAGATGCTGTGCTTCGCGCTCTACTCCGCGGGCCATGCCATGCAGGCCGCCTACAAACCGCTGCTGGAACCCTTGGGACTGACCTATCCTCAATACCTTGCCCTCGCCGCGCTCTGGGCCAAGGATGGCCAGACCGTGGGCCAGATCGGCAGCACGCTTCTGCTGGACAGCAACACCCTGACACCGCTTCTCAAGCGCCTTGAACAGGGCGGCTGGATCACCCGGCAGCGGGATACCGATGACGAACGGCAGGTCCGGATCACCCTCACCGATGCGGGCCGCAGCCTGCAGAGTGAAGCCGCAAAGGTGCCGCTTTGCTTTCTCGATCAGACCGGCCTCAGCGCGGACCATGCCGCCACCCTGCGGGATGCCCTCACCACCCTGCGGGACCGGCTCCGCCCGCGCTAGGCGCTGCGCCCCCTGTCGATGCGCAGGAACTGCACCAGCCGCGAAGGTCCGGCACTGCCCCGTGGGCGATGCCACGTCTCACGCGGGGTGCGTGCCAGCCGCAAAAACTGCGTCACGCGGCTGCCGGTCGACGGGCTGCGCTTGTCGGCAAGATGCTTGGTCATGTCGTCCTCCCGGAAATGACGGAGGGTCACCCTAGCACCGAATCGCCAACCCCCATATCCCCGATGATCGACCGCATCCCGAACCCGCCCAGCAACGGATCACGACAGGCGGTCTACCGCCCAACGCGCCGCATCATCCACCGCAGGATCAGGATCGCCGATCAGCGCCGCCGCCACCGGGCGAAGCCGGGGCATGGCGGAATTGCCGATGGCATAAAGCACATTGCGCACGAACCGGTCCCGTCCGATCCGCTTGATCGGGCTGCCCGCAAAGCGCGCCCGAAAGGCCGCATCGTCCAGCCCGGCCAACTCGGCCAGTTCCGGCGCCCCAACCCGCGGCTGATAGCCGATCTCCGTCGCCGCCACCGCAAACTTGTTCCATGGGCAGACCGCCAGACAATCGTCACAGCCATAGATGCGATTGCCCATCAGCCCGCGCAACGCCGCATCCACCGGCCCGCGATGCTCGATCGTCAGATAGGAAATGCATCGCCGCGCATCCAGCTGATAGGGCGCTGGAAAGGCCCGCGTCGGGCAGATATCCAGACAAGCGGTGCATGTGCCGCAATGGCTGACCTCGGGCGCATCCTTCGGCAGATCCAGTGTGGTGAAGATCGCGCCAAGGAAGAACCAGTTCCCCAACCCGCGCGACAACAGATTGGTATGCTTGCCCTGCCAGCCCAGCCCCGCCGCCTGCGCCAGCGGCTTTTCCATCACCGGAGCCGTATCAACGAACACCTTGATCTCAACCCCCGGCTCGGCCTGATCCAGCAGCCATCGCCCCAGCCGCTTCAACCGCCGCTTCACCAGATCGTGGTAATCCTTGCCCTGCGCATAAACGCTCACCGCGCCCCGGTCGGGCTGCCCCAGCACGGCAAGCGGGTCCGTCTCCGGCGAATAGCACTCTGCCAGCATGATGACCGACCGCGCCTCAGGCCACAGCGCCGCCGCGCTTCCGCGCCACGCCATCCGGTCTGCCATCCAGTCCATCTGCCCATGCCGTCCGGCATCAACGAACTCCGCCAATCGCCCCGCCGCCTCCGGCACGGCATCCGGCGCGCAAAGGCCCATCGCGGCAAACCCCTCGGCCCGCGCCTGCGCCTCCAGCCGATTCCTCAGGTCATCCAGCTTCATCTTGGCTCAAATACCCAACAGCCCCGCCCGTCTCGCACTCCCGACGGGTCGCCCGCGCGCTTATGGGGGCGAACCGCCCCCACCCGATTTTTCGCAGAAAAATCGTACCCGCGCGCCGTCAGAAATCCAGATCGGCATAATGCTGCGGCGGCGGGAAACCGGGCACCTGATCGGCCAGCAGCGTGCGGAAGCACGGCCGCGACTTCACCTTCGCATACCAGTCCTTCACCGCCGCCGACCGGTTCCAATCCACGTCCGAGATATAGTCAAGGCAGGACAGATGCGCCGCCGCTGTCAGATCAGCCAGCGTCATCACATCCCCCGCCAGCCACCGCCGCTGATCCAGCAGCCAGCCCATGTAATCCAGATGATACTTGATCCGGCTCGCCCCGGATTTCACATTCTTGCTGTCCGGATAGCCCTGACCCATCACCTTCTTGTTCACGCGCTCATACAGCAACTTCGACGTCACTTCCTCATGGAACTTGTCGTCGAACCAGGCGCAAAGCCGCCGCACCTCATAGCGCGCCTCAGGGTCGCGCGGCATCAGCTGCGGGGTCGGGATCGACTCTTCCAGATATTCACAGATCGCCTGGCTTTCCGACATCACCCGATTGTCCCAGCGCAAGACTGGCACCTTGCCGGCCGGATTGCGGCGCAGGAAATCCGGCGATGGCTCCCAATAGCGCTCCTCCACCAACTCCACCTCCAGCCGCTTCTCGGCCAGCGTCAGGCGAACCTTGCGGCAATAGGGCGACAGCGGAAAGTGATAAAGGCGGATCATCTGGAAAGGACATCCCGTCATGTCATGGAACGGTCATCGTCTCTTGCCCCGTCAGGGGCGGGAATTCAACGGCTCATTCCTGAAAACACCCCGCCCGGCCATCCGCCGCGATGGTTTCCGCGCCGGATATGATCGCCCGCGTCCGCGACCGCACGAAATCCGAAGGGTCTGATGCCGACCGCCCCTTCGGATCGGGCAGCACTGCCGCCAGCCGCGCCGCCTGCGTGGCGCTCAGGTCGCGCGCATCCACCCCGAAATGATGCTGCGCCGCCGCCTGCACGCCGAACACGCCTTCCCCGAACTCGGCCACGTTCAGATAAACCTCCAGAATCCGCTGCTTGGACCAGACGGTTTCCACGACCGGCGTCAGCAACCCCTCCAGCGCCTTGCGCAGCCAGGATCGGCCATGCCACAGGAACACGTTCTTCACCGTCTGCTGGCTGATCGTCGAAGCCCCCCGGTTCGATCCCTGCGCCACCGCCTCGCGGATGGCCGCCATGTCGAACCCCCAATGCAGGCAGAAATTCGCATCCTCCGCCGCCACGGCCGACCGCGCCATCACCGGGGCGATCTCTTCAAAGGAAACCCAATCCTTCTCGATCCCGCCCAGCCGGGCCGCCTCGCCCATCTGATAGAAATTGATCGGCGGCGGCACGAATGAAAACAGCAGGATCAGCACCGCATAAAGCACGGCGATCCCCGCCGCGATCCGCCCAGCCCAGCGCAAGATCCGACGCCGCACCGAAATCAACGGCACGGGCGCAACCTTCTCGGCCGCCTTGCGTGGCTTTCTCGCGGGTTTCTCGGGGCTGTCGGTCATTGCCGCGACAATAGCCACGGGCAGGGTGGCGGGGTCAAGGTGCACGGTCGACAGCAGCCGACCGTCCCAACCCCAGCCCGCGATCCTTCCGGCGAAAAATCAGGCGCGGCGGCCCCTGAATTTTCGCATGAAAATTCGTTGGGGCCGCCCATGCCTTATTCAGCCGGAACCTTCGCTGCCTCGTCGCTCAACGGATGCGCAAGATGCGGCAGCATCTCTTTCGGGCAGACCTGCAGGAAGTTGCGCTTCTCGGCTTCCCAATCGGCTAGAATGCGCCCCGCGATCCGCGACCCTGTCTCGGCATAGTGCCGCTCGATCAGCCCTTTCACTTGGGCCTCCCAATGCGGATGTCCGATGCCGCAGGTAAGGATCGACTCGAGGTTCATGAAATCCTCGGCCACACCGTTGGGATCATAGACATAGGCCATCCCCCCGGTCATCCCCGCGCCAAAGTTCGCGCCGATCCGCCCAAGGATCACCGCCACGCCGCCGGTCATGTATTCGCAGCCGTTCGATCCGCAGCCCTCGACCACCACCTTGGCACCCGAATTGCGCACCGCGAACCGCTCCCCCGCGCGACCGCTGGCAAAGAGATACCCATCCGTCGCACCGTAAAGGACGGTGTTCCCGATGATCGTGTTCTCCTCTGCCCGCAGCGGCGAAGACATCATCGGCCGCACGGTGATCATCCCGCCCGACAGGCCCTTGCCAACATAATCGTTGGCATCGCCCTGCACCTCGATCTTCAACCCCTGCACCGCAAAGGCCCCCAGCGACTGCCCGCAAGACCCCGACAGTTTCACCGTCAGATGATCCTGTTGCAGGCTGTTTCGCATCCCGAACTTCTTCACGATATGGCTCGAGGCCCGCGTCCCGATGGTGCGATGCGTGTTGCGCACCGCATAGGACAGTTGCATCTTCTCGCCATCCTCGAAGAACCGCGCGCCGTCGCGGATGATTTCCGCATCCAGCGTATCCGGCACCGCATTCCGGGGCTTCGACCGATCATAGGTGATCTTCGACGCCCCATCGACGGTAATCAGCAAGGGGTTCAGGTCCAGATCATCCAGCGCCGCCGACCCGCGCGAAACCTGCGTCAGCAGGTCCGCCCGCCCGATGATTTCATCCATCGACCGCGCACCGATCTGCGCAAGGATCTCGCGCACTTCCTGCGCATAGAAGGTGATCAGGTTCACCACCTTGTCCGCATCCCCGGTGAACTTGGCGCGCAGCGCCTCGTTCTGGGTGCAGACGCCCACAGGGCAGGTGTTGCTCTGGCACTGGCGCACCATGATACAACCCATCGCGATCAGCGCCGCCGTGCCGATGCCGTATTCCTCGGCCCCCAGCATCGCCGCCATCACCACATCGCGCCCGGTCCGCAGCCCGCCATCCGTGCGCAGGGTCACCCGCTCGCGCAGGTTGTTCATGCTCAGCACCTGATGCGCCTCGGTCAGCCCCATCTCCCAGGGCAGGCCCGCGTATTTGATGGATGTCGCAGGCGACGCCCCCGTCCCGCCGTTATGGCCGGAAATCAGGATCACATCCGCCTTGGCCTTGGCCACGCCCGCCGCAATCGTCCCCACGCCCGACGAAGACACCAGCTTCACCGTCACCTTGGCGCGCGGGTTGATCTGCTTAAGGTCATAGATCAGCTGCGCCAGATCCTCGATGGAATAGATGTCATGGTGCGGCGGCGGCGAAATCAGCGTCACCCCCGGCGTCGAATGCCGCAGCCGCGCGATCAGCGCCGTTACCTTCATGCCCGGCAACTGCCCGCCTTCGCCGGGCTTTGCCCCCTGCGCGACCTTGATCTCCAAT
The DNA here is from genome assembly GCA_943370085.1 of Variovorax paradoxus. GTDB lineage: Bacteria > Pseudomonadota > Alphaproteobacteria > Rhodobacterales > Rhodobacteraceae > Paragemmobacter. The sequence continues at coordinate 11,519 of CALRPT020000005.1, read as the reverse complement.
TCCTCACAGGCGTTCAGATACTCCGCCGTCACGCCAAAGCGCCCTGATGCCACCTGCTTGATCTTGGCCGACGGGTTGTCGCCATTCGGCTCCGGCACGAAATGCGCCGGGTCCTCACCACCCTCGCCCGAGTCACTCTTCGCCCCAATCCGGTTCATCGCCACGTTCAGCGTCTTGTGCGCCTCGGGCGACAGCGCCCCAAGGCTCATCCCCGGCGTCACAAACCGCTTGCGGATGGAGGTGATCGATTCAACCTCCTCAATCGGCACCGGCTTGCCCAGCGTCTTGATGTCCAGCAGGTCACGCAGATGGATCGGCGGATTGGCCCGCATCGCCGCAGAATACTGCTTCCAAAGGTCATAGCTCGCCCGGTCGCAGGCCGATTGCAGCATGTGCATCGTCTGCGCTTCCCAGGCGTGCTTTTCACCCGACCGCCGCGCCTTGTAGAACCCGCCGATGGGCAGCACATCCGCGCCCCCCAGCCAGCCCTTGGCATGCACTTCTTCCAGCTTCTGCTCGATCCCCGTCAGACCGATCCCCGAAATCCGGGAATGCATGCCGGGGAAATACTCCGCCACCATCGCACGGCTCAGACCCACGGCCTCAAAATTCAGCCCCCCGCGATAGCTGGAGATGACCGAAATCCCCATCTTCGACATGATCTTGAGCAGACCCGCATCAATCGCATCCCGATAGCGCCGCATCGCATCGGTCAGGCTGCCCTCCAGCAGCCCGCGCGAGATTCGGTCCGCAATCGAATCCTGCGCCAGATAGGCGTTCACCGTGGTCGCGCCACAGCCGATCAGCACCGCAAAGTAATGCGGATCAATACATTCCGCCGACCGCACGTTCACCGAACAAAAGGTCCGCAGCCCCTTGCGCGTCAGCCAGCTATGCACTGCGCTGGTGGCCAGGATCATCGGCATCGGCACCCGGTCCGGCCCCTGATGCTGATCGGTCAGCACCAGATGCCCTGCGCCCGAACGCACGGCATCCTCGGCCTCGGCCCGGATGCGCTCCAGGCCCTGTCGCAGATCGTCCAGCTCAGCCGACACCGGGAAGGTGCAGTCGATGAAGGCCACCTGATCGCCGAACTGCTTCACCATCACGTCGAATTCGGCATTCGCAATGAACGGGCTTTCCAGCACCAGAATTTCCGTCTGGCTGGAGTTCTCATCCAGCACGTTGCGCAAATTCCCGAACCGCGTCTTCAGGCTCATCACCCGCCCCTCGCGCAGCGAGTCAATCGGCGGGTTCGTCACTTGGCTGAAATTCTGGCGGAAGAAATGGCTCAGCGGGCGATAGACCTTCGACAGCACCGCCGCCGGGGTATCATCCCCCATGCTGGCGACCATCTCCTTGCCATCCTCGGCCATCGGGGCCAGCACCTGCTCCAGTTCCTCAACCGTATAGCCGGCGGCAATCTGGCGGCGGCGCAGGTCAGCGCCCGAAAACAGCGCACCCTCTGGAACATCGCGCAGCAGGCTGTTCAGATCGACGATCTTGTCGATCCAGTCGCCATAGGGCTGGCTTGCGGCCAGTTTGTCCTTCATCTCGGCATCGTGGTACAGCCGCCCCTCGGCCATATCGACCGCGATCATCTGCCCCGGCCCCAGCGCGCCCTTTTCGCGCACCGTGGTTTCATCCACCGGCACCATCCCGGCTTCCGACCCTGCGATCAGCAGCCCATCCCCGGTGATGACATAGCGCATCGGCCGCAGACCGTTGCGGTCCAACCCGCCACAGACCCAGCGCCCGTCTGTCATGGCCAGCGCAGCAGGGCCGTCCCACGGCTCCATCACGCTGTTGCAATAGGCATACATATCCGCCCAGGCCTGCGGCATGTCGGTCGTGGTCTTCGACCACGCTTCCGGCACCAGCATCGTCTTGGCCATCGGCGCAGACCGCCCCGACCGTACCAGTACCTCGAAAACCGCATCCAGCGCGCCACTGTCTGACGTCCCGGCCGGGATGATCGGCTTGATGTCCTCGGCCGCCTCGCCAAAGTTGTTGCTCGCCATGCGGATCTCATGGCTCCGCATCCAGTTGACGTTGCCCTTCAGCGTGTTGATCTCGCCGTTATGGGCCAGCATCCGGAAGGGCTGCGCCAGCCACCATTGCGGGAAGGTGTTGGTGGAATAACGCTGGTGATAGATGGCAAAAGACGATTCAAACCGCTCGTCCATCAGGTCCGGGTAGAAGACCGCCACCTGTTCGGCCAGCATCATGCCTTTGTAGATGATGCTCCGGCAGGATAGCGAACACAGGTACAGCCCCTGAATCTGCGCTGCCAGCGCGGCCTTCTCGATCCGGCGGCGGATGATGTACAACTCGCGCTCGAACTGTTCCTGATCAATATCCTTTTCGCAGCGGATCAGGATCTGCTCGATCTCGGGCCGCGTCGCATTGGCCTTTTCGCCCAGCACTTCGGTGTTCACCGGCACATGCCGCCAGCCATAGATGTAATGGCCCATCCGCAGAACTTCCGTCTCCACGATGGTCCGGCACCGCTCCTGCGCGCCGAAATCCGTGCGCGGCAGGAACACCTGCCCCACTGCGATCAGCTTGTTCTGATCCGGCTCATGCCCCGTGCGGCGCACCACATCGTAGAAAAACTTCACCGGGATCTGCACATGGATGCCCGCGCCATCGCCGGTCTTGCCATCCGCATCCACCGCGCCCCGGTGCCAGATGGCCTTCAGCGCGTCGATCCCCGCTTGCACCACCTTGCGCGACGGTTTGCCGCTGACCGCGACCACCAGCCCCACACCGCAGGACGAATGTTCGTCATCGTCCTTGTACAGGCCGTTGTCATGCAGCCACTGCCGCTTTGCCTCTTCGGCCTTCACCCAGGCGTCATCATAAATCGTCATGGCTTGGGCCTCCTTACAACTTGGGCAAAGTCTGCAACGACGACATCACGGCGTCGCAGTCGAACAGGGGTTGGGTGCTGGCAAATCCGGGTTCCCCCGGAAAGATGAACTGAACCGGGCCGCCGTCCAGCGGCAGATAGTTTCCATCCCCGCCATCCCATTCCGACGGGCCAGAAAAGAACAGCCGCCATTCGGGATGGATGTATTCATTCCCGCGCGACCGCCGCAGCACGTTGCCCGACAGATCAGTCTCGGTGAAATTGAACTCGGTCTCCTGCAGGGTGATCCCGTCGATCACCACCTGCCGCCCGGTCAGCCGGTCGCCACCGCGCACGGTCGTGCGCTCACCCGTGTCATCGGACAGACCGAAGATGTAATTGTCATTCCCCGTCGCCAGCAATTCGGAAAACGAGGCCGGGTCCGCCGGGCTTGGGTCCAGCACCTGCTTCACGGGCGGGTCGATCTCATAGCTTTCCACCCACTGCGCCTCGCTGTCGATGCGCGACATGAAGAACGGCCCTTCCTGATCGAAATCCGCCCGCCACTGATCGCCCGGCGCATCCGCCGTGCATTTGTAATGGTTCGACACCCGGCACCCCTTGGCCTGCACCGTCATGAAGGTGGTGCAGCCCTGCGGCGCGGTGAACGAAGACGCCATCACCGGCGAGGCAAGGCCAAGGGCAATTGGCAGTACAGGCAAAAGGGCGCGGATCATGCGGCAAGTCCTTGGCTGCGGGCGTTCAATGTCAGCGACAGCAAGGCCGCAAGGGCTTCACTCCGCCGAGAAAAGGCATGGTCCAGAACGGTGGGCAAAAGCCCCGCCTGCTTGATCCGCGGCGCGGTGTCATGCTGCGTCTTGGGCAGGAAATAGAGCTTTGCATTGGCCGCCCGCGGCAACAGCCGCAGTTGTGGCTTTTCCAGCCGCGATGATCCCATGATGATGTGATGCACGGTGTCTGCCGCCATGTGGTCCGCGGCAGAGCGGATGCGGATCGCGCCGATCCGGCTGCGATAGCGCATCCAGCGCCCTTCATCCGGCACCAGCTCCGGATCGATCGACATCTGTGGCGAAAAGGCCAGCGCGGCGTGAACCGGCACGAACCCCCCGATCACCAGCGCCGCGAACCCCCCCATGGAATAGCCCAGCGTCACCGTCTCCTCGGCACCGATCTCATCGCGCGCCGCTTCGATCACCTCGACGATTTCCTCGATCAGTTCCGGCGCATTCAGCCACGTGCGCTGCGGGTCCGCGATGAACACGGCGCTATCGCGCCCCCCCGCCGTCGCGCTCTGCGCGAATTCCAGCACAGGCGGTGTCTTCGGCCCATGCCCTACGGATGAAAACACCACCACCAACCGCCGGCTTTGTCCGCGATGCCACCACACCCACAGCCGCCGATCCTTGCGCAGCAGGGGAATGTCCAGCCGCGGCGGGGCAGGGGCCTTTGCCCCGCCGCCTGCGCTGATCAAACCCTCGCCGCCCGACATGCCCAAGCCCCTATTCCGCAGCAACCTGCGCAGGCTGCGCCAGATATTCCATGATCGCCTCTGCAGCCTCGCGCCCGTCCCGGATCGCCCAGACCACCAGCGAAGCCCCCCGCACGATATCGCCTGATGCATAAACACCCGGCAGGCTTGTCTCATGCGTGCGGAAATCCGCCTTGATGGTGCCCCAGCGCGTCACGGCCAGGTCCGGCACACCCCACAGCGTCGGAATCTCCTCCGGCTCGAACCCCAGCGCCTGCACCACCAGATCGGCAGGCTCTACATAGTCGCCGCCTTCGATGATCTCGGGCGATTGCCGCCCCGTCGCATCCGGCGCGCCCAAACGCATCCGCTGCACGATCACACCTTCCACCGCCGCGCCACCGGTGAACCCCTTGGGTGCGGTCAGCCAGACAAAGTCCACGCCCTCTTCTTCGGCATTCTGCACCTCGCGCTGCGACCCCGGCATGTTCGCCTTGTCGCGCCGATACAGGCACTTCACCGATGTCGCGCCCTGCCGGATTGCCGTACGCACGCAGTCCATCGCCGTGTCGCCACCGCCGATCACCACCACGCGCTTGCCCTCGGCGTTCAACTCGCCGCTGTCGAATTCCGGCACATCATCGCCAAAGCTCTTGCGGTTCGACGCCGTCAGGTAATCCAGCGCCTTCACAACACCCGCCGCGCCTACACCGGGGGCCGAAATGTCGCGCGCCTTGTACACGCCCGTCGCGATCAGCACGGCATCATGCTGGCCCCGGATCGCGTCAAAGCTGATGTCGGACCCGACATTGCAATTCAGCACGAATTGCACGCCTGCCTCTTCCAGCTGCGCGATGCGCTGCATGACCACGGGCTTCTCCAACTTGAACCCCGGAATCCCATAGGTCAGCAGCCCGCCCGCGCGATCATGCCGATCATAAACCGTGACCTGCACACCCTTGCGCCGCAGCATATCCGCCGCCGCCAACCCGCCGGGTCCAGCCCCGATGATCCCCACAGATTCCGTCCGCTCCGCATGCGGCCGGATCGGCTGCACCCAGCCGTTTTCCCAGGCCGTATCGGTGATGTATTTCTCCACCGACCCGATGGTCACGGTGCCATGGCCCGATTGCTCGATTACGCAATTGCCTTCGCACAACCGGTCCTGCGGGCAGATGCGGCCGCAGATCTCGGGGAAGGTGTTGGTGGCCTGAGAAATCTCATAGGCCTCCTGCAGCCGCCCCTCGGCGGTCAGGCGCAGCCAGTCAGGGATGTTGTTGTGCAACGGGCAATGCGATTGGCAATAAGGCACGCCGCACTGGCTGCACCGCCCCGCCTGTTCGGCCGCCTTTTCGGCGGCATATTCACGGTAAATCTCGTGGAAATCCTGCGCGCGCAGATTGGCGGGCCGCTTCTCGGGCGTCTCCTTGTCGACAGTCACGAACTGGAGCATGCGGTTCTTTGCCATGAGGCGCCCTCCTTGACGGGAAATCTCGGGTGCGCCTTCTTACTTTGCCCATCTCGGGAATAAAAGTCAGCATATATGACCTAATAAGGGGTTTTTCTGGCAATAGGTCAAATTTACTGCCCATTCCCACTGAAATTAGGTCAGCACACGTTCCGATCTGGCCTAGAACCCCAGCCAAAGCAGGATCAGTGCCCCACTTCCCACAATGATTCGCCACCAACCAAAGATCGCAAACCCGTTCCGGCTCACGAAATCCAGCGTCCAGCGCACCACCAGCACCGCTGACAGGAAGGCCATGACAAAGCCAACGCCGATATCGAGCACCGCCGAAAAATCCAGCACATCCCGGCTTTTGTACAGGTCATAGGCAAAGGCCCCGGCCATCGTTGGCATCGACAGAAAGAACGAAAACTCGGCTGACGCGCGCTTTCCCACGCCCAGCATCCGCGCGCCCACGATCGTCGCGCCAGACCGGCTTACCCCTGGCACCATCGCCAGGCACTGGATGAACCCGATGATCAGCGCCTTGCGGAACGGCAGCGCCATCGCCTCCTCATGCACCGGCTCCGGCGCCACCCGGTCGACCACCAGCAGCACGAACCCGCCCAGGATCAGCATCACCGCAATCAGAACCGGCGTCTCGAACAGCACCGTCTTGATGATGTCATGGGCCAGCACCCCGATCACCACCGCGGGAAAGAACGCCAGCAACACCGATGCCACGAACCGCGCCGAGGCCGGGTCGCTGTGCATCGTCGACGCCACTTTCCACAACTTGCCCGCATAGACCGTCAGGATCGCCAGCACGGCGCCCAACTGGATCACCACCTCAAAGGTGCGGCCAGGGCTGTCAAACCCCAGAAAATGCCCCACCAGCAACAGATGCCCGGTCGAAGACACGGGGATGAACTCGGTCAACCCCTCGATCAGGCCCAGAAAGGCAGCCGTTAGCGTGTTTTCCATCTGTCCTTCCCGGCAACCGATCAGACGCTTACCGCGCCCGGCAGATCAAACCTTCCGCAGGTTCTTGGCCGATTCCTTGATCGCCGCATACTGCCCCGACGGGCGATAGCGCCACAGATATTCCGGCAGCACCGGGCCCATCGCCATCGGCGTGATCCCCAGCTCGGCAAATCCGTTCGCTCCGGGCGCCACCACATTATCGGCCCGCAGGTTGCGCACCTGATCTCGCGTGATCATGCCGTTGTTGAACAGACCCAGCGTAAGGGTCTGCACCAAATCCAGCACGCCGCCCATAATCGACGCCGCAAAGAAAGGAATGTTCAGGATCAGACGGCGCCGGCGGATCTCGGTCAGCATACGCTGCATCAATTCCCGGAACGTCGCCACTTCCGGCCCGCCCAACTCATAGATGCCCGGCGCTGCGGCCCCGGTGATCCCTTTCACCGCAGCCTGCGCCACGTCATCCACATGCACGGGCTGGAATCGTGTCGCGGCCCCTACCACGGGCAGGACGGGCGAAAACCGCGCCATGGCGGCAAAACGGTTAAAGAACCCGTCCTCATTGCCGAAAATGATTGACGGACGCAGGATCATGGCCCCCGGAAAGGCGGCCAGAACGGCTGCCTCACCCGCCGCCTTGGTCTGCTGATACTCCGACGCACTGCCCGCATCCGCGCCGATGGATGACAGATGCACCAGTTGCCCGACACCTTCCTCGGCCGCGATCCGCGCGATCCGCGCGGCACCGCTGGCCTGAACCGAATCAAAGGTGTTCTTGCCGGCCTTGTTCAGGATGCCCACGCAGTTCACTACCGCGTCCGCCCCCTGCATCGCGGCTCGAACCGACGCATCATCGCGAATGTTGCAGGCCAAAGGCTCCACCTGGCCCACCACGCCATAGGGTTTCACGAACAGGGCGTCATTCGGGCGGCGCACGGCCACCCGCACCCGCCAGCCTTCCTTGGCCATGCGGCGCGCGATGTACCGCCCAACGAACCCCGAACCGCCATAGATGGTGACAAGTTTGTTCATGTCCGGTTCCCCAATCTGCCAGGCTCAACGATTACCCGCCGTGATTACACGCTTGCGCCGCCAAGGCCAAGCATCCGCTGTGCCGCAGGGCTGGGGGGCCGTCCCCGGCATCACGATTTTTCTGCGAAAAATCCGAAAGGACGTTCTTCGAACGTCTGCCCTCCCGAATTTTCGCAGAAAATTCGTGTGTCGCTGCCGCGGGAAAAGAAAAACCCCGCACGAAGGCGGGGTTTTTCACGATTTCAGATCGTGTCGGTGGCTCAGGCCGTCTTGCCCTTCACGCCCGCCCAGATCCGCTTGTTCGTCAGATAAAGCAGCGAGGCCAGGATCAGCAGGAAGATCACCGCCTTGAAGCCTGCTTCGCGGCGGTCCATCAGCTTGGGCTCTGCCGCCCACATCAGGAAGGACGAAACGTCCTCTGCCATCTGGCTCTTGGTGGCGACCGTGCCATCGGCATAGGTCACCAGATCGTCCGACAGGGGTTCGGGCATCGCGATCCAGCTGCCCGGAACGGTGGAAATCCCCTTCTCATCCTTGCAGCTGTCAGGAGTGGCCCCCTTGTCGAAGGACGTGTTGTAGTAGAACCCGTCGATCCCGTCTGGCGCGCAGGCCGGGTTTTCTTCGTAATGGGTCAGGATGGAATACATGTATTCCGCCCCGCCCATCCCGTTGAACAACTGGCTCATCCCGGTACCGTAGGGGCCGCTGAACCCGGCACGTGCCTTGGTCATCAGCGACAGGTCCGGTGCGCCTTCCATCCCCGACATCGGGAAGTGGTCGGTCGGTACGCCCTCACGATCCTCGCCGGTTTCCGCATCTGTGACCGTGAACTGCGCCGCGTAGGCGCGCACCTGGTCTTCGGGCAACTGCGGGCCACCCTCATCGGCCAGCGTGCGGATCGGCACATATTTCAGCCCGTGGCAGGCCGAGCAGACCTCGGTATAGACCTGCAACCCGCGTTGAAGCTGGAACTGGTCAAACTTGCCAAAGGGGCCCTCGTGGGCAAAGGCCACATCGGTGATTTCCTTGTGACCGCCCGCTGCCAGCGCCGCCCCGGAGGACAGCGCCAGAACAGCAGCGGCACTGAGTGCGAAATTCCTGATCATCTTCCTCAGTTCCCTTCTCACTCGGCCGGCTGGGCCACGACGTTGCCGCCGGAACCGCCACCATGTTTGCCGTAGTGCGTATTGAAGTCATCCTCGATGGTCGCAGGCTGCGGCATCGGCTTCTCGATCACGCCCAGCAGCGGCAGGATCACCAGGAAATAGGCGAACCAGTAGGCCGACGCGATCAACGAGATGGTGGCATAGGGTTCCTCGGCCGGCATCGCGCCCACCCACATCAGAACCATGAAGTCCACGCAAAGCAGCGCAAACCACCATTTGAACATCGGGCGATAGCGGCCCGACCGCACCGAAGACGTATCCAGCCACGGCGCCAGCGCCATCACGGCAATCGCCCCGAACATCGCGATCACGCCAAAGAACTTGGCATCCACGATCCCGAAGGTGATCCACTCTGCCGCGATCACCACCCAGACATCGGCGGTAAAGGCACGCAGGATGGCGTAGAAGGGCAGGAAGTACCATTCCGGCACAATATGCGCAGGCGTCGCCAGCGGGTTCGCCTCGATATAGTTATCGGGGTGACCCAGATAGTTTGGCATGAAGCCGACAACCGCAAAGAACACCGCCAGAATGATCGCCAGCGCGAACAGGTCCTTGATCACGTAATAGGGCCAGAACGGCACGGTATCCTTGGCCGCCTCTTCCTTCGACCCGCGGCGCACCTCAACCCCGGTGGGGTTGTTGTTGCCGGTGGTGTGGAAGGCCCAGATGTGCACGGCCACGAGCCCGGCAATCACGAAGGGCAGCAGGTAGTGCAGGCTGAAGAAGCGGTTCAGCGTGGCATTGTCCACCGCAGGCCCGCCCAAAAGCCAAGTCTGGATCGCCTCACCCACGCCGGGGATCGCGCCGAATAGCCCGGTGATCACCGTGGCCCCCCAGAACGACATCTGCCCCCAGGGCAGCACATAGCCCATAAAGGCCGTGCCCATCATCAGCAGATAGATCAGCATTCCGATGATCCAGGTCACCTCACGCGGGGCCTTGTAAGACCCGTAGTACAGGCCGCGGAAGATGTGCAGATACACCGCCACAAAGAACAGCGACGCGCCGTTCTGGTGCAGATAGCGGATCATATAGCCGCCATTCACGTTGCGCATGATGTGTTCGACCGACGCAAAGGCATAGTCGACATGCGGCGTGTAATGCATCACCAGAACGATCCCGGTGATGATCTGCAGCGCCAGACAGAAGGTCAGCACAATGCCCCAGATCCACATCCAGTTCAGGTTCTTGGGCGTCGGCAGCATAAGCGTGTCGTACAGCAGCCCCACGATGGGCAACCGCTTGTACAGCCACTTCTCGCCACCCGACTTGGGCTCATAATGGTCGTGCGGAATTCCAGCCATCTGTCTGTTCCTTACCCAAGCTTGATCGTGGTTTCGTCAGTAAAGGCCGCCACAGGCACCGGCAGGTTGCGCGGTGCGGGGCCTTTGCGGATGCGTCCGGCGGTGTCGTAATGCGACCCGTGGCAGGGGCAGAACCACCCGCCGAAATCGCCGGATCCATCACCCAGCGGCACACAGCCCAGATGGGTGCAAACCCCCATCATCACCAGCCACTCGCCCGCCTCATCCAGCGTGCGGTTCTGGTCCGAAGCATCAGCCCCGGGCTGCGCATTCGCATTCTCGGCCAGCGGATCGGGCAGTTCGGTCAGCGCCGTGGCGCGCGCGGCCTCGATCTCTTCGGGTGTGCGGCGGCGGATGAACACCGGCTTGCCCAGCCATTTCACCGTCAGCTGCGTGCCCGGCTCAACCGCCGAGACATCGACAAAGATCGACGACAGGGCCTGCACATCGGCCGACGGGTTCATCTGATTGACCAGCGGCCAGACTGCGGCGCCGGTGGCAACCGCACCGGCCCCTGCCGTCGCATAATACAGGAAATCCCGACGGGTACCTGCGTTGTCTTCAGCGTGGGACACGAGAACTTCTCCCTATTCCAGATCCGCGGGGAAGTCCCGCGACTCGAAAATCCATGTGGGCCGCAGTTTCCCGCAGCCATACCGGGCGGCTTTTAGACCGGTCGCACCAGATCGTCCAGCGGACAAACGGGCGCATCCCCGCCAAAAGGCCAACGAAATCACGCCCTGTGGCAGATGGGCGTTCCTTCCAGTGCCGGAGTCTGGGTCGCGCGCGGCCCTGCTCAACCCCCTGCGACAAGTCGTAGCGCAAAATCCCCGGCCTCCGGTCAAACCACACGGGGATCATGGCCGCCTCCCGCTGCCCCGCCCCATAAGGAACGGGAATCGCGTAAAATCCCTTAATCCGCGCGGATGATCATTCCACCGATGACGTTTCAGGCCGGAACCGTGGCCCGCATCGAGGCGCGGGCGTCAAAGCCCGCGAACCAGCCGGCCAGCCGGGGCCGCCCATTGCGCCAGTCCCGCGCGTCATGGCGAAAATCCAGATAGCCCAGCGCACAGCCAATCGCGATCTGCCCGGCAGCCAGCGGCCCCTCCAGATGCGCCATCCAGCGCGTCTCCAGCGCGTCCAGCGCCCTGTCCACCTTGGCCCATTGCCCCTCGACCCACGGGCCATAGCGCAATTCCTCGGGGCGAATGCGCCCTTCATACACCATCAGCAAGGCCGC